>NZ_JABBXD010000001.1:0-171001 GCF_014750655.1 Salinimonas profundi
TGGGTGTTCTCCTTTGTGGAAGAACACCATGCAGTAGCTATGTCAGGTTTTGAATGTGGGGATTACCGGACGCTTACCATTAACCGGCTACCGTTCGCCTAATGAAGCAAAACGAGATGTGGGATATTACCTGATGAATTATTATAACTGGAAAAGACCGCATCAATTTAACGATGGGCTACTATCGGCAGAAGCAGAAGAATTAGCTAAAAAGGTGTCTGGGTTTTATTGACCAATACACCTTGAGACTTTATTGATGCAAATTTCCTATAAATTCAGGTCTATTATACTCAAATTTTATTTGGATAACTGGTCTTCTGCCTTACATGCAGTGGACATTTCCAATTGGGTTCTAATGAACGTCCGCTATATTGGCGAGCCTCGGAGTCACAGCCGTGATTATTTAACATTGGGTTCTCCTGGCCGTTGAAAATTTTATCCCTTTGACGAATATGTTGCTGGAAAGAATCAAACTTGTCTTCGCTTCTCAACTTCTCAAATTGTTGATGCAAATTGAATACAATAGAAGGGAACTCAAAGCGACGACTTTTACGAAGACTTGAGGGATTCAAACATATTATAAAAAAAGCTTCTCCTCCCAAACTAAAGCTAAAATCATTATGTTCTGGATTGCTGCTTACCTCGCTATCCCAACTATACAGCCGCGAATCTATATCATGTAGCTGCTGGAGCTTTTGCCAGAGTAACTTTTCGTAATAGCGCTCAGTATAGTCATAGGGCCCATCGAATACGCATACAAAGGATGAGTACATATGTTTATCAATTGAAAAATCGTGTATAAATTGATAAAGATAGTGTAATATTTCTAGGTTATTAGTGGCATCATCTAGAGTGCTAAAAGCTTTACTCTTTATTTGATTACGATTTAACGCAGTCTTCGCTCCTGCGCAGGGAAAACCAGTTTGACTTATAAAGTCACGAACAGAACTATCTGCTGACTCTATAAGAGAAATCATATCGCGGCCTCCAATGGTTGCTTTGTTAAAGGTCCTTTTAATGAAAGGTTTATAGATTGGTTGATTTCCTCAGAAGTAGGCATACGCTTTACATGAATTCCTGTTTGCCTAAAGTCGGAACTGATTACTCCATATTCTACGAACTTACTTAATATAGATAAGTTGGGGTAATATCCCCATTTTTTATGAAATATTGAAGCGTTGTGGATAAAGTCAAGACAATGATTAAGTGGACAAAAATAATTTGCTCTATACTGACAAAAAATCGCTTCATGAACCTTTTCTATGCGTAAGCCCATCCGTATGCATTTTTCGAAAAAGTCTTCATCATTAACCCCAGTCCCTTCCAGGGCCTCATCATATCCACCTGACTTTTCAGCGTCCTTTCGATTTATAAAATACAGGGAACGGTTTAGCCCATCCTCGTATTTTTGATACAAATTACATGGAAGCATGTTTTTTGATAAATCCAGCGTAAGAGCATCATACCCGCGATACAGCGATTCTTCCTTAATAGCTATATATAAAGAAGGTATTGTGATAGAGCCTAATTTTGCCTTACACGTATGTTTGGCAATAAAATCACGTGGAGGAAGCATATCCACGTTGATGTGTCCTATTAAAGGAAAGCTTGCACTAGTTAACCCTTTGTTTTTCGCCTTAGCTATTGGAATAGAATCATGACTGATGAATTTGTGGTTGATTTGAAAATGTTCTGACTTACTTAGAGACAAGCCATTTGGAGAGCGCATCCATATTACATTCAACTCATCAGGAAGTGGAGAGCATTGTTCAAGGTGATGAATCAAATTCTTTAGTTGACTCGTACGGTTTTTAACTAGAGTGAAAATGCTAACCTTCATCGCAGATCTCTTTGGTTTATTATCTTTACAAATTTGCAATATTTTTGCCAGGTTTACTTTTGCAAGTTATTGTTATACATATAATTAATCCGAGGTTTATTATTAAAGTCGTAATAAATGAAAATATTTCAATTTATTAAGTAGTTTATTCTTACTAGTACCCTATTTTATTTCTGAACCCTACGTGCGTTAATTTACAATGCCAGCTATTACTTTTTACCTTTGTTCTGAACATTCACTTTCTTTGCTAATAACTTGCGATACTGAAGGAAATTCTCGCTGTTATTGTTAATTCAGGCAAAGATAATAGTTTTGCGCTTAATAGCGTAGTGGCACCAATATAAATATTTGATGATTTATTGAATCCATTAGCTTGATACTCATCGTCAACAACAACTGTGAGCACGTTTCTATTAGTCATCTCTGTATATAAAGAAATGATTCCTTGATGCTCGAGATTTGTAATGAAGTCAGGAGTTTTAAGACTTTCTGCTCCACGACAGTCGATCCATCGGGATTTTGTGCCGAAGTCTGATGTGTGGGATATGTGTTTGCGACTTAGACGTAGTCGTCCAGATTTGAATAATGCATATAATTTTTTTGCAGTTTCCTGAGGTAATGCACCACTAACTTTAGTTAAGAAGGGATACAGGGCTTGCCTAAAAAATTGGAAATCCCTTTGGGTAAGAGAGCTTGATACTATTTACAAAGTATCGATAAATGCTTCCATAAGTCCCTGAAAGCGAGAGAATTCAGAATCGTTTAATAACATCGCGACTTTTAATTGGGTAGCCCCATCTATACCTTCAAAAAAACGGTTAATAAAAACAATTGTTCGCTCCAGTAAAAAATGGGCTATATGTGCATATAGTCGTGAGCATTTTTCACTGAGAATGGGTTTAAAAACCTGATTGAACAGATAGTCTTGACTGATCTTCTTACCAGGGGAGGGGGGCTTATCTGGGAGTACAAACGCCGTATCTGCTTACTCATATCGATACTAGGGTAAAATAGATGTGGTAATGCACTCGACGGTGAATACATAGTAACCGAAAAACTAGCTTTAGAATTATAGCGATATTCCCCTTGTTGATTTTTGAAGTAACCCAATAATTCTGCCGCTCGAATACAACAGTCTATCGCACTCATTGAGCTACCGATAAGGCGGTAGTTTCGGTATTGCTCATTTACTGAATAAGTTAGAGGATAGGCAGGAATAGTATTTATAAACTTATTAGGTTCATAGGTATGCCCCGCATTAATTACTAAATGAGTGGAGTTACTATACGAGCCTTCATTAGTTACCACATGATAGATCTCGCCAAAATTTTTAATATGTTGAAATTCATACTTCATGTAATATTGAACATTGGGAAAATGCTTAATTAGAACAACAAAGTTCCAATGAAAATATTGCCCTATCAAATATCGGGGATTTGTTGTTCTGGAAGCGATATGTAAGTATTTTCACACCATTTTTTGAAAGATAAGAGTAGCTCGGGAACTTCATCAACACTTAAATTAGAAAGTAGTGTGGTCCAGCAGTTTTCTTCTCGAAAAGGAGTTCCTTTACCCGGAGTTTCTGAGCTTTCAAAAATAGAAATCGATAAAGATTCAGCCCCTTGCTGGGATAGAAAAGTAATAAAAATACCGTTGCAGGACCACTACCAACAACAGCTATATGAGGTGACTGTTGCATACTTAATTTTCTCGAAATATTAAGAGAGGAGGCAAGGCCCCCTTATACTAGCGTTCCCAATAACGTAAAGGGCGAAGTTTCTTAATTAGCGGGGCGGTTTGGCTAGATTCGACTAAGAGATAACCGGCATCCATTTTATCTTCAAGATTGGCTTCTCGTATCAATGGCATCGCTGCTTCATTGTAAATAATAAATTTGTTGTGCATATGTGCATCTGTCACGAAGTCTTTGGCTTCTGGAATACTCACAACATTCTTCGCATGCTCTTCTGAAAGAACCACTGCTACAGCGTCATATAATACAGAAGGACCTCCATCAATTTGTTGGTGCCCGTCGATACGTTTGCCAGCTTTGGTAGTAATACCATAAACCGTAGGCGCGACAACTTCATACATTGCGCCTTCTTTTCTAATATCCTCAATTATTCGATTCAAAACTTCATCATCGGCGTTATCACAGCACAAAATACCTAATTTTCTTCCCTTGAACGAGTTTGGATTATTTTTCTGAATACTTAAAGCATCAGATATTTTTAGATCAGTCTGTGGCGGCATTGCAGTCTCGGCCTTTTCTGGTAAAGAAGGTATCCCTAAGCCCTGGGCAACACCTTTGGCCAAAGACTCATCAACATTCATTAGATGCGATACCACTCGCTCTCTAATAGCTGGTGTTTGGACCTTCGACAATTCGAAAATAAATGCATCTTTAATATGTCTTTGTTCTACTTGAGTCTGACTATTATAAAATTGAATTGCTTGGCTGTAGTGATCAGCGAAAGTCTTAGAGCGATACCTTAGTTTGTCGCCTTCAACAGGTTGAGAACTGCTTTGATAACCTCTAGTAGCACAGGCTCTGGGGTTATTTTCATCACGATCCCACGAATTGGGTTCATAGTTTACCCGCCCCTTCGGATTGTGCATCGCCATATGCCCATCTTGCTGAAAATGTCGCATAGGGCATCGCGGGGCATTAATGGGGATGTGAGTAAAATTTGGACCGCCAAGACGTTTTGTCTGTGTATCTAGATAAGAAAAATTTCGTCCCTGTAATAGTGGGTCGGGTGTAAAATCAATACCCGGAACAATATTTTGGGTACAGAATGCGACCTGTTCCGTTTCAGCGAAAAAGTTGTCTACCATTTTGTTTAGAACCAACTTTCCTATTTTCTGAACAGGGACATCTTCCTCTGGTATTAATTTAGTTGAATCAAACACATCAAATTTAAATTTGTCAGCAAACCTTTGGTCGAACACCTGAACGCCTAATTCCCATTCTGGATAATCGCCAGCGTCAATTGCATTCCATAAGTCTCGGCGGTGAAAGTCAGGGTCTGCCCCGTTAATTTTCAATGCTTCATTCCATACTACAGATTGAAGGCCACTTTTTGGTTTCCAGTGAAACTTTACGTACTTTTCTTCATTTGAGCTATTTATGAACTTAAAAGTGTGGACTCCAAACCCTTCCATAAACCGAAAAGATCTTGGAATAGCTCGGTCTGACATAGCCCACATTAGCATATGAATAGATTCAGGAGTTAGACTGGTGAAATCCCAAAAGTTATCATGGGCGGTCTGCGCTTGTGGGAAACCGCGGTCAGGTTCTTGTTTCGCAGCATGGACTAGATCTGGAAACTTCATTGCGTCCTGAATGAAAAAGACTGGTATATTGTTACCAACCAAATCCCAGTTGCCTTCTTTGGTATAAAACTTTACAGCAAAACCGCGCACATCGCGTGCCAAATCAGGAGAGCCCATATTTCCTGCCACTGTTGAAAATCGAACAAAAACTGGCGTTTGTTCCCCTTTTCTTTGAAATAGGTCAGCACAAGTTAAATCCGAATAGGCATCATATGTTTCAAAATAGCCGTGTGCTCCATATCCCCGTGCATGCACAACACGTTCAGGTATCCGTTCATGATCAAAATGAAATATTTTCTCCCGCAAGATATGATCTTCAAGAAGTGTCGGGCCGCGACTACCAATTTTTAGAGAATTTTGATCATCTTTAACAGGACAACCTTGAGCAGTGGTCATCATTTGTTTTGCATTCTCTGGCGATTGATGCAGTTCTCCTCCAGTACCTTTTTGGTTGTTGTATTTGAATGATTCTGCCATAGATAAGTCCTGTTTGGTTTATTGAACACTGTATATACATCAACGATTGACGGGCTGTTCATAGTAAAATTAAAATTTTTTAAAATTACAAAATAATACTTAAAGATAAATTTTATTATAATAAATTGCGACTACAGAATAATTTCTTCTAAATCATTTCTTTATAGAGGTTTAAATAAATTCTAAGTACGTTCAATAAGGTTTTTTAATTTCTTATTTAAGACTATTTAAATACAGGTGGTCATCTCGACTTTTCCCCCAAAATACCACCATGACACCGATAAGATTTTCAATAAACCGAAGACAATAGGGTGGTCAAAATTAAGAACCGCTATAGCGAAGAACAAATCGTCAAGGCCATCAAGCAGTATGGATCTGTCGCAAAGGTGGATGACATGGCATCTCATCAGGAAAACTTTATAATTTGCGCAGCAAATATGCGGGCTTCGAAGTCAACGAAGGTAAGCGTCTATTAGGAGCTCGAGTCTCAGAACAATAAGCTCAAAAAGATGCTGGCTGACAAGTTTTTGGAAGTGGTAGCGATGACGGTCGTGCTCTCAAATAAGTGGTAACGCCAGCAGCAAGGAAGTTTGTCGTCCGTTACCTTATTCATGTGTTTAGGCTCAGTGAATAGGGTGCCTGCAAGCTTGCTGATGTTAATCGAACCGCATTTAGATATTGCCTCACTACAAAGCCAAATAGCGCAGTGCAGTCGCGCCTGAAGGAATTGGCGGTAAAGTATCCGAGGTATGTATGCTTAGTGCTCCTAGGCTTGCTAAAGGGCAGTGACTTGCCATCAACCGCAAGCATACGTACCTTCTTTATATTGAAGAAGCGTTACAAGTACGGACGAAAGAGCGCAAGAAGCTGACTCATCCCAGGCAACCAATCGAGGTACCCACGGCACCGGATCAAGGATGGTCTATGGACTTCGTATCTGGTCAGCTTAGTAAAGGCAGACGGTTCAGGGTGCTAAACGTGGTGGCTAATTACTCCCGCGAAATAGTCGGGCAGCTTTTATCTGTTTCTATCAGCGGTCGTCAGGTTGCACCTTTCCCTGGTCAGCTCATCGAGCAAGGAGAAAAGCCTGAAAAAGTGATCTGCGACAACGGAACAGAAGTCACCAGCCAGGCAATGTTCTGGAGTAGAAAAAGAGGTGTTGAGCTCGGTTTTATTCAGCCAGGTAAACCAACGCAGAATACTTTCGTAGACGGCTCTAATGGAGATTCATAAACTAGTGTCTGAATCAGTATTAGTTTAGAACAATGGACGAGGCTCGTTACAAAGTAGATCTGTGGAGTGAACACTATAATTATGCTCGGCAACATGTTCACTGAATTACCTGCTGCCTGTAGAGTATACTAAGTGGACAGCATAATAAGAAAATCTCATCGAAAGAATGGTGCTAGTTCCGAGAAAAGATCACAGCTAACAAGCGTCCGTATGAGGGCCGGCTAACGAAACCTATCGAACACACGCTTCGCTGTTGCACGCTCAATCTACCTTTTGGCATCTATAAGCGTAGGAATTCGTGTCATCGGAGATTAAGAGGTTATTTCGCAGTGAGCAGTAACCTTGTTTAAAACATTATTTTTCTCGCTTTAGCCGATTCACGCGAGTTCCCAGTTCCTAAATGTACTGCTGCTTTTGCAATAACGCTTTAAACTTTTTTTGGAAGACTGCCGCGTTCAAACTCAAGCTGTTGAACCCATCGACGAAAAAGTACTTTCATGGACGTCGGCTACACACGCGGCTTCGATTACTCTAACCCCTCGGAGCGAAAACAATGATGACTACATCAATTTAAAATACAGAACTAACGACCGTCATTAAATTATTATTTAACGCACTGTTTCATATGGATGTTTTCATATGAAGCGGGGTTAAGATTATTCAAGGGCTAAAGAGGTATCTTTCGTAAAGCAGACTTTAGTTCCGGTAAATTTAATGGCTTTGTAAAATGTTGATCGAAACCAGCTTCAAGTGCTCGTTGTTTATCTTTTTGAGAGCCCCAGCCGCTAATAGCAGCCATATAGATCCCTTTAGACACTTCTTGCCGGCGCAAAATTTTTGCAACTTCATATCCACTTATATCAGGCAACCCAATATCCGATAGAATAACGCTCGGTCGAAAAGTCTCTGTTACTTCTATTGCTTTTTTACCGGAATAGGCAACTTTAATAATATGTCCATCGAATTCAAGCAGTAACCCAAGACTATCCGCAGCGTCTTCATTATCATCAACGATTAAAATTCTTTTGGGAGAAATGCTTTGTCCCTCTTCCTCTGAAGCAGGTTGCTCAATAGGTTCGCTGGAGGGCGCAATAGGTACTGTAACCGTGAATTCAGTGCCTTCATTTATTCCTGGGCTGTATACTTCGACATGCCCCTCATGCATTTCTACTAACTGTTTAACCAAAGCAAGCCCTATCCCCAATCCGCCTTGGCCTCGCTCACTAGCTGGTTCTAGCTGTGTAAACATATTAAATATAGCTCTGAGCTTCTCAGGAGGAATGCCTATTCCAGAGTCTTTAACCCGGATCTCAATGCTTGTTCCTATAGACTGAACAGACAGTCTGATATGGCCTCCCTTGGGAGTATACTTAGCAGCATTAGATAAAAGATTAACTATTATTTGATTAAGGCGAGTTGGATCCCCGTAAATCATAACTGTAGAACTAGGAAATGTTACATCTAAAGTGTGGTTGCCTGCTTCAATCAAAGCACTCGATGACTCAATAGCCATCCTCGTAACTTCACAGATGTCGACCATGGTTCTTTTTAGCTCTAGCCGCCCCCTACTGATACGAGTGACTTCCAGTAAGTCGTCGACGATGTGTTCAATTTGAGTCATGTGACGATTCAACATAGAATAGTAGTCATTGAGATTTTGGCGACATTCAGAATCATGTTCGATGAGCTTTAGTACATTCCTAATTGGGGCCAAAGGGTTACGTAACTCATGACCCAGTGTAGCTAAAAATTCATCTTTTTTTCGATCAGCTTCAGCCAATTGCTTATTTGCATCTGCTAGTTCTTTTTGTGAGTTCTTATGCTCGCTGATATCAATGAAAATGCTTAAAATATTAGTACATATTCTCTCGCTGTTGAAAATCACATTTCCCCGGCTTTCCATACTTAGCCAACTCCCGGAGCTATGCTTCAGCCTGAATTCGACCTCGTAATCACTATTTTTCTCAATAGCCGTATTAATCGCATCGTCAAATTGTGACAAATCGTCCGGATGTATTAACTCATAAAAATTTTGCGGCTTATGATATGAGCAATCTTTAGACAATCCCATCAATACTAACAGCTCTTCGCTAAAGTGGATTCGGCTAGAGACCAAATCATAGTTCCAAACTCCCATCTTAGCGCTTTTCATAGCCAAACCGAGAAAGTATTGATTTTCTTTTAATGTTTTCTGAGTTTCAAGTAATTCACGAGAGCTATTTTCAGCAGATTCGCGAGCAGTTACTAACTGTTGCTCGTAGCTATGGCGCTCTCGAGCCAAAAAAAACGCGAAAGAATTGTATGTAATATGCCCATCAATTTGCTGAGCTGCATTAACCAACATTGGTACACGCTCCCCGTTTTTGCCTTTTAATGAAAGCAGAAATTCCGAGACGGCACCTTCTAATTGCAATAGAGGTGTTAGTTGAGCATGGAAATAGAATCGACTACCTAAAGTAAATAAGGTGTCTATATTACTTTTTGTTGTAAATTCAGATTCGGAGTAGCCAAGCCATTTATAAAAAGTTTTATTTACACGAACAATAGCTCCATCTGTCCCGCAAATCAGAAGGCCACAGGCGGCATTTTCAAAAAAATCTATATTTTCAGGTATCATAGAATAGCCGGATGCTTGAATTCGTATTCTTTTAGAAAATCATCAATCGCCCCGAGGCATGCCTGAGGTGCGCTCATATGTGGACAATGGCCTACATTTTTAATTTTAACTAGCGTAGCTTTGGGCAATTTCTGTTTTAAATAGTCCCCGACTGAGGTTGGCGCGATAAAATCATCAGTGCATTGAAGTATAAGTGTAGGGATTTTACATTTAGGTAAATCGGCTCGATGATCAGCAAAAAAGGTCACGCGGGCGAAATGATGAGCTATCTCCGGTTCAGTGCGACAGAAGCTTTCACCCAATTCTGCACTAAGCTTTGGCTTCTCAGGAGCTCCCATAATAATCGGTGCCATTGATGTAGACCACTTTAAAAAGTTACTTTCAACAGCCTCGCATAGTTCTTCAATATCAGCTCGTGTGAACCCTCCATTGTAGTCCCCATTATTGATAAAGCATGGTGAAGGGCTGACCATAACCTGAGAGTGAAACTTGTTAGGCGATTCAATACTAGCTAAAAGCCCAATATTTGCGCTCACAGAATGTCCAACGAATACTACAGGGGCATTGGAATTTATTTCGTCTATAACTTCTAGCAAGTCCATAGCATAACTATTAAGACTGTTATATTTACTATAGCTGTACATAGAGATGTCAGATTTTCCGCAACCCATAAGATCGTATAATACAACTCTGTAGTTATTAGCCAATATAGGGGCGACGTGTTTCCACATCGTTTGATCACATCCAAAGCCATGACCAAGGACTATAACAGGGCCGCGCTCCCCTATTACTTTTATATTGTGTCGATCTACCAAATTCATAGTCAGGTTCTTATTTATAAATATTGTAAATCACTCAATGCAGCAGACAGTGCACGGTAGGCTTTAAAGGTAGAGAAACTTCATTTCCTTGATTCTGACTGCACTGCTCATATTGTGAGAGTTTGTTCAATAACCCAAATAGTTACGGTCCATCATTGCGTTGATTAGTCCGAAAGTTAACAACACCATGCTCACACAGATGGAGGCTAGATTAAAAGTTTTTAACAATAACTTCTACACTTTTGGTTACAAGCTCAGCCGGTATACTGTTTCAAGTGAAAAACTTTTCGCGGAAGTGCGTGTACAACAAGAAGACAAAGACGGCCTTTGTTAAGGCTTATACAGCCCGACATTTAAGTATGTACAGTCTGCTTGGTTTTCGACGTAGGGGGGCAATGTGGTTGACACCAACCACGCAGTGAATTTCATAAAAAATAAGTGGCGCAATTAAGTAAAGTAATTGGGGTGTTCATGGCGAGAGCATTTGGAGATTAACGTGCTATTACAGCTCGAGATGCTGTTGATAAGATAATTATTTTGAAGAGTCATCAGCAAAGCTCTTGATTGAAGGAGCTTAAAGAAGTAGAAATGTTGTACAAAGGTTTGTTAAAGCAAAGCTGTGCGGCGTTGCGCCGGGTACCTTGAAAAAGTGGGCACGTCATATCAACCTCCACAACACTCAGCCTATGTTAACTCCTGGGGATTTTCAAAAAATTTAGCCTTTTACGCCACGCTTTGACTTTGTATCTATGCTTTTCAAGTAATACGATAGTTGCTTCGCAAATATCGTCAACCTCGGATTGAGCCTCTCTCACGGTCCAATAGAACTCGTGACTTCTCAGATCCATTTCAAACTTTTTAACAGCTTTAGTGTGTCTTGCTATCAATTTTTTCATGATTATCGTGGCTTTACTTTCTCAATATTAATTTTATAGCACAAATTAAAGCAGTGTAAACCCGATTGGGTCGTTAATAAAAACGTTTAACTTATATTGGTCCAGGCTAGCTTTTGAGAAGTGTTTTCGACCAGCGCTCAGTAGTGGCTTGCTCTCACGGCGTTTAGCAACCAACATTGTTATTTCTCAAATAGCTTCCCTATAACGGAGCGGAAACAGTGATAAAAATTTCAGCTACCGGATTGAATCGCCGCCAACCAATCGACACCGCTAAGTATTGCCTTTAGCTCATTTTCAGAAAATTGGCCGACGCTTTTTGGCGTGCCCGATTTCGTGGTAAGCTTGAATCTGGATGCATTAAAACTGTCGCGAACTGCTTTGTACAGCAGTAATTGATGTTGTGCTATGCGCTCTTACCGCGACCTCAAAAACATTACTAGCAACCGCCTTTTCACCGGCGATAGCATATCTCAAATCTCCAATTTATTTTTTGCTCATTTAAAAGGATTGCCATCACCCTAAACCTGTCAGGAAACAAATGAACTTAAAGTACGCTCACTTTAATTTTCTCCTATATTTTGACAAATAGCTAAAAGGTAGTGAAAACCTCTCCTAATTATGTAAACCTCCCCTAAACTAGTGACATACCTTTTTAGAGTTCTTCGGCGTACACTGAGCCAAGAAGGAGAACTCCTGATGAAAAAGTCCCGATACACAGAAACACAAATCGTTAAGATTCTGAAGGAAGTGGAAGCTGGCCGACTGGTTAAAGAGGTCTGCCGTGAGTACGGCATTTCAGACGCCACCTACTACAACTGGAAAGCCAAATACGGTGGTATGGAGGCCTCGGACATCAAGCGCCTGAAAGAGCTTGAGGACGAGAACAGGCGGCTGAAATCGATGTTTGCCGATCTCAGCCTGGAACACCGGATATTGAAAGATATCGTTGAAAAAAAGCTGTAAAGCCAGCGATCAGACGTGAACTAGTGAATTATGCGCGAGAGTAGCATGGCGTCAGTTTGCGGATGGCGTGTCGCGTAGTTGGCATCAGTTACTCGGTCTATCGTTATCAGCCGGATAAAGCGCGCGATGACAAGATCATCGCAAAGCTACAGGAAGCCGTTGAACGGTATCCCGCCTACGGATTCAGTAAGCTATTTAAGATCCTAAAACGCTGGGGTCACGGCTGGAACCATAAACGTGTGTATCGCATTTACTGCGAGCTAAAGCTGAATAAACGCCGACGAGGAAAACGACGCCTACCAGCAAGAAACCCAGAGCTTCTAGCGGTTCCAGCTCAGGCCAAACATTGCTGGTCGATGGACTTTATGTGTGACAGCCTACAATGCGGCAGGCGCTTCAGAACGTTTAACCTGGTGGACGACTTCAACCGTGAAGCGTTGGCCATTGAGATTGATTTAAACCTGCCGTCGCAGCGGGTTGTACGCGTACTGGAACGCGTCGTCGCCTGGCGAGGTTACCCAGCCAAACTACGCATGGACAATGGGCCAGAGTTCATCTCCATCGCACTGGCCGACTGGGCGGAAGAGCATGGCATCGCGCTGGAATTTATCAAACCGGGTAAGCCTACACAAAACTCTTACATCGAGCGTTTTAACCGGACTTACCGCGACGAAATACTCAATATGTACGTCTTCAGAACACTCAATGAAGTGCGTGAACTGACAGATAGCTGGGTGACTGAATATAACGAAGAACGCCCCCATGATGCGCTGAATGATCTGACACCATGGAAATATTTAACCAAGCATGAACAGGCCGAAACCTCTAATTATGGGTGTAACTAATTAGGGGAGGTTTACACTGCCTCAATAAAGTTAGTTTTTCAGTATATAAATTGAAACTAACATCGGATCACTTCGAATAAAAGTTTTACTTTGTAATCAGACCTCTAAGAAGTATGACCCTGCAAGTATCTTCAATTTTACTGATTGCCGATAGGAACCTCTTACAGATTTTTACAAATTACTGCAATGCAGCATTAATAAATGAGCCAGCGCAAGAATGTCACGGACGATCTGGCATAGTTGGACGGGCCTGTTGCTCTCCAAGATGCTCTTCATTGATCCGATTACTAATCTCACTTTCAAAGTTTTCCTTTTTATACCGGACTTTGGTGTCTGGATAAAGAGAATCCCCGTACTAAAATATCTGTATTAGCAGTCTGAATTTATTTATAGACATGTAGCGAATGCTTTTAGTAGAGATATAAATTCATATTCTACGACAATCAAGCCTGAGCCAATTTATTTCGAAGCTCGCTCACATCTTTGGCAGGGGAGCAGCCATAAAAGCGACCATATTCCCGACTAAATTGGGACGGACTTTCATAGCCAACCTGAAACGCTGCCGAAGCTGCATCAAGATATTCTGTGAGCATCAGGTTCCTTGCTTCTTGCAGGCGAAGCTGTTTAACGTATTGCAATGGACTCATCGCCGTCATGTTACGAAAATGATGGTGAAACGTAGATACGCCCATGTTGGCTATCTGGGCTAACTGTTCTACCCGCACGGCCTCTGAGAAGTGTGTTTTTAGCCAGGATATCGCTTTGGCAACCTGGTAGGTCTGCGTGCCCATGGCAGCAAGTTGTCGAAGAGTATTCCCTTGTTCTCCCATCAGAAGCCGATAGAAGATTTCCTTTCTTACTAATGGTGCGAGTACAGCGATTTGTTCTGTTTCATCAACCAGGTCAATCATTCGTTGAAACGCGTTTACCAAAGGTGGTGACAACTTACCAGTCACCATGCCTCGTTCAGCGCGTTTGGTTCTTGAAGGCGGAAGCTGACTATCGGTCATTAACTGAGTAATTTCCTGATAGTCAAATGTGAGTTTAAGCCCAAGGTATGGCACTTCATTACTGGCATCAATAACCTGCGCAACAACGGGCAAATGAACGCCGGAGAAAAGGTAGTGCTGAGTATCGTACGTGTACTTTTCGTCTCCTAGTTGTACACGTTTTGCACCTTGGGCAATAAGACACACACTCGGTTCATACAATCCGGCAATAGGCTTGGCGGCATCCGTCTTCTTGAAGACTGTCAGGCCTGGCACCTTTGTGGGTAAATACCCTTCGTTCTCTGTTAGCCTTGCAATACTGTTTGCAAGACTACTCATCTGGTTTGCTAACACTGACTCTGTCTTCATTCACATCACCTGGAACGCCAAGACTTCTGCATTAAGTATAGCGCCGTATGAAACACGGTAATACCGATTCAATCGCATCCCAGAGAAATAGGCAATCATTGAGCAGGAATTGAATACTGGCTTTGCCGCTTAGTCGCTATGTTATTACCAGTACCACGAATAATTGTAAGCCCCTGATGGGTTTACCAGATAGAGCTGGTGAGGAGAAATGTAAATGAGAGTAATAGCAAAGACAGCAGCGTTGCTGTTAACCGTACATTTACTGTCGGGAGAGGCAAGCTCCGCTGATTATCAGCAAAACCCGTTCACTTTAGTTTATAAAGGCGCGATTACAGAGAATGAAAGTGGCGAAGTCAATATTCGCTCAGTCAGGTATGTGGTAAACAGAATCAGCATTGCCGCAAACGTTTATACACCGCGTGAGTACGATACCTCAAGAAGCTATCCGGCCATTGTTGTTGCCCACCCCAATGGTGGTGTCAAAGAGCAGGTTGCTGGTTTGTACGCTCAGCGGCTTGCTGAGCAAGGGTACATCACTATTGTCGCTGATGCTGCCTACCAGGGAGAAAGCGGCGGAGAACCTCGAAACGTTGATAAACCTGCCAATCGTATAGATGACATTCACGGCATGGCAGACTTTATATCCAGATTCGAAGGCGTTGATCCTGAGCGCATTGGTTTACTGGGTATATGTGGGGGTGGCGGCTACGCTTTAAAGGCAGCCCAGACAGATAAACGATTTCAGTCGATTGCAACCTTAAGCATGTTTAATACTGGGCGGGTTCGGCGTAATGGCTATATGGATTCTGCATTGGACACAGTACAGCAGCGACTAGTATCTGCTTCTGATGCCAGCCAAAAAGAAGCGCTGACTGGCGAAGTTACCTATGTTGGTGATACTAAACTCAGCGAGGAACAAATTTCAGCCCTACCGTTTGAACTCTATCGCCAGGGATTCGAATACTATTGGGACACGCATGCTCATCCAAATTCTACATTTCGCTACACCGAGAGCAGCTTGCTGTCACTGATGAACTTTGATGCCACTACGAATATGGCATTACTTCACCAGCCGCTACTGATGGTGGCAGGAAGTGAAGCCGACTCACTCTACATGACAAAAGAAGCCTATGCGTTGGCAACAGGAACAGAATCAAAAGCAATGCACCTTATCGATAGGGCTACGCACATAGAAACTTACTGGAAGCCCCACTATGTTGATGAGGCAATGGTTAAATTCACCGCGTTTTTTGCCGACACGCTAGGTTAAGGAAGCCGTAATATGAAAATTCAGATGAAACCCAGCCATACCGGAATACTAATGGTGCTGGTTGCGCTTATCGTGAGTGCCTGTTCGACAACAGAACGCACCGCTACGCAATCACCGATAATGATTGCTGAACAGGGTAGCTTTGCAGTGGGTGGCTCCACAATACAAAGTAAAGGCGAATTCGATCCCATTGAACTTAGCACCGATGGACAGACCCTGCATGGTGACCATGCGTATGTGTTTTACCAGGTTCCGGTAGACAAGCGCTCCTATCCACTAGTGATGTGGCATGGCTTCGGTCAGTTTTCTAAAACCTGGGAGTCCACGCCTGACGGGCGTGAGGGGTATCAAAATATCTTTTTACGCAAAGGTTACGGCGTTTATCTTATTGACCAGCCTCGTCGCGGAAATGCGGGAAAAGGTACGCAGCCTGGCACATACACACCAATACCAGATGAAACAAAAGTGGTTTAATGTATTTCGGGTAGGACAATGGCCGGAGTATTTTACCGATGTACAGTTTCCTACTGATGACGCTTCACTGGAGCAGTATTTCCGGCAAATGACACCGGACATTGGCCCGATTGATGTCGATGTAAACGCTGATGCAGTGGACGCGCTTTTCGACAAAATTGGCGACGGCATTCTTGTGACGCACTCTCATAGTGGCGGTATGGGCTGGCAGGCAGCCATGCAAAATCCCAAAATTAAGGCCATTGTGTCTTATGAACCTGGCAGTAATTTTGTATTTCCAGCAGGCGAAGTGCCTGAACCCAAACCAAGCTCAAGTGGTGAACTAACCGCAAAAGAAGTGTCGCTGACAGAATTTATCAAGCTCACCACAATCCCTATCGTCATTTATTACGGCGACAATATCCCCGAACAACCCAGTAATATGCCCGGACAGGATGGCTGGCGGGTGCGACTAGAAATGGCCTATGAATGGGCAGACGCGATTAATCGTCATGGTGGTGACGCCCAGGTTGTGCACTTACCGAAGGTGGGCATGTATGGCAATACACACTTCCCCTTTTCTGATCTGAATAATCTAGAAATCGCTGAATTGATGGCTGACTGGCTAAGCAAAAAAGGCTTGGACTAATCTCCAGGCATTCTCCCGAATAAGAAGGCTCACAAAATGAATATGACGACGTTAGTAACCAAGAAATTGTTATTCGTAATGCAGGGTTTGTGCTTTTGTATGCTCACTGTCGCTACTGCTTATGCCAAAGATGCAGACACCGCACTCACGGACAGACAGAAAGCCATTATCCCTATTGCTGCACTCACTGCCACAGGAGATACACAGGCGCTAGAGAAGGCGCTCAACGACGGGCTGAATAAGGGGCTGACAGTTAATGAAGTCAAAGAAATCTTTATTCACTCTTATGCCTACGCGGGGTTCCCTCGCGCGCTGAATGGAATCAATACTTTCATCACGGTAACAGAGGAGCGCAAGGCGCAAGGGATCGCCGATAAGACAGGCGCAGAAGCTACCCCTGTGCCCGCTAACTACAACGCAAATGCCGTCGGTCATAAAGTAGGTAACGATTTAGTCGGCAGAGATATTTCAAATCGCACAACAGGCTACGCGGCATTTGTGCCAACTATTGATATCTTTCTTGTAGAGCATCTGTTTGCCGATATTTTTTATCGGGATGTTTTAAGCGTCAAGGACAGGGAGCTCGTTACCATCAGCATGTTATCGGCAATGACTGGTGCTGAAGCACAACTCACATCGCATATGAAACTTTCTCAACGGGTTGGATACACAAATTCGCAGCTTCGCGAATTTACGCAGATATTAATTGAAACCGTGAGCCAGGGTAGTGCCACCAGAGCACAGAAGATACTGACTGACGAGCTGAATATCGCGATGACTGACACCAATATAGCTACTGTTATGGTCAATCGGGATAGGTCAGCCACGATGGGGGCAGCGGATAAGTTTACTGGCAACGCAAAAATCACGTCACGCTTTACCTCTTCGGTCTCCTCGCATTACAGGGGCGCGATGGTCGAATTTGAGGCAGGTGCCCGAACTGCGTGGCATACACACCCTAAAGGGCAAACACTCATCATTATTTCCGGTAAAGGGAGGGTTCAACAAGAAGGCAACAAGGCGAAAGCCCTACTACCAGGTGATGTTGTCACTATCCCTCCTCATACCAAACACTGGCATGGTGCTGCACCGGATTCTGCCATGTCCCATATTGCTATTTTGACACCTAATGACGGTGAAACAGTTACCTGGATGGGGTTAGTTAAGGATTAACTCTATACTACGAGAAAGTGGGAGCGGCGCCTCAAAAAGATTGGCTTTCAAATCGCCACATCATATCGCCAGCAGTTCATGCGAAATTATCATCTTAGTCCAAGAGAGAAGGTAAAGCAGTTTCAAAGATGGAGAAGTTGGGAGCAGGGCAAATAATAGTTCAGGTGTTTTATTCATCAATATCAGTATTGGGCACGAAAGTGTAATTACCCGGCGTGCCCAGTATGCTTGATTTTGAAGCTCTTAGCGTTTAAATAGGCATTATTTCACATTTATTTTAACATGTGCTGATTCGAGCCCTTCGCTGTTTGCTGTAACTGTAAAGCTGCCCGGTTGTCCGTTTTTGCTTTTAACAATCACTAATACCTTACCACTAAAAGCTTTGCGCGTGGGGGAAGGAAACGGAGTGAAATTAGTAGAGTCCCCATTTGCGGTGGCAATTATTCTGCCATTACCAGACACAGAAAATTTCACTTCATTGGTGGCAGTAGGAACAATTTGACCGTTTGCATCAATAATATCTAAGGTGATAAATGACAAATCCTCCTCATCGCTGTCAATGACGTTATGATCAGGGCTTAACCGCATACCAGCAGGTTTGCCGGAGGTTTTCACAGTTTCTACAGCCCATTTTTTCCCCTCTTTGTAAGCTACTGCTTTTAAAGTACCGGGCTGGAATCGTACGTTATCAAAGCGTAAGCGGTATTCAAATGCTCCCTTCTTTTTTCGGCCCTGGGACTTCCCATTGACGAACAGTTCTACCTCGTCGCCGGAAGTAAAAATATGTACAGGTGTTATCTTGCCTTCGCGTCCATGCCAGTTCCAGTGTGGCAATATATGTACCATAGGTAACTCGGGTCGCCATTCGCTTTGGTATATATAGAAGCGATCCTTTTTGAATCCCGCCAAGTCGATCATGCCAGAATAAGAGCTGCGCGAGGAGTAATAGGGTGTGGGTTCGCCAATATAGTCCCAGCCATTCCAGACAAACTGTCCAGCCACAAAAGGGTGCCTATCAAGGTATTTAAATACTTTGTCAGCCGAGGAACCAAAATCTACCGCATGGAGTTCGTAGGAGCTCACCTGATGTGAAGTCGAGTCGCCGCCGCGCCCATCGCGTACGGGCGCACTGGTTTCGTCGGTTACCGGAAACAGGTAAATTCCGCGGGAGCTGAACGCTGAAGCTGTCTCAGAGGACAGAATCACCTTATCAGGATGGGCTTGATGGAAAGCAGGATAAGAAGGCGGCGTGCGAATGCGATCGGTGCCTTCGAATTCAGGCAACTGACGGATCCCCTCGCCCTGATAGTTTAGGCTAATGAGATCCATCGCGGCCGTAAATGGGAAGTCGGCTTTAGCCCAATTCATTGACGCTGTGACAGGTCGAGTGGGATCTTCACTTTTGACTATCGCTTTAAGTTGACGAGCAATACGAGCGCCATCTTCCCCAGTATATTGCTCGCCCACTTCATTGCCAATATACCACATGATTACCGATGGATGATTGCGGTCGCGACGAACTAGAGCGCGTAAGTCCTGTTCATGCCAGTCAGCGAAAATCAGATGAAAATCCAGTGGTGTTTTTTTCTTATACCAGCTATCAAATGACTCATTTAACACCAGTATTCCCATCTTGTCGGTAAGTTCCAATAACTCCGGGGCTGGCGGGTTATGTGCCATTCGTATAGCGTTAACACCCATTTCTTTTAGCACTTCAAGCTGTCGTTTAGCTGCACTAAGATTAAATGCTGCGCCAAGCGGCCCCAAATCGTGGTGCTGATTGACGCCTTGGAGCGGAATATGCTGGCCATTTACATAGACTCCGCTATCAGGGTCAAACCGCAAACTGCGTATACCGAAGTTAGTATGAAATGTATCTAGCTGTCTGTCCCCGTGCATAACGTTTGTGACGATGGTGTAGCGATTAGGTTGTTGCTTGGGTAGCGGCCCCCAGAGTTTTGGATTTTTTAATGTCAGTGATGCTGTGAGCTCACTTTCCTCGCCTTTCGGCAGTATTACGCTTTTATTGTCAAAGCTTGCCACTGCGTCACCGCTAATCTGACTATTTTTGTCCAATTCAAAAATCTGGTTTGTGAGCGTAAGTTCTTGCGTTTTATCTGAGTGGTTTTTTAACGCTACGGTAAATGCAATATCGGCCGACTTAGAGCTGATGTTACTGCTGATTACCTGCGTTCCCCAATGCTTAACATGTACCGGGCTGGTTTTAACCAGCCAGACATTACGATAAATGCCGCCCCCGGGATACCAGCGGGAGGACTTTGGAGGGTTATCAAGACGAATTGCCAGTTGGTTTTCTTCTCCCACTTTGATATGCGGTGTTAAGTCCAACCGATAGGATGAGTACCCGTAGGGCCAGCCGCCAACCAACTGCCCATTAAGCCACACCATTGAATATGACATTGCTCCGTCAATATCCAAATAAATTTGGTTATCTGCATCAGCCTGGTTCAGCGTAAAACTGTTTCGATACCAGGCAACACCATGACTTGGAAGGCGACCCATACCGCCACCCACTTCAGGGTCTTTGCCAGTGAAAAAAGGGCCTTTTATAGCCCAATCATGGGGGAGGTTAACAATCTTCCAGTCGCTGTCATTAAAATCAGGCTGAACAAAAGGGAAGTCTTCGCCGGGATTTCCCGGCGGCCGTACATAGCGGGAGGAAGGATTCGCAATAAAATCATTACCAGTCGGCATTACCCAAGGTTTTAGTACCTGTTGTCTGGTCTTTACCTCTATCGCATCGGTAGGTTTAGCATCAGCATTATTGCTGTCGTCAAATTTTAAAATCTCGGGTCGAACATCATAAATCAGAGAATCGGCCTCATTCATTGACGCGTATTTGAAAAAACGCCAGCCTTCATTGAATGAGATGCGCTCTCGTTCCTGCGCAAGTACAGGTTGCATCGCTAATAGCGAAAATGTTGCCAAAAGCAGCAATTGACTCGTCGAAATCATAATCTTTCCCTTTCTGCTTTGCTTGTATACAAGCTCTGATTTTTCAATATAAGCATGTTGAATTAATTCCTAAACCTTTAACGAAATTCGGTAAGCCAGAAAGTAAATATTGAAACATGTTTACCGCACAAGGGGTTGCAGTTTAAATGACACAGATCTTAATCGGCACCGGATAAATGTTGAACGGAAGTACAAACTTAAAATCAGTTAGTTATGAGCTATAAACGGACAATAAGCGACTTACCTGATAGGAGAGATTTACTTGCAAAAATTTAAGGCCACGACTGATGCGAAAGGATTGACTGGTAAGCCTCTAGTTCAGTAGGCTCATCATAACCATATTTTGGGGTGGAACTGAAACCTATTGTCCAATGCCTGCTTTCCGTACATAGATGTCCCTCGGAAAAAACAATCAAAATGCAGTATTAAGCACATAAGGGGTTAAGCCTTACCTTGGATAAAACACCAAGCGATCTTGATGTATCTGAACTACATGCTCATATCCCAATCATGCCGTTCTTTATTTCCACGAGTCAACGCCGACTCAATTGCATCGATTTGTGAAGTAATCGTTGCGCCGACGTATGGCCAGAACTCTTTACGATTCAGGGTGCGCTCTCTAATACCTTTAGGAACAAATCGAGACATTTCTCTTTCAAAGTCTGATTTCGTTTCATGCGAAGCCAGAATGAATCCGCGATGTATCTCTAGACTGTCGAGAAATTCATCCTGAGTTTTACCACGCATCTCGAGCTTCTTTTTCACAAGCGACGCTTCAATTGGCACATTTTTCTGGTTTAGCCATGTCAGGTCCCACACGTCCCGGGGTTTAATCCGGCGCTCTCGAAACGCTAACGTAATAAGCTTGTCGGCAAGTATCTCTTTGGCACTTTGCACAGGAATTGGTAAACCTTCGACAAGCGAGGTTACTTCATAGAAATTTTTAGCCGGACGGCGAACCTTATCAAACGAGTCATAGCGGCAAATGTCGATTTGCATCTTCTGTGAAGATAAGTCTGGGCGCTTAGGGTTTTTGACGATGGTCACTTTCCAGGTTGAAGTGTCGCCGCGGTCTATGACAGGCTCTCGCACACTGACGTCCAGCATGAATTTATTTTGCAAGTTTGACTCTATATCAGCCGATAGGGACGAGAAGTCTTTTGTTGAAAAATGCGCGCCTCCGGTAAAGTCTAAGTCTTCTGACAGGCGGTTAGAGCCGTGACAAAGATGCAGGGCCGTTCCGCCAATAAAAGTGAGATGTTCTAATAACCCTTCTTTATGCAGAATGTACAGCAACTCATGATGCACAATCTCTTTTTCTACGACATCTTCCAACCCTATCAATTGAGGGTTGTTCTCAATTGCCCGGGTAACCAAAACACTAATCATTGATGACCTCTTCATTTATCATATCAGTATTTCTCCCGACCCGCTTTAAATCTGCAATCGCCCGCTTGGCTTTGGCCCGAAAAATCCGTGCATCAGAATCATAATACACATCTTCCTCGGTCAGGTTTTTGCGACTGGTGTGCGTAAATTCGATTGTCCCATACCGCGTCTCGATTTTACCACTTCGGCCCTGTGTCATGACGGTAAGGTAGCCAAATGGGATTTGGGATATTATCCCTTGTCTAGAAAGCTCAGTTTCTAAGCTGACATATATGAATTTATTCCAATGCAGACGAGAGGCAATATATTCAAGCACTCCTACTTTTATAGGCTCATTGCCAGGCAATGCATACATGTCCCGGCAAACTTTCAATAGCCACCTATTTGAAACACCTTTAGACAGTTTTTTTCGAAAATTATCATTAACACTTTCTTCAGTTGCCAATGCGATATCGTGGGTTGTAAATATCGCAAAATGACCATCTTTAATGGCTTTATGTAATGTAATGGTGACCTTCAAAGCAAAGTTCATTAACACATTTTCTCCACTTGGGTGAAATTATGTATAGATAATAGTATATTTATTTAAATGTACACTTTTTCGCCTTATAGGTGAAAAGGTGTGAGCATGAATTGGTTTGTATACTGTGGGCGAATTTTTGGACAGGTGTTGATTGCAAAAGGGTGGAGATAACAGGTCATGTACTGAGCTTTACCGGATTGCAAACCGACCACTATTGTATTGTTGGTCTCTGCACAAGTTCGCGCTCTTCAAAGGCGGATTGTGTGTCTCTGGTGAATATATCTGCAGTCGAGTAGCGGCAGCTAAACCTTCTTCGGGGTTGATTATAAAGCCATCGAATTCTTTGAGCAGGGTTTGCTTCGATGTTGGACCGTAATGTCGATCTACCTCTACCTAGACTTCTTATGGAGGCCCCCCATTGATGAAACATCATCAACAGATCGATAAAGTCTGTCTTGCCTGGCACGATGGCTCAGTCTGTAAGTGAAAGTATCTCGGTGATACAACAACTTGACTGGTCAATACGCCCAGCGACGAAGGGCGCGTTAGGGCTCTACCCAGATTCACTGACACACCCATAGAGAGGCATACTATGCTTAAAAGGAGTGTCTATGACCAAGCTATTGCAGTAACTCAGCATCATGAAAACGGTTCATCCTCTCTCGTCGACGACTAACAAGATTCGACAACGCTTTGAAAAAAGCATTGGCCTGCTCGCGAGTCTAAGGTTGACTATATATTTCGGAATCCTACCGTTTGGTTGATGAAGCTAGGCCTGGTGGGGGCTCTACAAAAAACCTGTGGCTGGAAAGACACGTTAGATGGCGTCGGACTACCTTGTAAAATCGCAGAAGGATAGGCTAGGAGATGTCGGCAGTTGTTAGCGACTACGTGAATCCTTTAACTTTATAAGCAATTATATTTAAAAAATATAATTATAAGATTTCAATATAATGGCGTATGAGATACCTCATTATACATATGCTCGCCAGGCCCGCTCTCCGTTGCAGCGCCATTCCTTCGATATGACCCTTTGCGCCAGATGCTACGACCGGCCCTAAGTCGCGATTCTGTCCAAGTCCGCCCATAAGGAATATACTTGTGAAATATCACGCACAAGTGGATCAAGCAATGAGAATCGTTTCGTTTACAAAAGCCCGAAATGAGCGAAGATTACGAAAAACAACGTCAATTAATGCGTGACAGTCTCAATTTAGAATCCACCAAAACACTCCATGAAATGGAGGTAGAAATTGATTACTTACACCGTAGACGCTTTGATGTATAACAAACCTTAGTATCAATCCCAAGTGCAACACACTCACTGCGTTCGTTGGGACGCATACACGCGCGCAGGGCGCGCTGCGGACACAAACACAGCGCCGCTTAGCGATTGTAACGCAGTGTTTGTGCCGTTTATGCGAAAGTTAGATTTAGGAGGAGGAATGCCAGATAAGCCAAAAACTGTCGAAGAATATATTTCTTCCAAACCCAAAAAGGCACAGGAGAGACTAGGGGAGTTGCGTAGATATTTAAAGCTTGCCGATCCAAATGCGGATGAAGAGCTAAAATGGGGTAAGCCTGCATTTGTAAATAATGGAATACTTTATGTATACGCAGTCTTTACAAAGCATATCAGCCTCCACCCAACCCCTTCAGTGATAAAGGCTTTGCGCAAAGAGCTAGAATCATTCAAGTTGTCTGATAATACAATCCATTTTCCTTTGGAAGATCCAATCCCAAAAGAATTAGTTACAAAAATTGCTAACTTAAGAGTCTTCGAGAAAAATAACAAAGGTATCGGCTGGAAATAAAGACAAAAAATCTAACAAGGTAAATGCAATCGGGCGGTAAAAAGCGTCGCTTCGCTCAGCTTTTTACCGCCAGTGATTTGCGGCGTTAGCTGCCAGTTACAGATCAAAGATTGAACATGCTTAAATCTAAATGAGCAGGCAGAGTACCTGTTTCAACAAAAAAGACCTTTTGCGTACCATTCAAAACCAAACAAAATGGGCGTAAGGGGTACAAAGTCAGTGAGTCGCCGGTTAAGCCTGAGGTTAATTACACTCTATCATTTTCAGATGCGTTAGAAAAACTTAGGGGATATAAAGTGGCTGGTTGGCGAGACTACATCCCTGGAAGTACCAAGGGTGCAAGACAAGGAATTGGCTGGGTCACGGAAGCTGATGCTAATAAATTACTCGCCGGAAAAGACGACCTAAAACGGGTCGTACTGTTCGAATCACTTTCGGACGTCCTTGAGTAGCAGCTAACAAACGACTATAGCGTGCGCCACGGAGCACTGGGACGCAAACACGCAGGCGGCTTCGCCATTTTTGCCTGCGTGTCTGCTCCTTTGTCTATTGATGCACGTGAAGTATCGCTGTTGGGCTGCTCTGTACGTAAAGCAGACATTGTACTTTTCCCATGAAAACACCGAATTTGGCGTTTCGTGGGAAACGGGTGTTACTATGAAGTCTCAGTAAAAAGCTGTTATTCACTTTAATCTACTTTCGGAGAGATCATGAAACTAAGGAAGGTAATCATCCATAATTTTAGGTCTATATTAGATGCCACATTTGAAGTGTCGAACTATAGCCTTATTGTTGGTGAAAACAATTCAGGGAAAACGAACCTACTCAGCGCATTAAGGGTATTCTACGAGGATGGTGGTCTAAAGTTCGAAAAGAATAGGGATTTCCCAAAGATTGATACGATTGACAATGAATCATGGATGGAATTGCACTTTTATACGTCGGCCGAAGAACAAGATTCATTGAAAGATGACTATAAATCTCCCGACAACCTTCTCAAGGTTCGTAAGTATTTTATGTCTGATCAGGGACGAGTTAAGGCTAAGCAGTCAAATATTTACGCGTATGAAAATGGAACTCTTTCTGAAAGTAACTTTTATGGAGCCGCGAATGTGTCATCATCAAAGCTCGGCTCAATAATTTATATACCCGCTGTAAGCAAAGTGGAGGACACTTTAAAAACCACCGGCCCTTCGCCATTCCGTGATTTGGTGAATTTGGTAATGAAAAAGGTCGTTGCAAGTAGCAATGTCTTTGAAGAGCTAAATAATGCCTTCTCAAAGTTTAACGATGAATTTAAAGGTGAGGAAGCTAGCGGGCTATCAATAGATGGGATTAAGTCAGGCGTAAACGCCGAGCTATCGCAGTGGGGAGTTGGAATTGATATTGAGGTCTCTCCGATAAAATCAGACGACATTGTTAAAACCCTGCTTAAACCACATATTGAAGATCATAAGCTAAACGGGCAGCGCGTCGATATATCTTCATTCGGGCAGGGCTTACAAAGGCATCTGATTTACACTCTTATCAAGATGTCTTCTCAGTACAATACCCCATCCAAACCATCAAAGAAGGATTTCAACCCTGATTATACGTTACTTCTATTTGAAGAGCCTGAAGCATTCCTGCACCCCTCACAACAAGATGTGCTATTTAGAAGCCTAAAAGATCTAGGTGACTCCAACGGACAGCAGGTAATTGTATCTACGCATTCGTCGCAATTCGTTGGAAAATCAGTAAGCGATCTAACTTCAATCTTACGTTTGCATCGGAGTGATAAGCACTCTGTCGCCCATCAGCTAACTGAAGTGACGATGCAAGAGGTTTTAGATAACAACTTGGTTGCTGCCAGAGAATTCGGCGAAGACCAAGACCCAAATTTCGATGAAGAAGTTAGAATGGCAGATGAGGAGTTAAGGTATTTTCTCTGGCTTGATTCCGAGCGTTCTAGTCTATTCTTCGCCCGTCACGTTTTGGTATGCGAAGGTGCTTCTGAAAAAATATATTTTGACTACTTGGCTGACAATGAGTGGGACTTTCTAAGGGAGTCCAGAGTTTATGTGTTGGATTGTCTTGGCAAGTATAATCTTCATAGATTTATTCATCTTCTAACCGAGCTAGGTATTCCACATTCTGTAATTTTTGATGGGGATAACAATAGAGGTAATCATGCCACGTGGAATGGAATTGTGACTGATGCATCGACACCACTAACTTCGGGAATTCATCAATTTACAGAAGATCTTGAAGATTTCCTCGGAATACCTAAACCACAAGGACGAAATGATTTGAAGCCGATAAATATAATCAAGCACCACGTTGATGGTTTAATTGATGGACAGAAGAAAAGCGAGCTTGAAGCCATAGTGAAGGGGTTGGTCGGTGTTTAGCAAGCGCATGTTGTCGGACTGGTTTTCCGCAGCACTTTAAACCAGCCGCAAATGCGGGTGTTAGTTTTCAGGAAATATGGATGCCTATAGAGACAGATGAAGAGCTCGCGATAGCTGTCAAAAAAGCTGGTCTATTACTTCAAGATATTCAGGATTATTGTGGCCGCGAAAATCGTCCAGACGCAAAGGTTCGCTTTCCTCGAGGCTACCTTAGAACTGCCAGTGAACAGCGTAACCGGCTCAAATTTGTTCAGTCGAAAGATTTGAAAGCGAATTTATCATATACCTTAATTTTAACAGATAGCATTCTTTGGCTATTAGTCAGAACAGATATAGCTGCAACAGCTAAAGACATGCTTATAAAAATTTTTATGTTCCTTGGGGGCGCATTAATAGAAGGCATACTATCTGATTACCTTACAGGTATAGTCGGTAAGCAACGTTCTTTCAAAAAAAGAACTTAATACCTCTTGGAAAGCGACATTATATCTCAATCATTGCATGATGATTTGAACTGGGTTTGGGATATGAGAAATAACATGCACTTATTTTTGCTAGATGGTCGAGAATATGAAAACTCATACAATGCAACTTCACAAGTCCGGTGCGCGAATACGTTTAAAGAATTAATTAAGATTTTAGATGTAAAAGGTCGTATAAATGAAAGCTAACAAGCACATGTTGCCGGACTTTTTTTTGTTGCGCTCACACCAGCAGAAAATGCGGGCGTTAAACGCGAGGACGGATAATGGACTTCATCATGAAAAACAAGGTAACTGAAGTCACCTTGTATAGAAGCGCTTTAGAGTATCTGAAAGTAATCAATATCACCCAGAAAAGTGAGGAGCGCTGCCCCCAGACCGCATTCGGTTTTATTGCATCTCTTGCAAGCGAGCTGGCGTTAAAGGCCTTCCTAACTAAACAATGTGTACCTGAAGGTTCCTTGAGAAATATTGGTCACAACTTAGTACAAGCTTGGTCAAAGTCCGTTGTGCTTGGACTAAATGTTGATCAAGAGGTGACTCTGATGCAGAGGGCTGAGATGTGCTTGAAGCAGACATTTCATATTCTTTCCCATGGAAACACAGAATATGACTTTTCAGAGGAAACGAATAATACTATGAATTCTCAGTAATAAGCTGTCAGGGCATAAAAGGATTCGAGCACTAGTCTATGCAATTGGCATTGGTCAATAACAAAAAAGCCGAAGCATTTCCAAAAGGAAGAGGTTTTTGTCCTACTTGTGGCGCAGAAGCTATTGCAAAGTGCGGTCCGAGAGTTATGCATCACTGAGCACACCTCAGAAAAAGGGATTGTGATCCTTGGTGGGAGAATGAGACTCCTTGGCATCGAGAGTGGAAGGATAGATTTCAATTGGAATGCAGAGAAGTATCTCATGTCGCTAAAGATGGAGAAATTCACAGGGCAGATATAAAGACTCCAACAGGCATCGTTATTGAAGTTCAACATTCCTCAATGACTGATGCTGAAAGAATATCTAGAGAAGAGTTTTATAAAAACCTTGTTTGGGTAATTGATGGTTCCGTTTTTGATGACAACTTTGATATTTATCACATGCTGCCTGATCCGCGGTCTGAGTTAGCTCAAGATTTAGTATGGAGTAAAGCCAAACGGCATATGCATGGAGCCAATACTGGAATCTTTTTCCGGCTCTCTGAGGCCATTGAAGAAGACCCAGAGGTTACGAAAGCAACTCTCAGGGGAGGTGGGATTCATGGAATATATGGTATTGAGGAAGAAATAAAAGAAACATATAACGGCTACCACCAATATGATTGGGTACGACCAAGAAAAACATGGTTAGATGCGAATTGCCCAGTTTATATTGATTTTGGTGATGAATACCTTATAAAACTAGAAATATACGATGAGTCTGGCCTTAATTGTATACGTTTAGTTTCAAAGCTAAAGTTTGTGCATGATGCGATGACGGAATCAGAGGCGCAAGATATTGCTACCAGATTTTATCCGATTAACAGTGAGCATCCCTAACGAAGTGCTGCTAGGGACAAACCTTCGCTACGCTCCGATTTGCCCAGAGCACGGCGTTTGACCGTCCGTTACTTGTCTAAAGCGGAAGTCTTTTCTTCAGGTAATGACCGTCGCGTTCCCGCTCACAGGAGACATCCAACGGCTATAGCCTGAACAACCGAATCATACTATCGTGTCTGCATATAGAAAAGTTGAAGCACGAGGAATTAAGTTGACGCCACACTAATAATTTCCTTCTAGGACGGCTCAGCCAGTCCAAAGTACTTCGAAATTTAGTCAACAGGCTGTTGGCCAAATGCTTCGTTAAGCTAGCAGGAGACAGTTTTTAGTCGCCGTGAATGAACGAGAGCTTTGAACTAAATCACTCACTATAGTAAGTAGCTTTCCCAAATGTTCACTTTACTAGTGAACGATTAATGAGCACTCCAACGAAACAGATAAATCTGCTTCGTAAAGCGGGAAAAGTCGTCGCTGAAACAGTCGCTGATCTCATTTTATCCGAACGAGTATCTTCGCCGTCGCGCTTCCTATATGGATTGAGTCTTGCACCACAGCGTCGATAGCATCAACAATTATCGAATTTTTATTCGAAATCATAGGTATACCTCTATCATCTTATGAGAAATGGGGAGTAGTGGGTCGATATCGCCATCTTTTCCGATGTTTGTGTATCTCCGGCTTGCCTTCCATCTGTGTGCGCATTTTAGCCTAAGAGCACCAGTAAAGCGTGGTACGCATTCTCATCTTGCCGTAAAATCTCAATTTAAGTGGCAATGGCCAAATATAAACGTTAATAAATTGTGTAATTGAAAAATCATCTGGTACAATCAGTTGATTAATGAAAGTAAGAGTAGTTCAGGCAAACATTTATGATTTACAAAGCCCAGAGTCCTGCCGGATTTGCTGAAGAGTACATTGTTGAGTCGATTTGGAGTGGACGTTTCCCTCCGGGCACAATCTTGCCTGCTGAACGTGAATTATCAGAGCTGATTGGTGTGACACGCACCACATTGCGCGAAGTGCTCCAGCGCCTGGCCCGGGATGGGTGGCTCACCATCCAGCACGGTAAACCAACAAAAGTGAATAACTTCTGGGAAACCTGCGGGCTGAATATTCTTGAAACGCTGGCGCGGCTTGACCAGGAAGGAATACCTGAACTGGTAGATAATCTTCTGGCGGCAAGAACTAACCTGAGCGCTGTTTTCATTCGTGGTGCTATCAGAAATAATCCTGAAGAAGCCATCAACATTATCGCCCGGTATAAAGATCTTGAAGCAGACGGTATGGCCTTTGCTGAATACGATTATCAGATGAACCATGATTTGGCTCTGGCATCCGGTAACAATGTTTTTGTGCTGATGATGAACGGGTTCCGTGGTTTATACTCGCGCATTGGCGGATTTTTCTTTTCGCATGAAAGTGCCCAGGAAGTTGCACGTAACTTTTATAAAGAATTGTTAGAAGTGGCGCAGCAGCATGATTACGATGCGGTACCTGTGGTAGTCAGAAAATACGGTATTGAATCGGGTAAAGTCTGGCAGACGGTGCGCGAAGAAATGCCTAAAGATTTAGTAGACTAACTATAAATTGATAATAAAAAAGGTGCCTGATGGCACCTTTTTTTATGTCTTGTTCCACATGTTCTGATTCTTTTTGTTGGTAAAGTAATCAGAAGGCTCCCAGAAGGCCGGTACCAGATCGTCGACGGCATTTGGATCGGCGTTGGGGTTTAGCTGTCGGATAATCTGCTGGATCCGCTCCCGACCAATCTTGAGTAACTTTTTGCGGTTTGCAGGAAAGTACAGGTTGCGTCCACGGCTAATCACCTCGGTGTTACCCGAGCAAATGTAAGTCAGGTTACGTGAGGCAATGCGACAAACGGGTTCGGCTGGGTTTTCCGGATTCAGTCTGGAGACAATGGCAAACTCAAACTGGTCTTTTTCAAACCCTTGTTCATTCACAGGAATAAAGGTGACGCCGAACCCCTGCGGAAAATAGCCAACGATTTGCGTAAATGCATCGGCCAGTTTCGGATTTAGTGAGTTCTTCTTGCCCAGTTGCTCAATAAGCAGATAGCCTTTGGGCAACTCCTGACGTGTGTAATCAGATTTTGTAGACAATACCACCGAACAATAAATCTGCGGGATCTTTAATATCTCACCCAGGCCAGTCTTCGATAAGAAGGCATCCTGTACCAGTTTCTCTCGGAACTGATTGGCCGCCTCATGGGCCTGATTAAAACGATGACGCTCTTCCTTGTCGTTACCGACATAGGCTGGTAACCCCAATCCCTTTTTTAAATAGTAAAGGGTGTGGGAGTAATTGAGACGAAGCAGCTGTTTGCGATCCTGTTCTTCCAACAAGCGAAACTCGTCTTTATCTTTCTCTTCGCCCAGCAGTATTTTCTGCGCATCCTGATGCTGCAGACCGATATCCTGTAACAGGGCGGCACTGATCAGGGGGATCGCTAATTCCTCTTCCCATTTATTACGCCAGTAGCTATTTCCCCGAAACCGGTTTGACGATTCCCGGTATGCAGACAAATAAGGGTGGGAAATCGCTTCCTGCTTTAAAACGCTATCAACCAGACGCAATGTCAGCACCGCTTTATACAGCGGTTTCAAACGTTGATGGAATCGGGCGAAATTAGGCACCGCGCCGCGTGTGAGCAGCATAACAGTACCCAGGAATTTGGCACTGAGTAGCTGAGTATCTTCATAGGACTCACCCTCGCATAGCTCAAGTAAGTCTCTGGCGATATCGGTAATCCGCGCGATACGTTCCTGACGCTCACTGTCTCTTTTGGCCCGGGCATGTTTCAGCTTTTTTTGAAGATCGGCCGGAATCGGCTTATCCGGTGACTTGGCTTTTACCCGTGAAAACTGGTTTTCAACATCTTTAATATATTTTGCCGATTCTTCCGCCAGCGCGAAGAAATGCCGGGCGTCCTCAAGCACTGAGCCATAGCCGGGCTCCTGAGGGTGCACCTTATCAATGAGTGCCTTAACACTCTGGGTATAAAGATTGTCAGGATTATCAACTTTTCTATTCACAAATATCCTCACGCAGAAAGACACCACAGGGAGCTTGCGCGAAACTGGTGGAGTTCAACTCAAAGTTAAGTAAGTATATGTTCAGCAGGGTGGATATTGTCTTGATAGTTTATATTCGGTACCACCCTGGCTAAGAAGTATAGCCAAACGCTATTTTAAACGATATCCAGGTGTTTTTACGTATCATTGTCTATTCCTTTCTGATCAAAGAAGACTTTTTGCATACGTATCCGGATGCAGTTTGCATCAATAGTTATTCGTAAAAATGAATATCCCAAATATCAGGGAAGGAAACGGCAGGCATGGCGCTATCGAAGCAACAATTTGATTATATTATTGTGGGAGGCGGCTCAGCCGGCGCGGTACTGGCGGCGCGACTTTCTCAAAAGCAATCGTGTAATGTGTGTCTCATCGAAGCAGGTAAACCGGATAAAAGCCTCTTTATCCACATTCCCTTCGGACTTTCTGTGCTATCCAGAATAACCTCTTTGAACTGGGGGTACAGTACTCAGCCCCAGTCAGGGCTGAACAATCGATGTCTGTTCTGGCCGCGCGGAAAAACATTGGGCGGTAGCAGTGCCATCAATGCCATGTGTTATATCCGCGGGCAGGACAGTGATTACAATAACTGGGTGGAGCAGGGCGCAACCGGCTGGTCCTTTGAAGACGTATTGCCCTGGTTTAAAAAAGCGGAAAAATTCGAGCACGGCGCATCGCAGCGTCATGGCAGCGAGGGGCCGCTCAGTGTAGAGTCTTTGCGTCATGTTGACCCTTTGTCTGAAGCGTTCGTGCAAAGTGGCGCAGAAGAAGAATTGCCAGCGCTTACCGACTTTAACCTTGCCTCACGCTGCGGCCTTGGCCTTTATCATGTCACGCAATCCGGTGGTCAGCGATGTTCTACCTCTAAAGCCTATCTGAAACCTGTATTGGCACGGCCTAACCTGACCATTATGACAGGCGCACACGTCGAGAAAATTGTTATTAAGAGTGGCAGAGCAACAGGGGTGATAACAAAGTACGAAGGACAGGTGCACACACTGCAAGCCCGGGAGGAGGTGATTGTCAGCGCCGGTGCGATCAACACCCCGCACCTGTTAATGTTGTCGGGTATCGGCCCTGAAGATGAGCTCAGGCGGCATAATATTCCGGTTGTTAAGGCCTTAGCGGGCGTGGGCAGAAATCTTCAGGATCATCTTGATGTCATCGTGCAGTGCAGAGGCAAGACCCGTCATGGTTATGCGCTCGCCCCCGGAAAAATAGCGAGTTACCTTCGCGCTGCCTGGCAATATGCGGTTGGTCGCAAAGGCATGCTTTCGTCCAATATTGCAGAAGCTGGCGGATTCGCCTGTTCTTCTGCTACCACTGAGGATAAGCCTGATCTCCAGTTTCATTTTTTGCCAGCCATTCTTAAAGATCACGGCCGTCAGAATGCGCTGGGATATGGCTACGGCTTACATGTCTGCAATCTTTATCCGGAGAGTCGGGGAGCAGTAACGCTTCAAAGTGCAGATCCGACAGCTGCACCGCTGATTGATCCGGCTTATCTGTCTGCGCCAAAAGATATTCAGGTACTGCTTGAGGGTCTGAAAATGGCCAGACGCTTACTGCGCAGCGAGGCAATGGCGCCATTTCTCAAACATGAATTACTACCGGGTGAGGAAGTGCATGATGATGACGCGTTAATCCGCTTTATCCGACAGTACGCTGAAACCATCTATCATCCTGCAGGGACCTGCAAGATGGGCGCGCCGGATGATGAGATGGCGGTGCTGGATCCACAGTTTCGTGTCTACGACATTGAGCGCCTGCGCGTTGTCGATGCCTCAGCAATGCCAATGCTGGTGGGCGGTAATACGAATGCGCCGGTTGTGATGATGGCTGAGCGGGCGGCTGCGTTTATTCATGATTTGCCGACGCCTGCATAAACAGTTGAGCGGCCGTATCACACATCTGTTCAATGTGACTGCGATCAGCATAAATGCCGTCAATCAGCAGCCGGGCAATACCATGTAGCGTGCCCCAGGTCACCTGTGCCAGCCTCAACGGTTCGGGGCCAGCCGGTAATAACCCGGATTCCTGCCAGTAACGTGTCATTTCAACCTGAAACTGAAAGCACGGATAGGCCACCGCCTTTAAATCGTCAGTGGCTGACTGAGCCTGCCATAAAATACGACCAAACATCAGCTCGTAAAGTTGTGGATGGTCGGCCGCATAGCCCACATATTCATGAATGAATTGGCGGAACCGGGCAGATGGTGCCAGCGTCTGCTGTTCAAAGATAGTACGGGCGGTATGATGCCACTGACGAAAGCCTTCTGCAGCGATGGCACTCAACAACCCGTTCTTATCGGCAAAATGATGGTAGGGCGCAGAGCGTGATACGCCCACATCCTCAGCCAGCTTTCTCAAAGATAAGCTGTCCACCCCGTGTTCATCAATACGCTTAGTGGCAGCATGCAGTAATGCGCTTCGTAAATCGCCGTGATGATATCGCTGCTGAGCCTGATCCATACTACTTACCTGAATGCGTGAAACCTTATAAGCGTCGCTTTAAATCTTGACAGTGTCAACATAGCCTTTTATCTTGACAGTGTCTAGTTTGCAAAAATGTTAACGGAGCTGCGATGGACCAGTCTGATGAGCCACGCTCAAACCAGTACGAAACACTAAGTGTCACCTACAAGGGGCACCTTGCATTTATCACGCTGGATCGGCCGGCGGCGCTGAACTCAATGAATGCGGCTTTTTGGCGGGAGTTTCCAGGGGCGGTCCGTGACATTGATGAAAAGGGCGAGGCCAGGGCGCTGATTATTAACGCCGCAGGCAAACACTTTTGTGCTGGCATGGACCTGGCTGTCTTTAAGGCGATGGGCCAGTCTTTTCGCGGCGATCCGGCGCGGCGCGCAGAGCAGATGCGGCGCAAAGTACTATTTTTGCAAGATGCGTTCAACGCACTTGAGGATATCAGAATTCCTGTACTGGCCGCCGTTCAGGGGGCTGCTATTGGCGGCGCAGTTGATTTACTGTGCGCCTGTGACATGCGCTACTGTACCACCGATGCGTATTTCAGTGTGAAGGAGACGCAGCTTGCTATGACAGCGGACTTAGGTACGTTACAGCGACTGCCCCGGCTTATTCCCATGGGGCTGGCAAAAGAGCTTGCCTATACGGGGCGCGACCTTACCTCATCGCAAGCATTGCAGGCAGGTTTTGTGAATAACGTCTACGATGATAGGGACGCGCTCATGGAGGGTGTGACACAAATCGCACAGGATATTGCCAGCCAGTCTCCGATGGCAGTGGCTGGCACCAAAAAAATGATTAATTACGCTGCTGATCACAGTGTGGCAGACAGCCTTAATTTTATGGCGACATGGCAGGCCGGCATGTTTCAGATGGAAGACGTGCAAACTGCGATGCAGGCAAGGCAAAACAAGCAAACACCACAATATGCACCGTTAAAGCCTGGCATTACCAGCATAGATGACTAAATCAGGACAATTCAGGAATAATTATGACCAAGACCGATTCGGCTCATACTCAGTACCCGCATTTATTTCGCCCGCTGGATTTGGGCTTCACTCAACTTAAAAACCGCATCATTATGGGGTCAATGCACACCGGACTTGAGGAAATGCCTGCAGGTCACAAACATATGGCCGCGTTTTATGCGGAGCGCGCCCGTGGTGGGGTTGGCCTTATTGTTACTGGTGGCATCGGACCGAATGAGGAAGGTTCAACGCATCCTATTACAAAGCGACTGAATTCTGATAAAGCCGTCGCGAATCATAAAGAAGTAACCGATGCGGTCCATGAAGCTGGTGGTAAAATTTGCATGCAGATTCTGCATACCGGCCGCTACGCCTACACGGAAAAGCTGGTCGCCCCTTCGGCTATCCAGGCGCCCATCAACCCCTATAAGCCAAAGGCCCTGACGGACGATGAGATTGAGCAGCAAATTGAAGATTTCATTTTTACCGCCAAGCAGGCGCAGCGCGCTGGTTACGATGGTGTAGAAATTATGGGTTCAGAAGGCTACTTTCTGAATCAGTTTATTGTGACGCGCACCAATCAGCGTGATGACAAGTGGGGAGGCGAATACGAAAACCGCATTCGCTTGCCCATTGAAGTGGTGCGCCGCGTGCGTGAGGCTGTCGGTAAGGAATTTATCATCATTTATCGTTTGTCTATGCTCGATCTGGTTGAGGATGGCTCTGACTATGATGAAGTGGTTACGCTGGGGAAAGAAATAGAGAAAGCCGGCGCAACCATAATTAACACCGGTATTGGCTGGCATGAAGCACGCATTCCGACAATATCAATCCGCGTGCCACGCGCGGCATTTACCTGGGTGACAGCAAAATTCCGGGAAGCGTTGTCTATTCCGCTTATCACATCAAACAGAATCAACATGCCCGATGTGGCTGAGGAAGTATTAGCCCGGGGCGATGCTGATATGGTGTCTATGGCGCGACCGTTTCTGGCTGATGCCGAGTTTGTGATTAAAGCGGAACAAAACAGAGCAGATGAGATTAATACCTGTATTGGTTGTAATCAGGCCTGTCTCGACCACGTTTTTAACGGCAAACTTACCAGCTGTTTGGTCAACCCTCGTGCCTGTCATGAGCTTGAGCTTACCATTAAACCGGCAGAGCAAACTAAACGAATCGCTGTAATAGGGGCCGGACCAGCCGGACTGGCGGCGGCGGTAACTGCAGCATCCAGAGGCCATGCCGTTACGTTGTACGATAAGGATGATAAGACCGGCGGTCAGTTCAACATTGCCAGACAAATACCCGGCAAAGAAGAATTTAACGAAACCCTGCGTTATTTTGACCGTCAGTTAGAGCTACATAATGTGACTGTAAAACTCAATACTGAGGCCACTGCTGCATTACTAAACGATGAATGTTTTGATGAAGTTATTATTGCTACAGGCATTTATCCTCGTATCCCCGATATTGAAGGGATAGATCACGAAAAGGTACTTTCGTATGTGGATGTCATTAAGGGTAAAAAACCAGTGGGGCAAAAGGTAGCTATTGTTGGTGCTGGTGGCATTGGCTTTGATACCGCAGAATATCTGTCTCATGGAAAGTCACAGCCAAGCCTTGATATAGAAGCCTTTATGAAAGAGTGGGGCATCGATATGTCATTTTCTGCCCGTGGCGGCGTAAATGGCATGCAGCCTGAGCCGGAACCGTCTTCCCGAGAAATTGTATTATTGCAGCGCAAGACAACAAAAATGGGGAAAGGGCTGGGCAAAACCACTGGCTGGGCGCATCGTGCGAGCCTTAAAATGAAAGGGGTTACTATGATCCCCGGTGTGGAATACAAAAAAATTGACGATAGCGGGTTTCATATCAGTATCGAAGGTGAAGAGCGGCTCCTTGAAGTAGATAATGTCATTATCTGTGCCGGTCAGGAACCGCTACGCGACGTTATTGAAGGTCTTAACGCGCCGCATTACCTTATTGGTGGGGCCGATGAAGCACTTGAGCTTGATGCAAAACGTGCTATTGATCAGGGCACACGACTGGCTGCAACACTGTAAAACATGTCGCGCTGCGCTTTACCAGCGTAGCGCGATGCTTCATGTTACATATCTTTCTCATCCATAAACGGATAGTCGATATAACCTTTCTCATCGCCGCCGTAGAATGTGTCTTGGTCTTGTTCGTTAAGTGTCGCGCCGGCTTCAAACCGCTCGGCAAGATCCGGGTTGGCGATGTATGGCCGGCCAAACGTTACCGCATCAGCGTAGCCTGATTTAACAGCCTGTTGCGCAGACAGATAGTCATAATCGCCGTTGGCGATGTAAAAGCCTTTCCACGTATTACGCAGACTTTCCTGGATCTTCAGATCTTTATTGCTGGTGGGCATGCCGGGAAAGCGCTCAACCATATGTAAGTAAGCCAGACGGTAATCATTCAACCGCTGAATATAATAGGTAAACGCGGTGAGCGGGTCGCTGTCTGCAATGTCATTCTGGTTGCCGATTGGCGAAAGGCGAATCCCTACCTTTTCAGCAGGCCATACACTTAACACGGCTTCGGTGACCTGATTCAAAAAGCGCATACGATTTTCCAGCGAGCCGCCATATTCATCATCACGCTGATTTGTTTTGTCTCTTAAAAACTGATCAATCAGATAGCCGTTTGCAGCATGGATCTCAACACCGTCAAAACCTGCTCTTTCTGCGTTTTTTGCGGCCAGACGGTAATCTTCGATGGTTTGCTCTATTTGCTCAGTGGTCATTGCCTGTGGTTCGGATGCAGGCTGTTTTTTACCCTCAAAAAACACATCGACATCTGGCGTGATAGCCGATGGCGCCAGCGGCTTGTCGTCGTCAGGCTGAAAATGGGTATGACTGATTCGACCGACATGCCAAAGCTGAAGGTATATTTTGCCGCCCTTATCGTGAACCGCCTGGGTGATTTCCCGCCACTTCTGAACCTGCTCTACTGTGTAGATACCGGGTGTACAGATATATCCCTTGCCCTGAGGGTTGATTTGTGTCGCCTCACTGACAATCAGCCCTGAAGAGGCGCGCTGCTCATAATAGGTAATCGACATTTGTGCCGGTTCATCGGTGTCATCATCGGCGCGGCTGCGGGTTAATGGCGCCATGAAAATACGGTTTTTCACATCTGTGTTACCCACGATGCCGTTACTGAATAAATCTGTCATATCATAGTCCTGAGAATCTGGAAGATGCCGGGCAGAGCGCCCGGCCTGAATTGCTTTAGCTGTGGTCTGATTACGGCGTCTGGCGGTCGTGCTTTCCTTCGCGCAACTCTTCTATTACTTTTTTGCAAAATGCTTCCATATCGTCAGGCGTGCGGCTGGTTGTCAGGCCCTGATCGACAACAACTTCCTCATCCACCCAGTTACCGCCGGCATTCAGAATGTCGGTTTTAATAGAAGGGAATGAGGTGACAGTGCGTCCCTCTAGAACGTCTGCCTCTACCAGCATCCATGGCCCATGGCAAATTGCTGATACGGGCTTATGCTGAACGAAGAAGTCACGCACAAACTGCACGGCTTTGTCGTTGGTGCGCAGTGTGTCCGGGTTGAGAACGCCACCTGGAAGAATCAGACCGTTGTATTCTTCAGCTGATACCTCATCAACGGTTTTATCCACCGTAAACATGTCACCCTTTTCATCGTGGTTCATGCCCTGAATTTCACCGGATTCCAGTGAAACGATGTCGACATCTGCACCAGCGGCTTTGACTTTTTCCATCGGCTCTGTCAGCTCGACTTGCTCAAACCCGTTGGTAGCCAGAATAGCTACTTTCTTGCCTGTTAAAGCACCCATAAAAACATTCTCCTTTTATTGTGAATGTGGCGATAGTTACGGGCTGGAAGGGGAAACTGGTTTTGATCTGAACATTAAAAATTCTTGCAACGTTTAATGATCTTTTTGCAAATGCAGGGTGTTCGTCCGCTGGTCGATAAAAAATGTAAACTGACCGAGAATATTCATACCTAACAGGCCATCAGCGCGAGGTTTAGCGGCTTTCGGAAGCACAAACATTTTCAAGTTTTCAAGACGGAAGATACTGATAGATATCGCCTTTACCTCAATCAGTGCAGCCTGACTGTTCCCTGAAGCGGTTGAAATGGTGAAATTGCCCAAAAACCGATAGGCAATTTCGTGCTTGATCCGATTAAAAGCATCGGCAGATAACGCACTTTGCGAGGCGCCGGTATCTAACAATAAGGATAATGGCATCTCCTCAACCCGGATGGGCACTATAAAATGACTACCCTGAGAGAGCAGTGCAACACGCGGCGCTGACGCATCAAACGGTGACGCATCGGGGCCGGAACGTTCCGGCTCTGGTTGCGGCTGGCGGTTATATTTTGACGCAAATTCGCCATGCGCCGGATCATCTGGCGGTAAGGCGGCCAGCGTAGCCGCCATTAACCCGGGTTTCTCCTGCTCAGCGTACGCAGTGGCTAATGCCAGCGTATACTGCCGGTTCCCGGGCGCATATTGAAAAAGCGGCTCGGCAAAAATGGCCAGTGCTGTCCAGCTCTGTGTCTGGGACAAATTGTCAATGGCATCATCAACCAGACGCTGTAAACGCTGACTGACCGTTTCATGAATCGTGTCGGATAATCCCATATCAAGCATGTCGTAATAGTGCAGCGCCACATCGCTAAGCGGGGCGGTTCGCATAAGAAGTTCAGCTTCCAGTAGCAGCAGATCTGCATCGCGAGGATGATTTTTCAATGCATTTTGCAACTGGAACCTGGCCCGGTCATAGTCACCCTGCTTCAAAAGCTGCGAAATAGAGACCTTCATGGATGCAGTTTGTGACAATGCTTGCTCAGGGCGCACGGTCGTCTTCGTGTTGTCACCGGCGTCAGCCTGCATGTCTGACGTCGTTGGTAGTGGTATTACTGATTTTTCAGCCGGTGACTTTTTAATTTCAAAAAGTATATACAGCAGAACAATATTGCCGCTTATAGAGAAGATGAGCAGGCCGCCTGTTAGCCAGCGCCAGATTTTCATTGGCCGGTAACGGCGCCGCAATAAACGTCTTTGAATTCTCTTGGCATTCGTCGCGGGGCGCCAGAGCTCAGTCGTGCGCACACAAACTCTGTTTTTGCTTTAAACACTGTTTTGCGTCGTCGTAAACAAATAAACTGAAACTTGCGGGTCAGATGAAGCCGACCGTCACAGGCGGTTATCCAGGTACTACATGCCAGTTCGTCACCCTGATGGCAGGGCAGTATGTAATCGAGTTCATGACGGTGGATAACCATTGCACTATCCAGTGCCTGATAATCTTCGAAACGCAGGCCCAGTGCGTTTGTATGCGCCCACGCCAGCGATTCCAGCTGTGTCAGATAAGCCACATTATTGACATGGTTGTAGTGGTCGATGTGAGCATCCTGTATCGCCCAATTGTCAGTAAAGGGGGCGTCAAATTGCCAGTCTAAATTTGTCATGCTTTTTGTTAACGATCGATTGTGCATTTATGCTAACGAATTTCCCTACGCGCGTCTGCGGTTTTTGCGCGCCAACATAGTCTGATTTCGAATGATTTGATAAACTCCTGCCAGTTTTTCGCCACAACAAAAGGTTTGCCTTGAATAATTGCGCCCGGGTCCGGGAAGAGGATAACGCGCTTGCTCAGTTAATCGTGTTATTCGACGCTACCTTCTTCGACGAATTTAATACACGTCTTATTCGCGGTGACGATGAGCCGGTGTACCTGCCTGCGGGAACGCAAACTTCTTATCATCAGATTATTTTTGCCCACGGCTTTTTTTCCAGTGCATTACATGAAATCGCCCACTGGTGTGTAGCTGGCCAAAAGCGTCGTCTGCTGGAAGATTATGGGTATTGGTATTGTCCTGACGGGCGCAATGAAGCCGAGCAAAAAAAGTTTGAGCAGGTGGAGGTCAAACCACAGGCGATAGAGTGGGCGTTCACCATCGCTGCCGGCAGACAGTTTTCGGTGAGTACTGACAATCTTGATGGCGCGGAGCCTGACAGAGAAGGGTTTACCCGTGCAGTCAAAGAACAGTTGAACACGTACATTGATGAGGGCTTTCCGCCGCGGGCACAGCGCTTCATTGCTGCGTTAAGCGCAGCGTTTAAGACCGCGCCGTTATCTCGTTCCAGCCTTACAGGAGAGGCCGCATGAACAGCAATACCCGGTTTCGGTTAGGTGTGGTAGTCAACCCCTTTGCTGGCATCGGTGGCGCCGTTGCACTTAAGGGCAGTGATGGTGCCGCCATTCGTGAAAAAGCACTCGCTCAGGGAGCCGAACAAAAAGCGGCAGAAAAAATGTGCCGCGCACTGATGCAACTTCAGGGAACTGATAATCTTCTTGTCTTTACTGCCGCTGGTGAAATGGGAATGGACAGCTGCCAGCAAGCCGGGCTGTCGGCAGAGGTTGTTTATTCGCCGCAAACCGCACAGACCGAAGCCGAGCACACGCAGCAGGCGGCGCGTGCAATGATGGAAAAGGGCATCGATTTATTACTTTTTGCCGGCGGTGATGGGACTGCACGTAATCTTTATGATGAGTTAGGCACCGACCAGGTCGTGCTTGGCGTGCCAGCGGGCGTGAAAATCCATTCCGGCGTCTATGCGGTAACGCCTTCAGCAGCGGGTAAGGTGGCCCTTAAAATGGCAATGGGCGAACTGGTCAGTGAGTTTGATGCGGAAGTGCGCGATATTGACGAGGACGCATTCAGACACGGAAATGTTACCGCTAAATACTATGGCGAGATGCGTGTTCCCAGAGAGCTTGAGTATATTCAGGCAGTAAAGATGGGCGGCAAAGAGCATGAAGAACTGGTGCTGGATGATATTGCCGCATACGTGAGCGAAATGATTGAGCAGGATGATGAGACCTGTTATGTCATGGGCTCTGGCTCAACCGTCGCGGCCATCATGGATGCGCTCAACCTTGACAATACCCTTTTGGGCGTTGATGTAATTTGTGCGGGACGGGTTATTGGCAGTGATGTCAGCGCCAAAACGTTGCTGGAAATCACCGACGGGCAGCCGGTTAAGCTTATCGTCACCCTCATAGGCGGTCAGGGACATATTCTGGGGCGCGGAAACCAGCAGCTCAGCCCGGCGTTCATAAAACGTCTGGGAAAACAGAACATGCTGATTGTGTCGACGAAGCAAAAGCTTCAGGCGCTTGAAGGCAGACCCTTACGATTCGATTCAGGCGACGATGCACTGGATGAGGCGTTAAGCGGCAGTGTTCAGGTTATTACAGGTTATCAGGATAAAGTTTTATATCCGGCAGTATAGGAGAAAGGTATGCAGCCCAGTCCATTGGCAGAACCAGCGTTTATTGACGCAGTCATGCACATCGAAAATCAACTGGATAATGTGGTTGATCACGGCAGTGATGACGAACTGTTTATCGCCAGCTATCTGCAGGGCCATTTTGCAGTCATCTCCCGCCCGCTGGAGATGGAGCAAAATGCTACTGTTGCGTTGCTGGATGAAACGGTCAAAGAAAGTCTGCAACAGGCTTTCAACAATAATGAACTTGAGCCGGACGACCAGAAAAAAGTCACTGCACTGTGGCAGCAACTTATTGCCAGTGCGCAGCAGTAACGGCACGTTCCGTCCTTTGCTGGCATAGTTTTGCCGCCTCGGTCGGTTGATGTGCCTGCTCATCCTCCCCGGGGCCGCGCGAATTACAGAGATGCTGTGTGTGGTATGAATTTTGCCACTATGACTCTGTTTATTGATAAATTGCAGGATTTTTGACGCAGGCCCATGAAATTAATAATTATACGCAGCTTTTCTTTCGCGCTTGCTCTGGCAGGGATAACGGCTTGTGTAACAGGCCCGGATACGCAGAATGATGCGCCTCAAGCCACCGCCGAGACACCGTCACCGCAGCCGGTTGGCCAGTCGTTGGGCAATATTGAATACCAAACCTACCTGCTGGCCAATGAGTTATTTGCCAACCTTAAGCCTGCACAGCATTTGCGCTACGCCGTGGCCGGTTTTGTTCCGGTCACGTCGTTGCAGTATGAAAGCCAGCATCAGTCGCCATTGATGTTATTAGGCCATCAGTTAGAGCAGGGTTTGATGACCGAGGCCACCAAGCGCGGATTTACGACTCAAGAGTTCAAGCTTTCGAACGATATAGTAATAGGGCAGCACAGCGATCGTGTGTTATCACGCAATATCGCCAATCTGTCTGCGCCTGAGAGAATTGATTTTTATATTACCGGAACACTGGTTCATCAGCAGGGCGGCGCGGTAGTCAATGCCCGCGTGATTGAAGCCAGAACTAAAGATGTGGTGGGGGCTGCCACTCGCTTTTTCCCATCAGGGTTGTTCTGGGACGAAGAGCAGGTTACTACCCGACAAGGGCGTTTGTACCGCATGCAGGATAAGGGGTAAAGAGGATGAAGTTGCAATATTACGCGATTGGCGCACTGTCACTGGGGCTCGCTGCCTGTTCGACAACACAGGAGCCTGAGCAGACGGCGGGACAGTCCTCTGATGCTTCTGAGTCAATGCAGATTATAGATGTACAGGATGCCGATCGCCGCAGCGCGCCTTTACCTGCCGATTACAACGGCGAGGAGACTGACAGCTTTGGTGCTGTGGGTCACCCGCGTATTTATTCTAGTGTGCAAGGTGCATACAAGGGGCGGCCACTGACCCGCCATGTCGGAGATTATGTCAAAAACCTGACACAGGACCTCATCTCAAATATGGAATATGTCTCGGCAAAAACGCCCGTGGCAGTGACTAACTTCGCGTTGCTTGATTCTGACCTGCAACAGACAAACCTGCTGGGACAGCAGATGGCAGAATCATTTGTTCACGAGTTGCACAAATTCAGGATCCCTGTTCTTGACTATAAAGCCACAGATTATATCCGGGTGACAAAGCAGGGCGATTTTTTATTATCCCGCGATTATCTGGATCTCAATTCCAGCCTGCCTATTGAGTATGTATTGACCGGTACAATGGCAAAACATCAGGGCGGTGTGATGGTCAATGCAAGAATTCTGGGGATCGAGTCGCGTGCCGTCGTAGCCAGCGCTCAGATGTTGATTCCGTTTTATGTGGTGGATGCGCTCATTCCCAGCGATGGCGCAGAAAAGCCCGGGACAAAGGATGGCGTTAAGCTGACACAAGGGTAAGCGATAATGGATAAACTTCTTCGCCTGAGCGCTGTGTTGCTGGTTGCGTTGCTGACAGGTTGCAGCACCATCGATGAGCAATATCATGCGTTGCGCGCCGCTAAATGGGATACCTCAACCGGTGAGCCTGTTGTCATTCCCCACGAGGATACCGGCCTGGTGTACCGTCCTGACTCGCGGGATTTGAAAGCCCGCCCTGAATCACAAGAACAAAGCCGTTATCAGGACCCCTTATATGTAGGGTTTTCTTCTGATCTTACACACAAGTCGTTAAATGACTATGCCGGGCAACTGGCCATGGAATTAATGGACACTGCCACGACTATCCGGCCGCGTGAAAAAGTGGGCGTGGCGAGTTTTGTCAGACTGAATCATACCCTTCACGACACCACGGTTCTGGGAAACCAGATGGCCGAATATATGCTGGGCCAACTACAAAGTTATGGACTGGCAGTTATCGACTTTAAACTTTCCGATGCCCTCTATGTTACCGAGCGCGGCGATTTGGTAATGCACCGTGGTTTTCAGAAAATCGCAGCGCAGTCTAAAATGGACCATGTACTAACCGGTACCATGATAGAAACTAAACGCGGCGTTCGCATCAATGCGCGCATTGTCAGCGTGTCCGGCCAGTCATTAGTCGCCAGTGCCAGCGTGGATGTGCCGGCATTTATGGTAACCAGCCTCAATCCGGTTGAGGCGGGCAATTAATTGTCGTTCTGATTCCGAATAGCATTTCGGATAATAAACCGCTGCGGGCTGATGGCCTGTAATAATGCTTCTGGCAGCGGAAGGGGGTGGTGGCAGAGCTGGCTTGCCAGCACGTCTGCCATAAGCGGCGCTGTCGTCAGCCCCCGGGAGCCTAAACCGGTCAACACATGAATGCGATGTGCCGGAGGACGCGGCATTGTACTGAGGCGTTTTCCTTTTGCCAGCTCACGCCAGGCCGGTTGTTGCTCAAGAGTAGCCGGAAGGCTGCCACAAACAACCTGATGATCCGGCAAGCCAAGGCGAATTGCCGCCCGCGCAACACCGTCTGTCTGAATATCCTCCACCCAGCTTTGACTGTTGAGCGCTTTTTTGTGCGTCTCAATATTCTGCTGTGTCTCATTTGCTCTGACCTCGGTGTTCATGTCGCCTTTGACATAGGTGGAGCCCAGCGCCTGACGCCCATCCGTTTGCGGTGTCAGGTATCCTTTATGGCACAAAACAGTTTGCAATTTACCCGGGGTAGTTCCGTCTGCAGGCATGGCTTCGACCTGTCCACGCACCGGGCGCAGTGGCAGTACGTCACTTAAGAGTGAACTGACGCTATCGGCACCGGTAGCCAGCACCACATGGTCGAAGCTAAGTGGCGCCTCCAGATGTTCAATATGCAGGGTAACGGCATCCGCTGACTCAATTTGAGAGACTGCATGGTCTGTCAGAACGGTCAAAAGGGTGCTGTCCTTTGCCTGTTTAATCATGGCCTCAACTAAGTCCGGGGGGCTGAGCCATCCGCCCTCAGCCGTAAAAATGCCTCCGCAAGTTAATGGTATACCGGCTATCTCGCTGGCTTGGCGCGCATCAATTTTCTGAATAAGGGCGGCCGGCCAGTATTGATTGTCTGTCAGTTTCTGGTGTCTGGCAGCAACTTCGTCAGTAAAGTCCATTTGCAGCACACCACACCATTGGTGAGGGTATGCGTAATGAGCAGCGAGTTGCTGGTAGGCGCGCCTGGCATATAAAAAACTGTGGGCCTGAATCTGGCTGGCGGGACTTGGCGTGGCATGAAGTTGCGGATAAAATCCGCCTTGCGGGTTACCCGATGCGCCGTCAGCCAGTATGCCAGCCCTGGTTATCAGCGTGACTCTGATACCACGGCTGACCAGCGCCAGTGCACTGGCAGCGCCTGCCAGCCCGCCACCTACAACGGCAACATGACTGTCTGTTGTTAACGGCGCGGCTTCAAAACGCGCGTAGGGCCAGTCACGTGGAAATCGTGATGCATCCTGCTGCTTGCAGCCAGCATAGTGCCCGGCAAGCATCTCACGCTTACGGCCAAACCCTTTTACCTTTTGAATATCGAACCCGGCGTCCTGCAGACCCCGCTTCACGATGCCCGCGGCGGTAAATGTGGCAAAGGTCGTTTCTTTTTTCGACAAGCGGGCCATTTGTTCAAACAGCGCATCGGTCCACATATCCGGATTTTTGCTGGGCGCGAAACCATCCAGGAACCAGGCATCAACAAGTCCGTGGAGGGGAGCGTGCCACTGTGGCAACGACGCATGGATGTCACCCATCCAGATATCCAGTGTTGTATCAAAACTGTTTAGCTGCAGCCGGTGGCAACCGGATAGCGCACAAGGGTACTGGGCCAGTAACGCGTCGGCGGGTTTTGCCACCGCTTTGAAGTGAGCCAGTGCCGCCTGAAGATCTTCCTTTTGCAGCGGAAATTTTTCTGTGCTGATGATATAAAGGCGTTTGAGCGGATGGTTTGGATTATTTTTGCGAAATTCAGCAAAGGCTTGCATGGCAACCAGGCAGTTAAGGCCGGTTCCAAAACCGGTTTCTGCAATCACGAAGTGAGAATGCTGATGCGTTAGCCAGCGAGCCGGCAAGCGGTTCGCAGCCATAAATACATGCATGGTCTCATCGATGCCACTGTCATTGGAAAAGTAAACATCGTCGAAGTCGTCGGCAACAGGTGTGCCCTGTTCATTAAAGTGTACTTTTGCGTGATCAGTTTTCACCGGGATTTCCTGCATTCGTGTTTGTTTCGACTGCATGATCATAGCGTGCATGATACAGTGAATATAGTGCTTAACGCACTTACTGACGATTTGATAGTCAATAAGCGATAATGCATCGCTCATCCGGGCTGAAAAGAGCAGACCACTTAGTGTCACAAAATCGTTACCATATGCCCCATCAAAAGAAAGGGTAAATTATGAAAAGAGCAGTTATTACCGGTCTTGGTATTGTTTCAAGTATTGGTACCAACAAAGATGACGTGCTGGCTTCTCTGAAAGCGGGCAAGTCTGGGATTTCGTTTTCTGAACAATTCGCCGACATGGGCCTGAGAAGTCAGGTGTGGGGCGCAATTGATATTGATTTAAAAGAACATATCGACCGTAAAGCCATGCGTTTTATGGGCGATGCAGCCGCGTACGCGTACATCGCGATGCAGCAGGCAATTGCCGATTCTGGTCTGGAAGAAAAAGACATTTCTAATGAGCGCACGGGCATCATTGCCGGCTCCGGCGGTGCGTCATCAGAAAACCAGGTGTTATCGGCCGATATTTTGCGTGAGAAAGGCGTGAAGCGGGTTGGGCCTTATATGGTGCCTCGTTGTATGGCATCAACGGTTTCTGCCTGCCTGGCAACGCCGTTTAAAATAAAGGGTGTAAATTACTCAATTGCATCAGCCTGTGCTACCAGTGCCCATTGTATCGGCAATGCGCTGGAGCTAATCCAGCTAGGCAAGCAGGATGTGGTTTTTGCTGGTGGTGGTGAGGAGCTACACTGGTCACTGTCCAGTCAGTTTGATGCAATGGGCGCACTTTCCACAAAATATAATGACAATCCAGCGGTGGCTTCACGCACCTATGATGCAGGCCGTGACGGATTCGTAAGCTCTGGCGGCGGCGGTATGGTCGTTGTGGAAGAGCTTGAGCATGCGCTGGCGCGTGGTGCTACCATCTATGGTGAGGTGGTTGGCTATGGCGCAACCTCTGACGGTTTTGATATGGTTGCTCCTTCCGGCGAAGGCGCTATTCGCTGCATGAAAATGGCGATGCAGAATGTCAGTGGTAAGATTGATTATCTGAATACCCATGGCACTTCAACTCCCGTTGGTGATGTCAAAGAACTGGCTGCCATTAAAGAAGTCTTCGCAAATCAGCAGGTACCGATCAGTGCAACCAAGTCATTGACCGGTCATGCGCTGGGGGCGGCTGGTGTCAACGAAGCGATTTACAGCTTGCTGATGATGCAAAATGACTTTATTGCCCCATCCATCAATATCGATGAGCTGGATGAACAGGCAGAAGGACTGGATATAGTTACTAAGGCCCGCGAGGCGAAGCTGGATACGATTATGTCCAACAGTTTTGGGTTTGGTGGTACCAACGCCACGCTGGTAATGCAGCGTTACAAGTAGATATTAGAAACCCTAAAAGACGTAAAAACAGCGCTTCGTGCGCTGTTTTTTTGTATGTGTTTCTCCTATTATTTGCTGGCATGAAAACAGGCAAATCTTTATGAAAATTCTTTACGAAGATACCATTCCGCGTGGTTTTGATTATTTCTCATCGCTGGGTGAGGCCGTCTCCTACAACGCTGCTACTCTGCGCGCTGATGATGTCGAAAAGTGCGACTATCTGGCAGTGCGCTCCACCACATCAGTAAACGAAACAATACTGAGTAAAGCACATACCCTGCGCTGTGTGGCGACAGCTACAGCCGGCTCTAACCATATTGATAAGACATATCTGGAAGAGCGGGGCATAGCGTGGCGTGATGCTGGTGGGTGCAATGCTATTGCAGTGGCAGAGTACGTGTTAAGCGTGTTACTGGTTGCTCATCGTGATAACAAGCTGGACTTAAGTCGTATCCGGGTGGGTATCGTAGGTGCTGGACATGTGGGCACAAGTTTGTCCAGGTTACTGGAGGCGCTTGATATTGCTTATGTACTGAATGATCCCCCGCGACGGGAAGCCGGTGATCCGCGTCATTTTGTCGATTTTAATGATATTCTGACGTGTGATGTTATTTCTTTGCACGTCCCGTTTGTTAAAGAAGGCGCTCATAAGACGCTCAACCTGATTGATGAGGATGCACTCCAATCTTTGGGCGCCGATACATTATTGATTAATGCCTGCCGTGGTGAGGTGGTCAATGAAAAGGCGCTGATGCAGCGGCTCACTGCCGGTTCAGCGCCCACGGTTGTGCTTGACGTATTTGACAACGAACCTGACATTGATACGGCGTTACTTGAGCACCTCTGGCTGGCCACCGGGCATATCGCCGGGCACTCTGTTGAAGGAAAACTACGCGGTACGCAGCTGGTCTATGAACATTTTTGTGAGCTGGCCCAAAAGCCTGTAAAATTGGCCATGGACGATTTTCTGGCGGCCCCGCAGCCCATTTCGTTTATGCCCCGGGACCCGTCAATGGAAGCATTGAACTGGGACGAAGTCATATCACTGTTATTGTCAATCTATGATGTGACAATCGATGACCAGGATTTTCGTCATGCGATGCAGGCAGGGAATAAGTTCGCTGCATATCGCAAAGCGTATCGGGTCAGGCGGGAGTTTAATGCCTTTACCATTGCGCTGAGTGGTGTCGTATCAGAAGGCATTTTGCGTCAGCTTACCGGTTTAGGCTTTATTATAGAAACGTTATAATGCCATGCTCTTTTATCCCAATAATTCCATTTTGCAGGAGTAACCACATTTATGTCACAAGCCTTTGATGTTGCAGTATTGGGCGCCACGGGTCTGGTCGGTCAGATGATGATCGAAATGCTCGAAGCGCGCAAATTCCCGGTCAACAGACTTTATCCGCTGGCCAGCGAACGTTCTGTCGGTGCTACAGTGAACTTCAAAGGGGAAGACATTGAAGTGATAAACGCAGATGGTTTTGATTTCAGCCAGGTGCAGTTTGGCTTTTTCTCTGCAGGTGGGGCTGTGTCTGCCCAATATGCGCCCATCGCCGCTGATGCCGGGTGTATTGTCATAGATAATACTTCTCAGTTTCGTTATGAGCCTGATATTCCCCTGGTAGTGCCGGAGGTTAACCCGCATGCGCTGGCGGATTTCAGAACACGCAATATCATTGCCAACCCGAATTGCTCAACCATTCAGATGCTGGTGGCGCTTAAACCTATCCACGATGAAGCGGGCATAGAGCGAATTAATGTTGCTACTTACCAGTCTGTCTCTGGTGCCGGTAACAGCGCAATGGAGGAATTGGCGCGCCAAACTGCGGGGTTGCTAAATGCGAAGGAGATCACGCCAGAGGCCTTTAGCCGCCAGATTGCATTTAACGCCATTCCCCAAATCGATGACTTTATGGATAACGACTACACCAAAGAAGAAATGAAAATGGTGTGGGAAACGCAGAAGATCATGGGAGACTCGTCCATCATGGTTAATGCCACAGCAGTGCGCGTACCGGTTTTCTACGGCCATGGGGAAGCGATACATCTGGAAACCAGAATGCCGCTGGAGGCAGACTATGTGAAGCAGCTTTTGGAAAGCGCACCGGGTGTGAAAGTATATGATTCACCTGCAAGCTTCCCCACTCAGGTATCCAGCGCCAGCGGCAATGATTTGGTCCATGTGGGCAGAATCCGAAATGATATCAGCCACCCCAATGGTCTGAATATGTGGGTAGTGTCGGATAATGTGCGCAAAGGCGCCGCGACGAACAGTGTTCAGATTGCTGAAGTATTGGTGCGCGATTACCTGTAAAGTACCTGTAAACTTTATAAAATATCTGCCGATAAGGTTGAAAGCTACGCCGTTATTCTGATGAAAGTGACGGACAGCTAGATTGACGTTTCTCAGTGGTTTATAGTTTGTAGAAAGAGAAACACGATATATATTACTGATCGTTGTTGAGCTGCTATTGCTCAGGTGGGAGACCAGCGGAGTCTGGTTTCCGGATAATAAAAACAGAACTGTATCACCCGCTTTTGGGGCTGGTATCACAATGCCATGAGCTCGCGGCAGGGCAATCGTTCGCCCGAGCAATGCTTTTGTGTTGTGAGCGTGACATTTGAAGGCTTATAGGAACGCTATGAAATTGCATTTTATGGGTTTGGTTGTATTGCTGTTACTTAGCACATTCCCAGCAGCAAATGTGGATGCTCAGCAAAGACAAACTCAATTGCGTGGACCAAAGGACGCGACAGATCAATTTTCGGGCGCGACATACGGCCCTATTGATGAGCAGGATACGTTGTGGCGCATAGCCAGCCGGTATCGTCAGAACGAACAGCTGTCTGTTTATCAGGTAATGCAGGCTATTTATGAGCTTAATCCCAACGCCTTTGAACAAAACAACTTTAATCTGCTGGTCGATGGCGCGACGTTACGCCTACCCTCAGAGCGCTACATCGCGCGAATAGATACGTCCCGGGCAAAGCAGCGTGCAGACAAAGACGACAAAACGTTTGCACAACTTCTGAAAAATCCTCAGTCTGGCAACAACATCAAACCCGCGGTGCCGTTGGTTAATAAAGACGAACTGTCAGATACCCGCTCTCAAATTGAAGAAAAGATCAGTGCTCTTGATGCCCAGCAGGTGGAAAAGTTTGAGGCGCTAAGAGATCAGTTTGCGCTGTCTCTGGATAGCGTGCAGTCCCTACTTAACGAAAACAAAAAGCTTTATGAGCGGGTAGAGCAGGTTAATACTGACCTGATGAATCTGCGCCAGCAGGTAGAGGGCGATGTTCAGTCGCAGATGGATGAACAGCTGGCGCTCCAAAAGGAGCTGCTGGATATAGTCAGGCAAGAGCGGGCTCAGCGGGAGGCCGAGCAGAGCAGTAGCCTGATGTCTGCACTGACACAACCGGCCAGCCTGATTATCGGCTCAGGCATTATTACATTATTACTGGCTGGCGCGTTAGCGGCCTGGTTACTGAAGCGTCGCTCTGATGAACCTGACACCGTCGCAACAACCGAGAACGGAAATGTGCAGACGGCACCAGAGCCTGACGCCGAAATCGATGATTTATCGACCAGCCTGACCAGCGAATTGGCTCAGGATGATGCAGAGCTCTCTGATGATGAACTGTTCAATGATGAAGAACTGCTGGATGACGTTTTATCGTCTGAGCTGGAGGATGCGCTTGATGATGAGCTGGAGAATTTCTCTGATTTAGATGACGACATGCTTGTGCCTGATAGCGAGGATGACGAATTTGAATCAGGAGAATCAGAATTAGATCAGGATGAGCTGGACAATCTCTTTGACGAAGAAGATTTGTCTGCAGAATTGCTAGAGGAAAACTTCGACGGCATTGACCTGGCTGATGATGACAGTGATGTGACTGATACCGTCGAGGAGCCGGAAACTGACGAGTTTGCTGAGCCCGAACCCCGGGACAGTTTTGCTGAACCGGTGACAGAAGACGACTTCACCACTACGGTGGAAGATTCTGCCAGCGACCCTGCGCCTGTGACCGATGAGCAGGAAGTGATGGGTGAAGCGCCGATGGCACCGCTGCCTGGTGCTGTCGATGACGCAGATGATAAGCCGGAAATAAGTATTGACGACCTGCTTGAAGAAGAGCAGGAAAGCGTTGAAGACAAGCTGGATGTAAATAACGGCAACGTTGATGAATCGATGCTCAATAAGCTCGACAAAGAGATTAATGAACAGAATGAAGCTCTGGATCGCCTTGCCGACGACATTCTTAATGAAATTGAACAGCTTGAACAAATGGGCGGCTTGCCGGATGTAGAAGATGATGAGGAGGATGATGAGTTCTCTGAGTCAGGCAGCACGCCGTCGCCGCAGGGTATACAAAGCCTCGATGACCTCGCTGAAGGCCTGGATGATATTAGTCTGGATGAAATTGAAACCGACGAGATCAGTTCAGAAGTTTTCGATGATGACATTATCGAAAAACTGCAAAACGAGGAAGAGGACAGCGCAACGAGCTTTGATGATCCGTTAAGTGATGAGCTTCTGGCAGAATTGTCCGCTGAGCAGGGTGAAGAAGAACAACAGCTTAATGATTTATCAGATGAGCTTCTTGCTGAACTTGAAAGCGGTATGGAGACTGAAGCAGAAACTCCTCCAGCGCCGACTAATGATGAAGCGCCTGGCTCTGAGAGCGAAGACCTTCCTGAAGATGCGTTAACGGAAGAGTTGCTTGCTGAGCTTGAATCTGAAATTGAAGACGAAGACGGCAATGCAGCCGGCGAAGATGTATCGGATCATCAGGTATTCAATGAGAGAAACGATGAAGCATCGTCAGGTGCTGATGATGACATGTCATCAGAAGACGGCGATGAATTACCGTCAGAGGTTCAGGTTGATGATACGGTAGAAGATGACGCTGTAGCTGATTCAACTGATGCTGACACCGACGCGCCAGACAGTGCAACATCAGAAGATGATGTTGAGTTACCGTCAGAGGCTCAGGTTGATGATACGGTAGAAGACGATGTTGTAGCTGAATCAACCGAGACAGAAACTGAAGAACTGACCAGTCCGCTATTACCAGAAGACGATGATGAATTACCGTCGGAAGCTCAGGTTGATGATACGGTAGAAGACGACGCTGCAGCTGATTTAACAGATGCTGACAGCGATGCGCCAGACAGTGCAACACCATCAGAGGATGATGATGAATTACCGTCAGAGGTTCAGGTTGATGATACGGCAGAAGACGACGCTGTAGCGGAATCAACTGACGCTGACAGCGATGCGCCAGACAGTGCAACATCATCAGAAGACGATGATGAATTACCGTTAGACGTTCAGGCTGATGATACGGCAGAAGACGACGCTGCAGCGGAATCAACTGACACTGACACCGATGCGCCAGACAGTGCTGCACCATCGGACGATGCTGATGAATTACCGTCAGAGGCTCAGGTTGATGATACGGCAGAAGATGACGTTGTGGTTGAATCAACTGATGCTGACACCGATGCGCCAGACAGTGCAACACCATCAGAAGACGATGTTGAATTACCGTCAGACGTTCAGGTTGATGATACGGCAGAAGACGACGCTGTAGCGGAATCAACAGACGCTGACAGCGATGCGCCAGACAGTGCTGCACCATCAGACGATGCTGATAAATTACCGTCAGACGTTCAGGCAGATGATGCGGTAGAAGACCACGCTGAAACCAACGAGCCGGACGCGTTACATTCACTTGATGCCGAAAGCGAAGATGCGGATCCGCTGGACGATGCACTTGCTGAGTTTGATAAAACCTTTATCGACGATATCCCGAGCTTTTCTGACAGTGCTACTGCTGTTGATGCCACCAACGACGTTACTAATGAAAAAAGCAATTTTGATGACAGTGTTCTTGAAGTTGATTATGAAGATGATGTCGAAGAGTTTGCTCTGGAGCAGGAAATTGATGGCGTCATTCGAGAGTCCGGGCCAAAGGAAATCAATGAGCTTGAGGATGTACCAGGGCTTGATGAGTGGCTAACCGGATCTGACAAAAATGATAAAACAATTTTTGATGACCTGGACGCTTCAGAATTTGACGCCTTACTTGACGAAATGGACGAGCCGCCAGCGGCTCAGCCATCAGAGTCAACCGATGACTTAAAGCTTGATAATCCGGATTTAGATCTGGCAGCACTGCTTAATGAGCCTGGTACAGATTCGTCGTCAACGGAGCGTAGTCGTGAAGACGAGTTTCTTGATGTCGATACCTTACTTGACGAATCCATGCAGGATGATACGCAGTTCGAGGAAATGCCGCTGGAACTTGACGTGAGCCTGTCTGACTACAGCGGCGTTAGCGAAGATGTTGATATTATCGACATCGATAAAGATGCCGGTCAAAGCGCTAACCTCGACCTGGCCAGAGTGTATATGGAAATGGACGATCTGGCAGCAGCGAAAGAGTTATTAAGTGAAGTGGTAGAAAAGGGCAGCGATGAGCAGCAGGAAGAAGCGCAGGCGCTGCTGGAAACACTACATTGATTTTAATACCGATATAGTGTGGATAGACAATATTCATTTCATTGAGCAATAAATCTAAAAAGCTTCGCTTGCGAAGCTTTTTTTTCGTCTATCTTTAGTCCGACGCTATTTATCAAGCGCAACCGAATTGCATCCCGGTGCGCCTGTGATTACACTTACGCGTTTTAAACACAACAGGGTATGAGGGTGTGATGAACCGGTACGCATTGGGTATCGAATACGATGGTGCAGCGCACTATGGTTGGCAGCGACAACTTAATGTGCCAAGTGTCCAGGCTTATCTGGAAACAGCCTTAAGCAAAGTGGCTGATGAAACGATTCAGGTGCAGTGCGCCGGGCGTACCGATGCGGGCGTGCACGCGACAGGACAGGTAGTGCACTTTACCAGCAGCGTAACCCGCCCGGAACGAGCGTGGACCATGGGTGTAAACGCAAACTTGCCTGACTCTATAGCGGTAAATTGGTCAACTGAAGTTGACGAAGATTTTCATGCGCGTTTCTCGGCAACGCATCGTCGTTATCGATATATCATTTACAATGCCGTCAACCGACCGGCGATTCTGGGTAAAGGGGTTACACATGTTTATAAGCCGCTTGATGAAAGCCGCATGCTGGAAGCTGCGCAGGCATTAGTCGGCGAACACGACTTTAGTGCGTTTCGCGCAGCCCACTGTCAGTCAAACACCCCCTTTAGAAATGTGACGCATGTTGACGTAAATCGTAAGGGACGTTACATCATCATTGATATCAGAGCCAACGCCTTTGTTCATCATATGGTGAGAAATATCGCCGGTTCGCTGATTGAAATTGGTGCGAATGAGCAACCAATTGACTGGATGGCAACGCTACTGGAAGGCAAAGACCGTACATTAGCCGCTGCTACCGCGAAACCACACGGGCTTTACCTTGTCGATGTCACATATCCGTCGCGTTTCGCACTGCCCAATCGTCCGCTTGGGCCATTATTTTTACCCGATGATAGGTAACAAACGCATAAAAGGTATAACTTCTTAGACCAGTTTTATTTTTCCGATTTTTCTGTATTGTGATGTAATAGCGGGCTAAACCTAACAATAGGCAGCATACTTAATAGAATGAAGAACAATTGCTGCGTTAACTAAGCGTAAAAGGATTCTCCACGATGAGCTGGATTCAAAAAATACTTCCCAGAACACAAACGTCGACAAAGGGGAATGTACCCGAAGGTATCTGGACAAAATGTACTTCTTGTCAGGCTGTTCTTTATAAAAACGAGCTTGAGAAGCTGTTGGAGGTTTGTCCCAAGTGTGACAATCACATGCGCATCAGCGCTCGTCGTCGCCTTGACAGCTTTCTGGATAAAAATGACCGCAAAGAACTGGGTGCTAACTTTGAGCCTCAGGATATTCTTAAGTTTAAAGATTCCAAGCGCTATAAAGATCGCATCTCTGCAGCACAAAAGAGCACCAGCGAGAAAGATGCGCTAATCGCGATGCAGGGTAAACTTAAAGGAATGCCTGTTGCTGCGGTGAGCTTTGAGTTCGCTTTTATGGGTGGCTCGATGGCTTCCGTGGTGGGTGCCCGGTTTGTAGCAGCTGTTAATGCGTGCATTGAACACAATATGCCTCTGGTCTGTTTTTCTGCCAGTGGCGGAGCACGTATGCAGGAAGCGCTGATGTCATTAATGCAAATGGCGAAAACATCGGCTGCGCTGGCAAAAATGCGCGAAAAAGGCTTGCCGTATATTTCGGTGCTGACAGACCCGACAATGGGCGGTGTATCAGCCAGTCTTGCCATGCTGGGGGATATTAATGTTGCCGAGCCACGAGCGTTAATTGGCTTTGCCGGACCTCGGGTTATCGAGCAAACAGTTCGTGAAACTCTGCCAGAAGGTTTCCAGCGTAGCGAATTTCTGCTGGATAAGGGCGCTATCGATATGATTGTTGATCGCCGTGAAATGCGCGACAAAATTCACGGGTTACTGCTTAAACTACATCGTCCTGATTAAGCTATGAAGTCATCAACATCGGCTAAGCCACAAAACAAAACGTTAACCGAATGGTTATCTTATCTTGAATCCATTCACCCCAGTGTGATCGAATTGGGTTTAAACCGCATTAAGCTGGTGGCCGATCGGTTGAACCTGGATTTCAGTGATAAAACCGTCATTACCGTTGCAGGTACCAACGGAAAAGGTACGACGTGTCGCTTTCTGGAGCAGGCATGTTTAAGCAAAGGTAAGACGACTGGCGTCTACAGCTCGCCGCATCTGCTTGAATACCAGGAACGGGTGCGTATTAATAATGTCAGTGCCCAAAGTCAGGCGCTTTGTGCAGCGTTCGCCACAATAGAAGAAGCCAGAGAAGATATTTCATTAACTTACTTTGAGTTTGGCACCCTTGCTGCGTTATTGCTGATGAAGCAGGCTGATGTCGATATCCTTATTCTTGAGGTAGGACTTGGTGGCCGGTTAGATGCCACCAACATTATTGATGCTGATCTTGCTGTCATTACCACCATTGATCTTGACCATCAGGACTGGCTAGGGGACACCCGGGATGCTATAGCCAGAGAAAAAGCCGGGATCATGAGAAGCAATGGGAAGGCCGTTATTGGTGAACCTGAACCGCCGCAAAGCCTGAGGGATGTGGTTGAAAGTCTAAGTGTATCTGCCCGCTGGGCCGGCCAGGATTTTTACACTCAGCAGCATGATGAGACGTGGAGCTGGATCTCTGACGATTGCAGGATAGATGATTTACCTACACCACGCATTCCAATCCAGAATGTGGCTACCGCGTTGGCGGCACTACAGATACTTGATTTACTGCCTGCGCCGTCGGCGGTGAGGGAGTTAGCTGCGGCGGTGAGTCTGCCAGGTCGTCTTGAAACCATAGCACTGTTACCGCGGGTGGTTGTTGATGTTGGACACAATCCACAGGCAATGGCCGCGCTGCGGCGCTGGATCGCGTCTCAGCCGTATCATAAACTTCATTTTGTGGCCGGTATGCTTAAAGACAAGTCAATTAAAGCGACGCTGGCTGAACTGAACGGATTATCGGCACGATGGTTTTTAGGGACAACTAAGGGCCCTCGTGGCGCGGCGTCGCGCCTGTTGCAGGAAAATCTTGATAAATCGGAACAAAATCAGTCAAACTGTTACAATAGCGTTGGTGAGGCATACGCTCAGGCAATTAATGAAGCGGACGAGAGAGACCTGATTATTGTTTTTGGTTCTTTTCTTACTGTTGCTGATGTAATGCATTCGACGCTGCCCCCATCATAATTGCAATAGGTAGTAACAGGAGTATTCAGTGAGTTCGGCCCTTCAAAACCGACTGGTAGGTACTGTCATTGTGGTGGCCCTGGCTGTCATTTTTTTACCTGACTTTCTCAATGGTAAGCAGGAAACGGTTAAAGCCGACTTTGCCAGTGTACCGGCTACGCCGGAAAAAAAGCCCATTGTAGAGCCGGATAACTTTCCCTCCGAACGCGTTGCACGCGCTGCACAACGTCCCATCGAAATCGTAGATGAAAAAGCGGTAGATGACCCGGTAGCGGCTGGAGAGCAAAACGATATTGAGGCAGCTGACAGTGTTGCGGCTAATAATGATCTCGCCAGCCAGACGGTGGTTAAAGCTCCGTCTGATACAGCTGAAGATGCCGGGTGGGTGATTCAGCTGGGGAGTTTCCGTCATAAAAAAAATGTTCAGCAATTACTCAATAAGCTGGAAAAAGCCGGGTACCGGGCATTCAGCCGAGGGATCAAAACGAACTCGGGGGCGCTGACTAAAGTATTTGTAGGCCCTGATCTGAATAAGAAAAAGCTCGAAAATGCTTTACCCCATCTTAAGGAACTAACCGGACTTAAGGGAAAGGTGACTGAGTTTAAGGTTAATTCGTAATCTGAAATGCCTGTTTTAACCTGCGCACTTTATGAACAAATTTCTTAGTGCGATACCTTTTTCAGATTGGTAATGCCCTATGCTTCTGGTAGAATGCGCGCCATCTTGACGCTGAGACGACTGCCGTGCTCGTTTTCATAAGGTATGAGCTAATTTAACGTGTTGAACTGGGTCGATTTTTCAATAATTGGTATCATCGCGATATCAACCCTTATTAGCCTCGTCCGGGGTTTTGTAAAAGAAGCCATCTCTTTAGTCGTCTGGTTTGGCGCCTTATTTGTTGCCAGCCAGTTTTTTGCAGATTTAGCGGTCTATTTCACCAGTATTAATGATCCGGTGCTCAGAAACGGCGCGGCGATTGCGGTGCTCTTTATTATGACCCTGATAGTGGGTGGACTTATCAATCATACCGTTGGTCAGGCGGTACACGCATCCGGTTTATCGGGGGCTGATCGCATTCTTGGCGCTGTCTTTGGCGCATTGCGCGGCGTGTTGATTGTCAGTGCGCTATTATTTTTCATGGATACCTTCACGGCTGCGGCAACCGCAACGTGGTGGCAGCAATCTGTGCTGATCCCGGAATTCGGGGTCATCATCGAGTGGTTTTTTGCATTTGTAAAAGGCAGCTCCAGTTTTTTAACTCCCGCTTAAGATAGGTAAAACAGATGTGTGGTATTGTCGGAATAGTAGGTAAAACGCAGGTAGCGCAGTCACTTTACGACGGATTAACCGTACTGCAGCACCGGGGCCAGGACGCCGCAGGTATCATCACTATTGATCACAACCGGTTTAACTTACGCAAAGCCAATGGGTTGGTCAGAGATGTGTTTCACACACGTCACATGAAGCGTTTGTCAGGTACGATGGGGATTGGCCATGTTCGCTATCCTACGGCTGGAACATCCAGCTCAGCTGAAGCGCAGCCTTTTTATGTGAACTCACCATTCGGTATCGCTTTTGCGCACAATGGTAACCTGACAAACTCGCATGATTTGCAGGAAGAAGTGTTCCGTATTGCGCGTCGGCATATTAATACCTCTTCAGACTCGGAGTTATTGCTCAATATCTTTGCTCACGAGTTACAACAGTGCACAGAGCTTACTGTCAGTGCTGAAGAAATTTTCAAAGTGGTCACCCGGGTTCATAAAAAAATTCGCGGTGCGTATGCGGTCGTGGCAGCAATCATCGGACAGGGCGTTGTGGCGTTTCGTGACCCGCACGGTATTCGCCCACTGGCACTGGGTAAGCGTATTACCGAAATGGGCGAAGAGTACATGGTGGCCTCTGAGAGCGTAGCGCTTGATGCAGTAGGTTTCACCTTTATCCGTGATGTCGCCCCCGGAGAAGCAGTATTTATCAGTGAACACGGCGAATTACACACACAGCAATGTGCAGAGCATCCGTCGACATCACCTTGTGTATTTGAATATGTGTACTTTGCACGGCCCGATTCGTTTATTGATGGGGTATCGGTTTACGCATCCAGAGTGAATATGGGGCGCAAGCTCGGCGAAAAAATCGCCCGCGAATGGGCCGATAAAGACATTGATGTTGTGATTCCGATTCCTGAAACATCGATGGATGTTGCACTGCAAATTGCCAATACGCTGGAATTGCCTTATCGGCAGGGATTTGTAAAGAATCGTTACATCGGACGCACATTTATTATGCCCGGTCAGACGATGCGTAAGCAATCGGTGCGCAGAAAGCTAAATGCGATTTCGTCAGAATTCCGCGGCAAAAATGTCCTCTTGGTAGATGATTCAATAGTGCGCGGTACTACATCTGGTCAAATCATTGAAATGGCAAGGGAGTCGGGTGCTAATAAAGTTTACTTTGCTTCCGCCGCGCCAGAGATTCGTTTCCCGAATGTGTATGGTATCGATATGCCATCAGCCAATGAGTTGATTGCCTATGGCAGAGAAATTGAGCAAATTGCTGATCTAATTCAGGCCGACGGCCTGATATTCCAGGATATAAAAGATCTGGTGGAAGCGGTGCGTGAGGAAAACCCTGAAATTCAGCGTTTTGAAACATCGGTATTCGATGGCAGCTATATTACCGCTGATATTGACCAGGAGTACCTGGAGCGTATCGATTTGGCGCGGGGTGAATCAAGCCAGGCACCGGTGATGCAGGCCGAGTTATCAAACCTTGAAATGCACAATATGGATAACGACTGATTAGTCATGATGATTAGACAAAAGCCGCGCCCAGCGCGGCTTTTTTAATCCTGCATTGGGTTTTGTGATAAGGAAGAGCTGGTTGAACACTTCTTGTAACGCCGTTATGGCACTTCGCGACAAAGAGCTGTCTGGCTCGACAAAGCCTTTTGTGACAAGAGGCAGTCGGGTCATCAGGTGTGAATCGTGCCTGTTACCAAAACCACATTGTATATGTGACCAGAAGCCGGACGCGGTGGGAACATGTGCTGTGGTTTTATTAATGGCGCAGGGAGAATACTATAAACCCTCCAACACAGGTCGCCTGATTGCCGATGTCGTTCCTGAAAATTACGCCTATAAGTGGTGCCGCACGCAGGCGCAGCCTGAATTACTGCGCTTGCTGGCCGATACTTCTTACCAGCCTTATCTGATCTTCCCTCACGAGTACGCGCCGATGGAAAGGTGTGTGAACCAGGTAAAACCGTCAACCAGAAAGCCGCTGTTCATTTTTTTAGATGGGACATGGCGTGAAGCAAAGCGGATGTTCAGGAAAAGTGATTATCTGCAATGTCTCCCTGTTTTAAGTATTAGTACAGCTGAGCAAAATGATTATGTATTGCGGGAAGCCGCGCACGATTATCAGTTGTGTACCGCACAGGTTGCAGTCAAAATTTTTCAGTTGGCGGGTGAACAGGAAAGTGCGTTAGCACTGGACAACTATTTTAAGGTATTTACATCTCACTATCTTAAAGGGAAGCCCGACAGAAAGCACCGGGCCTGAATTTAATGTAAAAACTGTGGCCCGAAGCCTGAGCCCCAGGCAATGATAGTGGCCGCCATTAGTATACTGAGTAACACAAGTCCGCAGGTGATCACCGAGCTGGCGTAGATAAACCCTTTTTCTTCTGGAATATGCATGATGATGGGGACGCCGGCATACAATAGATACACTGAATACGACAGCCCTACAAGCCCGACACTCATTACAAACCAAAGCTGCGGGTAAAGCCCGGCAAATCCCACCATGAATAGCGGGGTTGCCGTGTAGGCCGCCAATTCGAGTGACTGGGTCCAGGTAGGTTTTGCATCAAAAATGGCTGCCAGTTCCCGAATAAGCAGCGACAGAGCCAGCACGCCAAGAAACAGACCGATATAAAGTCCGATACTGACAAAAACCGCGCTTTGTTCGGTGAGGCGGATCGTATCACCTGCACCTATTTTCCAGCCTAATTGTGTGGCCGAATAATACGTCACCAGCGAGGGTATTAGCGCAATGACCAGAATATGGCTTAATGCATACACACAGTTTTCATGCTTTCTGTCTATTGTCGCCCATTCTTCTCTGGGATGCGTATAAATGCCTAACAAGTGATTTAGGATCATAGCGTGGACCTACGGCAATCGTTTACAAATGGTTAACAATTAACCTATCGCCTAACCACCGTAAGAGTCAATAGAAAAGTATAAAAAATATACAGATTGCAACATTAACGCTCAGTAGGCGAGTAAAAACCCGCACCATCTGATGGCTCAGCGTTATACGATGACCTTTTCCCATTTTCCATAACGGCAGGAAATTGAACCTTTGCGCAGGCTAAGCGCGATAAGCAGCGGCCCGCATATAAGGCTGGATATCATCGATAGTGTACTTGCCTCGTATAAAAATGGCGCGGCCATTAAGCCAATGCCCAGAGGGATAAGCCCGTAGCGCGCTGCCCGCCCTGATTCAGCTGTGGCCGTGATGACAACGGTTAAGGCCAGTGCCCCCACAATATGATCGGCATTGGCCATGCCACCAGAAGTATCCAGTGTTATGCGCGTGAACATCAGCCACAGGCCAATAGGTATACACAAAGCAAGATTCCAGGGCAGAGTGACACCCCCGGCGACCATATCTTTGAGGACAACAAACGGGCCTCGCTCAAACTCGCGTTCGTCACCCTGCCATTTACCCTCATCAGTGTCGCCGGTAAAGAAAATGCGTAACAGCGGCCGCCCCTGTTTCTTCCTGCGCCACAAAAACTCGGTGGTTGCTACAAGCTCATCCAGTGAGTAGGGGATCTGAATCAGCATAGCAGCCGCACCAATCAGACACAGCGTGCACCAGGTGCCGATTACAATTGGCTGAATGATAATAAAAAAGATAGAAACCGCGCCCAGGGGTACGATCATAATGCCGAACAACATCACCAGCCAGGGCATCGTCCGCCAGCGGCGGGTCGAGCCCATCAGCCCGGTGAGAATTTCAAGGGCGTAAGTCAGGGCGCCTAACCCAGCATCGGGCACCGGCCACGCTTCTGAGACTTCAGAGGTAATTATTTCTTCCGTTCCATTTTTGGGATCGCCCGCGGCGCCTGCAAAGAAGGGCTCCCAGACTGCATCGATATGTCCCAACTGGTAGGCGCAAAGATATCTGGAGATAAAAAAGCCGACAAATGCCAATAAGATGATGGGCATGCGCTGCACCCAGCTTGACGGGTTAAAATCCCAGCCCGGCGGGACATTCGGGCCTGTTTCAGCGGCAACCAGCGAGACCCCCGGTGTGGGTCGCGAGCATACGGCAAAGCCGATGATCAACATGCCTACTATTGTCCCGTTGAGATACGCTGCCGCGGTGGGAGCCCAGAATACCAGCGGGGCAGTTAACACCCATAATCCCACAGCAGCGGCGGCCCAGCGGGCAAGGCTCATACGCCAGGACAAACTCAGACACCCAAAGACAAAAAGCGCGCCCCCCGATGCCATATCACTGATTATCATTCCCTGACTTTCATATCCCAGCAGAAAGGGGGCAGTAATCAGCCAGAAAGCCAGACCGATATTCAGAAAATGCGCCCAGATAAAGTTGTTATGGCTGGCTTTGTAATGCGCTTCATGTTTCTCGCGAATGGTATTGGCGTTGACATTTTTTTCTGTAGAAGTCTGCATCCAGTCAGGCATGGTGATGCCATTGGCTTCATACCAGGCGGGCGGATCGTTTTTCAGATTGCCAATCAGGTTGGCAAGCTCATCGTAGATTGCATGTTGCGGTGCCCAGCCAATCTGTTTTTTAACACGGGAGATATCTAAATCGTAATGGTCGCTGGACAAGTCAATCATAAACGGTTTGATAAACGGCTTTTCGCCATGGTCGAAGGCATCGGGCACCACAGGTTCGGTCTTTTCCTCCAGCCAGGCGCCGGGCTTTGCGATAAATTCCGGCACCGTAATGGTTTCCCATTCTTTCTCACCGTAAATAAGGTGACCGATACGGTTTTGCAAAGCCTGATAGCCCATGACGCTGTCTTCACCGGCCAGCAATACATTGTCTTCTGGCAGCGATTGTCGTTTGGCAACCAGCGTTGCAAATAAACTGACCATGTCGTCTTTATGCAAAAACGCCTGACCGGCCATTTTGTCGCCCGAATAAATCCAGCTTTTTAATTGCCGCTCATAGATTCTGGCAATCTGATAGCTAAGTGTTGGGACGGCGGTATTTTCGTCATAGAGCCCTGCCAGTCGAAGCAGCGAGTAGGGGATGTGTCCATGGTGTTCGCGCACCGCTGCCTCGGCATTTGCTTTAGATTCTGGATAAGCCCATCCGGGTGCTAATGGGGTATCCTCGTTAATTTTTTGCCCGGGAACTCCCGCTTCATGCACCAGCATGGTAGAGGCATAGAAAAAGTGCTCAACGGTAAAGTCCTGAAGAATGTCCAGAAAGTCGGCTGTTCCCTGCACGTTGAGTTCATCGTAGAGCGGATTCGCTTCACCGGTAAAATCGAAATAAGCCGCAAGATGAATGACGCTGGCGATATTCTTGCCGTGCTTGTCAGCAATTTTCTGCATGGCCAGCGCAATTGAATCTTTGGACGTAAAGTCGCATTCGTAACTTTCATCGGCGCTGTCTGCTGTTACCACATCCAGTCCTATCAGATGATAGTCGGTGTTGAGCGTTTCGCATATCGCACTCCCCACAGAGCCGGAGGCACCGGTGACCAGAATGATTTTTTTGCCTGACGTGCTGGTTGCTGTAGCCAAATCCTTACCCCACTGAGAAACTCATGACCGTATGAGTAATCAAAACGTTGCAACAGACGGTTCGGGTCATCGCTACGTTCAAAGTGAGCCAGCCGGTATGCTAATAGCGCAGGAATACTGGCCTGTGGTAGTATTGCGGCCTAACTATTTCTTTTAATCGAACAGGCGTTGTTATTGTGTTTGATTCTTCCTTACTTGCTCCCGTTCAGGCGTTCTTACAGGCAGAAACCCCCACCGAATGGGTTCGTGAAGCGCAGCGACCCGAAAACTTACGTGTCGTACTCACAGATCATCTAATCTGTGAGTTAAAAGCGGCGCAGTCGGCCATGTATCTGATTCGGCGCTATGCGGTGGATGAGGAAAGCGCCCAGGCATTATTGCAATGGCTTAAGCCTTACGAAGATTTTGTCTACCGGCAAAAGGGTGACTGGCAGGCGCTGGCACAAACAGCCAGTTTGAAGAAAACGATGTTACCGCGCTCAGACTCACCGTATGGCCAGGATCTCATTGATAAGATGGTGCTGTTGATTAAAGAAGAGTTGCATCATTTTTCTCAGGTCCTCCAGATTATGCAGGATTACGGCATGGAATATGAAAATGTCACATCCAGCCGCTATGCGAAGGGGTTGCTAAGGCATGTGCGTACCTATGAACCGCAGGCATTGGTGGATAAGCTGATTTGTGGTGCCTACATTGAGGCTCGCTCGTGTGAGCGCTTTGCGGTACTGGCGCCTCTGGTCGATGAACATTTAGGGCAGTTCTATGTCTCATTGTTACGCTCAGAAGCGCGCCACTTTGAGGACTACCTGAAACTTGCCCGCATGATAGCGAAGGAAGACATCAGTCAGCGAATTGCGTTTTTCGGTGAGGCTGAAGCGCGCTTAATTACTGAGGCAGATGATGACTTTAAGTTTCATAGCGGGGTGCCGGTGTCGGCATAAAATACAGTTACGACGCAGCTAATTTGCTATATAACTGAACTGGTTAGTGGTTTTTTTACTATTCACCCATTAACCCGTTTTAATCAATAGCGATTAAACCAGGTAATTAGCTTCTTAATTGAGGAATCGGCGAAGTATGGCTAACACGCAACATGAAGCGAGTGCACCTTATGTAACAGCCCCTGTCAGATTCAGTTTGCTGGAAGGTTTGCTGGTCTTCTGTACCGCCGGGTTGTATCTGCCCGTCTGGTTTTTCCTGGCTACGCGGGACATTCGCCGAATCACTGACGATGATGAGATAACCCCGTTTCTCTGGTCGCTGGTACCGCTGGTTTTTATTGTTCAGCCAATCGCGCTCAAGCGCTTTTTCGTCTATTTGCGACGTGCAGAGAAAAGGCTGAATATAAGAAGATGGCCTGCTTTTTTTGATTATCTGTGGATGATCCTGTTTTTCTCCTGCGGCTTGTTCTTTGCTATCGTCAGCGTGGTAGAGGTTGAGACGGTTTATCGGGTGCTGGTATCTGTGGGCTCGATCATCATTTTTATGTTTTTACACGCCCGGCTTAATACACTGCGCAAGCGGTGTAAGACAGAGTCTGTCGCGGCGCGTCGTTGGGGGTATAATTCACTTGAGTGGATCATGGTGCTGGTTTTTACGCCTATTATCTTGCTGTTATTTCTCTACACCTACATAAATTCAGATCTTCATAAAAACCTGCGGGCAAAAAAACTGATTCAGCAGGAGCAGGCGTTGCAGGAACGGCTTGAAGCACATCAGGAGCAGCTCGAGGCACAACAAGAAGATGCCAGAGAGCGACAAGAAGAGAACAACTAAATACGCTGTACCAGCCAATGTCCGCGCTTGATGCGGACCAGGGTCACTACATCGCCTGATTTAAGCACGTCATTTTCGTCACAGGGCTCCACCAGTATGTAAGCAGGCTCGTCGGTTTTTGTCAGTAGTCTGGCTTCAGTGGGGTGTGCAAGATAACCGGCGTCCATGGTTACCATTGCCCGAGCACCAATAAGCTTTTGCACCGTGTTTTGGTCAGCGCGGTGATATAATACTGAAGCAAGCCACAACGTACTGAAGTGGCTGAGAAAACTGGTTAAAGCAACGCTGATTATACTTAACAGAAATAATGAAGCAGGCGGCAGGCCTAACCACAGACTTACGGCAGTAATTGACAACACTACAACGGCAAAAAGACTCAAAAACATCGCCAGCCACAACATAAAAGGCAAATGATGTAAGCCAAACCAGCGCAGCGTCACTGTGCCAGAAGGGTAGAAGCGCTTTTTAGCAGTAAAAGGATAGTGTTCAGGGGTTTTGTACAGACCTAACACACTGGTTTTGTAAAACGCGGCGATGATTTCAGCGGCAAAAATCACCACCACAAGCATTATCGCGAGTGCAAACAGAGGGCTGGCGGCAATCAGTAATTCAGCCATTGTAGAAGCCAGAACGAACAACCAGATTCTATATATAGCATATATTGCATGTCGAGCCAGTCTTACCAGATAAGAGACCGCCCGGACTCGTTTCGATTTCTTTACTGGTTAGCCGGAAAAATCTCTTTGTTGTAAATCGATACTGTCAGGCGACACTTTTAACACTGACCCTTGATCGTACCAATCCCCCAGAACAATACGTTTAGCAGGCTGGCCATTAACCTGTAGAGAGTGAATAGCAGGTCGGTGCGTATGCCCGTGAATTAACTGCTGAACATTATGCTGTGTCATTACCCTGACAACTTCATCCGGGGTGACATCCATAATGTCCTGACGCAAATGCTTTTGATTTTCACGGCTTTCTTTTCGGCCGTTTTCAGCAACACGACGCCGAAACCAAAGTGGCATTGCCAGCATTAGTCGGGGCCACCACCAACTGCGCGATTTTTTACGAAACTTCTGGTACGCCACATCACGTGTACACAATTCGTCACCATGTGCGATGAGTGTCGGTATTCCATACAAATCAATCACGGTTTGCTCAGACAAAATAGTCATGCCTGCTTTATCAGCCCAGGATTGTCGGAGGGCAAAGTCGCGATTACCGTGAATAAAAAATATCGGCACAGTGTGGCTTACCGTCTTAAATGCGCTGGCAACTGATTCGTTAAATGGCGTAACGTTATCGTCGCCGATCCATACCTCAAACAAGTCGCCTAATACATACAAGGCATCAGCATCAGGGGCTTCCTCAGCCAGGAAACGAAATAAACAGTCGGTAATATCAGGACGTTCAGCAGCAAGGTGCAGGTCAGCAATAAAGTAGGTGATAGACATCAGGCAGGAAACACACGGTTAATGAGCGGGCAGTCAGACTGCCCGATATTTTCAAAGCAAAGAATCAGCTCAATTCAGCTTTTTCAATGATGACAGGTTCAACTGGCACGTCCTGATGAAAACCATGGCTGCCTGTTCGCACATCCTTAATTTTCTCTACAACGTCCATGCCCTCGACCACTTTGGCAAATGCACAGTAGCCCCAGCCATTCACTGATTCGCTGGTAAAGTTAAGAAAGTCATTATCTTTCACATTGATGAAAAACTGTGAGGTGGCAGAGTGTGGATCGTTGGTACGGGCCATAGCCACGGTGCCTTTTTCATTGGCTACGCCATTGTTTGCCTCGTTTTCAATTGGCGCGTTTGTTTTTTTCTGGTCCATGTCTTCGGTAAAGCCACCGCCCTGAACCATAAAGCCGTCAATGACACGGTGAAAAATTGTATTGTCATAAAAGCCGTCTTTGACATAGCTGATGAAATTCTCAACCGTTTTTGGAGCTTTATCTTCAAACAGCTCAAGTTTAATATCACCGAAATTAGTCTTTAACGTTACCATGTGTGTGCCTTTGTAAAAAAAATCAGAATCAGGTTATGGTAGCCCAATTCCCGGCAAAGATAAATCGACTCTGCGCCGCGTAAAGTAAGACTGTGACTTACTCGCCGACAGTGCTAAACTTTGCGCCCATTTTTATGAACAGGAATTGAGACAAATGCTACACCTTTACAATACCCGCACCCGAGAAAAAGCGCGCTTTGTACCGCTCAAAGAAGGTAAGGTGGGCTTGTATGTGTGTGGAATTACTGTCTATGACCTGAGCCATATGGGGCATGCCAGAACCTATTTGTCGTTTGATATTCTGGTGCGCTATCTGCGCCACCTTGGCTACGATGTTAACTATGTCAGAAACATCACTGACGTAGATGACAAAATTATTGCCCGCGCAAATGAAAACAACGAATCTGTCGATGCGCTGACCGAACGCACCATCGCCATGATGCACGACGACTTTGCGGCGATAAATTTATTACTACCTGATATTGAGCCTCGGGTAACCACCCATATGCCTGAAATTATTACCATTATCGAAACGCTGGTAAATAAAGGGTATGCGTATCAGGCAAACAGTGGCGACGTGTTATTTGATGTAAGTAAATTTGATGATTATGGCAAGCTGAGCAAGCAAAATCTTGAACAGCTCAATGCCGGGGCCCGCGTTGATGTTGCGGCCGGCAAAGACGATCCGCTGGATTTTGTGTTGTGGAAAAGCGTAAAGCCGGGTGAGCCATTCTGGACATCCCCCTGGGGCGATGGGCGTCCAGGATGGCACATTGAATGTTCAGCGATGAACCACAAACATCTTGGCGAGCATTTTGATATCCATGGCGGCGGTTCTGATCTGATGTTTCCGCATCATGAGAATGAAGTGGCGCAATCCTGCTGTGCTTATGACACACCTTATGTAAATACCTGGATGCACACGGGTATGGTGCAGGTCGATAACGAGAAGATGTCTAAATCATTGGGTAACTTCTTCACGTTGCGGGATGTGTTGCAGCAATATGATGCTGAAACACTACGGTTCTTCCTGATGTCTGCACATTATCGCAGCCAGCTTAGCTACACGCAGGACAATATTATTCAGTCCAGAGCGGCGCTGGAAAGACTGTATACCGCGCTTCGTGGTGTCAACGCATCAGAGCAGGTACGTGGTGATGAAGGCGGCTATCTGGCCCGGTTTGAGCAGGCAATGAACGACGATCTTAATGTGCCTGAGGCAATGTCGGTGCTGTTCGATGTAGCCCGTGAACTGAACAAGCAAGAGGCAGACTCTCCTGACGCGGCGACACTGGCAGGCGTGTTAAAACATCTTGGCGGTATACTCGGGTTGCTGGAATCCGATCCGGATACCTTCTTGCAGGGCGGTGGTGATGACGATGTTGCAGAGATTGAGGCGCTTATTAAACAGCGTAACGATGCCCGCGCACAGAAAGACTGGGCCGCAGCGGATGAAGCGCGTGACGCGCTCACGGCAAAAGGGATTGTCCTTGAAGATGGGCCAAACGGAACTATCTGGCGTCGTCAGTAGCTTTTACACCCAGCCAGCGCCGTGTGCGCTGGCTGTATCTGATATACGCCTCGCCGAATGCCTGTCTGAGAGCGTGCTCTTCAGGCCGAATCTGAAAATACTCAATGTATGCGCAGAACACCAGCGCCAGTATCAACACACCCCAGTCGTTCAGTATCACGCCATTAGCCACAATTAACAAAGCCATCGCCAGATAAATCGGGTTTCTGCTGTAACGAAACACGCCGGTAGTAATCAACGACGATGTTTTGGCAGGATCTCTGGGATCAACGGTGGTCTGATGGGTTCTGAATTGCACAACAGCCAGCACAGCGATGGCGCCGCCGCTGATAAACAGCAAACTTGCGACTATTAGATCAAATGCATCAGGAGACACTGGCTGTCTTACGTAAAGGTAGGGCAGACCGATAGCAATGATGCATACAATAACCGGGGGAATACGCAATGCTAAACGCCGGCCAGTCATTAACGTTTGTCCGGGTCAGCCGGATGCTCATTTACATCAGGCATGGGCATTGTTTGCGTTTTGCCACTTAAATGGTCTTTCCAGCGCTGTTGAGAGACATGCGCTTTAACCAGGTCAAAACATTCATCGACAACCTGCAATACTTCTTTATCCAGTGCATCAGTTTTGGGCGCATAACCCTGTACGCCCGATTGTATAAACTCATTGATACGTTCATCGCTGACATCGCTAAGCAGATTTATCAAAGATGCGGTAACGATATCTGTGATGGTCTGCTCCAGCGTTTTCTCAATACTTTTGCCCACTACCGGTAAATAAGACAGATTATTGAATTGCTGATTGTTCTTAACCGCTTTTCCCACGCTTTGTTTTACATGTTCGCGAATGACCGAGCCCTGATCGTTATCTGACAGGGTACTGCCCATATGCTGCATAACACCGGCTACCCATTGGGTGAGTACAGGGCGGCGGGGCGCAAGCACTTCCCGGGTGATCTTATCTATTAGCGGGGAGCCTTTCTTCACATCCTGCTGGATGTCTGCCAGTATTTTTACAACGATACGGTCACTGAGTTCTTCTACAAACACATCGTAATAAAATGCGAAGAAGCGATAAGTACGGGTACGATTTAAATCTATAATTTCAAATTTATGCAAGCGGTGCAGGATGGAGAAAATACGCAGAAAACGAAACAGACGGGTGAAGCCTAAAGGGATCAGACCAACAATGTCATACCAGTGTAAAACGGGAAAAAAATACCAGCGCAAATGCTCTTTGTTTACTACTGATACAACCCAGCGTATACAGAACTCAGTGAGAAATATGGCGATAAAAACTAAATCGATGAGCAGAAAGTTTTCGTGTACCGGCTTGTAGCCATGGTAAACAGCCGGCAGGTATTCAGACAGCAGATTTTGCATTGAAGCGGTTGAATACAGTGTATCAAACACCAGCCATGCCAGGTTTATCAGTAACAAAACCAGCATGAAAATATCAACGATTAACCAGGGGGCTTGATGACTCTTTCTTAGATTTTCCCGGTTAATCCTTAACATACGTCTTATTTACCCTATATTTTTTAGCCTGGTGATATCTACAAACAGCTTGAGTTTCTGACCTGGTTGCAGATAACGTTGTTTAGCCAGATCGTTCCATTTTTTGATGTCACTGACACGCACGTTAAATTTACTGGCAATTACGGATAACGAGTCACCATGCCGGACAGTGTAGGTCAGCGTTTTGATAACAGCATCACGGTGCTGGCTATCACTGACCTGATCAACCCAGATAACCAGTTCTTTACCCGGATGAAGCGGATCATTGGGCGCCATGCCATTCCACTTTGCCAGGTCCCGGGTAGTTACTTTGTACTTACGGCTTAGATCCCAGAAGGTATCACCCGATTTTACGGTATGAGTCAGTTTATGATCAGCCTGTTGCGTATTTTGCAATGAGGCCAGGCGCTGATCCTGAGACAGGGCATACGCATTGAGCTCTTTGAGCGCCACTGGCACCATAATAGCGTCGCCAATGCGAATCATATTACTGTCGAGATCATTCACCTGTCTGATAATGCTGGCGGTAGTGTGATACTTATCGGCCAGGGCGAGTAAGCTATCGCCACGCTTAACAGTATGCCGTACCCAATTAAGGCGCTCCTGACGATCAATGTTAGCCAGCTCTTGCGCAAAATTATCAGCTTTATCAGCTGGAAGAATCAGATGATGCGGGCCGTCAGGATCCGTGGCCCAGCGATTAAATCCGGGATTCAGTGCCTGTAATGCTTCAAGTTCCATATCCGCTAGTTCAGCGGCAAATGCCAGGTCAACCTGTGAACCAATATCAACAATATCAATTACGGCAACATTATCCACTGCCGGCCAACTGAAGGCGTAACGTTCTTTGTTTTTAAGAATATCCGCTAGGGCAAGTAGTTTTGGCACATAAGCGCGGGTTTCCCGGGGTAAATCCAGTGACCAGAAGTCCGTTGGCTTCCCGGCTTTTTGGTTTCGGCGAATCGCCCGTCTGACACGTCCTTCACCACTGTTATAAGCAGCCAGTGCATGCAGCCAGTTACCATCAAAATAGTCGTTCAGATAAGTCAGATAATCCAGCGCACCCTGTGTAGAGGCGATGACGTCACGGCGACCGTCGTACCACCATGACTGGCGAATACCAAATCGCTTTGCGGTGCCGGGGATAAACTGCCACATACCGGCAGCCCGACCATGGGAGTAAGCGAACGGATCGAACGCGCTCTCCACAATTGGCAGCAGCGCAAGTTCCAGCGGCATGTCGCGGGATTCTATTTGCTCGGTAATATAGAAAAGAAAAGGTTGAGCCCGTTTGGTAACCCGCGCCATGTACTCCGGATGTTTAAGATACCAGTTGCGCTGAACATCGACACGCCTGTCATCAGGCACTGTAAACGACAACTGGTTACCAATCCTGGCCCATACATCATCAATAACGATGGGAGAGGGGGTGACCTTTTTTTGTTTGTCGGCAGGCTCTACGTCAACAGTTAGATTATCATTTGGATGGATAACATCAATCACCCCGTCTTTGGCGATTTCGCAATCCTGCTTACCGTCGATTGGCGTATTACCTACCTCGCAGCTATTTTCATCAGCGGGGCGAGGTTGATTGTGCTCAGCAATTTCATTACGACTCTCTGACTCAGTTGACTGGCAACCACTTAACATTACTGCCAGGGCAATAGAAGAATAGATAAACCACTGTCGACGCATAAAACTGAGCACCTTTAATCATTCTGTGTAAACCGAAAAACGGTTAAAGCGAACGATACATTGTAATAGCAATGTTTTATAAATGCATCAAAAGTTATCTTTCCACTCACGGATTGCGGCAAAAACACTGACCTCATCAGTTAGTGGTTCATCACTTTTGCGGCTTGCGCTTGTTACCACTGAGTCATGCTGTGTACGCATAAACGGGTTGATATCAAGTTGCATTGATAAGGCACAGGGGACGGTGGGTTCATCGTCTTCACGCAACGCGTTGACGACAGACTGATACTCACGAATAGCGTCATTATCCGGCTCTACAGCCGCGGCGAAGGCTAAATTAGCGCTGGTATATTCATGGGCGCAGTAAACAGTGGTGGTACCGGGCAAATGTTTAAGTTTGTCCAGTGACGTCAGCATCTGTTGTGCAGTGCCCTCAAACAAGCGTCCGCACCCCCCGTTAAATAGCGTATCGCCACAAAATAAAACGTTATGACCGTAAAATGCGATGTGATCCAGGGTATGGCCGGGCACTTCAATCACTTTAAAGGTGAGATCCAAAGACGCTAAAGTCACATCATCGCCTTCTCGAACCGCTTGGGAAATGCCTCTGATGTGGCCTCCCTGAGGGCCGATGACCGGAATGTCAGGGCGGGTGGAAATAAGCTTTGTCACGCCACCAGTATGGTCGTGATGATGATGGGTAATCAAAATCGCGGATAACGTCAGATTACGGTCTTTTAAAAAGGCGAGTACCGGATCGGCGTCGCCCGGATCAACAACCACAACATTTTCTGTATCGTGAATGCACCAGATATAGTTATCTGAAAATGCGCGAACAGGCGTTACTTGCAGGCCTGATGGTAAAGTGTCGTTCATGGTAGACATGATGGCGTACCTGCTTGAGATATGAAATGATTCGGATACTATAGAAAGTTAGATAAGTGACTGCAACCATATGGATCAACGGCAAAAATGAAATCGGCACATATTAAGCACGTGCCCCGGTATCCGGCCGGTTGGTCAGAACTTCCAGCAGGCGAATCCCTTCGGGAGTCAGTTGAATCGGTATGCGACGCTTTCAGCCAGCGAATATTTGGCTATCACTTCGTAAAACTGGGGGCATTGAGTAATCAGATCCATCTTTCGCAGTGCGCAATTCATCATCAGATTCATCAGTCTCCCCGTCCTGTTGAGCAGGCAGGCGTCATCGCCGAATCCACTGCTTTACCTTATGTAGAAAACAGTATTGATGGCTTTTTACTGGCAAATGAGTTGGACTTTGCCCAGGATCCGCATCAGATACTTCGTGAGGTAGACCGCTGCCTGACGCAAAGTGGGTTTGTAATTATCAGTGGCTTTAATCCCTACAGCCTGGCGGGAATGGCAAGGTATCTGCCGGTGAAAAAAGATAATGTGCTGCACGATGCTCGCTTTTTCTCCGCACACCGGGTGAAAGACTGGTTACATTTGCTGGGCTTTGAAGTTATCGAACATCGCCGGTTATTATTTTCATCGCTGTTTATGCATCCGCGCTGGCGCTTGTCGGAGCGCTGGCAGCAAAAAATGTCCAGATATCTTCCCTGGTGCACGTCTGTGTATGTGTTAGTCGCCAGAAAGCGCGTGTGGCCGATGACAACTATTCGGCCTAAGTGGAAGCTGAGTACACAATTCAGACCGGTTGGGGCGAGCATGTATCAGCGGCAGGATGCGGGGCGCCTCAAGACAGCTGATGCGACACCTGCTGTGCAAACCGGTAAATCCGCGACCTGAAAAGCTGTTCTCCGAACCAATAAAAAAGGCAGCCGGGGGCTGCCTTTTTTTAATTCAGAAAAACAGATTATTTCACGCGCATACCAGGCTGAGCCCCTTCGTGCGGCTCCATGATGTATAACTCTTTACCACCAGGGCCTGCAGCAAGTACCATCCCTTCTGATAGGCCAAAGCGCATCTTACGCGGTGCGAGGTTGGCGACCATGACCGTATTTTTGCCAATCAGTGAGGCCGGATCATACGCTGATTTAATTCCCGCAAAAACCTGACGCTTCTCTCCACCCAGATCTAACTCAAGACGTAGTAGCTTATCGGCACCTTCAACATGCTCAGCGTTTGCAATACGCGCGACCCGTAAATCGATTTTGGCAAACTCTTCAAAGCTGATGGTGTCGCTGACCGGATCTTTAGACAGAGGCGTTTCCTGCGCGGGTTTAACTGGCGCAGCGGCCTCCAGACTTTCCTTGGAATCTTCAATCATTTTATCAATCTTTTCCATTTCTACGCGTTGCATCATCGGCTTGAATTTATTAATCGCGTGGTTTTTCAGCACTTCCTGACTGCTCTGCCAATTAAGGTCATCATTCAAAAAGCTTTCTGCTTTTTGTGCCAGTACAGGCAGAATAGGCTTGAGGTAGGTCACCAGAATACGGAACATATTAATACCCAGAGAACATACATCATGGGTAAACTGTTCTTTGCCTTCTTCTTTAATTGTCACCCAGGGGGCATTGGCATCAATGAACTGGTTGGCCTTGTCGGCCAGAGTCATTATTTCACGCACCGCCTGATGATATTTTCTGCTTTCATAAAGCTGTGCAATGCGCTCAGACGCATCGTGAAATTGCTGAAGTAGGGCTTCATCTAGTACCGTTTCAGACAGCTTGCCATCAAACCGCTTAGTGATAAATCCAGCACAGCGACTGGCGATATTCACCACTTTACCCACCAAATCAGAATTTACTTTTTGCGCAAAATCGGTGAAGTTAAGGTCGATATCTGACACACCATCGCCCAGCTTTGCAGCAAAGTAATAACGCAGATACTCAGGGTTGAGGTGCTCAAGGAAGGTGCGCCCTTTGATAAACGTCCCCCGCGACTTGGACATCTTGGCGCCGTTAACGGTAACGAAGCCATGAATGTTCACACCGGTGGGCTTACGGTAGCCGGCACCTTCGAGCATCGCTGGCCAGAACAGGCAGTGGAAATAGGTGATATCTTTACCAATAAAGTGATAAAGCTCAGTATCAGAGCCAGCTTTCCAGAATGCATCAAAATCCAGATCGTGGTTATCACAATAGTTTTTGAAGCTGGCCATGTAGCCGACCGGGGCATCCACCCATACATAAAAGTATTTATTGGTTGTGCCGGGTATTTCGAAGCCGAAGTAAGGTGCATCGCGACTGATGTCCCATTGCTGCAGACCTTCTTCGAACCACTCCTGCAGCTTGTTCGCCATTTCGTCCTGTAGCGCGCCCGAGCGGATCCAGCCTTTAAGCATCTCTTCAAATTTTGGCAGATCAAAAAAGAAATGTTCTGACTCTTTAAGTACAGGCGTAGCTCCGGAGACCACACTTCTTGGGTTTTTTACTTCCGTCGGGCTGTACGTTGCGCCGCACACATCGCAACTGTCGCCATTTTGATCTTCTGCGCCACAGCTTGGGCAGGTACCTTTTACAAACCGATCCGGCAGGAACATTTCTTTTTGCGGGTCGTATAACTGATTGATAACTCGCTTGCTGATATAACCGGCATCATCAAGGCGCGTGTAAATCTCTTCACAAATTGCCTTGTTTTCAGGCGAATGAGTCACATAATAGTTGTCATACTCAACAAAAAAGTCCTGCAGATCCTGATGGTGCTCAGCACGGGTCTTCTCTACCATTTCTTCTGGCGTAATACCCAGTTCCTGGGCTTTAAGCATAACAGGCGTACCATGTGCATCATCAGCACACACGCTGTAAATCTCATGGCCACGCAGTCGTTGGAAGCGCGTCCAGATATCGGTTTGAATATGCTCAAGTAAATGGCCCAGGTGAATAGAGCCGTTAGCATAAGGCAGAGCACTGGTCACCAGAATACGACGTTGCTCGGCCGATGCTGATGCTGAAGACGAAGGGGTCTGTGACATAATGACTTTTACTGTTGTTAACCGTTACTCAAAATGGCTGCAAATACTAGCTGAAAATAGCCGTTTTTGCATTACGTAATTGCTGTTCAGTGAACTTTAGAGGTACATCATGTTTTTCAGGCGCAAAACTCAGCCCATTCAGGATTTTTTATGCAAAGTGCTGGCAGAGTATTTTTCTTTGGAGTCGGCTGAGGTTACAGACTGGGTGTCGGTGGATGGCGCATCGGTATCTGTTGTGCTGCCTTTTGCCTGCGCTACCCGGCATACGCAGTTAAAAGCGCATCTTCTGGAGCAGCTACAGCAGAGTAAATTTTCAGTAGATGATATTACTGTGTCTGGTCAGATTCATACCGGGCAAACTAAACAGCCACCGGTAAAAAATATCAAAAATATTATTGCCGTTGCCTCCGGCAAAGGTGGGGTAGGTAAATCTACTACAGCAGTGAATCTGGCCTATGCGCTGCAGCAGGAAGGGGCGCGCGTGGGCATACTGGATGCGGATATCTACGGGCCCTCAATTCCCATTATGCTGGGCAATGAAGATGCCAGCCCGCGAAGTGCGGATAACAAACACATGGAGCCGCCAGAAGCCTGGGGGCTGGTGGCCAACTCCATCGGCTATCTTGTGCCAGCTGAAGATGCGGCAGTGTGGCGCGGGCCCATGGCCAGCCGTGCGCTAAAGCAAATTCTGGATGAAACGCTATGGCCAATGCTTGATTATCTGATTATCGATTTACCGCCGGGAACCGGTGACATTCAGCTGACCATGGCCCAGCAAATACCGGTCACTGCATCAATTATCGTCACTACACCGCAGGACCTGGCACTGGCTGATGCGCAAAAAGGTATCGCCATGTTTAATAAGGTGGATGTGCCGGTATTGGGGCTGGTGGAAAATATGAGTTACTACCAGTGTGTGAAGTGCGGCCACAAAGATCCGATTTTTTCTGAATATGGCGGCGAATCCCTGGCGGAAAAATACGGGTTACCGCTATTGGGTGCCTTACCTCTTAATACACAAATCCGCGAGCATGCCGATGCAGGGACACCGCTTGTGGTCACGCAGCCAGACAGCGAGCTTGCCAATACCTACCGGGAGATTGCCCGGGCAGCGTCCATGAGTCTGGCACTCAGTGTGGCTGCTGCGCAGGACGACTCTCATCTTAAAGGTGACCCTATTTCATTTAAACCCGCGTGATGCGTGTCAATACGCTGTCCATTGTATCGTTTCGAACTGGCTGATTTGACGCTTGTGAGAGATGGCCGCTACCCGCATAATGGCGGGCCTAAATAAAGCGCAGAGAGTACGTTATGAGATTGTGCGATCGGGATATTTACCAATATCTGCAGGAAGGAAAAATCAACATCACACCGTTACCTGATTATGACAAAATCAGTGGTGTGACGGTTGATATTCGCTTAGGAAACAAATTCAGGGTGTTTGAAGATCATCAGGCGCCTTATATTGATCTTAGTGGACCAAAAGCCGAGGTTCAGGAAGCGCTTAACTCGGTGATGAGTGACGAAATTGAACTGGCTGATGGAAAAGCCTTTTTTTTGCATCCTGGCGAACTGGCGCTGGCCGTAACGCATGAGTCGGTGACATTGCCGGATAATATTGTTGGCTGGCTGGACGGGCGCTCATCATTAGCGCGTTTAGGACTGATGGTGCATGTGACGGCACATCGCATTGACCCGGGCTGGTCTGGCAACATCGTTCTTGAGTTTTTCAACAGCGGTAAGCTGCCTTTGGCGCTGCGACCAATGATGAAAATCGGTGCGCTGAGTTTCGAAGTACTTTCGCAGCCTGCCGAAAAGCCTTATAACGCGCGACTGGATGCAAAGTACAAAGGCCAGGCGGGCGCTGATGCCAGCCGGATAGACTCTGACGAACAGCCGGGCAGTGGTAACCCGGCATAAAACGCGCAAATAATCAGCGTTTAGTTTAAATTCAGCTAAAAAACGCTATCAGGCAATTGCATTCGAAGAAAATTTAAGTACACTTGTCCGCTCTTTCGGTCGGTGTGTAGCGCAGCCTGGTAGCGCACTGTCATGGGGTGTCAGGGGTCGGAGGTTCAAATCCTCTCACACCGACCAACTTCCTTATCCCCAGAATATCTTTTTGAATCGCACGGTTTTCATTTTTCTCTTCTCAAATATGTTTCATCTCCGTAAGCCGTGATGTTGGTTACCATTTGTTATGTGTTAGAGCGGACAACGCTTACTAATGATCGTAGCTAATTACCCGGATTATCTGCCATTTATCGTCCTTCTTTTCCCACAGATGCACAAAGCGTGGGCGGGCTACTTCTTTAAAAGATGCGCCTTCTTTAATTAGAAATCGGTGAGCGCCGAACTGAACAGCGCCGACACCTTCGATAGGGTGCACTTCATGTGCCTCTGGAATGAATCTGCGGATGAGTGATGCCTGTTTACCTGCTGTGCAGCGATCCAGAAATGAAGGTTCAAGTTCATCCCGACTGTAAGTGGGTGCATCATTATCCTGATAAAATTCTATATTTGGTGCCAGGTACTGACGCCATTTTTCCGGATTGCACTGATTAAATGCTTCAAACAGCGCTTTATCCTGTTGTTTGATAGTGTCACTCAGTGATTCTTTAGCGTGCACACTGTGTAATGTAAAAGCACAGAGGGTCGTAACTAGCAGGTTTGAAAATTTCATTTTGTAAGCCATTAGCGATATTGAGTAAATATCCTACAACTAATCGCTGTGTCATCGTGTTACCTAATGTAAGAATTTGTATAAAAAAGGCCGCGTGAGCGGCCTTAACAGAGTTTAACGGCGGCGGTTAAACGCAAAAGCAAAAAGTCCCGATAATAAAAGCAGTGCAGAGGCGGGTGCTGGTACAGACGCTGAAGGAGGGGGAGGGGTAATGTCTTCGTTGTTTATCTCAATATTGTCGAACAGCAGTGCCGAAGCATATTCACTATCGCTCCAATTGGTTACACCAAGAGATAGCATGTAACTACCAGCCTCATCGATAGAAAACAACGACTCGATCCATCCTGTATTTCCACAGCCTGTGTCGAAACACCTGCCACTGTCTCCTCCCAGCTCAGAAAAGCTGGTGGCCCCGTCAATGATGGTCACTTCTGATGGAATGAGTGTTGCTGTAGGCTCGGGCATTCCAAAGCCGGGTACTGTATTGCCGTCAGGGGTAGAACGGGCGGTAAATAAGGTCGCGACTAATTCACCCGTATCATCCAGCAATTGTGCCCATGCATAGTCTGAGAATTCGTCACCATCAGAAGTTATATAGTTGAAGAAAAAGCTTAGCTCGTCACCCGCTTCAACAGTAAATGCCGAAGAGACAATAGTAGAGCCATTTGTTTCTTCACCCAGATCCAATCCTGTCTGATTAACACCCAGATAGGTAGAAACGTAACCAAACTCCCCGCCTTCCGGTGAGGCGCCGATATCGCCATTAGGCATGGCTGTACCAAAATTACCGGTGCCACTCCACATCATATCTGCCTGAGCTGTACCTGAAAGTAAAAGTGCTAACACTGCACCTACAACTTTTTTATTAAATAATTTCATAGCATTGTCCATTGTTTGTATGAAAGGTACTTCTTATATACGCAATACAATCTGCAACCGGAGGTAGCATGAAACAGGCCATTACAAAATTTTAATGTTTTCGTGGGGCTTAGCGTTTTTCAGCAGACGATGAGCGATGCTTTTGTAAGTAATTTCGACAGTAAAAAAGTAGTAGAAAGGTGCCTGTGCGCAGCCGTGCACAGGCAGTAACATGTTATCTGAAAGCGGGCAGTAAGGCAGGAATGCCCGGGAACATGCCGATAATCGCCATGACGGCGCACAACACAATGAATGCAATGCCCGGGATGATCCATCGACCCCCTTTGCCTAGCTCCTGCGCGCGGTCTTTGCAGCCTACAAGACCGGCGTTATCCAGTAGCATGGCAAATGACCAGCCAAATACCGGATTGACTATCACAGAAGAGATGACAACAAGTGCAGCGGACTGCGTGGTTTTACCTTCCCGTGTCATTTGCATGCCCGCTTCCATCAGGGGCAGAAATACGCCCACAATCAGCGCAACACTGAGCACCGGCGGCCAGACCGCAAGATCCATCGGGTAGCCCCAGACTGCTGCGATAATACACAGTACGCCTGTCACGACGGCGCCGGCCGGGATAGGACGACGGGCGATAGATGCCGGGATGATGTACGTTCCCCAGGATGACGATATGTTGCCTCCGCCAAGCAGGCTGCCAACGGCCTGACGCGTGGAAGCGGCCATCATGGTATCGTCAATATTCATCTGTACACGTTCGGTCTTTTTCGGGTAACTGATTTTCTGGAATACCTGATGACCCAGAAAGTCAGGCGACCACATAGCCACGGCCAGAACAGCGAAAGGCAGTACCGCCACAAAATGCGACCAGTCAGGCCAGCCTAACTGCCAGCCGGTGGTTTCTCCCCACCAGTAAGCCGGATTCATATTGGGTACACCGGGCTGTGTGGAAAACTCAAAAGGCGCCCCCATCGCCAGAGCAATAACCGCGGCGACGCCGGCGCCCAGCGGAATTGCCAGCCAGCGCTTTTGAATGTGTTCCAGCCAGGCATACATAATGACGGTTGCGATCAGCACCACAAATGCCAGGTAGCCTTTATCGAATCCCTGTGCCCAGGTAAATAATTTTTCAACCTGCCCTGAAATACCAATAAAGCCAAGATAGAGTAACAGCCCGCCACAAACGCCATTGCTGGTTAACCGGGCTAGCAGGCTGCCGCCTTTTGTCACGCCCAGCAAGAAGCCGAATAACCCGACCAATAATCCCAGGGCCATTGGATGACCACCGGATGCAACAATCAGTGGTACCAGTGGGATAAGGGGGCCATGTGTGCCGGCCAGATTCGCAGAAGGGTTTAAAAAACCGGATATCAGGATCACAAATAATACGGCTGCAATAATCAGCTCAAAGCGCACATTCTCAATAACAAACGCTGAACTAAGTCCCAGTGGGGCAGCAAATGCGCCTACAATTGCTGCGACCATTACGATTTTTCCAATGGTGGCAGCCATGCCCGGAACTAAGTCCTCCCATTCAAAACGATAGTCGCGGCCAGGCAGATTAGGCCGCCAGCGATGAGGCGACATCACCTTTAATTCATGTTCCAGATAGTCAGCGCGGGAGGCAAAGTCTGCGCGGGGTCTGCTTAAATCAGTGTACGTTGTCGTGCGTTCGTCGGACATATCGACCTCTTGTTATTAATGCGCCGGTCAGTCTAGAAGCCTGGAGAGAGGGCAACAATGCGACCCTGGTCTTAGATGTCCTTTCGCAGTATCGTTAAAGTTTGCCGGTCAGCCGGTACGCAAGGCTTTCGTTTTACGATAAAATTGCCCCTTCGTTTTGTGTTAACTGTTCTGCAAGGTGCGCCCTGTCGGCCAGATTCAAGGAGTGGTTGTTTGAGAATTTTGCATACGTCTGACTGGCATCTGGGACAGACATTTTTCACTAAAACACGAAAGTCCGAACACGAGGCTTTTCTGAACTGGCTTCTGGCATTAACGGAAAAAGAATGTATTGATGCCATCATCGTGGCAGGCGATATCTTCGATACCGGCACGCCCCCCAGTTATGCCCGGCAATTGTATAATCAGTTTGTGGTGGACTTGCAGCGTCAGCAATGTCAGCTGGTGGTGCTGGGAGGAAATCACGACTCTGTATCTGTGCTTAATGAATCACGCCAATTATTGTCCTGCCTCAATACACATGTTATCGCCAGCACGGGCATTCCTACCGAGCAGCAGGTGATCAGCCTGCATAACAGGCAAGACGAAGTTGGCGCTATCCTTTGTGCAATTCCCTTTATCCGGCCGCGTGATGTGCTTATCAGTCAGGCAGGCGACTCGGGCGATGACAAACGTCGCGCACTGGGCGAGGCAATTACTGCCCATTACCAGACGGTATATGAGGCTGCGCTTGCCAGGCGTGAGGCTGTGGGCAAGCCGGTACCGATTATCGCTACCGGGCATCTGACCGCACTGGGTGTCAGCCAGTCGGACAGTGTCAGAGATATTTACATCGGCACCCTTGAAGGCTTTGCGGCCGACGGATTTCCGCCGGCTGATTATATCGCACTTGGTCACATTCACCGGCCTCAGAAGGTGGCTAAATCTGATCATATTCGCTACAGCGGGTCGCCCATCCCCCTGAGCTTTGATGAGTTGAAACATGCCAAGCAGGTTAATATTGTTGATTTTGATAATGACGACAACGCTGCCCGGATATCGCCCGTTGAGGTGCCGGTTTTTCAGCCGATGGCTAGTCACAGCGGCACGCTTAAATCGCTGGAGCAGCAATTGTCGGCCTATGCGCATAGCGAACAGACAGTCTGGCTGAGTCTTGAAGTACAGTCGCAGGGGTACCTGAGTGACCTGCAACAGCGTATTGTTGCTATCACAGAGCCTTTGAATGCTGAAGTTTTGCAGTTACGTCGTGCCAGACAGAACAGCGCGCAAAGTAGCGATGCCGTGAACAAGGAAACCCTGAGCGAACTGACACCTACACAGGTGTTTGAACGGCGACTGGCACTGGAAAGCTTTGATGAAGATGACGAGGCACAGGCTCGAAAGACACGTATCTCGCAACAGTTCAATGCAATTTATCATTCCCTCATCAGTGAGGGAGAGGCGTCATGAAGATACTCTCGCTTCGTCTTAAAAACCTCAACTCGCTCAAGGGTGAATGGAAAATTGACTTCACTCACCCTGACTTTACAGCAAATGGCCTGTTTGCCATTACCGGCCCGACGGGCGCCGGTAAGACAACCTTGCTCGATGCTATTTGTCTGGCGCTTTATCATCAGACCCCGCGTTTAGGCGCGATATCGGTTTCCTCAAATGAAATTATGACCCGCGGCAGTGCAGAGTGTCTGGCGGAGGTTGAGTTTGAGGTCAAGGGTATTGCTTACAGGGCATTCTGGAGTATGCGCCGGGGCCGAAATAAACCCGATGGCAATCTGCAGCAGGCCGATGTTGAGTTAGCAGAGGTTCAAAGCGGCAAGCTGATAGCCTCACAGGTGCGCCAGAAAATCGAGGCGGTGGAGGCGCTAACGGGCCTGGATTTCGGACGATTTACAAAATCGATGATGCTGTCACAGGGCGACTTCGCTGCTTTTTTAAATGCTACGGAAGCTGAGCGCGCGGAGCTGCTTGAAGAGCTGACCGGAACAGAAATCTACGGTCAGATTTCCCGTGCTGTACATGAACAGCACAGTGAAGCAAAAAACGAACTAAGAGCGCTAAAAGCGCACGCTGAAGGTGTTGAGTTACTTGACGAGGAAGAAAAACAGGCATTAACGAAAAAGCAACAAGATATTGCCTTACAACTGGTTGAATTAACCAAGGACTTAGACACAAAGTCCCGCCATTTACGATGGTGGCAGGATCGTGATCACGCCACTGCCCAATGTCGCAAAGCGCAACAGGATGTGGACGAAGCGTTGTCAGATATCGCCCGGCATCAGTCTGAACGTGAACAACTGGCGCGCAGCGAACCGGCAGAGCAACTCAGAACGCGGTGGCAGCAATATAATCAGGCAAAATCTGAACAGGCATCCAACAAAGAAGAATTAACGCAGCGGGAGCAATCGCTGGCCCAGGCGCTAACGCAGCGTGAACAAAAGGCCGAATCGTTAGAACAGTGCCAACGCGCGCTCTCTGACGTGCAGCAGAGCGCAGCAGAAGAAGAACAGCTCATCACCGAGCATATTATCCCTCTGGATGAGAAAGCATCTTCGCTTGTGCAGCAATTAGATGAAAAACGAGCGTCACTCGTGCAGATGCAGAGTAAGCGGGACCAGCTTCATAGTGAAGCCGGTGAGCTGGAAAAAAGTGCGCAAGCCTTGTCACAAAAACATGCTTCGGCGAGCGAGTATCTGGATAAAAACGCCCACCTTGCCCACTTTTCAAAATCAATGTCAGCGTGGCAGTTGCAGGTGCAGCAGCTTGATAGTATGAGTCAGGAAGTCGCGAATTTAGAGCAGCGCTCGAAAGACGCGCTGCGCGCTATTGAGACAGCGCAAAGCGAACTCAATGGTTCTGCTGAACAGGCGCAAAAGCTTGATAGCGTGCGTCAGCAGGCGTTACGTAACAGCCAGCAAGCTACGGAAAAGCTAACCAGGCATGAGAGTGAGCACGAGGAGAAGACGGTCCTGCGACAACGAGTTGCAGCGCTTAACGGCCGCTGGCCGCATTTTCATGAGGCGCGCCATGCACAGGAGCAAATTGATGCGTTTAGTTCACAGCATAAGGAGCAGCAGAACGCACTGACCGAGGCTGAGACGGCCCTTAGCGCGTTGACACAACAAAGGGCATCGCTTAGCGCCCGTTATCGTCAGTTGCGGCAACAACTTGATGATTTAACGCAGTTACTGTCACAAGAAGAGCTACTGGCAGGCTACAGGCAAGCGCTGAAGCATAATGAGCCCTGTCCTCTGTGTGGTTCGGTAGTGCATGATGAGGTGCCTGCGTTGGATGTCTCACAGACCACTATCCGGCGTGATGAAACGAAAGCCGCGTTACAGAAAACAGAGGATGAAGGGCAGCATGTGCGCCAGCAAATCGATTCTCTTGAACATAAAGCGGGGCAGTATCGGGAGCAGCTTGTAAGCCTCTTGTCGCAAATTGACAGCAATCGTGAACGACTCCGTCAGGCTTCAGAGCGTTTGCAATTGCGACCATCGTCATCTGATAAGAGTGATCTACAGGCGATTGAGCAGCAGCTCAATAACGATATTGAACACTGCAATGTATTGTTAGCCGAACGCGAAAAGTTAGAAAAGGCTGTGAGCGAGACATCAAGGGCAGCCGAGTCAGCCAGAGCGCAGTGGCAACATGCCCAGGATCAGCGAACCCGGGATGAAAATACAGTACACAATGCCAGACAACAACAACAACAACTGACTGACGCGATAACGCAGTTGCAGGAACAGTTAAGCAGTAATGAACATACCTTGCAGCAGCAAATCAGTGAGGCCGGGTATGAAATAGGCACTGAAAAGCTGGGCAAATGGCTGGATGAGCAGGCCAGACATCTGCAGGAATTTGAGACTATCACTAAGCAGGTATCGCAGCTTTCTGCTGATCTGACTACCGTCACCAGTGAGCTTCGAGCAGTTCGTCAGCGTGGTGAAGAGGTGGGTGAGCAGTGTACTGCCTTAGCGCGTCAGATAACCGAATTGGAAAGTATTCATACCACCACCATGACCCGGCGACACGAATTATTTGGCGATAAAGCGGTCAGGCATCAGCGTGAATACCGGGCGCACCAACGCCAGCAGGCTGAAGAAGCCCGCCAGAGCGCGCTGGCGGACTGGCGGCGTGCCGATAATCTGGTGACAGAACTGACCACGACCGTTTCATTGCTTTCATCCCGAGCTCAGCAGCTTGATGCTGGTGTACAGCAGTCCGGAGAATTGTGGCAGAACGGGTTAAATGCCAGCCCATTTGATGATGAACAGCAGTTTTTAAGCGCATTACTGGAAAAAGAAACTCAACAGCGACTGGCGCATATGAAAGCACAGCAGGATGATCGGCTGAATCGCGCCAGAACAGTAATGGAGACAGCTACACAGACATTGGCTGATATCAACGGGCAACCTGAAGCCAGTGAATGGCAACAGCGTGAAAAAGCACAGGTAGAGAAAGACATTGCCGGAGTAAAGGCAACCAGAGATCAACTTTCAGAAGAAAAAGGCAGAGTCTCTCATGCCTTGTCCAGCGATGATGATAAACGCGACAGACAACATGCGTTATTGCAGAAGATTTCAGCGCAACAAAATCGCTATGACGACCTCAGTTATCTGCATGGACTGATAGGTTCTGCCAGTGGTGATAAGTTCAGAAGGTTTGCTCAGGGGCTGACGCTGGACAACCTTGTTTATCTGGCCAATCAGCAGCTAAGCCGGCTCCATGGGCGTTATCAGTTAACTCGGTTGACAGGGGACGGGCTCGGCTTGTCCGTGCTGGACACCTGGCAAGGGGATGAACAACGTGACACCAGAACCCTTTCTGGCGGCGAGAGTTTTCTTGTCAGTTTAAGCCTCGCGCTGGCCTTATCTGATTTAGTAAGTCATAAAACCAGTATCGACTCACTGTTTTTAGATGAAGGATTCGGGACGCTGGACGCGCAGACCCTGGACATCGCGTTAGATGCACTGGATAACCTCAATGCCTCTGGCAAAATGATTGGCGTTATTAGCCATATTGAGGCAATGAAAGAGCGGATACCGACGCAAATAAAAGTGATGCGCCAAAGTGGCATTGGCACGAGCGAATTGGCAGCACGGTATCGGGCAGATCACCAGACACGGCTTTCCCAGTAAAATTGTGCAGGCAGCGTGCTGTTTTAGGTGGCTGCCAGTATCAATGCTACGCCGCCGCTAAGACAGGCAATCGCTGATAAATTTTTATACTTGAGCCGTATGAGCGGGCCATTTCTGACAATGGATGGTCGACGTCGTCAGATGGTTTATCTTCCTGTCATCTGGCACTAACCCGTAGCGAGCAGGGTGAAAGTCGTAAGTTGCAGGAAGTTGCTACTAAAATGTTAAAAATGTTGATGAAATGTATGTTAACTGCCCTTAAATAAAAATTTATTAAATTGTTCGTTCAAATAACCGCCAATTGCGACCAAAGGATATTGCAGCTCGTATCAGTTGTCCGTAAGCTTCGGCTCATATCAGGCGTTTATGACATTTATATGTGCAAGAAATGTCTTATGCCCATCATTTTTGTGAAATAAAAAAGAGATTTACATGCATAAACACTCCAAAATTTTTATTTGTGTTGGTATGGCAGTTTCCTGCTTTTCTTCTTCAGCACTGGCGGCCGGTTTTCAGGTTAACGAGCACAGTGCAAACGGGTTAGGGCGTGCCTTCGCCGGTCAGGCCGCAACACCTGAAAATGCCACTATTCTGACCACTAACGCTGCGGCAATTACGCAATTTGAAACACAGCAGTTCAGTGCGGCGGTGAGCTATATCGATCCGAATGTCGACATCTCAGGTGAGCTTAACACACAGGTTACTACGCCAGCTGGCACGGTCGATTTACCGCCAATGAGCGCAAGTGAACAAAACATTGCAGATACCGCGATTGTTCCGGCTGCTTATTACATCAGGCCTATCACCGATAAGCTGTCATTTGGTATTGGCGCGTTTACCACTTACGGCTTGCGTACCGATTACAGTGACGACTACAACGGTTTACATTTTGCGAATGATGCAGAAGTAAAGTCAGTCACACTTAACCCAACTTTAGCTTACAAAGTATCAGACCAGCTTAGTCTTGGTTTAGGTATCAGCACCACGTACGCTGAAGCAGAAATTTCAACAGCCACGCCAAAGGCGATTGAATCTATCAGTGGTGGCGCGGTACCTGGTAATGCGACTATCGTCGGTCTTGAAGGTGATGACTGGGGCTTCGGCTGGAACGTCGGTCTTTTCTGGCAGCCAACGCAGACCACCGATATCGGTGTATCTTATCGTGCTGAGACAGAGCTTGAGCTGGACGGTGAAGTAAATTCTGATCTTCGTCCTGAGTTGAATCTGGGTGGCCAGCTGGATCTTAATCTGGCAGCAATTACTGAAATCGCAGTAAATCAAGAACTCACTAATCAGTGGTCAGTACAGGCCAGCCTTGTATTCACTGACTGGAGTACATTTGAGAAGCTAGAAGCAACGCTAGACAATGGCGCTGATCTGCTACTAAAAGAAGAAAACTTTGACGATACCTGGCGTGGTGCGTTGGGTGTGACATACAAGCTGGATGACGTATGGACACTGCGTGCGGGCTATGCATACGATGATGGTGCTGTAACAACTGAGAATCGTTCGCTGAGCATTCCTGATACAGATCGTCACTGGATCACTGCCGGTGCCAGCTATGCTTTCAATGACACCAGTACCGTTGATTTCGGCTATGCATACCTTAATGGCCGTGAAGCAAATGTAGATAAAACCAATGACCGCTTACAGGCGTTGGGTATTACTTCCACAATTACAGGTCGTCAGTCAGCCAATGCTCATATCCTGAGCGTGCAATATAACGCCAGCTTTTGATTTGTAAGTAATCATGATAATACCGGGGCATGCCCCGGTATTTTTTTGTGTACTCACCTCTCGTGACCTGCATCTTTAAATGTCCAGCCAGGCGACGCCTGAATCGGTCGCTAGTCATTCATTATCAACGAAAGTTCAATGTTGTAGCGCGCAAAAAGCGGCTAGGCTTTTATGTAGGAAGACTTAAAGGTCTGTCTAACTTGTCATTGCTGTCGGAGAAGTGCGTGAAAAACGAAGCCAACCCTGTTAAGCGCAGACGCAAGTCAGCACTCAATGAAAATCATCAGACGTGCCCAATAGAGCGGGGAATGCGGCTGATTGGCGGAAAATGGACGAGTTCTGTCATATATCATCTAAAGGATGGTCCGGTTCGATTTAATGAATTGTGTCGGCAATTAGGCGGCGCCAGTCGTAAGATGATCGACCAGCGACTTAAGGAGCTTGAACAAAACAATCTGGTTAAGCGCACGGTTCTGGCCCAGCGGCCCATAGCGGTTTCTTATGAACTCACCAAATTTGGTCATAGCGCGCTTGAGGTACTTGAGCCGCTACGCGAATGGACAGAAAAACACGACATATAACCACAGGTCATTAATTACAGCGGATTCTGGCGACGGCCTCCTGCCAGCGCTTGTATGCGCTGTCACGTTCCTCCTTGGATAATCTGGGTTCAAATACGTGCTCACATTGCCAGCACTCTGAAAGAGTATGCAGGCTTTTGTAGATTCCGGCCTGCAACCCGGCCAGAAAGGCAGCTCCCACGGCGGTGGTTTCAGTGATTTGCGGTCGCTGCACTTCTGCACCCAGGATATCGGCCAGAAAAGCCATTACCCAGTCGTTTTCTGCCATCCCGCCATCCACGCGCAGGGCCACAGGCCGGGCGCCATCATTTTCCATCGCTTTTTGTAAGTCTTTGGTCTGATAACAGACAGACTGTAATCCGGCGGCGACAATTTCACTGATCCCGGTATCTCTGGTTAACCCTAAGATGGCCCCGCGCGCATCCGGATCCCAGTACGGCGCACCCAGGCCGGTGAAGGCCGGTACCAGAAACACGCCATTATCCTTGCGGGATTTTTCCGCCAGCGTCTCGGACTCGGCGGCATCACTGATAAGCTTAAGTCCGTCCCTCAGCCACTGCACTGTGGCTCCGGCCATAAAGATACTGCCTTCCAGGGCATAGGTGACTTTTCCGTTTATCCGGTATCCCACCGTCGTGAGCAGTCGATTAGTCGATATCATCGGCGCATCACCGGTATTCAAAATCATGAAGCATCCCGTGCCGTAAGTGCTTTTTGCCATGCCCTTTTCAAAACATGCCTGTCCGATTAATGCGGCCTGCTGGTCGCCGGCCACCCCTTGAATAGGTACTGACCTCCCTAACACTGACGCTTCAGTTTTTCCAAATTCAGATGCACAATCCTGCACTTCAGGGAGCATTGAGGCAGGTATGTTAAATATCTCTAACAGGCGTTCATCCCATTGCTGTTTATTAATATCAAACAGCATCGTACGCGATGCATTGGTTGCATCGGTCACGTGCGAGGCTCCGTTGGTCAGACGCCAGATGAGATAGGTATCGACAGTGCCAAACAGCAGCTCACCATTGTTGGCGCGCGCCCTTGCATCTTCGACATTGTCCAGGATCCAGGCGATTTTTGTCGCAGAGAAATAAGGGTCCAGTAATAAACCTGTGGTTTGCGAGATGTAATTGGTCAGTGCCCGGTCATCCTGATGCGTCTGACAGTAAGCGGCTGTGCGACGATCCTGCCAGACAATGGCAGGATAAACAGGCTCACCGGTTTGCTTATCCCATACGATGGTAGTTTCCCGCTGGTTTGTAATACCGATGGTAGCGATGCTTTCAACACTGATATTGGCGTTGTCGATTGCTTCTCGCATGGTATCCACAACACTTTGCCACAACTGCTGGGGATCGTGCTCTACCCATCCATCGTGAGGGTAAAACTGTTTAAACTCTTGCTGTGCCATTGATTTTACCTGTCCGTCGGGGGCAAAGATTAGCGCCCGTGAACTGGTAGTGCCCTGGTCGATAGCGAGAATATAGTCCTTCAAACGTCTGCTCCTGACAGCATGTCTGCTGTATCATTAATGAGTATCTGGTTGTTGAAACGGCCAGCTCCACAGAAACGATTAGTTTGTTAGTGGGGAGTTACCTGCCGTTGAATTAATCAGATGGGAATAGTTCATAGCAAATTTGAATAAACATTAGCGTAGCACTCGGTTTTTTTTATCAATAGACTCAGATGAAACACTAATGAACTGAATAAGAAAGATGGGGAAGAGATATGGGTAAGGCAAAAGTCGGGCTGGTCGGCTGGCGAGGTATGGTGGGCTCTGTGTTGATGGAAAGAATGACACAGGAAAAAGATTTTGACCTTATCACGCCGACATTTTTTTCCACCTCGCAGGCCGGCGAACCCGGACCGCAATTTGCCGGTTATGAACCAACAACGCTGCAGGATGCGCATGACATTGAAGCGCTTGGTGCACAGGACATTATAATCACCTGTCAGGGCGGTGATTATACAAAATCTGTTTATCACGCATTGCGCGATGCCGGCTGGCAGGGATTTTGGATTGATGCTGCCTCAGCGCTGCGTATGGATGACAGCGCAGTAATTGTACTTGACCCGGTCAACCGATCTGAAATTGACAAGGGCCTGTCGAAGGGGCTGAAGACATTTGTAGGTGGCAATTGTACGGTTTCACTTATGCTGTTGGCACTGGGCGGTTTGTTTGAAAAGGATTTGATCGAGTGGGTCTCACCCATGACCTACCAGGCAGCGTCAGGCTCTGGCGCGCAGCATATGCGTGAACTTTTGACACAAATGGGCGCTGTGCATGCCCATGTAAAAGATAAATTATCCGCGCCTGCGTCAGCCATTTTAGATATTGATCGCGAAGTCACCTCATTTATAAACAGCGATGAATACCCGAAGCAGCAATTTGGTGTGCCTCTGGCAGGAAGCCTGATTCCTTATATTGATGCTCAGCTTGATAGCGGGCAAAGTCGTGAGGAATATAAGGCGCAGTCTGAGGCAAACAAAATACTGGGTAGTCAGTCGGCGCCGGTACCCATTGATGGCATTTGTGTAAGGGTAGGGGCTATGCGTTCTCATAGTCAGGCGCTGACAATAAAGTTAAAACAAAACCTGCCATTGGAAGAAATTGAAACGATCATTTCCCAGCATAATGAGTGGGTGAGAGTCGTACCCAACACAAAAGAAGCGTCGATGGAGCAATTGACACCGGCCAAAGTGACCGGCACGTTGTCGATTCCGGTAGGGCGCCTGCGTAAGCTTAATATGGGTGAGCAGTATATCTCCGCATTTACGGTGGGCGATCAATTATTGTGGGGCGCGGCTGAGCCACTACGCAGAATGCTCAGAATTCTTTTGAGCCAATAGCCCTACATAAAAAACATGCATTGCAGATAAAACTTAAGGCTCGCGCCAGGGTGGTTACCATATGGTAACCACCTGAGTTTAATAAATAATTTGAAAATCTTATAAGAAAATATCACATTCCTTTTTGAGTCTGTTGCCGTATAAAAGCGCCTTATTTTCTCAGGAGTTTTAAATGCGATTCTTTTCTTATATGTCTATTCTTGTTGGCTTTTTTCTGGCCTCTGGTATTCAGCAAGCAGAAGCCCGTCCATGGGGCGAAATGAAGCTTGGCGGAGCAATCTGGAACATTATGGATGGCGCTGACAGAAATGCCCTACATGGTGCTTATATATTGCCCCCGCTATCATCGCTTTACAGTATCCAGCCCAGTGTCTTGGTAATTTGGGCAGATGAAGGCCAGCATTATTTTGCGGCAGGATTACATAAAACGTTTTATCAGCAAGGCGCCTTTTCAACTGCGCTGGCCTTTCACGCCGGGCTGGTTGACTCGCCGGAGGCGCTGGGTGACAACGTCGAATTTTATTCTGCGCTGAGTGCGCGTTACCAGCTCTCGGCGCAGTGGGCGACAGAGATAGAAATCGGCCATATCTCCAATGGTGGATTAGGCGAAAAAAATCCCGGCTCAGAAGGCGTTGTGCTAAGCTTGCGCTATTCCCTGTAACGTCATGCGCGATGGGGGCGTCGATGAAAAAGCGACCAGAAGTGTACCAAAAATAAAGTAAGCGACTACGCTTTTAGAATATGGTCTGATTCGGGTGGTACAGCGTGCTATGACGGATAACCCAGAGCTTGAACACGCAAGACTACGCCGGGCCGTCATTCTTGGGCCGGTTATCATCGGCGTCTTTATGTTGGCTGATATGTCGCTGCTACCGCCATTACTGTATGGTATCTACCTTGAAAACCGGCTGCTTTATCAGTTGCCCGTAGTGGCACTGGTGGTTGCCGGTGTTTTTCAAAAGCCGGTCGAACCTTACCTCAAGCTACTATTTTCATTACTGTTGCTGTGGCTGAGCTTCACCAACTTTGCGTTAATTCACCGCTGCTGGACACAGTTTCAATTCGCATTTCCGTATGAAGGGACGATTCTTTACGCTTTCTTTTGTGTGTTTGCGCTGCGCATTCCGTATAAATACACCTTTTTCTGCTGCATTTTCATTTTGAGCGGCTTTTTATTTTTACTCTATTCAAATGCTATTTATCAAGAGCGTGGGCCCATCTCTGCCGCCTTTGTGGCAGGAGGCCTGTTTATTTGTGTGTATGCCAGATATCGTATAGACAGAACGTTGCAACGAATGCGTAGCATTAATAGTGAGTTAAAAAAACTAAGTACTCTCGACCCGTTAACCAATCTGAATAACCGGCGTGCACTGATGCAATCCAGCGAATCGTTACTGGCTCTGTCAGCGCGACAGAAGCTGTCATTCTCAGTCCTGTTACTGGACTTAGATGATTTTAAAAAGTTTAACGATTATTTCGGGCACCAAAAAGGCGACCATGCCATCTGCTTACAGGCAGATATTCTCCGGCAGATTTTCAGGCGTCAGTGTGATGTTATCGGTCGCTACGGTGGGGAAGAGTTTATGGTCGCGTTAAGCGGTATGAGTGAAGCAGATATCAGACAAAAATGCGAGGAGTTCAGCGCGTTATGGCAGCATCATGCGATGATGCATGCCCCCGATGCTGCCCACCCGGTCATGACCTGCTCGGTGGGTGTGGCGTTTTGTGAAAATTGCATTGGTGAAGATCTGACTTCACTGATTCATCATGCTGATCAGGCACTCTATAAGGTTAAAACACAGGCAAAGGGGTCGCACTACATCACCACCTTGCCTGAAGAAACAGCCTGGTGAGTTAGAGCTTAACCATCAGTTTGCCTTTATTCTTACCTTCAAACAGCAGGTTTAAACCTTCCATTGCACTGGTTAACCCCTCAATAATGTGCGAACGATATTTAATCTTGCCTTGTTGTACATAGGGCGTAAGCTGCTTAACAAGTTGCGCGCTGTTATCCAGATGGTCAGGCATCGCAAACCCCTGAATTTTTATGCGTTTTTTAATCAGTGGTAACCAGTTCGGACCTGGCGACGGAGTATCAGCCTGATAGTCTGATATCATGCCGCAAACCACGACACGTGCATGGGCATTCATGTAATTGACAATCAGGGACTGTATCGGGCCGCCGGTATTTTCGAAAAATACATCGATTCTGTCTGGCGCCAGCTCCTCGAGTCTGGCCTGCAGATCATCCGTCTTATAATTGATAGCGCCATCAAACCCAAGCTCTTGTGTGATCCAGTCCGCTTTCTCATCACTGCCCACTACACCAATAACCCGCAGTCCATCAGCTTTGGCTATCTGACCAACGATTGAGCCCACAGAGCCGGCCGCGCCGGTTACAATGAGTGTCTCACCTTTTTCAGGTTTACCAATGTTTAATAAACCTTGTGTGGCGGTAAGGCCGGGCAGACCGAACACACACAATGCGGTCTCCTCATCAATGCCTTTCTGCAGTTTGTTCAGGCCTTTGCCATCGCTGACGACGTATTCCTGCCATCCCATCATCCCCATCACTTTATCACCCTCACTAAAGTCAGGATGCCGGGAACTGACCACGGTGCCTACGCCACTTGAGCGCATGACATCACCAAGCTCAACGGGCGGAATATAACTTTCCTCGTCCGCGGTCATCCAACCGAGCATTGCAGGATCCAGTGACATGTAAGTTTGTTTGACCAATATTTGATTGTCTTCAGGTTCAGGAACCGTCTTTTCTTTTACCTCAAATAAATGTTCACCAATTTTGCCGTCTTCAGGACGATTTTTCAGATGTATAGCAGTATAGGTTGTCATTGATATCTCCCGTGCGTTAAATAGGTCACTTACTGCAGGCTCTTACGCTGTGTCATGTGACACAGACCAATCCTTCCCGGCATTACACGCTTTCTTTTATGGCTATGTCAGACAGTGCTTTAACCAAAGCGTCAGACTCCTGTGCACCACTTATCAGATACTTCTGGTTTATAACAAACGCCGGTACTGAGGAAATGCCTGCTTGTTGCCAGAGTTTTTCTTCATCGCGTACCGCCTGGGCGTAGTCATCCGATTCCAGCACTGACTGCGCTTCATTACGATCAAGACCGGCTGACTCTGCGCAGCTAAGTAGCACATCCTTCTCATCAACTGATTGGGCGTGTCCGAAATAAGCGTCGAACAAAGCAAGTTTCATGGGTGTTTGCTTTTCAAACTGGGCCGACCATTTCACCAGCCTGTGAGCATCAAATGTATTGCAGGTGTACCGGCTGTCCATGTTGTCAAAATTAATACCCAGCGCATGCGCCGCGTCTTTCATCTGCTGCTGTGTCTCATCAACCTGTTGCTCACTCATATTGTATTTTTTTGCCAGAGCAGGTCCGATAGGCTCGCGGACCGCATCCGGATCAGGGTTCAGCTCAAACGCGCGCCAGCTTATTTCAGCGTCTATTTCCGAGGATGCGTCCAGTGCTTCACGCAACCTGCCATAACCGATGGCACACCATGGGCACGCAATATCCGAAATAATATCAATAGATAATGTAGTCATACTTACCTTCAGTAACGTGGATGTAAACTATGAATGAGGGTGCCACAGCAGATTACAACCGCTGTGATATACTGAAAATATCAAAGGTCAAAAGCAGGCAGCTTGTCTCTTTCGGGCGACACAAAGTGGCGAAGCGTGATCTTCTGACATGCACTGCTGGTATAAGTAGCCAAATAACAATAAGATAACTCTTAGTGACCCGCAGGCGAATAAAATGCGACTAATGGTTAGTTGTACATACCGTTCGCGCCGTATATATGTAAGTTATATTCGCAAAAAGGATTTGTAGTATTGGCCTCATCACCTAAAGTGACGCTCGTCACATTGACAAAAAACGATATCAGACAAGCCCGTGTCTTTTCCGGAATCAGTCCCAAAGCCATGCGACGTGTGTTCTTTGCATGGATTGCTTTTGTTGTCATCGTGAGTTTATTGGTTATTTTTGCCCCCAGGTTAAGTACCTCTTTTACCCTTATCACCCTTGGAACTTTGGCTGCATTTACACTGGCAATGTTCGCGCAAAGTCGTATTTCAGAAGGCTGGCCGGCGATACTTGCTAAAGACGAACAGCTACATATTGTCAGAGATCCTTACAAGCGAGAATTTTTTTGCATCAGTCCGGCGTTGGTGAGTGATATTGAGCCAACGGTAATAAAGCCAAATAAAAAAGCTATCGAGCTAAAACTGGATGACAAAGCGCTGTCTGCAGAAGATATTGATACCCTCAATATGGCGGTGTGGCCGCGGGATAATAAACTGCTGGCGTTGGCTCATTTTATCCCCCGGGACAAGGCCTGTAGTTCACTCAAATCCTATATTGCATCCGTGTCGGCGGGGCGAAAAACGGTCTCCCACGCCTGATTATTTGTAAGGCAGCATGACAAAGCTTGGTAAGAGGGACGCTGCTGCCGGTAATTTTTATAACCTTCCCAGACAAAATTACCCTGATTAAAATCAACATGCATGCCGAGCTACTTCATTTATTGCTGATAAAGGATAGTTCGGTCACCAGCCGGATGCTGGTAGCGCTATCAGTTGAGGATACTAAGCGTTTGAGCATAATATTGGCCCGGGTTCTGCTTATACAACTTTTATCTTGGATGCCCGGCAAGGTCCGGTGCAAAAAATAAGCGCGCTCGATGCGTCGTGACAACCACTAAGGTTGTAATAAATGGGTAGCAGGAGGCGCCATGATACAAAAATCTGTTCTTAATGTACTTTTAGCTGAAGATGATCCTGTAACGGCTAGTACCATTACCAGCGTATTGACTGGCCTGGGCTGGACAGTAGACTTTGCTGCCAGTGGAAAAGCCGCTGTGAGACTTCAGCAGCAGAGAGATTATGATGTGGTGTTACTTGATGACACATTACCCGATATGAGCGGAGAGCAAGTTTATCGGGCCATCAAAATGACGGATAAACGCGTCCCACCGGTTTTGTTTTTGCGAAGCACAGGTGTGCAAAATGGCAAAATCGTCCTCGACGAAGGCGATCAAATGCTACCGGATGTGTCAGATATCAAAGATATGATTTCCCGCTGTCACGCATTGGCGGCCACGGCACCTGCCATGGCCATTAGTGCTTAACAATAACGGATCCTATTCTGATTCGGGGCTGGCTTTATTGTCAGCTTCTGGCGCAGAAGAAGACGGACAGGCATCACCTTCCCGGGTGAGATGCAACTTTGTCAGTAAAGGAAAGTGATCTGATCCATAGCCTTCTAAACGCTTAATATCCACCAAATCGAAATGATCAGTATGAAAAACATGGTCAAGTGGCCATCGGATTAACCGGTATTTAGCATGGAACGTGTTGAAGAAACCACGTCCGCGACGCGGGTCCCGTGCCTGGCTAAGATTACGAAACTTTCTGGTTGTGGGTGACCAGGCCACATCATTCAGGTCACCGGCAACGATCACAGGCAACTGCTGATCTAATACCTCTTGACCAACCAGCGTTAACTCCTCGTCCCTGGGGCCGGCTGTTTCATTCTCTGTTGGACTTGGCGGCTTGGGATGCAGCAGATAGACAATTATGTCATGACCGTCAATCTCAATAGTCACCTGCATAGAGGGAACATCATCTTCGACGAGATAGCGTAGTTCTTTTTCCTTGAACGGCAATTTACTGTAGAGATGCATGCCATACAGATTCTCCAATGCGCAGGGAATACGATAAGGGTAGTCATCGTGAATTTTTTCGAGCGCGTCTTCCCAGTCTTTGTTGCTTTCCAGCGTAACCAGCATATCCGGCTGGTACTTCTCTACCAGCTTTATCAGACCATCAAAGTTTTTATTGTGCATGTAGACATTGCTGGTGAGGATAGAGAACGTTTTTTCTTTAACCGGAGATTTGATGCGGGTGACCTCCTTTAGCCCTAGCAAAGTATAGGGGACAACCCAGACTGATTGATAGATAAAGCATAAAAACAGCACGACAGCTAAGCCAGCTGCAGTCATATCAGCTGTGTAATAGAAGTACACTCCCCAGGCCACAACCGTTATGGCAATGATTACCATTTGCTGCACTCTCGGAAATTCCCAAACACGAATTAACCAATGTTTACCGGGAAGGTGAGGCGCAATGGTAGTGAAGATCATTATGCCACTGATTACGCACAGGACTTCGAACATGGACGTTCCTTAGTTATTTTTAGCAGGCGGTGCATGCAGTGTTGCAAACATAGTATTCAAATCTTTACGAATTCAGGCGATTACGGTTCATCACCGGTCTGGATCTGTCCCGTCAACGGATTAGACAAAATGATGTAAGAGTAAAAAGTTTCTTTGTGCGGTAACCCTTTCAGAGTTGTGCGAGAAGTTTTATGCTAAAACCGCGTTACTTACTCTTTTAAATCATAATCTTAAACGCTTGGCATGGCTTTGGCATTCATTCATATGACACGAAAAGGAGATTTAGATATGAAACGAACAATGTTGTCTCTAATAGTTGCCTGCACCTTAACGACAAGTGCATTGGCAGCAGATATGAAGGCTGAAAATGACTGGGAGAAAGGTGCCAAGGATGCCTGGATAGACGGCAAAGCAGAAGCAACGCTGCTATTTAATGGAAACCTTAATTCCTTCGATATCAACACAGATGTGAAAAACGGAAAAGTTATTTTAACGGGCAAGGTAAAAACATCAGTTGATAAAAAGCTTGCTGAAGAATTGGTTGAGAATATTGATGGTGTCACTGCTGTCGATAACCGCCTGACGATTATGCAGGGTCTGGAAAACAGTGATGGTATGACCGCTTCAAACGAAATGGATGCCGAGGATGATATGGAAGCGGCGGAAGATGATGCTGAAGAGGCGACTGAAGATGCGTCCAGCGAGCTGTTGGATGCAAAAATTGCAACAGTGATAAAGACCCGTTTGCTGATGGATTCAGATATTTCCGGTTTCGACATTGATGTAGATGTGGAGCAGGGCAATGTCACTCTGACCGGTGAGGTAGAGTCTGACGCTGAACGGGAGCTGGCAATTGAAATTGCGCAAAACGCGTCTGATGTAAAAAATGTTGAAGACAACTTAAAAGTCATGAAGAAAACTGCAATGACAGATGACAATTAATGTCGGGTGGTTAAAAACAAGCGCCTCATGGCGCTTTTTTTATGTCTTCACGAAACTGTCATCTCAGAGTGTAAATATTTCCCTCGGTAAGGAAGAGTTATAGAGGGCCAATTAAGCACCACCTTTAAAAATCCCTACAACTTTTTCTGTACCCCACACTTTTACTGGTCTGCACCTATTTTTAGTACTTTTGTATAAGTTGGTGCAATCTTTGTATATATACCTTTAACAAAGACAAATTACGTCGTCTTGTCTATCAGGACCGAAACCCGAAAGGATAGGTATCATGAAATTTTTAAAACCAAAGCGCCAGCCTCAGCCTGCAAATCGTTTTCAGAAGTATCTGCAAAGCCAGCCAGTTTTTAATTGGTTTGAACGGTATGAACAACCAGCAACAGTAAATACAGAGTATCAGGATCCACAGCATGCAAACTGGATCGCCAAGCGAGTAGGTGAATAAACCTTTTACGCGCAAATTCGATGGCAGAGCGTTTGCTCTGCCTACTCTTTTTAATGAGCAGTTAACATGTATCACTATTTACTCAACAAACACATTATCCAGTCAGTATTCTGTGCACTCGTGCTCATCGCGATTTAGTATTAGTTGCTTTCATTCACGTATTCTACTGCAACGCTCCTACCCGCAATAAAGCTGAAGTAAAGCGATCATAAAAGGTCAGGCACCGTATAAATCAACAGGTTACCCATGCTACTCAGACATTTTGCCTGTTGTGATGTAAAACTTTGATAAGGAACACTGTGTTGAAGAATTTGTTTTTAAAACATACATTGCTGCTACTTTTCTTACTATCCGCTACCGCCTGTACCACCACTGATGAACCGGAATCTCTCGCTCAAAATGAATCTGTTGCTCAGAAGCAACAGCAAAATGAAAATGTTGAGAAATTGCGGTCGGGCAAAGATGTCACAGTGCAAACCAGCCAGGGAAATATCAGCGTCTCACCAAATGTTGTTGCAATAACTGATGCACAGGATAAGCAGGGGAATGGCGAAGGCCCGTTTTACTACGATCCCTGGGAAGATTTCAACCGAGCGATTTTCAGCTTCAATAATTACAGCTACGAATATGTGTTAAGCCCTGCAGCACAAGGATATCGATATATCGTTCCGGCTGCTGCCCGGGACAAAATTGGTAATGCGTTTGATAACATCCGCGAACCTCTGAACCTGTTAAATAATCTGGCTGCCGGTCAGTTTAAAGAAGCCGGTGCGAATCTGGGACGATTTGCCATTAATTCAACGCTGGGATTATTTGGCTTGTTCGATCCCGCAAAGCATTGGTTTGACATAGATGCTCAGCGTCAGACGCTGGGCGATACACTTCAACATTATGACGTGGGTGCAGGCCCATATCTGGTGTTGCCTATTTTAGGGCCCGGCGACTCTCGTAGCGCATTTTCTTTACTAACAGAAAGTTTTATCCATCCCATTGACCAGTTAGTTGACTCGCCAGACTCTTATTACATACGTTCGTTCGACGGTTTCGACGATTATTCGGACCAGGCCGAAACCTACGACGCGCTCTATCAGCAAGCGGAAGACCCATACATCTATTTTAGAAACCAGTATATCCAGGGTAAACGCAGAGATGAATACTTCCAGTACAAGCAGGTTGATGACAATGAATAAGCTGGCCGCAAGCATTGTAAGTGCGCGATGGTTGATCATCCTGGTTTTCACCGCGCTGGTAAGTTTTTTCGGATATCAGATCGTCAACTTTAAAATTGATGCGTCGGCTGACACGCTACTGGTAAAAAATAATAAGCTGTATATTCAGAATCAGGTGGTCAATCAAACATTTTCTCCTGATGAATTCATTCTGCTTGCGTATCAGCCAAAAAATCATGCGCTATTTAGCAATCAGACGTTTACAGATATAGAAAAATTGTCTGAAGCGATTACGAAAATTGAACGTGTAGAGAATGTCACCTCCATCTTATCTGTTCCTTTAATAAACGATGCATCAGCGCTAACCGGCAATACCAATATTAACGCGCTGACCTGGCTCGAACAGCGATACAGTCCTTCACGAATGAAAGAGATGGTAGAGGGGCACCCAATTTTTACAGATTTGCTGGTTAACCGACAGGGCACGGCCACAGCAATCCAGGTGGTGTTTAAACCGGACCCTGAGCTAACAACGCTGGAAAATCAGATTACGAATATTCAAAAGCAGGCGCTGGATGGTCCGTTATCTGAAGAACAACAAGCAAAAATTGACGCGTTACAGGCTCAGGCCGATCCTATTCGACAAGAACTGACAAAGACCAGAAAAAAAGAAATTCAGCAACTAAATGACATTACCCGACAAGTAGAAAATCGTGCAAATACGTATATGGGTGGTTCATATGTGGTCGGGCAGCACCTTATTGATATTATAAAGTCAGATCTGAAGATATTCGGTAGTGCCATCGCAGGCGTTGTTGCGCTGCTATTGTTGCTATTGTTCAGAACACTACGCTGGGTTATTTTTCCTCTTGGTGCTTGCGCCGTTAGCGTTACACTGACGATGGGACTGTTTGGCTGGCTGGATATGCGTACCACCGTGCTTTCAGCAAACTTTATTGCGTTGCAGCTTATTCTTACACTTGCCGTTATGATCCACCTCATTGGTGCTTATCGTGAAATCAGCCGTGATAATCCAGCGCTTTCACAGTCAGAACGTATTATAGCAACCTTAAACGAAAAGCTGGCGCCTTGTTTTTACGCCACTCTTACCACCTCGGTAGGGTTTGGTTCGCTGATATTCAGTGGCTTGCAACCCGTGGTAGATTTTGGCTACATGATGCTCAGCGCAATGGTTATCACGATGGTAGTTAGCTTGTTGTTATTTCCTGCACTACTGACATTTTTACCTGCGAAGAAAGAAAAACAGGAATACCGGTTCATTACCGCCATGCTAAATGGCATGCGAAGGCTCAACCTTGCCGCACCTAAATCTGTGATTGCTATTATGCTCGTAGTTTTTCTGGGCATGGCTGCGGGTATTTCACGCCTAAATGTTGAAAACTCGTTTATCGATTATTTCGCAAAAGATACGACGGTTTATCAGGAACTGGCGTTCATCGACCAGGAATTCGGAGGCTCAACTCCGCTGGATATTATTCTTGATATCGGTGAGGCGAACGAAAAGAAACAGTTAGTATTAACAGCTGATACAGTGGGCCAGCTTCAGCTGGTGCAGGCAGCGGTTGATGCATTTGAAGCGACTGGCAGCGTTACTTCCGTGGTAAATTTCACAGAATTGGCCAAGCAACTTAACGGTGGCAAGCCGCTGACTGAATATGAGTTGACCACTATTTACCGATTGCTGGATGAAAAAGTGGTTAATCAGTTAATTGGCTCTTATTTTTCTGCACAGGATGAGCAGCTAAGAATATCGGTACGCATTCAGGATACGACAGAGGGTTTGCAACGCGATGAATTGATGGAGAATCTGAAAAATGATATTCAGGAGGTCGGTGTAGACAAGGAAGATGTCACCCTGACCAATCTGTTCGTTCTTTATCAGGATATTCTCAGTCGACTGTTTGATTCGCAAATTACAACACTGGGCATTGTTTATGTTGTGCTTGGACTGGTTCTTCTGGCAATTTTTCGTTCTGTTAAAATCGCACTAATTGCATTGGTGCCCAACGTTTTGACGACGTTAGGGATTTTGGGATTGATAGGCTGGTTGGGCATGCCATTGGACATCATGACAATTACAATTGCTGCCATCGCGATGGGTATTGCTGTGGACGATACGATTCACTTTTTACATGCCTGGTTGCAGGGTAGGGAAGATGGCACAGATGGTACGCAGGCAGAACGAGCCAGCCGTGCTGCATTTGGTCACACCGGGTTGGCCCTGATGTTCACCACCACGATCATCGCTGTAGGATTTTCATTGTTCGGCTTTTCTAATTTTATACCAAGTGTGAATTTTGGATTTCTGACGGCAACGGCGATGGTGATGGCGCTTGTCACCGATGTTACGTTATTACCTGCATTATCGAATAAGTTTGTTGCCAGACAAGATGATTCAACGGCGCAGGCGTCTCACTCTCAGGCATAAAAGCCTGGGTGTTCACTGGTAGATGGTTTTTCCATCTGCCATCGCTGTGACCTGACACGTGTTGGACTGTCAGGTCGCCAAATCGCTTTTCGCTATCTGACAACCTTCCTTCGCCAGACTTTGCATCGTTGAGAACCGTCGTATTCTGCTTACAAGATAACTCGATGTCGATAGCTGGGACAGCTATAAACTAAGTTGAACCTGGCTTTCTGCCTGTCACAAACAGAGCGCGCTACAAACCTGCTGTGCCATTACACCAGAGCATAGGTTTTCTTATTATTGCTGACGTCAATAATTCGAAAGCCTGAGGTAGGCGGAAGATGAGTGGTAATAAAAGTACCGCTAGGAAGCACTGTGCGACGAGACGATGCGGGTATCAGTAAAAATGATGTTAAGTAATATGCTTATTTACATAAAAAAACCCGGCGGAGCCGGGTTTTCTATAAAAATGCAGATTAACAATCGTCGTCTTCTGCATCCATTCCTTCTTTCACATCTTCACAAGTGTCTTCAACAGCATTACCTGCATCTTCCATTGACTCTTCCATTTCGTCACTGGCTTCAGACATTGTTTCATCAAGCTCTTCGCCTGCATTCTCTGCACCGCCGTCATCACACGCTGCTACTGACAGAGCGAACATGCCCACAAAAAGAGTTTTTAATAGATTTTTGTACGTCATCATAGTCCTTGCTCCTTAAACGTAATTATACTTTCGGCGATTTGCCGCGTAATGCATTAGCAATTAGTGAAATCACCAAAAGCGCTACAAAAACAAAAAACAAAAATTGGGCAATGCCTGTTGCCGCACCAGCAATGCCACCGAAGCCAAAAACTGCTGCAATAATGGCAATGATAAAGAATGTAATAGCCCAACCTAGCATGAGTTTATCCTCGTTTTGCTTCCATTGAATGTCCCTTAAGCTAATGCGGGTTTCATGCCAATGGGTAAGTATATGAATAAAGTAGAGTTTTTCTTAATATGGCAAGTAAAACTACAAATTATTCATCACTCTTACAGGTGATTTGAAGTTTTTACACGAGAGGGAATGATTTTGTTCATTTCCGTAAGCAAAAATTTTGTTGGCTGGTAAACTAACCATCTTATTTTCAAAACAAATTTGTTATGACCAAACAAAACTCAGCATTTATTGGTTTAATGCAGCGTGCCAGAAATGTAAAGCGGTGGCCGTTAATGGCCCAGTTTCAGGAAGAAATGCTATCTACGCATATTTACGAAGCATCGATGATAGCCCATATGCTTGGCGCCATCGCGGCTGACGTGTATGGGGAAGATGTCATTCCTGACAGAGTAGCTGCTATGGCATTATTTCACGAAGGCAGTGAAATTGCCGGTATGAGCGACATTCCCAGCCCGGTTAAGTATCATGATCCGGAAACAACGGCTGCCATCAAAAAGTTGGAATGGCGTTTTGAAAGCATGCTGATCCAAACGTTGCCTGACGAATTGAAAGCCCGGTATGAGCCATTAATTCAGCAAGATAAAGACGATGTCCATGTCCGGTTGGCCAAAGCCGCCGATGTGCTCTGCGCTTACCTTAAATGTGAGTATGAAATGTCAAAATCGAATAGCGAATTTTCCAATGCATTGGAAGAGATGGAGATGCAGCTGAACAAATATCGTGAAATGCACCAGTGCGTAGATTATTTTTGCTCCGTGTTTCTGGAGGGAGCAAAAGGCACATTGGATGAACAAACGAGAGATTTGGACTGGGTGGAAAATGCCAACAATGTTCACTTGTGAACAAAAAAGCCGATACACAGGTATCGGCTTTTGCATACATAAGCTTTAAGCTTTAGCAAGCGGTGGCATGTTGAAGGGATCGCATCTCGTCATGACACTGCTGCATTCTTGTGCGAATTCGTCTAAGTTCACATGCATAATGCTGCGGAGGATCAGTCTCCAACGCACTGTCGATTACACGCAGAACTCTATCCTCAACTTCCTCAAGTTGTTCAATGTAAATTTGATCGCTTGGCGATTCCAGTGCCTCCCGCAGTCTTGAATACATACTGCGTAGCCTCACAATCCAGTCCGCGTCATTACTTTCACGCTGTGCAGATTCGGGCAAATAAGGCTTCAGGGCAGTGACTGCCTGTTGCTTCTCCTCAATCATTCGCCGAAACATCGCCTGGATATTTTGACCAGTGACTTTGTGGATACTGTTCTTGTAGAACTCAATGCCACCGTTTAATACCTTAACAATGTCAGATACTTTTTCGACATTCGCAGGTAACTGATTCATTTTCTTCTCCTGTAAGAAAATAGGGGCGACTGATAGTGATAATTTGTCATCTACAATATGTATGCATGAGGTGTTCCACTCCAATCCTCCAGCTCAGCTGACGTTTTAAAGTATATTTCTTTGTTATTCAGTATGTTGCATCGATAGATTTTTTGAGATTCATACCGTACTTCTGACTCATTCTTTCGCACTAAGAAGTTTTTTCTGAATATCTGTAAAAGAGAAACGTCAACGTCCGTTTTTTACAGGCGCTCTACGGATGTAGCAGGATATCAGCGAGACGAAAATAGCAGTATCGGGGTTATAAAAGAGAAGGGGGGCACTTCGTTGGTAGTACAAAAAAAAGCCGCAATCGCGGCTTTAGGGATTAACGACTTTTGATAATCGAGCTAACACCTTTTCGACCTCGAACGCATTGTCACCAGTACTTACCTGACTATTGCCCATACGTGCAACAACCGAATAGTAAACATCCTGGGTTTTTGTCTTCTTTGTCCGCAAGTCGCTGTCGCTGACTTCAAAAGGCTGGGCAACATCATTACAACCAGACATCGTACACTGCTCTTCTTTAAGTACTGGTGGTAACGTATTCTTTTTATCTCTGACAATCCTTTGACTGATGTTAGCTTTTCTTTCAATGTCAGTTTTGACGATCGCCACCCAGGAATAACCTTGCTCATCAGCAATTTCAGCTGCTCGATACAGCGTGTATTCCTGAACTAAATCTGCCGGCGTATCTTCAGCTGCTTTGAACATGACGCGGTACTGGGCATCATCAAGCTGAACACTGGAATAGCCATAAGCATCGGCGCTTTTAGCAGATTTATAAGCTGTGGGGCCCGATGAAGAAAAGCTGCTACAAGCACCTAGCGCAGAGCTTAAAAGTGTCACTGCAACGAGTGCACGAACTGGTTTTTTAATGTTACTAAATACTGCCATGTATCACCTTATCAGGCTATAAAATTAAAAAACGCAGTTCTCGCAAATGACATCAATGCGACTTTGCGTTTCGAGTCCGGGTTACTTGTAGTCGCACCCTTAAATGCGCCATATCCGAATATGCCTAGTAATACCGACGGTTTTGCCATGATAAGCCTGGATTTATGTTTCACATTATCCAAAGCCTGATGCGCATCATTCCGAACGCGGGTATATTCAAGGTGAGACTGTTCAACTGACCGTAATTCTTTGTTCAGGAACATACTAATGATCCTTCTCAGATTGAGGTGCTTCAACGCCTGCGTGACCGGTAATTGCTTTCCAAACAGGTCGAATTGAAATGTACCTGTAACTATCTAACACCATTTTTGCAAAAAATGCGATCATTATTCCATTCATTGCCAACAAAATCAGTGTCGTTAATGCAAGGTGCACACCTGAGCGATCCAATGCAATGCCGATTGCCGCATTGACAATTATCCAGCAAATGCAAGAAAGGACAAAGGCACCTCCAAGACCGATGGCAGTTAAAATAGCTGACTTTTTAACAAGCGCCGTTTCGCTGGAGACTACATCAGATAATGCAGCAAATTGCGCCTTTTTAGCATCGATTAGATGCTTGTACGCTTCAAAGGCTTCATGAAAGGTAGTATCGTCAACGCTGGAGTGTTCAGGTACACACGCAAGCGCCCAACCAGTGTCCCTGGTCGGGCGAAGCGATACAGGCCCATGCGGCCTGAACGATGCTTTTTTAAAATCTGCCATACCTGGCTGCATCGTCCGTTACTTTTTACGTAGCAGGGATGTGACCAACATACCAGCAGCAAATGCAACACCGGCCGCTGCAACCGGATTTTCTACTGCATATTTACGTACGCCAGACGTTAACCACTTTTTCTCTGCCAGGCGTTTACGCGCTGCTACATTTTCCGCTGAATCCGAAGCGGTAGTACGAATATTTTCCTCTGCGCGAGCCGCTGATGTGGCAAGCTTGTCTACTGAAGAGTGTAGTGATTCCTGAATTTTATCTGTCATAGGATGTGTTGACTCCGTTACGCCATTTGAATGTGTTGTGTCCGTCGTTCCCGCACCTTTAACTCCTGTGGTGGCTTTCGCTTGCGTTACCATACGAATCTCCTTGATTTATGAATGTATGCATTAACTACGTTGCAAAGCACATACCACGAAAAATTAATTAAAATTATCTTTTATGACAGTAGGTTAAGAAGGGTTAGGGGTGGCAGTACGCCCCCTTGCTGGTAAAAACTGCACAGCATTGTAATTCTTGCGAAGAAATTGGATAGCTGTCGTTTATGCCAGAAGAGTAGACAAATCGTCTTTACTAACAGGTTTTAACAGTGAGTGAGAAATGTTGTGAAGGGTAAGGTCACTGGCGTCAGGTTCTCTGCCGCTCACAACAACGATTGTCGTGGTATCATTGATATGCTTTTGCAGCGCATCAGCCAACTCAAAACCGTGATAATCTGGTAATGTGAGATCAAGCAATATGAAATCGTATTCCTCTTGATCAACATGGGATATTGCCTGTTCACCGGTGTTTGCAATAGCTACCTGGTGACCTTGATGGCTAATAAGTAACTGCATAAGATCGGCTGCGTCGTGATCATCTTCGATGACCAACACTCGTTTGGTATCAGAGCCTGGAGACTCTTCCGGCTGCGTATTCTCAGTTTTGTTTGAAGCATTATCGTTATGACTTATCGACGTGTCAGGACTGGCATTGGCGCCATCTGGCAGACTAACATCTGCTAGAGCAGGATCGGGCGTCCGAATAAGGTATTTGTCCAGAATCTGCATCAGCGCATTTTTTTCAATGGGTTTGCCCAAAATATCATCAAAGCCTTCGTCCATCAGCGACTGCTTCAGACCTTTACGGCTTGCCGCAGTAATTGCAACAACGGCGGTTTTGCAATTATGTTTGCGCATCGCTTTAAGTGAGTCAATGCCATTCATGACTGGCATATGTATATCCATTAAAACCAGGTGAAATGGTTTACCTTCCTGCTCCGCCATCAATACCGCTTCCAGCGCTTTGACGCCATTTTCGGCATAGGCCACCTGAGCGTGACACTGACTGACCATATGTCCGGTTAAACGACGTAACTCCCGTAAATCATCTACGATTAACACGCGACCTGAAACGTGCAGGTTCATTGCACCGGGCGTTCTTGAACTGGGCGCAGCGAGGTTCAGTTCATCGCGGGGTTGTTCGGAAATGTCACCAGGATTGATATAAAACGAGAATACACTGCCTTTACCAAAGTTAGATTCGACGGAAATGTCGCCCCCCATCTTGTGTACCAGTTCCCGACAAATCGCAAGCCCCAGTCCGGCACCGCCGTGATTGGCACGCATGACATCTTCGATTTGTTCGAATGGGTGGAAGATGTCATCAAGCTTATCCGGGGGCATCCCGATTCCAGAGTCTTTGACACTGAATCTGAGACGTTCTTCGCCGCTATTATGACTGGTGAAAACTTCGAGGGAGACCTCAATGTTTCCCGAGTCAGTAAATTTGACCGCATTACTGATAAGGTTAATTAATACCTGCCGTAAACGGGTAGGGTCTGCTTTAATTGACTCGGGTAAGGGAGACTGGCAATTTATGGATAAGCGCAACCCTTTATCTTTAGCTGCCAGGTTCATCAACGAGTGCACATCCGTCATGAAGCCCGATAAATTTATATCCTTGGGCGACAACTCCAGTTTATTGGCCATGATTCGAGACATATCGAGCAAGTCATTAAGCAGGCTCAGCAAATGTTTGCCATTAGTGTGGATGATAGAAAGCTCTTGCTGCATGCGTTCGTTGCCCGCATCATCCAGTAGCAATTCTGTGTATCCCAGAATTGAAGTTAGAGGCGTTCGTAACTCGTGACCCAGGTGGGCCAGAAATTTGTCTTTGGCTTTATTTTGTTGCTCGACCTTGTGTCTTTCAATCCGCTCATTTTCTATTTCACGACGTACCATTGCATAGCGCATTGTACGCATGAAACGTGGCGTCTCAATCTCGCTCTTTGTCAGATAATCGGCAGCGCCGGCGCGCATGACCATTTCGTCGACTTTGGCATCTGATTGTCCGGTCAATATAACAACCGGAATACTTATACCTTTGGATTTGATGATATTAAGGACATCGATGGCGTTTTCAGCGCCAAGAATATAGTCGAGCAGACAGATATCAAAAAGTTTACAACGAAACGCTGCAACGGCTTCAGCGCTGTTAGTTACCCAGGTGATATCAAACCTGGGCTCCTGACATTGCGATAAGTAATCCGCAGTAAGAAAATAGTCATCTTCATCATCTTCAATAAGAAGTACGCGGATTACATCAGTCACAGCTTATCCTAATTATAATTGCTTAGTCGTGAGGTAGTTCGACGAACTCAATCCAGTACCGGCCCAATGCACGCATTAAATCTACCAAACCATCGAAATTAACAGGTTTTGTAATGTAGGAGGCGCATCCAAGATCATATCCGCGAAGCATATCTTCTTCTTCTTTAGATGTTGTCAGGATCACAACCGGAATGCTGCGAAGCGCCGGGTCTGATTTAATCTCCTGCAACGCCTCACGGCCATCCATACGTGGCATGTTTAGGTCAAGCAAGATAAGGCTGGGGCGGGGTGAATCGCTCGGATCAGTGTATTTGCCCTCGCGACGCAGAAACTCCAACAACTCTACGCCATCTTCAACGCAATACAGGTTATTCAGAACGCGACTTTCTTTCAGTGCGTCCAGTGTTAACAACCGATCATCTTCATCATCATCGGCCATCAGAATGTTGATAGGCAAGGCTTCTTTAGCTGTCATTATTTACTACTCCCAGACTTGAAGTATTCGCGAATGGCTCACCATTCAACGGCATTATTATATAAAATTTTGCCCCTTTGTCGGGCTCACTGACAGCTTTAATCTGCCCATTGTGACGCTCAACAATCCGGCGACATACCGCAAGACCAATTCCCGTTCCTTTGTAAGTGCTGCGCCCGTGAAGTCGTTGAAATGGCGCAAAAATCTTCTCTGCGAACGACTGGTCAAAGCCGATCCCGTTATCTTCTATGGTTATTGTCGTCCAGTCAAACTGATTTACCAAATGAAGGCCTTTCAATTCGCTTTCTTCTGACTCTCTGGAAGTGATGCTGATAACCGGATTAGTGTCAGGCTTTCTGAATTTGATAGCATTGGAAATCAGGTTCAGTATGAGTTGCTCAATTTGCGATTTATCTGCCTCAATGACAGGTAATTTGCCTACTTCAACCTTTGCATCTGCTTCTTCTATGGCAATCTCAAGATCCTCGATGACCGCTGCAGTGACGTCGTTCATATCGACTTCTGTAAAATCTTTTCCGCGGGTAGACACGCGGGAGAACGCAAGTAGGTCGCTGATAAGCATCGACATTCTTTCTGCGGCATTAAGCATACGCTTCAAAAAGTCTCTGCCACGTTCGTCAATGACATCGCTGTAGCCATCATCGATTCTATTGCCAAACGCGCGAATTTTTCGCAAAGGTTCCTGTAAGTCATGAGAAGCAACGAACGCAAAATCCTCTAGCTCACGGTTACTCCGGGCCAACTCGTCTGAATAGACCTGAAGTTCCTGAGTACGCTGTGAGATTTTATATTCCAGCTCTTCATTTATATTTTCCAGCGTACGCTGGTGACGCAGGTTTTCACGCATATTCATTTTAAGTAAAACGAAGATAGCGATAACCAAAAAAGCAGTTGTCACGCCGGAAATAATCAGTGTATTAACCGAATCTCTGCGCAACTTCATCAGGTTCGCAAGGTGTTCACCCTGAACCGTTCGTTCAGACTCGTCTATTTCGGTAAAAATTGATTCGAACTGATCATATAAAAGCAAGCCCCTGTCTGACGTCACCATCTCTATTGCTGCTGCAAAATCTCCGCCTTTGGCCAGATTAACGGTAGATACCATTTCACTGATTTTTTTCCGGCTCAGGGAAATCAGCATGTTGATTTTTTCATCCTGATTAGGCAGATCGGAGACCTGTGCGCTGATTTCAACCTCATCAAACAGGCTTTCTATGCGTAGAAGGGTGGTGTTGTAATCGTCAAGGTAGCTTTCGTCTCTGGTTAGCAAGAATCCGCGCTGACCAGATTCCGCTCTTAATACCGCCATATGAAGGGTGTTGACCGAGTTAATCACCCGGTTGGTGGTAAACAGCCTGGCTTCCAGTGAGGCAAGCTCATCCAGGGTACTAACCACATAGAAGGAATTTCCGGTAATGATAAAAATAATCACGCCCAGAAGGACGACCCAGCTATAAACGGATTGTACTGCTTTATTTAGCATAGGATCATGATTCCGACTGCGAATCGCCAAGCGCATCCATCATTTGGGTAAGCGCCTCACTGCAATCCTTGGTACTTATAATAATTTTGTCCAGTGCCTGTTTGGCACGGTCCGGCGGTACACTGCCATCCAGCGCCATTTTTACCAATTCCGCTTGCATTGAAATACGGTTAAGGGGCTTTCTGGCATCATGTACGTGCGCCGCCAGGGCTGCAAACTCTTTATCATTCATAATGTCTTAACACACTTAATCGTCTTTGCTAAGGTCGCCGTATGCGTGCAAACGGTTGTAAAGGGTTTTTGTGCTGATGCCGAGCATCTCAGCGGCAAGCGTCTTGTTGCCGTTTACTTTCTCAAGCGTCGCATAGATAAGCTCTTTTTCAACATCTTCAATCGTGCGACCGGCTTGCAAGGCAGGGGTTGTAGATTGCTTTTTGGCAAAGGGCGATTCGATAGTTTTAGGCAACTCCAGCGCTGACTTGTCTGGATCGCTCATTATTGCCGCACGATGAACAAAATGACGCAGCTCTCGAACATTTCCTGGCCAGTCGTATTCTTTTAATGTTTCAAGCTGGCCTTCTTTCCAACTAAACTGTGTTTCGTTTTCACGGTTTAGCTCATCAATAAATGCTGTTGCCAGTAAGGGGATATCTTCCTTTCGCTCGCGCAAGGGCGGAATGGTGATGGGAAAAACCGCCAGACGGAAATAAATATCTTCACGCAATACTTTACTTTCTGCAATGGCTTCCATAGTTCTGTTGGTGGCAGAAACCACCCGGCAATTTACTGGTATCGTTTTAGTGCCCCCAACGCGAATCACAACCTTGTTTTCCAGCACGCGAAGCAAATTGGGCTGCATGTCTATTGGCATTTCGGTTATTTCATCAAGGAACAATGTGCCGTTCTCGGCTTGCTCGAACACACCAGACTTACGTCCAACAGCGCCGGTAAACGCGCCTTTCTCATGTCCGAATAACTCACTGCCAATCAGTTCTTTGGAAAACGCGCCGCAGTTGGTAGCGATGTAAGGGCCTTCAACATCTGATGCGGCATGAATAGCTTCTGCTACAACTTCTTTACCCACGCCGCTTTCTCCCAGCAGCATGACGTTTGCGCTGGTTCGGCTTACCCGCTCAATAAGTTTGTAAAGCTCTTTCATTGGCTTAGATTCACCAATCAGGTGGCCGAAATATTTTTTAATATTTGACCCTGAGCTTTGTGATTGAACTTCGGTCTTTCCGGAAAGCACAGCTTCGATTTCTTCGCGTTGAATCGGCTTTACCAGATAGTCAATGTTGGGACCGCACAAACCTTTGATGATACCGCGCACCGAAGGGTGACCGGTGATCAGGGTTACACGGGGGCGCTTTCCTAATGCGTCAAGCTCATCGAAAAGATGAACACCGCTGCCGTCAGGCAACATAAAGTCGAGAAGGATATGGTCGAAACTTTCTTTTTTAAGCCAGTCGCGGGCTTCTTCAAGGTTCGCCGCAGTAAGGACTTCGTGGCCTAAAAACTCAATTATCGTACAGGCGACATCAGTAAATTCAGGATCATCGTCAACGAGTAAAACAGTTAACACAAATATTTACCTTGCTTCATTTGCTTTGCCAATAAGTAAATTACTTATTTTTAACGCATTAAGATCAGTTTAATTGGCTGATGAGTTTAGCGCTAAAAGCCTGAAATTGGTAGAATCTTTATATGCTGTTTACTTTTGGCACAATACTCGCTTAGAAAATTACAATCTATTCATTTTATTTGCACAGGTAACCATCAATGATAAGCATGGCTGTTGAACGGTCCATGAGCTTGCACGAGTTGCTCGGGAAAATGCAATGCAAGGGAGATGAAGAAAAAGTCACGTTTGGTGAGTTACTTAACGTTATGGAAAAGCGTGGGTTTGGCCCCATGCTCGCCGCGCCGGCATTTATTTGCTCAACCCCGGTTGGTGCAATTCCGGGAATTCCTACGGTTACCGGTATAACGATCTTTCTTATCTCACTGCAAGTTTTACTGGCAAGAAACCATCCATGGTTACCATCTGCCATCCGTCAAATTGGCATAAATCGCGATTCACTGAATAAAGGTATTGGAAAAGCCAAACCGGCGGTAACCCATGTTGATAAACTTCTTATGCCGCGCTGGTTTTTTATGCGGCAGTTTGTTTTCAGAAGTCTCATAGCTCTGAGTTGTGCTATTTGCGGGCTGATGATGGTACCGTTGGAATTGGTCCCTTTTTTAGGATTAATTCCAGCTGTCGCTATTTTCATTATGGCAGTAGGGATGGCGACTGATGATGGCGCCGTAGCACTTTTGGGGTTGTCTATCGCAATACTGGGTATTGTAATGGGAGGACAGCAGCTTATTTCGTTAATGAGTTGACCATCACTGATTCACGGGCTGATAGCAGTGCATCAATTCCACTGGCTGGCGTGGGCTTACCGAAAAAGTAGCCCTGGCCGGTATCGCAGTTTAAACTTCGCAGTAGCGTGACCTGATTCTGCTGCTCAATCCCTTCGGCAACCACGCGGATATCCAGATTATGACAAAGCGTGATCATGGCCTCGACGATGCGGGCATCTTTGGTATTCTCAGCAATGTTCATAATAAATGCGCGATCCAGTTTTATGGTATGCACATTGAGTTCCCTTAAATAAGCAAAAGAACTCATGCCGGTACCAAAGTCATCAATTGACGTTTTCAGTCCCAGGCGGTTGAAGGCATTAATCATCCGCTTGCTCACCGCGACATCGACCATAGTGGCACTTTCGGTTAGTTCAAATTCTAACAGGGAAGGCGTAATACCACTGCTGGCCAGCAAGCGTTCTACAAATGGGACGAAGGCACTGTCCATCAGGTTATAGGCAGACAAGTTCACCGCTACGGGCATCGGGGTGCCCCGATCTTCCCAGGTTTTGATTTGATTAACTGCCCACTCGACCGTATAGCGTGTGAACGCATGAACTATCCCGCTTTGTTCTATCAGTTCAATAAAATGTCCCGGTGGCAACACACCCTCATCGGGATGGTTCCAGCGGGCTATTGCCTCAACCCCTGAAAGCTCGCCATTGGTCAGATTAACCTTGGGCTGATAATAAAGCTCAAATTGTTTTTGCTGAAGCGCGGAGCGCAACTGACTACGAAGTGTCACCTCAACGGTACTATTGTAGGCCAGTCGTTCATTGTAGACCTGAATACCCAAACGCATGCGTTTGGCTCTTAACATGGCATTTTCGGCATTCTGAACCAGAGTTTCCACAAGGTGACCGTGCTCAGGTGCGCACGCTACGCCGATACTACAACCAATCTCGAATGCGCTCTTGCCGATATTAAGCGGTTCCCTGCATTCATACAGTAGCGTAAAGGCACGGTTCATGACTTCATCACTAGGAATGTTGGGGATCCAGATAACAAATTCATCGCTTCTGTAGCGATATAACTGCATGGTATTGTCAGACATCAGCCGTAGTCGCTGGGAGAACGCTTTAAGTAGCTTATCTCCCATGTCGTGGCCCAATGCATCGTTGATGTCTCTGAACCGGTCAAGATCCAGGAACATAAACGCGCCCTGTTTATCCTGTATATCCAGGCTGGTAAGCAGCGCATTGCGGTTATAGAGCTTGGTGAGGTTATCTATCAGCGCCATCTTTTCAAGGTTTCGGTTTGCCGATTCAAACCGTCGCGCAATAAACGCTGACATGATCAGGGCAGACCATACTGATAGCCAGAATGTCAAAAATGCGGCGACAGATAATCGACTGATAACGCGCTCTGATATTTTTTGCATATCAACAGAGCGCCAGATAACGGTAAGCGGCTTGCCGGAAGGAAGGACATTACTGTGCACATAGTATTCCTCACCGCCTTCGTCAAAAAAACCGGATTGCTTTAACGGCTGAAGATACGTTTGCGGCGCCAGACGTGGGTCGCGGTACAATTCCTGATTATCCAATTCGATGATGAGAATATCCTCGGCCAGGATGGATAAATCTCTTGGCACAAGAGAAAGGGAAGAAACGGGGTTGTTATTATCAATAACCGGGGCCAGTAGCGTCTGAACGTCAGCATACTGGTCTTCAAATGCCTGTCGTTCCAGATCTCTTTCCATCTCCAGCAACAGGCTGTAACCGACATAACAAAATATAGTGATAACCAGCAAAGACAGAAGAATTGAGCCGAGCAAAAGTCGCCTTCTCAAACTGCTGTCACTTTTTACCAGCTCTAGATTATCCGGCATGACTCACTCATTGCGGTTGAACATATTTACGCTGCACATGTTCTGACGATAAACGTTATCAGTGTACATCAGATAACATTTTGATACTCGTTGAAAGTCCTGCAACCCGGTAAAGACTGAATCAGCCTTCATAATACGCTCACTGCTTATTGTTTTGTTATATGCTTGTGCCTGTTGTTTATAACGTGAATAGCAATGATCTTCAATCGCTGTGCGATAAAACGGTGGCTGTACCGGGTAACTGCATCGACTGAAAGCGTAACTCGCCGATGAATGCTCTTGCTGCAGGGCCGAGTCTGTCGCCGTCCTGAAAACTTAAATTCAATAACGCTTTTCGGTGACTGCCAGCTGCCAGGGGCAGGGGAGCAAGCTTGTTAGCTTTCAGACTGTCCTGAATCATCGCAATGGGAAGCCAAGCAAAACCGAGCCCACGCTCTATCATATCAATAGACGTGCGCACATGAGACACTGTCCAGCGCTGTTCTGCACCCAACCAACCTACATCGGCACGTCTGTCACTGGAACTGTCACGAACAACAATCTGGCGATGTGACTTGAGATCTTCTGCACTAAGGGTTCTGTTCAGCTCATGCAGCGGATGACTGGGGTGAGCAACGAGGATAAAATCAATTTCGCATAACTCTTCGCTGAATCCATTCGCTAAAGGAAACGGGGAAATCGCGATATCGACTTTTCCCTGTTGCATTAAATCATTGGCGCCGGATAGCACCGTTTCCATGATTTCAATTCTCAATAACGGATACTGGGAAGATACCTCAGATAATACCCGATACAACATCTCGGCAGGTAAGATAATGTCAATGGCAATCGTAAGTTGGGTCTCGACACCATGTTGGAGGCTGGCGGCAACAGCTTCCATTTTCTGTGCTTCTTCAAGTAAAAATGTCGCCCGGCGTAACATCAGCACCCCGGCATCTGTCAGTTTGACCTTACGACCATCATTTTCAAATAACGCTACGCCTAAAGCATCTTCCAACTTGTGAACGGCATGATGAACGGTCGACTGACTCTTGTGGACGAGCTGCGCAGCCTGGTTAAAGCCGCCAGCGTCGACCACCGCTTTAAACATGCGCCATTGTTCAAGTGTCGCCTTCAGCATTATCTTTTAACTTATAAACGATGAAATTATTAAATGGATAATGCCTTGTTTAACAGTGTTTTTCTACTTGCTATCACTGCGCAATTATTGATTAAAAGCATCCTGTATATCTTTTATATCACTGACGATAGCAGACACATTGGTATAGCCCATATTTATCATCTGCTCGGCAGCAAGCCGCGCTCTGACGCCAGTGGCGCAATGCAGGTATAGCGGCTTGTCAGGGTTTTTGAATTGGTCAAGTGCTTTCATTTCAAGCACTCCCCGGGGAATCGTAAAAGAACTACTTACCGGAGAATCAGCCAGCTCCGACGGTTCTCTGACATCAATTAAGGCACCTTTGTTCTCCGCAAGCTCTTGTTTCGCTTCTGTTGCAGTAACAGTGCGTAACGATTCGGGTAACTGCGCCAGCCGTTCCTGAATGCTTTTTAACATACATCCTCCTTCGTTTTTCTTAACCGATAAAGTCATTAGAAAATTCTTATTTGATCAATGTCTAAGCATGATTCAGCCAGATATCTTTAGACTGCTGCTTTTGTGCGATAAATGCACTTGTGCAGCTTGAGTGCTTCGCGTTTCAATATGGCTTTAAACAAATTAGTGTTGCCTTCATGTCTGCTATTTCCGAAACACAAAATAATGAATTCATTTTAGAGTATGTCAGTGAGGCAGAGCAATTCTTCAAATTGCTTGCAAATAAAACACGACTGACAGTGTTGTATTCACTGACCGATCAGGAACTGTCGGTTTCTGATTTACTCACACGAATTAATGTTACTCAACCGGTATTATCCCAACATCTGGCTTTACTTCGCGAAGCTGGCGTTGTCGCTACCCGGCGTGAAGGTCAGGTGATATTCTATCGTCTGACAGATAAACGTGTCCTTCAGACGATAGGCTTGATGAGCGAATTTTTCGACGACTCTTCACAGTAATAATTAAACCAGCTTAGCGGGATCTAACAGCGACTTTAGCTCTTTCTCTTCCAGCGACGTCATTTCTTTCGCAACGTCAAGAATATCCCGCTTTTCGTCATAGGCACGCTTGGCAATCTCCGTGCCTTTCTCATAACCTATCTTTTGATTAAGCGCTGTTACCAGAATAGGGTTTTTAGATAACACTTTCTCAAGCTGCGCTTCGTTAACCGTGAAGGTTTCTATGGCTTTTTCAGCCAGATGCTCACAACTGTTGGTCATCAAGTTGATAGCCAGCAATAAATTTTGCCCGATAAGGGGCAACATTACGTTAAGCTGGAAGTTACCGGATTGACCGGCGACCGATATGGCAGTGTGATAGCCCATAACCTGAGCGCACGCCATGGCAACTGCTTCGGGAATGACCGGGTTAACTTTTCCCGGCATAATAGAGCTGCCAGCCTGAAGTTTCGGCATTTCAATTTCTGCCAGGCCTGCTAATGGCCCACTGTTCATCCAACGCAAATCATTGCTGATTTTCATTAAAGAGGCTGCCAGTGTGTTTAACTGACCAGCCAGCTCAACGGCTGTGTCCTGCGCTGAAATAGCGGCGAAATGATTATCTGTTACAGAAAACGAGATATCGAGCTGTCGACTCAGCGCAGCGCAAACCCGCCCGCCAAACTCTTTGTGAGTATTAATTCCGGTACCTACCGCAGTACCTCCGATTGCCAGCCGGCTTAACCGCAGCAGGGTATCCTCGAGGCGCTGCTGATTCTGCATGATTTGCGCACGCCACCCGGAAAGCTCCTGACTCAACTTCACAGGCATCGCATCCATCAAATGTGTCCGGCCTGTTTTAATAACGTGGTCTAACGCTTTCATACGCGTCTCAATGTGGTCGGCCAAACTGCGCATGGCCGGCAACAGACGTGCCTGAATTTGCATCGCTGCACTTACATGAATCGTAGTAGGAATGACATCGTTGGAGCTTTGCCCCATATTGACATCATCATTCGGGTGTATTTCCTGATTTGAATATCGCGTCGCTAAGGAGGCAATCACCTCATTGGCGTTCATATTGGTACTGGTACCCGAGCCGGTTTGAAAAACATCAACCGGAAACTGCGCATCGTGTTTGCCCGCAGCAACCTCCATCGCTGCCTTGTAGATAGCCTCTGCGGTGTTGTCGTCCATTTTACCCAGTTCCTGATTCGCCGTCGCACAGGCTGCTTTAAGATAACCTAAAGCGTGAATAAAAGGCGCGGGCATCCCGTGCTGACTAATGGCAAAATTCTCACACGCCAGCGATGTCTGTTTCTGATACAAGATTTCGCTCATATTGTTACTCCGCTTTTAACAGAATTGACTCCAGGTAGCTGGCATCTGCCAGTTTATCCATGTCGATTTCTGGTTTTTCCATGAGTTGATCATGCGTGAGATTGACGTGAAGTTTATGGCTGGACCAGTCGATGGTATCGATATCTTTTGGCGAGATCGCGAGCTTTTTGCCTCCGGGCAGCCAGTTGTTCGTATCGATAACCAGTAAACGCAATGCCCACCCGGTATGATCGAAAATAAAGTCAGTAATATGACCGACATCTTCGTCCAGCGTAGCTACGTCGTAGCCATGGACTTCGCTGCATGAGCGCAGATGATTTGCCGGTTCCCCGGCATCTTCGGCCAGTGTTTGCTGCATTTCTTTATCTGCCAGCTCTGTAGGGTGTGCAAAATCGCCCCAGGCTCCCGGACCAATCCAATAGTAGCCATAGCCAAAATATTTAAATAATGTTTCTTCGTATTCTCTTGAGAGCGGCTTATGCTCGTCAATTGAGGGGCTATCCTTTAATTCCTGTGACGACATGTTTATCGCCAGCCACTGTTCGTCAGTGTTAACTTTTGAAACTGAAATTGGCGAAATAACCACTTTACGGCTCATCGGTAACCAGCTATTGGTATCCGCGACCAGGTATCGGGCAACAAAATCCTGATCGTCGAAAAGAATATCTTTACAGCCGCCTATATCACCGTCAGTAGCGTGAATAGAATAGTGAGTAATCTGTTTGTGCGAAATCATGGCTTCAATCCTCCAGATGTCTGAGCGCCTTAAGGAATAAAATGCGGCGCTGAAGCGACTTATGATTGAATTCGTGGCGGCATCCGACAAAGATCACACACAGGCAGTATTAACGCAGGGATTGCGTGGAAGTAAAACGAGGAAGATTCTTTACAGCAGAAAGGATGGATGCGGTCCTGCGGACCGCATCTTTGGTGTACAACAGGAACGCTAACCTGCTACATCATATTCTTCACTGACATAGTCATCGTCGTAATCAGCCTGGTTACTGGCGCTGCTGTGTAACGTATAAAAGTGTCGTTTACCGCGTGCCAGCTGAACGTATTTTTGCCACGCTTTTTCAAGGCTGTTGTGAGCAGGCACCTGGCCTTTGGTAAAAGCAACAAAATGAGACTCATCATCGCCTTCTGGCGCAATGGTTTCATTCTCCAATGCCAACAGTGTATTACCGTAACGGGTAAGCAGGTCAGCTTCAGAAATACTAAAGTCACCAGATTTCCTGAAGCCATAAGGAAATTTGGCTCTGTCCATAAATGGTTTAGGTGCAATACGGATATCAGGTGTGTTCATGTTCATCTCGCATAAAATAAGTTTGCAAGCGAACTTTTAGGTCAAATTTCAAAAAAAATGAAACAAAAATTTTTGTTCTTATCGGGAAAAATTTTTACTTGTCAGTTTTTAGTGGCAAAAGGCACTATAATGCCCTGCGTAGCAGAGCCGAAGGCGATCAGATCAACTGATAAAAAACGTATCAGGTTCGGGAAAAGATTATGATTTATAGAACAAATGTTTTTATCGTTACGATAATTAATATTTGTTTTAAATTTGTACAGCGGCGCAGATAATAACCTTGTCGTTCACTATTTTGAGATTGTAATGAGCAAAGACTATCGTTACCAGCGAGAAGAATGGGACTCGGTAGAAGACGATGACCATTTTGGAAAGAAAAAATCGGTTCGCCGTAACCCAACGAAAGAGCGTCAGAAGCGTGATGAGCTTAGACGCGAAAAGCAGAAAAGATTGCATCAGGAGAGTTATTAGACAATATCCTGACTTTCTTAGCGCTTTATGAGTTTACAGGTTTACAAACCTGAGTATATGTGACAGCTTTACGGGCAGGTTTTACTATTGCCCGTGAAGCATGGACATTCGCTTTTTATCTACCTTTATTGAAGTCGCTAACACGCGGCATTTCGGTAAGGCAGCAGAAAATCTGTTCTTAACACAGTCTGCTGTCAGTGCCCGTATCAAATTACTCGAAGAATATTTTCAGACCACTCTGTTTATCCGGCATCGAAATAGTATTCAGCTAACGCCTGCGGGTGAAAAGTTGTTGCCGTTTGCCCACCAGTTGAGCGACACATTAAAAGAAGCAAAGCGTGAACTTCAGCTTCAGTCAGGTGAATATATTGTCTGCGGTGCGACCCAGCTGGCCAGTGAATTGCAATTAAGCAGTACCTTGTCGGGCATACACGAGCATTTTCCTGACTGGTCGGTAAAAGCTGAAATCCTGACGCTTGATAATCTGTCTCGGCAGTTACATGAACGGGTTATTGATCTTGCTTTTTCATCAGAGCCGCTGAAATCTGAAGAGGTCATTTCACATCAGGTAAGTGCCGAACCTCTGGCCCTATATGTGGTGGGCAGAACGTCTGAAGAAATTGATGCCAATGACTATGTAGCTATCGAGTGGGGCGGTAAGGTCAGAGATCTGATTTGCCAACAATGGCCGCAGTTGCGTGATGCAAAGTTACGGACAAACTCACTCAGGCTTGGTTTAAATGCTATCGAAGAAGATGGCGGTTGTGCGGTTTTTCCTGTGCGCTTTGCACAGCAACTTTCCCATTTGTCTCTGCGCCAGGTCCATGCCCTTGATGACGTTCAGGCGTGTGTTTATCTGAACCGCCTTAAATCGGTCAAAAGGCATGCATTAACGACAGTGGTCGAGACTTTGTTTCCCTCCCATAAGACAATGGCGGTATAATTAGCCATTAACATTCGTGTTGTGCTTCTGTGCTCAGCGTGATCTGAGACCGTTTTTAGAAGTAGAAAGACAATATCGCATTACACAGCGGTTACGCGTTATCGCAAGTTTGCCCTGTCACCAATTGATATCATAGGAATTATTTATGGCTCTAGATGAACATCCCCTGTTGGGAGTGAGTGCCGCATTGCGTTTGCAAGAGACCGTTTCGGGCATCAAAGACAATCAAAAGGTCTGGATTTTGAAAGATGCAGATGGCTGCGTCATGTTAAGTACTGAAGATGAAGATGGCGTACCAGTCTGGCCTGACGCTGGCTTAGCGTTGCTATGGGCGACTGAAGACTGGGCGGATTGCGAGCCAATGGCGGTGACACTGGAAGATTGGCTTAAAAAATGGACACCGGGTCTGATGCAGGATGAACTTTGTGTCATGGTATGTCCTGTTCCCGGCGAAGACGGTGAAGTCATGGAGCCCGATGAGCTTGCTGAAAAGCTGATGTAGTTTGTCGAACGAGGTTATTAAAAGCCACTGAGCGTATCAGTGGCTTTTTTGTTTATCGCATAACGTTGCTGCGCTCTTTCATCAGCCCATGCGCTGAACTTTTTCCGCTCAGGGCCCGTTTATTACTTTTAATACAACAGGATAACGGAGCAGATATGTATACAGAACAACCAACGATGGCAGACTTGTTCACACAGCTGGGGCTTGATTCCAGCGAAGAGGGAATGGATGCTTTCATTGAAGAGCATAAAGGCATGAATCAAAGCCGACATATCGAAGAGGCACCGTTCTGGAATGACTCACAGGCAGCGTTTCTTAAGCAGGCCATCGATGAAGATGCGCAATGGGTGGTCGTCATTGATGAGCTAAATGCGTTATTGCACCATGATCACGCTTAAGCCATAAACCATCGGGACACGATTGATTACGGTAAATTCGGGATGAATTTACCGTGGCAACAAATTTACACATTTTAGTCTGCGGTTTTAGCCTTAAAGACTGGGCGCGTTAGTCATTACACGGTAGTATCACTCGGATGACACTCGAATAAGGAACTGTAATGTCTAAGAAAATAAGCTACCTGGCTGGCGCGATGCTTCTCGCCGGAACAGGCAGCGCACTCGCCAAAGAAGGCATGTTTACGCCTGAACAGCTTCCTCAAATCAGCGCAGATTTGAAAAAAACAGGATTAGAAATATCTCCCGAATCATTAAGTGATTTGACCGACTTTCCGATGGGCGCGATTGTATCGCTCGGCGGCTGCTCAGCATCCTTTGTTTCAGACAAAGGACTGGCCGTTACAAACCATCACTGTGCACGTGGTTCAGTTCAATACAACTCCACCGCTGAAAACAACTATCTGAAAAACGGTTTTCTGGCTAAAAAGATTGGCGAAGAGTTGCCCGCTGCGCCCGGGACGAGGATGTATGTCACCGTCGAATTCTCTGATGTCACAGACAAAATCCTCGGCAAGCTGGACGAAAAGGTAACCGGCAGAGAACGTTTTGACGCAATCGTGGATATGCAAAAGCAACTTATCCAGGAATGTGAATCAGAGCCGGGCTATCGCTGCTCAGTGCCTTCTTTTTATAACGGTAAAGAATACAAGCTGATTAAACAGCTTGAGATACAGGATGTTCGTATTGCCTATGCGCCTGCCGACTCAGTCGGTAAATATGGTGGGGATATTGATAACTGGATGTGGCCGCGCCATACCGGCGATTTTTCTTTTTACCGTGCTTATGTCGGAAAAGACGGTAAGCCGGCTGAGTATGCAGAAGATAATGTGCCTTATCAGCCTGAGCATGTGCTTAAGGTTTCTGCCGCTGGACTTAAAGACGGTGATTTCGTCATGGCTGCAGGCTATCCTGGTTCAACAGACCGCTATGCACGACTGGTCGCAGTTAAGCACACCTTCAACTGGTTATATCCTACCTACATTGACCTGATTGAAACGTGGATCGATACCATTGAAAAGGCGGCGCCAGAAGCCAGCGATGCGCGTATTAAGTATGAAGCGACGCTGGCTGGTCTGAATAATTTTCTGAAAAATACCAAAGGACAGATTGCTGGCGCTAAACGTGTCGGACTTGTTGAGCGACGTGAACAGCGTGAACAAGCGCTCAATAAGTGGCTGTCTTCTGCCGGCATGCGTGAATCGCAACTTGAAACAATTGCAAAGCTGGATGAGGTAGAAAAGCAGCAGTCGGCGTTAAGCAAACAAACGTTCTGGTATCGTAATATCACGCGTCCACAACTACTTAGTGCTGCGCAACGTCTTTATCGCAACGCTATCGAGCAGCAAAAACCTGATGCAGAGCGTGAGCCGGGCTATCAGGATCGCGATCAGAGTCGTTTGAAGGAAAGCATGCAACGCATTGAAAGGCGGTTTGACTCAAACGTTGATAAAGCAGTCTGGGCTACCTTCATCAAACAATACCTGCAACAACCTGCCGATGCGAGAATCGCTGCGTTTGATGAGGCATTGGGATTATCGGCTGATACGTCTTCTGCACAAGTTGACGAGATTCTGGCTGACTATTACAAGCAAACAGAAATGAACCAGGCGGATTATCGTCTTGCGTTAATTGATGCAGCACCGCAGGCGTTCAAAACCAGTGACGATCCGTTTGTAAAACTGGCTGTCGCGTTGTACGACACTGAGATGGAAAACGAAGATCGTGCGAAAAGTCTATCGGGCGAGTCAAAAGCACTGACCCCGGGCTATATGCAGGCAATTATAGACTGGCAGAAGTCGCAGGGTAGTCTGGCTTATCCTGATGCAAACAGTACGTTGCGTGTCACATACGGTAACGTTTTGGGTGGTTCACCAAAAGACGGGTTAATTTATGAGCCTTTCACCCGTCTTCAGGGCATCCTTGAAAAAGACACCGGCGAATCGCCGTTCAATGCACCGGAAAAACAGCTGAAACTGATCCGGGAAGAGACGTTTGGCCCTTACAAAATGGCGTCGATAAACAGTGTGCCGGTTAACTTTTTAAGCGATCTTGACTCTACCGGTGGGAACTCTGGCTCAGCGACGATGAACGGACGCGCTGAACTGGTTGGTCTGTTATTTGACGGCACCTTTGAAAGCGTCAACTCTGACTGGGATTTCGATCCTAAGACCACCCGCACGATTCATGTAGACACCCGCTACATGCTGTGGGTAATGGAATATGTTGATGGTGCAACTAACCTTATCGAGGAAATGGACGTAGTTAAATAAGGCGTCTGTAAGTCTGATAAAAGGCAGAGCGTTGGCTCTGCCTTTTTTATGGCATACAGTACGGCACCGGTATTTCTCTGTCATGTTACACTCACCGTCGACACCGTTTACTGAATATGGGCGTTAAGGAGGCATCTATTTCTACACTTACACCAGGTCCGGACGATTTGTGGTTCATTCCGCTTGGCGGAACCGGAGAAATCGGCATGAATATGAACCTGTACGGTCATAACGGGCAATGGTTGATGGTAGATTGCGGCGTAAGTTTTGATGAGCCATTGGTTCCCCCTTATCAGGACACTTCTCCGTCTGCACGCTTTGATATTGTTGCACCTGATCCCTCATTTATCGCACAGCAGAAAGAAAAGCTTTGTGGCATGGTGATAACGCATGGGCATGAGGATCATGTGGGCGCCGTTCCATACCTTTGGCCGAGATTGCGCTGTCCGGTTTACACCACTGCATTTACTGCCGAAATTTTGCAGCGTAAGCTTGCTCAGACCGGATTAAAAGATAAGGTACCGATCATTATCGTCGATGCGCTTAGTGAGCATCAGGTTGGTCCTTTTTCGCTTAACTGGCTGGCAGTCACCCATTCCATTCCTGAGCCATACGCACTGAAAATATCGACGCCGGCAGGCAGCGTTTTACATACCGCTGACTGGAAAATTGATGCGCAGCCGGTAACCGGTAAACCATTTGATGCGACCCTTTACCGACAGTTGGGCAGCGAAAATATCCTGGCGATGGTTGGCGATTCGACCAATGCCACCAAGCCCGGTTTTTCGGTTTCAGAGCGAAACTGCTTTGACGGCTTACTGGCTACTATCCGGCCCCTCGAAGGGCGTGTGGTGGTAAGCTGCTTTGGCAGTAACGTCGCACGTCTTATCTCGCTGGCACACATCGCTGTCAAAACCGGTCGCTATATGGCATTGTACGGCCGTTCTTTGCTTAATATGTATAGTATCGCGCGAAGGCTGGATGTTTGGCCTGACCATCTGAAACTGATTGATCCCGATCACGCCGGCTATTTACCACCAGCTGAGGTGCTGGCCGTTGCTACCGGAAGTCAGGGAGAGCAGCGGGCAGCTCTTGCTCGTATGGCCCGTGACGACCATCATCAGCTTTCTTTAGATAAAGGTGATACCGTCATTTTTTCCAGTATTGTCATTCCCGGTAATGAGCAACTTGTAGGTGCGCTCATCAGTCAGCTTAACGGGCTTGGTATTACCACAATTACCAGTGAGGATAGCCAGTTGCCCATCCATGCCAGCGGGCACCCCTGCGCAGAGGAATTAAAGCTGATGTATAGCTGGGTGAAGCCGCAAATTGCTATTCCGGTGCACGGTGAGCCAGAGCATTTGGATGCTCATGGGCAGGTCGCCAAATCCGCGGGCGTCCGAAAGCGGTATGTTGGCAGAAATGGTGACCTTTATCGGTTAGCACCTGTGACAGGTATTCGTCGGCAGGTAGTGCGCACCGGTAGGGTGCCTGTAAAAGCCTGAACCTCAAATAATTCTGCAGATTTGTTCATTCTCGACAATAATAAAACATCAGCATTCGCTGATGTTTTATTATCAAGGACTGTGTATGAAGAAGTTAATTAAAATTGCGGCGATAATTAGTACTGGGTTATTATCATTTGGTGCATCGGCACAAAAGGATGTTGAAACAGACTTATCATTTTCGATGAAAACAGTTTGCAAGGCAGTCCCACTTACGTGCGGTGTATTTCCCAGTGGCGATGGATTTGGTAGTGAGATGCCAAAGGATCCACCCAAGAAAGATCCCTGATTCTTAAAGGTAGTTTGTAAAAATTTGGACTTTATATTTCTTGATGTTACCTCTGTATTCTGGCCGTTGTTTTATACAGCGGCCTTGTTAGCGTATTCACTTTCAGTACGCAAAGTTACCCTGTTTTCCTTTATTTTTCTTGGCACTCTGGTGGTTGAGGCGCTTCACTTCGGCATAGAAAACTATGTAAAGAGTCTTAATTCGATGGAGGTGTTCTCCACACTGGGTTTTTACACCTGGTATCTGGGATTCGGAGCCTCTAATTTACTGTTTGCACTGAGCATCCTTTTACTGCGTGGGTATCTGCCGGTTATCCCAGTCCCTGTCACACGCTATTTTATCGCAATCTATACGCTGTTAGGTTTTTTACACTTGTTTACATTGCTTGAGCGCTTATCCTTGCAATCTGCACTGGTGGCAAACAGTTATCCGATGGCGATCGCATTGCTAACGCTGCTTAAGATGGCGGGACTTATCGGTTACGCCCTCTATGAAGTAGGAGCATCGCTTTACCGAAAAAAGCAGCGGGTAGATTTTCGCTATTAACACCGCGCATTCGATTGTGATATAAATCACCTTTTTGTATTAACATAAAGTTGCAGTGACATTGCCTGCAATCTCGTATAGTTTTAAATCAGATGTCGTTGTCTTTCTCACCGTTAAGGTAGCTTGTGATTAGTCCTGATACCGCTAAGCCTGTACAGCTTTGTAATTATCGTCCATTTCTTTACGGCGTAATGGTTGCAGCGCTGTTGTTGTTTGAAGTGGTATTTTCAGGAGCGATTGCCGCCGCACCCGTTATAAAATCTTCATCTATTCCTACCTTATCTACGCGACAGGGACTGAGTCAGGATTCTATTAATGATATTCTTATCGATGACACGGGCTATGTGTGGATCGCCACTCAGGGCGGACTGGACCGGTGGGATGGTCATCATCTGATAAATATCGGTGGTCCTGACAATATACTGGTTAATGCCAGCGTAGAGAGACTTTACCTGGATTCACATGACCAGCTATGGATAAGCTCGCTGGAATCCGGTGTGTTTACTCTGGATTTAACGACCAGTGAAGTTAGTCTGACAATCAACAGACCCGGTCTTTCTTCCTATCAGTGGGTTCAGGCTGCTGTCGATTTTAAAGAGGACAGCCACGGCGATTTATTTGTGGCGCTTGAACATGAGATCGTAAAGGTAAAACGTGAGGCAGGTTCTGAGGTTGTCTATTCACTGCCAGCGTCTTTGCGGCAAAATGAAGATATCATCAGAGCTATTTATCCGGCGTCTGATTATCTTTTTATCGCGACATCTGCCGGGCTTTATGCACTGAATCTTCATCACGACGAAGCGCGGGGAGCTCGTACCACAGAGCAGGAAGACAGGCAGGCGCAAAAAGTTGATTATCTGGGAGATATTCCCGCAGATGTAAACAATCAAAATGCAAAGTTTTTAATGGCCGATCAGCAAAACAGACTCTGGCTTGGTACCGTTAAAGGCTTGTTCAAGATTGATCTGACAACATTGCAAAACGATTTGGTTAATGCACGTCAACCAGAATTTGATGTCGTTAATAGTCAGCAAAATATCTGGCAGATAGTCCCTGATGGGTCAAATTCGTTTTGGCTGGCGACTAACGAGGGATTATTTTCGCTTAGAAAAGAGATATCAGGCAGCTGGCGCAGCATTCATATGCTCGAGGCGCAAAGTGGTGAGCGACAGCTGGCTAAAGCAAAAATTAAAACCATTGCCAAGGATAAACTCAATACGTTGTGGTTGGGAACTGAGATGGGCGGTGCAATGCTGTGGACACCGGACAACCAGAACATTACCCATATTCAGAACCTGGTGAGTGACCCTGAACCGCCACTGACAAATAATATTATCTGGTCATTATATGAAGACGATGAGGATATTTTGTGGGCGGGTACAGGTAACGGATTAACGCGGCTGGATCTAACGACGCTCGAGTCGTCTATGTTTCTTCATGATCCATCCGCGCAGTTTGATGAAGCTGAAATAGCGCAAATTCTGCCTGCCGGGAATAATAAACTGTACCTGAGAACCGCTGGGAAAGTTAAAATTTTCAATAAGTTAACCGGTGAGGCTGGTCCATTGCCGGTGAATAGCCAACAGGCAGCTGATATTCTTAAAGGCTGGATTTATGGCATGTCTGTGGATACACAGGGCCGGTTATATTTTTTATCACATAATTACTATCGCTACGATCCCTCCACACAGACAGTGGAAAAACTGGCGTTTTCAGATCCCCGGCTGCAAGACGGATACAGTGGATATTTTCTCGGAACGGCCGCCGAACTGGATAACAACATGCTGCTTTCAACCTCAGACGGAGTTTGGGCGGTGGATACCCAAACGCTGGAAACCCGTTTACTGTACGAGTACTTACCCGCTGAGAAGGCCAGTGATGCCTCTGCCACGTCGTGGGAAATTCAAGAGGGGATTCTGTGGCTGGGGTTCCCACGCTTTGGTCTGCTGGGGATAGATCTTGACTCGGGCAGAGTCATCCGGCGTTTCAATAGCGATAATCTTCTCAAAACGGATATTGTGTATGGTATTAAGGCTGACAAGCAGGGTAGTCTGTGGTTTAGCTCCCACCAGGGCGTATTTCGTTTTTCTCCGGAAAATCGTCTGATTAAAGAGTTCGTATATGGCCGGGAATTAAATGTATCAGAATTTAATGACGGTGCTGCGCTTATTCTTAATGATGGCAGAATTGCCTATGGTTCGACCGGTGGAATAGCGATCTTCGATCCCAGTGCGCTCAAGGATGGCACAGCTATTCAGCGACCGGAACAGCCCATGGTTATCAGCGGAGTTTCACTGGACTCCCGCGATTTGCCGTTACCGATGAAAAATCTGAGTAACAGTCATCTCGATTTGCATCACGACGATTTTGGGATAGAGATTCATTTCTCCTCGATTCTCGCTAGCTTTGATGCAGCTGATAATTATGTTTATGAGCTGAATCGCAACGGCCGCTTGCTGAGTCAGTCGGTTACCGCAGAAGGTAAAGCTGCGTTCGCATTCCTGGGACCGGGCGAATATCAGTTCAAAGTGGCGCCTACCACAGAGCGTTATGATTACAATGTCACGCCGGGCGTGCTGACGTTTACCATACCGTACCCGCCATTTCAGTCGCCACTTGCCTATACGGTATATGTGATTTTATTTGTTGCTGCTGCATGGGGATATGTTCGCTTCCGGCAAAAAGCGGTGGAACAACTTGCACGTACCGAGCGACAACTAAAAGTCATGGGCGAAGCATTCTCGCAAACCCGGGACTGGGTCATTGTTTTTGATGAGAAAATGCTGCCAATGGCAGTCAACCCGGCGTTTTGTCGTGCTTTGGGATTGTCTGAACATGACACCGCTGACGATGCGTTATCCCAGCTTTACCGGCGCAAACCGGCAATACGACAACAAATCTATGAGCCGCTGTTGTCTCTTGAACCCGGTGGCTTCATAAAGCGCGAAACGACCGTTCATGCTGCAGATGGTCGTCACCATGACGTGATCATCGACATCTCAGCCGTTGCAGACGACAGTAAGCCTGATTGCGTGGATTACTATCTAATGGTGTTCAGTGATATTTCAGAGCAGAAAGAGGCTGAACGTAAGTTGGTGAAAATGGCCAGCTATGACAGTCTCACCGGTCTTCTCAATCGCAATTTGCTACTTGACCGGCTATCACATGCCATCGACAACGCGCAGGAAGATGCCACAAAAGTGGCTGTACTGTTTATCGATCTTGACCGCTTTAAAGGTATAAATGACAGCCTGGGGCATGGCGTGGGGGATAAGCTACTTAAAGTCATTGCTGAGCGGATGATTAGCTTGTCCAGCCATCAGGATACAGTAGCAAGGCTTGGCGGAGATGAATTTGTCATCGTCCGGGAACGGGTTGAATGTACCGATACGCTCAGCTCCTTTGTGGCTCACCTGATTGAAACCGTTGAAACACCCATCGCCATTGATGGTGAAATTCTATGTATTTCCTGCAGTATCGGCATATCATTTTATCCTGACGATGCCGTCACGCCGGCGGAGCTGATTAAACAAGCGGACGTGGCAATGTATACCGCTAAAAAAGATACGGTTGATGGCTTCACGTACTTTACTGCTGAGATGAACGATCGTGCACGACAGCAGATGGTTCTGGAAAATCGCGTCAAACTTGCCTATCAGGAAGACAGGTTTTATAACCAGTACCAGCCAATTGTTGATGCCCTCAGCGGCAACATTGAGGGCGTTGAGCTATTGTTACGTTGCGATATGCCTGACGCCCCTATGACGCCGTGCGAATTTATCCCGGTATTGGAGCAGCTACGGTATATTGTGGATGTGACCCGCATGGCGATTGTGCGGGCGCTGGACGATTTGGCTTGCTGGCAGGAGCAAGGATTTCATGGCTATGTGTCTGTGAACATCTCTGCGCTTCAGTTTAAAGTAGAGCTGCATCTGGATGCGCTTAGAAAAATGATGTATGAGCGTAACCTGACCGAGCGTTCAATGCGTTTTGAAATCACAGAAGGGCTGCTGATGGAAGACAGTGAATTGGCGCAGGCACGCATCAAGGAGTTTCAGGATGCCGGCTTCCTGTTTTCTCTGGATGACTTTGGTACGGGATATTCCTCGCTCAGCTATCTGAAAAAGTTTCCGTTAGATGTGTTAAAAATTGATAAAAGCTTTATTGAGGAAGTCGATGCTGATCCGCAGGCTGCCGCATTGGTAAAAACGACCATAGAGCTGGCTAAAACATTCAATATGGAATGTGTGGCTGAAGGTGTGGAAACCCTTTCTCAGGCAGAAACCCTTCAGTTGTTTGGGTGTTACAATCATCAGGGCTATTATTATTCCAAACCTGTGCCGGCAGACCAGATTACTGCTCTTATCAAGCAGCACTGGTCTGAGGTATCTTCAGTTTAAGCCTTCAGCGTCAGGGGAATTGGCAGCTCATAAATGCGTTTGCCCGTGGCAGCAAATAAAGCATTGGCTAACGCGGGAGCAAAAGGCGGAGTAGGGGGTTCACCCACGCCCCCCGGCGGTGCATCGCTTTGAACAATATGCACGTCAATATTTTCAGGGGCATGTTGCATTCGCGCTACCTGATAATTGTGAAAGTTTGTTTGTGTCACCGCCCCGTCACTGGCGCTGATTTCACCGATTGCACAGCTTAATCCGAAAATGGCACCGCCTTCACACTGAGCCTTTACGTGTTCGGAGTTAACTATAGTGCCTGCGTCTATACAAATATAAGCATTTGGAATGCGCCAGCTACCGCTCTTATCAACAACCACTTCAACGACCGTTGCTACATAGCTTAGAAAAGACCGGTGAACCGCTACTCCAAGATGACGTTGGTTCTTTTCTCTGTTGTCCCAGTCTGCCATTTCCGTGGCCTTATCGAGTACCGCACGCAGCCGCCCTGTATCAATAGGATAGGTTTCGATCGGATCACCATAATTGTCATATTCAGCCCCTTCTTGGGCTAAATCGATATGACGCGGTTTGCCAATAAGCTGTTGCAGGTACGCCTTACTGTCTTTACCTGCTGCATGGGCCAGCACATCGGCAAATGTGTGAATGGCATACGCATGATAAACATTGGCAACCGAACGCAGCCAGCCTATCCGAACATGATTTTGGGCTTTGCCTTTTTCCAGTTGTATGTTTGGAATATCAAACGGATTGTCGATAAAACCTAATCTGAGTTCGCCGCTGCTGGGTGTATTAGCCTCAGTTGAGAAGGTGCTGCTTATGGTGGGAAAGACCGTGTTATGGTGCCACGCCGTCGCGTCACCATTTTGCGCTAAACCTGCGCGGATATGCTGGGCACTGACAGTGTGATAAAAGCCGTGTTGAATGTCGTCTTCTCTTCGCCAGACCACCTTCACGGGGCGCTTGGCCTGTTGCGCAAGCCAGGCAGCTTCGGCAGCAAAATCCGGTTTCGATTTTCTGCCAAAACCGCCGCCCAGCAATGTCACATGGATTGTGACATTTTCAACGGGAATCTTCAGCACCTCGGCAACCAGTGCTTGTGCAGCTTGCGGATTTTGGGTGCTGGTCCAGACCTGGGCGCTATCGCCTTCTACCCGGGCAGCAGCAGCCGGTGGCTCCATCGGTGCCTGCGCCAATAACGGGGCATAATAGGTTGCTTCTACGGTTTTGTGAGCACTTTCAAGCGCTTGCTTTACATCACCTCGCTGGCGAACCACTTCTCCGGTTTGGCGTGCCGTCTCCATGTGCGTCTGCTTTTCTGTCCGGGAGTCATATTGACTATGTTCATTCTCACTCCAGGTGATTTTAAGCGCTTTTACACCCTGCATGGCGGCCCAGGTATTCTCTGCCAGAACGGCAACACCACCCAGTGGTAAAAAATTTGCAGGCGCGCTTGCAGCCGGAAGCGTCATCACCGCTTTTACACCTTTCATGCTGCGCGCTTTTTTATCATCGACCGATTCGGGTTGCGTAAACATGACGGGCGGACGCTGAATGACCGCATAAAGCATATTCTCAATGGTAACGTCCTGACCAAATACTGTGGTACCTGCCTGGACGGCCTGCATATCTATGCTTCTTATCCCTTTGCCGACATAACGCCAGTCCTTACGGGCTTTAGGTTTGACCAGACCCTCTTCCGGCATTGGCAATGTCGCTGCAACGCTTACTAACGCTGAAAAGTCAGCAGTACGCCCGGTCTCAACATGCACTACCTGGTGATTACGGCACTGACAGCTGTCGGGCTCGACATTCCAACCTTTTGCTGCTGCCTGTTTTAACAGCAGTGCGGCGGTGGCCCCCGCCATCTGAAGACGGGCCAGATTGCGCCGTATACTGCGTGAGCCATCCGTATTCTGGTCGCCGTATTTCTCATCGCCGTCGGCCTGTAGTGTTTTAACCCGCTGCCAGTCTGCATCAAGTTCATCGGCAATGATCTGGGTTATGGCAGTTCGGATTTGCTGACCCATTTCTGAACGGTGACAGGTTACCTCCAGCGTGCCATCTTCAGTGATGGCGACAAACACATTGGGAGCCATATGCGCCGGCTGCGTTTCACCGGATGCCGCAAACGTCGCTTTAGGCAGCAAAGTGACACCCAGGGTTAATCCTGTGCCTACTCCCATTTGTTTAAGGAAGTGTCGGCGTTGCGCTGAATACTGGCTCATGACTGACTCTCCTTTGATGCCGCTTTAATTGCTTTGCGGATTCTGGGGTAGGTGCCACACCGACAAATATTACCTGACATACTTTGCGCTATCTCTTCATCTGATGGTGCCGCGTTTTTTGCCAGCAGTGCCGCTGCCTGCATCATCTGTCCGCTCTGGCAATAGCCACACTGGGGTACATCATTTTCTGCCCAGGCGACCTGGACAGGATGAGCATTGTTTTTGTCCAGACCCTCAATCGTCGTTATATGCTTGTCCTGAACCGCTGACATAGGCAATCGGCATGAGCGTGTGGCATCACCGTCGATATGGATGGTGCAGGCCCCACACAGCGCCATACCGCATCCATACTTGGTGCCCGTCAGGCCAATCTCATCGCGTAAATACCATAGTAATGGCATAGTCGGGTCGCCATCATATTTTTGGGCTTGGTTGTTCAGGGTAAATGTGATCATAGTGGGCTACCGTTTATTAGCGTTACTCTATCGGTACACGGTTTAAGAGAAAAATTCAATATAAAACCGGTTAGTCCTGGCCGATCTTTTTATATCAATAGGCCAGACTTATTTGCTTATATCTAAAGGAATTATGCGAATCTGCTTGAGACATAAAACATGCTTATTATATATTTGTAAAATTCGAGTAAATAAAATTGCTTCAAAAAGGAATACTTATGCCTCTGGATGTCGCTAATGAATCTGTATCCGATGTGACGGAAACACCGGTTACAATGCTTTACAAATGGGAAAAGGAGCGGCCAGATTCAGTATTTCTTCATCAGCCCCGCGATGGGCAAATGGACACTTATACCTGGCGTCGGGTAGCTAATGAAGCCCGTCGCGTTGCAGCCCGGCTGCAAAGCATGTCGCTGCCTCCCAGCAGCCGGATAGCCATTTTTGCCAAAAACAGTGCTGAATGGTTTATCAGTGATCTGGGCATCATGATGGCGGGACACGTTTCGGTCCCAATTTTTGGCTCCGCGGGAAAAAGTACTATTGAATATGTGCTAAAACATGCAGATGTTAAACTGGTATTTGTGGGCAAGCTGGATAACGCGTCAGAGCAAATTCCCGCTATTCCGGCGCATTATCATTCTGTTAGCTTTCCTTATGACGGCATTAGCGGCTCGCAAACCTGGCAGGATTTCATCGGCTGCGAGCCGATGTCAGCCTCACCGGAACCGAATCTTGGCTCCATGATGACAATTATCTATACATCAGGAAGTACCGGGCAGCCCAAAGGCGTCGTGCACACGTATCGTTCAATTTGCTGGGCAGCGAAAAACTGTCTAACCGCATTGTCGGTTGGCCATAGCGACCGATACCTGAGCTATTTGCCGTTAGCGCATATTACAGAGCGGGTACTCATTGAGCTGGCTGCTTTTTATGCTGCGCCTGAGGTTTATTTTGTCGAGTCTCTGGATACATTCCAAACCGATGTAAAACGATGCGAGCCCACCTTATTTGTGTCGGTGCCACGCCTCTGGACAAAATTCCAGATGGGAATACTGGCCAAAATCCCGCAAAAGCGTCTTAACTTTCTCCTATCAGTGCCAGTGCTCAACAAGATGATAGCGCGAAAAATTCGTCAGGGGCTGGGACTTGATAAAGCACGCTTCTGGGCCAGTGGTTCAGCGCCTTTGGCACCTGCGGTTATTCGCTGGTTCAGTAAAATCGGTATCAATATTTCCGAAGGGTGGGGCATGACCGAAAACAGCGCATATGGCACCGCCAGCGTTCCGTTTCGTCAGGATAAGATAGGGACCATTGGAAAAGCCTACGATGGGGTAGATATTCGCTTATCAGATGAAGGTGAAATACAGGTTAAATCCCCGTGTAATATGATTGAATATTATCTTGAGCCTGAGAAAACTCTGGAGGCGATGACGACCGACGGGTACTTAAAAACCGGCGATAAAGGCGAGATGGATAGTGAAGGCTACATCCGCATTACCGGGCGCCTGAAAGATATTTTTAAAACCGAGAAAGGTAAATATGTCACGCCGGCGCCGATAGAGGCTGCTTTTATGGAAAACCCATTGATTGAACAAGTTTGCGTAACGGGTACCAATCTGCCACAACCGATTGCACTGCTGGTGCTTAGTGAATCGGCGGTTGATCAGGACCGGGGCGATGTTGAACAGTCGCTCAAAGAAACGCTACAGGCAATCAATGCTGATTTGGAAAGTCACCAACGCATCGAACACGTCGTGGTATTGGAAGAGCCGTGGACGATTGAGAACGGCTTATTAACGCCAACACTGAAAGTGAAGCGCCATGTTCTGGAGTCCCGCTACGAAGATCTTATACACGCGAAGTTCGATAGCCGGGTCGAATTTGTAGACATGTAGTGTATGAAGGCTGGCATTCTCGCCAGCCTTACTTATGGCGAAACCCTGCAAAGTGTATTAGGCTGATTAAAAAACCAGCAGAGAGCAATCATGAACCTCATCAGGGCAGGACTTATCCTTTCTATACCTTTTGCTATTGCCGTACATGCTGCAACGGATTTGAAGATGCATCCACCCGGCTTTGTAATAAGATACAACAATGCGCTTACGATGAGCTGGAGTCGCAGCAACAATTAAATGATGAAATGCGACAGATGATCAACGGTGTTGTGGATTCAATGTGTAAACAATATCTGCAAAAAACTGACCAGCTAGAAGCTGGTGAAACTGAACAAGCCGCGGTCGCCTGTCTTGATTCATTATCAGCCCTAAGCTGCGATACATTGCAGGGTGGTCAGCCTTCTACACCGGCCTGTAAAAAGTATGAACAGATGGCGGGCCAGTCACAACCATAACAATTGGATTGTGACCGGCATCAGGGTTTCATGGTTTCTCTCTGTGGGCGCTAGACGGGATAGCGAAGTCTAAGTCCCTCGTACACATCGTCTGAATAACTGTCGCTGTTCATATCCAATTCATTGAGCACTTCTACCAGGTGCTCATTGTCTTCGCGTTCCTGCCACAACTTTTTATAGGTGCCGTCTTTATAGCCGTGATCCTGGCGGAAAAAATTGAGGACATTTTTACCCACATACTGACGATAGAGTTCTTCAGCAGACAGCTCGCACTGTGTTGCAATAAACATGAACAGTGGTACGCTGAAGCGCTTAGCGGCGCAAAGGCCTGCCATGAGTTCAAGGTTCTCGAGCAAGGATTGTTCCTGCCAATAATACGTTTGCCCGTCAAATTGCAAGCTTTTCTCTGACTGTGACAGGTCATGCGCTAGCGCCGCTGCTGATTCGCTGATATCGCCATTATAGCGGATGATGCAGTCTGAAAGGGCGAAATGCCAGATATCGACAAGTTCCATCTGTAACTGCGCGATATCTTTGGTTTGTGCCTTCCACCACTTCCAGCCATGATGTTCAATGGCTTCTACTGACTCGACCATCGCTGCGCGTAAATAAGCATACCCGGCCTGCAGCCACTGAGGGTTTACCTTGGCATTCATCTTTTCCTGCAGCACCAGCATGGTGGCAATTTGTTGTTCGGACAGCATAAACCTTAATTCCTGATAGATAATTTTCGTGAATTGTACCTATTCCCTTGAAGCGAGGAAAGCACCCTGACCAGCGCGAGAGCCTGGGCATTGAGTCGGGAAAGGCGTGCGCTACTTCGGTGCGTTTGCACTGAAATAGTCTGCATTGGTGATTAAAAATTTCATGCATGAAACTTAAGTTATTAATTTATAAGTCTAAATTTAAGAGTGTGAGATGGCATGCAAACTGAATTGCTCTTATTGTTATTTGTGCGGCGCTCCGGCGTTAACCCGACTGACATGCCAGGCAACGTGTTAATCGGGTTGTCGGTGCGCAGCCCATAACTCTGCCTGTACAGATTTTTCGTGTCCTGAGGTCTGTACAGGCTTTTTTATTCAGACAAAGAATTTCCGTATCTGGATGTCGCGGATTAAATGCCTTAACATGAGTAAAAAAGCACAAAAGAAGCCTGATTTGCTCGCCTTATATCCTTCCAACAAACTCGAACATTTAAGCTACTTGTTAAGTGCGCTGCTAAAACAGCAGCCCGGTGGCGTTCTACAATCTGAAACCATTCTCGTTGAAAGCCCCGGCATGCAGCATTGGTTAAACATGCAGCTAGCCAAAGAGCAGGGCATTGCGATAAACTTTGCGTTTCCGCTGCCCACCCGGTTTATGTGGAATACCGCCCGCACCGTACTGGGTGAGGATAAGGTGCCACAGCAATCTGCTTATCGCCGGGAAGTGCTGGTGTGGCGCATCGACAGACTTATCCAAAGTGCGGCATTCTGTGATCAGGCTCAAACAGCTCCCGTCTGTCGTTACTGGCAATCAGCAGGCAGTGAGGATGAGCAGAACGTCAGACGGTTGCAGTTCGCCGTAGCGCTGGCCGATGTGTTCGAGCAGTACCAGTTGTATCGTCCTCAATGGTTGTTTAACTGGGAGCTGGGCATTGCCAACCTTGAAAACAGCGACGATGAGCCGTGGCAGGCGCTTATCTGGCGAATGCTGGTTGACGAGAACCCACTGCATCCGGCGCGTTTACACCAACAGGCGGTTACTGCGCTCAGCGAGCAGGGTTGTAGTGACTTGCCCGCAAGGATTATCGTATTTGCTATTAATACCATGGCGCCTCAGCTTGTTGAGTTCTTTGATGCATTGGCGCATCACACAGATATACATATTTTTCATCTCAATCCTTCAGTCAGTTACTGGGGGGAGGTGAAAAGCGATCGTGAGCGCGCGTTGGCATTACGCCAGCAGGGTATTGCTGCCTGGCGGGAAAATACGCTGGATAACCCGCTGCTGGGAAATCTTGGCCAGCAAGGGCGCGATCTGTTCAACCTGCTGACCGCGCTGGATACCTTTGAGGTGGCTGCGTTTGACACCAGCGCACCAGAGGAGCAAAACAGACCGCCTTCGTTACTGAGTCAGGTCCAGCAGGATATCTTACATGGCTGTCACCCCGGGCAGGGATTTAGTGCCCAGGCTGGCGACCACAGCATAATGATTGTAAATACACACAGTGCATTACGGGAAGTGCAGGGTTTGCACGACAATCTGTTATATCTGATGCAAAACAACCCTGACATCAAACCCTCGGACATTGTAGTGATGTGTCCGGCTATCGAAGATTATGCACCGCTTATAGACGCTGTGTTCCATCGTGTGGGCACCGCCGCTCCTCAGCGTCAGGATCCGCCGCGCATCGTGTGCTCTATTGCTGACAGAACGCCGCTGGATGCAGATCCGCTGGTTGCCGCGTTTATCAGTTTACTCAGTTTGCCCGACAGTCGCTTTGAAGTAACAAAGATTATGGATTATCTGCGACTGGACGCTATCAGAGCCAAATTCAGTATTGATGCAGATGATTTGACTGTTATGCAATTTTGGCTGGAGCAGGCGCACGTTCACTGGGGCGTGGATGCGTCGCACAAACAGTCGGTATCAGACAATGCAGACGCAAAGTCTATGTTCAGCTGGTATTGGGGGCTGGAACGATTGCTGATTGGAATGGCGCTTAATGATGCCCCAACGCTAACCGGAGAGTTACTGAGTGTGCCTGATGTTGAGGGGCAACAAAGTGTCATACTCGGTAAACTGATTGCGCTGGTTGAGCGGTTGCGCTATTTCGCCAGTGCTTTAACAAAAAGCCGGACTGCTGATGAGTGGCACCTGTTTTTGACTGAACTTAAAGAAGCCTGTTTTATGCCGTCTGCCGAGCAGGCCGATAGCTGGGAAACAATAGGAAAAGCCACATCGGATGTTGCTGCACATTGCCGCGAAGCAGGATATGAAGAAAAATTATCGCTTCGACAAGTTCGCGATATGTTGGTGCGGCGTTTCTCTTCACCGGATGCGGGAAATCACTTTTTGACCGGGCAGGTCACGTTTTGTTCGATGCTGCCTATGCGCAGTATTCCCTTTAAAGTTGTTTGTGTATTGGGGCTTAATGATGGTGAGTTTCCGCGCCAGTCTACACCGGTCAGTATTGACCTGATGACAGAGGCGCCGCGCAAGCGGGGAGACCGGTCACGTCGACTTGAAGACCGGTACCTGTTCCTCGAAGCGATTATTTCAGCCAGGGAGCATCTTTATTTAAGTTATCAGGCCAACAGCGCGCAGGATAACAGCGAACGCCAGCCGAGCCTCGTGTTACAGGAGCTTCTGCGGATCTTAAGAACGGGGTACGGGTTTACTGATGCACACCTGCATCGCCTGTCGCTACATCCATTTAGTCTATCGCGATTCTCCGATGCGCGTCCCGGTTTTGAAAAAGGCTGGTTTCGACTGGCAAACGCGATCGCGACGCGGCATGCGCAGGCCACGCAGCACATAGCACCCTTGCCGGAGGCAAGTATACCTGAGCAGGTTGATGTGACTGCACTGGCCAGAAGCCTGAGTCAGCCACTTCGGCACTTTGCCCGGGAACAATTGGGCCTCAATCTTGATAATGCTGAGCCGGTGCTTAATGATGCAGAACCGTTTTCCGACAATCCGCTAACGCGCTATAAGGTATTAAACGAACTGACCGAGCAGCAGCTTGCCCGGATGTCGACATCACAGACCAAACAAATGGCCAGGTTCAGTGGCGAGTTACCGTCCACGCCGCTGACAACTGCATTGCTGGATAACTGGGAGATGGGGGCGCAATCCGTGTCTGAGGCAATCGATCTTAGCTCTGCACAAGCGCAAATGATGCAGGTCTCTCACCACGGTATTACGCTTAGTGCACGGGTGTGGGTAATGCCTGACAAGTTGGTGCTGTGGCACAGCGGTTCGCAAAATACCAAACGAAAAGTAGAGCAGTTTCTGACGCTGCTGGTGTGGAGTGCGAATGGCGCGGAACTGCCGCTGGAAGTGTATTTTCTTACCTGGGCGAAGGGCGTACCGGCCCCTCGCAAAGCCATTATGGCCCCTGTCGACCCACAACGGGCGAGCCAGCTGCTGGCCCGGTTCGTCGCGCTTTATGCAGATATTCATTGTGCGCCGGTTCCCTGCTACGCCGATGTTGCACTTACCCTGATTAAAAAAGCGCCAGAGCAATCGCTTGAACAGTGGCAACACAATGAGGGCGCGACATTTGAATGGCAGAAATTATGGCAGGGCAGTTTGGCAGCGCCGGGAATAAAAGATGATAACTATGTTAAATGGTTTTTCCCTGATGGCATGTCACTGGATGCGTTGCCGCTTGACACACTCGATGCGTTATACCGGCCATTGTCTGAAAACTACAAAGAGAAAAAAGTATGAGTAAGGGGGGAGAGCAAACCAGCGCCGCGCTGGATGTTGTGGCATTGCCCTTACACGGCAGGCATCTTATAGAAGCCAGTGCGGGTACCGGCAAAACATTTAATATCACCCGGCTTTATCTGCGCCTGTTACTGGAAAAGAAGCTAAGTGTTCAGCAAATTCTGGTAATGACATTTACCAATGCAGCCACTGAGGAAATCCGCGGCAGGATTGCGCAGACGCTGGATGCGGCCTTATCTTACTGGCAGGGACGACGCCAGCACAGCACGGTCGATGACGATCCGGTTTTTGAGCAGTTGTATATGCAATTTGCCGGTGAAGAGGCTGAGCAGGTGTTACAGGGCGCACTGCTTGAACTGGATGAGGCCTCGGTATATACCATCCACGGCTTCTGTAACCGGATCCTGAGTGAACTGGCGTTTTCCGGTGGTGCAGCGATGCAGCTGGCGCTGCAGACAGATACCCGGGAGCTCTATCTTCAGGCGACACGCGACTGGATCCGCTTTATGGCGGGTCAGGCTGAAGAATATGGCTTGCTGGTCAACGCGGGCTGGCATATCCCACAGCAGTTTCTGGCAACTTTTGAAAGTGCTATCCGAAGCAGTCTGACTCCCCACGTTGTTACTGAACAGGATATCAAGGCGCAGGCTGAGGCCGCTCTGTCAGATCAAAAAAATACGTTGCAACCTTTATTTGAACAGGTTCGCAATACGCTTGATGAACAGTATGATGTGATTGCGGATGCGCTGATCGACAATGACAAGAACCGTGCGTTACGAGTGTCACAATTTGAGCAGATTACAGAGTGGCTGGAGAACGCATCAGTTACCCCGGCACCCGCTGCGTTGGGTAAGTTTATTCACGGTAATCGTTTGCGTGGTAAAGATGAGCTCAAAGCATTACTGGCGCCGCTGAAGACGCTTGCGGCAGAGGTAAAGTCGGTTATCGATGCGGTTGAAAAGCAGCGCGACGCGCAACTGGATGCAGCGCCTGCTATGGGGGTGGCAGCGCAGGCTTTTATCTTTATTCGCACACATGTGTCGCGCCAGAAAGCCCAGCAGGGGATTGTTGATTTTGACGATCTTATTACTATGTTGGCACAAAAGACTGACCATGCGGATACGGAACTGGCCAGGGCCCTGCGCCGCAAATTTCCCGCTGCGCTGATTGATGAGTTTCAGGACACCGATGCTAATCAGTATCAAATTTTGTCGAGTGTTTATCCGCCGGGCAGTGAAACCGAAATATTGCTGATGATTGGCGATCCTAAACAAGCCATTTATGGCTTCCGGGGCGGCGATATTTTTACTTACCTAAAAGCCGGTAAAAGTGCAGATTATCGCTGGGTTATGGATACTAACTACCGGTCGGTACCGGCGATGGTGCAAAGTTATAACCGCTTATTCTTCGGCGCGCCGTTAAGCGGACCACCGGCCGAAGTATTTGGATTTGATATCCATTACGATCCAGTTAAAGCAGCGTCCAAGGCCAGCGCGAACAAAACACCGTTATCAGATCCGCAGTGTGACCGCGAGGCGCTGAACTACATTGCACTGGACATCGATCCTGCGCAGGACACGCCAGCTAAATTTGTCATGCAGCAACAACTTGCGCAGTGGATCGCTGCTGAAATCGTACGCTTACTTCAACAGGCCAGACTGGGCGAATCTCCACTTAAACCTCAGGATATCGCTATTCTTGTACGCAGCGCCAGCGAGGCAAAAGTTATACAGCAGGCATTGCAAAAGGCCGGCCTGGCCTCTGTTTTTCTGAGTAACCGGGAAAACCTGTTTGCCGCCGCTGAGGCCAGCGATCTTTACCGCGTGCTGGATGGCATCTGGCATTATAGCGACCACGGGCGATTATGCGCTGCACTGAGTAGCCCCATGTTTGGTTTCTCACATCAGACGCTTATCGACTTGCTTTACCATGAGAATGACCAGCTCTGGGAATCAGTGATGGAAACGGTCAGTCTGTTACGCCGAATCTGGCTACAGCGCGGCTGCATGGCACTAATCCTTCACCTGATGGAAGAGTCATTTACAGCAGGTGGCGATGAGATTGAGCGTCAGCTGACCAATTATCTGCATCTGTCTGAGGTGCTGGAACGTGAAGCCACCACGCGCGCGCAGCCTGAGCAACTTCTGATTTGGCTGCATCGTCAAATCAGTGAGCCGGACAGTGCGCAGGAGCATGTGCAGCGCCTGGAAAGTGATGCACATTTGATTCAGTTAATCACGCAGCACGGTGCCAAAGGACTGGAGTATCCGATAGTCTTTGTGCCGTTTGCCAGCGATTATCGCAATCCGGTCAAAATTGGTAATCAGCAGGTGACAATTTTCCGTTATTTCGATGACACTTCCAAAGCGCTGCGTTTACAGCTGGGCGCAACGCCCAGAGTCAGAGAACGTGTAACGCGGGAGGCCGATGCCGAAGCTATGCGTTTGCTGTACGTCGCGGTCACCCGTGCCGCCCATCGATGCTATCTGGGCGTTGCGCCATTTGAAAACCACCGGCAGTCTTCGCTGGCCATGGCAGCCGGTGTCGCCGGTTACGATAGCTGGGAGCAGGCAATTACCCGAATTAGTGAGGAGCCGGGTACGGCTACGGCGTTAATAACGGCTACCGGACAGTTTCAGTCTGAACTTGCGGGCTTGTCGGCGCATGAAAAGCCCGCGCTTCAGGTGGATACTTTCCAGGGAGATGTCAAAGAAGCATGGCGTCTGTACTCATTTTCAGCGCTGGCAAGAAAAGAAAGGGTGGTAAATCAGACACGGCGCGAGGCTGAATTGCAGGAAGTGCTGGTGCAGCCGACTGCGCTGCCTGAAACACTGCAAACGCGATTTGCCTTTCAAAAAGGCGCCGCTGCCGGCAACTTGCTGCACGATATTCTGGAGGTCACGGACTTCAGTGAACCTGACTGGTATGGTGCGTCGCAGACGGCCGTATTGGGTCCTGTAACCCAGCTTTTTGGTCTGGATGAAACGCAGAGTGAGGCGCTTTTCAACTGGCTGCAGGAGGTGCTCGATACGCCACTGAACAGTGATGGACTGACCCTTTCTTGTCTCAGTAAGACCGTTACGTTGCGTGAAGCTGAGTTTTATTTTCCTATGGCAAATGTCAGTCAGCAGCAACTCAATCAGTTTCTGGCCGATTACCGTCAGGAACAAGACCACGGGGCCCGTTTTTTTCCTGCGTTTGATACACATCAATTAGAAGGCATGATGCATGGCTTCATTGATTTGATCTTTGAATATGAAGGCAGATACTTTGTGGCTGATTACAAGTCTACTTATCTGGGCGATACGTTTAGTGATTATTTACCGGACAAGTTACGTCAGAACAATCAGCATCACCTTTACGACCTGCAATATCTGATTTACAGCGTAGCGTTGCACCGTTATCTGCAAAACAGCTTGCCTGATTACTCACCGCAGCAGCATTTTGGTGGCGTGTATTATCTGTATGTGCGGGGCATGCATCCGGCTAACAAAGACTTTGAGGGGGTGTACTATACATCCCTGTCGGTATCTCGGTTGCAGGCGCTTGACGACCTGTTCGCCAGCCAGGTAAATCAAGACAACACAGGAGAAGACGTATGCAACTGATTGCTTTTCCTGATACGTTCACCCAACTTGCTGATGTCGAACTTATCGATGGCTATTTTGCCTCGCAGTTCAGCTGTGACTCAGATACCGCGCATCAGCATTTGTGGTTTATGATTTTGGTGGCGCTGTCCTGTTATCAGCGTCAGGGACATACCTGCCTAAAACTCGACTTATTAGCGGATACCTGTCTTTTTGCGGACCGGGAAAGCGAACTTGAGGGCTGGCGGTTTCCCGCCCGGGATGTGCTTAATGATGCAGTTGAACACGCTGTAAACCAGTGCCGGTTTAACGAGGCGTTACGTGTCGAGGCCGGGCGATTATATACGCTGAGGTACTGGCAGTTTGAACATGATATTGCCGCTGTGCTTAGCAAACGCATCACGCGCGTGACGCTGGAACAGGAGCATTACGACCGGTTACAGTCGGTGTGGCCGGTTTTGTTCCCTGAAATTCAGGCTCAGCAACAAGACTGGCAGCAGATTGCGACAGCCGCAGCATTGCAGCAGCGCTTTACGATAATCAATGGTGGGCCGGGGACGGGAAAGACCTACACGGTTACACGGTTGTTGCTGGCGCTACAGTGTATGAATAGCCATGCACTGAAAATTCAGCTGGCTGCACCAACCGGAAAGGCTGCGCAGCGGATGAATGAGTCAGTGACCGGTGCACTAAATCAATTACAGGGGCGCCTTTCAGCTGATTTAATCAGCAGTGTGTCCACGGATGCGGTTACCCTGCACAGGCTGTTGGGCATTTCCCGTTATGGTGTGCATACACGGCATCACGAGGAATCGCCTCTACCATGCGATGTGTTAATCATTGATGAAGCGTCGATGGTCGACACCGCGTTGATGGCGCGCATTGTCAGGGCGCTGCCTGCGCATGCCTCGCTGGTACTGGTCGGCGATGCAGATCAGCTGCCGGCTGTGGAGTCAGGCAATGTGCTGGAGGCGCTTATTCATGGTACGCAGAATAACGGTATTTCGCCGGCGTTATCGACCCACCTCAATCATTTGAATCCGGCGTTGCCTGCACTCGCCGTCAGCGACCAGGCGCGCGACTATGTGCAAACCCTGAAAGTCAGTCAGCGCTTCAGTGGTGACCTGTCAGCGGTAGCAGGGGGGATCCGTCAGGGAAGTGCCGATGAAGCAATGGCTGCCATTTCGCGGCTAAATCCACTACCTGATAACATCATGACCGTTCCGGATGGGGTGAGCATGGTGTCGCCGGATAATTTTGAGAGTAAATTAAGCGTGATGGCGAAGCAGTGTTTTTCTGCTATTGCCCAAAGCAGCAGCGTTTCACAGGCATTGGAGGCTATGCAGGCATGCCGTTGGCTGACCTCAACCCGACGCGGTCCGCTGGGCGTTGAGCAACTCAACCTGCGCATCGAAGAGGCGCTGGGTGTGAGTACTGCAAATACGGGGAGTCGTCACTATAAGGGGCGGCCTGTCATGGTGACGCAGAATAATTATGCACAAAAGCTATTTAACGGCGACGTGGGTATCATCTGGCCAGATGATAATCATCAGTTAAAAGCATGGTTTGACACTGAAACGGGGTTAAGAGCGGTTAGCCTGAGTCGATTGCCAGCCGTGGAAACCGTTTACGCGATGACAGTGCATAAATCCCAGGGATCTGAATTTGCCAGAGTGCTGATGATTTTGGCGCCACCGCTCAGTAGCCAGATGGCAGCGCTTAATACGCGGGAGCTTCTGTATACAGGGCTTACCAGGGCCAAGCAGGCCTGTACGCTGGTTTGCACACAATCGCAGTTTACGCAGGTGGTGAAAACCCGTGTGCAGCGTCATTCAGGACTGGCTTCACTGATGGCCGATGCTGCTGCAAAATGAACACTGCAATCTGGCTGACAGTGAAAAGCAAAACAAATGCGATGTGTAATCTAAGCGATGACACCGAAACAACGTCATTGCGCGGGTCGGGGAAAGTATGAGCTGCCCGGTACTGAATAGCGTTGATAGTCTGATGGTTGTTCCCTGCAAAAAAAGACTGGCGCAGAGATCAGCTGCCAGCCATGCCAATGGCTGGCCGGCACTAACAAAAGCCATGGACTGATTAGCCCAATTTTCATTAAGTGTAATATCTGCACCGAATACCGGCTTGTCGGCAACCAGGACGGTAACCGGTATGTGACACTGTACCGAAGGCAAAACCAGTGGTACGGCTGTACGACCTGATTGAGCTAACTGGCGACCTCGTGATGGCAGAGGTCGAGGGGGCCGGATGCTGCGCATAGCTGTTACCCGAATAATAATGACCTGTTAAGCGTAAGCATTTTCCAGTGGTGTTGCGTTGATACAGATCAACCCTTTCTACCGCCCAGAGCTGAAGAGGCATATCGACTTAGTCGTGGACAGCTTCATAACAAATCCGCTAGGGTAGATGAAAAGCTGTTCACTCTGTCCACATCAAAGAAAACACAATTAAAAAGGATGATTATGTTGCGACAACAATCAGGACTTCGATCTGTATTGCAGTGCGTGCTTCTGGTAACAACCCTGACGGTAAGCGCAGGGGCGTTCGCAGAGCGTAAGGACCTGCAGTCATTTACTGAGACAATGACTGCTCAGCAAGGCTTCGTGCCTGTTTATTACGATGATGAAAGCGGGAAGCTGTATCTGTCAGTCAATAAATGGAATACGCCGATGTTGTTTCATTCAGCGCTGCCACATGGCATTGGCTCCAATGATATCGGTTTAGACCGAGGACAGTTGGGTGACACGCGCCTGGTACAGTTTGAGCGCCACGGTAAGCAGGTTTTTTTACGGCAGTTAAATACAACATTTCGGGCAAGTGCTGATAACCCGGCAGAAAAACAGAGTGTGACAGAAGCGTTCGCTGACTCTGTTATCGCCGGATTCGAGATTGTCGCGCAGGATAACGACACGGTGCTTATTGATTACACACCGTATCTGTTAAGTGATATCCATCAAATTGCCAAGCGTTTGAGTGATACCGATCAGGGTAACTATTCTATCGATAAAACGCGCAGCAGTGTGTTTATGCCGCGCACCAAAGCCTTTGACTCCAACACCGAACTGGAATCGATTGTCACATTCACCGGCACCGATGCCGGCGAATTTGTGCGACAGGTCACGCCGTCCCCCGACAGTATAACCGTACACTTGCATCACTCGTTTCTTGCCGCCCCGGATGATAACTATCAGCCCCGGGCGTTTCATCCTTACTCTGGTTTCTGGAAAACCCGGTTCTTTGATTATTCCGCCGCAATCAATGAACCGATGGAGAAAAAATTCATCACCCGGCATCGCCTTTTCAAAAAAGATCCGACTGCCAAAGCCAGTGAGCCGGTAGAGCCGATTATTTATTATCTTGATCCGGGTATTCCCGAGCCTGTTAAAACGGCACTGATGCGTGGCGCCAGCTGGTGGGATCAGGCGTTTGAAGCGACAGGTTATAAAAATGCATTCCAGGTAAAGACACTGCCGGAAAATGCCGACCCGATGGATGCGCGCTATAACGTGATTCAGTGGGTACACCGGGCAACGCGGGGCTGGTCTTATGGCAGTTCCATTGTTGACCCGCGAACAGGGGAAATTATCAAAGGTCATGTCACGCTGGGCTCGCTTCGTGTCAGGCAGGATTACCTTATTGCACTGGCGCTTAGCAGTCCGTTTTCTGACGAGCAGGCAGATACCTCAGCACAGCAGCAAATGGCACTGGATCGTATTGCACAGTTGTCAGCGCATGAGGTGGGGCACACTCTTGGACTGGCGCACAACTTTGCGGCCAGTGAAAATGACAGAGCCTCGGTGATGGATTATCCGCATCCGATGTTACGAGAGAAAAATGGTCGTATCGATTTTTCTTCAGCGTATGACACCGGTATGGGCGTATGGGATAACCATGCTATTGAATACGGCTATCAGGACTTTGGTGAAGACGCGAACACAAAAGAGGCACTGGCGCAGATCATTCAACGTGCGCAGGATAAAGATCTGTCGTTTAAAACGGATTTTGACACCCGCTCGGCGTCTTCAGCCTCAGCCAGCGGTCACATGTGGGATAACGGCGAGGATGTCCTGAACGCCTACGGACAAATCGTGGGGTTGCGCAAGAATGCACTACAGCGAATGGGTAATGCTACCCTGGAAGAGGGCCAGACCTATTCATCGTTAGAAGATAAACTGGTGCCGGTTTACCTGCTGCACCGCTATCAGCTTGCCGCCGTGGCCAAACAGGTGGGCGGGCTTAATTATCGCTACGAATTAAAGCAGTCCGGCAGTGAACCGGCGGGGCAAATAGTGGTACCCGCACAACAGCAAAAAATGGCGATAAAAGCCCTGATTACGGCGTCGTCACCGGCATTTCTGCAAATGCCTGAAAATCTGTTGTCACTCATCACGCCCACGGCTTTTGGCGATGATATAACCCGGGAACATTTTAACGGACGAATGGGAACACCGCTCGATCCTGTTTCTGCAGCTGAATCTGCTGCCGACTACAGCCTGCGTCTGTTATTGGATCCACAACGGTTAAACCGGTTGTCCTGGCAAGCCAGCCAGCAGCGTGCGCTACGCGGCGTTACCGCCGTTATTAATCGGATATTGCAACAACACTGGTATGAGCCTGAAGCGGACTATGGATTAAACCAACGTCTGGCAATGGTGTCACTCAATGCAATATTTAATTCGCTGTCATCGGAAACGTTGGCGCCGGAGGTGCGTGCTGATATTGACGTTGCCCTGATGAAATTCACCCGCTGGCTGGAAAAGGACAGCAAGCTGGCACAGGCAGACGTATTGCATGCTCATATGCAGCAATACTGGCGTACCGGAACATGGCCGCTGGCCTTTTCAGTAAAACCGCTACCGCCGGGCTCACCTATTTAACACTAAGGGGCAGTTATTGCCCCTTTTTTTATTCACTGGTAATGTCAAAGTACCGGGTAAACGCTTTGTACAGCTGCGTGCCACTGAGTACCGATGCAGAAGGAAAATGCAGTATCGGGATCATGTCGCATGGGGCGCTCACAGTAAATGTCGCATGCTCGTTATCTAGCTCATCAATATTCAGCACCCGGGCAAGTGTATCGCCGGTGCTGATCTTTTCACCGGGCCGGGCCACATACTCCACCATGCCGCCCCACTGTGTGTACAATGTGCGGTAATCTCTCAGGTAAACGCCAACCCGCCGCATCGTTAACGGCTGATACGGACAGTCTTCAATGACGCCGCGCTTACCCAGATAAGACAAAATGCTTTGCGCATCCTGCTTGCCGTCTTCAAACGCAATCACCTCCTGACTGCCCATTTCCAGTGTCATGGCTTCTACATTACAGCTCACCGTTTCCTGACGCTGGGTTGAAATAAGCGATTGCAGCGTCCACCACGGACAAAATGTGGCTTCGTCAAGCGCGCCGGCGAATTGATTCGGAATGAGAATGGTATGTGGGATATTGAGCAATTTGGCCGCATCAGCAGCATATTCGGGCAGGTAAACGTGACGGGTAGAGACCGGCCCGTTGTGTAAATCCAGTACAATATCCGCATCCACAGCGAGTAGCTGAAGTTTCAGGTTAAGCTGCTGGGCAAGACCCAGGCCCCAGCCCGACTGCAATTTTTCATTGATTGCTTCACGCCAGAAGTCCCTGAAGCGCTGCTTTACAGACGCTATACTTTCCTCGGCCGATACTGTTTCGGCAAAGGCGTGGACTTTTTGCTCATCGTAAAAGTAACCGCGGTTCCAGTTGGTGCCGTTGACCGGATCAAACCGACCCAGGGTATATTCACCAGCCTTGATATTTGTGCCTACCGGATTGCAGTTTGGTACCAGAATGATGTCACCACACACATCAAGCTGCTTCAGATATTGTATAAGCTGATAGATGACAACATTGCCCTGAACTTCTGCGCCGTGGATAGAGCTTTGTATGTACACGGTAGGGCCGGGTCGGCTGCCGGTAATGCGATAGACAGGAACGTTCATATTACGTCCCGATGCATTTTGTGCCACCACCATGTGGGACTTAACGATACTATTTTGCGTCATGGGAATCACTTTTTCTGACAAATGGGGCAATCTGATTTACGCGGGACCTGATACTGTTGCCACTGACCAGACAGGCCGTCAAACAGCTGTAAACTGCCGATTGGAGGCTGACCAATGCCGGCAATAACCTGCATGGCCAGAAGCGCCTGCTGTGCGCCAATAATTGCTACAACAGGTGCAAAAATGCCGGCTTCGGTACAACTAAGTGGCTTGTCATTTATCAATGCGCCCAGGCAGGCATAGCATGGTGAGTCAGGCGCATAGCAGGTAACAAACAACTGCCCTTCAAAGCGGATTGCCGCGCCACTGACCATGGGGGTTTTCACAGCAGCGCAGGCCTGATTTATTTCCATACGGCTGGCGAGGTTGTCGGTACAGTCAATCACAATATCATGCATGCTGACCTCATGGGCGAGGGCTTTTGCCGTCAACCGGTGATCTGTTGTATTAATCTGACAGTGAGCGTTTAGCTGTAACAGCCGATCCTTGGCCGCGACGACTTTAAGACGACCGACATCATCGTCGCCAAACAGAATCTGTCGCGGCAGGTTTGTCACCGCGACACTATCGTCATCCACCAGAGTCAGGTGACCAATACCAGCGCTGGCCAGAAGCTGGGCGGCACTACAGCCAAGACCGCCCATACCGATAATCAGTACACGGGCGTTGAGTAACTGCTCCTGACCGTCTATATCAATTTGAGGCAATACAATCTGACGGTTATACCGTAGCGCCTGTTCACGACTGATGGGATTTGTCATAGTGAAAAAATAAAATAGTGAAATAATTCAGAAAAACAAACGTATATGCGTTTGATTGGCATTCGTTTACGATACCATAATCTCATTCGTTCACAGAATCACTTTGCGAAGGGCTACATGTCTGAAACCATTACTTCATTAAATATTGCGGTGCTGACCGTGTCGGATACCCGCACTGTCGACAGCGATAAATCAGGGCAATATCTGGTCGAAGCGATCGAAGCAGCAGGGCACCGGTTAATTGACCGTGCGCTGGTAAAAGACGATATTTATAAACAACGCGCGGTGGTCTCTGACTGGATAGCCAGAGACGACGTGCATGCAGTCATTTCAACCGGGGGAACGGGCTTTACCTCGCGCGATGATACGCCGGAAGCCCTGCGGGTTTTATTTGATAAAGACGTCGATGGATTCGGTGAGCTGTTTCGTCAGATTTCCTATGAGGAAATCGGCACCTCGACTATCCAGTCCCGGGCGGTGGCCGGTTTTGCCAACCGTACCGTTATCTTTTGTCTGCCCGGGTCCACCGGAGCCTGTAAGACTGGCTGGACGAAGCTTATCAAAAGCCAGCTGGATGCGAGTTATAAACCCTGCAATTTTGTCGGACACCTTACCGGAGCCATGTCATGACAGGCTTCAGTCACCTTAATGCGAAAGGCGAGGCGAACATGGTCGATGTCTCGCAAAAAGATGTGACCGTTCGCGAGGCCACTGCAGCAGGCTACCTGTATGCCAGTGATGAGGTATTGTCAGCCATCGCGGATGACCGGATTGCCAAAGGTGACGTTTTTGCTGTGGCGCGTATTGCCGGTATTCAGGGGGCAAAGCGCTGCGCCGATCTTATTCCGCTGTGTCATCCTCTGGCGTTGTCAAAAGTGGATATTCAGTTTGAGGTGCAACCTGAATCAAAGCGCATCGAAGTGCGGTGTTTATGTAAACTGGCGGGGAAGACTGGTGTTGAGATGGAAGCACTGACGGGCGTTAATATTGCGTTGCTAACGCTTTTTGATATGTGCAAGGCGCTGGACCCGGGCATGCAGCTGGATAACATTCGTGTGCTCAACAAGCAGGGTGGAAAAACAGGCCTGTGGGAGAATCCATCAATATGATTACAGTTAAGGCGTTTGCCCAGGTCAGGGAAGTCGTTGGCAAGGAGACATGGCAGGTAGCTGGTGCGCATAATCAAACCGTGGCTGATGTGCTGGATAACCTGTGTGAGCTCGATTCACGCTGGCGAGCGGCAATGGATGATGAGCTTCTGGTTGCAGTTAATCACACGATGCGCGATAGCAGCTTCACCGTCAATGACGGAGACGAAGTTGCTTTTTTTCCTCCGGTGACCGGAGGATAAATGTTCGCCAGAGTCAGTGATACCGATTTTAACCAACAACGCCTTTACGATGAGCTGGTGGCTGGCTGCGCAGCATCACCAGGCGGTATCGTGACATTTACCGGTCTTGTCAGAGATTTCAATGATAACGGAAAAATCGACGGACTGAGTCTTGAGCATTATCCGCCTATGACTGAACACGCGATGAGATCGCTGGCCGAACAGGCCATCTCGCGCTTTGCATTAACAAATGCAGGTATCGTGCACCGCGTCGGGCATCTTAGTAATTTTTCACAGATTGTCTGGGTAGGGTGTGCCGCATCCCATCGCGCGTCCGCCTTTGATGCCGCTTGCTACATAATGGATACGCTCAAAACTGCAGTACCGCTGTGGAAAAAAGAGTTTCAAAACGGCACGGGGCACTGGGTAAAAGCAAAAGCATCCGATGCGGATGCATCACTGGCATGGATGAAAGACAACGACAGATGAAGCTATTTCTGCCCATTCTATTATGCTCTCTGGTAATGATAGTTTCTCCAATTGTTTACGCTGAAAAAAAGCCGCTGCGACTGGCCGTATCGGCAAATTTTGCGCCGGCACTGAATGAAGTTGTCCGGGAGTTTTCTGCCCGTACTGGTATTCCTGCCACGGTGACTGTTGCATCAAGTGGCACGCTATTCGCGCAAATCAGGAAAGGAGCACCTTTTGATGTGTTTTTATCGGCTGATGCTCGTCGACCCCATCAGCTTGTCAGTGAGCATCTGGCCGACGCTGATTCATTGATAACTTACGCCGTCGGTCAGCTGGCATATGTTTCAAACGATAAGAATATCAACGATGTAGATAGCCTGATTGCCGCGCTTAGCCATAACCCGATGCGACTGGCCATAGCGCATCCTGATTTGGCGCCCTATGGCAAGGCGGCGCAGCAGTTTCTGCGCTCCGGTGGGTTAGAGGACGACTATGCAGGTCGCCTGATACGGGGAAAAAATGTGTTGCAGGCGTGGCAGTATTTTGAAACGGGGAACGTCAGTCAGGCCTTAATCGCAGCATCGCTGGTAGCAGATATACATAAGGGTAAGGTGATCATCCCTTCTTATTTGCACGATGACATTACGCAAAAGCTGGTTATTCCGCTTTCATCTGACAGAAAAGCTGATGCGATGCGCTTTATCTGCTTTCTGGTCTCTGAATCTGTGCAGAAATCCCTACAGGAAACTGGTTATAAACCTGTCAATAAGCCGGAAGTGTGTACGTGAGTGATGATGTAGGGGCAATCTGGCTAACGCTAAAACTGGCGGCGATGACCAGTATTATCCTGTTGATCATTGCCACACCGCTGGCATGGTACTTATCTTGTTGGCAGCACCGACTTAAAAATATCGTGCTGTCGGTTATTGCACTGCCACTCATTCTGCCTCCCACAGTACTTGGATTTTATCTGCTTCTGGCGTTTGCCCCCGACAGCTGGCCGGGTCAGTGGTGGCAAACCGTGTTTGGTACCTCTCTGGCATTTTCATTCAGTGGTCTGGTTATCGGCTCTGTGATTTATTCGCTGCCATTTGCCGTACAGCCCTTGTATACCGGTTTCACACAACTCGACCGTCGTTATCTGGAAGTGGGTAAAACATTTGGCATGGGACGGTTTTCGCAATTCTCACGGATTGTTGTGCCGCTGTGTCAGTCTTATTTTTTTGTGGCGCTGGGTCTGACCTTTGCTCATACCATTGGTGAGTTTGGTGTGGTATTGATGATTGGCGGCAATATTCCCGGGCAAACACAGGTTATCTCTATTGCGCTGTATGACCATGTCGAAATGGGACAGTATCAGCAGGCCCACTGGCTGGCAGCAGGATTAATGCTCTTCTCATTCTTGTTGTTGTGCCTATTATACTGGGCCAATCGCGGAGGAGGCCGGCAATGGAGTTTTCGGTAACACTACCGCGCACTACCGAGTTCACACTGAACGCGACTGCCTCTTTGCTGAATTTTTCCATGGTGGGGCTGACTGGTCCCTCCGGTGCCGGCAAAACGTCCTTATTCAGAGCGCTGGCCGGCCTTGAAAAAGACGCGCAGATTCAAAGCCGCTTCAGACAGGGGGCATTAAATCGTCACCGCGTCGGTATGGTATTTCAGGAGCCTTTATTGCTGCCACATCTTACCGTTGCGGGTAATCTGCAGTTGGCCACACGGTACAAAGCATCGAAGCGATCCGTGCAGCAGGATGATGAAGCGATAATCGCGGGTTGTCATTGTCAGCATCTGTTAGCGCGATCACCTAGTGCATTATCAGGCGGCGAGGCACAGCGTGTCGCATTGGCAAGAGCGCTGCTCAATCAGCCGGAATTGTTACTGCTTGATGAGCCATTGAGTGCCGTGGACCAGTCTACCCGGGCAAGTATTATGCAGTGGCTCCGGCAAGTTGCCGAACAGGGCCTGCCAATGATTCTGATTAGTCATGATATCAGCGATCTCTGGCTATATTGTCAGTCTTTATTGCTTATGCAGGACGGTGAAATCGTACGTCATGACGTTCCTTCAGAGGTGATCCATGCCATGTATCAGCAAAGTGCAGATAGCAGAGTCCGGCATGTTGCGATACTCAGCGGCCCGGTCAGAATGGGTGACACAAATGACATGTGGACTGAATTTGAGTGTGAGGCGCAGCCCTTGTATACGTGTCGTCACGCAGCCGGTGATGCAAAGGCGACACTGAGTGTTGCCGCCCACACCGTTGTCATTGACAAAGATGGTCAAGTACCAACCAGCTTGGATAACCAGTTTATGTGTGAGGTTCAAAGTATCGGGCAACCCTGTAACGGCGAGATCACCGTGTCGTTGCAACGTGGTAGTGCCCGGTTGTACGCGACAATCTCTGCTGCTGCGGTCAGCAGATTGCATTTACGCATTGGCGATACCGTCCGGGCCAGCTTTCCGGCATAACCACGCTATATAACACGGGAGTAACGGTGGGTAATGTCAGGCTGGTTAAGATAAGCATCGAATGTGCTGCAGATAGTACGAATCAGCAATCGGGCGGTCTCACTGACCCGGATGCCATCATCGCTAAGCATTACCAAATTATCCTCGACAAAGGGCGCCAGCCGGGCCAGCTCGTCGGCTAAATAGGTAGTGGGGCAGATGGCAAACTTAGCTGCTAGCTGGGCGTAAGATAAACGCAAGTTACACATCAGTGACTGAATGACAAAGCGTCTTATTTTATCATCATCGTTAAGACGGTAACCTACCGGAGATAGCGGCTTACCGGCATCCAGTTGTGCATAATACGCGTTGAGCTGTTTGGGATTCTGGCTGTAGACATCGGCTGTTTCGCTGATAGCAGATACCCCCAGACCGAGCATATCCAGGTCATCGTGGGTAGTGTAGCCCTGAAAGTTCCGGTGTAACGAACCGTTTTCCTTTGCTTTACATAATGCATCGTCAGGCCGTGCAAAGTGGTCCATCCCGATCATCACGTAGCCGGCATCGGTGAGTGTCTTAATGGCCAGCTCCATCAGCGTCAGTTTTTGCTCCGCTGAGGGTAGCCAGACATCTTTGATTTTTCGCTGCGCCGCGAAGCGTGCCGGCAGATGCGCATAGCTGAAGAGCGAAATTCTGTCAGGCGCCATCACGAGCACATCCGCCAGCGTTGCCGCCAAAGTTTCAGTATTCTGTCTGGGCAGGCCATAAATCAGATCCAAATTAACGGACGACATGCCAATCATTTGTGCGTGTTTTACCAGCGACGTGATGTGTCCGGTGTCTTGGACCCGGTTGATCGTGTGCTGCACCTGGTGATCAGTATCCTGAACCCCGAAAGAGACCCGGTTATAACCCAGTTGCATCAGCCAGCCCAGATAAGATTTATCGGTGTGTCGGGGATCAAGCTCTATGCTTATCAGAGCATCCTGTGCCACATCAAAATACTGCCTTAACATTGCCATTAGCCGGGTATGCTGCGCAACGGTCAGGAAACTGGGAGAGCCACCTCCCAGATGGATTTGTCTGACCTGTCTGCCAGTGGTTAGAACACAGCGTTGTCGAATTTCTTTTTCTAAATAATCGAGATACCGTTCGGCGCGATCCTGATGTCGCGTCACAATCTTGTTGCATCCGCAGTAAAAGCAAAGGCTGTGACAAAAAGGAATATGCATATAAAGTGAAAAATCCCGGTCACCTGGCATATTTTCCACAGACAGTAGCGTTTTATCATCATAGGCTCTGAACTGAAGGGCTGTGGGATAAGATGTGTAGCGCGGACCATTGATATTGTATTTTGCAGCTAGTGTGCGATCGATGATGGCTGATTCAGACATATTCTGGTCTCTGTGTGATGATTGGCCGAAGTCTAGCCGAAAGACGGCCGACGCACTTTGCGCCAGATCAATAAGCCCTTGTAAAGCAGCGTATTTACAGTCAGGGGCATGGCTATAATTGCTGTGGGCCCCAGCCGAATAAAGCCGCCTGATAATTTCATGCGTATGCAACTGCCTATACGTATTAATGCGCTCAGGGTCCTTTCCACACCTGTTTGCAGCCGGTAGTCCAACGCTTTATATGCCATTGCACTGCCTATCAGAACGATGAATAGGCGCGCATTCACAAGAGTAATTACACTTGTCCATCGCGTTTTTCTACTATGGTATCAGTGAAAAATACAGTACGGATTGTTATGACAGAGATTTATCTGGTTAGGCACGGTCAGGCCTCCATGGGGCAGGATAATTACGACGTACTCAGTGCTTTAGGCGAACAACAGGCACAATGGCTTGCCGATTATTTTGACGAGCATGAAATGCAATTCGACCAGCTTTACTGCGGTACTCTGCAACGCCAAATCAAAACCATTGAGCCCGTCTTTAGGACACTGGCCGCTAAATCAGCTTCGCTTGCCAGCCCACAACAACTACCGGCATTTAATGAGTTTGATTTTATGCAGATAATTCGGGAGTTTTTAAAGCACAATCCTGAATACCACAGGGATTCGCCTACCGCCAAATACTGGTTCAGACTGTTAAAACTCAGCATGAATGCGTGGGGCAATAATGCGCTTCCCTATTCGCCGGAAACTGAGCAGTGGACGGACTTTGTAAACCGTGTCAAAGCCGGACTGTCGACATGTACCGAAAATGATCCTAAGCGGGTTTTAGTGGTTTCATCGGGAGGTGTGATTGCGTGTGCAGTTGGTATCGTGCTCGGTCTGGAATCTCAACAAATAGTGCAACTGAATTTACAAATACAAAACGCCAGCATAACGCGTCTGTTTAAGGGGCGCGAAGGCTGGTCGCTTCATTCGTTTAATGCGCTGCCACACATGAGCTGTGCTTCACGCGCTGACAAGATAACCTATGCCTGAAAAAGGAACGAGCATGCATTTTGAGTATAACGACAAAACAACCACTCTTGCTAAAAAGCTCAGTGCTTTTATGGATAAGCACGTTTACCCGATAGAACAACGCTACACCCAAAGTTTCTCATCCAGTCCGACGCCGTGGAAAACGCCGGACATTATTGATGAACTTAAGAAAAAGGCTAAGGCCGAAGGGTTATGGAACCTCTTTTTACCCGAAGAGTACCTGCCTTATGGGGCAGGTTTGACAAATCTGGAGTATGCCCCGCTTTGCGAGATAATGGGGCGGGTACCGTTTTCATCAGAGATCTTCAATTGCAGCGCCCCTGACACCGGCAATATGGAGGTACTGGCAAAATACGGGACGGACGATCAAAAATCGAAATGGCTGGAGCCACTTCTTGAAGGCCGTATCCGGTCAGGCTTTGCGATGACTGAACCTGATGTCGCGTCAAGTGATGCCACAAATATCGAAACATCCATTCAAAAAGCGCAGGACAACTACGTTATCAATGGTCATAAATGGTACACCAGTGGTGCGATGAATGAAGACTGCAAAATTATGATTGTGATGGGCAAGACTGACCCGGATGCGCCCAGACATAAGCAGCAGTCACAAATACTGGTCCCCATGGAGACGCCAGGGGTGACCGTAAAGCGTCCCATGGCAGCCATGGGCTACCTCGATGAGCCTGTTGGTCACGCCGAGATTGTTTTTGATAATGTCACGGTGCCAGCCGAGAACATTATCTTAGGTGAGGGGCGCGGCTTTGAGATTGCGCAGGGACGACTCGGGCCGGGCCGTATTCATCATTGCATGCGCTTAATCGGGTGTGCGCAGCGCGCGCTTGATATGGCATGCCAGCGTGTCAATGAACGCGAGGCGTTTGGAAAACCACTGGCAAAGCAGCAATCTGTACGTGAGTCTATTGCCGAAATGCACTGTGACGTCGAGCAAGCGCGCTTGCTGACACTGAAAGCAGCAGATCAGATGGATCGTCATGGCAATAAGGTTGCCAAAGATCTTATCGCTGCCATAAAAATCGTCGCCCCGGCAATGGCGTGCAAGGTGATCGATGAAGCGATTCAGATGCATGGCGCACTGGGAACCAGCCAGGACACACCGCTGGCTGGCATGTACGCCTATGCACGAACCATCAGACTGGCAGACGGGCCAGATCAGGTGCATATGATGCAATTAGGCAAAAGTCTGATAGAACGGCATCAAAAGGAGGGAGCGTAATGAGCGTAAACCAGCTGGATATTGATGCCTTAAACAGCTACCTCAGCCGCAGCGCCAACAGTATTGGCGAGGTGACGGATTATAAGAAGTTTTCCGGGGGGCAGTCGAATCCCACATTTTTACTGACAACGGCATCGGGTAATGTGGTATTAAGGCGGCAGCCTCCGGGCAAGCTCTTAAAATCAGCGCATGCAGTGGATCGTGAATACCGGGTAATCGAAGCATTGCAGGATACCCGCGTTCCAGTGCCGGCGGTGCATCATTTTTGCAGAGATACTGAGGTGCTGGGCAGCATGTTTTACATCATGGAATATGTTTCAGGCGACATATTCTGGGATGCTGCACTTAAAGATATACCTGACAACCAGACTCGCGCGCACATGTATGACAATATGAATCAGGTGTTAGCTGATCTTCACGACGTCGATATTACCGCTGTGGGCCTGGATGATTTCGGAAAACCCGGCAATTACTTTGCACGGCAGGTAGAGCGGTGGACCCAACAATACCGGGCATCGGAGACAACGCCTCAGCCGGAAATGGAAAATTTAATTGATTACCTTAAGCAGAATCTGCCGGAAGATGATGGGCAGATATCACTGGTTCACGGGGATTTCCGGCTCGATAATATGATGTTTTCTGACCAGCGCGCTATTAACGCGGTGCTGGATTGGGAGTTATCCACCCTCGGCCATCCGTATGCCGACCTTGCTTATCAGTGTATGCAGTTAAGGCTACCGGCAAACCTGCCTCAGGCGCCAGGACTGGGAGGCCTGGACAGAGCTGCACTGGGCATCCCCAGTGAGCAAGATTATGTAGCTAAATATTGTGACAGGCGTAATCTGGCAGAGATAGATCGCTGGCCGTTTTATCTGGCTTTCAGTTTCTTCCGCTTAGCCGCCATTATTCAGGGCGTAGTCAAACGGGCACAAGAGGGGAATGCGTCCAGTGATAAAGCCAGAGAACTAGGCTCGATGGTCGCGCCACTTGCTGGTATGGCATTGAAAATTATAAGAAAGGAATAAAGCATGTCTGAACAACAAATGAAGGCAGTGGTCTGTCATGACTTCGGTCCACTTACAGACTTAAAGGTAGAAGAGATTGCGATCCCTGAAATTAAGCCTGAGCAAGTGCTCATTGAGGTAGAGGCTGCCGGGGTGAACTTTCCGGATGCACTGTTGGTTCAGGGCCTGTATCAGATTCAGCCTGAAACCCCGTTTACGCCAGGCTGTGAGGTTGCGGGGAAGGTGGTTAAGGTCGGAGACAGGGTTACGCATCTAACCCCCGGGCAGCGAGTTGTCGGGGTGTGTCAGATAGGGGGCTACGCGGAGCAGGTGGCTATCAATGCTGCACAAGTGATGCCCTTGCCTGACTTTATCCCGTCAGAAGAAGCGGCTGCGCTGGTAACTGCACACGCCACCGCACATCACGCGCTGAAACAACGCGCCCAGCTTCAGGCCGGCGAAACGCTGGTGGTTACCGGCGCTGCAGGTGGTACCGGTTTAGCCGCAGTCCAGATTGGCAAAGCGATGGGCGCGCGGGTAATAGCGGTGTGCTCCAGTGCACAAAAGCTGGAACTGGCGAAACAGCATGGAGCCGACGAGGGTATCAACTACACTGAAGAAGATCTTAAAGAAACGGTGAAATCCCTGACTGACGGGAACGGGGCCGATGTGGTTTATGAGTGTGTGGGCGGCGATAGTTTTGATGCGATGAGCCGCGCCATGGCGTGGGGTGGCCGGTTATTGGTTGTCGGCTTTGCCAGTGGTCAGATCCCGCGATTACCGGTCAACCTCACCTTAGTCAAGGGCTATTCTGTGGTAGGTGTGTTCTGGGGCGTTTTTACCCAAAAACAGCCTGATGTCTTCGCTAGTAATATGAAGGAGCTTATGCACTGGTATCAGCAGGAACAGGTTAAAGTGGTTATTGATAAGCGGTTTTCACTGGATGAGGCTACGCAGGCATTGCAATATATGACTGACAGAAAAGTGAAAGGAAAGGTTATTCTAACGATGTAACTTTGTCGGAAACAAAAAAACAGCCCCCTGAAGGGGACTGTTCTTCCATGCAGATGATATCTGCAAAACATACTGGCACGGCATCCTGCCATTTTAATATGTAAGTCGAAGCATCGGTAACAGCGACCCTGAAGAATTATCTGCAATAACACGATAATTGTGACGAAATCGTATTATTGATTGGGCGCTGCGAGATGCCCTTCTATTAAAGCTAGTTTTTCCGAATTAGGAAAGTAAGATGGTCATACTAAGGTATTATAAAAAATACCGTATTCTGCCAGTCTTTTGCTACCAGGCGCTCATCGCGCCATCGATAGCAACAGCTTGTCCACTCATAAATGAGTTTGCAGGAGATAACATCAACACCATTGCACTGACAACTTCCTGGGGATCAGCCATTCGCTTCATTGGACTTCCCATAACCAGCTGTGCGCGGCTTTCTTCTGAGGTAAATCCGCCTTTATCCAACAAGCTTGTCGGGCTGAAAAACGGGCAAATTGCGTTTACCTGAATATTTTTACGACCATACTCTACCGCCGCCGTTTTGGTTAATCCGACCACGCCATGTTTGACCGCTGAATAGGGGGCGGCTTTGGGGGCGCCCCCCAGTCCTGCCATTGAACTGACGTTAAGAACGTGCCCTTTACCGTTACTTAGCATAGCAGGAATCTGATGTTTCATTCCCAAAAACACGCCCTTGAGATTCACATTGAACTGCTCATCAATAGTCTTTTCATCCAGTGTGTGCAAGGCGCCGGGGATATGTGCGATGCCGGCATTATTAACCGCTATATCCAGTTTCCCGTAACTTTCCACTGCCAGTTCAACGAGTGCTTTATGCGACGCTTCATCAGAGACATCAGCTGTCATACAGACGACATCGCCGCCAGCTTCGCGCAAATCTTTTACCGCCGCCGCCAGCAATTCTTCATTGATATCGGCAAGCACCAGTTTACAGCCGCGATAGGCGAGGGCATCTGCCAGCAGACGACCAAAACCATCTGCTGCGCCAGTGATGATCGCGACCTGGCCCTGAAAGTTAAGAAGTGGATCCATGCTCATTCCTTCTTCATGTTGATTATCATTAAGTAAATTTTTACTGCTTACTTAGGAGAAAGTTTATTTAACGTTTCAGCAGTGATACTTCAGCATAACGCCGATAATGCGTCGGAGTATCAAAATTAGTGATAGTTGGCTATTAGCTCAATCAACTTGGCTGATTTGCTCAGCTTACTTACTATCTGACTATCCGGTGTCTCAGCACCATGGTCTGTAAGCACAAACAGGACTCACTATGGAAAACTATCGTTCGCCGCAACGCGATGCGGCCTTTGTAGCCTATGAGCTATTCGACTTTCAATCTCATTACGACGCGTTGGATCTGGAAGATGTCAGCCCTGAGCTGGTTAAAGCGATTCATGCCGAAGCAGCAAAGTTTGCTGATAACGTACTGGCGCCTATCAATCAAAGTGGAGATCAGGAAGGATGTCGCTGGGAAGATGGTAAGGTAACCACGCCAAAAGGCTTTAAGGAAGCGTATCAACAGTACGTTGAAGGTGGATGGCCGAGTATGTCACACCCGACAGAGTGGGGCGGACAGGGTTTGCCTTATTCACTGGCCACATCCATTGCTGAATTTTTCTCCGGCGCGAATCATTCCTGGGCGATGTATCCGGGCTTGTCGCAAGGCTGTATCTCTACCATTCTGGCGCACGGCACGCCGGCATTGAAGCAGCGTTTTCTGCCTAAGCTTATTGAAGGGAACTGGACGGGGACGATGTGTCTGACTGAAGCTCATTGCGGTTCAGATTTAGGTATGTTGCGGTGCAAAGCCGAGCCAAATGAAGATGGTTCGTATTCTATTACGGGCACCAAGATTTTTATCTCTGCCGGTGAGCATGACTTTGCAGACAACATTGTTCATATTGTTCTGGCCCGATTACCTGATGCGCCCGCCGGAACAAAAGGAATTTCGCTGTTTATTGTGCCAAAAGTTAATGTGAGTGAAGATGGTGAGCTGGCTGAACGTAATCAGGTGGAATGCGGTAGTATCGAACACAAAATGGGGATAAAGGCCAGTGCTACCTGTGTGATCAACTTCGACGGTGCAAAAGGTTATCTTATTGGTGAACCGAATCGTGGCCTGAACGGAATGTTCACGTTTATGAATATTGCTCGTATCGGTACAGGTCTGGAAGGCATGGCAGCGTCAGAAGCAGCGTTACAGGGCTCATTGCGGTATGCCAAAGATCGCACGCAGTTTCGTTCACCGACCCAAAGACAGGGGGAGCGCACCGCCGATCCTATCATCGTACATCCTGATGTCAGGCGCATGTTACTGACCCAAAAAGCATTCGCCGAAGGTAGCCGGGCGCTGGCTTACTATTGTATGCAGCAGGTCGATATTTCGCAGCGCAGTAAGGAGCCGGAATCTGTCCAATTGGCTGAGGCAAGATTGGCGTTACTCACGCCGATTGTTAAAGCATTTTTCACCGAAACTGCGCAGGAGGCAACCAGCCACGGGATACAGGTTTACGGTGGTCATGGTTATATCAGCGAATGGGGAATGGAGCAGCTGGCACGCGATACACGAATCAGCAGCCTTTACGAGGGCACTACAGGGATCCAGTCGCTGGATTTACTTGGTCGCAAGGTCCTCGGTTCAAAGGGCGAATTATTGGCTGTATTTTTAAAGGAAATCAGTGCGTTCTGTGACGCGTTAAACGCCGATGAACAAACTGATTTGTGGCGTAAACAACTAGGGCAGGCCATGCAGCAGTGGCAAACGTTAACTGCCAGTGTGGGTAAGGCTGTAGGGACCAATCCTGACGAACTGGGTGCTGCATCTGTCGATTATCTCATGTTCTCCGGCTACGTTACGCTGGCATACTACTGGCTGAGAATGGCGGTAGTGGCAAAACAAAAACTGGCTGAAGGCGCATCAGAAACCGACTTTTATCAGGGAAAAATTGCCACGGCAAAGTTTTACTTTTCCCGCTTGCTACCGCGGGCGCAGGCCCATGCGGCAGCGATAGAAGGTGGCGCAGATAGCCTGATGGAAATTGGTGAAGACATGTTCAAAGCGCAGTAATGTCTGAATACTAAAATCAAGGTCACCGGCGGTGGCCTTTTTTGTGCGCGTCACAAACACAGGTTTCTGCGCTAACGGAAAAACCACCCGAAGGTGGTTTTAGAATGAAGTCGCGGCCCCAGGGAGGGGGCCGCAGTGCGGGCGTTACCCCGCAACCATGTTGAATTGGTACATGGCTAATGTAACTGGTTTAGATACGGTCTGAAAGCTCATTGGCGATAGGGCTGCTCTGAAAACCATTTTCAGCAATCCACGCCTGAAGCGTTTTACCGTCAGCTTCTGGGTTTTGAAGTTCACGAGAAGGCATTTTCTTTACAAGCAGCGTGCCTACATCAACAGCATTGCTTTCAATTGCAGTGCGGATAAGGCTTTTACCGTTGCAGCTCACACCGGCATAGTAATCGTGCAGCTTCAGGCGGTAATCCGACTGAACGGCGCGCATTTTCTTGCGTAATTCGCCTTTATCGTTTGCCTGTACAATTGTACAAATATTTGCCAATGCGTCCTCAACGCCTGCCTGAGCAGTACCTGAGAAGATGAATGAAGCAGCAGCAACAGCTAAAGAGGTTTTAACGATTTTCAACATGGTTTCTTCCTAAATGCTTTGTTTTACCGAGCGGTTTGTTTGTTCGAGAGCAATTAAACAAGAATAAGTTGATTGAAAAAACAGCAAGAGTAATACTTTGGTATTTAAATATATACTAAAAGAAGGGTTTTTGATTACTATTTTAAGTTAACTTTATGATTTTTAAAATATTTTTATTTATACGTAAAATAGTGCTAGATTGATGCTTTTTGCTCAATTACGCGGTCAGGTGTAAGCGTATGCGATACGCATTAATGCGTATCACAGGGTAAAGCTGCAAACCGATCACAGCGCGTCTGGGCACTAGACTCCGTATCACCCATACAAAAATTGATTCGGAATTGCTTCACTTCATCACTTTTTTCAGCACCGGGCGGAACCTGCCACTTTATCAGCTTAGCGGGTTGTAAAAGCGTACTTGTCTTTAGGGTATCAGGCACTGAGCGTACGACATTGAGCGCCTTAACCTCACCATCTTTACTAATCCTGGTCTGGTACACTGCACAACCCTCTACACCCTTTAACGCCATAGATCTTGGATAGAGCAGGGGATGGAAATTTGCCCGTTGCCAGGATGTCGGCGAAGTAGCTTCCTGAGACGCCTGTGCTGAAGCTTCCTTATCAAGGCTTGATGATAATTCCTGATAATGGGTCACCCCTACGCCTTGCTGAGCCATTGCCGGTGTTGCGCAACATATCAGCATTGCAGGAATTAATAAGCTGCTAAGTTTTAGCTTTAAGGCTGGCATCCTGTAACTCCGGTATTCTGGGTAAGTCTCGACTATAACGTTGTGCCGGTGCAGATCGCAACAATCAAAATATAAGATTAAAGCGGTCAGTTAGCACCGGTACTTGGTGCTAATGAGGCTGATAGACTTTTGCTACTTCAAAGATTTGTTCACGCATCCACAGATGTGCTTGATCGTGATCTGCGCTGACGTGCCAGTATAAAAAGTACTCGACGGCTGGTAGATCCAAGGGTAAAGGGTAAATCGCCAGATCATAATGCTTCGCCAGGTGGTAAGGCATACAGGCTATCAGGTCAGTTTTTACGATAGCACTGGGTACTGTCAGAAAATGTTGACCCCGCATAACTACACGCCGCTTTTTGCCCAATTTATCCAGTGCAATATCAATCGGACCAGGCCCGCTCTTTCTGTGCGATACATGAATATGACCAAGCTTCAGGAAAGTGTCCAGGTCCAGACCATCGGTCAGTAAGGGATGGTCCGATCGTGCCAGCACGACAAACTGGTCTTCGGCAATTTTTTGTTTGCACAGGTGAGGATCTGTAAAGGTTGATGCATCGGCAAAAAAGTCCAGGCTTCCACTGGCCATTGCCGATACCACCTGGCTGCGACTAATTTCGTAATTGGTAACACTGATCCCCGGTGAAACCTCCTGTAATCTGCCAATAAGCCGGGGCATGATGCTTACCTCCAACAAATCGCGACTGGCAAAATTAAACGACTTTTCGGACGTCAGGGGATTAAATGTGTGGCTTTCCTGCACGCTGGTTCGCAAGAGCCGAAGTGCTTCTCTGGCTGGAACAATAATATTCTGTGCAACCGGCGTGGGTGTCATACTATGCCCGGTTCTGACAAATAATGGATCGCTCAGCATATCCCGTAATCGGGCCAGCGAGTTACTTACTGCTGGCTGAGTGATGCATAGCACATCTGCTGCCTTTGTCAGGCTACCCGCGGTATAAATGGCATCAAACACTGCAAACAGATTAAGATCAATTCGGTTAAGATTGATTGGCAGGGGTTGTTTTTCGCTGGACAAAAGCTGCTCCGTCAGGTTTAAATAACTATATCTTATAGATAAATGATTGCTGTATTCAACGTGTTTATAGCGGGATGGTTGTTTGAAGCCATTCTACCAATAAAAAAGGCCGCATCAGCGGCCTTTTAAATCTTTGAAGCGCGATTAGTTAGAGGCGTCTTCTGCGGTGTCTTCAACGGCTTCACCAGCTGACTGAATATCTTCACCAGCACCTTCGACGGTGGCGCAGCCGGTCAGCAGTGAGCCAAGAAAAGCCATCAGGATAACCAGGTAACGTGCATTTGTTGCTACTTTCATACTATTTCCTTACTTTTGTTTGTGTTTAAGCATGGTCGGCCCCGTTGCCCTCTCCGGGTGCATCAGCGCGTCCTGCTGACTGAGTACTTCCGGGCTTTTGGCCAGGTTTGTCTTCGCCACCCTCGGATGACGATTTCTTTTCTGCAGATTCAACTGCATTTAACATGCCATCAAGTTGTTTACCCCCTTTGGCATCAAAATCGAGTGTGCGGATGGGAAATGGAATAAGAATGTCATTGTCAGCCAGCGTTTTTCTGACGGTGACAATAGCGTCATGTCGCACCTTCATAAAGTTGTGTTCGCCAGGATATTTTATCCAGAACCACAACAGTAAATTTACGCTGCTGTCGCCGAAAGACTCAGCATAGACATCGGTCTCTTCATTTTTAATGACATAATCCCGCTGATTTATCGCTTCAACGATGACGTCTCTTGCTTTCACCGGATCATCGGCGTACGAAATGCCTACCGGTACTTCAATGCGACGGTAACCCAACGCGCTGTAGTTGGTAAGTATATTTCTGAAAAGTATCTTGTTAGGGATAATTTCCAGCTGGCCATGAAACGTCTCAACCAGCGTATTGCGCAAATTAATAGACCTTACATTGCCAAATACACCGTTTGCTTCAATCACGTCACCGATCTCGAAGGGCTTGCGAATCCCCATTGCAATGCCGGCGATAAAGTTCTCGGTCAAATCCTGAAAAGCAAAGCCGATAGCCAGGCCGACAATGCCGGCACCCGCGAGCAGTGAGGTGACCGTTCCCTGAAGGCCAACAAAGTCAAGTGCAATGAAGATACCCGCAATAGTGATGAACGCTTTGGCAATGGCAGTAATGAGATCGGCAATCTGGCGTGATTCGAAAGCCCGGCGCAAAATACGTTGAAGCGCACTGCCTGCTGCCTTGGCAATAAGTCCAAATGCAATCGCAATGACAATTGCCACTACCATATTAGGCAGATGCTTTATGCCTTCTTCCAGCCACGTTTGTAACTTACCGTTTATAAGCTTGTAGACCTCGTCAAGTTTAGGTAAATCCATAGTGATTCAGCTGTACTCCTGATTTAGGTATGTGAAAGTTAAGCCGCTAATTTCAATACAAATATAGTTAGCAGGAAGTTCATTTGTAATTGTTGCCCCGACCAGAACGCTACTAACAGAAAAGTGAGTAAAAACTACTTAGTTGTTGAAAAACAGACACAAAATTACACTGTAAATAATCCTGTGCGGATAAATGAAGAAAAAAGTGCATCTTAAGTCTTTCTGAACGGGCTTCCATGCTAATGTTTGATTTATCGCTAACAGAAAATAAGGGAACGGTTGTGGCAGAGAAATTATCAGATGAACAGGTCAAATCAGCGCTTGCCGAATTAAATACATTAACGGGCGACTCAGGAGAGTGGGTGCGTGAAGGCGATAAAATCTCCAAGACATTTGAATTTAAAAGCTTTATTCGCGCTTTCGGATGGATGAGCCAAATGGCGATTTGGGCTGAGAAACTGGTGCACCATCCAGAATGGTTTAACGTATATAATAAGGTTGAGGTTACGTTGACCACCCACGATGCCGGCGGTTTAACAGAGCTTGATTTTAAGATGGCTGAAAAAATGGAAAAATTTCGATAAGCAACAGTAGACGGCTTGGCTGCAGCAAAAATAAGCAGATCGCCTGTTTATCCATCGTTTAGTCAAATAAATGAAATATTGTCTGTTGAGAGCCTTGTCATTAAGTCGGCGCTATGTATAATACGCACCACTTGAGCAGGCCCAGAACACTTGCTTAAGATAGTACAGTCGCGGGATGGAGCAGTCTGGTAGCTCGTCGGGCTCATAACCCGAAGGTCGTTGGTTCAAATCCAGCTCCCGC
>NZ_JABBXD010000001.1:171101-800271 GCF_014750655.1 Salinimonas profundi
GGGATGGAGCAGTCTGGTAGCTCGTCGGGCTCATAACCCGAAGGTCGTTGGTTCAAATCCAGCTCCCGCAACCACTTTAAAAGCCGCTTAATAAAAGCGGCTTTTTTTGTTTCCGCGCTGCTCATTCTCACAACTTCGCAACAGTATCGTTAAATGCATCTCTGCCCTTAAGCCCACCTATCACTTTACACAGCGGGTGCTGCGACACCAAAAAACTCATCGTTCATCGTCTTTATCTTATATTAAATTATATTTAGGTATTTCTTTGTATACGTGTGTATGACTGCTTCTGCAGTGAGTGGGCCGGATAATGATAATCTAGCTAATATAAAAGTATTAACTCCATGTCTTTTCAGTCAAGAAAATCAGTGGCCAGTCGATGAATATTCTGCGCTCATCTTATTGATTAGTTTGATCTCTGTCAGATCAGTTCTTCATCTTATTGATTCGGGTACCTTTATGTTGCAATGGTTAACATCACAATTTTTAATACCCGCTGATAGCGCGGTTATTCAGGGGAGTTATGATACCGGTCTGGTGACCTTATCTCTAGCCATCGCGGTGTTTGCCTCTTTCATGGCATTTTCTGTAGCCGGCCAGGTAAGCGAAACGATAAAGCTATCACAAAAGCAGGCTTTACTTGGCGTGGGTAGCATGGCGTTAGGTGCCGGTATCTGGGGAATGCATTTTGTCGGCATGCTGGCATTCAATCTGAACACGGCGGTTAATTATGACTGGAGCCTGACCGGCCTGTCATTTATACCGGGCTGGGTCGCGGCCTGGATAGCCCTGCACATATTATGTCAGGCACACCTCAGGCGTTCGCATATTGTTATGGGCGGCGTATTAGTCGGTGCAGGCATTGGTAGCATGCACTACGCAGGGATGGCCGCGATGCAAATGGGGCCGATGTTGCGGTACGACCCGTTCATGTTTGGTCTGTCTATTCTTGTTGCAGTGGTGCTGGCTATGCTGGCGCTGTGGATTCGGTATGGCTTAAACCGCATAAAGGGATTGCGCGGAACAGGGCGTCGTGTCAACGCAATAGCCAGTCTGGTGATGGGACTGGCAATTTGTGGTATGCATTATACTGGCATGGCTGCTGCCCGGTTCGTTAGGCCTGAAAGCATGATGGCATCTGAACAAAGCAGCGAAATAACGATGTTACTGGCGGCGCTTGTTAGCATCATCGTTATTGTAATTATTACGCTGGTACTAGGCGTAACATTGCTCATAAAGTATCGCAATACTTCCACCAGGGCGCTGGAAAGTGAAAAGACTCTCAGGGCCATCATGGATACAGCTGTCGACGGTGTAATGACGATCGGTGGCGATGGTGTGATTCTGGAGGCAAATCCGGCAATAGGTAAAATCCTTGGCTTCACACCCGCAGAGCTAAAAAATACCTCTGTTTATCAGGTCATCCCTCCTGCTCGCCGTCACGAATACATGCAGTTATTTAGCGACCAACCACAAAAAAGTCGTATCTGGAGTAAAGTCATCGGCGGAAACCGCGATGTCACGGCGTTACACAAGTCTGGTCAGGAAGTGCCGGTCAGGGTCGGCGTCGGGCATACCCGGATTAATCAAAAGCATTATTTTATCGCCTTTATCAGTGATATCAGTGAGCGAATAAAAATGGAGTCGGCGTTACGTGAAAGCGAAGCCAAATTCCGTTCATTTTTTACCAATGTTCCGGGTGTTGCGTTTCGCTGTCTGAATGAACCAGCCTGGCCAATGGTGTTTATCACCGATGCGGTTGAAGGGATAACAGGATACCCCGCCAGTGCGTTTACTCACCCCAATCCATCAGTGAGTTTTGTCGATATTTGTCATCCTGATGATTTGCCAATTATTTCTGATTCGGTGAAGTCACAGGATGCATTTTCTATCGAATATCGAATTATCCATAAAGACGGCAGTATTCGTTGGATGCGTGAACAGGGCATGATGGTTTGCAACGAAAAAGGCAACACCAGTTGGCTTGACGGTTTTATCTTCGATATTACTGAGCGTCGACAGATGGAAGAAGAGTTGGTGATTGCCAAAGATGTCGCAGAGCAGGCTGCTGCTACCCGGGCGGCGTTCATGGCAAATATGAGTCACGAAATTCGTACACCCATGAATGCAATCATCGGTTTCAGCGATTTGTTGCTGGACGAAAGCCTGAACGATACCCAACATAAACATTGTGCGACTATTAATCGATCAGCGCGCTCTCTGTTGCATTTGCTCAACGATATACTTAACAGTGCAAAACTCGAAAAAGGAAAACTTGAGCTTGAGTTCAGGGATTTTGTACTCACCGATGAGGTGGACACCGTCGTCAGTACCTTCTGGCTTGAAGCACAGCGCAAATCACTGTTGCTTAACGTCAATCTTGATAAAAATCTTGCTGATGCCTACAACGGCGTGCCCGAACGGATTCGCCAGGTGCTTAATAACCTTATCGGTAACGCTGTTAAATTTACTGAAAAGGGCAGTATTTCCCTTACTATTACCGCTCAGGGTAACGCCGTGAAGTTCGTTGTCAGTGATACCGGCATAGGTATGACGCAAGAGCAACTTGCCCGTGTATTTGACGCGTTTTCTCAGGCGGATGCATCGATGAGTCGCCGGTTCGGGGGAACCGGGTTGGGCACAACGATTAGCAAACAGCTGGTTGAACTTATGGGCGGCTCAATCTCTGCCATCAGTGAAATAGGAAAGGGGTCTGAATTTTCCTTTGAACTGCCACTGACACCTGTTAAACGCCCGGTTCTGCAACAACCTCTCCATACCATATCGCTGTCGCCGCGCCGGGTACTCGTGGTTGACGACATCTCACAAAACAGCGATCTGATAACGCTTTTACTGCAACGTGATCATCATCAGGTGGAGGTGGCCCAAAACGGGCTTGAGGCGCTCGAAAAGATGGCAGCGTCACCTTTTGATGTGGTGTTAATGGATTTACAGATGCCGGTCATGGATGGTCTCACGGCTGCCAGGAAGCGCCGTGAGTTTGAGGCCAATACAGGCGCCCCGCATGTTCCTATTATTGCGCTTACTGCCAGCGTATTGGTACAGGACAAACAGGATGCGCGAAGCGCAGGTATGGAAGGCTTTGCAAATAAGCCCGTTGATTATGACCAGTTGTATACCGAGATGGCCCGGGTATTGGGCGAGCTGGATGATACCCATCAGCGCCATGTAAGGCACAGTACAAAAAACCGACAGATCATAAACTGGAAAAAGGGTGAGGCACTGTGGGCAGAAAAGTCGCGTCATATTGCAGAAGTCAGACGGTTTGCCGATAAGCTGACCACCGATCTGGATACTCTGGCGTTTCACGTCAGACAAGAAGCACCCGAACAGGCTGCCAGCCTGGCGCATACCCTCAAAGGAGTTGCAGGTAATCTGGCATTGGAAAAACTTCACGGCATGTTTGCTGGCGTTGAGCAGGATGCGTGTGATGAAGGCCGGGTGACTGAAATTCGACAGCAGGTAAAAGCAATTCTTGCTTTGCCGGAATTCGCTGAGCAAACCGAACACACCGACGAGAGCAGTCCACTGGGCAGGCAACAGCTTCTGACATTATTGCAAGCGCTTAGGGCCAGTATCTGTGAGCATCAACTGGACGACAATAACATAGACAAAATACGCAGTATTAATGCAGGACGCTATCATGAGCAATTGGAACGCATCATTAATCTGATTGATGATTTCGAGTTTGATCAGGCCACTGTGATGGCAGATAAGCTGATTTCATCGCTTGAAGTAGTACAAGAGGTCGAAAATGCATCAAACAGCGCCTAAACCAACGCTTTTATTGGTTGATGATGAGCCGGTCAATCTTCGCGTCCTGAATACCATTTTATCAAAGGATCATCAGCTGATATTTGCCAAAAGCGGTGAGGAAGCGGTGCGTCTGACGGCGCAAAAGCAGCCTGACCTGATACTGTCTGACGTTATGATGCCGGGCATGACCGGGTTTGAGCTATGCGTTGCACTTAAATCCAATCCCGCTACAGCCTCGGTACCGGTTATTTTTGTAACTGCGCTGGAAGAAGAGCACGATGAAGCAAAGGGCTTTGAGGTCGGTGGGGTGGATTATATCACCAAGCCTGTGTCGGCTCCGGTAGTCAGAGCCCGTGTGAATACACACTTATCGCTGGTAAAAGCCGAGGAGCTTAAGCTAACGCGGCTTGAGGTTGTTCAGCGTCTGGGCCGTGCAGCAGAATATAAAGATAACGAAACTGGCATGCATGTGCTTCGTATGAGTCACTACTCAAAAGTACTGGCCCTTGCCTATGGGTTTTCGCAAGAACAGGCAGAAACGTTACTTCATGCGGCGCCTATGCACGATATTGGCAAAATTGGTATACCAGACAATATTTTGCTCAAGCCGGGTAAGCTGACGGATGAAGAATTTGCAGTCATGAAAACGCACCCGCATATTGGCGCTGAAATACTGGCTGATGGCGACAGCGAATTATTACGCATTGCCAAATCTGTGGCGCTAACCCACCACGAAAAGTGGGATGGTACGGGTTATCCGCAAGGATTGTCAGGTGAAGCGATTCCTATTGAGGGGCGCATCGTGGCGGTAGCAGATGTTTTTGACGCGCTTACCAGCAAACGCCCTTATAAGGAAGCCTGGAGCGTGGAGAAAACGCTGGCATTTATGCAGGAGCAAAAAGGCATCCACTTTGAGCCGCGGCTTATCGATTTGTTGGTAGAAAATCTGGACGAGATTCTGACCATCAAAGCATACTGGAAAGATGAGTAGGGCTGGTTGCTAAAGAGGCGCTGAATCAGTATACTATGCGCCATCGACTCGCTGGGTTTGTCGCCATAATGATAGTGACAGGTTACTCAGCCGTTTAGCTTTGCGAATATTCAGGCTAAACGCGTGCAGCTGCCAGTCTGGTAGTTAAGGGTTCAGTTTTTTTATGAAAAGCCCCGCTGGTCCGGGGCTTTTTGTTGTATTTATATTGAGCCAGTGCTGCTCAGACAGGTAACGTAAGAAGTTGGGCTAATAAGCCCTTTTTTTGTTTTTGGAGGTTAGGATTGGCAAAACTTGAAGATAAACTGACCGAAATGCTTGAACCCGCTGTGGAGGCCCTGGGCTTCGAATTGGTTGGCGTTGAGTTTGTTCGTGCCGGTAAACACTCAATTTTGCGTGTATTTATTGATCACGAAAATGGCATAACCGTGGATGATTGTGCGGACGTCAGTTATCAGGCAAGCGCCATTCTTGATGTCGAAGACCCGATCAGTACCGAATATAATCTGGAAGTATCCTCACCTGGTATGGACCGGCCACTGTTTAAAGAAAAGCATTTTCAGCAGGCTGTCGGTGAAGTGGTACAGATTCGTCTGGCGATGCCAATGGATAACAGACGTAATTTTAAAGGACAGCTCATCAGTTGCGAGAATGGCACGGTGAGTATTGAAGTGGATGGCCAGCAGTTCCAGTTAGCTGTGGCGAATATCGATAAAGCTACCGTTGTTCCCACATTCGACTAACAGGAACAGCACGCGCTTTCATTAGGAAGCATTAGTGAGGCGAAAATGAATAAAGAAATTTTGTTAGTGGCGGAAGCCGTTTCAAATGAAAAACAAGTGCCGCGGGAGAAGATTTTCGAAGCGCTGGAGTTTGCAATTGCCAGTGCAACGAAGAAGAAAAACGACGGTGACATAGAAGTACGCGTGAGTATCGACCAGACGACTGGTGATTTTGATACGTTTCGTCGCTGGCTGGTTATTCCTGATGATCAGGAACAACAAAATCCCTATGCCGAGTTAACACTGTCGGCCGCTCAGATTGACGAGCCTGATGTCCAGCCTGGCGATTACGTTGAAGAACAAATTGAGTCTATCGCTTTTGACAGGATCACTACGCAGACTGCCAAACAGGTTATCGTACAGAAAGTACGTGAAGCCGAGCGTGCGCAGATGGTCGCAGAATATGAAGATAAAGTGGGCGAGCTGGTTACCGGAACAGTAAAAAAGGTTAACCGCGATAATATTATTGTTGATTTGGGTAATAACGCAGAAGGCGTTATTTACCGCGATGATATGTTACCACGCGAAACCTTTCGCCCCGGCGATCGTGTTCGCGGTTTGCTGTATGTCATTCGTCCCGAAGCTCGCGGTGCGCAATTATTTGTAAGCCGCACGCATCCGGACATGCTGGTAGAGCTGTTCCGTCTGGAAGTGCCAGAAATTGCAGAAGAAACGCTGGAAATTAAATCAGCGGCCCGGGATCCCGGTTCACGCGCAAAAATTGCTGTTAAAACGAATGATAAGCGTCTTGATCCTGTCGGTGCTTGTGTCGGTATGCGTGGATCGCGTGTTCAGGCAGTTTCAGGTGAGTTAGGCGGTGAGCGCGTTGACATCGTACTGTGGGATGAGAATCCGGCGCAGTTCGTTATCAATGCTATGGCACCTGCCGAGGTCGCATCAATTGTTGTTGATGAAGACAGCAATACCATGGACGTGGCCGTTGAGGCAGATAATCTGGCTCAGGCAATCGGTCGTAATGGTCAGAACGTGCGTCTTGCCAGTCAGTTAACAGGCTGGGAACTCAATGTCATGACCATTGATGATCTGAATGCGAAGCATGAAGAAGAAAACTCAAAAGTACTGACGCTCTTCACTGATTATCTGGATATCGATGAAGATTTTGCGTTGGTATTGATCGATGAAGGCTTTAGTACGCTGGAAGAAATTGCCTACGTACCTGCCAGCGAATTACTTGCCATCGATGGCATGGAAGAAGAAATGGTTGAAGAGCTGCGAAATCGCGCTCGCGCTATTTTAACGACCCGTGCGCTGGCATCTGAAGAAACCGCTGAAGGTAAGGCACCCACTGAGGCACTGCTGAACCTGGATGGCATGACGCAGGAAATTGCTAATCAGTTAGCTGCCCGCGGCATTTCAGATTTGGAAGAGCTGGCAGAGCAGGGTACCGATGATATTAACGATATTGAAGAGCTGAACGATGAAACGGCCGGTGCGCTTATCATGGCGGCTCGTAATATTGTCTGGTTTAACGAAGAATAAGGTCAACAAGGGGATAAACACGTAATGGCAGAAGTATCTGTAGAAAAACTCGCCAGTGACATCGGAACAACCGTTGACCGTCTGGTAAGTCAGTTTAAAGACGCCGGCATGAGTAAAAATGCGGGTGATCAGGTGACTGAAGACGAAAAACGACAACTGCTTGACCATTTGAGCAAGCAGCATGGTAACGCCGCGAGCACCAGCGAGCCACAACGAATGACACTGAAACGTAAGACGACCAGTACATTAAATGTGGGTAAGTCTAAGTCAGTGAAGGTTGAAGTGCGCAAGAAGCGTACTTACGTTAAGCGTAGCGATGTTGAAGAGCAAAAGCGCAAAGAAGAGGAAGAAGCGCGCCTGAAGCAGGAAGCGGAAGAAAGGGCCGCTGCGGAAGCTGAAGCGAAGCGAATCGCTGAAGAAAAAGCGAAAAAAGCCGCGGATGCGAAAAAGGCTGCTGAGGAAGCCCGCAAAGCTGAAGAAGCGAAAGCCAAAGAAGCTGCTGCCAAGCGCGCCGAAGAAGGTTCAGATGATGAATCTGAAATGACGGAAGAGGAAAAGGCAGCCGCAGAGGCAGCTCGTCAGGAAGAAGAGCGCTTACGTAAAGCGCAGGAAGCTGAAGCGCAGAAGAAATACGAAGAAGAAGCCAAACGTGCTGCGGATGAAGCGCGCAAACTGGCTGAAGAAAATGAAAGACGTTGGAAAGAAGAAGAAGAGCGTCGTAAGCGGGAAGAGGCCGAAGAGGTGCATCTTCACTCTAACCGCTACGCACAGGAAGCAGAAGACGAAGAAGATTTGCAGGTAGAGCGCTCTTCCCGACGTCGTAAAAAGTCGAAGAAAAACGCAGGAGAACATTTGAAGCAAAGCTTTAATAAACCTGCCCAGCCAGTAGAACGTGTCGTTAAGTTAGGCGCAACAATTACTGTGGGCGAGCTGGCGAGTAAGCTGGCTATTAAATCGAATGCTGTTATCAAAGCCATGATGAAAATGGGTGAGATGGCAACTATTAATCAGGTGCTTGACCAGGACACAGCCGTTCTTGTGGTTGAAGAGCTTGGCCACAAATATGAGCTGGTCAATGACAATGCGCTTGAAGAAGAATTGCTGGCAGAGGGTACCAGCGATGGAGAAAAGGTCTCCCGTGCCCCTGTTGTTACCATTATGGGTCACGTTGACCATGGTAAAACATCGTTACTGGACTATATCCGTCGAGCGAAAGTGGCTGACGGCGAAGCCGGTGGTATTACTCAGCACATTGGTGCATATAAAGTACAGGGCGAAACCGGTGACGTGACGTTCCTTGATACACCCGGACACGCCGCGTTTACCGCTATGCGTGCACGTGGTGCTAACGCAACAGATATTGTTGTGTTAGTTGTTGCCGCTGATGATGGCGTTATGCCGCAAACTAAAGAAGCTATCCAACACAGCCGCGCAGCCGGCGTACCGCTAATTGTTGCGGTTAACAAGATGGATAAAGAAACGGCTGACCCGGATCGCGTTAAAACCGAGCTTTCTCAGCTGGAAGTTATTTCAGAAGAGTGGGGTGGCGAGCATCAGTTTGTCAACGTATCTGCTAAAACAGGTATGGGTGTGGATGACTTGCTTGAGGCCATCAATCTGCAGGCAGAGGTGCTTGATCTACTGGCGGTAGAGAAAGGCCCGGGTCGCGGTATTGTTATTGAATCACGCCTTGATAAAGGACGTGGTCCGGTTGCATCCGTATTGATTCAGGAAGGCGAACTTAAAGCCGGCGATATCCTGCTATGTGGCGAAGAATACGGCCGTGTTCGGGCGATGCGTGATGAGCATGGTCAGGAAATCAAAGTGGCGGGTCCGTCAACACCTGTAGAAGTATTAGGTCTGTCTGGTGTGCCGGTTGCCGGTGAAGACGCGGCTGTGGTTCGTGACGAGCGTAAGGCGCGTGAAGTTGCCTCTAAGCGTCATCAGAAAAAACGTGAGCTTAAACTGGCCCGTCAGCAGAAAGCCAAGCTGGAAAACATGTTTGCGAACATGGAAACCGGTGAAGTCAGCGAACTTAACATCGTACTTAAAGCCGATGTACAGGGGTCTGTTGAGGCTATTGCTGAATCGTTGGCCAAGCTGTCTACCGCAGAAGTTAAAGTTAACATTGTGGGTAGCGGTGTTGGTGGTATCACCGAAACTGATGCTTCACTGGCAGCGGCCTCTGGCGCTATCGTACTTGGCTTTAATGTTCGTGCTGACGCGTCTGCACGTCGCATGCTGGAAGCCGAAGAAATCGATCTGCGCTATTACAGTGTTATCTATCACCTGATTGATGAAGTTAAGGCGGCAATGAGCGGTATGCTGGCGCCTGAATTCAGACAGGAAATCATTGGTCTGGCAGAAGTGCGTGATGTCTTCAAGTCGCCTAAACTGGGTGCCATTGCCGGTTGTATGGTTACTGAAGGTATTATTAAGCGCAGCGCACCGATCCGTGTACTACGTGAAAACGTTGTAATTTACGAAGGCGAACTTGAGTCGCTGCGTCGTTATAAAGATGATGTCCAGGAAGTACGAAATGGTATGGAATGTGGTATCGGCGTTAAGAACTATAACGATGTGAAAGTGGGTGACCAAATCGAAGTTTTCGAAACGGTTGAGGTTGCTCGCGAGATTTAATCAGCGTCAGGCATAAATAAAGCGGGGGCGATACGCCCCCGTTTTTGTCTGTATAGCATATACAGGGGGAAGTTATGGCACGGGAATTTTCTCGCACAGACCGAGTAGGTCAGCAAGTACATAAAGAAGTTGCCAGTATCATACAAAATGAATACAAACACCGGGTGGGAGATTTGCCACTGATCACGGTATCAGACGTTGAGGTTTCACGTGATCTTGCGCACGCAAAAGTGTTTGTCACTATTTACGGTGAAGATGTCGATGATAAGGCACAGATTAAGCAGCTAAACGAATATATGGGATTTATTCGGAGTCTGTTGGCTAAGCGCTTGCGGATGCGTTCTGTTCCTCACCTTCACTTTTTTCAGGATACCTCTATTACGGAAGGTATGCGGATCTCCAGTCTGGTCTCAGAAGTTGTTGCTAATGATAAGGCCAGACAACAGGACGATGAGGAAGAGCAGAACTAAATGGCAAGAAGACGTAAGGGCCGCGCGGTCAACGGTATCGTGCTATTGAATAAACCTGTTGGCGGCTCCTCTAATCAATTGCTGCAAAAAGTGCGCTGGTTGTTTCAGGCACAAAAGGCCGGCCATACAGGTGCCCTGGATCCGCTCGCATCAGGTATGTTGCCGGTGTGTCTGGGTGAGGCAACCAAGTTTTCACAGTTTTTACTGGATGCCGAAAAAACGTATCAGGTGACTGCGCAGCTTGGCGTGCGCACTACAACATCTGATGCGGATGGTGAGGTGGTCGAAGAGCGTCCGGTAACGGTAAGCGATGCCGACGTTGAGACCGCGTGTCTGAGTTTTAAAGGAAAGAGTCAGCAGGTTCCCTCTATGTTTTCGGCGTTGAAACATCAGGGCAAACCCTTGTATTTCTATGCCCGGCAGGGCATAGAAATAGACCGGCCACCTCGGGCTATCGAAATTTACGCGCTTGAGGTGACCGAGATAGCATTACCGTATGTCTCAATGCGCGTGAAATGCAGCAAGGGCACCTATATTCGTAGCCTGGTTGATGATTTAGGCCAGAAACTTGGGTGCGGCGCCTACGTTACCGCCTTACACCGTACTGAAGTTGCAGATTATCCCACAGATCAAATGATTACTATTGAACAGCTGGAGTCAATGAAGGAGGCGGTGCAAAACGATGATTATTCTGAAATGGATCGTTACCTGTTGCCTATGGATAGTGCCGTCGCCCGGTTATCTTCGGTTACGCTGGATGATAGTGATAAAAAGCGATTTGAAAATGGTCAGAGCGTGAGACCAGACCAGGAAGCACCGTATGTTGCCGGTCAGCATTACCGGGTTTATCACACGCTATCGGCTGGACCTGTATTTTTGGGCGTTGGCGAGGGGGTTACTCAGCCTAAGGATCAGCCTGCAGCATTACCAGGCACAGTTTATGTTAATCCTAAACGGCGCGTTGTGTATGAATGATAAAGATTTATTTAATCCGGACTTGCGCCACAGCATAAGCCCTTTATAATACGCGCTCTTATTAAGCTGGCTGAATTAGTGATCGGCCAGCTTTCACTCTCAATCAGGAGAATATTATGTCACTAACTAAAGAAGAAACCGCGAACATCATCGCTGAATACGGCGTTAAAGAAGGTGATACTGGTTCACCAGAAGTGCAAATTGCACTGCTAACGCACAATATCGGCAAGCTTCAGTCGCATTTTGCCAGCCATAAGCAAGATCACCACTCTCGCCGTGGTCTGCTGCGCATGGTAAGCCAGCGTCGTAAGCTTCTTGATTACCTGAAAGGCAAAAACGCACAGCGTTATCTTGACCTTATTAAGCGTCTTGGTATCCGTCGTTAAGATTGGTTTCAAGAGAAAAGCGCCTTTACGGCGCTTTTTTTTCGTCTGTTAAATATGCGGTACACCGGTTGACTTTATGTTGTGTTAATCGCATGTTAGTAACAGATGATAAAGGAGGCTTTATGAAAAGGAATTTTACCCCAGTCTGCGTCTCACTTGCAGGCCTGTTATTCAGTGCTCTAGCCGTCGGACAAAAAACTGCAGATGCTTCAACGGTCGAGTTTGTCAGTCATTTTCCAGCCTGTGATTATGAGGTGCTGGATACTGTCACTTTATCGGGTCACCTTCCCAGTCGGGCTGTGACTGCAGAGATTGAACAGGAAACCAATAAACTTCTTCAACGATTTGAAAATAAAGCAAGAGAACGCGGCGCTGACGTGATAGCACTTGTTGACAGAAAAGTAGACCTGTCCACCAGAAATAGCCGTCTATGGTTGACCGCTGAGCTCATTCTTTCCTGTGAAGACAAACAGGGCGTATCCCGTAAGTTAACACCAATAGCGCCTAATGGGGCTGTTCAGTTAAGTTTGGGAACAGTTGAAACCGAGGTAGGCAGTGCGCTTACTCTTGAGCTGGGAGATTCAAAGGAGCAACCGGAAGTTGAAAGCCGACGAATTGATTTAAACGATGGGGTATATGGGATCAATCCTGGCGATAATCTGCAAACTGTACTCGAAAAATTTGGTACCCCATCATTTATTTTTTCACCCTCAGACGATTGGAAGGTAATTAGCTACGGGCGTGGTCATTGGTTTACTTTTCACCATGACGAGCTTAAGAAAATAAGTTCTGAGTCTGACTTTTTCCGCTATCGCCTGCTCAACGAAATTCCCTTTGACGATCGTTTTGATGAGAAAAAATGGGCGTTGTTTGACCGCTATCAGAAAGGACAATCGCTTGATCAAACAGAGTATAAAGCTTTAGTAGATGAACCGCCGAAAGAGGGCCAGCGGTTAACAGTCTTGGCCGACCAGTATCTGACTAATCACCAACAGAGCCGTACTGTCACCCTGAATGGATTTGAATTGAGCAATCAGAATTTTGCTTATCCTGACGATATCCTTGCGCCGGTGCTTAACGTCAATAATCAGTTCTTAACTTATTTTGCAACTCTATTAGATACCGACACTGCTCGGAATAGCTCGAAGATATCCGCAATTCCGTTTGAACCGTTTGGTGAGTCTATTTTAAACCGCGGTAAACGTATGTTCTTATTCGACGGTCACACGGTTGTCAGTGCGATAGGCGACACAATCAGTAAGGTGATTGTTGAGCCTGAGTTGATTCAGTTTGATGACACACCAGCGCAACCTTGGAAATTTAAGTCGTTTTACTTCGGGCAATCGCTTGATGAAGCGCTGGAAAGTGCCGGACCCGACGCGTTTTTCTATCGCGACTATATTGAAATCGACAGAGGCGGTTACATGATCAAGCTATATCTTAACGAAGAGCATGGCGAGCAGAGTGTGTATGCCATGGAGCTGGATATTTACCTTTAATTATTTGCGTTAAATCAATATAAGGTTCAAAGCCTGGTGCGATGATAGGTATGGTCTGACAGTTAATCCGCAGTTTTAGTCTGTTGGACTATGCTTATAAAAATCATTGAGGAATGAGCCATGAAAATTATTCCGATATTAGGCGTGTCATGTATGCTGGTCGCGGGCTGCTCAGATAACGCTAATTCTCCTCGCGGCTTCAGCTTACCTGAGGGAGATATTGCCAATGGCAAGCAAGTGTTACTTAAATATCAGTGTACTGACTGCCATCAGGTTGACGGCATCGAGGTAAGTGATAGTCACAATTACCTGCTGTCAGAGCCAGTTAAACTCGGTGGAACCAGTGCCAGGGTAAAAACCTATGGCGAGCTGGTCACCAGTATTATTAATCCTTCTCATAAACTCAATCCACGATTACCTGTCAGTCTGACCAGTAACAATGGTCAGTCAAAGATGCCGACGATTAACAACCAGCTGACAGTATCCGAACTGATAGATCTGACAGCGTATTTGCAAACCAAGTACAAGGTAGAGCCTTACAGAATGTCCGAGTATCGGCTCTATCGGCTCAGAAGTGTTTCAGATGCGGACCAATCAAACGACGACTGATTGGTCGCAGATTCTCAGCGCAAGTTATTGTTGAGCGCGTGGGCATGGTTTGTAAGCATCATTTTTTGACCTGATACTCGCTTCGCGGATCAGTTCCTCTGAGGCTGATGCTTCTCCCTCGAACTCCAATGCATCCAGCCAGATTGGTATCAGGGTCTCATCGTATGCGACCAGGTTAATTGATCGTTCAAAGTCTGAACGGCGTTTTTTTGGCCATGTGGTTAATTGAAGTAATTGCGCGCTTACCTGCGCGATGCTGTCACTGTCTTCAGCTTCATTGAATGTTGAAAGTGAAAGTTGTAAACCGAATATTCTGGAAATATTTTCTTTTGAACGTACGAAAAGTGTCTGTCCAGCCCGCCTACATAAATCATTATTAAGGCTATATTGGTTCTGCGCATTGCACCATGATCTTAATGCAGGAAAGGGCACGGCACTAGCCGCCCATGTACCTACACCATGTATTAGAGCTGTATACCTGGTGAAGCCCTCATCGGGTATCACATGTAATGCGCGTTTTAAGTAATCAGCGTATGCACTGGTGAATTGCGGGGCATTAAGCATTTCGTTCAATGCATAGACGAGATTCGGCTCATCGTTTTCAGCTGCATAAAATAGCGCAACAGAGAGCCAGTTTTCTGCATCGTCTGCGTTGACTATCGCCGAACGCTTGATCAGCGCTCTACAAATTCGTTGCGATGAATGCAAGGCGCACAATCTGGCTGCATGACTGAGCAGGGCAGGATCATAGTCGCCTTTTTCGATTAATGAGAATATTCTTTTTATCTTCTCCTTTGCGGGCATGTGTACCGCAAAAATAAGCGCATCTTTCGCACGTGCACCGCCGGGTGTATCTAGCATCTGTCGAAGAGAGTCCTCTATTTGCTTTACCTTAGCATCTGTAAGCGCTAGCGGTGCAGGACAAGAGATTATGGCGGGTGGGGAAGGGACTTGGTCAGAAGCCGCGATTTTGCTTTCTGGAACATCGACATAATGCTTTGAATTGTCCTGTGCTTTGTCAACTAATGGCGTTGCAGGGGAGGGTATTTCAATTTTAGTCGGCGGGAAGAAGAAGTAGACGGCAACACCAGATAGCGCTGCCGCGATCATAGTTATATAAAACCATTTCATAGCAATCCCTGCACGATGAAAACCAGCCTGAATACATTAGTATCCAGCCAGACAATAAAAAACCGGGCAAATGCCCGGTTTTGTTAATTATTGACCACCGGCACCACTTCCGGAGCCTGAAGGTGAACTTACCACTTTGGTGGCAATGTCCCGGATTTCATTTTCCAGCGAGCTGATCCGACTTGCCAGCGTGTTGTTACGTTTTTCAAGCACACTAAGCTTATCGTTAACGTTTTTAACGCTGCGCGCCTGTTGTGTTTTGTCGCTGTTTACCTGCTCAATGGCGACATTCAGTGCCAGAAGTTCATCAGCCAGCGATGCCAGTTGATTGTTTATAGAGGTCAGGCGGCTTTGATGAGTGTCGACATCATCGGCAACGGTTTTCACCGAAGCAGATAAAGACTTATCCAAACCATTTACTTTGTCATTAAGCTCAGTAATTTCTTTCTGATTCCGGCGCCATGCAGATGCCCACAATTTGTCCATCTGTTCCCACAGTTCTTTGGACTTCTCAGAAAGTTCATTGACTTTGACCTGCAGGGCAACGGTAGATTCGCCCATTTCTTCATCTGTCGCACTGAGTTTTCTTTCAAGCTCGGCAAGACGCGATTCAGCGTCATTGGCCACAGCCTGCTGTTGCTGCAACAGTGTATACAAATAATAACAGCCGCCCAGACCGCCAAGGGCGATTAAGAGCGCGATAACAACAAAAAATGTACTGGCTCCAGAGCGTGCCGGCTTTTCATTGTCTGCAGGGGGCGGAGAATTAGCAGTGCCTTCACTTTTTATCGTGTGTGACGCTGCATGTCGTTGCTTTTGATAGTCTCGACGATCTTCGTCATCCAAACGAATGGTTGGGAATTCATCATCTCTGGAGTCGTTTGCCATATTACCTTTGTATCCACATTTTCCGGCGAAATCTGCAGCGCAGCATAGTATCGCTTATTCAGCATGAAAGCTATTATCAGCCTTTATCTCACGGTACCGCAATTATCGCTCTAAACAAATTGATTGTATTGAATCGATTAAATACCCGTCAATAAATGCATTATCCGTAAAATAACGCTCAGGTTCAAATGTCAGATGCAATTAGTACACCAGTGATAGTTAAATGGCCATCCATGGCCAACCTGAACTATCGGTTTCCTATCCAGTCTACCCGGTATAAATCACGGCGACGGTCAAGGTAATTTCTCACTGAGCCTTCATTTTGCAATCGATTCAGTTTGTCCAAATCCAGATCGACAATTAACGTCATCTCAGTATTTGGCGTCGTTTCTGAAACAATCGCATCATGAGGGAAAGCAAAATCAGATGGCGAGAAAACAGCCGTCTGGCCATACTGAATGTCAACATTGTCTACTTTAGGCAGGTTACCAACACTGCCGGCGATAGCCACATAACACTCATTTTCTATCGCCCGCGCCTGCGCGCAGCGACGAACCCTGAGGTAACCATTTTTGGTATCGGTCCAGAATGGCACAAACAGTATCTGCATCTCCTGCTCAGACAGTACCCGGCCTAACTCCGGAAATTCCACGTCATAGCAAATCAATACACCAATTTTGCCGAAGTCCGTATCAAACACTTTGAGGCTGTCACCGCCTTTCATGATCCAGTCTTTTTTCTCATGCGGTGTAGGGTGAAGCTTATACTGGCTTTCGATGGTGCCATCACGCTTGCAGATGTAAGCGACATTGTATAACTCGTCATCTTCAACCACTGGCATCGAACCGGCAATCACATTGATGTTATAAGACACAGCCAGGTGAGACATGGCTGTAAGGATCTCGTCGGTATATGTCGCCAGATGCCAAATCGCATCGATAGACGATTCACCGGGACTCAGGCCCATCAGCGGTGCGTTGAAAAACTCCGGAAACAACGCCACATCACAGCCATAATCTGATAAAGCATCAACAAAGTATTCGGCCTGCTGTAAGAGCTCTTCTACATTATTGAAGTAGCGCATCTGCCACTGAATACAACCAATGCGTGCGCTGGATTTTTTGCCTTCAATCAGGCTGGGGCTGTTGGGCTCAAAGTATATATTGTGCCACTGAAGCAATGTCGCATACCCTTTAGACGCTTCGTCTTCAGGTAAGTAAGCTGTCAGTACCTGCTTGACCTCAAAGCCGTTTGACAACTGAAAAGTCAGTATAGGATCGTAAATATCCTTTGATTTTACCTGTTCAATATACTCGTACGGGCTCATTTCGTCAGCGTAGTTGGCATAATTGGGAATGCGCCCGCCAGCCATAATTGACTTGAGGTTCAGATTCCGGCATAGCTCTTTACGCGCTTCGTACAAACGCCGCCCAAGTCGCAAACCGCGATAATCGGGGCATACGATGACTTCAACGCCATACAGAACGTCACCATTTGGATCATGCGTCGACAGATAGGCATCACCGGTAATTTCATCGTAACTGTGCTTGTCGCCAAATTGCTCATAATCCACAATCACGGAAATAGCGAAGGCAACGACTTTGCCTTTATCCTCAATACAAATTTGACCGTCTGAGAAGGTATTAACCTGCGCCTTAAAGTTTTTATAAGGCCAGGCCCCGCCAACATTGACATACACTTTGTCCATCAATGCCTTTACATCATTATAGTCATCAAGCCGAAGGTTGCGGAGTTCCAGATGGTGTTCTGTATCCTCAACGCTGGTCTGGTCCTGACTCATACATTACCGCCTTACATATACAAAATTATGGGTAGGAGTAGTATTTTGTGACGATTCACAAAGGATTACTACAGGATAATATGTACAGCTTTATAACCGGTTTGGATTAGGTTATTCATGCTCACGCAGATTATTGAAATAACTGAAAACATTTTCTTGCCGGTTTGCAAGATGCATAGTATAAAGCGCCAACTTTTGTTGCATCATCATTCTCATGCAGTACCAACCTATCCCCTCATGCACCACCGTTGCTGATATTGACTTTACGCCCTTGTTCGATCAAATCGCTGTTGATCTTGAAACGCATGGTGTCGCCGTCATTCCTGAAGCGCTTCCAGCGACAATGGCCCTTGAGCTTTACCATTATTACCGGCAGTTGAACGGTGAACTGTTCGATGAGGCCGGCATAGGCAGAAAACAGCACTTTCATCATAATGAAAAAGTCAGAAGTGACAAGGTATGCTGGATAGACGGAACGTCGGCTACCGGCGAGCGATGGCTGACGTGGCTGGAAATGCTGAAAGTGCATTTGAATCGCCGCCTTTTTCTGGGGTTGTTTTCGGTAGAAAGTCATTTTGCTCATTACCAGAAAGGTGACTTTTACAAGCGGCATGTTGATGCATTTCGTGGCGAATCTAACCGGGTGCTTTCGCTGGTTACTTACCTCAATCCGCAGTGGTCAGAGACGGATGGCGGGCAACTGGTGATCTACCACGATAAAAGTGACAGGGCTGGCACTAAAATACTGCCCAGAATGGGCACAATGGTATTGTTTTTAAGTGAAGTGTTTGAACATGAAGTGCTGCCAGCGCAAAAAGATCGCTACTCTATTGCATCCTGGTTCCGTCTGAACACAACGCGGTCAGACCGGGCCGATCCGCCCAGGTAGTCAGTGTGCCGAAACCCTTATGCGTGCATAAGGGTTTCAAGCGCATCTAATGCCTGTTCATAGTCAAGGTTATGTATTGCCTGGACCACCCGTGATGTCTCATCGACATCAAAATGCTGTAAAAGCACGGCCTGATAACTTTTCATGTCGCGTGTGCTGATGTAGCCGCGCGCCTGCAGTACCTGGCGTAACTGTTGAATAGTGGTCGTCGTGCAAGGCTTATCCGCAGATTCGCTCAGCGTATCTGTTGCCGACAAAAATGGCTCAATACAATGGATGACACGCGCCAGTTCATCATTAAGTACATCAGCCTGGGCATCCTGGTTGCTCGCGTACATGGCATTAGCACTCAATTGTGCCAGATGGGTGGCACCAATTGCTTCGCAGAGGCCTTTTAATGTGTGCAATACCACATCCCGGGGTGACCCTTTACTGATAACAGCATCGATGCCGTTCTCAGCACACTGATGATACTGCTGGTAAAAATCGCTAAGAAGCTGTCGATATATGACAGGCTCATTGGCCACTCTGCTCAGCGCTTTTTCAGTGTCAAAGTTTTCAAGTAACCGGTATGCAGGATGAGCCTTTACTGCGGTAGCGTGAGCCGCTGATGAGTTATCGTTGTTATGATGCGACAACCACTTACTCAGTGTTGCCCCCAGTTCATTAATATCAATAGGCTTGGCGATGTGCGCATCCATACCCGCTTCGATAGCTTTTTGGCGATCGCGCTCGGTGGCTGCCGCTGACAGAGCTATAATCGGCGTCTCTTTACCTTCGGGATGTCGGCGTATCGCGGTAGCTGTTTCAAAGCCGTTGAGACCCGGCATCTGAATATCCATCAGCACCATGTCATACTTGTCTTTTGCAAACATCGCCAGTGCGCTGGCACCGTCAACGGCAATGTCTGCCGTAATATTCATCATTTGTAGTACTTCGCGGGCCACATATTGATTTGCAGCGTTATCCTCAACCACTAATATGCGGCAAGCGCCAAAATCCAACGAGAATGTCGTCGCGTCGCGAACCGGCGGAGCATTTTTCTGTGCCAGCAAATCGAGCATGGCACCTTGCAGATCACTGGGCAATAGCGGATGGCACACCCACTTTGAAGGAGCATTAAGTAATACATCACTGAAGTTTTTACTGTAAGTGGAGAGTGCGCTCACTATGATGATACCCGCCTCAACGTGGGAGTTATGGGGAGCGCTGAAAATATCCGATAGCGTTGCCCTGCATTGGCTGTGTTCAAGCGTACTGATATCAACGATAAAAAAATCTGTTGCTGACTGATAATTTCGTAACGCTGAGAGCGCCAGGCGGTCATTAAGCTGTAAATTGTCGCGTGCGCAGTACTGAGCCAGTAGTGTCATATTTTGCGCGTTATCGGAAAACAATGTGACCCGTTTATCGTTTAACGCCCTGGCGGGGTGAATGTCCTGTTGTGCTTTTAACGGAATAGTGAGGGTGAATTCACTGCCTTCATTCACTGAACTGCTGACAGAAATGTCCCCGTTTAGCAGGTGCGCCAATCGCTTACATATAGTGAGCCCAAGACCGCTACCGCCATATTGACGACTTATTGAACTGTCTGCCTGTGAAAACGGCGCAAACAGAGGAGCAATATTTTCAGGAGCGATACCAATACCCGTGTCGCGAACACTGAATGATACGTCATAGTCATCATCAACGGCTTTTTTGTTGGCAGTCACAGTCAGACAAATCCAGCCCTCATCGGTAAACTTAAGAGCATTGCCAAGCAGGTTGGTAAGAATTTGACGGAGCCTGACATGGTCACCTGTAACGTAACGTCGACACTCGGGGCTTATTTTGCAGCGAAGCTCGAGGTTTTTCTGTAACGCAGTGGCGGTGAAAAGCTGCATCACTTCAGACAGTAGCGCAAACAAATCGAAGAATTCTAGACTGATTTCCAGTTTATCAGCTTCCAGCTTTGAGTAATCCAGAATGTCGTTCAGTATTTGCAGTAACGAACGTGAGGACGCATGGACCTGATTAAGGTGCTCACGCTGGCGTCCGCCCATCTCCATGTTAAGTACCATCTCCGTCAGCGCCAGTACCGCATTCATTGGCGTTCGGATTTCGTGACTCATATTTGCCATGAATGCCGATTTTGCAAGACTGGCTTTGTGTGCCTCCTCCCGCGTACTTTGCAATTTATCCTGCATATTTCTAAGCGCAGTAATATCAAAGAAACTGCCCATTATTTTTGACACACCGTGCCCGGTCGTTTCAAAAATAACATCCTGGGCCAGTAGCCAGATCCAGTATCCGTTAGCATGGCGGAAGCGGTACTGGATGTGTTCTGTCGCAGCCTTGCAGCCATCGCTTGATTGAAGTAAAACAGAAAAATGACTTTCAACACGGCTTCGGTCATCTTCATGTACTAACGACAACAAGTCGGCGGCAGAGAGTCGGGTAATATAATCGGGCGTGTAGCCGGTAATTTCGGCATACCGCTCGTTGACAAATTCATGCTTGTTGCGATCAGCAGCGTAAATATATACCCCGGCAATAGAGCCGTTAAATGCACGTTGTAGCATTGACTGATTGTGCAGAGGCGCAATCTCGCTAACCGGGTCGGTTTGCGTGTGGGACCCGGATCGCCAGAACAGTAACAATAACTTATTTTCTGCGATCTGGCAGGCGCTTAAGCAAAACTTTTCCGTGGATAAAACGTTACGCTGCTGGCCGTCGTCAATGTCGACCCCATCACCATAAATCGCAATATTCCTAAGGTATATAAGCAGCGAATCAGAAAGAATGCCGGGAAATACATCAGTGATGGTGTCCTGCCAGGGCTTGGCCTGGTTTTGGTTCAGCGCTATGGCTGTCGCATTCTGATAAGTGAGCGTTAACGTTTTATCATGGTAGTGATATTCATGAGCACCCAGCGGGCAGTCGTCCAGACCATGCCAGCATGTTGATGAAAACGCCTTTGCCGAGAGAAGGGTAGTGATACAAATATCGTCTGGTGTATTTGCTTTTTGCCGGTTATTTTCTAAAGTTTTATTACCAGAAAGCTTTGAGGTGCGGGCGCAAGCTTTTGCAAAGGGGTATAGGCAGGCAATAGCAAGAGCGGACGTAAAAATGGTAATAAATGTGGCAAGTCTGTCGACGTTGTACCATAGCCTGCCGACAGTCCCCAGCTGATGAATGCCGCATACGATAAGAATAACGCAGACAATGCGCATAATTTTTTGGGTATCCGGGGCAAGGGAACTGTGAACAATTAGCAGTGTAAACGCGCTGATAAATATGGCTGCTGCAAACACACTCTCTGCAATAATTGGCAGGGGCATAGTTGTATGTAACGATGTGATAAAGGCGGCCAGACCGCCTGTTATCTGAAGTAAGAAAATGTGATTTAGCATAGCGCGTCTTCCTGATTGCACAGCGCTAAGCATAGCCGTGGTTTTTACTTTTTGCCTGGCACAACGCAATCAGGTAGCCGGACGTACTAATAAGGGATGATTATGGCGGTATTGCACGCAAGAGCGAAAGTGCTGATAGTGGACGATGATATTGCAACAATCCGGCTGATTGCCGATGCACTTTCTGCTGATTACGATGTACTTGTGGCGAAAACCGCCCGCGAGGGTCTGACACGGGCGTTAGAATCGCAGCCGGATCTGATTTTGCTGGATGTTGTTATGCCCGGCGCAGATGGTTTTGCTTTATGCAGACAACTCAAGTCCTACGATCAGATTCAGCAAATACCGGTTATATTTGTCAGTGCACTGGATGCAGTGGCACAGCAGACAAAAGGCTTCGAGCTGGGAGCCGTGGATTATATAACCAAACCGGTCGAAATACCCATACTTCGCGCCAGGGTGCGAACGCACACCAGGTTATATAAACAAACCTTGCAACTTGCCTCTCTGGCAGCAACCGATCCACTTACCAATCTGGCTAACCGCAGAAAATTCGAAGAAGCTATGGCGCGCGAGATCGAGCGAAATCACCGCGAGCAACATGCCTTGTCACTGTTAATTACCGATATAGATAATTTTAAAGCGTACAATGACCGATACGGACATGGCCGGGGTGACGACTGCTTAATCGAGGTTGCCAGACTATTGTGCGAGTGTGCTCGTCGCGGGACTGATCTGGTCAGCCGGTTAGGCGGTGAAGAATTCGGGATTATATTGAGTGATACTGACATCCTCGGGGCGGAAGCTATCGCGCAAAAAATAGGTAAACGTATTGCGGCTGCTAATATTACCCACGAAGATAGCCATACTGGCCGACTGTCAGTAAGCACGGGCGTGGTCACCGTTGATTTTGCAGCGCTTGCAGCGGGTCTGCCAGACAGCAGAATGCTGGTCGATTGCGCAGATAGTGCATTATATGATGCCAAAGCCCAGGGGCGTGACAGTGTTGTGATCAATTCCTGGCCGTAGCCAGCAAAAACGCCTTTGTTATTCCTTTTGTATGCTCGAAGTGCTATTTTTACGCCATCGTTGTAAACATCTTTATATATTCTCAGGATGACGTCTTCCACTACAATGGCTCGGACGCTTTCATTCTGTTAGTGAGCGTAGAAGAAACACAGTGAAGTGAACCGCGCGATGGAAAAATTTCCCCCACCGATTGAAAACGCCGATCTACGGGTGTTAATCATTGATAACCAGAGTCTGGTGCACGACCAGATTATTCACGCGCTCAGAGAAGTGGGTATAAAAAAAGTCAGCTGCGCATTGAATGCCTACCACGCACTCAGAGAGTGTGAGAATCAGCAGTTCGACTTCGTTCTGATTGCCTTTAATATCAGTCACGATAAAGACGGGTTTCACTTGTTTGAAGAGCTGAAGCATCATCAGCATATTACCGACAAAACAACGGTTATTTTTCTGAGTGCTGAAACCAGTCACGAGCTGGTCAATTGTATAGTTGAACTGCAACCCGATGACTTCTGGGTCAAGCCTTTAGACCGTAAGCGTATAGAAAACCGCCTGCAATACCTGATTTCCATTCGGCATAAACTGCACAAATTGTTGCACTGCCTTTACCAGCGTGACTATGCGGCAGCCATTTACTATGCAGAGCGGCATATGAGCGATCCGCTCATGCAAGAGTTTCATCCCAGACTGCGAAGAATCATTGGTGATTGCCTGATGGCATTGCGCGAATTTAAACAGGCTGAACAGTATTATCTGAATATGCTGGACCACTACGATCATGCATGGGTACATATCGGGCTGGCCAAAAGTCTGTTTAGACAAAAAAACGCTGAGGCTGGTGAGGCGCTGGTTGAAGATTTACTGGAGCGTGACGATACCCGATTTCAGATATTGGATTTGATGGCCCAGTTTTATCTCGAACAGGAAGCATACGACAAAGCCTATGAAAAGATAAAACAGGCAAGCCGACTGGCCCCCAGAAATATCGAGCGCAATCGGCGCTTGTGGGATCTGGCGCGCCTGAACCGTGATCGGCAGGGACAATTAAAAGCGGTACAGAATATGGCAAAATTTGCCAAAAATTCTATCCATGACTCACCGGAGCTGTCTTTGAATGTTATTCGCTCAACGATAGATCTGGCGACCAGTCTTAATCAGGAAGAGGCCGATCAGCTAATAAAACGCGCTGACTATGAAATTACGCAGCTTCATAGCAAAAAAGGGGTTGGCCGCGAATTGGCAGAACAGCTTGATGTGATTAAAGCGCGCATGCTTTGCATTTGCAATCAAAAGCGGGATGCAGAAGCAATTATGAAGGCCAAAAAGCCTGAATTGAGCGGGCTGTCGATGGAAGATAACCTAGACAAAATGAAAGCGTTTCATGAGCTGGGTATGAAAGAGCATTGTCTGGTGTTACTGGATAAGCTGCGTCAGCAAATTGAAGGTGACACCTTTTCTTCACATGTTGTGGATGAATACTTAAAGCAGGAAGAAATTGAGCGTCGTGATATCAGTTTTTACGACGAAAGAGTTAAAGGAGATGGCGGCGGTCAATTATAAAGAAAACCGCATCACACCCGCTTACAATAACCTGCGTCAGGCGTTGCAACTGTCGCCTGATAACCGGCAAATCGCGCTGAGTCTGCTCAAAGTGCTTACCCAGTTAATTAAGAAAGATGCACTTAATGAGGAGCAGGTAGACACTATGTATCGGGCCGCCCGCGCGCTGACGAATGACACACTTCCTGCCAGTCAGGTTCAAAAACGTAATCAATATTTCAGTCTGCTGCAAATAAACCAGGAGAGTCTGGACACACCGGCAGATGCCTAGTGTGTCTGTTGACATGGTGTCTGATGGCTGCCTTAGCCCTTTAACAGCGCGTTTACGAACCAGTTGTGGTCAGCGATGACCTGATGGGCATAGTGTGTAGCACCGTCGATAAGGGCCTGCCCGTTTTGCGTAAATACCTTAACCGCCTGTTCTTCATAGCGGGTAGAGCGACGGTCGCTCCTGGCATGCGCCAGTGCCAGCGCTTTACCGCACAGTGCCACAAAGTCATCAAAGCCACCAGCAACATTCTTTTTACCCAAGCCGATATCTTCGGGTTTAATACTGACTCGAGCGTGGTGACGCGAACGCACCAGGTAATGCTTATTCTGCCAGATAGCTTCGTCCAGTAATAAGTCAGGCCTGCGTTGCATTCTGCGTTGGCAGCGGGCTGTAAGGTGTGCAGGATTAAGGCGATTTATCGCTGAGAGGTCAGGAAAGTAATACAAAGGAGCCGCTTCACGTTGCTGTTTGACTTCAACAATATGACAGCGGGAAAAGCTTCGTTCATCATGGGGTTTGGCCGGCCCCACCAGAAAATAAAATCGTTCAAGGTTGACTGAACCGGTGCCAGCATTATTACGCACCACAATATCGATGATCTCATCATCCATATAAGGAGCGAATGCAGTGGCAATCTCGTTATAGTGATGCGCTGCTAAGGGTGAAAATTTATCCGTATTACGGATAAACTGCAGTCCCTCATCAGCCATAAATACCGCTTTTGCTAATGCACTTTTAGTGACAAATTCTTCTCCCAACGCTGAACGACGTTGGGCTTTACAAAACGCCTTATGTAACCTGGCACCCTCGGGGACCGATTCCACAGCGGAATCCCGCAGCAACAAGCCAGTATGTAATGCCTTGCAGGTAGCAATATACTGCTCCAAAAATAAGGACATTGCCTTACTGACATCATCTTGTGTAATCGCTGGCTTTTCGCTGTTGTTCTTTTCATGCAGGTATTTTCCGGAAGCAACTCCCTGACAATAATCTGCGGCCAGCACCAGAGAGCACAGATATCTGATGATATCCCAACAGGCATGACCCACGCACGCATCATCAAAGTCGTTGGGAGCAAAAATCACATTATCGCCGTGAGAGCCTTCCTCTGTGATAAAACCAAAATTAGAAAGGTGACAGTCGCCCGTGACACATGTCAGCGGCAATTCGGTAAATGATGTGGGCAAAGGAATATTGCCGGCCTGCAGGTCGGCATAAAAAAGCTGAGCACTGCCCCGGTAAAAGGCGAACGGGTTGTCAGCCATCTTATTGTGTTTGGTAATCATTGCATCAGGCGCGCTACTATCTGTTCGCACAATCTGCTCTGTGATAAATGCTGCTCTTTCTGCACTACAGGTTTCAGGGGTTGTCATCGGGTTCTCTCACTTGCAACAGGCGAAGACTCTGGTATTATCGGTTGTTCAATAAATCCGCATTAAATATTTGGTATTAATCGTAAAACCTAATTAAAGTGTTCAAAATTACCAATTATCATTCTAGTAACAGCTTCGCTATTCTAACAACCAGTTGACGGGGCGCGGTTCCAATAAACGAAACCGACCCCACAAATAATCCGTACTCACTGTGATTTTTGCCTCAGGCAAAAGCACACAATTATTTTAACCAGATGGAGATAAACAATGGCATTGATTAACACTGCTATCAAACCTTTCAAAGCAAACGCATTTAAAAATGGCGAGTTTGTTGAAGTAAGCAGCGAAGACATTAAAGGCAAGTGGGCCGTATTTGTTTTTTATCCGGCTGACTTCACATTTGTATGTCCTACAGAACTGGGCGATATCGCAGACAAGTATGAAGAGTTGCAATCTCGTGGCGTAGAAGTTTTCTCTGTATCAACAGATACCCACTTCACACACGCGGCATGGCATCAGTCTTCAGAAACCATCGGTAAAATCGATTTTGCGATGATCGGCGACCCAACGGGCGAGATTACGCGCAACTTTGATTGCATGCGTGAAAACATGGGTCTGGCAGATCGTGCAACATTCGTTGTTGATCCGGATGGCATTGTTCAGGCGATGGAAATCACTGCAGAAGGCATTGGCCGTGATGCTGACGACCTGGTACGTAAGGTTAAAGCGGCACAATACGTTGCAGAGCATCCTGGTGAAGTATGTCCCGCAAAATGGAAAGAAGGTGAAGAGACACTGGCACCTTCACTGGACCTGGTAGGCAAAATCTAAGTCTATCCGGAGCCGATGATACGGGCCTGTGGCCCGTATCGTATTTCACTCATCAATAAGAGGCAGATTCGACGTGTTAACTAAAGAAATTTTACAAGCGCTGAAAGGCTATGCTGAGTCTATGAAGAAAGAGGTAACGTTCGTTTTACAGACTGGCGAACACAGCAAGCGTGACGAACTCGTGACGTTTCTGTCAGATATTGCCAGCGTAAGCGACAATATAAAGTTTGAAGAGCGAGATACCGATGGCGTTTTGCGTAGCTCGCTAAGCTTTCTTTTAGAGGCAGACGGAAACGACACCGGTATTCGCTTTTCGGGAATTCCCGCAGGCCATGAATTTAATTCTTTGGTTCTGGCAATGCTACATGCTTCAGGCGGTTCTGCGCTTAAAGTAGACGATAGTCTGAAAAGTATTGTCAAAGGTGTGTCAGAAGAGTTGCACTTTGAAGTGTTTATCAGTTTGAGCTGCCATAACTGTCCGGATGTGGTTCAGGCATTGAATCAGTTCGCGTTGCTTAATCCTAAAATCACAACGGAAATGATTGACGGCGGTTTATATCAAAGTGTGGTTGAAGAAAGGGATATCCAGGGTGTGCCGTCGGTTTATCTTAATGGTGAACTGTTTGCCAACGGTAAAGTTGATGCAGCGGTACTGATAGACAAATTGCTTGAACGGGATCCTTCACTTAAAGATGCCAACAAGGGCGAGAGCCTGCCATTGCAGGACGTTACTGTCATCGGCGGTGGACCTGCAGGTGTGAGCTCAGCAATATACAGTGCCCGGAAAGGCCTGAAGGTAGCGATGGTGGCAGACCGCTTCGGTGGCCAGGTTAAAGATACAATGGGAATTGAAAACTTGATTTCTGTGCCAAAAACAACGGGCCCTGAGCTTGTGGGTAATCTGGCAGAGCACATGAAAGATTATGACATCACGCTTAAAGAACATGTACGTGTAGAAAAAATTGAGAAAGGTAATGTAAAAACAATTACGTTGTCGTCGGGTGAAACCATTCAGACCCGCTCAATTATCATTGCAACCGGAGCGCGCTGGAAACAATTAGGTATTCCCGGCGAGCAGGAAAATATTGGTAATGGCGTGGCTTATTGTCCGCACTGCGATGGTCCGTTCTTTAAGGGCAAGGATGTTGCCGTCATTGGCGGGGGTAACTCCGGGATTGAAGCGGCACTTGATCTGGCGGGTATTGTTAAGTCAGTGACTGTGTTTGAGTTTATGCCGGAGCTCAAAGCTGACAAAGTATTGGTTGATCAGGCTGAAAAGCGTGACAATGTTACTATCATTCGCAATGCTGCTACCAAAGAAATCATTGCAGATAATGGAAAAGTGGCGGCAATTGATTATCAGGACAGAGAAACGCAGGAAACGCATCGCAAACATCTGTCGGGTGTGTTCGTACAAATTGGTTTGGTACCAAACAGTCAGTTTCTGACCGATACGCTTGATTTGACTCAGCATGGTGAAATTATTGTAGACGAAAAATGCAACACATCTGAGCCAGGCATCTTTGCGGCAGGTGATGTGACAACCGTGCCGTACAAGCAAATTGTCGTGTCTCTGGGTGAAGGTGCAAAAGCGTCGCTGGCAGCGTTTGAATACCTGCTCACTCACCAGACTGAAGAAGAAATGTCTGATGTTGCGTAAGCTATAATCTAACAGCAAAAACCGGCCGTTCTGGCCGGTTTTTTTATGCCTGTAATACCCGGTTTTGTTGTCGATGAACTGTTAAAGCGAGCGCAATACCTACACCACTCATTGACATCACAGAGCAAATGAATTAAAAACCGACCAGTTGGTTTGTTTTTCGGAGAGTCTATGTCCGGTGAAAGCGTAAATCGGGATAAAAAGTCGTCCAGGCAGCGAATTGTCGAGGCTGCGATTGATATAGCCATAAACCAGGGGCCTAAAGTGCTCACCCTGGATAAAGTGGCGGATAAATGCGGCATGAGTAAAGGCGGTGTCATGCACCACTTTAAAAATAAGGAAGCGCTGCTTGAGACGCTTCTTGCCAACATGATGGATACGTTCCGCTGTTATGAAGACGATATTGTTAGTGAGCACGACGCATTGCTGCCTATTACCCGGGTTCTGAAAAGTCGTGAACAAATCCATGACCATGTCAATCTGGACTACGCCCGAATACTGCTGGTGGCCGCTACAGAAGGCGAGTCACTGATGGCGCCGATTCAGGCGCGCTTTAAAGAGTTTGTTGAAGAGTTAAAACAGGACGAGTCCCGCTATTTTGACAGCCTGCTACTGTGGCTGGCCGCCGATGGACTAAGTTTTCAGGAGCTTATTTCAGTCAGTCCCTTCAGTGAGGACGAACGCAAGTCAATCCGCCATAAATTGATCACCATGGCTGAGTCGCTAGGAGAAAATACCCGTGAGAAATAGTTTTTTGTCAATGCCCCTATGGCTAATTGCCTCAGTATTGTTTATCACAGGCTGTTCCAACGACGAGCCACAGCAGGCAGAGGAGCCTGCGCCACTGGTGCAGCTTTATGAGGTAGGCGCTGATACGCAGGTCACCGCCCGGCGTTTCCTGGCCCGGGTGGACGCGTTAAGCACGGTTGATTTGTCGTTTCAGGTCTCCGGACGTATTAATCAGCTGGTGGACAAGCAGGGCATTGTTGTTCCTGAAGGCGAGCTGCTGGCTGCGTTGGAGCCACAGGATTATGAACTGGCATTGCGGCAGGCTGAATCATCATTGCGCAAGGCCGAGTCTGATTTTCAGCGTGGTGAGGAGCTTAAAAAAGAATCCTACATAAGCGACTCAGATTATGATGGCCTTAAGACAAATTTTGAAAATGCCCAGATAGCGGTTGAGAATGCGCAGTTAAATGTCGAATACACGGAGCTGCATGCGCCGTTCAATGCATTGATTACTAACCGTCTGGTGGAAAAGCACTCTTTTGTGCAACCCAACCAACCGGTACTGCGGGTACAGAATATCAATTATTTGCGCGTGCACGTGAACGTGCCTGAAAGAATGATGCGCATGGCGGTAGAAGAAGGCCCGCACTATCAGGTTTACCTTGAGAACAAGGCCGGCCAGAAGGTCACCGGCAATAATGGGAAGCCGGTGACGCTTAGTTACCTTGAACACCGCACTGAAGTAAACGAAGCCACCCAGACGTATCGTGTTACCTTCAAGTTACCACGAATCAAGGGGGTTGAACTGCTACCGGGCATGGTGCTGACTGCCCGTATTGAAATTGAGCGACCTGATGCGCAGAGCTGGTGGGTGCCGTTAAAAGCTGTGGATACGTCCGGAAAGGAAGAGTTCGCGGTATGGCTGTATGATGACGAAACGCAATCGGTCAGCTATCACCCTGTTAAGATTGGCGTAATTCGTGACAACCAGGCGCAGGTGAAAGGCGGTATCGCTGCAGGCCAGAAAATCGTGTCTGCAGGCATCCGTCAGCTACAGGATAATATGGCTGTACGTCCGTATGACAGCGAGAAGCCGGTGCTATGAAAATTGCGACCTATTCGATCAAAAATCCACTGATCATCTGGATGTTGATGGTCACCTTTCTCATCGGCGGCATAGTGGCCGTGGTGGAAATTGGTAAGCTTGAAGATCCGGCTTTCGCGATTAAGCAAGCCATCATCACGACGAATTATCCGGGCGCCACCGCTGAAGAGGTAGAGGAAGAGGTTACCGAGCAGCTTGAGTCGCGTATACAACAACTTAGCCAGTTAGGCGATATTACCTCACGATCATTGCCGGGCCAGTCTCAGATTACCATTGAGTTGCGGGATGACTTTAGTGGTGAGCAGCTGCCACAGGCGTGGGACGAGTTGCGACGCAAAGTTGAAGCTGCAACCATGACGTTGCCCCAGGGCGCTGCCAAGCCTGTGGTAAACGACGATTTTGGTGACGTATATGGGATGTTTTATGCGGTAACAGCCGAAGGTTTTACCAACCGCCAGAAGCGAGAGCTGTCATCAAAGCTGCGTCGTGAAGTGCTTACTGTGCCGGGAGTGACCCGAGCTCAGCTTGCCGGTGTGCCAGAAGAAACGATTTATGTTGAGGTCACACAGGAAAAGCTGGCCAGTCTGGGAATTTCACTGAACCAAATTGCCGGTGTCTTCCAGACGGAAAGTGCCATCGCTGATTCAGGCAGTGTGCGTGTTGAAGACAGGCGTATTCGCTTGGTCATTCCGCCCAGTGACGACTCTGCAGAAACCATTCGTAATCTTAAATTTGGCATTCCCGGCACTACTGAGCAATTGCATATTGGTGATATTGCCAATGTTTATCGCGATGAGACAGAGCAGCCCCGCCAGCTGGTTCGCCATAACGGTGAAACCGCCTTTACCCTGGCCATTGCAGGACGTAGCGACAAAAATATTGTTGATATCGGACAACGTGTTGATACCCATCTTGATTCACTTCGGGAAAAGCTGCCCCTGGGTGTGGAAATCCTGCCTGTGTACGAGCAACATATTGTCGTTGATCAGGCGATTGAAGACTTTCTAATCAATCTGGCTGCATCGGTCACCATTGTTGTTGCGGTATTGTTAATGGTCATGGGATGGCGCGTCGGCGTGGTGGTTGGTGGTACATTGCTGTTAACGGTATTGGGTACTGTGCTTTTCATGTGGATCTTTTCCATACAGATGGAAAGGATCTCATTAGGTGCCTTAATTATAGCCATGGGGATGCTGGTTGATAATGCTATTGTCATCGGTGAATCTATGCTGCTTAACCGACAGCAGGGAAAAAGCTCCATTGATGCGGCTGAGGAAGCCGCCCAACAAACACAGTTTCCACTGCTTGCCGCAACGGTTATAGGGATACTGGCGTTTGCCGGCATCGGGTTGTCGCAGGACACTACGGGGGACTTCATGTTCTCGCTGTTCGCGGTCATTCTTATTTCACTGTTACTGAGCTGGATACTGGCTGTGACCGTTACACCGCTATTGGGCCATTATCTGTTCAAGGCTGAAACCGGCCAGTCGGATGAGGATATTTATAACAGTCGCGGTTTTAATGCCTATAAAAAGTTGCTCAATACAGCGCTGCGCCACCGTCGCCTGACACTATTGGTATTGTTTGTTACCACCAGTGCTGCTGTTGTTGGATTTGGCTGGGTGAAACAATCCTTTTTCCCTCCCTCCAACACGCCTATCTTTTACGTAGATTATTATCTGCCGCAAGGTAGCGATATCCGCGCTACCGAAGAAGATATGAAAGAAATTGAATCGACCATTATGGCGCAGGAAGGCGTGGTCAATGTAACCAGCCTGATTGGCATGGGAGCAAGTCGGTTTATGCTGACCTATGCGCCGGAATTACCTAACCCTGCATATGGTCAGTTCATCATCAGAACGCAGCAGCGTGAACAGATCCCTGCCATCATGAAAACAATACGCGAACAGGCGGGGCGTACCCATCCTCAGGCCCAGATCTACACCCGACGATTGTTCTTTGGGCCGGCGACAGGCGCCAAAATCGAGGCACGCTTTATGGGCAGCGACCCTGAAGTACTGCGTGCGTTGGGAGAACAGGCGCAAGCAATCATGTACGGCTCTGATAGCCTTACAGATATTCGACAAAACTGGCGTCAGCGTGAGGTCATTGTCAGACCGGTCATTGATGAGCAGCAGGCAAGGATTGCAGGATTATCCCGTACGGACATTGCTGACTCTCTGGAATTCGCCACTGTCGGCAAGCGGGTAGGGATTTATCGCGAGGAAGATCGTCAGATCCCAGTGGTGATTCGTCCGCCTGCCGAGGAAAGACGAAGTATGTCGTGGCTTGAAGACCGGTTGATTTACAGTGAGACCGAGCAGAATTTTATACCTGTGACGCAGGTGGTAAAGGATTTTGAAGCACATTCAGAAAACGGCATCATTCATCGTAGAAACCGGGTTCGCACGCTGACTGTACAGGCCGAGCCTGTCGGTAATCTTACTGCAGCGACCGCGCGAGCCACAGTGGTTAAACAGATTGAGGCAATGTCGCTACCCTCGGGATACACACTGGAATGGGGAGGAGAATACGAAAGCTCCAAAGAAGCCCAGGCCGGTTTGGGCTCAAAACTGCCCTTAAGTTTCCTGGCGATGATCGTCATTACTATCTTGCTGTTCAATGCACTCAGACAGGCTGCGCTTATCTGGATCATTGTGCCGATGTCTATTTGCGGGGTGACGGCCGGGCTTATTCTGACTGGTCTGCCATTTAGCTTTACGGCATTGCTTGGCTTATTAAGTCTGTCCGGCATGTTAATTAAAAATGCCATTGTGCTGGTTGATGAAGCAGATATCAGACGTAAAACAGCAGATAACCTCAAAGAGGCTATCACTGGGGCCAGCATTAGTCGTGTGCGCCCGGTTATGTTGGCAGTACTGACGACTGTACTTGGTATGTTGCCGCTGCTCTGGGACGCATTTTTTGCCAGCATGGCAGTGACCATCATGGCCGGACTGACATTTGCCTCGCTGCTGACACTCGTGGCGGTACCGGTACTATATTCGCTGTTTTTCAGCGAAAAAGATATGAAACAGCGCTCCTGAGCGGGCGCTTATTACTGAAGGGACAACGGCTACCCTGAGGTAGTCAGGTATTAATGCGCTGTTGGTGCTATCTGCTGTTCCAGACAGGTAGCACCAACAGCGCTTTTTTGTTTTTCGGACACGGGGTTGCGCGTGCGAAAAATGACGTGCTACCAATTTGATCTGAATAGGGGTACTGTAACTACATGATTAAAATCAGTATCAGCTAAGGGAATTAAAATGAAAAAGGTGTTAACTGTATTACTAATTATTGTTCTGCTCATCGTCGGTGCCCTCTGGTACGTCATGAGTGGTGCCGGTGATTTTATCCGTTCACAGATAGAGAAACAGGGAAGCCGTTACATGCAGACCGAAGTGGCTGTGGATGGCGTGGATATCGGCTACAGCGATGCCAAAATGGACATCACCGGGCTTAGAGTAAGTAACCCTGACGGTTTTTCTGATGAGATCGCACTGGGTATGGGAACGATGACCTTCGATTTAGGCGGAATTTCATCTGAACCTTATGTGGTCCAGAATGTGACCATCGATGCCCCTGAAATTCTTTATGAAATGAACGCGCAAACGCAGAGCAATCTGCTCACATTGAAAAATAATCTTCAGGCCAACCTGCCAAAAGGTGAACAGAAAGAACAGAGCGGTAACGAAGAAATGCCTCGTGTCATTGTTGAGAACGTGACTATAAGCAATGCACGACTACGTCTGGATCTGGAGGCTGTTGAAACCGGTGAGTTGCAGGTGGATAAAAAATCTTATGAAGTAAAACTGCCGACTTTTAATGCCGGGCCAGTCGGCCAGCCAGATGGTTTACCTGCCGATCAGGTAGGTGCTGCTATTATGGATGCATTATTAGACAACGCCATTAAACAGGCAAAAGAACAAGCAAGAGAGCAGTTGAAAGACCGTGCCCGTGAAGAGCTGAAAAAAGAAACGGATAAGCTTAAAGAAAAAGCTGAAGAGAAATTAAAAGGGCTGTTTAACAAAGATAATAATTAACTGCGATTAGCGATGACTGTAAAGCGGCATACGTGCCGCTTTTTTTATATCAGAGCGCGGAAGACAAAATAGGTTGATATCAATAAAAAAGCGCCCGAAAGCGCTTTTTGACTGAGGATACAACGATGAAATTATTCAGGTGATACAAAGCTGACCTGAATGTGTTCAGGTGGTAATCTGCTCACCTGAATATCTCTGATCTCGATTCGGGTATCAATGCTGTAGCGTTTCAGTATCTGATAGGTATCTGTGGCACCATAATAATCAGCAAAGGCAGCCAGATTCATACCATTGCAACGCAGGCCTTCGCCTAACATTCTGTAGGTCGGGCCGGTATGCTTTCTGCCAAGCGTTATTTGCTGAACAGACTGATGCATGTTCATGCGGTCATTTCCTGCAGCATGCTGACAGACTGAAATCAAATCCTGCTCAAGATGTTTGGGATAGTCTTCGGCCATTGCAGTACCTGATATTGCACCTAGTGATAGCACACAGAGGCCGACAGAAACGATGTTGCTTCTGCTCATGATCTTTTCCTTTCGTTTATTGGTGATTGTTAACGTTTACTGGCGATACTGCCGCGCAGACCCTCTAAATGTAACTGGCGCTGCTAACTTTCACCCTGACAATACACTGAAAATTTACTGTCATAGTAAACGCACCATTATTCATAATGTTATTCATTTAGCCGTCATGGAAAGCGTAAAATTTCATCTGATAAAACGATAATGTGCTAAAATTTAATAGGTATCTGACAGGGGACCATCATGAGTATGCATCCCACCTCCCTGAAGTATGATCATACGACACGGACTGTCAGTAACGGACAAGGCGCCAGCCGCGTTCTTTCTCCTCAATGCGCCCATTTACTTGAGCTCTTTCTGACGCAGGACAATCACATTGTTACCCGTAAGCAAATGCGGGACGTCATCTGGCGACACAACATTGTGAGTGAAGACATGATAAATCACTTGATATGTCGGCTTAGAAAAGAACTTAAATCGCTACCGGGCGAGCGGTGCTGGCAAATTGAGGCAATCCCGAAAGTGGGTTACCGGATGCTTCTGAGCGAGCAGGAAACGCACGACATTAAATACTGGCTGCATCGTTGTGGAAGCTGGTTCAGCGGCAGCGAATAGCGAGATGGCGCGCAACAGAACCGAAAAAGGTTTCCGGTGCGCTAAAGCTAAAGACGCGCTTACTGATTAACATCAAAAGTAGCGTTATCAAGCATGGTGATGAAACCTTCCTGGTTATCCAGCTTCAATTCTAATGACAGGGTCAGGGTTTCCAGCGCTTCAGGTTGTTGCTTGATACCGGCAGAAATCTGAAATGTATATTTGCTTTTATCATCAGGAGAATATGACGCCTGTAGCGTTTTGAAGTTCTCGGCAGCACCTGCTGTCATTCTATAGGTGAACGCATTTTTAGCCGGCTGGCTTGAAAACAGGCCGCTTTCTGCGGCGCGTTGCGTGTGAGATTCAAGGATGAGTGGAAAGTCGAGGATCCGGACATGTTGGCCGTCATCCACCTCCATCTTTAACGCAATGTTCTCATGGTTGGGTTCCAACGGTTGGTCTAAAATGACTCTGGCTCTGATGACCTCAGGGTTGAGCAACACAAAGTCTGACTCATCAGCGGTAGCAAACCTTGCCATTGTGCTTAATGGTATAGAGGTGCAGCTAAACAGGCCCGTTACCAGCAACAACAATACTACTAATTTCATAATGATTATCCTTAATCGCAGTATCCCTAAAAGACAATCATATACCCAAACAGCGTTTGATTAATACGTATTAATGATAATGTTCGTAAGAAACAAAAAAGGGCGCCCCCTGGACGCCCCTGTAAAACCATTGGCATGTTAACGCTTATTTTTGTCGCTGGGCCGGTTTTGGCTTGCCACGCTTTTTATCGCGAAACCCTTTGGGCGGTAAGCCGGTATGCTTTGACAGTGCGCGCTCACCACGACGCGCTTTTGGTGCCTTGGCACGCTTTTCGTCCCGGGACTCCGGCGGCACGAGATGTTGTGGCCCGCGACCAATCAAATCTTCACGTCCCATTTTTGTAAGAGCAGCGCGGATCTGCGCAAAGTTTTTCGGATCGTGGTAACGAAGCATTGCTTTGTGCAGCCGGCGGTGAATCTCACCTTTCGCTGAGGGCACATGCTCACTGTCTTTTTTGACCTTGCGCAGACTGTTTACTTCTGTGTGATACATGGTTGTTGCTGTTGCCATGGGTGACGGATAGAAGTTCTGCACCTGGTCCAGCTTAAATTTGTTCTCTTTAAGCCAGATCGCCAGCGCCAGCATATCGTCATCTGTGGTACCGGGGTGCGACGCAATAAAATAGGGAATAAGGTACTGCTTTTTACCTGCTTCCTCAGAATACTTATCAAAAAGTTCTTTAAACCGGTAATAACTGCCCATGCCCGGTTTCATCATCTTATCCAGCGGGCCATCTTCGGTATGCTCAGGTGCAATCTTCAGGTATCCGCCGGTATGGTGCAATGCCAGCTCTTTGACATAGCGGGGGTCTTCCACTGCAAGGTCATACCGAACACCAGAGGCGATTAATACCTTTTTGATGCCGGGAAGCTCGCGGGCACGCTTGTACAAGTTAATAGTAGGCGTATGGTCAGTATCCATATGCGCACAAATACTGGGATACACACATGAAGGGCGTTTACAGGTTGCCTCTGCTTTGGCGCTTTTGCAGCGTAAACGGTACATATTCGCCGTCGGCCCGCCTAAATCAGATATTACGCCGGTAAAACCAGGCACAGTGTCCCGGATAGTTTCAATCTCCCGGATAATGGAATCTTCGGAGCGACTCTGAATAATCCGGCCCTCGTGTTCGGTAATCGAACAGAAGGTACAACCTCCATAGCAGCCACGCATAATATTGATGCTAAAACGAATCATGTCGTAGGCAGGAATTTTGGCATCACCATAAACAGGGTGGGGGACACGCTGGTAAGGCAAATCAAACACCGCATCCATTTCGTCCGTTTCCAGCGGCATGGCTGGCGGGTTTATCCAGATGTGTCTGTCACCGTGACGCTGCATCAACGCTCTGGCGCAACCAGGGTTAACTTCCTGATGCAAAATACGTGAGGCATGCGCATACAATACCTTATTTTCACGCACCGTCTCAAAGGCAGGCAGTTTGACGTAAACATTTTCCCACGGTTTTCTGCGTGTGGCTGGCTGCACCACAATGGGTTGTGCAGCGCTGGCATCCTTAACGCTATCAGCGTTATCTGCTTTATCACATTCCGGCTCCATCTGATAAGGGCTGGAGATAGGATCAATTTTTCCGGGTTTATCCAGTGAGGTGGAGTCAACGCCCTGCCATTCGGGTAACGCCTGTTTCACAATAATGGCGGTGCCCCGAATATTGGTCAGATCGGCGATGTTCTCACCGGCGGCTAAACGATGCGTGACTTCAACCAGCGGGCGTTCTGCGTTACCAAAAAACAGCATATCAGCCTTACTGTCAAAGAGTACTGAGCGGCGCACTTTTTCAGACCAGTAATCATAGTGCGCGATGCGGCGCAGGCTTGCCTCGATTCCACCCACAATCACCGGCACGCCTTTAAATGCTTCGCGACAGCGCTGAGAATACACCGTAACAGCACGATCCGGCCGTTTGCCACCAACGTTACCCGGCGTGTACGCATCATCATGGCGTAGCTTTTTATCTGCCGTATACCGGTTTATCATCGAATCCATATTGCCGGCAGTCACACCAAAATACAGGTTGGGCTTTCCCAGCTTCATAAAATCGTCTTTGCTGGTCCAGTCTGGCTGCGCAATGATACCCACCCGAAATCCATGGGCTTCTAGCACACGACCAATCACCGCCATGCCGAAGCTGGGATGGTCAACATAGGCATCGCCGGTAACCAGAATAACATCGCAACTGTCCCAGCCCAGTTCATCCATTTCAGCCCGGGACATGGGCAGGAACGGGGCAGTGCCCAGACAATGAGGCCAGTATTTTGGATAGGAAAAAAGACCGCGGTCAGCTTTGATGGTGGCTTGCATAAAAAAACACAACTGAATAAAAAACGGCCGGCATTGTACCACCAGCCTCACTGACATTCACGAATCTTACAAGGAAGTTGGCATTAAACGCGTAAGTTTAATGCGGCGCTGCCAGGGCACAGTATGTTATTGTCTGATTTTTAACAGCAATATGTCGTTTTATGGCTTACTGGTTATTTAAAACAGAACCCGATACATTTTCCATTGATGATCTCAGTAACCGTTCGAATCAAACCGAACCGTGGGATGGGGTAAGAAACTATCAGGCCCGTAACTTTTTACGTGATGATGTAACGGAAGGCGATAGCGTTTTTATCTATCATTCCAGTTGTAAAACAGTGGGTATTGCGGGTATCGCAACCATATCCCGCAGTGGCTACGCGGATTCGACACAGTTCAATCCGGAATCGGCTTACTTCGATCCCAAGTCCACCCCCGAAAATCCCAGATGGTTTTGTGTTGATGTGACGTTTAAGGAAAAGTTTGCGCGGATGCTTTCCCTGAAGCAAATAAAGTCGATGCCTCAGATTACCACGCTGGCATTAGTCAAAAAAGGCAGTCGCCTGTCTGTGATGCCGGTTAATGAAAATGAATGGGAAATACTGTGCCGTGCTGCCCGGGAGTCCAAAGCCTGATGCCTGTGTTACCAGAACAAGATGCGCTGTTAATGTCAGAACAGACGCTCAGACAGGACATATTCAGAATGGCCTGTTTGCGGGCAGTGGCTTCACTGGAGCTGCCTGACGCTATGATTGGCGCAGGATTTATCAGAAATATGATTTGGGATGCATTACATCAGTACAGTGTGGCGAGCCCGCTTAATGACATTGATGTTGTTTATTTTGATAAAGCGGATACGTCCCGCGCGACTGAACAGGACTATGAACAACGCCTGGCAGCCATGTATCCGGCTGCAAACTGGGAAGTACGCAATCAGGCGCGCATGCACACTTGTCATAACGATGTAGCATACCAGGATACCAGCGACGGCATCAGGCGCTGGGTGGAGCTGCCAACCTGCGTGGGCGTTAAGCTTTGCGGTGATCAGTTGAGGTGGTTTGCCCCTTACGGACTGCGTGAAAACTGGAAAGGAGAAATCCGGATTAATCCTGAGTTTCCCCGCCCGGCAGTATTTACTCAGCGAGTGGCAAAGAAAGACTGGCTATCCCGGTGGCCGCATTTAACTGTTGTACAGCCTTAAAAGGAATAGGGGAAATGGATAAAAATGCTTTTATGGATTATTGCCAGAAAGAGTTGTTAGCCGTTTATTGTGCTAAAAAGGCGGGTAATGAAGACAAAATCAGAATGTCGCGACTGGAGGGCGTTATTCACGCCGGTCAGATGCTGGAAGTGCTGGATAAGCAAGCCGCCGGCACAATAATAGATAATGCCCACGTACAGGTGTTTGGTTATACTCGAGAGGTGCGGGACAACAAAAAAGCCAAGCTGAACGCGCTCAAAGACGGCGATTCGGATCACTATTACGAAACGCCGGCGTATTTAAGACTGCGTTAATCCTGCATCATACCAATGGCTTTATAAAGCAGGTAGCCGGTACCGGACTGCAGTATTAAACCAATTGTCACCACCAGTCCATCACGGTTGGTAATGCCGATAGCCGTTACGCATAACGCAAACGCGGGCAGCGCTGCTGCCAGTGGCATAGCCTCCAGTGGAATCATGCACAACGCCACGACACCGCTGTAAAAAGCGATAAAGTTTTTTGCCGGTGCCTGCGCCAATTGCGTGAAGCGTGGCGTAAACCAGGATTCGATTTGCTCAATGTAAGGGCGGGCCTTGTCTGTCGCTTTTTCCAGTTTGTCATGGGAGATAGAACGGTTCTTTAAACCCGAAGGCAGCCACGGATGATCCCGTCCGCTGGCAATCTGAATACAAATCAGAAAAAGGGTTATACCGCAAATGGAGGGGACACCGGGAATGGCGCCGGTGGGCAGCAGGGCAATGAGCGCAGGAATCAGGATAAGAGGACCAAAACCACGCTCCTGAAAAATCGCAACTACATCATTGACGGTAACCTCATCTTTTGTATCGTCAACCAGCTTATCCAGCAAATCCATGATTCTTTCCTGACTCATTACAGCCTTATTATTGATGTATTATGCATATTAATTACTTGTAATGTGATTGATTGGTTCGTTTTAGGCAGGCATGGATTGTCATTACGCTAAAGTGTCAGCGTCGTTTAAATCATTGCAGATATCCTTGTCAGGAGATGACGAGTCCTGTGAAAGGCCGCAGAAAAAGACGCGATGAAAAAAGCGCCAGGGGTAATGGATAGCATTTACAGCAAAGAAGAAAAGCGTGCCCTTCGCCTTCGGAAGGGCACGGCAGTGTCATTATTCCATCAGGTCGCGGCGAAGCGCCCAGACGTTATAACTGATTTCCTCGAAATGGCTTCCCCAGCTTTCCAGCAGCGCCATGGCATCTTCTTCATTGCCCATGTGCTCGGATAAAAGCTCGGCAAACTCTTGTTCCGGAGGGGCCATGGCACTCCAGTCTTTATAGGGAACGGCCAGCGTGAGCTCTCCGCGTCCGGCGACTGAGTGAGAAAAGCCCCAGTTATAAGGCCAGTCCTGTGCTTTGGCTGCATCGGCCATTTTTTTCATGTCTTCTTTAATGGCACGGCGATGTCCTGCTTTTGGAGTGTATGTAGTCACGCCAACATAGTTGAATTCTACGCCGGGGCCCCAGTGGCTGTTCTCATCATCTTCGATTGACAGGTAGTGATGATAATGATCGACATATTGGTCTGCCGTTTTCTGCCAGTGATCAGTAATCCCTTCTTTCATTGCCCAGTCACGATAACTGTCCATATCTTTCCAGGTAAACCCGCCGGCTCTGACCCCGATACGATCAAGCTTATGACCGAAAACAGGGGTGTAAAAATACCACTCACGGGGATCCTCTTTAGATCGTCTGAACTTGACGTGTTCACGCATCGCCTGCTCAAGTTCCTCCATTTTTCCCGCTTTTGGCACCATAATCCACATTTCTGCCAGCATTTCTTGTTTGCTCTCTTTGCTCTCATGCTCATCAGCGACGACGTTTGCTGACCACAGGCAAAAGAGCAGAAGCGCTGCTACTGAACCTATACTTATTTTCATTTTGTTCATGGTTGTCTCCAATTTAATTGCTTCACAATCAAACGAGTCCAAAACCACAGTAACTGAGCTTACAACTGCTCGTTATTAAAGAACCCAAAAACATTCAGTGAATTAATAGCTTAGACGTGTGAGCCTGCATCTGCACAGGTTTATATAAAATTTATCTAAAAAACAAAGTGGAAGTCTGTCACAGGTATAAAGTGTCAGTAACGCACTAGTATTTTCAATCTGTTTTGTTTTCATCAGATTGTAATTAAAGACTTCCGGAGCTCGGCGGTAACTTACAGAATTTTTTACCCAATTTCGTCATAAGTGATATAGATTATGGGTATCAGGCAGTGCGCCTTACCAGTCAAAGTATGCATGTGGATTCAATCATACAGAGGCGTTTTTTAGCACTAACAGCAGAAAGTGACGGCAAATGCCGTCACAAAGTGAAATTCACCAACAACAGTACGTGTGGATAGGATAGTCAGAGACTTCAGGTAAAGAGCAACATGGATAGGCACGATACGCAATTAAGCAGTCATGGCCAGATAATGACGGATAAACAAATCCGCGATGTGGTTACACCCTATGAATTTGGCGTGTCTGAGATGATTATCGGCACACCGCTGGCCAGGCCTTTCAGACGTGGGCTGGCGCTGCTTATAGACCTGATTCTGGTTGTTATGCTTACTCACTTACCTTCAATCATTCTGGCGTCAGTCGGCGTGATTTTTTTCTGGCGGGCAGGGAAGAAGAAAAATACTCCGGCGCGCTTCATATGGCTTCGCAGGATTCTCAAGGGAATATCTGCCATTCTGCTGTTTGGGATCCTGATTGCTGTATTTGATAATGCCAATGAGCCTGATGATGCGCAGTTTGCAAATCGGAATTCCGGCGAGAATATTCTAAAAGGGATACAGTTGATAGAAATCGGGTCCGCGGTGATGAAAATGTCCTCTGACATAGCGAAACTGGAGACGGCTATACAACAGTCGCGCTGCAGTGCCATGGATTGCTGGGAAGATTACCTTTCAGAACTTTCAGACGACATAGGGCATATCCCGATACCACCGAACGTTCTTGAGGAGCTTACCAGCAAACTGGCACCTGCTATGACGCGAACCCTTGATGATACGCAGCAACAAGCATTGTTGCAGACATTTACGGGCAGTTTGAATGTCATCTCTGAAAAGCGCGCTGGTGAAAAGGATGCACAGGAATTGCCAGTGCCTTCCTCCGAGCCATCTACCGATAACAGCGCGACCTTCAATGTGACACCTTTAGCCATCCCGGTGCATGAAAGTGGCACGCCGAGTCTGCTGGCATGGGTGCAGGGTGTTCTGGAAGATTTGGGTATTGGTTTTGGCTGGGCGGCGCTTTACTTTACCGCCGTCACAGTCTGGATGAATGGTCAGACGCCGGGCAAGTGGATGCTCAGACTCAAAGTTATCAAGCTGGATGGAACACCGATGACACTATGGCAAAGTTTTGGACGTTACGGCGGGTATGGCGCCGGTCTTGCCACCGGACTGCTGGGCTTTATGCAAATTTTCTGGGAGCCCAACCGACAGGCTATTCAGGATAAAATCTCAGAAACGCTGGTCATTCAGCTTGGTGTGCCAAAACTGGATGTGCAGGCAATCAGACGTTACCGTGATAAAGACGCCGAAACCAATGATGAGCACCTGATTTAGTTGCAATCGTCCAGATGAAAGGCCGGATAAAGTTATCCGGCACAGTGCTCACCAGAGCGACATCACCATAGTGAGCCTGTTAGTCTGGCTCATTGAGCAGTGGCGAACGGTATTTTTGAAGCGTCTCCGGTAGCATAGGGTTTTGCAGGTGAAAAACCTTGCGATCGGTTAAATTTAAACGCTCAATGAGATTGCCTGTTGCTTCATCAAACAGGCGTTGCGCTTCACCACTTTGCTCCACCGCCTCTAGTCCCTCCCGCAGTCGCTCGGCTAAGGCTGGTTTTTCAGGGTTTACATAAAATACCAGTGCAAAGGGGTAATAAAGTAACGTAGTTGGCTCAATACTGAACATCTCGTACTTTTCCGCACGACTTTCAAACGCCTGCTCTATTTCGTTGGCGCCAAGGGCCACATAATCAAACTTTTTAGCCGCGAGTAAATCGAAAATCTCATCAAATGTACCACCTTCTACCACGTTGTAACCATTATGACGAAACAGCTCTGCATCTGCCCAGCCGTCCGGGATACCGATACTCAGTTGTTTGAATGCCGCTTCGGTTTGAATATTGTCAAACCGGGGTAAATCCTGCTTTCTGACGATTAACAACCTGTGACCCAGCAACCCCTTCATCAGTGGCTGCGCAACCACAATTTTGTCTTTATTCCTGAGTTTCGGATTGCCTGCGACCGTCACAAACACGTCCGTATTTTGGTCAGTGAATACGTCTGACTCTTCACGGTTGGTAAGCGTCTCTGTATTTTCACTAACCGCAAACGGGCCATGCGCTTTTACTGTTGCGTTTAGCACTGCATCAAGCAACTTACGCTCATACACTTGCCTGACCTGTGTTTTATTACCATTCCAGAACGCAATGGTTTGCTGTGTGTCAGCAAAAGCACCACCCGTTAGCAGTGTCAGCGTCAGCCCGGCTAGTCCAAGCCGTTTTATCATTTTTTCAATCATAGCGTCAGATCTGTTTATTTGTGAACAAAGCATCAAAGACTATCACATTCCGGGCAGGCTGCATGTTGTGAAATGAGCTGATTCATGGCGCACCGCCATAATGACTATTTCGGGTGTGCACCGCGACGCTTATTCAGAAACCGCGATAGCCGCTTTCTCAAACCGCCCCAGAACCAGTGGTTTGCCATCGCTGACCATGTGCTGTCCATTACAAAACACATGTTTTAACTGTAATGAGTCGGCATCCAATAACAGTAGGTCAGCATCTGCATTTTCTACTAAGCGGCCTTTTTGAATTCCCAGCACATCAGCCGGATTTGAGGTGATGGCCATTAGCGCCTGTTCCAGTGGCACATTGTGCTGCTGAACCGCCTCTGTAAATGCTGTAAACAGTGACGATTCGTGGCCCACTTCAAGGCCGATGAGATTGTTTTGTTCGTCAAATACCGGCAGGCTGGCGTGCCCGTCTGAGCTCATTGTCAGCCTGCTGGCCATGACACCTGCTCGTAACGAATAGGCCAGGGCGCGCGCTGCACTGTATTCACCATGTGCAAGATCATATTCAGTGGTGCTGGTGGTAAAATCAATGGTGCCACCGGCCGTTGCGAACCGTATTCCCGCGTCTAGCAGCGCCTTATTCCGGTTTATGTGTGTAGGATAGAAGCGATTCAACGGTACATCGAAGTTATCGGCCACTTGATGTAAAAGGGAAAGGTGCGTATCGGCCGGCCCGACATGAATACTCACCGGCGCTCGCTTTTTACTAAGCATGCCGGCCACACGTGCGTGTGATGCCAGTGTAGCCAGCTGTTCAGCGTCTGGCTGTGAACTTCTGTGATCACTGATTGCTACTTCACCCACACCAATCATCTCTTCAATAAACATAATGTCGTGCTCTACCGACTGACTAAGCGTAGGCGTCGGGAAATGATAAGAACCGGTGTAACAAAAAGCGTTTAACCCTTCTTCCTTCAAACCTTTTGCTTTGGCAACGAGGTTGGTATGTGTTCTGCCCACTGCATCGGTGCCAAGTGCACCAACTACCGTGGTTATGCCCGCCAGTGTCGCATCGCTTAGCTGCATTTCCGGCGTTCGGCTGGCAAATCCATCCTCGCCACCGCCACCACAGATATGTACCAGTGAATCGACAAATCCGGGCGTAATAATACAGCCGGTACCATCAAGATGACGCACAGAAACAGAGGTTTCGAGCATGAGATCTTTTTCTATCGCTACAATTTTTGTCCCGGCAATTAGGACATCGCACTGGCCCAGCGGCTCGGGTGAGTAAACGTGCGCATTTTTTATAAGTGTCAGCATAATGAGAATATTCTAAGAATAGTGTAAAAGATGGGCGCCAATGACAAATGCACTGGCCAGCGCGAATAAGCAAAGCTGGAAACGCCAGATTGTGGCCGCCCACTGACTCCAGTCAAGCTTGACCACACCCAGACAGCCGATAAGACTGGCCGATGTAGGTATGATGATATTGGTCAAACCGTCACCCAGCTGAAAGGCCAGTACCACGGTTTGTCGGCTGATGTTCAGCAAATCACCAAGAGGGGCCATTATGGGCATGGTGATGGCTGCCTGACCGGAGCCCGAGGCGACAAAAAAATTGAACAGGCTCTGAAAAGCCAGCATGCCCCAGGCGGTAACAATATCCGGTGTCAGGCTTAACAGCGATGCACAATGAAATAGCACGGTGTTTAAGACAGACGGCTCGTTGAGCTGATTGCCACCTAACAACAGCACAATACCTTTAGCCAATGCGACAAGTAACGCTGCAGGTACTAACTCCTGTGCACCCTGGGTGAACTTATCAGCGCTTAGACTAAAACTAATGTTCTGGCCAAACTTAGCAATAATAGCGACCACCACCCCGAGTGTGAAAAACTGTGCGGCCAGTTCGGGAATGTAGTATTGGCGTGCCATGACTCCCCATATTATCCAGCCAATCACTGCGCCAAAACTGATAAGTATCAGCCTGTCGGCATGGGTGAGTGCCTCCTTTGACGTTGTTATCGCTGTATCCGGGGCCTGCCGGTGACGTTTTGCATAGCGTAATAAAAACACTAAACCTAAAAACGTGAAACTAAACCAGGCAATAATACGCAGGCCCGCCCCGGAAAAAACCGGGATGTCTGCAATAGATTGCGCGATGGCGATACTGAATGGATTCATCCAGGATGTGGCAAAGCCAATTTGGGTCGCCACATAGGTCACAAGCACAGTCACCTGCGCGTTATAACCAAGCTGTTTCATCACCGGCAGCAGCACGATGCAAAAGGCTATCGCTTCCTCGCCCATACCGAAGATGGCACCACCGAGCGAAAAACAGACAAAAAGCAATGGGAGCAACAGCACTTCGAACCGGCGGGTGTGTGAAATGAGCGTCAGTATTCCCCGGTTTATCGCCCCGGTGTGCATCAACACCCCGAATGCGCCGCCGGTGATCAGAATAAACGCCGCCACGCCAATCGTCGCGCCGTATTTATCACCGGCAACCATGCCTTCAAATAAGACATTCATAAGCCCGATACCGCCTTGTTCGGCGAATAATGTGCTGCCGGAGGTATCAGGGGCATAGGTAAACTGATTCAGTGCAACGCTTTGTGCAGGCGCGTCACTTTCAAAATATCCAGGCGTGACTAAAAACGCACTCAAATAGGCAAGCACGGCAACACTGAGGAGAATTACCGCTGCACTGGGAAAAGAATAAGAACGGGTCTGTGATGACATCAAAATACCTTTTCAGGCCGGGTGCAGAACAGCACACCCGGCGATTGAACACATGTCTGTAGCGGTATGACGATCAGAAACGGTACGTCAGGCCTACGCGATACATCGCGCCGAGCGCATCATGATTGAGCGCGTTAAAGCCGCGGGCTGAGCCGTATGCAGTGGGCGGCGCTTCGTCGGTAATATTATCGATATTCGCCCGTACCGTCAGCGACTTGCTGATATCGTATCCCATACTCAGATCCCACGTCAGCCAGGAATCGATATCCCGGGTAGCGTCCGGGTCACTGATCGCACCGATATCAATCAGCTCATCAATCTCACGACCGCGCAAGCCTTCAATATCGTCCTGATAGCTGTCAGTGTAGTTGGCGTTCAGGCGCACGTAATAATCATCGGCACTCCAGGTCACTGAAAATGTGGCGATGTTTTCCGGATAAAGAAATGTGCCGGCCAGCGATTCGATAGTGTCAGAGCCAGGGCGGTTTCGCTCGTATTTGATATAGTGTGTTGCATCAGCTCTGACGATGATATCGGCATAATCCAGCTTAAACCGATGGTCGAACTTTATATCGATACCGCTTAATTCCTGCGTACCTGTGTTTTCCAGCGGTATAATGTGGTCGCGGGATAGTGGCAGAAACAGCTCATTTTCTCTTGGATTAAATTCAGCAATGTAGGCATCAAGAATTTGTCTCAGATTGGCGCCGTCCTCATCGATAAACAGCCCGTTACTGTCGGTCACCTCACAAACATCCTGCTCATAGGCGATACCCTGTGCACCGGTCGGAACCAGGTTACAATGCCGTAGCGATGCATCGGTCAGTGCACGATCCAACACCGCTGTCATGTTGGTATCGATAACGTCCTCATGATCAAATTGCCAGTAATCCACCGTCAGGTTGGTGTTTTGTCCCGGGCTCCAGCCAAACCCGACACTGATCGCTTCAGACTCTTCTGCGCGCAAAGCATCATTGCCAAGCTCCAGGGTGTTGACGGACACTTCGGTACCATCGCCCATGCAGTATAGGTCTGCCACCGCCTGATTAACCCCGCAATCAAAGGTGGAGGTGGTCGTACGCAGTTCGACACCAGCCTGAGTCAGGGAAGGAGCACGGAATGATGTCGACCAGGAACCTCGAAAGACAACACTGTCTAAAGGCCGGAAAGTAAACCCAACCTTAGGATTAAAGGTGCCGCCGAAATCATCAAAATGATCATAGCGCCCCGCAACCTGCAGCTCGAACGTTTCATGCAGCGGAATGTAAAACTCTGCAAATGCCCCCCATTGTGTGCGATCTGCTTCTGCCACACTGGAACCAAAGCCGAATACGTCAACCAGATAGTCATTTTCAGCACGGGCGCGGGAGTTAAGTGAAGGGAAGTCGGACAATTCTTCACGGCGCACTTCAACCCCAAATGCAGCACTGATGACTCCGGCATCCCAGCTATATACATCACCGTTTATAGTGGCGTTCCACGCATAAACTGAGCTCTTGCCATCCCGGGTAGGAAACGCTTCGGTCAGTGCCAGGGTGGCATCATTTTGGGCGTCATTTAATAAAAACGGGTTGAAGAATTGTCGGGGGGCTCCATCGGTGCACTGTAGCTCGTTGCCGTTGTAGCTGGCAATGCTGCCATCGTTACACAGCTCTCCGGTCAGGGCGGCATGAAACTTATACCGATTATAAATACCTGCTTCCACACGCTGCTCTGACTCAGACCGGGACAGGGTGATACCTGATTCCCAGTACCAGCTACCAATATCCCCGGATAGCTCACTGACCAGACGGTAATTGGTTGACTCTACCGATATGGTGCGCGGCGCGGTAAAGCGCGCATCAAAAGCAAACCCGTACACTTCGCGCCCGGCAACTGATGTGAACGGATCGATATACATCTGATCAAGATAAAAATTTGAGCCATCAGGCTGATCAAACATAAACAGCGCATTTTCCAGCACATAGGGGCCGTCGCTGTCATCAATACGATTAATCGGGGAGGGGGTTGAATAAGCCGTCGAGTCTGTCTGACTGAAAAATAAATCCGTCTTCCAGGTGACATCGTTAAAAATGTGCGTGTACGTAGCACCGGCAGACACACTTTCAAACGGCGTATCGAGATAGTCGTCCTGATTACCATAATAGGCGCAAATTTCCTCACCAAACTCGGTGGTTACCAGCGGGGTTTTACAATAAGGCGCGGGCAGCTCAAGTAAATCTTCCTGAGAGAAGTAATAAATATTCGGCGCATTTTCCAGCTTGGGCAGATAGGAGTAGCTGCTTTTTAAAATCGGATCGCGGGTATAATCACGATCCACAGCACGAAATGCTGACCGGTCATAGTAGTCAGCAAATACGGTCAGATTACCATTTCCAATCTGCTTGCCGTACAGCGCGTTGATTTGCGCACGACCTTCATCGGAACCGGCAAAGCTATTGCCATAACTGGCATCCAGCTGGAAACCCTCAAAATCATCTTTAAGAATGTAATTGATAACACCGGCTACCGCGTCAGCGCCGTATACTGCAGAGGCTCCGGTTGCCAGAATTTCAATACGCTCGATAGCGCCCAGCGGAATCGCATTCACATCCACAAAGTTTTCCGTTCCGGCAGCAAATGAGCTAGGCGCGATACGCCGTCCGTTGACCAGCGTCAGGGTGGAGGAGGGGCCCATGCCCCGTAAACTTGCGGCCGACTGGCCGGCAGGGGTAGAGCTTGTCAGACTGCCGCTTTGCGCGGTTGAAAACGTGCCGCTTCCACCCCGTAACTGGGCAACATCTCTGAGCAGGTCATAAATGCTGTTCGCCCCCGATTGTTTGATAAAATCCTGATCAAGGACGGTAAGCGGCTGGGTCCCCTCAAGATCGACGCCTTTGATGCGACTGCCTGTCACATCGATGCGCTCTACAGCCTGCTCCGGCGTATCGACGGCATCAGCAATGGTGTCAGTAGAGGTCTGTTGAGCGAAAGCATGAAAGCTCAATGCGGCTGATACCGCGGTTGCAATAGTCAGTTTAGTAAACATAATTTCACCTGGACTTTTCATACCGTCCGTCAACGACATCGCACACGTGCAGTGAGCGTTAACGAACGTTCATTATAATTTTTAAGAAATGAAAAGGGGATTGGCACACGAGCAAATCCACCGGATTGATGTTTCCGGTAGTGGCCTACTCGTCAAACCACTCCGACAGGTAGTGGGGCGAGTAAAAATATGCTGAAAGGCGAGGCGCTTTTTTTAACATTTTTTACGTTTAATCAGATTTCGTTTTGACAAACTAACGCGCTGGCGTTAGCGTATTTTTGCTTCAAGTCTTTTTCGTTATATCACCCTGAATTCAGGTTGGCAACAACTTATTCACACCCCATAATCAGGAAAAAGGCTTTTTATCCATGAAGATCTTTAATAGCAAGATCGCTTCAATTTTGCCGATGAAGGCAGCAATCTCTACATACTTAATTATTTTTTTATGCACGATATCAACGCCTGCTCTGGCTGAAAAAGTGACCATTTTAATCGGTGGGGCATTGCATACCTGTAGTTCTTATTCGCAGCAAAACTGTCAGGATGACCAGGTGCCATCGGGCAAACAGCACGCACTTTATAATATTGATGAGACCTCGCTTAGCCAGCTTTCGATGTTGATGGGCGAGCTATCAGAAAGTATCGAATGCAATGCGCTGGTCGACGGGCAAAGCAATATTCTGCAAAAAATAAAGCGACTGCGCCGTTATCAGGGAAAAACGCTCACCAAATCCGAATTACTTTCTTTGTGGAATGACAGTGGAAGTCCGCTTAGCTATGCGCTTAGCGATACCTTATATTATGCCCTGCTGGATACGCTTGAGATCGCCCAGCAAAAAGAAATTGTTAACGTAGCGGCAAATCGTTCATCCTATGCCGCTGACATCGTCAAGCATGTTGAGCTGCATACTCGCCGACTGGCCGGCGAGCGGCAGTCAGGTCAAAAGCCTAAGATTCTAGTCATCACAGCATCCGGCCGCGACCCTTACGAATCCGCAGATTTTTACGAACAATTGTTCACCTTTGATGGCATTGCCACACAATGGCTTGCGCTGACACCGGCCCTGGTCGATGCCATAACGGCACAGGATTGTTCCCGTCTTGATGATTACAGACAGGCGCACAATACATTTGCCCGAAAAACTGTTTATCCCCATCGAACGGCGCAGGAACAAGCCCTGTGCCAATCAGGCCTGCAGGGCATTATCGATGCAGTGCGCACTGCCACTACCCTTGTATTTAACGGCGGTGATCAAAGCCTTACCCGAAAGGTGCTGTTTGATAGCCACAATCAGGCCTATCCCTGGACTGACGTGATAAAAGCGCGTCCCATCATTGTGGGTACCAGTGCCGGTACGACGGTACAAAGCGGTGGCAGCCGCAATGGCGTGCCCGTGCCGATGATATCGAATGGTTCGGCGATACAGGCGCTCAATACAGGAGCACATGCAGGTTCGCCGCCCAGTCAGCGATGCAGGAAAACGTGCAGTGATAAGCTGCATCCTGACGCGCTGACCTATGTTGCCAGCGGCGGATTGGGCAGAGTGGCCTTTTTAGTGGATACCCATTTCAGTGAAAGAAACAGAGGCGTGCGACTGCATGTACTTGCCCGTGATACCGGACAAACCAGCGGTTTTGGCGTGGATGAGACAACGGCGCTCGTCGTCACTGACTCGCAAGGTACCCGTACCATGCAGGTTATTGGTGAAAACGGGGTGGTGAAAATAGTACCTAACGCTGAGCAGACGTTTTTATACAGCTATTACCCCAGCGGCACTTCGCTTTTTGCAGATGACGACAAGGTTTATCTTAAGCACGACACTGTATCACATGAACGTACGGCCACTGCGGCTTATGAATTACCCGACCTGTTAAGCGACGCACACTTGCGTGGCATCACGCAAACAATGTGTGCAAAGAACATTAAAAGCAGTACGGCAACACATCGACAAGGCGATGTCATCTGGCAATTCATCATGGATGCAAGTAACGCTGATTACGTGCAAGTCCACGAGCAATCAAACGGCTGTGCAATAGAGAGCTTGCGTATTACCTATCAGAAACAATCAGAAAACTAACAGGTAAACCGAAACATAAAGCGCTTACTTTATGGGCGCTTTATGTTCCGCCGTAATGTTTTCACGCAGTTTCCTGCTGCGTTTTAAAATACACACGACCGGTGTCGTTACCTGCTAAAATTCATAATTTAACGATACCCCGTAATCCACATCGGTTTTTTCTACCCCTTCAAAGGGCATTGAATTGTGATTTACTTCGATGGCAAAGCCAACATTAAGTGAGGGACGGATAGGGAAGTTAAGACTGGCAACAGCCAGCACCCGTAAATCACTGATATCGTCCACGGCGGGCTGAATGTAGCTGGATGCTGAGGCCACAAAGGGGTATTCCCCTGTGTGTTTATGCACGATATTTGTGTACAAATTTGCCCTGACTGTATTGTCAGTCAGCGATGTGGTCTCCGACGTTTCAGATTCATAAAAGGCCCCGACGCCGACGATCAACTGTTGTTCATTGGTTTTATTCTGCGAATCAAAGCGCCATCTTACATTGCCACCGACTAATTCACGATCAGAGATACCGGCAAAATCATCATACTGGTATTGCACGAAAAGCTCTGAATCTACGGATGGCGCAAACTGGTTCTCATGGATCCACCGGCCGTGCAAAAACAGCTCGTCTTCGTCTCTGACCTGATTGGTCTCTGAGTAGCTATAGTCGCTGATGAGTACAAAAAGATCGTCATTCTGTTTAAATCGCAGCAGGCCATTGGCGTTATATTCCTGCTCATCCTTATTTCCCGACTGGCCATTAATGCTCAGACCGACCTGACCACTATAGCCTTCAGGCGGAGTGATTTGGACGTTGACAGGTACGATGGCAAAGGACGGCATGCTAAAACAGCTTAGCAGTACAGCAGGAAGCGCTAAGTGCCCGAACCGGTTACGAGAAGTCAATGAACGAGGTGATGTATAAAGCATGTGGTTATTCTTCCTGGCAGGGCAGGTGTGCACGCCGACGTGACTTAGCCTGCTCCGGTTATACGTTTTTTTCAGGCGACGTAATCTAGCATTGACTGCGCGACTTATCCAGACGAGAACAGGTTTTGTTATAAGAATGGACGCTGGAGAGATTAATGACAGGTATGTTTCAGTGACAAAAAAAGGCCCTGACCTGGCGGGGAGCGCCAGCGGGCCAAGGACAGCACGCGCTCGCGTTCTAGTAACTGTCGTTTACGTGGTCGCAGCGACCAAACTGTGCGCCGTGTTTCGTGACTGCCTGAACAACCTGTTTAGGGAAGCTCAGTTCCTGGTCGGTGCCGTTCTGACACACGTAGGCTTTGTCCATATCCACATCAAAGGTGATTTGGGCCCCGGCTAAGCCACCAAACAGCTCTGAGCCATTGGCGCTGATACCAAAAGGGTTATCCATCACAAACTGAGAGGCTTCCACGACACCTTGCCTGCCAAAAAACTCGCCCATCGTCATCCAGCCCAGTCCCTTAATGTAAATCGCGCCTTTAAAACCGCCAGATAACAAGCTTCCCGCACGGGCAGTAATAATACTGAGGTCTTCATTGGCATCGAGCAACGTCATGCGAGGCACGCCCGCACCGGCTGCCACCAGGCTGTCATGGTCATAGCCCAGCTCGCAGAAGTTAGTCCAGCGCGAGATGTAATCCACATCTTCACACCAGCGCAGATTACCCAACTCATGGATAGTATCGGTTTGCGTATCCCACAGCTTGATACCCGTTGCTTCGCGGTAGCGACTGTCAAGATTGAGCGCACCAAAAGCAACATACCGACCATCCTGTGAAATAACCGTAGAGTCAGAAGCACCGTATTCAGAATAGATATCTCGTAACTGACCGTTCACCCAGGCGACCTGTCCAAACCCGTTGGTCATGCCAGTTACGGTGTGGCCATTGCCCGCTACACGATCCGCGCGGATCCAGGCGGTGGTGCGGGTGGTGTTTCCTTTGTCATCCTTCAGCGCCACATTCAGCGTGCTGCCGTAACTTGCCGGTACGAACTCGATATCGTCTTTTAGCGGGGTAATCTTGCCATCTTTCCAGATTGCCGGAACGGCTACTGAACTTTCGCCTGCCTGACACTCAGCATTGCCACTGGTCGCTTCACGAAACGTACCGACAACGACATCGCCTTTGTCGTTCATATCCCAGACAGATGCCGAAGACACGCCGCCAGAGCTTCCCAGCGTGCAGGTACCATTGCTGGGATCATCCATTGCAGTAAGCTTGTTTGCCTGAATGTCCCACATAGCGGGCGTTTTTATACCGTTGTCGTTAAAATCACTGACGCCGGCAGCTCTGGTGGCGGTTTTATTCATAGCGACATTAGCAGCGTGTAATGCAGGCTCGCCATTATCTTTCAGCGGCACTGTAAACAGGTTTTTATCGGTTGAATCATAAATAAATATCATGCCGCTTTGCGTGGTGCCCAGGGCGCGCTTGCCATTTTTGGCATGGTCCATGACAAAGGCTTCCACCAGTGGCGTGTACTGAATGCCATCGGTATACCCATTAAAGTAAATGTCTGCCTGTGTTGTCTGACCGGCCTGAGCCACAATAGGTGTGATCTCGCACACATCATCGCTGGCAGGGTTTGCACTTTCTGCGTCATTCCAGTATTCGGCAACAGACACCAGCGAAGTAGGGCGGGTGGGATAACCACCCGCCTTGATGGTTTCAAGGTAGATGGCATAGCGGGCACCGGGTGTCAGACCATTAATGGTAAAGGTGCCGTCGGGCCCTGATAAGCCCTGTGTCATGTTACCTGCCTGCTGTGTAATAACATCCTCGTAAGGATTGTCCATATTACGGGCAATGATGTTGATACCTGAATATTCAACGCCTTCTTTGGTGCGCAGTGTGCCGGATATCGACCCATACTGTGATTTGTAGGCTTCGGTAGGGTACAGATCAGAAAGGTTTACCTTGTCGTCGCTGATGTTCACAGATGACTGGGCTGCACCGGCCGCACTGCGTACATCGATAAACGGAAACATGGTTTCTATATGGTTAGCCATCGACAGACTCGGGCTGGTGTAAGTGTTTGTGCCCTGACATCCGGGTACACCGTCATATTGCGGTGAGTAACCTCTTGCCATATACACAAGATGGCCGTTGGCCTGTGAATGCGACATGTTGATTGCATGGCCGAATTCGTGGGTGAACACCCCTGAATGGTTGTCCAGATTCGGATCCTTGCTGTCAACAAAGTAACCGTTCATCAGCGCGGTGGCTTCAATGATTTCACCGGTTTCCTCGTTTGCCCACTCGGGAAAAGCAATGCCCAGTACCTGATCGCGGGAAACACCAAAATAATTCTGCAGTATTTCGCCATCAGTATCGTAAGTTACCCAGAAGCCATAGCCGTTTTCTTTATCATAAATCTGCTGATAATTAGTGCCGTTGACATCGCTTATACCAAGCTGCTCTTCGATGGTGCCCTGAACTGTCATGGCGAAGGTGGATGTCTCGACATTTGACCATTGCGCGATGGCGCTGATGGTCGCCTCGTTCGCCTTGTCGACAGTGACATAGGTGACATCGCGTTCAACAGGCGTGTAGGCCTCAATAACGGTTCCATCAGGCAACGTTAAATCATGATTCAGTGTCGTGCCCGCTTCCAGCACACTGTATGTCTGAACCAGATTACCGTCTTTATCCTCAATTAAACGTCCGCCATCCGTGTAAACAGGGATGGGGCCATCTGAGGTATCCCACTTGTAAGGCTTCATAGTGGGTTCGTGAATATACAATGGTCCACCGGCCATTGCACTGGCAGACATGGTAGCTATAAATGCGGTTGCAATACGTGATAATTTCATTATTTTACCTCTGCCAGTTTGCCAATCAGATTCATAAACGCGCCAGCGTCTACCGCGCCAGGCGTGGTAATCATGTTTTGCTCTTCCGGGCTAAGCGCTGTGGTCTTCATATCCTCGAAAAGTCCGTAGTTGCCGACGTCGTTGATCACTTTTCCATTTTTTATGCTGAATTTGTCTTGCTCCAGACCCACCGTTGAGCGTAAGCCACCGCCGAAGTCCGGATTCATAAAAGCGATAACGTGTTCTCCTTCTGTCCAGTTAGCAAAGCCTTCTGGTGAGACCCCCAGGTACACTTTGCCGTTTCCCATCGTGCGAGGCTTTAACAGTCCAAACTGACGAAAAGTGAAGTGACTGCCCTGGTCATGTTTACCTTTGGCATCTTTACCAACCTCTATGGTGACTTCCGTGTAAGGGCGGCCTTTGTTATCAAAGCCATCGGTGACCGACAGCACTTTGCCGGAAATGATACTGGCCGATGCGGTGACCAGTTGATTCAGGTTTTGCTTAACATGTTTTTGGGCCAGTGCAGACGGCGCCAGCATCATGCTGGTGCTTAAAACCGCAGCGGCAGAAAGCGTCGTTAACCAGTTTGTCACTTTCATATTTTGTCCTCTCGGAGTGGGTGAGTTGTGTGCTTTCGATTTTTCTTTCCCTGATCGCTTTTGTGCGGGGAAGTGATTACCAAAAAACCACAGGCAGGTGCTGTAAATCACGCTTTTTCGTGTAGCCATTTGTAGCGCTATGTAGCGTTTTGTAGTAATTGCAGCCAGACTATAGAAGTACTGGTCCACCTGCTGATAGTGTGTGGGTTTACAACTTTTTCACATGTGAGATTGAGCTACGAGAGTGCATCGCTTCGTTTTATTTTTTTGCCAGTGTCTGCTTTTAAGCGGCATGAGCGGCATCGTGTCCGCTAAAGAGACTAACCATGATCATGTGCCGGTCCACGACTGGGGTGTGGACATTGCACTGGGCTATGGTGCTATTGAGAACCCATTAAACAAACGCGAGTCGCTTGAAACGCTGGTGGTCCCTCAATGGTATTACTACGGCGAGCGCTTCTATGTGGAAAATCTGGAGTTGGGCTACACCCTGTTTGAAAATGATCATTTACTGGTGGATTTGGTCGGCTTTCTAAACGACGACGGGGTGCTTTATAACGTCGACAATAAGAATGTCTCGATTCTGGATATCAGTAATCTTATTCCTAATGTTGGCAGACCTATCAATGGCAACCCCGTTGAATTTGACAAAATAAAACGAAAGTTTACCTACATGGCGGGTGGCCAGGTCTTCTGGCTGACAGAATATGTGGATGTAAAGCTCTTGTATGGCAAAGATGTCACCGTCGGACATGAAGGGGGAAGAGACACTTTTATCACTGCAAAAAAGCTATCAGATCGATAACATGCGTCTGTTCTGGGAGGCCGGTGTGCAGCGAAAAACGGCGGCACTGAATAATTACTATTATGGTTTGCGGGCCAGTGAGCGGGGGCTTCGCAACGATACCGATGTTACCGGCAAAAGCCTCATGAACTATTATGTAAAGATTGCTGCCACCTATCGGATTTCAGCCAGGGTATCGGGTGTGTTTTCACTGCAGCATACACAGATGAATGACGATTTACTGATAAGTCCATTGTTACGTGAAGACAATTACTTAAGTGGGTTTGCAGGGATCAATGTGCATTTTTAATAAACTATTTACCGGTTCTCTTACCCTACTGTTCTGTTTAAGCGGTATCACTCCCTCATGGGCAGAACCGCAGCTCAATCTGAAGCCAGAAACCTGCATTCGAGATGAAAACGGAGAATGCGTCACGACGCTGAACATTCAGTATACGGATGATGAGCGACGCGCTATATGTGTTGCCATCGAGCCTCTGACCTGGGAACAATGCCAGCAGGAAGCGCGGCGACACGAAATAGATGTAGCGGTGCGTACCCGTCAGAATTTACAGGTCACCGCATTAGATGCACAGGATCGCCGGATACTGAGCGAAGCAACACTGATCCTGGCGACGTTTAAACCCGATGCGACACGCAAGCGCCGCCGCTTTTCCTGGAGTTACTGATGGCCAGCCCGGGTAAAAAAATCTTACTTGTTGAAGATGATATCCCGTTATCAGAACTTATTGCCGATTACTTACGGGAAAAGGGGCTGATTGTTATCAACGCCATGAACGGGGCCCAGGCGATTCAATATAGCCACGAGCAGGAATTTGATTTAATCGTGTGCGATCTGATGTTGCCAGACACTCATGGTTTTAAACTTGCCGAGCGAATTTGTGGTGACCAGCATTGCCCGCTGATCTTTCTTACCGCTGTCAGCGATGACGATACGCATATTTATGGCCTTGAGCTGGGTGCGGTGGATTTCATCGCAAAGCCGGTCAGACCGCCTGTACTGCTGGCCAGAATAAACGCGCAGTTACGCAAGCAACCGGTGGTAGAGGATGCCGCTATTGTCGAATTAGGAGATTACAAACTCGATTACCGGGCAAAAGGGTTATACCAGGCCGGACGCTCGATCGCGCTGACAAATCAGGAATTCGATATTTTATGGTTGTTTATAAAATATTCCGACAGTCCCATCAGTCGCGAATTTATGTTCCAGCAAATTGTTGGCAGACCGTATGATGGCAGTGACCGCGCGGCCGATCTGAAGATCAGCCGGTTACGCAGAAAACTGGCACAATCAGGCTGTAACGACCTGCATATAAGAACCATTCGCGGGCGTGGTTATATACTGAGTCTGGATAACCATGCGTAAGCAATTAGTCAGAGTGTATGCGGTGCTCATTCTAACGGTAGCCGGCCTGCTTGCCGGTGCCGGTGCGCTGTTTGAAATGCTGATGGTAAACCAGAACAGCTACCAGTTGTCGTTACCCCTGGTCTTTGAACAACATGTACAAACGCCGGATGCTGCCCGCGTTCGCGAGGTTAAACCGGCCACTGTCCAGTTTCCGCCATCACTGAGCGAAAAGCTTAATAAGGGCGAGATAGTGCCGGTTGTTCGTCATGACAATCACATTACTTACTATAAATTGCAAAGTGATAAGCTGCTGGCAATCGGCCCCATAAAGGACGACAGCGTACACTGGGAGCAGGCAGACCAGACATTTTCGCTGATGTTTTATATGATGCTGGCCCTGGTACTTTTGATCTTGCTGTTCCCGGTTGGCAGAGATATTTTGCGCGTTCAGCGCGCCGCTATTCGCTTTTCCCGTACGCCGCAGACTTTAAAGCTTGACGTAAAGCCTTCTTCAAGCGTGTATCCGCTTGCACAGGCGCTGGAAAATATGTCCGCACGAATTGTAGAGCTGCTGCAATTGCAGCGGGATTTATCTAACACGGTGGCCCACGAAATACGCACACCGCTGTCCCGAATGGAATTTGTGCTTCAGCAGATAGCTCCGGACATTGCGGTGCGTTATCGTCAGCGGCTGCAAAAAGATATTGAAGAGATAAACTTGCTGGTCACCGACTATCTGCAATATGCACGCAGTCAGCATCAACAACCCCCGCTGAATATTCAGGCGCAGTCTGGCGACGTATTGATGCGCGTGCTTAATGACAAGTTTGCATTTTATCAGACCCGGATCATGATTCATTACGACTGGGATGATACGGTTTGCCAGTACGATCTGGGTTTAATGCAGGTGGCAGCGCAAAACCTGATAATGAACGCACTGCGATATGCACATAAGGATATCCGGGTTACCTGGCGGGTTGGTGCACAATACTGCGAACTATGTGTAGCGGATGATGGTGCAGGTTTGAAGGGTAAGCACGCGGCCCTGAAAGACGCATTTAAACAGGGAGAGAATGGGACCGGTGACATGGGGTTCGGACTCGGATTGTATATCACCCATCAGATCGCGCAGCAGCACGGCGGTGAGTTGCATATCAGTAATGATGACGGGCTGGGAGGGGCACGGTTCACGCTAACCTGGCCATCTGGTGCCGCGGGTTGAGATGGCGCATGCGGACGATTACGCTTTTTAGCACATGACGTAGTATGAAGCAGAATAGGCAAAACAGGAGTGCGTCCATGCAGGTACAGATTCTGGGAAGCAGTTCAGGAACACCGACAAAACAGCGAAATGTATCGGGGTACGCGGTGTCTCGCGAGGATCTCAAACCCTGGTATCTGGTGGATTGTGGCGAGGCGACACAGCATCAGATCCTGAAAACCCGGTTGTCGCTTTTTCATCTTGAGGCAATACTGATCACCCACAAGCATGGCGACCACTGTTATGGTCTGCCGGGGCTGATTGCCTCGGCAGGACTTAGCGGGCGAACCCATCCACTAATTGTTGTAGCACCGGCTGAGGTACTTGCGTTTATTCGCGCCGCCATGGCGATGAGCGAATGGAATTTGCCATTTCAACTGCAGCTAAGTACACCCGAAGCACTGCGTGAGCATTCATTTAGCTGGGTGGCAATCCAGAGTTGCCCGTTGCAACACCGGGTGCCCAGTTTCGGCTATAAATTTACTGAAACGCACATTTCACGAAAATTAGATATCGAAAAACTTCAGGCGCAACAAATCGCCAGCGGGGCTCACTATAATCGACTCCAGCGGGGCGAAGATGTTGTATATAACGGGCAGCAACTTCTTGCCAAGACCTACAGCTATCTGGCCTGGCAGCCCAGAGTAATGGTTATTTGCGGCGACAACGAGACACCGTCATGCCTTGATCCTGTTATTGATGGCGTGCACCTTCTGGTCCATGAGGCCACATTTCTTGCTGATGACCTGCATAAGGTGGGAAGTCATACCGGACACAGTGATGTCAGACGCATCAGTGCTTATGCACAGGAAAAAGCGATCCCGGCACTGCTGCTCACTCACTTTAGCGCGCGTTACGCCCCTGGGGAAGGGATGCAGCGCCTGATTGATGAAGCAACAGAACACTACACCCATCGTTTATTTTTTGCCGCCGATGGGATGCGTATCAAACTCAGCAAAACTCTGGAGGCGGAATGCGTTCAAAATGACTTTAATGACTGTTGAGTTTTAACAGCGTCTATCTGTTTTCATGATTATTCGCTTTCTGCCTGTTGATTTATAAATACTTTTTTATATAGCTTAAATAGTAAACAGTTTTGTCATTGAGTGCTTGAAATCCAGATTGCTAAGATGCGCCTTCGCATGGACCTTAACAGGCCATGATGTAGGATTCGAAAGCACTCTCGAAACGGCAAACATTACGGAATTAAGGGACGCAAAATCACAGGCCCTGAACTGGTAAAACAGTGGGCAGCTGGATTACCGAAAGAGGCGCGTTGATAGAGCTCGGTCGCAATACCGGGAGCTTTCGAAGTGTTGTATAAACTTTGAGAGGTTCCCGTAGTGATGATAAGTAAAGGCGATGTAACGCCTGAAAAGCGTTTGTCTTTTTTCAAAGCCTGTGGACTGGCACTGATAACCAGCACACTGAGCTTCCACACCACGAGCATTAACGCCGCCGACAAAAATACAAAACCACAGCAGCATGTAGCCATCGGGGCCGGACAAAAACATGCCGGTCCTGACGAGCTAAAGGTGCAACTGGAACGGCAAACTGCCACGCTTGCTAAAAGGGTGCAACGCCGCGAAGCAAACAAAACCGCTCAGGATTATGAGCAGCAGCTTGATGCACTGATCACCGAGCGACAGCAGAACCAGTATGCTGTGCTGCAGCACGACCCCAATGCTGCGCTTCGCACCATCCTGCCTGCAGCTAAACGCAAGGGCATGCCAGCACCCATAAAGGCAAAGTTAGCGCAACAGGCTGAGCTGGTGGGTGAAGTGGATGTGGTGTATGAAGATTCAACGTTGCCGGGCCGAACCCGCTTGAAATACTACCTGACAACGAGTAAGCAAAAATTACGACTTTTCCTTCCTGACGACCAAAACCTACCACAACTACAAACCGGCAACACAGTGCGCGCCAAAGGGTGGCTGTTTAAAAATGGCGATCCGGCACGCCCGGAATCATCATTAGTGTTGGGGAACAAACACAGAGCTATTGATGTGCTTGCGGCCGGAAGCGATGTTGAAAACACTGCTACCTCTTCAGATGCCGCGCTAACAGGTACCACAGGAGAACAAAAAGTACTGGTACTGATGCTGAATTTCCAGGACAACACCAGTGCCCGCCCGTGGGCCATGCAAGAAGTTGAAAACATGGTATTTGGTCGTGTAAATGATTACTACCAAGAGACCTCCTATGGGCAAACCTGGCTCACAGGCGATGTGCGCGGCTTTTACACCTTACCGATCAACACTACTTGTGACTATTTTGGTTTGGACAGATATGCCCAGCAGGTAGCCGAAGACAATGGTATCGACCTGAGTCAGTATCAGCGCCTGGTCTATATGCTTCCAAAAAACGAAAACTGTACGTGGCGCGGGCAGGGCACCGTGGGCGGAAACCCCTCGCGCGCCTGGCTAAACGGTGAGCTCAACCTGTTGACCATCGGTCATGAGCTGGGGCACAACCTGGGGCTCAAGCATGCTAAAGAGTTAAATTGTGGTAGCGGCTATATAAGCGATGACTGTGTTGCGATTACCTATGGCGATACATTAGATATCATGGGTAAATCCGAGGGGCACTTTAACCTGTTCAATAAAGAGCGACTGGGCTGGTTGACGGCACAGCGCGGTGAAATCATCACTGCCGATGTTGATGGTAGCTATCAGCTGGAGCCCTATGAGCAGACCTCAAAAGGTTATGCCAAAGGCTTAAAGGTTCGCCGGGGCACCGATGCGACTACCGGCGATCCGCTATGGTATTACCTTGAATATCGTCAGGGCACAGGCTTTGATAGTTTTCTGTCAGGCAAGGCGGTGACTGACGGTGTGCTGGTGCATCTTAATAGTCCGCAGGAGAACCTGGCCAGCAGTCTGCTGCTGGACATGACGCCACGCAGTTCTATCTACGATCTGGATGATGCGGCGCTGACCAGCGGCAACAGTTATCATGATTCCGAGGCCGGCGTCACTATGACCACCGAGTGGGCCGATAACCTGAGCGTGGGCGTTAATATCAGCTATTCAGAACAGCAAAGCTGTGTTGCAGCGCAACCAGATATTGTACTGGGTTCAGACAGCAGTGTATGGGCCGCGCCGGGGGAAACTGTTTCCTACAGTGCAACACTGACCAATAACGATAGCGCTGAATGTGGTAACAGTGAGTATAACGTGTCTGCGCAGGTGCCACAGGAATGGAGTAATAGTCAGGAATTGGCAAGTCTGGCGCCAGGCGAAAGTGCGACGGTTACCGTCAATGTAACGTCAGATTCCACGGCTACAGAGGGGTTTTACGATGTCACTATCGTTGGTGTGAATACCAGCGATAGCGGTTATCAGGCGAGCACGACAGCATCCTATGTGGTCGAGACGCCGGTGGCTGAGTGTGTATCAGCAAATCCACAGTGGACACTGCATGACAACAGCTCAGCAGAGGTGGCCGCAGGTACTGCTGTGACTTATTCAGGCACGCTAATCAATCAGGACGATGCCAGTTGTGCCGCGTCCACCTTTGATATTAGTGCAAGTTTGCCTGCCGATTGGGGGGCTACCAGTCCCAGTGTAACGCTGCAACCGGGTGAATCACAGGCAGTAAACATTGATGTCGCCTCAGCGGCGGATGCCAGCGCCGGCGTGTATGATTTTAGCCTGATTGCACTGAATCGTGATAATAGCGGCTATCAAAGCTCTGCCAGCGCCACTTATAAGGTGGCTGCGCCCACATCCAGCTGCCAGTTGGCAGTTCCAAAGCTAAGCGTCATTGATGAAACAGGCGCTGAAGTTGAAGCCGGCGCTGAGCAGCTTTACCGCATCGACATCACTAATCAGAATCAGGACTGTGACGATGCAACCTATGATATAAGCATTGCGTCGCCAGACGGTTGGAACGCCAGCAGTAGCACCGTGACACTGGCCAGTGGCGCCACCAGTATCGTGGACGTGAGAGTGGTGTCATCGACCAGCGCCAGCGCTGGTAGCTATAATCTTGTGTTATCGGCCACCGATGTTGTGAATACAAGCTATAGCAGCACCAGTGAGTTGGTCTACCGCATCACAGAGCAGCAAAATACGGCGCCGCAAGCCAGGAATGACACTGCAATTCTGCCATCCAAGATCGCTATTTACATCAATGTGCTTAGCAATGACACGGATAGTGATGGTGATAGTCTGATTGTGAAAAGTGCGACACAGGGCAGCAAGGGCAGTGTGCAGATCCTCAGCGATGGCAGGATTCAATATACCCCGGCAAAGAACTTTAAAAATGGCGATAGCTTTAGCTATACCATCAGTGATGGCAATCTACAGTCTTCAGCGACCGTGACGATCAGTCTGGATGGCGCAGGTGGTGGCAACGGCGGTGGCGGCAACAAGGGGAAGGGAAAAAACTAATCCACATCTGAAGATCTATTCATTCTATTGGCGGTTGATAAAAAAAACCGGGGCATTATTGCCCCGGCTTTTTCATCTACACTATTAAGATTTTCCTTTGTCCTGTGACTATTCTACTGTCACAACCTGAATTGATACGTCGTTAGACGACGCGTCACCTTCATCATCTTCAACGGTAGCAATTACGTCTTCCAGGAAGTTGATTGGGTCGGTGTTTTCCAAACCAGGGATAAACTCAATGGTAAAGGCACAGGCGTATGTATCGCTGGGCCCGCCATTATAAGACAGTTCTTCGCCTTGATTACAAGCTGGATATCCAGTGCTGTCAAACGTACCGCCTGTATTATACAGCCTGAAATCTGCAGTTGTGTCTTCGGTGAATACACTAGGACCAGCAATACCTAAAGTAAGTGCAGTCAGCGTGACATTTTCGATACCGGCATTTTGCAGTTCAATTACGACCAGCATGCTGGCGGCAAATTTCATGTCTGCTGCGGGATCGCCGGGAAGGAAGGTCACAGTGGCATCATCTACTGCCTGTACGGCCTGACCATCTTCATCGGTACCGTCGATTGTAGCAACGTTGACATGGATATCGCCGGCATTACCAGTCAGATCCTGCGTAATTGTACAACTGGCGCTTTCACCGGGATAAAGTATGAAGCCTGCAAGCGATTCCTGCGGGATCGGTTGAGGGCCCACGGTACCATTACCATCATCACCGTCATCAAACATATCTACCATACATGCCCCGGTAAGGTTACCGAAGACATCATCGGTTAGCGTAGCAAACGTCACGCTATCCACCCCGGCATCATCAACGCTGAATTCAAAGGTAAAGTCGACAGCACGAACCTGGCTGGGATCATCACCTGTTTCAAGCACTTCGATAGGGTTGGCGGTTTTTACCAGCGTGATAGCAGATGGAATATCATTAATCAGCACCGTTTCAGACTCTGACGCCATGGCTTCATCCAGCTCATTATCCGTCGCTTTCGCAGTAACAGTGTTGGTATGTGAACCGGCACCGGTACCACTGATAAACTGCGTAAAGGTACAACTGTAGGTGCCGCCCAACGCAATCGTGCCGCCGGTACTACACGTGCCCTGACCATCCAGGTTACCGAACTGGTCATCCATCAGTTCAGTTAACAGAACAGGAGAATCCCATGCTTCGGACGTATTGGTAACATCGATGGTGTAGGTAACATTCGCACCTGCCTCTGATACCTGCGTGGGACTGGCAGTTTTCAACACGCTGATAGTGGGTGGCAGGTTAGTCACGTTGACCTGTTTTACGTTGCTGCAATGTTCACCATCAACACCGCCCACCGCGGCACAGCTATCGCTGTCGATGACAGGTGAGCCATTTTTGTCTTCCAGGGCCAGTTTGATCAAGTCGTCGTATAGCTCTGGGCTCTGATCATCCGGCAAGTCGGAATCAACAATTTGCACCGTGAACTGACAGCTATAAGTCGCACTGGGGGCTATCTCACCAATACCGTTTCCAACATTGGGTGGCTGGCTACAGTTGCTGGCGGTCAGATAAATACCATCGGCAGAACCTGCAGCACCTGTGGGGCCCCAAAGGTTTAGTGTGGTCTCATAACTGCCGTCTGCACTGGTGTCTACCAGATCTTCCAGAGAGGTAATAAATAACGCGCTTTCAGCATTGGGGTTGGTCAGACTAAGATCAAAGGTATAGGTGCCACCTGGCTCTGTGCGGGTGTTGGTGGTGACCAGATTTTTTTCTACAGTTGGTGGATCAGGTTTGATAAATACATCGATATCAAAGGCATCACAACGACATTTAGACGGTGTACCCGGTGCAGCGGGATCCAGCTCGGAACAATCGGCCCCATCTTTGTTATGCCAGGCCGCACAATAATTAAACTCGGCCTGTCCCGAATTATCGTCATCACGACAGAACATGGTAATGGTTTCACCAGTATACAGGTGTGTAGGGCTAAAGCCCGCGGCCTTACTGATATCGGCGCACGCATCCAGGCCCTCTTCCAGGTCAACACCAGGCCCATCGGTACGCCCGATCAGGACAGAGCAGGTATTGTCGGTATTAAAGTCCTGCGCGCTCCAGGAGCCTTCGGGCAAATATACCGAATAGTCGTAACGCTCGTTAGCGGTCGTGGTAATAGTCACATCGGCCTTAAAAGTGAACAGTTCACCCAGTACACATTCTACCGGCGTAGTACCATCGGTATTAGTGACATTATCGACCTTACTGACCCTGACATCATTCGCCGTACAATTAAGGCCAAAGCCCGCTTGTTCGGCCATACAGGCAGAATTATTCTGTTGCGGGAAAAAACTGGCGTAGGCGGGTGTGGTGCTGGTGGCATATATGCCGGCTGTGCTTACCAGAGCGACACCCATGGCTCTGACAAGCTGCTTACAGTTAAAAAGTTTCATAATCGTCCTCTGTCAATCGCTTATATTGATTTAACATCAGGTAAATTCAGCACTTTTAACCGCGGAAGAAGTTATCATTTTCAAAAAGTGAGTACCTTGCTTTGCAGCAGACCCCGGCATGTTCGCCGTGTTCAGATACTGTGAATGGCCGGTCGCTCCCTGATGGTGTCCATCGCGCAGAACCTTATCCGGTTTAATAAGGGGCAATGACCGTACCAGTTGTTTATGTGTATGTTTTTAAATTATTTTTATGGAAGTGAAGGGTGTGACTAAATCCAAGTGTTACATCTATGTAACACTTCTAACGCTTAATTAAAGAGCCATAGCGCATCAGATTTTTGGTTTTTTATCGTACTATCAATTGCTTAAAAGAAATTTTGGTGTGATTACCTGATGATATGAACAACCTGAACACTTAATAACACATTGAGTAGGCTGCAGATTGTAGATTAAGGAATAGGAAGGCGTAGCGTAACGCAGCGACAAGGTACTGCGTCACGCCGGGTAAAAACGCAATTATTCTCCCGCCTCCTGAGCAGGGGCACTGGCAAGTTCGTTTAACAGCGCTGCTAGCGTTTCATAACTTTGGGCGCCAACTAACAATTTAGGGGTCACCAGATCATTGCCTTCTACTTTACCAATAAGAAAGCTTGGGGTACCACGTATGCCCAGAGATGTGCCGTATTCAATATCCTGTTCTACCTTGGCAAGCACTGACTGATCTTCCAGACATTCCGAAAATTTGGTCATGTCCAGCGAAAGCTGTTGTGCACTGGTTCGATACAGTTCTTCGCCCAGCTTTTTCATGTTGCTGAACAGCTGTTTGCGCATTGGCCAGTAAGCATCCTGTTGTAAACTGCAATTGGCAGCAACCGCCGCACCTTTAGCCTTTTTATGAAAGCTTAAGGGGAAATCCCGGGTGATGTATATGACCTTTCCTTTGTCGATAAAATCGTTTTTAAGCCTGGAGAAGGTGGTATCGACAAAGTGCTTGCAGTAAGGACACTGATAATCAGAAAACTCAACAATAGCAAGCTGGGCCGTTGTATCGCCAAGCTGTGCCAGATTACCGTTACCTGCAAAGTCCTTCTGGGTAGATACCGTTCTGTAGTTCGGGCGTTGCGATTCGATGGCAATATTGTGAATATCCTGAACCTGACTGGCGATGGTGGCAAGCTGCTCTTTTAGCGCGGAAACTTCCTGTCTGAGTCCGCTGAGCTCCTCTTCAAGGTTGCCATCGTTGCTAGTTTGCGCGTTCGCTTTGCCGCAGACCATTAATAACGCAAAGAGTAAAAGGGTTAGTTTTGTGGGGTGGGTTAACATTGTGGTGTCCTCAGGGTTGTAACTTCGGGTTAGTTACAGCTTTATCTTGCACTTCTTAATCAAACGATAAAATGTGGTTCTTGAAACACTTAGCTCCCTTGCTGCTGCTGAAATGTTGTAGTTATTTTTTTTGATTGCGGCGAGGATAACTTCGGTGTCGACTTCTGCACGATGTTTAACCAAGTCAATCACGTCAGAATCCGGCAATGAGGATTTTGGCGGTGTAATAGCTAGGTCGGTTTCGGTAATTACATCGCTGTCACTCATAATAATGGCGCGTTGGATGCGGTTTTTGAGTTCGCGTACATTGCCGGGCCATGAGTATTGCTCCATTGCCAGTAACGCTGACTTGCTGAACCGGTACAGATGGCCCGCAGGCGTCAGTTTTTGTAAGCAATCGTTGGCAAGTATCGGAATATCACTGATATGATTTCGTAAACTGGGCAGTTCAAGTTGAATGATGTTGATGCGGTAATATAAGTCTTCTCTGAAAAGGCCCTCATCAACCGCATTTTCCAGGTTTACATGCGTGGCAAAAATGATTCGGCAATCTACCTCGGTAGGCTGGTTGCCCCCCAGACGATCAATATAGCTTTCTTCAAGAAAGTGCAGCAGATTAATCTGTAACTCCAGTGACAGGTCACCAATTTCGTCAAGAAATAGCGTGCCCTTGTGAGCACGTTCTATGCGTCCGATATACTGCTTGCTAGCCCCGGTAAATGCGCCTTTCTCGTGACCAAACAGCTCTGCATGTATCAACGTCGGGGGCAGGGCACCACAATTGACCGTTATGAAGGGGCCGTCTTTTCTGGGCGATAGTGAATGTATATACTGGGCACATAAGCCTTTGCCCGTGCCGGTTTCTCCACCTATCAATAAGGTTTCGTCGGTACAGGCAACTTTATCTAAATCCTCTTTGAGGCGTTGCATCTGTTCAGACTCCCCGAAGCAAAAGCCGTTGGCTTTTGCAGAGGAAGATTCATGCATCGTACGACGTTTTAACTGAGCCATGCCGTAGATATGGCCCAGTGTATGATCAAGCCTTGCCCAGTCGACGGGGAGGTGGTGGTAATCAAGAAAGTAATCGTTGAAACAATAGCTGATATCATCAAGCAGGCTGTCGCCATCACGAAAAAGGGCAAGCCAGAGCAGCGACCCCTGGCTCGCCGACAGCTGTTTGACAGCTTTCAATACAGATTGCTGTTCACTTTGACCCACCAGCGCAACAGCGACAAGACAGTTGTGTTTTTTCAGAATTTTATAAGCACAACAAACACTGCTGGCATGAATGAAATGCCAATCTGACAGATTTACCGGTGAATTGTTAAAGCATGTATCGTTAGTAAAATTTAATACTAATACATCACGTTCCATAATGGCCCTTGTGTATTGTATTAACGTTACTCACTCCATGTCCTATGCGATGAATAATGTTATTAAGAATTTATTAATATAAAGTCTAGAAGAGAAGAGCGTATTCGCAAGCACGTAATGGATTATGCGCTACACCGAACATAAAAGTTTAGCGCACGTTACGTGACGAACATTAAATGGCTGCGTTAATTATTGGAAACGAAACAAGTTTTAGACGATGCCACCTGAAAAGAAGTATCAATTATCAAACGTTACCTTGATTTGCGTTTATCTATAGCATATTGAACGGCCATGCGGGCAAGCCCGGCACCGATGCCTGACACCACCGCCCACGTCACGGCCTCTTTAAGGTCGGTATTTTCACTGACCTTGTCTTTAGGGGCTGGCTCATTGGTAACCTTTTCCCAGGACTTTTGTAACGATTTCCTTGCTAACATGCCTGCAGAGGCAGCGGCAAGTCCAACACCTACTGTCGCAATTAACTGTTTATTACTCATATTGTTCTCCATTGGTTAATAATGGGCGAGTTATCCTTTTGTTACGCTCAGGATTCGCAGAAGGTAAACCGTAATTACTCAGCAATTTGTGTACCGATAATAAACATGTCGTCTGGTAATTGTAGTGATCAACAAAACCGGTAGACCTTTTGAGTTAAACCCTTCATGTGGAAGTGACGTGCTAATCCTATTGGCGGAATTGTCCTCTAGGCTATCCATGGCCTTGACCCTTCGCTCGCTTGCGGCAATTCAGATTGTTCCAGACGTTTTGTGAACCCGTTACGCGTATACAAAGTCAGCAACTTCAAGACAAAAAAAACCACGCTAATGCGTGGCTTTCTTGTTTGGTGGAGCTGGCGGGATTTGAACCCGCGTCCAGAAAATGTCTACTTTTGGTACTACATGCTTAGTTTGTCTTTTGTTTAACTACTTCAGACCCCGACAAACAGGGTTCTTGGTAGCGGTCCTGATACTATTTCGCGGTTCAACCTCAGGAGAGTTTCCCTCGCTAGTTTGCTTATATGACCTTCCGAATCCACGCTAGCAAACAAAGCTGTGGTGGAAGGGCCTATACCGGTTATTAAGCGGCTAGTGCGTAGTTTTCGTCGTTTGCGACTATTTAAAGCGGATTTTTTAAGAGGCAATCCGCACCTCTGCATGCACCTCCAGCGTCCTAGATCCTGTCGAATCCTAATCAGCCCCTGAAGCGTGTTGCCATTAATCAGTTTACATCTACTTAAACTAACAGCGAACGGTCATTCTATCGCGAACGGGTACACCAGACAAGCGCTATAACCTGTGGTTCGCCTAAATTTCAGGCATTTAAACCTATTGTATTAACGATGAATGACTGTCTGTAAACAGATATGGTTATGTTTGTAAAAAAACCAACAGCCAAAACAAAATATCTTCTTCAAAGATGCAATTTATTGTATTTGCAGATAAAGTAAGCGGGCATTTTGAACTGACAGTTTTTATTTATGAGTGCCCATCAGATGTTATTCACGCCACTTACCCTGCCATGTGGCAAAGTCCTTCCCAACCGGATCGTAAAAGCCGCAATGGAAGAGAATATGTCTGGTGCCAACCTTTTGCCGGACCATAATCTTTTTTCACTTTACCGGTACTGGGCACATGGCGGGCTTGGCGCGATAATTACCGGTAATGTCATGGTGGAGAGACACGCCATGACCGGCCCGGGTGGTGTAGTGTTGGATGAAAACAGTCCGCTTGCACCGTTCGTCGAGTGGGCCAGAGTGATGCGCTCGGGCGGCAGCCTGGCGATTATGCAGATTAACCATCCTGGTCGTCAGGTGTTTAGGTCGGTTAATGACTACGCGCTGGCGCCCTCAGCAGTCAATCTTCAGCTTGGCAGATATTCTAAGCAGTTCGCGCAAGCCCGGGCAGCCAGTTGTGAGCAGATTTACACTATTATCCGACAGTTCGTCACCACTGCTGCGCGAGCAAAAGAAGCCGGCTTTGACGGTGTGCAAATTCACGCGGCGCACGGCTATTTGCTGTCTCAGTTTTTATCCCCGCGGGTAAACCAGCGTAACGACCAGTGGGGAGGCCGTCTTGCCAATCGTGCAAGGCTTTTAATTAACATCGTCAGTGAAGTGAAAGCCAAATGCGGGAATGATTTTGCTCTGTGGGTTAAGCTAAACGCATCAGATTTTCAGCGCGATGGCATGTCGCCTGAAGAAGCCAGGGAAGTCGTTGCCCACCTAAATAAACTCGGTGTTGATGTAGTGGAAGTGTCAGGCGGAAGTTATGAGTCTCCGGCTATGCAGGGGCGGACGAGCGACGACGCACCATTATCAAAAGAAGCGTACTTTGCCGATTTTGCCGCACAGATAGCCGCAATTGCTGACATGCCGGTGATGACAACGGGTGGCATTAGTCGGTTGCCGGTGGCTGCATCTGTCATTGAGTCGGGATGTTCATTGGTAGGGATGGCCAGTGCACTGGCTACCACACCGGATCTGGCTAAAAAGTGGCAGGAAAACCCGGAGTATCGCGGCGTTATTTTACGCTGTAACCGCAAAGATAAGACGCTCGCAAGCCTTATTACCATGTCGATGGTGCGAAGACAGTTACGCAGACTTGGCAATGATCTGTCGACACTTCGTAACCCGTCTGAACTCTGGAGTCTTGTACTGGACACTGCCCACCGGGCCAAAATGACCCGGCGGTACAAATCTATCGTTGAAAGCCGAAACGATTAAACGCTGTGTTTCATAACGCGTTCTTTCTGACGCTGCCAGTCACGCTCTTTCACGGTGTCGCGCTTATCTTTGGTCTGCTTACCTTTCGCCAGGTGTATTTCTAACTTGACCCAGCATTTTTTCCAGTACATTGCCGTTGCGACAATAGAGTAGCCTTGTCGATCGCGAGCACCAATGAGTCGATCAAGCTCCCGCTTATTCAGCAATAGCTTTCGGGCGCGCTCCGGCGCACAGATTACGTGCGTAGAAGCTTGTTGCAAGGGCGTAATACGACTACCTACCAAATAAGCTTCACCATTTTGGATGATGACATAGTTATCGGTAATGTTTACCTTACCCTCACGGATGCTTTTGATTTCCCATCCCTGCAGCGACATACCGGCCTCAAACTTATCTTCAAGGTGATAATCATGCCGTGCTTTTTTATTCAGCGCGATAGTCCCGCTGTTATTTGCTTTATTCTTTTTCATGCCCGCCATTATACTGATTGCGTTCCTGTTGTCTTTAGTTTCAACCGCGTTGAGACATCGTTATTACGCGAAGAACAATGATATGGGGCATTTCGACTAAATTTCAAAGGACAGAAACGGAATTTTAAGTCGTTGCTAAACGGTAGGTAAGCAAAATATCTCGTGGTAAACTAACGCTATAAGATTAATGTTGTTAGTGAATTTTTAATGCCGATTATTCAACGAAGCGCACTGGTAAATTACAGTGCTAAAGCGATGTATGACTTAGTCAATGATGTGAATGCTTACCCGGAATTTCTGCCTGGCTGCAAGGACAGTAAAGTTCTGGCACGTGAGCCAGATATGATGGAAGCATCGCTACTCGTGGCGAAAGCGGGGGTCAGACAGTGGTTCACGACCAAAAACACCCTTGAGCCGGCCCGACACATTCACATGCAATTAATAGACGGGCCTTTTAAACGGCTTACCGGTGGCTGGACATTTTCAGCACTGTCTGATGAAGCCTGTAAAATTGAATTAAATCTGGAATTCGAATTTACCAGTAAACTAACCGAACTTGCGTTTGGGAAAATTTTTAATGCGCTGGCGGCCAGCATGGTGAAAGCATTTACAGAACGCGCCAAGCAGGTGTACTGATGTCGCGTATTCTGAATACCGAGGTTGCGTTTGCCTTGCCCGGGCGACAATCAATTATTGAGGTCGCAATTGGTGAGGGGGCAACGGTTCGTGAGGTGATTGAAGCCTCTAAGATTGCGCAGATTTATCCTGAAATAGATTTGGATAATTTTAAAGTCGGGATTTGGAGTCGGGTTGTTAAATTAGATGCAACGGTATCAGATGGCGACAGAATTGAAATTTATCGCCCGTTAATTGCGGATCCGAAAGAAGTTCGAAAGCGTCGGGCTGAAAAAGCGAAAGAAGAGGGAAGGGCTGATAAGGTCACCGGCGGGCGACCTAATCAGGTAAAGGCTAAAGATAATTAATCTACAAATGCTTATCTGAAATACTGCCCACCTCTAGAAACGGCGAGGCATCAATCTTCTCTGCATCCATCATGGTAGCGATGCGCTGCATCGTCGCTACCATCTGACTTTGTTCCCACTCTTTTAACTGGTTAAAGCGGTTGATAAAGTGTTCCTGTAACGGGCGCGGGGCATGCTCCAGTGACTCATACCCCTTGTCTGTCAGATGAACACTTACCTTACGCTTATCCTTTGTGCTGCGTATACGCTTGGCCAGTCCCCGGGTTTCAAGTCTATCCAGAATATTGGTAATAGTCGCAGGGCTAAGATTAATACTATCTGCGATTTCCCGCACCATCACGCCCGGATGGGCTTCAATATTCTGCATTACCATAAGCTGTGGGCCGGTGAGGCCCACATCTTTGCTCAGTTGTTTGCTACGCAAATCAACTGCCCGGATAACGCGCCGAAGTGCTACCAATAATTCTTCTTCTTTACGCATGCACTCTTCCTAATCGCTCCTTACTAACTGTTACATCAGATGAAGGAAATGCTGGTGTTTATGATAATGGTCAACGATATCGTTGATTATTGCCAGTTTTGACCAACCCATTATATCATAGTTCTGACCACCTTCTCCCAGGTGCACTTCTGCCCGGCAATAGGTTTCTTCACTAGGCTTGGCATCTGCTTCTTCTGAAGGCAAGAATTCCGGCTGATCTTCGTGCGTGAGGTACACAGCATAAATAAAGTCAGTTTTGCCGGTCATATGCACCGTCATCCGTAATGAATCGTCTTGATCTAACAGTTCCACATCAAATCCTTGCGCTGTAAACTCCTCTTTTACGTCGCGAAGTGCAGGCTCAATGACTTTTTGCATAAAGCGGCGAACCGTTTTCTCATCGGGAAAACTGATGATATTTTCCAGACGCTCCTGCCAGTTACGATCAGCACCAACCGTAGGCGGTTGCATCGCAGTGATCTGTAAACTTTCTCGCTTATAACCGTCCAGGCGAAGTGCTTTCAACAAGCCATACATCGCAATAAGTAATATGACAGAGAAAGGCAGGGCCGAGATGATGGTCATCGTTTGCAATGCGCTGAGACCCCCGGCGTACAACAGGATGGAGGCAACTACGCCGACACCAATCGCCCAGTAAACACGCTGCCATAGCGGGGTGTCATTACGGCCATGTGAACACAACATGTCCACGACCATGGCGCCGGAATCACAACTGGTTACAAAGAAAATAATGATCATGAGTACGGCTAGTACACTGAGCACGGAGGACATCGGAAAGTTTTCAAGGAATACAAACAACGCCACTGACTCATCCTGATCAACCATGGTAGCGAGATTGGTTAATCCTTCAGTGAAAACAAGATCAATAGCGGTATTGCCAAAGATGGTCATCCATAACAGCGTGAACATAGTAGGGATAAGCAATACACCAAAGATAAATTCTCTGATAGTCCGGCCGTACGAAACCCGCGCTATAAACAAGCCAACGAAAGGTGCCCAGGCTAGCCACCAGCCCCAATAGAAAATTGTCCAGCCGCCAATCCAGTCGGTTTTTTCATAGGCGAAAAGATTCAGCGTATTTCTAACAATATCCGACAGGTACGCCCCCGTATTTTGTAAATACGCCTGTAACAAAAACACTGTTGGACCTAAGACAAAGATAAACAGAAGAAGCAGTAATGCTAAAACCATGTTTGTCTCAGACAAGCGACGAATGCCTTTTTCCAGCCCTGTGGCAACCGAAACGATAGCCATCAGGACGACAAACGCCATGATACCAATTTGAACTTCGTTATTGTTTGGCAGGCCGAAAACATAGTTCAGGCCAGCATTAATTTGTGCAGCGCCCAATCCCAGCGAGGTTGATACACCAAAGATGGTGGAGGTTACAGCAAATATATCAACCAGATCGCCTGGCCAGCCATAAATTTTATCACCGATTAAAGGATGTAATGCTGAACGCAATGTTAAAGGCAGATTATGGCGAAACGCGAAGTATCCCAGAACCAGTGCCACGATGGCGTAAATACCCCACGCGTGTACGCCCCAATGGAAAAAGGTCGTTTTCATCGCCTCTCTGACAGCCTCAGTAGTGCCGGGCTCTGCAGAAGGCGGGTTTTGAAAATGCATGATGGGCTCGGCAACGCCGAAGAACATCAGACCGATACCCATGCCGGCAGCAAATAGCATAGAAATCCATGTCGGCATGGAAAATTCAGGCTTGGCGTGATCGGGTCCTAAACGCAGCTCCCCAAAGCGGGAAACGCCCAGAAAAACCACAAATATCAGTATCAACGCTACCGTCATAATGTAGAACCAACTGCCGTTGGTGACTATGCTGTTCTGTGCATCCTGAAATATCTTGCCTGCCCGGTCGGGCCCAGAGGCGGCAAAGATCATTAACACGAATATCACTAGAGAGGATGAGATGAATACTCTTTTATTTAGTGGGCTGTCATTAGTGTCGTCACTGCTCACTTCTATATCCTTCTTTTGGTTAGCTTTTCAGCAAAAAACTGTCGGTGGACCTAAATACGACGCAATATACGTTATGGTGCATTCGAATTAAACTTTTGTCTTAATCGTTAGAGTTCAATTTGATTTTTTACTTTGAATAAGGCCAAATGGTAGGAATTGCAGTAAAAGATCAGCTAATGGTTCTGAAACCATCAGAAAAACAATAATAAATATTGCTGACATTAAGAACGCTGTAATCACTCTAACGGTTTTTTTCGTTAGAGCAATATCAAAAAATCAACGCTAAAACAGGAAACACACTAGCCATGAAAAAATCACAGCTAAGCTGCGCCATCCTGGCCGCGTTAGCCTCTACGCCAGTGCTGGCACAGGAAGAGAGCGCTAAAGCAAAAATTGAAACTATTGAAGTTACCGCGACCAAGCGAACAGAATCAATCCAGGATATTCCCGTCGCAGTTACCGCGCTAAACGGTGAGGCATTGGAAAACCGTGGTATCGATAGCTTCCAGGATTATGTCGAATTCCTGCCAAATGTGACTTTCCAGGGCACGGGCCCGGGTCAAAATGAAATATATATCCGTGGTGCGGCAACCACACAATCGAACATTATGTTGTCTTCTGTTCAGGCTCTGCAGCCTTCCGTTGCCTTTTATTTAGATGAGCAGCCAGTTTCCATGGCCGGTCGTAATCTTGATGTTTATGCGACTGATATCATGCGTGTAGAGGTTCTTCCGGGACCACAAGGTACATTGTTTGGTGCCAGCTCACAGGCCGGTACTGTGCGTATGATAACCAACAAGCCTAGTCACAGTGGTTTCTCTGCCGGTGTGGATACCAACATTGGTTTCACCAAAGGTGGCGAGATGAGTAATGCTGTTGAGGCATTCTTCAACATGACACTTACCGATAAGCTGGCCGTGCGCGTCGCTGCTTACAATGATCGCCAGGGTGGCTGGATTGATAATGTATTAAACGATCCGGGCAATGGTGGTTACATCGGCAGCGCGCAAGTGATAAGCCGTATATCCGGCGGTGTGCTGTCTGATCCTGCTGCGATGGATGCTAACCGAGTCAATAGCGACGGGGTTAGTTCTACTGATGCATCTGTGGTTTCACCAAAAAATGACTCCCTGGTTGAGGAAGACTTTAACGACGCAATTTATTCAGGCGCCCGGGTTGGTCTTTCTTATATCTTCAACGATCGCTGGGACTTGCTGGTTCAGCACACGCAACAAACATTGGATACAGAAGGCGTATTTTCTTACGACCCCAACCTGGAAGGTGAAAGTTCAACCAACCGTTTTCAGCCTGAAGAAAACAAAGATGAATTTGGTTTGACGACCTGGACCCTGGAAGGGCGGATGGACAAGCTGGATATGGTATATACCGGTGGCTATCTGGATCGTGAAATTGATACGCTGGCTGATTATACAGGCTATACCAATGGCGGTTTGTTCTCGGCGTACTATGTATGTAGTTACGACGGTGGCGACACAATTTCGGCAGAAGACGAACGCTGTCTGGATCCAACTAAATTCTATCGTGAAGATACCACGACTACCCGTTCTACCCATGAATTACGCTTTAATACCACCATGGATACGCCATGGCAGGTAACTGCTGGTCTGTTTTATGATGATCAGGAAGTGGCGACTGTCGGGCAGTTTAAAATTCCCAACACCGAACTATATCCGGACATGGCGCGCACGCTGGTAGGTAACGAAGGCATAAATTCTGATGACGGTCCTTTCCCCTCAGAAGTTGGCTTCGTTAATGATATCACGCATACCATCGAGCAAATTGCGGTGTTTGGTCAGTTCGAATATGAGTTGACTGACTCACTAACTGCCAGTGTTGGCGCGCGCTGGTATCAAATTGATGATGAGTATAAGGGGTCAACCTCTACCGTAGATGTTTCTCGTCGGGTTAAAGCCTTTGGAAGCCAGAATCCTGACGAACTTGCAGCCGTGGGCGAAGATCCGGACGCTGTGCTTGCAGCTATTGAGAGCGGGCAGCTTATCGTCGACGATCTGGGCAGTGATGGTGTACTTACCGTCGATGACACCATTTTCAAATTTGCTTTGGACTGGAAAGTGAATGACGATTTACTGCTATTTGCCAATTACTCAGAAGGTTTCCGCCCACCGGTCACTAACCGCGTTGGTGGTGGTCTTGCCTCCAGCCAGACAGGACGGTTCGAAAACTTCCGAATTCCGGTTTATTCATTAACGGATACGCTGGACAATTACGAGCTGGGCATGAAAGGTGACTTCCTTGACGGCATCCTGCGTGTTAACGCGACTGCTTTCTATTCTGAAATCACGGATTTGCAAACATCACGCTTTGACCCCACCAATATTTCGTTCCTAGTCTTCACGGATAACGTAGGCGATGCCGAAATCAAAGGTATTGATGCAGATGTTACCTGGCTGGCAACAGATGACCTGGTGATCAATGCCGCGTTCAGTGTGCTGGATACTGAGCTGGTCAGCATCAATGAAGAATTACGGGGTATTTCTGCCGGCGTTGGCGCTGAGTTGCCTTACTCTGCTAATTTCTCGGGCAATATCAATGCACGTTATTTCTTCGAAATGGACGAGGGGCGCCGAGGGTATGTAAACGGGTCGGTTAGCTACACTGGCGATCGTTTAGCCGGAATGGTGATGGATGCCTACGTGGTAGAAGATGCCACGCAGCTTATCTATGGCACTGGCTCTGGTCTTGAGATTCAGGAAGAAGCCGCCGTTTACGAAGGTGTAACTTATGCTGACCGTAATGGTGAAACATTTAAAGGCGGGCGTTATGTGCAGGAGTCTTACTTCCTGGCCAACGTCGCTGTTGGTGTGACAAACGATGAATGGAAAGCCGAACTGTATGTTGATAATGTGTTCGACGAAAGCGCCATTTTGAACATCGATACTCAGCAGTTCACGCCAAAAGTGGTCACCAACCGTCCACGTACAGTGGGTGTCAGACTGTCTTACGATTTCTATTAAAAATGATAGAGTAACGTGATGCAAAACGGCAGCCTGAAGGTTGCCGTTTTTTTCTGTGTAACAAAAAAGACCCGACATGCAACAAACCAATACATCCATGCAGATTAAACAGGCTATTCAGGCATCAGATTTTGACCGCGCGATAAGCCTTGCCCAAGAGCAGTTAAACGACGCTCCGCCTGAAAAGCAGGTTGAATTTCTTTATTTGAAAGCTGTTGCCCAGCGATTATCAAATGATGCTCAAAAAGCCACCCAAACGCTTGATAAGTTGCTGGAACTGAAACCGGATCACGGACGGGCCTACCAGGAACAGGGTTACTGCTTTATAGCGATGTCACTGCCGGATAAAGCGGCGGCTGCATTTTATCAGGCAACACGATTTAACCCTGCTTTGCTGACCAGCTGGCAACAACTACAACGCCATTACGCAAAAACTAACAACACTGCCGCGCTTAACATCGCCAGTGAGCAGTGCCGATTTTTGCAGCACCTGGACAGGCCCCTGGCTGGCGCCATGGATCTGATGTACGAAGGGCAACTGCATAAAGCTGAGCAAGTGTGCCGTCAGTATCTGCAAAAAAATAAACATCATTGTGAGGCGATGATGCTATTAGCAGAAATCGGTATCAGGCTGAAAGTGTATCATGATGCTGAGTTTCTTCTGGAAAGCTGTGTCGAACTGTACCCGGATGAACCCAGAGCCGCACAGGCGTATCAAAGTCTCTTACTGAAGCTGGGTAAATATCCCCGGGCACTACAGATTATACAAAAGCAACTTGACGCAGGTAAATCGGACCGGTCGTTACATCTGGCGTGGGCCAGTGCACTGTCAGGCGTTGGTGAACTGGAAAAAGCGATAACGGTTTATCGGGATGTGTTGTCGACTAATAATGATCAGCCCGGCGTGTGGCTGGCACTGGGCCATGTTTACAAGTCAGCCGGTCAACTTGAAAACGCTATTGATGCGTATCATCAGGCCGCCAGATTCAGACCTGACTTCGGTGATGCTTACTGGAGTCTGGCCAACACAAAAACATACAGATTCAGCGAATCAACGATAGCGGCTATGTATGACATAGTGCAGCAGGAAAGTACCCATCTGGATGATCGAATCCATTTATATTTCGCGCTGGGAAAAGCGTATGAAGATAGTGGCAATAACGCTTCAGCCTTTGCCTGTTATAACAAAGGTAACCAACTTAAGTCGCGCACACTCGATCTGGATATCCGTCGTGTAGAGCGAGCCATGCAAAGTCAGCAGGAAGCGTGCGCTGCGTCCTTATTCAGTCAACCCGTCGGCTATAAGGCGCCAGACCCGATATTTATCGTAGGGTTACCCCGCGCAGGTTCAACACTGCTGGAGCAAATTCTGGCCTCGCACTCGCAGGTGGATGGTACCATGGAACTGCATGATATTCTGGGCATCGCGTCACGTATCAGCGGGCAGAAAACCAGCTACCCCTATAATCTTGAGAGCCTGACAGATACTCAGTGCCAGCAATTGGGTGAGCTCTATATCCGTCAGACAGAAGCGTACCGACAGGGGGCACCGTATTTTATTGATAAAATGCCCAATAACTTCATCCATATCGGCTTAATAAAACGCATTTTACCCAACGCGAAAATTATTGATGCACGCCGCGATCCGTTTGCCTGCTGTTTTAGTGGCTTTAAGCAGCTATTCGCTGATGGGCAGGAGTTTACCTATTCGCTGGACACTATCGGTCGTTACTATAAAGGCTATGTTGCGCTGATGGACCACTGGCATCAGGTTTTACCCGGTCAAATCCTTACTGTGCAACATGAAGATGTACTGGACAATCTGGAAGTACAGGTCAGGCGAATGCTGGATTATCTTGAACTACCGTTTGAATCAGCCTGTCTGGACTACCACAAGACAAAAAGAGCGATTAAAACGCCCAGCTCAGAACAGGTTCGCCAGCCCATTTTCCAGACTGGCAGACATCAGTATAAAGCTTTTATTCCGTATCTTGAGCCGCTTTTCAATGCATTGGGAATGCGGCCCGAAGAACGTTAATACTTTCGCCGCTGAAGTCCCGTTTCAGCCAGAATCTTCGCCGATATTTCTTCCACAGAATATTTGGTGCTGTTAAGAAACGGGATTTTTTCGCGCCTGTAAAGATTTTCAACTTCCCGTAATTCCATACGGCATTGCTGCATCGATGCATATTTGCTGTTGGCCCTACGCTCAGAACGGATCTGGTGCAGACGCTCAGGATGAATAGTCAGCCCGAACAGTTTATCTTTAAAGCGACGTAGTGCGGGCGGTAACTTCAGCATGTCACCCATATCCTCTTCAGTGAACGGGTAGTTGGCAGCTTTAATACCGTACTGAAGAGCCAGGTAAAGGCTGGTCGGTGTTTTGCCCGACCGTGATACGCCCACCAGAATAATATCGGCGTTATGGTATTCCTTTAAATTAGAGCCATCGTCATTGGCCAGCGCATAGTTAACAGCCTCAATACGAATATCATAAGTGGTTTCATGAATGCTGTGAGTACGATGCTTTTCTGGTTTAGAAGGCACGCCCAACACTTTTTCCAGCGGGGCCACAAATTGGTCCAGAAAATTATAGTTGATGCCCACCGAGCGAGAGATAACTTTACGGACATCTACGTTCACAATTGTATAAAAAACGAGCGGCCTTTCACCGCTGTCTTGAAAACTTTCAGAAATTTCCTCTAAAACCTTGTAAGCATGTTCTTCAGTTTCAACGAACGGAATGGTCTTATGATTGAATTGCATGGGGAATAAAGATAGTAATGCGTGGCCAAACACCTCTGAAGTGATGGCAGTACCGTCGGAAATATAAAATGCTGTGCGCACAACCGGTCCTTTCTTTATGTTGTAATTTATTTACAAGGTTAATAAATATTTTACTTTCAAATTTTGCCCATTCTATGATGGTTCTGTCGAAAAGCCAGTACAAACAATAAATTGAAGCGTTGTGCTGGTGCAAGCATTTCGGTCCGATAAAGCGGACACCTACATAGACAAAGCTGGAGGCTCAGGCTGTGCAAGAACATGTACTTTGGTATCAAGAATTGGGGATGCAGGATGTGGGTCGCGTTGGCGGCAAAAATGCATCGTTAGGTGAAATGATTTCAAACCTCGCCAATGCCGGTGTTCAGGTACCCGGAGGGTTCGCGACAACTGCTGAGGCATTTAATGAATTCTTACTGCAAAGCGGTTTAGACGAAAGAATTCATAAAGTGCTTGATAGCCTTGATGTGGATGATGTTGACGCACTGGCTGCTGCCGGCAAAGATATCCGCCAGTGGATTGTGGACACGCCATTTCAGCCTGAATTTGAAAAAGCCATTCAGTCCTCCTTTGAGACCCTTCGGGGCGGTGCAGGCAATGAAGCATCATTTGCCGTTCGCTCATCTGCTACCGCCGAAGATATGCCAGACGCATCATTTGCTGGCCAGCAGGAAACCTTTTTGAACGTTAAAGGTTACGAGTCGGTGCTGGTTGCAATCAAACATGTTTTTGCTTCGTTGTTTAATGACAGGGCCATTTCCTATCGCGTACATCAGGGGTACGACCATAAAGGTGTTGCACTGTCAGCTGGCGTACAGCGCATGGTGCGCAGTGATATCGCTTCATCCGGCGTCATGTTTACGATCGATACGGAGTCAGGATTTGACGATGTTGTTTTCGTGACCAGCTCAGTAGGCTTAGGGGAAATGGTAGTGCAGGGCGCTGTAAACCCTGATGAGTTTTACGTGCATAAGCCTACACTGGCTAACGGAAAGCCGGCCATTGTTCGCCGTAATCTGGGTAGCAAGTTAACGAAGATGATTTACTCTGACGATGCTGCACATGGCAAGCAGGTTTCAATCGTTGATGTCGAGCGTGAGGACAGCATGAAGTTCTCGTTAACCGATGACGAAGTACAGGAGCTGGCAAAGCAAGCGGTCATTATTGAGAAGCATTATAAGCGCCCGATGGACATTGAATGGGCGAAAGACGGTATTGATGGCAAGCTCTATATCGTCCAGGCACGTCCCGAGACGGTGAAAAGCCGTGAAGACAGTCAGACCATTGAGCGTTATCAGCTTAAAGGCCAAAGTAATGTGATTGTTGAAGGTCGTGCCATTGGTCACAAGATTGGTGCGGGAACAGCGAAAGTGCTGGGATCTATTGAAGAGATGAACAAGATCCAGGCCGGGGATGTGTTGGTCACAGACATGACCGACCCTGACTGGGAACCAATAATGAAAAAGGCGTCTGCGATTGTGACTAACCGCGGTGGTCGTACTTGTCATGCGGCGATTATTGCACGTGAACTTGGCATTCCGGCCGTGGTGGGCTGCGGTAATGCTACCGACACACTCAAAACAGGCGATAAGGTAACGGTTTCCTGCGCAGAAGGTGACACCGGTTATATTTACGGTGCTGAGCTGGAATTTGATGTTAGTACCTCGCGCATTGATTCCATGCCGGATCTTCCGCTAAAAGTCATGATGAATGTGGGTAACCCGGACCGCGCGTTTGATTTTGCCCGTCTGCCCAACGAAGGGGTGGGACTGGCACGTCTGGAGTTTATTATTAACCGTATGATTGGCGTGCATCCAAAGGCGCTGCTTAATTTTGACGATCAGCCTGAAGAGTTGAAAGAAGAAATCTCAGACATCATCGCAGGCTATGATTCGCCCACTGAGTTTTATATTGAAAAACTGGTTGAGGGTATTTCAACAATTGGCGCCGCGTTCTCACCCAAGAAAGTGATTGTGCGTATGTCAGACTTCAAGTCTAACGAGTACTTCAATCTGGTTGGCGGTTATCAGTATGAACCGGATGAAGAAAACCCGATGCTGGGTTTCCGGGGTGCCAGTCGCTATGTATCTGAAGAGTTCCGCGATTGCTTTGCGCTGGAATGTGAGGCAATCAAGCGCGTGCGTAATAAGATGGGTCTGACCAACGTTGAAATTATGATCCCGTTTATTCGTACCGTTGAAGAAGGGCAACAGGTTATCGACCTGCTTGCAGAAGAAGGGCTTAAGCAGGGCGAAAATGGTCTGCGCGTCATTATGATGTGTGAACTGCCGTCTAATGCACTGCTTGCTGATAAGTTCCTTGATATCTTCGATGGATTCTCAATCGGCTCAAACGATTTAACGCAGCTGACGCTGGGTCTCGACCGTGACTCTGGCCTGATAGCCCATCTGTTCGAAGAGCGTAACGAAGCGGTAAAAGCCTTGTTGTCAATGGCCATACAAACCGCCAGGAAGCGCGGGAAATATGTAGGCATTTGTGGTCAGGGACCTTCGGATCACGAAGATTTCGCCGCCTGGCTGGTAAAAGAAGGTATTGATTCGGTCTCGCTTAACCCTGATACCGTAGTTGAAACCTGGCTTTATCTGGCTGAAAATCACCAGTAACACCAACATAAAAAAAAGCCGCGAAAGCGGCTTTTTTTATACAACAGACAAGAAATCAAAATTGATTTATACGTGTTTGTTAAACGCCTAACGAAGCTTTCTTGCCAGCAAAAATGCATCTGCCTTACAGGCACTGCGACGCATTCCGGTCTGAAAATATTTGAGTAAGGTCCGCGCTTTCGGCCAGTCATAACTGAGTATCAGCAGACCACCAAGCACCAGTAAAATTGAGCCTGGAAGAAGCGTGAGAATAATACCGGCGGCAAATAACGTTGCACCTAAGGTAAGTCTGAGTGTTTTCATATTATTTTATCCTGCCATTTTCTGATTTAATGATAATTAACTGGGCGCAGAAAGCTACACCCGGTATGTAAGAAGATGTAACAGGCGTATTTGTGTTTGGTCGAGGCCAATACCAGATCGCGCTAGAGCGAAGTATACACAACGGGTATACTAGTCATCTGTTTGTTGTAAGGAGTCACGCCATTGAAACTGCCACGCATAGCCCCGGAATCGAGCCCTGCAGAACATTATCAGGCTTATCTGAAGGCGCTTTCGGCTTCACGGTTTAACGGAGATATCGAGTATAGTTATGCCAGTCGCATGGCTGTGGCTACGGATAATTCGGTTTACCAGAAAGTCCCACAGGCAGTCATATTTCCTACCAGCGTGGAAGATTTAAAGTGTGCCGGGGAACTGGCGAATCAGCATAAAAGTGTGACGTTTTCTGCTCGTGGGGGCGGCACGGGCACCAACGGTCAGAGTCTGACAGATGGTATCGTGGTCGACTTATCACGCCACATGAACCGCATTCTCGAAATCAATATTGAACAGGGCTGGGTACGCGTGCAAACGGGGGTTGTAAAAGATGCACTAAATGATGCGCTGCGCCCTCATGGTTATTTCTTTTCGCCTGATCTGTCCACCAGCAACCGGGCAACCATTGGCGGTATGATTAATACTGACGCTTCAGGACAAGGGTCGCTAAAGTATGGCAAGACCAGCGATCATGTGCTGGGGCTGACCACGGTTCTGGCAAACGGCGAAACGCTGAAGACCACGCCACTTTCTGTCGAAGATGCGCAAATAAAGGCGCAGGGAAGTGATACACACGCCAGAATTTTACGTCAGGTATTAAAAACCTGCATTGAAATGCGAGAAGCGATTCTGGAAAAGTTTCCGCGGATGAATCGCTTTTTGACCGGCTATGATCTAGAGCATGCTTACGATGCAGAAAACCAGAAAATTGATGTTAGCCGTTTAATCGCAGGCTCTGAAGGGTCGCTGGGCTTTGTGGCCGAGGCGACACTGTCTATCACGCCTATTGCCAGGCATACCGCGCTGGTGAATATAAAATATGACAGCTTTGACTCAGCACTGCGTCATGCGCCTAAAATGATTGAGGCCGATGCAACTTCAGTTGAGACAGTGGACAGCAAAGTACTGAATCTGGCAAAAACCGATATTATTTGGCATTCCATCTCCGATTTAATTACTGATGTTCCCGACAAAACACTGCTGGGTCTCAACATGGTTGAGTATAACAGTACCAGTGTTGATGAGATAAAATCGCGTATAGCGGAGCTGGAAAATGCCTTAAATGCAGATATTAAAAGTGGTCAAAATGGTGTCATCGGCTATCAGCTGACATACGAACGTGCGGATATTCAGAAAATCTATGCGATGCGTAAAAAGGCCGTTGGCTTACTGGGAAAAACCGATGGCCCGCAAAAGCCTATAGCGTTTGCCGAAGACACCGCTGTACCGCCACAAAACCTTGCTGATTTTATTCGGGAATTCCGCGCTCTGCTTGACGGACATGGTTTGCAATACGGTATGTTCGGTCATGTCGACGCTGGCGTACTGCATGTAAGGCCAGCGCTGGATCTGTGTGATCCCAAGCAAGAAGCGCTGATGCATCAAATCTCAGACGAAGTTGTGGCACTGGTTGCCAAATACGGCGGCCTGATGTGGGGCGAGCATGGAAAGGGATTTCGCAGTGAGTATGGGCCAGCATTTTTTGGGGACAAACTGTTTGCCGAGTTGCGCAAGATTAAACGCGCTTTCGATCCGTTCAATAAAATGAACCCCGGTAAGATTTGTACGCCTCTCAATAGCGATGATGAGCTGGTAAAAGTGTCTGATACGAAGCGGGCCACGTACGACAGAACTATACCTGTGACGTTCAAAGCCTCGTTTGAACCGGCTATGAGTTGTAACGGTAACGGCTTGTGTTTTAACTATGACACCACATCACCGATGTGCCCGTCGAGCAAAATTACCCGTGACCGGCGTCACAGTCCGAAGGGGCGAGCAGGTTTGATTCGGGAGTGGCTGCGGCTACTGGCTAAAAATGGCGTCGATACGAATCAGCTTGATGCGTCGGCGTTTACTTCATCCTGGCTGGATAAGTGGCGCAATGCCCAGCGCAAGGACGACGATTTTTCACATGAGGTGTTTACCGCAATGGAGGGCTGTCTGGCCTGCAAATCGTGCAGTAGTCAGTGTCCGGTCAATGTGGACGTGCCCGATTTTCGGGCTAAGTTTTTGTCTATCTATTATCAGCGCTATGCCCGCCCGCTGAAGGACCACTTGGTCGCCAATATTGAGCGTATGGCACCGCTGATGGCTAAAGCACCCACCGTCATCAACTTTTTCCTGAAACGTAAATGGATGAACGGGTTAATGCGACAAACCGTGGGGTATGTCGACACGCCATTACTGTCGGTGCCCGCTTTAACCGAACGTATGCCTGCATCTGCGCAAACTTTCGATCTGATGGCGCTGCGTACCATGGATGCCACAGAAAAAGCTAAAAAGGTATTGATTGTCCAGGATCCATTTACCAGTTTTTATGATGCCCAGGTGGTGGCGGATTTTGCGGCGCTGGTAAGCAAACTTGGTTATGAACCGGTGTTATTACCCTTTAAACCTAACGGCAAGCCAGCACACGTGAAAGGCTTTTTAAAGGCTTTTGCTCACACCGCGGCTGACACAGCGCAGTTTCTGAATCAACTTCACGAACTTAATATGCCGATGGTGGGAGTGGATGCATCACTGGTACTGTGCTATCGGGATGAGTACACCAAGACTCTGGGCGAGCAACGCGGTAATTTTACCGTCAACACAGTGCATGAGTGGCTTGAATCGTTGCCAGAAGGCACTATTCGTCCCGGCCGACAGACGGATACGTCGCCGCTGGCATTGTTCAGTCACTGCACAGAGAAGACCGCTATGCCCACCAGTGAGAAAAAATGGCAGTCGCTATTTAAGCAGGCGGGCAGGCAGGTAGATATCGTTGCAGTGGGATGCTGTGGCATGGCAGGTACGTATGGTCACGAAGCAAGCCAGAAAGAAAAGTCACTGGGCATCTATGCGTTGTCATGGGAAACGGCTGTTGCCCGATATCCTGAACACGCCGTTATGGCAACAGGGTATTCGTGCCGAAGTCAGGTCCATCGCATCGACGGTTTTAAACCAGCGCATCCGCTGCAAAAATTGCTGGAAGAAGTACAGGCTCAGTAATTCAGTGCAGGTGATCAGCGTCAGGTAGTTTAAAGGAAGAAAGCGGGCAACTCATTGGTTGCCTGGCTATTCCCGCTTCCATAAATGCCGGACCGCTGCATACAAAGCCAAGACTTTCGTGATGACTAACACTGGTCAAATCGCAATTCATGGTCAACGTGGTGATATTAAGTGAATAAGCCAGGGTAACGAGGGCACCGAAAAGTTGTTTATACACCGGAAGGTTGCGATAGCCGATGCGAATAGCGACCCGGCCAATCTCGCCAGTAGGTTTTAATCGCGCGGTGGCAATGGCTTTGTGCTCGCCATCACTAATAATAATATGTAACGCGCTTTTATCGTCTTCATCGAACTCAGCATCCCGGGGAAGCTGCCATTCAAGCACAAAGACCTGTTCACGTAATTCAATAAGACGCTGACTCGCACTTTGCCAGTCAACCTGCTCAACCTGAAATGCCATAGTTTTGATCCGTATTCTGCAAAATTTAGAAAACTGTAGAATCCGGCTCACCGCAGGGAAAATCACTCCATTGCCCAATAGCCCTTATTAATAAGTGTAGCTAAAAGGTCGAATATTGTACAGTCCGGGTTGTCCGCCAGCGAAGCGGGGAGGGGCTGTCCGGCAAAGTTAGCCAGCATCATTTCTGTGTGCTTTTCCTGACATTGAAACGCTTCACCGTTGACGTAAAAAGTGAAAGGATCGCTGGTATGAGCATAGACGGGCCGGCACCCCGGGGCGGGTAAGATAGCGCATCCTTGATGAAGGTTAGCCACAACGTCGCTGCGGTTCACCAATTCATCAGGTACATCCTCAGGCAGGTATTGGTTGCTCAGAAAGCGGAGAAGGGCAGTATTACATGCGTCTGTTTCCAGCGCATTTTTTATCATTGCTTTAAGCTGGCAGAGATCTGCATCACTCACCAGAGCCGCATCGGATGTGGCCGCACGCATCGGGTCAGTGTACCGGATATTCTTAAGGTCGCTTTCATCAAACATGTCAGGCAGAACATCGAATAACTGTGACTGGTCTGGTGCTCGAAAACCGACAGAGTAGGTAAGACAATCTTCCAGTGCAATACCGTCGTGGGGCCATCCGGGCGGAATATAGAGCACATCACCAGGCTTGAGCACAGTATCTATGACCGGTTCAAAAGCCTCTATTTGTGCCAGCAAGGGGTGTGGGAATTGGGTCTCATAGTTACCCGGCTCGCCGACTTTCCAGTGTCTTTGTCCCTTTCCCTGAAGCAGAAAGACATCATACTGGTCAAGGTGGGGACCAACGCCGGCCCCGGCGTTGGCAAAACTGATCATTAAATCATCCATACGCCAGTGTGGAATAAATGAGAACGCGCGCATCAAGTCGCTGGCGTCTTCAAGATACTTGTCTACTCCCTGAACCAATAATGTCCACTTACCCGTGCATAAAGGGGCAAAATCCTCAAACGGGCCTTGCGTTACCTGCCATGTCCCTTCGACATTCTGAATGATTCTGCTATCAACGTCATCGTCTTCACTAAGGCCCGCAAGATCATGCTCATCCAGAAAGTCGGTAAAATCCGTAAATGCCTGTCTGAGAACGACGGGTTTTTTCTGCCAGTAAGTTGAGAGAAATTCGTTGATGTCAAAGTTGACTTTTTGCAAGGCTGATATCCGTAAGATTAAAAGGCAGAGTGTACCAAAACCTTTCGATGCACAGGCAACAAATTAAGGCGCGTCAGGTCGTTTTGTCACTAAAGCCAGGTTGTCAGCTTATTTCAGACATTAAGCGGCGCGTCACCGGGCAAACAGAGATGGTGCCCGGAATCGTTGCTTGCTCCAGACAAGCGGCACAATTTACTGTATTGCCCCAGACATCCAGATGCTTATTAAATCGCCCCAGACTATCAACGATTATCGGTCCCGTAGCGATACCGATACGCAATTGCAGCACCAGTTCGTATTGTATAGCCAGCGATTCAGTAACGCTGAGTATTGCGTGCGCAAAGTCAATACTGTTTCGAACGTGACGCCGGTCTGACTGGTTAGCAAAAGACAGACTTTCACAGGAAGAGTCTATGCCGCTCACAGCCAGATAGCCGTCACCGGTTGTCTTAATTTTCTGAATACCATAATGCAGACATTGTGTGTCCAGTTGCCAAAACAGTGCGTCCAACAGGTTAACAGTGACAGCATCGCCTAATTGCCTGCACAGCTTTTTATAACCCGCCAGGTCAGCAAAAATGACGGTAGCATTGTGTAAAAAAAGGCGCTGTGGTTGGCATACTGAAACGTGGGGCGCCGCCATCGTTATCTGTGGATATTCAGTCGGTCCAGTCATTTTGCGTGCAGATAAAGGCGTGTCCGGGGAACCGAAATAACGCCGGTGAATAATCGAGCCTGATATAACGCAAAGCCAGATAAGTGCCAGCCACGGCATGATAAAGCTGAGGGGCGCATTTACAATTAGCAGCATCAAGGTCAGGACTGAGGCAGCGACGATGTAATGCTGATGGTTACGAAGACTCGCCTTTAGCTGGCGAGCAAATAGAGTGGATTGTATCTGTAAGTTCATGGCGACTAGTCATACCGGCGAAAGAAAATAGTTCCGCCGGTATAAGTATCGCCCGAAACGACTACGCGTTGAGTAACTCGTCTACCAGTCGGATTGCATCACCAATATACGAGGCAGGTGTCAGGGCTTTCAACTCGTCTTTAGCACTGTCTGGCATATCCAGTTCGTCAATGAATTCGCTGATTGCCTGAGCATTGACCTTTTTACCTCGCGTCAACGCTTTTAACTTTTCGTATGGCTTCTCAATGCCATAGCGACGCATAACAGTCTGGATAGGCTCTGCCAGTAATTCCCAGTTGTTATCCAGTTCGTTCAACAGGCTTTGTTCGTTCACTTCCAGCTTACTGATGCCTTTCAACGAGGCCTGATACGCGATAACTGAGTAACCCACACCCACGCCTAAGTTACGCAATACCGTTGAGTCAGTTAAATCACGCTGCCAGCGTGAAATAGGAAGCTTGGTGGCAAGGTGATCAAAAATAGCATTTGCCAGGCCCAGGTTACCCTCAGAGTTTTCAAAGTCGATAGGGTTAACTTTGTGGGGCATGGTGGATGAGCCGATTTCACCCTCAACGGTTTTCTGTTTGAAGTGACCTAACGCAATGTAACCCCAGACATCACGATCAAAATCGATAAGAATGGTATTAAAGCGGCCCACTGCATCAAATAACTCAGCAATATAATCGTGAGGTTCAATTTGGGTAGTGAATGCATTCCAGCTAAGACCAAGACTGGTAACAAAGCGCTGTGCAGTTTTATGCCAGTCTATTTCAGGATAGGCAGACAAGTGTGCATTATAATTTCCCACAGCCCCGTTTATCTTACCCAACAGGGATACCGCAGCAATTTGATCGCGCTGACGTTGCAGGCGAACTGCAACATTCGCCATTTCTTTACCCATCGTGGTGGGCGATGCCGGCTGACCGTGTGTTCTTGCCATCATGGCGACGTCGCGGTTTTCTCTGGCAAGGCGCTTGAGCTCATCAATCAGCTTATCGCAGTAAGGCAGAATAACCTCGTCTCTGGCCTCTTTTAACATTAATGCGTGAGACAGGTTATTGATGTCTTCGGACGTACAGGCAAAGTGGATAAACTCGCTGACGGCGTGCAGTTCACTATTATTGGCAACCTGCTCTTTTAAAAAGTACTCAACCGCTTTTACATCGTGATTTGTGGTGCGTTCAATGTCTTTGATCCGCATAGCATCGTCAACAGAAAAGTTCGCCACGATATTGTCCAGCAACGCACTGGACTCAGCACTGAACGCCGGTACCTCTTTAATTTGCTCTTCGTTTGCCAGCATTTGCAGCCAGCGAACCTCTACCTGAACACGGTATTTCAGCAATCCATATTCGCTGAACATACCGCGCAAAGATTCACTCTTACTGGCATAACGTCCATCCACCGGGGAAATAGCGGTTAACTGGGTCAGCTCCACCTTACTTGCTCCTCAACTATTGATTAATTTAAGTGCCTGCGAAGCACTTCCTACAATGCGTTTACGATTAAACAAAATCTGACGGCGTCGTCCGCCCATCTGGCGCCACATTACCGCCGCCCTGACACCGGCCAGTAATAACGCGCGAACTCGTTGCTGATTGACAGGCTGGCGCAGGTGATCAGGGTTACCCGCTACCTGAATGCGTGGTGCCAGCGGGCTGATGATATCGGAATATATACTGGCCAGCGATCCGGCAATCTGACTGTCTTCAAAACTAACATGGGCGAGCTGACGCTGGACGTGAGAAATCCGGTTTCCCAGTTCTGCCAGCGCATCAGGTTTTGCCGCCAGTTTTCGTTCAAGGCCAAGCAGGCTGGCGATATAGCGGGTCAGCTCGGTATCTTTTGACGTAGACTTGTCAGATAATTGTGCCAGCAGTGTCTGATAACCGATTTTAAGGTTATCCAGACTGCCGAACACATGCTGTGGACTTTCCGGATCGGTAACCAGAATGCTCGACAGACTGGCCTCAAAAGCAACGCTATCGACGCTGCCGTTGCGAGCAACCTGCTTAACCAGTGCCGCAGCCTGACATACGCCGGCAAGCGCAAGATACTGTTCTATTTTCGGTTCTATCATCAGCGAATATAACTCTCGATAATGGCGCCACCCAAACACACCTCGTCCTGATAAAAGACGGCGGACTGTCCGGGAGTAACTGCTTTTTGCGGCTCATCAAATATTACGCGAACGGTATCGTCTCCCGCTGGTGTGACTGTGCAGGGAATATCATGCTGACGATAACGGGTTTTGACCGCTGCGCGAATCGGGCCGGTCAGAGGCTGACGGCTTACCCAGTGCAGTTGGTTGGCGACTAGTCCATCAGAATAAAGCCGCGGATGATCAGCACCCTGGCCAACGATCAAAACATTGCGCTGGACATCTTTGTCGACCACATACCAGGGTTCATCACCATAGTCTGCCAGCCCGCCGATATGCAAGCCTTTGCGTTGTCCTAACGTATGGTACATCAGGCCTTCGTGAGTACCGATTTCCTCACCTTCCGCGGTTTCAATTTTGCCGGGTTGTGCAGGCAGGTAGCGCGCCAGAAAATCTTTGAATTTGCGCTCGCCAATAAAACAGATGCCAGTAGAATCTTTTTTATCAGCGGTGACCAGACCTTGTGACTCAGCAATACGTCTGACTTCAGGCTTTTCGAGTTCGCCGACGGGAAACAGCGTTTTTGAAATATGCGCTTCGCTTAAGGTGTAGAGGAAGTAGCTCTGGTCTTTATTGTTGTCCAGGCCGCGCAGCATCTGCCACTTTCCATCCACAAGCCGACGCTGAACGTAGTGGCCCGTTGCAATAAAGTCGGCGCCAAGGTCCTCGGCGGCAAACTCCAGGAACGCCTTAAATTTGATTTCCTTATTGCACATGATGTCCGGGTTAGGCGTGCGACCCGCTTTGTATTCAGCAAGAAAGTACTCAAAGACATTATCCCAGTATTCAGCGGCAAAATTAATCGTATGCAGATAAATGCCCAGTTTATCAGCAACGGCCTGTGCATCGGCCAAATCATCTGCCGCTGCGCAATACTCATCGTTGTCGTCTTCTTCCCAGTTCTTCATAAACAGGCCTTCAACCTGATAGCCCTGTTGCTGTAACAGGTAGGCTGAAACCGACGAGTCGACGCCGCCGGACATACCGACGATCACTTTTTGCTGCGCAGGAGGACGCTGGGATGCTACTGGATTGGTCACCGTATTCTCTTTACTCATCATCATGTCTGTTGGAGGTCGCGGATTCTAACAAAAAATACCGTTTAAAGCACGGCTTTCGGGCTATCTCAGTGGGGATCGCCGTCGCTGAATTCAACCGTTATCGATCCAGTTTCAGAAAGCTACCGTTCTCGATTCCGTCAATGGTCCAGCTGCCTACGCGATAGCGGATCAGTCTGAGGGTGGGGAAGCCTACATGAGCGGTCATTCGCCGGACTTGCCGGTTGCGCCCTTCACTGATGGTGATGCTAAGCCATGACGTAGGAATGTGCTGCCTGAAACGCACAGGCGGATGCCGCTCCCATAATGCAGGTTCATCAATGCGTTTGACCTTAGCCGGCCGCGTGGGACCATCCTTAAGCGTTATGCCCTGACATAGCTGTTTTATGGCAAGGTCATCGATCTCTCCCTCGACCTGGGCGTAATAGGTTTTGCTGGTTTTTTCAGCCGGGTTAGCGAGTTTGTGCTGCAATTTCCCATCGTTGGTAAGTACCAGTAGTCCTTCAGAATCACGGTCAAGACGTCCCGCTGGATAGACATCCGGGACATCAATATAGTCTTTAAGCGTTGCCCGCCCATCACCGTCGGTAAACTGTGACAGCACATTGAAGGGCTTATTAAATAGCACCACACAGGATGGCTTTTTGGTCATTTAAGACTCCGGAGCATTGTAAAATATTGGCGTTAATGACCAGCAGTGTATCGAAAGCGAGGCCCATATGTCTGTTTGTGAATGGTCAAACCATCGCCGGTCAATTACAATCGAATGATCCTTGACCAGCATGTAATGGTAAGACTTGTAAGTAAAATATTCGTCCATATACTATTGAGCGCGGCATGTATTGCTCGGGTATCTGACTGTCATTTTTTGCTTGCTGGTCATGGGTCGAGTCGGGCGTTAACAGCGTTTAGCCCTGCAACAATATTACCATGCCTGTCGAGGCGGGGGACGAATTTTTGTCAATTTCATCTTTCGTATTCAACGGATTAAAACGGTACGGACGTACCGAAAACATTGAGGTATATAATGACTAAAGCCAAGTCGACTATCGTCTATACCAAAACTGACGAAGCGCCAATGCTGGCGACCTATTCGTTACTTCCTATTATTGAAAAATTTGCTGGCGCAGCAGATATCGACATCGAATTGAGTGATATCTCGCTAGCGGCGCGTATCCTGGCAAATTTTTCTGATTATCTGAATGACGATCAAAAAGTGCCGGATGCATTAGCGGAGCTTGGTGAGTTAACCCAAAATCCTAATGCTAATATCATCAAACTGCCAAATATCAGTGCCTCAATTCCACAGTTACGCGCAACTATAAAAGAACTGAAAGCGCAGGGCTTTGATATTCCGGAATTCCCTGATGACCCGAAAACGGATGAAGAAAAAGATATCCGCGAACGCTACGGCAAAGTTCTGGGTAGTGCTGTAAACCCCGTATTGCGTGAAGGTAACTCCGATCGTCGCGCGCCTACCGCAGTAAAGAATTTTGCGCGTAAGTATCCCCATTCAATGGGCGAGTGGAGCCAGGCGTCCCAGTCTCACGTTGCGCACATGCGTGGCGGCGACTTCTTCTCAAGCGAAAAGTCTACCACCATCGAAAAAGACGGTTACGTTTCCATTGAGTTTACCGATAAGCAGGGTAATAAGAAAACGCTGAAGCCAAAAGTTGATTTGCTTGCCGGTGAAGTGATTGATGGTATGTTCATGAGCAAAAAAGCGCTGTGCGACTTTTTTGAGGAACAAATTGAAGATGCCAAAAAGAACAATATTCTGTTCTCCCTGCACGTAAAAGCAACCATGATGAAGGTGTCTCACCCCATCGTATTTGGTCACTGTGTCAAAGTTTTCTATAAAGAATTGTTTGATAAATATGGTGAGTTGTTTGACGAGCTTGGCGTAAATCCAAACAATGGATTAGGTAGCGTTTACGATAAAATTGAAAGCCTGCCTGAGTCGAAGCGCTCTGAAATTCAGCGTGACATCAATGCCTGCTATGGTAATCGTCCACCTATTGCGATGGTTAACTCAGACAAAGGTATTTCTAATCTGCATGTACCCAGCGACGTTATCGTTGACGCCTCTATGCCAGCGATGATTCGTAATTCAGGACAAATGTGGGGACCGGATGGAAAACCACACGATACTAAAGCGGTTATCCCTGAAAGTACCTACGCCACGATTTATCAGGAAGTCATTAACTTCTGTAAAACGCATGGCGCGTTTGACCCGACAACGATGGGTACAGTACCTAACGTCGGCCTGATGGCACAAAAAGCAGAAGAGTATGGTTCGCACGATAAAACGTTCGAAATGGAAAGTGATGGTACCGTACAAATTGTCGACCAGGACGGTAATGTCCTGATTGAACATCAGGTAGAAGAGGGCGATATCTGGCGCATGTGTCAGGTAAAAGACCTGCCAATTCAGGATTGGGTGAAACTGGCGGTAACCCGCGCTCGTCAATCTGGTATGCCTGCCGTATTCTGGCTGGATGATGAGCGCGCTCACGATGCGCAGCTGATCAAGAAGGTAAATAAATACCTTCAGGAACACGACACCAGCGATCTTGATATGCAAATCATGTCGCCGGTACGCGCTATTCGTTACAGCATGGAGCGTGCGATGCGTGGTTTGGATACAATTTCTGTAACCGGTAACGTACTGCGTGACTACCTGACGGATTTGTTCCCTATTCTTGAGCTGGGTACCAGTGCTAAAATGCTGTCTATCGTTCCACTGATGGCCGGCGGCGGCTTGTACGAAACCGGTGCAGGCGGTTCAGCGCCTAAGCACGTTCAGCAGTTCGTTGAAGAAGGGCACCTGCGCTGGGATTCACTGGGTGAATTTTTAGCGCTTGCTGTATCGTTGGAAGATGTTGCTATCAAAAACGATAATGCCAGAGCAAAGATTATCGGCAAGTCGCTGGACAAAGCTACCGAGACGCTGCTTAACAACGGTAAATCACCTAAGCGTAAAGCCGGAGAGTTGGACAACCGCGGCAGTCACGTTTGGCTGGCACTATACTGGGCACAGGAAGTGGCTAATCAGTCCGAAGACAAAGAACTGGCTGCTCAGTTTAAAGACATTGCTGACAAACTCGAAAAGAACATCGACAAAGTTCTTGAAGAAATTGATGCAACACAAGGCAAAGAGCAGGATATCGGCGGTTACTACTACCCCGATCCTGAGAAAGTCTACAATGCAATGTCACCAAGCAAAACACTGCACGATATTTTAGGTTAATCCTGAAACACACAGCAAAAACCCGGCAACAGCCGGGTTTTTTTTAGTGTACGGACGTCTCTGACACTTTCGATGTGCTACGGTCAAAGCACTTACATGCCCTGAAAGCGGTCAACTAAGCGCTTCACGAGTCTTACAGGCTGCATCCAATGATTGCGGGTGGGATACTCGTTAAGTATGCAGTCAGGTGTTGTCCCGGCCTTTGTAATCACCATGCATTTACACAAAGGGCCTGAAAGGGTAAACCCTGGCAGATAACTTAGCCATCAATCATGTACCTGATTTACCGCTTTGGAACTAAAAATCAGCGTTGTTAGTGAAATGGGATGCTTTGCCGCGAAGCAGGGCAGTAGTTTTCACCGTGTCGATAATTAAAACACAGATACGCTTGTAGCCCGAAAGGCGCACGTAGGGATAAAGCGGAAAATTACGCCTCAGTTAATCGCAAACACGGGAAAGATAATTACACGCGCTGTGGCATTCGTTGTCTGTACTTACGCGTCAAATAGGAGTAAATAACGACGCGTGCTGCGGTTAAAAAGTGTAAGTGATAAGAGGTAGGCAGATACCTGTTTAAATTAGATGTTTGGAGTAAAAAAAGATTTTGAAACAGACATAAAAAAGCTTTTACTGTTATATGCAGTAAAAGCTTTTTGGCGTTTCTTTGCGGATTTTAACGCTCTGGTTCGTCCATTAAGCCGATGTTTTCAGCGTGAAGTCCTTTAGGGCCTTGCTGAACATCAAAGGTCACTTCCTGACCAGCTTTTAGAGAACGATAACCTTCCATTTGGATGGTTGAATAGTGAGCGAATATGTCTTCACCGCCATTTTCTGGCACGATGAATCCAAACCCTTTTGCGTTGTTAAACCACTTAACTTTACCAACCGCCATACTTCGACTTCCTCTTAATCCTTGAACTCACACAGTAATGCCCCCACAATAGATTTGAAGGGCAAAGTGTACAGTCATGCGTCACTTCACAACGGTACATCAGAAACTGTAGATATTTTAACCACTCAATGTCAAGCGTATTTTGAAGAATTAATCTTATTAAAAAATTCTGCGTAATATACGCTTAAGCACTATCCTATTACTATGAGCAAAGACAACGCGATCAGTATTGAAAGAGAAAAACTCAGAGAAGCGCAGCGTAAGAAGACGCAACCGCCTCCCATGTATAAAGTGTTGTTAAACAACGATGACTACACGCCTATGGATTTTGTCGTCGAGGTACTCACACGTTTTTTTAATTTGGATTCGGAGAAGGCCAATCAGATTATGTTGACCGTACATTATCAGGGGAAGGCAGTCTGTGGCATTTTCACTGCAGAAATTGCTGAGACAAAGGTCATGCAGGTCAATCAGTACGCAAGAAAGAATCAACATCCGCTTATGTGCACCATGGAACCGGCGTAGTAAGTGAATTAAATAGGGGCGAGCAATATGTTGAACAAAGAATTAGAGCAGACGTTAAACGACGCATTCGTGTTTGCCAGAGAGCATCGACACGAGTTTATGACGGTTGAACATTTGCTATTAGCATTAATGGACAATTCATCAGCGCAGGAAGCCCTCAAAGCCTGTGGCGCAGATATCGATACGATTAAAAACGAACTGATTGAGTTTGTTAAAGACACGACGCCTCTTATTCTTGAAGAACAGGTAGGCGAAAGAGAAACCCAGCCCACGCTTGGTTTTCAGCGTGTGTTGCAGCGTGCTGTATTCCACGTTCAGTCCTCAGGCCGGGATGAAGTTACCGGTGCCAATGTTCTGGTCGCTATCTTCAGCGAGCAGGAATCCCAGGCTGTATATATTCTCAAAAAATCCGACGTAACCCGTCTGGATGTTGTTAATTTCATTAGTCATGGCGTCAGTAAAGCGGATGATGAAGCGCCGGGTGCAACAGGTGAAACCAGCGAAGAAGCTGCTGAAGGGGAAGAGAGCGGCTCAGCACTTAGTAAATACGCCACAGATCTAAACCGGCAGGCTAAAGACGGTAAGATTGATCCGCTTATTGGCCGCGATTCTGAGCTGGAAAGAACGATTCAGATTTTGTGTCGCCGTCGTAAGAATAACCCATTGCTTGTGGGCGAGGCCGGTGTGGGTAAAACAGCCATCGCTGAGGGCCTTGCTTATAGGATCGTGAAGGAAGATGTGCCGGAAGTTATTGCAAAAAGCACCGTATACTCACTTGACCTGGGAGGCTTGTTAGCCGGCACAAAATATCGTGGTGACTTTGAAAAACGGCTTAAAGCGATTTTAAAAGAGCTCAGTGCAGATGAGCATGCGATTCTGTTTATTGATGAGATACACACAATTATCGGTGCCGGCGCAGCTTCCGGTGGCGTAATGGATGCTTCTAACCTGCTTAAGCCGAAATTAAGCAGTGGTGAATTACGCTGCATCGGTTCTACCACCTTCCAGGAATATCAGGGCATTTTTGAAAAAGACCGGGCATTGGCCCGTCGTTTCCAGAAAGTCGATGTCACTGAGCCAAGTGTCAGTGATACCACCAAGATATTGCTTGGACTGAAAAACCGATACGAAGAGCACCACAGTGTTCGCTTTACGCAAAAAGCGCTTCAGGCTGCTGCTGAATTATCCGCTAAATATATCAACGAGCGGCATTTACCCGATAAGGCCATTGATGTGATGGACGAAGCCGGTGCCAGCCAACGGTTGTTGCCACAATCTAAGCGTAAGAAAACCATCAATGTGTCTGACATTGAACAAATTATCGCGAAAATGGCCCGGATCCCGGAAAAATCGGTTTCCGCTTCAGATAAAGAAGTACTGAAAAATCTGAATCGTGATTTGAAAATGGTGGTATTCGGACAAGATAAAGCCATTGAGTCACTGACTGACGCGATCCATTTGTCTCGCTCAGGATTGGGCAGTGAAGAAAAGCCTATCGGCAGTTTCCTGTTTGCCGGTCCTACAGGTGTAGGTAAAACAGAGGTCACTCAGCAACTTGCTAAAATTATGGGCGTGGAACTGGTTCGCTTCGACATGTCAGAATACATGGAGCGCCATGCGGTAAGTCGTTTGATCGGCGCGCCTCCTGGCTATGTAGGCTTCGATCAGGGCGGGCTACTAACTGACGCTGTCATCAAAAATCCATACTCCGTAGTATTACTGGATGAAATGGAGAAGGCACATAGCGATATTTACAATATTCTGTTGCAGGTGATGGACCACGGTACCCTGACGGATAATAATGGTCGCAAAGTTGATTTCAGAAATGTTGTTCTGGTAATGACAACAAATGCTGGCGTACAGGAAACGGTGCGTAAATCGATTGGCTTTAAGCAACAGGATCACAGTCACGATGCGTTGAGTGAGATCAATAAGGTATTCTCGCCAGAGTTCAGAAACCGTCTCGATGCCATCATCTGGTTTAATCACCTTGAGACCGACATCATTCTTCAGGTGGTTGATAAGTTCATTATTGAGCTTCAGGCGCAACTTGATGTGAAAGGCGTATCATTGGATGTTACCAGTGACGCCAGGGCGTATCTGGCTGAAAAAGGTTATGATCGCTCAATGGGAGCCCGTCCGATGTCCCGGCTTATCAAGGAAGAAATTAAGAAAGAGCTGGCTAACGAGCTTCTGTTTGGTGAATTGAGCAAAGGCGGAAGTGTCAAAGTAGATTTAGGCGATAATAAGCTGGTGTTTACGTACACGGGGGTTGAATCTCAAAAAACCCAGGCTGAATCTAACTAAACAACATGACAAGAAACAAAAAACCCGGCAATTGCCGGGTTTTTTCTTATCGGTGAGATTCTTACTTACTGATATTATCTTGCACGATACACAATACGACCTTTAGTCAGATCGTAGGGTGTCATCTCAACAGTGACTTTGTCACCTGTCAGAATTCGAATATAGTTTTTGCGCATTTTTCCGGAGATATGCGCAGTGACCACGTGGCCATTTTCCAGTTCAACGCGGAACATCGTGTTAGGCAGGGTATCAAGTACCACGCCTTCCATTTCAATAGAATCTTCTTTTGCCATGTATAGCAGTTACCTCAGTAAGTCAAAATTTTGCCGCGCAGACCTTAACCAATCTAGCCTGATAAGTAAAGGTAAAACGCTATTTTTTATCAAAACGATGCCAGTCGTTATTGTAAAAACGTTCATTAGGCATGAAACGGCGCTTGTAATTCATTTTAGCACAATCATCTATCTGATAGCCCAGATAAAGATACTGCTTGTTATTCGCCTTCGCATGCAACAGTTGTTGAAGTATCATCCAGGTTCCCGGTGAATGCTGGAGTCTGTCCGGTGCATAAAATGTGTAAAGGGCGGAATAGGCCTGATGCTCATTACCGTTATCGATACTATCAGTTACGGCGACGGCAACCAACTCATCTCCATCGTAAGCTTCCACAAACAGGGGAGACTTCCACTCACATAGTACAAAACTCTCAAATTGTTGGCGGTTGGGCGGGTACATGGAACCATCTGCGTGACGCTTGGAGATATAGCGCTCGTAAAGCGTATAATACGATTCACGCGGTGCAAAACTTAAAGAAGAAGTGAGGTGGGCATTTCGGGACAAAACACGTTTCTGGCTTCTGGATGGGGTGAATTCATCCACCAGAATTCGAATTGACTGACAGGCTGAACACGAAGGGCAGTGCGGACGATAAATTTGTGCGCCACTACGCCTGAAACCTGCCTGAATAAGCTGACCATATCGCCATGCGAAGTTTTGGTCTTTTTCTGCAAACACCAAAAGTTGCTCGTGCTCATCCGGCAAATAGCTGCAACTGAATGTCTGGGTAATTCCGAATTTCATAGGGCAATCACCTGCTTCTGCCAACACTGTCGATAAGTGGGCATACGATCCCCGGTTTCATCTAAAGTCTGTGAGTGATCCTTCAGGCGCGAGATAAAATCCTCACGGCTAACAGTAATCGCTCCCAGGCTCGCCAGGTGTTCTGTAGGCATCTGACAATCTATAAAGGCCAACCCATGCGTTTGCATGTGTTTTACTAATGCGTACATAGCAAGTTTAGACGTATTTGGCTTTTTGTGGAACATAGATTCGCCACAAAACACGTTACCTACGGCGACACCATATAACCCTCCTGCCAGCTCGCTATTGGCATCCCATACTTCAATTGAATGGGCAAAACCCGCCTCATGCAATTGTATATAAGCGTTTTTCATAGCGTCTGTAATCCAGGTCGCTGACGAAGCATCGCTGCTGTGAAGATCCTGCCTTGGAATCGTGGCACATAGGTTTATAACGTCGCTGAAACATTGGTTTAATGTAACGATGTAGCGTTTTTGGCGAATGAGCTTGCGCAGGCTCCTGGCACAGTGAAATTGGTTTAGCTCTATGATGGCACGGGGATCCGGTGACCACCACAACAAGGGCTCATTATCACTAAACCATGGGAAAATGCCCTGACTGTAAGCACTTAACAGGCGTCGTACCGATAAATCTCCGCCAAAAGCCAGCAAGCCGTTAGGCTCAGTCAGTGCGGAGCTAACTGGAGGGAAGGGGGTATATTGGGTCAGGTAGGGAAGCTCAATCATAATAATAAGCGCAAGTCATTCTCAAAATAGTTATAGCAAATCCGCCGGCGTTCACTTTAAATTTAACTGTGGCATTAAAAAAGGGCCCGTCGGGCCCTTTTTAACAGATAAAGAAATTTACCACTGTGCGGCAGCCCTGACACCGTCAAGATACTTTTCTGCATCCAGCGCCGCCATACAACCGGTGCCGGCAGAAGTAATTGCCTGACGATAAACGTGGTCACTGACATCACCTGCAGCAAAGACGCCTTCAACTGATGTTTGGGTCGCGTTCCCTTCCGTGCCACTGTTAACTTTGATATAGCCATCTTTCATTTCAAGCTGACCTTCGAAGATGTCTGTATTAGGCTTGTGACCAATCGCAATGAACAAGCCCATTACATCAAGCTCTTCTTTGGCATCACTCTTCGTATCGGCAATGCGAATTTTCGTGACGCCCATCTCATCGCCCAATACTTCATCCAGCGTGCGATTCAAATGAAGAACGACGTTTCCATTTTCCGCCTTCTCGCGAAGACGCTGCTCAAGAATTTTCTCCGAGCGGAAGGTGTCGCGACGATGAACGACGTGCACTTCAGACGCGATATTAGATAAATAAAGGGCTTCTTCAACAGCCGTATTCCCACCACCCACGACAGCAACTTTCTGATTACGGTAGAAAAACCCATCACAAGTAGCGCACGCAGATACACCTTTACCTTTAAAGGCTTCTTCTGATTCCAGCCCCAGATATTTTGCCGAAGCGCCCGTTGCAATAATCAGTGCATCACAGGTATAGGTGCCGGAATCGCCATGCAAGGTGTAAGGCTTTTTCGACAAATCTGTTTTATTGATATGATCAAACACAATCTCGGTATTGAATTTTTCTGCATGCTTTTGCATCCGCACCATCAGGTCGGGGCCGGTAAGACCTTCTGGATCGCCAGGCCAGTTTTCAACATCCGTTGTTGTTGTTAACTGACCACCCTGCTGAATACCGGTAACCAATACCGGGTTCAGATTCGCCCGCGCTGCGTATACCGCTGCTGAATATCCTGCCGGGCCAGAACCCAGTATTAGAAGAGGCACATGCCTGGTCTCTGCCATTATAATCTCCAATCAAAACCTGCTGAATACAGATTTGTACAAACAATGAGTGTCTTTATTAGGGCAAAATTCTTACATTCAATAGTGAACGATGCAATCACCAACTAGAATGAATAATTTTTCAATATGGTTACCCGTATTGATGAGCTATAATCGAAGAGTCTGAGTATTAAATGTAAACAGCGCCAGTTAAGCAGTAATGACAGTGGGACAGGGTGATTACTGGCATGCGTCAAATGAGGTGATTTATGTCACAATCCGTATTGTCATTATTTCGCGACGGTCATGCGTACATGAGCACTTGGCCGGTTAAAAAAGAACTGTACCCTCACTTTCCCGAGTGCAAAGTCATCAGTGCTACACGATTTTCTATTGCCGTTATGCCGCCTGTGGCGGTGGTGTGCAGCGCTATGCTGATTAACACGCTTGGCAGTGATTATCTGCCCCAGACACTGGCTATCGGTGCTTTTTTTCTGAGCCTCCCTTTGCAAGGCATCTTGTGGTTGGGTCACCGGTCTAACCAATCTTTGCCCCCGTCGCTTAAAAATTGGTATCACGAAATTCACGGGAAACTACAGCAGGAAGGTTGTGACGTTCACAAACGTCAGTCTGAACCTAAATACCGGGAGTTGGCAGCGCTATTAAAATCAGCATTTGAGCAACTTGATAAGGTATTTACCCGTCGCTGGTTCGAATAACTGGCTATCGCTGCTGCCCCGTGTAAGCTAGTACGCTGTTGCATCTCCTGCATAAATATTGTTGCCTTTGGCGCATCACCTTATTGTGCCGACGAACTGATAAGTTAACGTCACCGCACTGGCAACGATAAATATATTCTTTCAGCCCTAAAGGCGTAAGGTCAAAACTGTGTGTGGTTCTGGCTGGCGCATCAAAAAGGTTATGCATAACCCACTGCCAGTGTTTGCCGTGAGGCGAAACCCGTCCATAAACCTGAAAGGTAATAAGATGACTGACTTCGTGCGGAATAACTTCGTCAAAATACGCCTGACGGTTATGCGTGAATAAAACGGGGTTAAAATTGATTTTGTTGATGGTGAGGTTGGCTGTCCCTGCATTTTTACCTGATTTTCGCCAGCTGACAGCAGGCCTTCGCAAGGGAGCTTTAAAATGCGCTTCTGCTAAAGAGAACAGCGCGAAAACGCGCTGTTCAACTTCATTTTTATCCTGCTGAGATATCACGTCTGTCAGTGCACCTGACACTGCAGGCATAAAACGTATACACCCATCGGGTCATTAAGCTGGTTAACGCTGTTGTAGTGCGACAGCAGTTGCTTAACCATTCCCATCATTGGTGTGTCGTTACCGACAAACTGACTCTTTGCTGCCCAGACCATGGCTTGTCCAAAGAACTCACGCCAGAACATCTCCTGCGGGCTAAGTTGTCGCTGGACGTAGGAAACTTCATATTCTTCCAGGCCAGCCAGGTCTGCAGCTGCAACAACCGCATCGTCGAGCTCACCCAGTTCATCCACCAGCCCTAGTTCCTTGGCTTTAGTGCCAATCCAAACGCGCCCCTGTGCGACGTTATCCACTGCCTCCGGCGTCATTTCACGGTTTTCTGCAACCATAGTGATAAAGCGTTGGTAGCTGCTCTCAACATTACGCTGCAATATATCAGCAAAACGCGGATCAAGTTCCCGGGCAGGGGACAAACCGGCAACTTCGGTTGATGCTACGCCATCACTGGATACACCAATGTAATCCAGTGTTTTTTCATATGTCATGAACATACCAAACACGCCAATTGAGCCGGTAATTGTGCTTGGAGACGCATAGATTTTATCTGCAGGGGCAGAAATCCAGTAACCGCCGGATGCAGCATAAGTACTCATCGAGGCAACAACTGGCTTACCGGCTTTTTGCAATTCCAGTACTTCCTGGCGAATCACTTCAGATGCGAAAGACGAGCCACCCGGGGAGTCGACCTGCAGTACGACTGCTTTAACGTTATCGTCAATGCGAGCCTGACGTAAAAGGCGTGCTGTACTGTCGCCGCCAATGGTTCCTGCCCCCTGTTCACCATCCAGAATCTGGCCTTTAGCAACGACAATAGCGACCTGGTCACCGTCTTTTTCAATTGATGGCATGGGGGGATTAATTACTTTCAGGTAGGCACCAAGCGTCGTTACATTCACACCCAGCTCAGAATCATCGCGACCAACCAGTTCGGCCAGTTCCTGACGAATATCTGTGCGGGTTTTCAGAGCATCGACCCAACCATTTTCAAGCGCATATTGTGCGAAGTCTCCGCCCGCGTCGTCGAACTTTTCAACCAGTACATCTAGCTTCTCATCAAACTGACTTTCCGGAATAGCACGCGCCGCCGCAACATCTTCTTTATATTGTTCCCAGTAGGTATCCAGCCATTCACGATTGGCTTCTTTTGCGGCATCAGACATATCGTTACGCAAAAACGGCTCAACCGCAGACTTGTAAGTGCCAACACGGAAAATATGGGTTGTCACCTGAAGCTTTTCCAGTAGATCCTTGAAGTAAAGTCCGTAGCGACCATAACCTTCAAGCAACAAGGCTCCCATCGGGTTTAAGTAGATTTTGTCGGCATGTGCCGCAAGATAATACTGACTTTGAGCAAAGTAATCGCCGATGGCATAAACGGGTTTGCCGGATTCTTTAAATGCATCAATGGCTTGTGCTACCTGACGAAGTTTGTCCAGGCCACCACCTTCGAATTCACCTAAATCAAGCACCAGTGCTTTTATGCGGTTGTCATCTTTCGCATTATGTAATGCCTTTTCCAAATCCCTGACTAACAGTTCAGGATTTTCAGGCTCATCACCGAATGCTTCTTGCATGAATTGTTCAAAAGGATCCACGGATTCTTTTTCAATTACCAATCGCCCTTGTAAGTTCATATATAAGGCGCTATCAGGGCTAACAGCCACCGGATCTTTATCGGCAGACACTGCTAAAATAATTGCAACCAGGATGAAAATGAAAATTACGTTAAAGAAAAGCTTTCTGCAGAAGTTTAATACTGTCCACAGTCCGACAAAAAGGGATTTCGTCCAGCTTCCGTTTGCTGCCATAAACTATTACTACCTATGAGATCTGTTGTTATTATGGTATCGAATCATAACTGATTCGCTACTTAAAATTGTAATCAATTGTTACGTCCTATCCACTGTACGAAATTACGGGCCTCCCAGACAAGCTATGAGAGCTGAATGGCGGTTATTCAGGACTGGCTTCGTACTGTGTTATTGGGTGGTTCAATTGTTTGATTTTCAGCCCGCAACGACAATATCATTGTACCTGATTTTAGGCTGGTCTTTTTGCATTGCGCCTCGTAGGATACAAGTTCTAATAATTATTAACGGGAGATGTCTATGGACGCTTTGTCCCTCTTACTGACACGTCGCTCACAGCCAAGGTTGAGTGCGCCGGCACCAGCAGGAGATGCCCTTGAAAATATCAAACAGGCCGCATTGCGGGCACCGGATCATGCAGCGCTGACACCCTGGGAATTTATTGTGTGTGAAGGAGAGGGGCGCGCCAGGCTGGGCAGTATATTTGAACAGTCCGCTATTCAAAATGACAAATCGCAAAAAGAAATAGAGCGGGCACCTCAGCTTCCTCTTCGCGCTCCAATGGTCATTATCGCAATAGCGAAGTTTACCGATCACACTAAGGTACCGCGTGTTGAGCAAATTGCTTCAGCAAGCTGTGCTGTGATGGCAATGCAAATGGCAGCCATCGCCCAGGGCTTTAATGGAATCTGGCGAACTGGTGCTTATGCCCAGTGTGACTATGTAAAATCGGAACTTGGGCTGACTGATGACGATGAGGTGGTGGGGTTTCTATATCTGGGTACACCGACGATGGATACCCCGCAGGCGCCTGCCCGCGACAGCAGCGAATACTTTTCTCACTGGAATTAAAAAAGCCGGTGTCAAAAGACACCGGCTTTACAATGTTGCGTTCGTCAACTAGTCAACTTTTACAATTTTCATTGCGTTGGTTGCCCCGATCTTTTCCATTTCATCACCATAAGTCATAACAACTGTATCACCCGGTGCAATTTGACCAATCGCTTTGAGAGCATCCATCACATCGGTTTTAAGTTTACCGGGTTCACTGTTGCGCGAATCAAAGTAAACCGGTTTTACACCGCGATACAGCGCCATCATGTTCAAGGTATCCTGATGACGTGATAGCGCTACAATTGGCAGGCTTGTTGTCATTCGGGACATTAACTTGGGCGTATTTCCGCTTTCTGTCAGAGCAATGATGGCACGTACGCTGGGCAGATGGTTTGCTGCATACACTGCCGATAAAGCAATGGTTTCGCTGACAGTAGAGAACACATCATCCATACGATGTTTCGACAATTTCACACTGGGGTGTGTTTCGGCACCTTCACAAACCCGGGCCATCGCCTGTACCGTTTCCACCGGGAAGTTTCCGGCAGCAGTTTCTGCCGACAACATAACGGCATCCGTACCGTCGAGAACGGCATTGGCAACATCCATAACTTCTGCCCGCGTCGGCATTGGGCTGTTGATCATCGACTCCATCATTTGTGTGGCGGTAATAACCACTTTGTTAAGCTGGCGAGAACGAGCAATAAGCTTCTTTTGCTTGCCGACCAGCTCGGCATCGCCAATCTCTACACCTAAATCGCCTCTGGCGACCATGACGGCATCCGAAGCTGTGATGATGTCGTCTATCGCTTCATCGCTTGCTACGGCTTCTGCGCGTTCGACTTTGGCACAAATTTGTGCATGACAGCCCGCCTGTTGCGCCAGCTCTCTGGCGTAGTTCAGATCTGCACCACAGCGCGGAAAAGATACCGCCAGATAATCAACACCAATTTTAGCAGCGGTTTTAATATCTTCTTTATCTTTATCAGTGAGTGCTTCTGCTGATAATCCACCGCCCTGGCGATTTATTCCTTTATTGTTCGACAGTTTGCCGCCTACCGTGACTTCTGTATGCACTTTGCGACCTTCAACCCGGATAACCTTTAGCTGAATGCGGCCATCATCAAGTAACAGAATGTCGCCATCGCTGACATCATCCGGCAATGCTTTATAGTCGATACCTACAGCGTGTTTATCACCCGCGTCACGATCCAGTTCGGCATCCAGAATAAATGCGTCACCGACAGCCAGTTCAATGGCGCCTTCCTTAAAACGGGCCACACGAATTTTGGGGCCCTGAAGATCGCCAAGGATAGCGACATATTTTTTCAGGTTTGATGCTGCTTCTCTGACACGCTTAGCACGCTCAATGTGGTCTTCTGCCTGACCGTGAGAGAAATTCATGCGGACAACATTTGCCCCTGCCTTAATGATGGCTTCGATTTTTTCTATCGAGTCGGTTGCAGGGCCCAAAGTGGCAAGGATTTTTGTTCTTCTGCTCATAATATTCGGTCGCTTCGTTGCTTAAATGAAAAAGACAGGGTGATCGTAACGCAACACCATAAAAATGTCGCCTTATTGTAATCACTTTTCGTAATTTTATTACAGAATAGTATGTGAATTTGACGTTATTGTGAATGCCGGAAAGTGTAAATTGCTACTGAGCATACCAGTAAAGGTCATTATTCATTCAGTCAGAAGGTAATAATAGATCATATTCTTCAGAACATGGAGGCACTTGTTGAGGGACTGGCGAAATGACGCCAGCTGAAAAGGCATGCCCGGCGGCCCGGGCATAGTCAGAATGAGGGGAGTAATAATGCGTGTCAGTCGCGCTTTTCGTAACGTGAATTGCGCAGCGTATCTTTTACCCGCTTCAGGTTTTCACGGAATTTGTTGCCTCGGCGAAGCGTAAATCCTGTTGCCAGTACATCGACCAGCGTTAGCTGAGCAATACGAGAGGCCATTGGCATATACATATCGGTATCCTCAGGCACTTCCAGTGACAGCACATAGCTACACTCATTGGCCAGTGGACTATCTGCCGACGTAATTCCCACAACGGTCGCATCATTGTTTCTGGCAATCTGGGCGATTTCGACAAGGTTCTTCGTTCTTCCTGTATGGGAAAATAGCACGACCACATCACCATCGTTACAGTTCATGCAACTCATACGCTGCATCAGTATGTCTTCAAAATAAACCACGGGGACGTTAAACCGAAAAAACTTGTTCAGCGCATCGTGTGCAACGGATGCTGAAGCCCCCAGACCAAAAAAAGAAATCTTTTGTGCCTGTGTGAGCAAATCCACAACCCGATTCACTACGTTTACGTCTATAGACTGACGTGCAACTTCCAGTGAAGCCATGGTGGATTCGAATATCTTGTTGGTATATTCCTGAGGACCATCGTTTTCATCAACATGACGGTTTACATACGGCGTGCCATTTGCAAGGCTTTGTGCCAGGTGCAATTTAAAATCAGGAAAGCCTTTTGTGTCTAAACGACGGCAAAAGCGGTTAACCGTTGGTTCACTCACATCGGACATTTTCGCCAGTGTTGCAATACTGGAATGTATCGCCGTTTGCGGGTTGGCAAGAATAACATCTGCCACCTTTTTTTCTGATTTACTGAAAGCAGATTTGCTTTGGGTGATTTTCTCGAGAATATTCATACGGCGTAAGCACTTAAAATAAGAGTCAGTCCCTTTTGATAGGCCTATACTACTTGATGTGCAGCCTGTGACAAGAGGAATGTAATTTTTTAACAACCGGGTAACGGGCGCGATTATCGGGTAATATTAGCTGCAACGATACACCAGTACGTGTAGAAGTTGTAATTTTACTACATTTGATGTTAACTATGCGCAATACCATCAGTGGAATGCCTGAAATGACTGCCTGGAAGTAGGGCATTCCCGCTATCATAAAAAGGTCGACAATATGGTAATGGATAATTCTTTTGAACCCTGTGATTTTGTGCTTTTCGGCACGATGGGGGACTTGTCGCGGCGTAAATTGCTGCCTTCACTGTATCAGCTGGAAAAAGCTGAGCTGATACACCCGGATACCACCATTATAGGTGTTGCCCGTCAGGAAATGTCTAAAGAAGACTATATCGCTGAAGTGAAATCTAATATTGAAAAGTTCAGTGATAAAGCATTGTGTGAAGATACCTGGAATCGTCTCTGTGAACGACTGGATTATATCTGTGTGGATATGAAAGATATCAACAGCTATAAAGCGTTTGATGACGTGGTTGACCCTAACCGGGTCATGGTTTGTTATCTGGCCACGCCGCCTGCTATTTATGGGGACATCTGTCGGGGTCTGCACGGTTGCGACATCATTGATAGTAGCGTAAGAGTGGTACTGGAAAAGCCAATCGGCCATGATCTGGATTCTTCTAAAGTCATCAACGATCAGGTTTCAGAATATTTTAATGAGTCACAAATTTACCGTATCGACCATTATCTGGGTAAAGAAACGGTTCTGAACCTGATTGCGCTTCGCTTTGCCAATAGTATCTTTGCGACGAACTGGGATCACAACTGTATCGATCATGTCCAAATCAGCGTAGCTGAATCGGTAGGTATCGAAGGGCGCTGGGGCTATTTCGATGACGCCGGCCAGATGCGCGATATGGTGCAAAACCACTTATTACAGATTCTGAGCCTGGTCGCTATGGAGCCGCCGGCCACTCTGGATGCAGACAGTATTCGGGATGAAAAACTGAAGGTGCTTAAAGCGCTACGTCCTATCGATGTCTCAAACATTAATGATGTCACAGTGCGTGGGCAATATACCGCCGGCTTTGTCAAAGGCGAGGAAGTGCCCGGGTATCTGGAAGAAGACGATGCCAATACGCGCAGTAAAACTGAGACATTTGTAGCAATCAAAGCTGAAATAGATAACTGGCGTTGGGCGGGTGTGCCTTTCTACCTGCGTACAGGTAAGCGCATGCCGACCAAAGTGTCTGAAGTGGTTATCTATTTCAAGCGTCAGCCACATAATTTGTTTGGTGACAGCTTTAACAGCCTGCCACCTAATAAGCTGGTTATTCGTCTGCAACCGGATGAAGGTGTGGAAATCACCGTGATGAATAAAATTCCGGGTCTGACCAGTTCGGGTTCCATGGATCTGCAAAAGTCCAAACTGGATTTGAGCTTTTCTGAAGCCTTCTCTGAGGAACGCATCCCGGACGCCTACGAAAAACTGTTATTAGAAGTCATGCTCGGTAACCAGGCATTGTTCGTTCGTCGTGATGAAGTTGAGCAGGCCTGGAATTGGGTGGATTCTATTCTTGATGCATGGAATCACACTGCTGAGCCGCCAGAGCCTTATCAGGCGGGGACATGGGGACCGGTTGCATCTATTGGCCTGCTGGCCCGCGAAAATCGTAGCTGGTATGAAAGCAAACTAACCAAGAAGAGATAACATGGCACTGACACAACAACATTTTGAATCACCTGAGGTACTGACATCGTCATTTGCAGCATCGTTAGTGTCTATTCTTGAAGAAGGTATCAGCACCCGTGGGCGCGCCAGTCTGGTGGTAAGTGGAGGCCGCACCCCGGTGGGCTTGTTTCAGACATTAAGCAATGCGGATATCGACTGGTCAAAAGTCGATATCACACTGGCTGATGAGCGCTGGGTTGATGAACAGGATGATGCCAGCAATACGAAGCTCGTCAAACAACACCTGTTACAGAATAAGGCCAGTCAGGCGCATTTTGTCTCGCCTTTAACCGACGATAAAGACGCCGATAGTGCAATCGCTGAAGTTGAATCACGCATTTCAAGTATGGCTCAGCCGTTTGATGCGCTGATTCTGGGTATGGGAGAAGATGGCCATACCGCGTCATTGTTTCCTTGCTCCGAACAAATTGAAGACGGACTGAATATGTCCAGCGGCAAAATTTGTATTGCCGTACAACCGACCACTGCACCCCATCAACGTATTTCACTCACGTTACCGGCATTGCTTCATAGCCGTAATATTTTTATCCACCTGACAGGGGATAAGAAAAAGTCCGTGCTACTGGATGCACTGGAAAATGATACTGAGATTCAAAAGCCGGTTACTGCAGTTGTAAACCGGGCACCGGTTACATTGATGTGGGCACCGTAGGAGAACCTTATGAATAATCAAATCGCCGAGATTACCCAACGTATTATTGAGCGCAGTAAGCCAACGCGTAAGGCCTATCTGGAAAAAATCGAAAAAGCGCGCCGTCAGGGTCCACACCGCGGCGAATTGTCTTGCGGTAATCTGGCCCACGGCTTCGCTGCATGTGGTGCTACGGAGAAGTCAGATTTACGTAGTATGACAAAAGCCAATGTGGCAATTATTTCTGCTTACAATGACATGTTGTCAGCACATCAGCCTTATGAAAATTATCCGTCAATCATTAAAGATGCGGTTAAGGAAGTCGGCAGTGTTGCGCAGTTTGCAGGTGGTGTGCCTGCGATGTGTGACGGGGTGACTCAGGGCAATGCAGGCATGGATTTGAGCCTGATGAGCCGTGATGTTATTGCCAAGTCTACGGCTGTAGCATTGTCTCACAATATGTTCGATTCAGCGATGATGCTGGGGATTTGCGATAAGATTGTGCCCGGGTTGCTGCTGGGTTCACTGGCCTTTGGCCATCTGCCTACTATTTTCGTACCTGCCGGTCCTATGCCGTCAGGGCTGCCCAATAAAGAAAAAGCGCGCGTTCGTCAGCAATTTGCAGAAGGCAAAGTTGGCCGTGAGGAGCTACTGGAAGCTGAGTCTCAGTCCTACCACTCGGCAGGCACGTGTACGTTTTACGGTACCGCAAACTCAAATCAGCTGGTTGTAGAGACGATGGGGCTGCATTTGCCGGGATCATCATTTGTGAATCCGGGCACGCCGTTACGTGATGCACTGACAAAAGCCGCAGCTGTTCAGGCTACCCGACTGACTGATTTGGGCGATGATTATATGCCAATCGGCCATATTGTCGACGAAAAGGCAATTGTTAATGGTCTGGTCGCGCTACTTGCCACAGGTGGTTCAACTAACCATACCATGCACTTGGTGGCAGTCGCTCGTGCCGCTGGTGTCATTATTACCTGGGATGATTTCTCAGAAATTTCAAATGCAGTGCCACTGCTTACCCGGATTTATCCTAATGGCTCAGCAGACATTAATCACTTTGTTGCTGCAGGCGGCATGGCTGTATTGTTTAAAGAGTTGCTGGATAATGGCCTGTTGCATAATGATGTAAATACAATTTGCGGTCGTGGTCTTGAGCGTTATACACAAGAGCCTCGTCTTGAAGATGGCGAGCTGGTCTGGCGCGATGGTGCCGGAGTCTCTGCTGATAAAGAGGTCTTGTCATCCGTAAAAGCACCGTTCAAACCTGATGGCGGACTTAGCGTACTTGAGGGAAATCTGGGACGCGCGGTTATAAAAACATCGGCGCTGCGCTCGCCTCACTGCCATATCAAAGCGCCTGCTGTGGTATTTGAAGACCAGTTTGAGCTTGATGAAGCCTTCCGCGATGGCGACCTGAACAAAGACTGTATCGTTGTTGTTCGTTTCCAGGGGCCTTCAGCTATAGGCATGCCGGAACTTCATCGTTTAACACCACCACTGGGTGTGCTTCAGGACCGCGGTTATCAGGTTGCTCTGGTTACCGATGGTCGTATGTCGGGTGCTTCAGGTAAAGTGCCTGCCGCAATTCATGTCACACCGGAAGCCTTTAATGGCGGCTTACTGGCTAAAGTACAAAATGGTGACATGGTAGAGCTGAACACGCAAACCGGTGAATTAACGCTGTGTGTTGAACAAAGTGAACTGGATGCACGCGAGCCGGCGAAAGCCGACCTTGCAAACCATCATGAAGGGATGGGGCGCGAGCTGTTCGCCGGAATGCGTTCTGTGATGACAGGGGCCGAAGAAGGCGCTTGTTCTCTGTTCTATACCCAGGAGCAGGCGCTATGAGTGAAAAATTCGTTGCCGATGTCGGGGGGACAAACATCCGCCTCGCCAGGGTGACTGAAGCCGGTGTTACAGATATCAAAAAATACATGTGCCAGGACTTTGCCAGTATTGATCTGGCAATTCAGGCATATTTTAAAGACTACAGCGACTATATGTTTTCTGACGGGTGTATCGCTATTGCTTGTCCTGTTCTTGGTGATCAGGTCGAAATGACTAATCACAGCTGGGCATTCTCGCAAAAAGCATTACGCCAGCAACTTAGGCTGACAAACTTATATGTCATTAATGATTTCACCGCCGTCGCGCACTCATTGCCTGGTTTATCTGATGACCAGGTTATACAGATAGGCGAGGGGACTGCGCAGGAAAACGGCAACATTGCGGTATTCGGTCCTGGGACCGGCCTGGGTGTTGAGCACATTACGATGACCGCAGCTGGTTGGCAGACGCTGGACGGAGAGGGCGGGCATGTGGATTTTGCGCCGGTTGATGAAACAGATATTGTTATCTGGCGTCATCTTCAGATGCTGCACGGTCGGGCGTCGGCCGAAGAAGTTATGTCAGGCCGCGGCATCCTTAACATTTATAATGCGCTGTCCGCTCAGCAGGGCGTTCCGGCGACAATTACCGATCCGGCTCAGGTCACTGAACAGGCCCTGGCAGGTACCTGTGCCATTTGCGAATCTGCGCTGACACAATTCTGCCGCATTATGGGTAGCTTTGCCGGTAATCTGGCGCTGAATATGGCCACAACGGGCGGTGTTTTTATCGGCGGCGGTATTGCCAGCCGTTTTGCTGACTTCATTCAGGACAGTGATTTTCGCGCGCGCTTTGAAGCAAAAGGTCAGATGAAACATTACGTCAAAAATATCCCCACCTTTCTGATAGCAGAGCCAGATCACGGGCTTTTAGGGGCGGCGGCATATCTACAACAACATATTGCGAGTGAATTATGACAACAAATTGGACTCTAACTCCGGCTGAGATTTTTGCTTCTGGGCCGGTAGTTCCTGTACTGGTAATCAAGGATGCGGATAAAGCCGTTCCATTAGCCAGGGCGTTGATGGCAGGCGGCATTAAAGTGCTGGAAGTAACGCTGCGTACTCCAGCGGCGCTGGATGTCATAAAGCGGATCGCGCAAGAAGTGCCTGATGCCCTTATCGGTGCCGGTACGGTGACAAACGCACAGCAACTTAAAGAAGTGATTGATGCCGGTGCGAAATTCGCCATCAGCCCGGGAATGACTGCAGACCTGCTTAAAGCGGGACAGGCATGTAGTATTCCATTGATTCCCGGAATTTCTTCTACTTCAGATTTAATGAAGGGTAAAGATGCCGGCTATACACATATGAAATTTTTCCCGGCAGAGGCTTCGGGTGGTGTGAAAGCTATCAAATCCATCAGCGGGCCGTTCCCGGATGTGACCTTTTGTCCAACTGGCGGTATTAGCCTGGATAATTACAAAGATTATCTGGCACTTAAAAATGTTGCTTGCGTGGGTGGTTCCTGGGTGGCGCCTGATGATGCCATTGAGGCAGGAGACTGGGATCGCATAACAGAATTGGCTAAGGCCGCTGTCGAAGGTGCCAACGCCTAATTTAAGGTGCTGAATTTGCCTTAAACAGAAAAGACCGCGCCGGCATAGCTGGCGCGGTCTTTTTATTATTCAAAAGTAACTGAACCCTGAAAAGGGATTACCTCGAGAACATTTTTGCCAAATTCCGGCTCGCTCGGACAGTTGTTGATTACACCATTTAGCATAATGGTGCCTTCACTCAGGTTGGCATATTTGCCCGTGCCTTTGACAAGATTAATCTGTTCCTGAATAACCAAAGGTGTACCTGTTGAACAAAACATATCGCCTGATTGAGGAATGAAAAAATCATTCTCTGATCGCAATGTATACTGATGATCATCATCCAGTAGTTTATGCGACACAAGCATTGTCGCCGGATCGATCTCACCTGCGACCAGGCCTTCTACTTTTATCAGATATTGCGTAGCGGCGCGTTCTCCCGCGCTCATGCTTCGCCATGCACTGTTAATCAGATAAATTTTGTATCTGCCAAGTTGCTGCGGTGCCTCACCCTGACTCGGGTCAGAAACTTCGAATGTTTCTACCGTTCCCTTAACTGGTACGTATGTACCCTGAACGACCTTAACCGATGCATGGGAGGTAAATGAGGCAGTAAAGAGGGCAGCAAGTGCAAGTAATTTAATCTGTGTTTTCACGGAGAGTTTCCCTACATAATAATTTGGTATATTTGTAATGCCTGAAGCAAAACTTATACGCAGGGAAACATGAAAAAAGGCTAATTTTATTTAATTATTTAATTATTCTTCTGAACAATAAGCTGTAGTGGCAAAACTGCTACTACAGCCTGGTTGGCGAATCGTTAAACCGGATGAATAATCTGGGTGAGCGTATGGCTCTGTTCCGGTGACAAGGAGTGGCCCTGAGTGCACGCCGTTTCAACACAAATCATTTGCTTGTAACCAAATGCATCCATATCTGAAATGGATGCTGCGCCTTGCCATGGATTCCATACGACGATGGAATCGTGACCGGAAGAGTTAACCCGGGTCAGCGCTTCGCCATTCTCATTGATAATAACTGACTTGGCAGCGTCCAGGTGAATACGATCAGTTTCCTGTTCAATTTTGTAATCAGCCGGCGTCGATTTAACGGCCCAGTTATCAGTTTTATCTTTGTAGTCGCCGATTAAACCTTCCAGCTGAACATTGTTAATATTGTTCACTTCAAAATATGTGTGCAACGCAGCATTGAAGGTGAATGGAACCAAGCCTTTATTTACAGTTTGTAAAGTGACTGTCAGTGTCTCACCTATAAATATTGTCAGACTGACATCACAATCATATTCAAAGCCGTCTGCGCGGGTAAATGATGGTGTAATGACAATTTCTGTCCCCTCTGACGTATCCTCACTGCTAACCAGCTTCCACACCTGAGAGCGCAAAAAGCCATGGGAAGGAAGCTCACCTTTTTCTCTGCCGTGATCGTCACTGAACCATGGCCAGCAAACCGGAATGCCGCCACGAATGGGTTTTTCACCTGTTTTAACCGCATGTGGGCTTAACCACAAACGTTCTTTGTTATCGATTTTAGGAACGTATGAGAGCACATGTCCACCATATAAACTGACTTGTGCGCAGGCGAATTCGTTATCGATGTTCAGATAAGTAATACCTGAAGATTCGTCTACATTAATACTGCTGGCAATGCTCATAGTTAAATCCTGTTTAAACCACTATTTACGTTTACGGACAATACTATACGGAATCCAATAAAAAAGGTGCGATTAAATCGCACCTTTTTATCAATCACTAAGCGCTATTTAAGGCGCCTGATTTTATAATCATTATTTGCTGATATGTTGAACCAAATCCAACACTTTATTCGAATAGCCCCATTCGTTATCGTACCATGCTACCACTTTAACGAAGGTGTCAGTCAGTGCGATACCTGCATCGGCATCAAAGACTGACGTGCGCGCATCACCCAGAAAATCATTCGAAACTACCGCATCTTCGGTATAACCAAGAATGCCTTTCAGTTCGCCTTCAGAGGCTTCTTTCATCGCCTGACAGATGGCTTCATAGCTGGTCGCTTTTTCAAGATTAACAGTCAGATCAACAACAGACACGTTGGGTGTTGGAATTCTGAATGCCATTCCTGTCAGCTTACCGTTAAGCGCAGGAATTACCTTGCCTACAGCTTTAGCCGCACCGGTCGAAGAAGGAATAATGTTCTGACCGGCACCACGGCCACCGCGCCAGTCTTTCATTGAAGGACCATCAACCGTTTTTTGGGTTGCTGTGGTAGCGTGCACGGTGGTCATAAGACCATCGACAATACCGAATTTGTCGTTCAGCACTTTCGCCAGCGGAGCAAGACAATTTGTAGTGCAAGAAGCATTGGACACGATGGTCTGGCCGTCATAGCTTGCGTGGTTAACGCCCATTACAAACATGGGTGTATCGTCTTTGGACGGTGCCGACATGACCACTTTTTTAGCGCCGGCATCAATGTGCTTCTGAGCTGTTTCTTTGGTCAGGAATAAACCGGTTGATTCAACCACTACGTCAACGTTCACATCGCCCCAGGCCAGATCAGAAGGGTCTTTTTCAGATGTAACGCGAATGGTTTTACCATTTACAACTAGCTGATTGTTATCAACACTGATACTGCCATCGAACATACCGTGAGTTGAATCATATTTAAGCAGGTATGCGATATAGTCTGTATCAAGCAGGTCGTTAATTGCTACAACTTCAATATCATCGCGCATTGCGGCTGCGCGCATAACCAGGCGGCCGATTCGGCCGAAACCGTTGATACCGATGCGTACTGTCATGACGTACCTCTACTTTTTTAAATGGTTTGAAATAAAATTACGTAAAGTATGGATCAAAATGGCATACTAAGCAAAAGAAAAAGATAAAATGTTGCAAAATTACGAAATGTAATCTATGCAATCGTATTCACTTTCGCTACACCACCGGTTTAAACAATAATGTTAATAGTTTGTAGGAAAGCGTCGTATATACTTTTTTCAATACTTACGCGCTAGAACCGCCAGATACAGGAATACGAATCAATGTCGAATCAAGTTTTGCAGAAACTGGTAGAGATGCGTGGCATCGAATCCAATTATGTCGATGCATGGGGTAAGCCCGCCACAATTGCAGATAGCAGTAAAGCTAAACTGCTCAATGCGCTGGGGTATGAAACAGAAAACGAGGCAGCGGTATTAGCGCAGGTAAAACACGATACCGCGGCATACTGGCAATCTGTCCTGGATCCCGTTCAGGTGCTTCGTCAGTCTCAACGTATTCATTTTACTGTGCGATTACCAATTGAATTGGTTAACGACACGTATACGTTGCTTTTGACCACTGAGTCAGGCAAACAGTTCAGCGAGGATTTGGTCCCGGTCGATACGCAGCTAATTAATGTCGCTGAAATTGATGAAGTGGAGTATCAGGAATACGCCATCGCGTTTGATCATGCGTTGGAAAACGGATATCACACGCTGCAGTTACTGGTAGAAGGCGATGATGAACCCGTGGGGCAGATGCGCGTGATTATGGCCCCTGATGCTTGTTATATGCCAGAGCAGGTTGTTGAGGGTAAAAAAGCGTGGGGACTGAGCGTACAACTTTATTGTGTGCGAAGTGAAAATAACTGGGGAATCGGCGATTTTTCAGATTTAGCCCGCCTGGTTAGCGATGCTGCCGGCACCGGTGCTGATTTTATCGGACTCAATCCAATTCACGCGCTTTATCCGGCAAACCCGGATGCGTGCAGTCCTTACGGGCCGTCTTCTCGTCGCTGGCTTAATTACCTGTATATTGATGTAACGAAACTTGATGATTACGATCACCCGGATGTTCAGGCATTGGTGAATACGGCTGAGTTCAGGGAAAAACTTGAACAGGTCAGACGCCAGGAATACGTTGACTATGCCGGTGTAGCAGAGCTCAAGCTTAAGGTGTTAGCCACGTTGTTTGAGGTTTATCATCAAAAATATCTTACCCAGAAAACACCACAACGTACGGCCTTTGCTGAATTTGTGGCTGAAGGCGGTGAAAGTCTCGATATGCTGGCAGTGTACGATGTCATGCAGGAACACCTCAAAGAGTTAGGTGAACCTTCCTGGGGCTGGCCAGTTTTTCCCAATAAGTTCAAAGAATATCATAAACCGGAAGTTGCGAAGTTTGCTAAAAGAAACAAGCAGCGCGTTCAGTTTTATCAGTTTTTACAATGGCAGGCGGCGCTGCAACTTGAACAGGCTAACCAGGTTGCGGTGGATGCAGGTATGACTATCGGATTGTATCGGGATCTTGCTGTAGGTGTCAGCGAAGGCAGTGCAGAGATTTGGGGTAATAAAGATCTTTACTGTGTTGATGCAAGTGTCGGTGCACCACCTGATGTATTAGGCCCACTGGGTCAGAATTGGGGACTTCCACCGATGGATCCCAAGCGCTTATATGAGCAGGCTTACCAGCCTATTGTTGACCTGTTTTCCTCGAATATGGCCTCCGCTGGCGCGCTGCGCATTGATCATGTCATGGCCCTGCTGAGACTATGGTGGGTACCCAAAGGCGATCATGCACGCGATGGCGGTTATGTTTATTATCCGGTTGACGATTTACTGGGCATACTGGCGCTGGAGAGTCACCGCAACAAAAGCCTGGTCATCGGTGAAGATTTAGGCACGGTTCCAGAGGAAATCCGCGGTAAATTAGCCGATAACGGCATTTATTCTTATCGTGTATTTTTCTTCGAACAGGCAGAGGACGGTGGTTTCTTCTCTCCTTCACATTATCCAGTCCAATCCATGTCGACGCTGACAACGCATGATATGCCAACACTTATCGGTTACTGGCACTGCCTGGATTTGGAACTGGGTAAGTCATTGGGCTTGTATCCCACCGACGAAATTCTGGAGACCCTGTACACCAGCCGGCACGAAGATAAGCAGGAAATACTTAATTCGTTGCACGGCCACCACGCGGTCGGCGACGATGTTGGTCATGACGTGAATGTTACCGGCATGAATCAGGCTCTGAACTTTGGTTTGCAAACGCACATGGCCACCGGTTCCAGCGCATTATTTAGTTTGCAGCTTGAGGACTGGCTGCAAATGGATAAACCCGTTAACATCCCGGGTACGTTTGACGAATATCCGAACTGGCGCCGCAAGTTAAGTCGTAATCTTGAGGACATTTTCAGCGATGGCGATATTCTTCATTTAGCGAATCGACTGACCCAGGCACGGCGTTCAGCCAGTACTGATTAAAAGCAAATAAAAATCAACAGGGTGTCTGAGCCGCTCAGGCACTCAAAAAGGAGTTGTCTATGCACGTTGAACAGCAGTTGGCCCGGGCGGGTTGCACCCATCCCTTTTCTGTTCTGGGCCCCGTTGAAACGTCTGAGGGCGTGCAGATAACGGTATGGAGACCCGATGCCGAATCTGTAACCGTGTGTAAAGTCGGTGATACCAGCTGCAGAACAACCCTTGAGCGCACGGGCGAGCAGGGACTTTTCAGTGGTGAGGTTAAAGGTTGTTCAGCAGAGGATATCTATCAGGTCATAGCACACTACGGGCAGCATGAATCGACAAGCCTTGATCCCTACCAGTTTCAGGATCTTGCTTATCATGCGGTGCACTTTATCGACCATGCACCGCAAAACCTGTACCAGCAAGCGGGCGCTCACTGTGTTCAGGCCGGTGACGATAATGCGGTTCGCTTTTGTGTTTATGCCCCGAATGCCTCTGCGGTTTCAGTCATTGGCGATTTCAACCAGTGGGATGCACGATTGCACCCAATGGAAAAGACAGAGATGGGCTATTGGGTATTGGTAGTACCACAGCTGTCTGTAGGAGAGCGGTACAAATTTCAGCTGAAGGATAATCAGGGCAACGATTTGCCCCACAAAGCGGATCCGATGGGGTATCTGGCCGAGCAGTATCCTTCCCATGCCTCAGTAATCTATGACCACAGCACCTATGATTGGCACGATGAAAACTGGATGAAACGCCGCGGTGAAAATCGTTACCATCAGCCAATGAGTATCTACGAGGTGCATTTGGGCTCGTGGCGTAAGCCCGATGATGGACGACGCTATCTTACCTACCATGAACTTGCCGATACGCTAATCCCTTACGCAACAGATATGGGGTACACCCATCTGGAATTGCTGCCGGTGTCAGAGTTCCCCTTTGACGGCTCTTGGGGATATCAGCCAGTCGGGCTTTTTGCCCCAACCAGTCGCTTCGGCAACCCCGATGACTTTAAATATTTTGTAGATAAGTGTCACCAGGCAGGACTGGGCGTAATTATCGACTGGGTGCCGGCGCACTTTCCCGAAGACGGACACGGTCTGGCGCGCTTTGATGGTAGCCATGTTTACGAGTATGACGATCCGCGTAAAGGATGGCATCCGGACTGGAATTCCTGCATTTACGATTTTGGTAAGGACACCGTCAGGCAATTTCTGGTCGCCAATGCACTATTCTGGCTGGATAAATTTCACATTGACGGACTGCGCGTAGATGCCGTTGCCTCCATGTTGTATCTGGACTATTCACGTAACGACGGAGAATGGATCCCCAACGTAGATGGTGGCAACCAGAACTATGAGGCAATAAGCTTACTGCGCTGGATGAATGAAGAAGTGTATCGTCACTATCCGGGCGCAATGACCATTGCTGAAGAATCAACATCTTTTCCGGGAGTGTCTCGCCCAACTGATGCTGGAGGGCTTGGGTTTGGCTTTAAATGGAACATGGGGTGGATGCATGATTCTCTGCACTTTATGGCCAAAGACCCAGCCTACCGGCGTTATCACCATGATGAAATGACATTTTCCATGGTCTACGCCTTTGATGAGAATTTTGTCTTACCGCTATCCCATGATGAGGTCGTGCATGGAAAAGGCAGTATTCTGGGTAAAATGCCCGGCGATGAGTGGCAGGCGACCGCCAATCAGCGCGCTTACGCGGCATTTATGTTTGCCCATCCAGGAAAAAAACTGAATTTTATGGGTATTGAGATTGCACAATACCGCGAGTGGAACCACGATAGTTCGCTCGACTGGCATCTTCTGGATTATCCGAAGCATCAGGGAATGCAACGTTTATACAAAGCGTTGAATAGTGCGTACACCAGCACGCCAGCGCTCTACCAGCTAGACCACGAACCGTCAGGCTTTCACTGGATTGATCATCATAATGCACAGCAAAGCGTGCTTTCTTTTTGCAGAAAAGGGGAGGCTGATAACGCGGTGGTAGTCGTGGTTTGTAATATGACGCCGATGCCCCGGGAGCAATTCAGAGTGGGCGTACCCAAACCAGGAACCTATTCGCTACTAATCAATACGGATGAAAAGAATTATTGGGGGAGCGGTTTTTCTGTGATGCAGGAGGTCGCTTCTCAGGATGAAGGCTGGAATGGACAGCCTCACTCAATTGAAGTGACACTGCCGCCACTGGCAACGGTTTACTGGCAGTTAAAATCAGATTAAATCATGCAGAATACCATCATGAGACAAACTGCCGGTACGGCAGAGCCGCTTGGGGCAACAATTACCGATTCGGGGGTCAACTTCGCGGTTTTTTCGCCAGAAGCCACCGAAGTGATTTTGTGCTTGTTTAGTGCAGATACTGAAGAACCGGTGAACGAATTTATTCTGGAAAATAAAACCGGCGATATATGGCACGGGCATATCAGCGGGATTGGGCATCATCAGCATTATGCATACCGTGTCAACCGCGGAGAAAATGCATTACTGGCGGCGCCAACCGATAAACTGTTGATTGACCCTTATGCGAAAATGCTCAGTCGGCCGATACACTGGAATGCCCGCCAGTATCAAAATGATTCTCACTTTATGATCCCCAAGGCGCTGGTTATTGATGAGCGAGCTTATCAGGTGCCCCGGCCTCCGAAACCGGCTATAGCGGACCACCAGCGCATTATTTACGAGACCCATGTAAAGGGGCTGAGTAAAGCACATCCGGATGTGCCGGAAGAGCAGCGCGGAAAATATACCGGCGCCTGTCACCCGGCTATTATCAAACATCTTAAGCAGCTTGGCGTGACATCGGTGCAATTTATGCCCATGGCAGCCTTTATGCCAGAACCTTATATTACCGAAAAAGGCTTAACTAATTACTGGGGCTATAACCCGGTGAGTTTTTTCGCACCGGAACCTCGCTACGCAATATCTGATGCATTAGGTGAGTTGCAGTATATGGTGGATCGGTACCACGAGGCCGGGCTTGAGGTTATTGCCGATGTGGTTTTCAACCATACTGCAGAAGGGGGCAAGGGAGGACCGGTACTCAGCTTTAAAGGATTTAGTCCTTATCATAGCTACCTGTTTGAACAGGCCCCGAATGGTGAGCTGGTGTATAGCAACCATTCAGGGTGCGGAAATACGGTGAACACTGCGTCACCATCTATGATGCAACTTGTCATGGACGCAATGCGCTACTGGTTAGACATTATTGGCGTTGATGGTTTTCGGTTTGATTTAGCTGTGTCGCTGGGCCGAAGTCCGCAGGTATTTTCTGCTCATTCAGCCTTACTACAGGCCATGCGCCAGGATCCGGTTGTAAAAAACGCTGTTTTAATTGCTGAACCATGGGATATCGGACCTGACGGCTATCAGCTTGGACAGTTTGGCCATGAATGGCTGGAGGTCAACGATAAGTTCAGAGATACCGTGCGAGCATTCTGGCGGGGTGACGAGGGGACTGCACCCGACTTTGCCACAAGGCTGATGGGATCTGATGATGTGTTTACCCGTGGTATCAGGCCGATTTACACATCAGTGAACAATATCACCTATCACGACGGCTTCTGTTTGCAGGATTTGGTGAGTTACGCCAAGCGACACAATCGCGCTAATGGCGAAGAAAACCGGGACGGGCACGGGCATAACTTGTCAGCCAATTATGGTATCGAAGGTGAGACAAAAGATGCTGATATCAATGCGACACGCGAGCAGCAAAAGCGTAACTTATTTGCCACACTGATACTCGGCCAGGGCACGCCACATGTGCTTGGTGGTGATGAGCTAAGCCGCACCCAGCAGGGCAACAATAATGCCTATTGTCAGGACAACGACATCAACTGGTACGACTGGAGTCTGAACAAGCGTAAGCAGGACTTTCTTGAGTTCTGCCAGTACATCATCGCGCTTCGGCAAAACAGTGACTTATTGTCACACCTGTTAATGGAAGGTGACGATTGGCAACAACAGGTCAATGTAAAACGAATTACCTGGTTTGTTCCTGATGGTTCGGAAAAAGAAATCGGCCACTGGCACGCATCAGATAATCGCTCATTTGCATTAGAAATTGTGGGTAAAGCACCCGGGCGCGGGCATGCTGAGCATTGGTATATTTGTTTTAATGCAGATACAGATGCTGTTCAGTTTACATTGCCAGAAACAGCGCAGCATTCAGGCTGGCGGTTAAAACTTGATACACACTATTCGTCTGTTCGCGAACAGCCTGAGCTATGCGTGCAAAAAGTGTATCACGCAGCAGGTCGCACAATGGCGATTTTTCACATTGAGAAAAACGTCCCCAATGTTGATACCTTAACCACTGTTTAAACAATGCTCATGTGAGAAAAAACACAGGCTGTACATAATCGAATACGATCCAATAAGCACTTTTTTTCGTTGAGAATCTTCCTTTAATAGTGTTGTGGCGCGCATCGGGTGATATCATGCGCAGCCATCTGCAACATAGGGTGGAAACCATGCAAAACGAAGATGGAAAGCAAGACGCACAACAAAAGTGTGATATCGGATTTATTGGTCTGGGCGTAATGGGCGCGAACCTGACGCTCAATCTGGCTGATAATGGTTATCGGGTCGCGTGCTTTGACCTGGATCAGACTAAAGTTGACGCTATCCTGGCTAAAGATAACGCTGAACGTGGTGATAAACCTGCACGCCTTGAAGGCTGTAATTCCTATACTGAGCTACTCAGCAAGCTCAAAGCTCCTCACCTTATCATTCTTTCAGTGCCTGCCGGCGATCCGGTTGATCATGTTTGTAACCACCTTATTGACGCAGGCATTAAAGCTGACGATATCGTGATTGATACCGGTAACAGTCTCTGGACAGACTCTGTTGAGCGCGAAGAACATTACAAAAGTAAGTTTATCTTCTTTACCACCGCCATATCCGGCGGTGAGGTAGGCGCGCGATTCGGTCCCTCGCTGATGCCATCTGGTAACCCTTACGCCTGGACCCGCATTGAGCCAGTCCTAAAAGCCATCGCAGCGAAAGTTGATCCGGAAACCGGCAAGCCGCTGGAAACATATACACCCGGCCAGCCTGTAACTGAAGGCGAGCCTTGCGCGACTTACATCGGTACCATGGGCGCCGGACACTATGTAAAGATGGTCCACAACGGTATTGAATATGCTGATATGCAGCTTATCTGCGAGACCTATCAGATAATGCGTACCGCACTTCACATGTCTGCTGCTGAAATTGCAGAAGTGTTTCGTCGCTGGAACGACGGAAAGCTTAACAGTTACCTGATGGAGATTAGCGCAGAAGTGCTTGAACAGGCGGACCCTGAAACCAAACAGCCTCTGGTTGATGTGATCCTTGATAAAGCCGGTCAGAAAGGCACCGGCCTGTGGACGGCGGTTAGTGCGTTGCAGGTGGGAAGCCCGGCGCAGACGATAACGTCAGCGGTTTTTGCCCGTAGCATTTCCGCGCTTAAAGAAGAGCGCGTGGCCGCCAGTGAAATTCTTAAAGGACCGCATGCACCAGCAATGTCTGATGAAGAAAAAATGGAAGCGGTTCATAAACTGGAGCAGGCGCTTTACTGCTCGAAGATTTGTGCTTATGCCCAGGGCTTTCAGCTTATGGCGACGGCGGCCAATGAACATGGCTGGGATCTGGACTTTGGTGAAATAGCCAAAATCTGGCGGGCCGGCTGTATTATTCGCGCGGTGTTCCTGCAATCCATTGCTCAGGCGTATGAAAACAACGAAGGTCTCAAAAATCTGTTGCTGGATCCGTTTTTTGCTGACCAGATAACAGAAATGCAGTCGGACTGGCGTACATCTATTGCTGATGCCACGATGGCTGGCATACCCTGTCCGGCAATGATGTCAGCGTTAAGCTATTATGACTCTTACCGTTCAGCAGTATTGCCGGCTAACCTGCTGCAGGGCCAGCGGGACTACTTTGGCGCGCATACTTTCCAACGCGTGGATAAACCTGCAGGTAAGAAGTTTCATCTTAATTGGAGCGATCCGGATCGTCCCCAGGTTGCTATTAAAAAATAAGCAAAGTGAGGAGGCAGTATGCGAAAAGCCAATCAGACTGAACTAACAGATGAAGAGTACAAAGTTATTCGTCAATCTGGTACCGAGCGGCCGTTTTCGGGTGTGTTACTTGATGAAACCCGCGATGGCGTGTACGTGTGCAAGTCGTGCGGTGCGCCTCTGTTTCCTTCAGACACGAAATTTGATGCCGGGTGTGGCTGGCCCTCGTTTTATCAACAGGCTGAACAGGATAACGTGGGTTACCGTGATGACAGCTCTCACGGCATGTCACGTACAGAAATTTACTGTAAGCAATGTGATGCGCATTTGGGCCATGTTTTTCCAGATGGACCGCAGCCTACTGGTCAGCGATACTGCGTAAATTCAATATCCATGAATTTTAAAGCAGAGGGCGATGAGGATAATCCGGTAAGAGGATGATGCCTTCACATCTGGTTATTATTTAAACTGGTCAGACCGATAAAAAAAGAGCGTACAAGATGTACGCTCTTTTTTTATGGAATATTTGCTGAATATTCAATATGAAAACTGAAAATTTGTTACGGCTTACAGGTCATTAATGCCGGCCCGGTACGCATTAAATTTTCCCGCTTCCAAATCATCAATCACTTTTTCTGCCATCGTTTCTATCGCATCAATGTCTACATCTGAAGCGATAGCCATTTGTTGATAGGCAGGTAAATCAACCGGGGCGTCAAAATGATGTGCGACATTTGCCCACAGGTAGGCTGCAGCCAGATTATTCTGATCAATCGCCAACGTACTCAGGCTTAAAAAGACAGCACTTTCGACCATATTGTTCTCATCGACACGCTCAAGCGCATCGTAAAGGGTGTGTCTGGCAGCCTCTTCATCGGTTTTTATCTGCAAACTTGCAAGTGCAACCAGTAACGCAGGATCGTTGTGCAATTCACCACTTTTCGCATACTGCATAAAGCGATCTCTTGCTTCAGCATCGCTGAACCTTGACCAGTGATAATACGCCAGATAGGGGTTATCCGCGTTTTGAGTTTTCCAGGCCAAACGTTTTAACTCACGTTCTGCCGTCAATAAACCTTTCATTCTGCCGGCTTCTTTTTCCCGGTGCTTGATGTGACGAATTCCCGCCGCTTTGGCGATACACACCTTATACGCTTCCCACTTGAGCAGCATTTCATAGCGCTGCTTATCAGTAGCTTCACTTTGGTGATTGAACCGGTGCCGGATGATTTCAGCTTTTTCTGATCGACACCAGGCATCAGGATTGAGATCGTCACACATCGCCGGTGAATCCTCGCAGATTTGAGCGATACTTTTCTCACCCCAGTTATCACAGCCGCTCAGAGACAGAGCAATGCTGCAAATCAGAATTGACGAAAACTTACCAAAAGAACAGAGGCGGGGAAGGGAAAATGACTGTTTATTGTAATTTATCAACAATTTGGTGTTCCTTACTACCTTATCTAGAATACCAGCGTTCATAACCGAGCGACTTACTCACCTAGTGTACCCTAAATAACAGTTCGGTATGTTCACTTTCTAAACTATTTTAGTCGATGAAGGCAAAGGCATGAATCAACAGTTCGAACAGGAATTACAAAGTAGCTGGCAGGAACGTCAGGAGTATGCAGAAAAAATGCTACCGATTATAGGTAGCCTCTACCGCAAATTCGCCGTAGAGATTTCTGTATATGGTCGTCCACTTCTTAATGCCAGCGCTATTGATGTGATTAAGGCGCACCGGATGGTGCGGTTACATGAAGGCATTAAGCTGCGTCTTCGGGAAAGCTGGCCTATTCTGGAAGCGCTTAATAAGATGACGCTGGCACCTGCACAAATTGATATTGGTAAGCTTGCTTTTGACTTCCACTATGGTTCGGCTGTTGATGAGACTGATCTGGACGCCTATCTGCGCCAGCAGTTACAAAGTGTTGTCGATAAAGAGGACAATCAGAAGCCTCGCGACGTGGTTTTATATGGTTTCGGCCGTATTGGTCGACTGATGGCTCGCCTGTTGATTGAACGACAGGGCATGAACAACAAATTGCGCCTACGCGCTATTGTTGTGCGTGGCGGCCGTGAGGGAGATCTTGAAAAGCGCGCCAGTCTGCTGCGCCGCGATTCAGTGCATGGCCCCTTCAATGGCAGTATCACGGTCGACGAAGAACGCCAGGCAATAAAAGCCAATGGTGCGTTCATTCAGGTTATTTACGCCAATAGCCCTGACGAGGTTGATTACACGCAATATGGTATTGAAGATGCCATTGTGGTTGATAACACAGGGATCTGGCGGGATCGCGATGGCCTGGGTCTGCACCTGAAGGCAAAAGGCACCGAAAAGGTCATTCTGACGGCGCCAGGTAAGGGTGATATTAAAAATATCGTCCACGGTGTTAACAGCGACAGTGTCACTGCGGATGATAAAATTCTGTCTGCTGCCAGCTGTACAACAAACGCCATCACACCGGTGTTAAAAGCGCTGGATGAAGAATATGGCATAACAGGTGGACACGTTGAAACCGTACATTCGTACACCAATGACCAGAACCTTATTGATAACTACCACAAAGCTGAACGTCGTGGACGCAGTGCACCATTGAATATGGTGATCACGGAGACTGGCGCGGCTAAAGCCGTGGCTAAAGCGTACCCGAAACTAGAAGGTAAGCTTACAGGTAACGCTATACGTGTACCGACACCCAATGTTTCTTTGGCTATTCTGAACTTGAATCTGGAAAAGCAAACGGACAAACTGCAACTGAATGAGTTTTTGCGTGATACGGCATTATTCTCACCGCTGCAACATCAGATTGACTTTACTGCCAGTAAGGAAATTGTTTCCAGTGACCTGGTCGGCTCACGTGCCGCCTCAGTGGTAGATTCACAGGCTACAATTGTGGCGGATAATCGAGTTACGCTGTACGTGTGGTATGACAACGAGTTTGGTTACAGTTGTCAGGTAATGCGGGTGGTTCGCGATATGGCAAATCTTGCTTTCCCTACGCTTCCTGCTTGATCGTCAGAAGAATAAAAAGCCGACATTGTGGATTCAATGTCGGTTTTTTTGTACCTTGATGGAAATAACACGTAGTAAACAACGTGTTAAACATTTCAAGGGAATAAAGAATGAACAGAAATAAATCCCTGCCATGGTACAGACGCTCGCTGGTGCGCTGGATTCGCGACATCGCGATTATTGTTGCGGTTATCTACGGAATCAGCCAGTGGCAAATGCGCGGGATGCTATCCACTGATGGGGATGTTGCCCCTTCAGTGACGTTTGTCAAAACGTTGAACGGCGAACCCTACACAATCTCTGCCCGGGCAGGGAAGCGTACCCTCATCTACTTTTTCGCTCCCTGGTGTGAGATTTGTAAAATGAGCATCAGTAATACCGATGTGGTGGATAAATCACGTTATCAGGTTTTCAGAATTGCACTGGACTATGACAGCGTTGCGGATGTAAAACGCTTTATCGAAGAAGCTGACGTGACGGGTCCTGTTTATCTGGGTAATGCGCAACTGAAGTCCAATTTTCAGGTCCAGGGCTACCCCTCCTACTATTTGTTAGATGAGCAGTTTAACGTGGTCGACCGGGCACTGGGATACTCTTCGGCCGCTGGATTACGGGTTCGTACCTGGCTGTCTTCGCCGGGGCCGGATGTACCTGGTGCTAAAAAATCGAAACCGGCAAAAAACGTTCCACAGGTTGAGGCCGGTGACTAACGTGGTGATTCGGTATACAGGTGTCACTTTCTTTGAACACTTTTGCTTTCAATGCGCCTGTTATCAGTGAAGTAATACGGTTTAAACATGGTATTAACCAAACACAGTATGCTAAATTACCGCGCAAACGCATCTGAGGAACATCGACGATATGCATATTTCCAGTCAGTTTGACAGTGGTAACATTCGCGTAATTAACGCAGATTCACCAGAAAATATTACCCTGGCAATAAATAACGATAATCAATCTGATTTTTACCAATGGTTTCACTTCAGACTTTTTAGTGAAACCTTCGTAGCCCACAAAATCACCATTACTGAACTTGCCAAATCGGCGTATCCGGATGGCTGGAAAGATTATAACGTGCTGGCATCGTATGACCGTCAGACATGGTTCCGCGTAGACAGTGAATTCGACGGTGACAACCTGTCTTTTGAGATAACCCTTGAACAGCCATCTATTTATTTTGCCTACTTTGTACCGTACAGCTATGAGCGTCACCTTGATTTGGTAGGCGATGCGCAGATGTTTTTAGATTGCGAGCATCGATTGTTAGGTCAGACGCTAGACGGACGCGATCTCTCACTGTTGGTTATTGGTGATGAAGCCGAGCATAAAAAGAAAGTATGGATCACGGCGCGTCAGCATCCCGGCGAGTCAATGGCCGAGTGGTGTGCAGAAGGGTTAATCTACCGTTTGCTGGATGAAGAAGACGGTCTGTCGAGACAACTTCTGGAGCAGGCCACCTTCTATATCATTCCAAACATGAACCCGGACGGTTCTGCCCGAGGCCACCTGCGCACCAACGCGGTGGGTACAAACCTTAACCGGGAATGGGCCGAGCCAACAGAAGAAAAGAGCCCTGAAGTTCTCTACACCCTCCAGGCAATGGACACCATTGGCGTTGATATGTATCTGGACCTGCACGGTGATGAGGCTCTACCGTATAATTTTGTCGCCGGCAGCGAAGGCATTCCATCTTACGATGATCGCCTGAAAAAGCTGGAAGACAACTTCAAACAGGCATTGCTGACAGTGACACCGGAGTTTCAGGATGAGCACGGCTACCCTAAAGATAAGCCGGGCGAAGCCAATCTGACTGTGGCATCTAATGCGGTAGGCGAACGATTCCATTGTCTGGCCTACACGTTTGAAATGCCATTTAAAGATAATGACAACTTACCTGACCCGGTATTCGGCTGGTCGGCGCAGCGCTGTCAGCAACTTGGCGAAGATATTTTGGTGGCAATCAGAGCGGTTGTGCCGGATTTGCGCTAACGCAAAAAATAATAAAACACACAAAAAAATAAAATAACAAATATATAGGGGAACCTGTTTTGGAAGGGTTGTATAATTTTCTAACGTCGTTAGACGGCGTGCTGGGAGGCTCGCCGTGGTTTCCGTTCGTCTTACTTGGCGTCGGTCTGTTCTTTACCATTTACCTGAAGTTTCCTCAGGTCCGATACTTCAAGCATGCCTGGAAAGTCGTCTTTGGTAAGTTCGATAAAGGCAATGAACCGGGCGATACTACGCACTTTCGTGCCTTGACCACAGCGCTTTCCGGTACTGTCGGTACGGGTAATATCAGTGGTGTGGCGTTTGCACTTTATCTTGGTGGTCCGGCAGCGCTGTTCTGGATGTGGGCAACCGCGTTTTTTGGTATGACAACAAAATTTGTTGAAGTTACCCTGTCGCACAAATACCGGGTACAGACCGAAGACGGCACTATGGCCGGCGGTCCCATGTATTACATGGACAGACGTCTGAATATGAAATGGCTGGCTATCGCGTTTGCGGTAGCAACAGTAATCTCTTCTTTTGGTACGGGTAACCTGCCGCAAAGTAACGGTATCGCACAAAGCATCGAAGCGACCTTCGGGTTTGATCCCGCTATTGTTGGTAGCGTGCTGGGTATTCTGCTGGCGTTGGTTATTCTGGGCGGTATACAAAGAATCGCAGCCTTTACAGCGCGTGTCGTGCCGCTAATGGCCGTCATTTACATGATAGGTGCTTTGGCGGTTATTTTTGCAAACCTGGAAAATATCGGTCCTTCATTCGTTGCGATTGTCAGTGATGCCTTCAGTGGTTCAGCAGCAGCGGGTGGATTTTTGGGAGCCTCGCTAGCTTACGCGTTTAATAAAGGGGTGAATCGCGGATTATTCTCCAACGAAGCTGGTCAGGGCTCTGCGCCGATAGCGCACGCCGCTGCAAAGACCAAAGAGCCAGCATCAGAAGGCATGGTGTCATTGTTGGAGCCTTTTATAGATACCATCATGATTTGTACGATCACAGGCTTGGTCATACTGTCTTCCGGTGTCTGGAAAGAAAAGCATGAGAACAACTTCGATCGTTCAGACATGTACTTTGTGCAGGGAACGTACGATGACCAATCAGCCGAAGATGTTGGTAAGCTTTATAACTTCCTGAATGAAATCAAAGACCACGATATCCAGCCCTACAGCGGTGATATTCGCATCGTCAACGGCACAGCGGTTTCAGATGGCTTTACCCTCATCAACGCGCGTTCAGTTGCCGAGGATGTGAAGTACTCTGTCAGTGGCGAAGATCCCTTCACCGGCACTCTGAAAATCGTAGATGGTAAGCCGGTTAAGGATAATCTGGAGGTATCCGGTAAATCATTGGTGCATTCAGCGGCACTGACGACAATTGCCTTTACCCGTGGCTACTTTGGTCATTGGGGACAGTACATTGTCTCAGTAGGCCTCATGTTGTTTGCATTCTCCACTGCGATAGCGTGGTCATACTATGGCGACAGGGCAATGACTTACCTGGCTGGACCGCGTTCTGTCATGCCGTACCGGGTCATTTATGTGGCCGGTTTTATCTGGGCAGCATTTTCAGATACCACGTTGGTCTGGGCACTATCAGCTGTCGCAATTGTAATTATGACTCTGCCTAACCTGTTTGGTATATTAATGCTAAGTAAGGAAATGAAGCAGACAGTAAATGATTACTGGGCAAAATTTCACAGTAAATAACTAGCCTGCTAAAATGCGTGTCCGCGTGGATAGGGATGTTAATTCCATTTTACGTTGACACGTTTTTTTTATCTGGTGTATTTGGACCAGACACACGCCTGCTTTCCCATAATTTGTAACCGTGGAGTTTTCATGGCACTAATCGATTGCCCATCCTGTAGTAAGAAAATCTCTGACAAAGCTGACAGTTGCCCTCACTGTGGTTTCGGACTGGCTGATGCCTCGTCAGAAGATATTTTGCGTAAACAGCAACTGAAAAAATTTCAGAAGCTACAAAGCATTCAGAATCAATCAATGTTTGCCATGCTGCTATTTGTAGCCGGTTTCGGCTTTATGTACTGGGGTGGCGCTGCAAAGGGTGATTTACAGTATAATCTAGCGGTGCTTTCCGTCGTAGTCGGATTTATCTGGTACATCGTCAACCGTGTTCGTATTTTAATTATCAAACGATTCTCCTCATGAATATAGAAGCACTTCTTGATGCCATGACACCTGAGGTGTATGAGCGTCTGCGCCAGGCCGTCGAAACCGGAAAATGGCCGGATGGTACCCCCCTGACTGCTGAGCAGCGTGAAAGTACTATGCAAGCTGTTATGTTGTATCAATCCAAAATTGAGCGTTCAACAGAACATATGACCGTCAATGAACAAGGTGAAATTGTTCATAAAAGTAAGCGGGATTTTCAGCAGTCACTCAAGCAGTCCGATCAGGAAATAGCGCGGTTTAAGCAAAATGATATTTAAACGTTTATTTACGCCTTCCCACCAAAGCGCCGAGCCCGAAACACGGCTGGCCGCGGTTGATAAGCTCTCTCCCGACAAGTCTCAGGATAAAGCAATTCTGCATGAACTTGCTTTCAATGATGCTGACGCTGATGTCACGCTGGCCGCGCTGCGTAAACTGGATAAGTTTGCGCTGTGGCAGAAAACGGCACAACTGTCACGCTCTGAGAAGGTAAAGCGTATAGCCCGACAAGAGGTCGAAAAGGCTGTGCTGGCAGAGCAGGGAAGAGCGCTTGATACCCAGCAACGTATTGATTATCTCAAAGAATCTGCAGACAGTGATTTGATCCGCCGTGCGCTAGTGAAACCAGTTGAAGGGCTGGACGATAGCACAATATTACAACTGGTCGCTAAAGTCGGACAGGACAACTTTACCCTTCAGTATTATCAGACTCAGGCGTCTGAGCACGTTCGCAAAGCGTTAATTCAGGCAGCTTCGGATGCACAGTTAGACAAGTTTTCGCGCAAAGAGTCCAGTGACTCACTGATTCGCATCATTGATGAGCAAAAACAGATGCGAGAAGCGCTAAAGCGCAAGCCTGAGGCAGTGCGTCAGGCGTTAACGCTCTTATTTTCGAAACTCAACGCGTTATCAGATAAGGCGGATTATGCGGAAATTAAGCGTCGTCTGTTATTGCTTAATGACGAATATCATCAGTTAAGCAATGAATTCAGTTGGCTGGATGATGCGTCACGTGCACTAGCCAGTGACAAGTTTAAAACGCTGAGTGCGCGTGTAGATGCGCATCTTGAAAAGCTTCGTCCTGCATGGGAAGAAGCGCAGCAGTCTGAACAATATCAAGCCTTGCTGGCAGACGCGCACACAGCTTCAAACGCTGCTGAGAATGCAGTTATGGCATTATATGGCCCTGATCGTACGTCGGTGGCAATGGCGTCCGTTGAGCAAGCTAACTCCTGTTTAGAGGCGCTGGAAAGTGCAATCAGGCAATTGCCACAGCATACAGGTCAGTCACACGAGCGCACGTCACTGAATGAAAATCATGAGCGTCTTAGTCACCTTATCGCGGTCTTTCCTGCGCAGCAGCATCTTGCTCAGCAATTTGAAGCATTTTTGCAATCTGCCGATGAATTGCCGGTTGTGTCACAGCAATCACTGAACACACTTGAGGAAGAGTACAAGGCATACACGCTGAAAATAGCGCAGATGCCGGATGCCTGGTCATCTGCATGGCGTGATATCAGAAAGCGTCATAAGCAAGCAATTAAGTCGGCAAAAGCAGCGGACGATGAAAAAATAAAATCGGTCAGACGTTTAGTAAGCATCGTGGGTAGTTTAATCAGCGAGGGCCGGTATAAAGCAGCGCTGTCACGCTATGCAAACCTTAAGGCGCAATTTGACGCACTCAGTGAAAGTGAACAAAATCGCCTGCGTCGCCGGTTTGACGATATTCAATCACAAGTCGAACGCCTGGAAGGCTGGCAGACTTATCTGGCAGCGCCTCGTAAGCCCGAACTGCTGGCGCAGGCTAATATGCTGGCCAGTCAGCCCCCCGATAGCATTAAACAGCGTGCAAAGCAGATTAAAATACTGCGTGAACAGTGGCAAAGCTTAACGCAACCCGGTGACAACAGTGAAGAAGCAAAGCAATTCGATACTGCGTTGGAGCTGGCTTTTGCGCCTTGCAGAGCCCATTATGCAGAACAGGAAGAAGCACGGGAAAGCGCCAGACAGGACCGGTTACGTCTGATTGAAGAAGTAAAAGAGCTTGGAGAGTCACAGGATGATGTAGCGGCGACCGCCAAACGTTATGAGCAGCTTAAGCAGGCGTGGCGTAATGCCGGCCAGGTTGAAAAGTCAGTCTATGAGCAGCTTAGGTTGCGTTGGGAAGATGCATCGTCCAGTGTTAATAAGCGAGTATTGCAATGGCATCAACAAAACCGCGAGCAGAAGCAGGCGTTAATCAATGCAGCGAATGCGCTGTTGGATATGTCAGAACGACAGGAGGCCGCAGCCCAGGCCCAGCACCTTCAAAAAGAGTGGAAGCAGATAGGCCATGCCGGTCCTAAATATGAAAATAAGTTGTGGCGGGCATTCAAGCAGGCTAACGACACATTGTTTAACGCGGTTAAATCTCAGCAGGCTGACCAGAAAGAAAAGCAGCGCGCAGAAGCGCAGCAATATCTTGATAAGGTTGATACGTTATTGTCACAGGTAACTGAAACCGAACCAGCAGAAGCGAAACGTCTACTTAGCGAAATTAAAGCTGATGCGAGCCCGTTTCGTAAATCCGTCCCCAGGCTGGATAAAAAGCTGAAACATGCTGAGGCTGTTTTGCGTGATGCCAGAGATACTGAGCAAAGCAGGAACAAAAAAGCACAGTATCGTGCGTTGATTAAGGGATTGGACGCGTGGAAGGATTTCACTTTACCAGCGTCAACGCAGATGTCGGATGAGATCTGGCAGGCAATGAATAAGCAACATCAGGCAGTGATGCTCAAACCCATAACCGTGGATAATGACCGTGAATGGTTTACTACCCAACTGGAATTGCTTGCTGATTGCCCCAGCCCTGAATCAGCCCTCGCGCAGCGGCAGGATATTCAACTGGCAATGATGATGGATAAGTTAGAAAGTGGCGAATCATATTCAATTGAAGACACGCTACTTAAGTGGATTTCATGTGGTCCGGTGACTGATAACGACGCTGCGTTGTATTCGCGTTTCTGTGAAGTTGTTGAGCACCGATTGATTAATTCAAAACCAGATAAGGGCATTGAGCAGTGAAAGTTCAGATTGAATACGAGTTTCAGACTGAGCAGTATGCGTATCGTTTCTTAAATACGGCCATGCATATGGAGGCCGAAGCACTGAAAGTAAAACTTGGGCGTACAGATCACCACGTGTCAGTGGCTTACCAGTATGCAGATCATGCCTTTGACTCTACCGCAGCAGATCTGGACGATCTGGCCCGAGAATTAGGCGGAGAAGAGGTCAGATAATAGCCAGCGCATACGCGTTTTGCTTTTCAGACCTCAACAGAATCACAGTCTCGGATAAGCGATGACAAAAACGATAAAAAAGCGGGAAAAAGCCATTGTCAGTGCGTTGACACTGGCTTGTGAAACTGCCAAATCATGGGATATCGGCTTTTTATGGCTGACGCATACGGTGCGTCACGATAATTTTCCGGATAGTTTGTTAATCACCTGTGTTTTCAGTCTGGATGCTGAGCTTGTGGCAGTCAAGAAGCAGGGCAACGACAAGAAGCTTCGTCAGGTCATTCGCGAACAACTGGAAAAGGCCGGCTTTAAAATCAAAAATAGTCAGCATCATGTCCGACTGGATAGTGAAGAAAGCTGTTTACGAGACGATGCTGGCAGCTGGAAAAACCGCCTGAAAAAATCCCGTGATTAAAGATGTCGTTTCGACATCGTGAACATAAATAAAAGGCGAGGGTTTGTGAAAGACTGTTTAAGCGCAATAGCTGCATCCCGTCACTGCTTCGTTTTTAATAACGTTTCATCCACTGGCACTTTGTATTACTTCAGGTATCGTTAACTGTGACTGGAAGGTATTTGAAAAAAAGTGAGATAGTGATGTTTTTATCGACACTACCTCATCTTTTAATTCTGAAAGCTATAGTGCTTGCCAGACAGGCATGTAGTTGAAGAGATCAGTCATTGCCGCATTTCCGACATAAGGTACGGCTTCCAGTTCGTCCATGTCTGCAATTGGTCTGGCACTGATAATATTTTCTGCGGCCCGTTTATTCAGTGCCGCATCAACGTCCAATTGCTGCATGCTGGCATTGTTGACAATATCCAGCACTGTGGCAACTTCCTCACCGGTAAATGACACCTCTTCCCATGTACCGCCCTGGTAAGTGGTTCCGGTACAATTTTGTTCACTTCCGGCCAGGCAGAACGCCATATCGAAGTGGCCTTTAAACTCCGCGGCAGTCTGTGCGTCATGAATAATCAGTATAGTTTCATCGTTGGTGAACGAAGCTGCCCCGGATGCATTGTGTGAGCCGGTTAACACTTTGTCATCAACCCGAATGTATTTATGATGCCACTTATCACCACCCTGTAAGTGGGAAGCTACACGCATATCAGCGGGAGTGGCCCAGGGGTTATTAGTTGCGCCGGTGAAACTGTCAACTTCTTCAGTGCCGTCATCTTTAAGAATCACATTACCCAACATATCCTGAAACTCACTGTAATACCGATAGAAAAAGCTACTATCACCAATTCCTCTGACAATGGCCCCATTATTATTCGGCATTTCAGCGGCATCTGCGATGTCCTGCGCCGAGATAACAAATTGTGCAATATCAATCTCTGTAAGTCCGGCACTCACAAAGTTGACGGTGGTATCTATACCCGATCCCTGATAATTACTGGCTGACTGAGGCGTAAACTGAACATCAATGCGGATATTGTCATTGGTGGTATACACGGTTGTTAAAGCATGGTCAGGTTTGCTTAAACCGAACAACGAATTGCTTAAGCCTCCGGGACCATCTCCCCACATCATGTCCATTTGAACGGTAACTTCGGTAGCCAGCTCAATACTGTCTATCACCAGGATATGGTTGTCATTACCGTCAGAGACTAAATTGCCCTGGGCATCTAAGTCGCCGTGAATACCTGACTGAGTGAAATTAGTACTGCCGGCCAGTACATATCTGTTGTCCACCACGATAAGCTTATTATGTTGCAGGCCCGAACCGGCCGAGTTGTCAGCAGTATCATTAATAAAGGGCACGCCTCCCGCTGACAAGATGCTGTAGGCTTCTTCATTCTCTGTGCCAGTATTATCGTTATCGGTGATAAGCCTGACAGACACGCCACGTTTTTGCGCCTCGACAATAGCGTTTGCGACGCCCGGTAAATCCAGATCATAAACGGCAATATCCAGTGTTTGCTGGGACCGGTTAATTAAATCGATAATTTTTGATTCAAGGTTCGCCTGAACCGCTGGAGGGTTCACCTGAGCGTTAAAATATACCTGAATATCATCTGCGCAGACAGCAGGGGCGAATAACACGCCAAAAGTACAGGTGATGAGGGTTTTTTTTAAAGTTATAGTGCGCATAGAAAGCCTATTATTTTGGTTGGCCGTTAACGCTGGCGGCGTTAACGGTGTGGCCAGCGTATAGCGGAAAATAGCAGGTTACATATGCTAAACCTTATTTGTTACACCTTTAAGACGACGCTTCACACTGTTGTATCATTTTGGGTACCTAAACCATATTGTCCACGTCGTTCAGCCTGCAAAGGTTGACGTTGTCACATCATTATGAGAATAAATCTAGCGTAAATTCAGTGGGTTAATGATGAGCACCCGTGGTGGTTGGTAAAATACGCGTTAAGAACGAACATAAGATTCGCATGCCCACAGATGTTAAGCGAGGCACTTATTTGTATGTTACAGGGGCGGTGAGCGGGTAGGGGAAACTACCGTCTGGCGTTGCCTTTTTCATGAAAAGCAGCCACACCCGCACATGTGGCTGCACAGTATCTTAGCGTTTAAAGGGGGGACGACCGGTACGCACCTGCTGCTGCACCTCTTCAAGCTGGGCAATATCATAAACCGGCAGCTTTTCTACCTGGCGGCGATAAGGGGGTTTTCCACGCATCTCTACCGTGCGTACTTCCACGTACTCTGTGGGCTCCCCGTTCTGGGAAATTGCTTCAAGTTTAGCAACGTCCTCTACCGACACCGCTAGTGTCGTTCTCTTAAACGGTGGTTTGCCAGAGAAATCGGCGACCTGGATGTTTACAGTTTCATTAGCCTGTGCGACCGACCAGCCACTGATAAAAGCAAGTGGGACGAGTGCAATTTTTGTCAGCTTTTTCATCGCGTTAACCTCATGTAATTGATGATGTAATTATAAACGGCATCAATATTGGTTGTAATAAACACTGGTGATACATAAAAGCTATCAGTGTTCGTTGTGCTCTCTGCTACCGTTCTTTTCTGATGCCCCAATTCAGGGCTTTAACAAAACCTAATGCGCCGTTATTGTGCAGGTGAGTTTGCCCAATATCTTAAAACAGACGCTATTTCAGCGTGTTAACTAATGGTGCTTTTCTTGCGATGTTTGCTGATAATCTTTTTCATCTGGCAAATTATCATGTTCACACGCCCGCTTTCTAAGAAGGTTTACGCATTACTTCTGATAGTCATTTCATTGTCGTTTGCAGTCCGTGCTGAACAACAGGGTGTCACATTGACTAAACATGGTGCAGGAACACTGTATGTTCAGGCAACATTGGATGATTTTTTAAGTACATCTTTTTTAGTGGATACAGGTTCAGGCCTTGTCACTTTGAATAAAAAGACGTTTTCTGAGTTGGCGAAAAAAGGCAATGTCACATCATCAGGGTATATTGCTGCGCGCATGGCAAATGGTCAGATTCAAAAGTTGCAGCGATTCAGTGTGGGCTCGATAAATATTGGCGGCAATTGTGACCTTGGACCGGTAGAGATTGCAGTTATTCCTCAGGGAGCGAACATTCTCGGCATCAATGCATTATTAAAAGCGGCGCCGTTCACTATCAGTGAAAGTGCGTTGACGCTAAGCGGATGCTTAGTTAAGGAGTCAGTTTAAAACGTCGCAAAATGCGTATTATCCACGGTTAATCTGTCAGCGCCTGAACAATCAAAAGGAGGATGCGTTTTTTGTTCGCATTAGTTTATTCCATGCGCCATATATAACACTATCGTAGTCTCATCGTAAGCCGGCCACAGTTCCCTCATTCAAAAACGTATAAAAGTTCAGACGGTCTTAAAAATTTGATCAAAAACTTCCTGCCGCCGTGCATGTACACTCAGGTATGTCACTGGAACGACCTGGTTATACTTATGTCTGTCAATGTTCGGCTATCCATGCCTGCTTTTTTGTTTTGTGTATTTTGTCTACTGGCACCTTCACACGCCTGGGCGGTGGCAGCTCAGGTGCAAGCTATGCCTGCGACTGTGTTTGCCATCGGGTTCTGGAGTCTGGTGAGTGTGACAGTGCTTTTTATCATATTATTTATCGCCAAGATTATTGCTAATAAACGGTTAAAGCGCGTCAACCACACAAGTCAGGCTGAAATAAATACGCTGATTTCGCGCAGTGATAATTTGCCAACAGGCATTATTTATCTGGATGAGTCGCAATTAATTTCGGGAGTAAATCGCACTGCCGCTGCTGTTTTAGGACAAAAGCCAGACTTACTGGCAGGCAAGGCGATAACCGATGTGTTGCCAGAGAGTATTCGTGCATCGCTAAACGCCGCGTTAGCGTCTGATTGGGAGCAGATACTGGTCTGTAGACTTCCCGCACGCGACCGCTATTTTCGTATCCGCGTGATCCCCAATATGCCAGATACCACGGACTGTAATGGTCAACTGGTGATTGAAGATGTGGATCAGTACGAGTACAAGCTTAGCAATGCTGCAGCGATGCAGGCTCATCAGTATGCGTTGTGGAATCAACCAAGACTGGGGCTGCTGCAATTACGTCCTGCCACCGGCGATTTAATTGTAAACGACAGCCTGGCTGCATGGTTACAGCAGTCACCGCAAGAGATAGAAAGCATCGAATCTTTATTTTCGGATAAGAGTAAGAACGCTGTCGTACAGCTGTTGTCGCGAGCCGCAGAAGGCCACAGTGATAGCATTGACGTTGATATAATAACCGCAGATAAGTCTGTACCGGTTACACTGCATGTCAGTGCCGTCGACTATACGCTGGAAGATGACCCCCTTATTCATCTAACTTTTATCAATCGTCAGGCAGAGTGCGAATTTGCAAAACAGGCCGCAGCGCACAAACGTCATTTCCAGTCATTAAGTGCGATGGTGCCTCATGGTGTTTATCTGCTGGATAACGAACTGACTATTGAGCATTACAACCGTGAGTTTACCAAGACATTTGATATTGAGTCAGGTGTTGTCAAAGGCCAGAAAATTACTGAACTTACCGGGTTAAGTGACACAATTAAAAAGCTGCACAGCACCCTGCAGGGCACGATGCTGAAACAGGAAGTTGTCACTGTGCAAAGCCCGCAAAATGAAACCCGGACACTGAAGCTGTTTTTGCAACCGGTCAGTGAAAATAATCAGCGTACCGCTGTATTAGTTGTGGCGCAGGATATGACAGCGCAGATAGCGCTTGAAGATGAACGTAATCATGCCAGACAGCGCTTATTAAGTTTCATGGACCAGGCGCCCATGGGTATTGTGATGTTTGATGAGCATGACATTATCAGAGAAAGCAATCATACCACCTCCAGACAGCTGGGTCTGTCAGGCGATGAACTGCGCGGTAAATCGTTTTACGATTTGTTTTCCCATACTGAGGATGCTGGAAAAGCCGCCAAAAAGCTCAAGCGTCATGACCGTTTTGTAGAACTCCCTGCGCGCCTTAATGGCGCATTGAAACCGGTTTGCGCGACGCTGCACGCCAGCAAAATCAGTGAGATCCCCCAGGAGTTTGTCTGCTGGATAGGTGGCAGAGAGGAGCAGGAATTTCTTAACACCCGGTTTGAAAAGCTGATTAAATACGCCAGTGTCCCGGTGGGTATACTCTCAGATGACGGGTTTTCTCATCTGAATTCCGCCGCGTGTGCTTTCTTCGGGTTGGATGACGAAGACGAGTTGCTGGGTAAAAGCCCTGATTTCAGGCCGCTTAATGTCAGTGATGCCGATAGCACGTTGATTGCAGAGAAACTGGAGCAGGCCAAATCACAAGGGCAGGTACTAACGTTCAACTGGCAGCATGTACACAATGGCGAAGAATTACCCTGTGAAGTCACACTCATCCCGATCCATCGCGACGGTGAGCTTCAATCCGTTATCTGTATCTGGGTCGATTTGCGTGCCATTGAGCAATCAAATGCAGCCCGAATGGAAGCTATACGTTTAAGAGAAGCGGCACAGCGTGAAGTGGAAAAGAAAGAACAAATGCTGGCGACCAGTGAAGATAAGCTGTTGCGTCAGTCTGCCACGCTGGCAGAGACCGAGCAGTCACTGGCTTCTACTGCAAAGCGTCTGAACAGGGCTGAAGAGGACCTTTCTGAAAAACTTGAAACCATTTCAGATCTTCAGCAAGCACACAAAGACATCAGTGAGCACCTTGCCAGTCTGCAAAATGACTACGCCAGTAACCGCGCTCTACTGGCTGAAAGTCAGCAAATCAATACCGAGCTAGAGGAGCAGCTAAGTCGTTCCAGTGCAAAGGTCGGAAGTCTGGAACAGCAGCGCAGTCAGATAGCTGACGCACTGCAATACAGCGAGAAAAAATATCGTCAGGCGCAGGCACAACTTGATGAAAGCCGGAAAGAAACCGACCGCCTTAAGGATGAACAACAAGCGCAACAACGCGAAGTGCAGCAGTATGTTGAGCAGATTGACTCCCTGAAATCTTCTATACAAGAGAAAGATCATGAACTGACTGCAGTAGGCAGTAAGATTCAAACATTACAGTCTCAGTTAGTCAGCTCAGGCCAGACATCAGAAAAACTGCGTGAGCAGCTGTTAAATCAACGCAAGGCCAGTGAAGAAGCAGAAAAGCAACGTCGACAGATCGAACTGGCTTGTCAGGCGGCCGAGGCAGAGCTAGCCGCAAAAGCCAGAAATATCGACCATCTACAGCATGAAATGGACATGCTCGAAAAAATGTCGCAGCAGGAAAAAGGGGACATGGAAGCCTATGCCCGTCAGCTTCAGCAGGAACTGGAGCAGAAACAGTCCCAACTAAGCCAGACCGAATCTGCGCTGGTGGATATTCGCGCGCAGGCCGAAGCGGATCGGGAGGAAAAAGCCAGACAACAGGATACATTGGCTCGTCTGCAACTTGAGATGCAAGAAGCAGAGGCTCAGGCGCGCATACGTCAGGAAGAGATGGCAAAACTGAACCAGACCCGTGAAGAAGAGCAGGCCCGCCTGCAGGAAGCATTAGATGCCAAACACGCCTTACTGACCGACACTGCGCAAAGTCTGGAAGAAGCCAAGAAACAAAATGAAGCTGCGGCGCAGGAAAAAGCACGACAGCAGGAGATTGTCAGTAAGTTGCAGGAAGATATGCAGCAGACGCGAGCGGAAGCGGAAAGCAATCAACAGAAACTGGCAGAGCTTAATGCTGAGCGGATGGAAGAGCACGCAAGGCTACAGGAAGATTTGAAAGCTAAGCAGCAACAGCTTCAGGAAGCAAAAGCCACGCTGCAGGATAATCAGCAGCGTACTGAGTCCGATAAAGCCGAACGGGTGAAGCAACAAGCTGTTTTTGAAAAATTAAAATCAGAGCTTTCATCCATGGAGTCTCGTTCTGCGGAGCAGCAGGCCGCCATTGAGCAGACTGAGAAAGATCGTCAGCATGAGCAGGAAGAGATGGAAAAAGCGCTTGCTGCCCGTCAGGCCCAGTTAGACGAAACTAAAGCGGAGCTGCTGGCGCGCCAAAAACAAATGGATGAGGAGAAACATGCACGTGAGGCCCAGCATTCACTGCTGGAGCAGCTGCAACGTGAGATGGCAGAGATGCAGGCGCAGGCACAGGAACAAAAAGAGGTAATGGCGTCCAGCGAAAAAGCGCGTCAGGAAGAACAGGCGCGTCTCACCCGGGAGTTACAAACTAAGCAGGAGCAGCTTAGCGCGGCACAAAGCGAACTTGAAGCCCGACAACAGCAAATGGAAGATGAAAAGCTGGCCCGAGAAGAGCAACAGGCGATGTTGGAGCAGCTTAAAGCAGAACTTGAGGATGTTGCCCAGCGCGCGTCTAAGCAACAGGAAATGATGAGTGGCAGCGACGAGCAGTGGCGCAAGCATCATGAGGAAATCGAGGCACAAAAAAAACAGCTTCAGCAGGCACTGAGTCAGGCTGAGAACCAGAATAGCGCGATGCAGTCACAACTCGAGCAGAGTCGCGAAGCACTGACGCAGGCTAACTCAAAGGTCTCAAAAACTCAGAGTGAAGAGCAAAAACTGCAGGCAGAACTGGACGCAGCCAGAGACAAAGCGAACGCCCTGAATGAGAAGCTTCGCCAACAGGAAGCCCAGGAAGCGGAACTGAAATCGCAGGTAGAGCAACAGCAATCAGCCCTTGGGGAGCGCGAGCAGAGTATCAACGAGTTAAAATCCAGCCAGCAGGCATTGACGGAAAAGCTCGCCGCGGTAGAAAAAGAATATGCACAAACCAAAGCGTCATTGAAGCAACAGGACTCTAGTCAGAGCGAACTGAGTGATTCATTACGACAGCTGGAAGAAGAGTTAAATCAAAGCAAAGCCCAGCTTACCGGTAAAGAAGAAGCCCTTGAGAAAGCGCAGGCCAGGTTAAAGGAGAGTGAAAGCAAACTGGCCGAACAGGAAAAAGCGCTCATAGATGCGCAAAAAGCAGAGTTACAATCTGCTCAGGATAATACCGGTAACGACGCACCTGCGACGCGGGAGGTGCCCGACTTTGCTAAAGAGCCGGTTCCTGACGATCCGCACGTGTGGTTCGATTTACTGCCATATCTGCAACAAAACGAGCAAGTAGGCTCATTGGCGCAATCGCTGACGTCCTTAATGGACACCATGAGTGACGCGGTTAAGGATATTGATGAGGCAGTAGCAGAAGATAGGCATGGCAAAATACTTCTGACCAGCAGAAACCTGGTGAAGCTGTTACGGACTATTCATTCCGAGCCGCTAAATGATATGGCAGAAAGATTTGAAACAGACCTTGAATACAATAATGTCGATAACATTTCAATATTCTGGCCCATCGCGCGTCAGAACCTGATGAAAACCCAGCGGGTAATCTACTCACACCTGTATCAGTAAATACTTTTCAGGAAGTGTGCATGCCAGGCGATGGTATGCACACTCAGTGCTTATTCTATAGATTGCTATCGGGATCGGTGCAACCGGTTAATTAGTAATGTATTACACGCTTACCATCAGGGATAAGGCAAGCGGGACGTTCAGCGAGACAAATAGTAAACTTACAGGATCAATAAGAAACAGTCAGTTCGTACCCGGCGTACTTACGCATATTAATCACTCTGTTGCCATCCAGCAGCCAGTATTGGCCCTTAATTCCCTGCAGCGTTCCGGAAAAGGATGGCGTTTTGTCCAGGTTGATCGATTTGATCTTATCCGGATATGCCGTCACCGGATAATCGATGTCCACGGCAGATGAGTCCGTTTCAGAAATTGCCTGTAAGCCCTTTTCCTCGCGTAGCTTATCAAGCTCTGGCTGAAGTTCCGCCAGCAGGCGCTGCTTTTCTGCTTCAAGATCCTGTTTATCCGGCGCGCCTTTGAGCATGGTTCGCCAATTTGTCTTATCCGCTATATGCGCTTTGAACAGGGTTTCTACCTGTCCGCTGGTCAGGCGGTCAGGCACTCGCAGCATAACCAGTGCCTGACTGGCGCCCTGATCCATCCAGCGGCTAGAGATACTGTCTTTCACATGTCGGGTAATACCTACCTTTAAGTTGCCGGTATTTGCCAGATAGACAAAATGATCACTCATACAGTGCGCTTCCCCCCATTCTGGCTCACGGCAGGTTCCTTCGTGATAGTGACACTTCTCTGGTTTGATAATACAGCTGTCACATTGCGCCAGTGTAATCAGGCAGCGGTAACAATAACCCTGATTAAAGCTCTTTTTAGTTTTACTGCCACAGTGAACACAATGAATCAGCCCGGAGTGACTGACCTCCACCTCACTACCAATCAGTGCGTTCATCTCCACAAGCTGGTCACCCACCGGCAGAGAATATTGTACGGTGTTATCATCTGGCGTGGCGCTGACGCGCATCTTTGCGATATTTCCGGTTAACGAAGGCATATTACTGACTTAATTCTCCACGTAGGTTTTCAGATAGCATCTTTGTGAGCTGTTCAAAGGGTAACGACTTGGATAACAGATAGTGAAGCTTAGCAAGCGCGGCTTCTGGTGTCATGTCACTGCCCGGTAAGACACCGGCTTCAGCCAGACCATGACCGGTAGCATAGCCACCCATATTTACCCTGCCGCGCATACACTGAGTACAATTGAGAACCGGGATTTGCTTGTCACGGGCATGTCGAAGCTGCTCCAGCAACGCCGGGTGCTGGGGCGCGTTCCCCACACCGTAGCTCAATAAAATCAGTGCATTGACAGGCTGCTGCAATGTGTTTTTGATGACTTCATGAGAGATCCCAGGGTATAAGCTTACCAGGCCTATCGGTTGTGCCACGACCTGACTGACAACAAGTTTAGAGGGTGGGGCGGTCGCCAGAGTGCCGGCATTCAGCCGGATATTGATCCCCGCTTCAAGCAGAGGAGGGAAGTTAGGCGAATCAAAGGCATTAAAGCCATCGGCGTCGACTTTTCTGCTGCGATTACCCCGCAACAGGCGGTTGTTAAAGAACAACCCGACTTCAGCAATCGGATAATTTGCCGCAATGAACAGCGCATTAAGTAAGTTAACCTGACCGTCGGAGCGCAGCTCTGCCAGCGGTATCTGAGAACCGGTGACGATAACCGGTTTTCCCAAATCTTCAAGCATAAAACTCAACGCGGATGCGGTGTACGCCATGGTGTCGGTACCATGCAAAATGATAAAGCCATCATAATCGTCGTAATTATGTGCGATGTCATCGGCGATACGTTGCCAGTCGGAAGGATTCATATCTGACGAATCGATCAGGTTATCGTACTCGTGCAGGGTAAAACGGGGCATCTCTTCGCGATGAAACTCCGGCATTTTCTTCAGTGTTTCGCCAAGAAAGCCTGCCGCCGGCACGTATCCCTGAGACGATGGTTTCATACCAATCGTGCCGCCCGTATAGGCAATATAAATATGTTTTTTCATGTTCACCCTGGATGGAATAACAGCCATGAATGCGACGCAGTGAAACCGTTGCGCTAATGGCACGTTATGGCACTAGTCAATGATAGTTAATGAAATTTTTGTTTGCGCCTGTGCTTATGGGAGGCATAATAACACTCATTGGATAAAGAGGTAAAAGGATGCACCTTTAATGGGCAGTTTGGTTTGTGTAGGACCGGGTATGATTGTTGGTGCGCATTTATCAGCACGGTGCCGCAGCCATATCGTCAATGCCGATATCATTTTTAGCAGTTGCCATCCACTGATGGAGGACTGGCTTAAAACCCTCAATAATAACTATCATTCATTGCAGCCGCTTTACGGCGAAAATAAAAACCGCCGGATTACCTATCAACAAATGGTTACGCGAATGATCTCAGCGGTGCGAGAGGGCAAGCGCGTTGTAGGCGTATTCTACGGCCACCCCGGCGTGTTCGCCCAAGTGCCTCACCAGGCGATTGCACAGGCTCGTGAAGAAGGTTTTACCGCTTCGATGGAGCCCGGAATATCTGCCGAGGATTGCCTTTACGCAGACCTGGGAATCGATCCCGGTGCCTATGGTTGCCAGCATATGGAAACCACGCAGTTTATGATTTATCAGCGGGTGCTGGACACCTGCGGTTATGTCATTTTGTGGCAAGTGGCGCTGGCGGGCGATATCAGCCTGTCCAAACGAATGAGCAGCAGCGCTGAAAGAAAAGTATTAGTTAAACTACTGATGAATTTTTACCCATCAGATCATTCTGTTACATTGTATGAATGCCCGACGCTGATTACTGACACTTTTCGGGCTGAAACCATACCACTGGAAAAATTGACAGAGGCTAAACTGTCACAGGTGACGACGCTGGTGATCCCTCCGGCCAACCGACTAAAAAAGAATGAAGTCGTAAGCGCTGAATTAGCCGCTATTTCTGAGTACACCGGAGACTAAATATGAACGCAGCAGAGCTTTGTGCAATGTTGGGCGAAAACACTGAAATGGACATCGCCAACTTAAGCAAATCACAACAAGCAGCCATCGAACAATGGAAAGCCCAGGCAGAGATAATGAATGCCTCTCTGTCTGTCGCAGAGCCTACCGACCCGTCAGACCCCGTGCCGGATCCGGTTCCGGAACCTGATGACTACCCAAAGGATCCTGAGTTTTTCTGACGTTCATGCGTATCTTCCTGCTCCTCATTTTCTTAAGCACAGTGATACCCGCTTTTGCTGATACCAACGCGATGTTAGAAGAGGCTGACTCGCTAAGGCTGGCTGATCCTAAAAAAGCAAAACAGATATTGGATGATCTTGACCGAGAGTCATTGGGCATCGAAGAACAATACACCTATGACTATATCACTATCTATATCAGCACATTTATGGAGCAGAACTTAGGAAAGACCATCAAACGCTATGAAGCGTTTATTAAGCGGATACCGGATAGCCCGGCAAAAGTGCGGGCGATGACATCTTTGTTGGGATTGTCAGCATATAAAGGTCACTGGCCCAGGAGCTTTGCGCTGGTGTCCGAGTTGACGTCGCTGATGAATCGTATCGACGCGCATGAAGTGGAGCCGGATGCTTATAATGGCCTGGTGCTATTTTACAATGAAGTCGAGCAGCCAGACATGGCAATCTCTTACGCGCAAAAAATCTTCAGTCATCCCGCTGCGACATCTTATCATCAATGTATAGCGCTAACCGAGCAGGCGTTTAACCTCGCTATCTCAGAGCCAGCTAAAATATCGGATGACGATTTTTATGATGCCATTGAGCTTTGTGGCGCGGTCCCTTTGCCTTACTACGTCGCGGTTAATTATAACAATTTGCTTGATTTTCTGATTGATAAACAAGCTTACACCGAAGCATCCTTAATTGTAAGCGAAGCGACTAAACATGTCGAAGCCATCGACTTTAAATATCTGACCGCCAGTTTACTTCTCATTAAAGCGAAATTAAAGGTTGCCGCTTCTGAACCCGAACAAGCCAAACAGTACGCCTTGCAGGTCCTTGAGGCTGATGCAGATAAAGAATACCGGGAGTCATTGATTTCCGCCTATTCAATTTTGGCCAACATTGCCGCTGAACAACAGCAATATGAGCAGGCTTATGAATATGAAAAAAAGCATCGCGAACTGTCAGTTTCCTTATACAATCAAAAAGTAACAAAATCCCTGGCGATCCAGGAAGCGCGGTTTGATTTACAGGCAAAAGAAAGTCAGATCGACCTACTGGATAAAAAAAATCAGTTGCTTTCTACAGAATCGAAGCTGGTTAAGGAACAAATCAGCAGCATGCTGTTGGTGATTGGCCTGGCATTGCTGGTGGTAGTTATGTTGCTGTTCTGGTCTTATCGCGCCCGGAAAACCCAAAAGCGGCTTCACTATCTGGCCAGCACCGACCATCTCACTGGCATCAATAACCGTGGATACTTTAGTGAGAAGAGCAAAGCGATTCTTACTAACGCTGAAAAATCGGAATCCTCTGTGTCGCTTATATTTATCGATCTTGACCATTTCAAGACGATTAACGACGCTTATGGCCATAAAGTAGGTGACTGGGTATTAGTGAAAGTGGTTGAGTCCCTCAAAGCACTCACAGCAGCAAAAGGTATGCAAATAGGCAGAGTAGGCGGCGAGGAATTTGGCATCATCTTGCCTGATACTGACAGCATTGCAGCAAAAGATTTTGCTGAGCAGTGCAGAGAAACTATTCAGAAAATTGACACCTTTGATACAGGCTCACATTTCCAGGTTACCGCCAGTTTTGGTATCGCTGATACGGGTGAGGCCGGCTATAATTTGGATAACCTTTTTTCAGCGGCGGATTTAGCGCTGTATCAGTCGAAAAAGTACGGGCGAAATCGGGTGTGTTGTTACCAAAGCGATAAAATCGATTTATAGCTCAGTGTAGTGCAACAAGTAAATGCCGTGTTTATTAGCATACCACCAGCCTGGCTTAAGTGCAGTAAACGGGGCGCTTCATTTCTAATCCCATCGATACGCGTCGGACTACGTACAAGAATACTCAGTCTGCTATCAATTTATTTAATACTACCAGTGTGCAGGCAAATGTATCTACTGGCGAGTATCGGAATGCCGCAGTGATAGGCGTAGAGGATGAAAGGTGAGGGGAGCGAAGCGTATCCTGCATGAACATCGGCGGGCGTTACAAAATGATATGTAATCGTTTGTATTAAAAAAGCCACCCGAAGGTGGCTTTTTAGTTATTTCAGGCAGCTGATTTGCCTTTTTGTTTTTTAGCCGACGCGGCGATCAGCTCCTCATGGTCGAAGTCATCGACATTGATGGTACGCAGTCGACCGGCTTCTGTTTCGCGCATTAACGCGGCTTCATCGTCATTGATGATGCCATCGCTGAGCGCTTCATCAGCAAGTTTGTCCAGACGGGTGAACGGAAGCTTTTGGCCTTTTTCCTTACAAATGCGCTCAAAGACCGGCTCGCATTTGAGCACATTGTCCAGCGTCTGCTCCAAATCGCCAAACAGACTACCTTCCTCGCGCGATAGGTATTGACCGTCGCCAAGGCGAGCTCGTGCTGCAGAAGGCTGTTGCAGTATGTTAGCTATCTTATGCTCCAGACGATCAGACGGTTTCTCGCAACGACGACCAAACGGAATGATGATGGCTTTCATTGCCAGAGCAACAGGTCGCGACGGGAAGTTATCCAAAAAATCGATGATGGCTGTTTCAATATCAAACAATGTTGTCTGAAGCGCCCAGTGCATCATTGGTGCATCTTCCTGCAAGCGACCTTCCTCATCGTAGCGTTTAAGCGTTGCGCTCGCCAGGTAAATACCTGAAAGCACATCACCTAGTCTGGCTGATAAACGCTCTTTACGTTTCAAATCACCGCCCAGTACACCCATAGACACGTCTGTCATAAAGGCCAGGTTAGCACTATAGCCTTTCAGTAACTTGTAATACCGCGCAGTGTCGTCTGAAAATGGTGCAGAGCTGAAATAGTTGCTGGTAAATGCGAACCACAAACTGCGTACCTTATTCGATAACGCAAAGCCGATGTGACCAAATACCGCCTTATCAAAATCATCAAGCTGCTCCTGACGATCTTCTTTGGCTGCCGCTTCTATTTCTTTCAACACATAAGGGTGGCAACGCATCGCACCCTGTCCAAAGATCATCATATTGCGCGTCAGGATGTTCGCTCCTTCCACCGTGATGGAAATCGGCGCACCTTCATATGCGCGGCCCAGGTAATTATTTGGCCCAAGCATGATGCCTTTACCGCCATGCACATCCATCGCATCGTTAATTACCTGACGCATTTTTTCGGTCAGATGATATTTACAGATGGCTGATACGACAGAGGGCTTCTCGCCCAGGTCAACGCCCACGGTAGAAAAGCGGGTAACCGCATCCATCAGATAAGCATTACCGCCAATTCTGGCCAGCATTTCTTCAACACCTTCCATTTTACCTACCGGTAAACGGAACTGACGGCGAATACGGGCATAGGCGCCGGTCGCAAGGGCACAGGTTTTGGCACCGCCTGCAGCCGTGGAGGGCAGGGTAATACAGCGGCCAACAGACAAACATTCCACCAGCATACGCCAACCCTGGCCAGCCATTTTTTGCCCGCCAATGATGTAATCCAGTGGAACAAAGATATCTTCACCACGGATAGGACCATTCTGAAATGGTGTGTTAAGAGGGAAGTGGCGACGGCCAATATCCAGGCCTTTTGTGTCACGGGGGATCAGTGCGCAGGTAATACCCAGGTCGGCGTTATCACCCAGTAAACCATCAGGATCCTGTAACTTAAATGCAAGGCCAATAACGGTGGCTACAGGCGCAAGAGTGATATAACGCTTATCAAAGGTCAAACGCATACCAAGAATTTCTTCGCCTTTCCATTCACCTTTGCATACTACACCAACATCAGGAATGGCCCCGGCATCAGAGCCCGCTTCAGGTCCGGTTAGGGCAAAACATGGAATTTCTTCGCCACTGGCCAGACGCGGCAAGTAATAGTCCTGCTGCTCTTTAGTACCATAGTGGCCCAGCAGTTCACCAGGACCTAACGAATTGGGCACGCCGACAGTACTGGAAAGTACCGCACTGGTACCCGCAAGCTTTTGTAACACGCGCGATTGCGCATACGCTGAAAATTCCAGACCACCGTATTTTTTCTTGATGATCATGGCAAAGAATTTATGCTTTTTCAGGAATTCCCAGATTTCAGGCGGCATATCGGCCAGTTTATGGTTTATTTCCCACTCATCCACCATGCCGCAGACTTCCTCAACAGGACCGTCAAGAAACGCTTGTTCCTCGGGTGTTAAGCGGCCCTTGGGAATACCGTGAAGCTTATCCCAGTCAGGCTTGCCGCTAAAGATATCACCGTCCCACCACACTGTACCGGCATCAATAGCTTCTTGCTCAGTGCGAGACATCTCTGGCATGACTTTCTTATAAAATGCCAGTAACTTCTTCGTAATATGTGTTTTTCTGATGTCAGAAACACCTAGCGGAATAGCCAGCGCTAAAAATACCAGCCAGCCGAGCCAGCCAATATCACCAAACAGGGTACCGATAATCATGACACCCGCAGTAAGCGCGATGGTGTTGACCAACCCCAAACGTTTATAGCTGGCCACGCATAGGGTCAGCAATACAATTAAAAACCAGACGAACTCTGCCATTTTTACACTCCTGATAAATGTGGCGTTACTCCAGTCAGATTAGTACGGGAAAAGTATTACCCGGAGATTTGAGGTCTGACCAGCTTTCATAAAGCTATAATCTCAGTGGTAAAAGATCAAGAAAAAAGCGCCTGAAAGGCGCTTAGGATAGGGTAAACAACAGATTACAGATCACGAATTACAATCGCCTGAACGCACTGAGCCTGAGGTCACCCTGCTCATCGCCATCTTTAAATTGCTGTAATCTTACCAGTTGATAATCCAGTGATGGCGCATACCAGGCAAATGTCTCGCGTGTTTTAGTATCTCTGACCAGCTTCACCTTGATGGTTTGCAGTTTGCCATAGGGCAGGGACAGGGTTTCTTCGCCAAGAATGTTAATGCCGTAGTTTCTTTTCTGGCCGCGGTAATTGATAAAGTCATAGGCAAGATTATCATTCCCCGCTGCCAGTTGCCGCCCCAAATCAATGCGGTAAAGCTGATTATCCAACTCATCATTCCATTCAAGATTTTCCTCATTTTGCACCACAACAACAGGCTTCGGATTTTTCTTGAAGGTTATTTTAATTGAATCATCAGGGCCGGTTCCGGTGCGTGTATAGTTATACTGTGAGGGTATAAGTTCGTGGTCACTGATAAAAAAGATAGAGTGCTCAAACCGTTCATCGGAAAGAAAGAATTTTGAGACTTTGGATGAATACGTTAATGAAAACTGTTTATCCGCTAACGGCTCAAGTTTCATTTTAGCGGTACCGACATCATCGCCCCATTTAAATGCAATATAGATTGCTTCAAAGGGCACAAGATCGGGCAGGGCAGCAGAGTCATTCTCTTGCTGTTGTGCAGAAAAAGACAGAGGCGATGCAATAAACAGCATCGCCGCAGACAACTTAATCGCTCGCGTAACCGGTTTCCGGAAGAATCTCATCATCAAATACCGCCTTATTTTCCTTCATTGCTAAACGACCTTCGCAAAACCATTTAACCACAAGGGGATAAATTCGCAATTCCTGTTCGCTTACACGTTCAGCCAGATCCTCAACTGTATCCTCTTCAAATACCGGAACGCGGCTTTGAACGATCACCGGCCCGCCGTCAAGTTCGGGGGTAACATAATGTACACTTACGCCATGCTCAGCGTCCTTATTCTCGATAGCCCGCTGATGGGTATGCAGTCCCCGGTACTTGGGTAAAAGTGAAGGATGAATATTTAGCAGCTTTCCAGAAAAACGCGCCACAAACTCTGGCGTCAGGATACGCATGAATCCAGCCAGCACGATACAATCAGCGTCATATTGAGCGATCAAGTCGCCCAGGGCGAGGTCGTACGCTTCCCGGGACTCAAATTGTTTGTGACTCAGACAGTGCGTTGTAATATCGGCGTTACGTGCACGTTCAAGCCCGAATGCATCTGCATTATTAGCAATTACCGCAGAAATAGTGCCATTAATTCTGCCGGCATCGCAGGCGTCCATCAGCGCCTGCAAATTCGAGCCATTACCGGAAATCAGCACACAGATATTTTTTTTACCTGTCATCACTTAAATAATCTCGACCTGATTTTCGTCATTATTGCGATCTTCAATGTGCCCCAGTAACCAGGCATTTTCCCCGGCATCCTTAAGCAGCGACAGCGAGGCTTCGACATCCTTTTCGTCAACGACCAACACCATGCCTACACCGCAATTAAATGTGCGGTACATTTCGTGGTCGGTGATATTACCGTTTTGCTGTAGCCAATTAAAAATCTCAGGCCACTGCCAGCTGTTTTCTTCCACAACTACCTTCGTGGTATCGGGCAGAACGCGGGGGATATTTTCCCAAAAACCACCGCCGGTAATATGCGAAATCGCCCGCACCTTAACATTTTCCAGCAGCGCCAGTACCGATTTTACATAAATTCGGGTTGGCTCAAGCAGATGCGATTTAAGCGTGCCGTCACCCAGCGCATCGTCAAGATTTGCACCACTGACTTCCAATACTTTGCGGATCAGTGAATAACCGTTTGAGTGGGGGCCAGAGGAGCCGAGCGCGATGAGTTTTTGTCCGGCGGCAACCTGACTGCCGTCAATCACATTGTCAGCTTCTACCACCCCCACACAGAACCCAGCAATGTCGTAATCACCATCATGATACATACCGGGCATTTCGGCCGTCTCACCGCCTATCAGTGCACAACCAGACAATTCACATCCTTCACCGATTCCGGTAACTACCGAGGCAGCGGTATCTACATCAAGCTTACCGGTGGCGTAGTAATCAAGGAAAAAAAGTGGTTCAGCACCCTGTACAATTAAGTCGTTAACACACATTGCGACCAGATCTATACCTACTCCCTGGTGGGCATTAGCGTCCATCGCCAGCCGCAGCTTTGTTCCCACGCCATCAGTACCTGACACCAACAAAGGCTTTTTGTACTTAGAAGGAATTTCACACAGCGCTCCAAAGCCGCCCAGGCCACCTTTTACTTCCGGACGGTGAGTCCGTTTTGTGACGGATTTGATTCGATCGACCAACTGGTTTCCGGCATCAATATCCACGCCGGCGTCTTTATAGCTAAGAGAGGTTTTTTTGTCGCTCACGGTTATAGCCCTGATGCAAAAGGATGGAAAAACGCGGATTCTACCAGTAAGTGACTTTAAGTCCAATCAAGTCCTGTCAAACCAGCGACATCGATTAAAAATAGTGGTGAAAAAAATGCCCAGATGGACCACAATGTGTGCCTGTTTGCGAAATGCCATAACAACGAAGGCGAAACGGAGTACCGGATCCTGTTGATGTTTACTCGTAAAAATAATGATTTAAAGGCTGCACATACGCTAGCAAAATTCTGTACTTTCATTGTCCCCCTTGTATTTGCCGTGGGGAGTATCGGGACAGCGACGGCCAGTACCGTTATAAAAACTAACGCTGCGAAGGTCCCGGTGGCAGATCAGTCTGCTCAGTCGCGCCGCACTGCGTTGCGCCAGGCTATGGAGCAGGTGTTGGTGAAAATGAGCGGGACTGACGCAGTATTAGCTCATCCTGCGATACAAACTGCGCTGCAGTCCCCCGCACGGTATCTTAGCGCTTACCAGTTTGATTATGAGGATGGTCGCCAATATTACGCGGGTGAGTTTTCTCGTAAAGTGCTGGTCGATTTGCTCAGAGACGCCTCATTACCTGTTTGGGGACAACGCCGCCCGGACACGCTGATTTGGCTGGCCAATCAGGAAGACCGTGATAAATGGATATTGCGAGAGGGGCAGCCCGGTGAACTGACCGCTGTTATCCGCACAGCCTCTGAACGATACGGTGTGCCTGTTACGCTTCCTTTGATGGACTTAACAGACAACAGTGCTATTTCAGTTTATGACGTATGGGGACAGTTTGGCAGTGTCCTCAACCAGGCTTCCGAACGTTATCGTCCGGAGTTTATCATCGGTGCCAGGCTGCACCGTAGGCCTGAAGAGGCTACGCCGGAATTTCTCAGCACCGAAGAGAAGCTGGAACAAGCGCTTTCGGACAGTAACCTCGCCTTTGCTTACAGCGCTGAAGAAAACACAACACAGGAAGAGGAGAATACGTCGCGTTTTTCTTCATCTTCAACCCTTCCCGTGCAGGACGCGACGCCAGGTAACAGGCTAATTGAAGATAGCAAGACCGCTGGAGGAGAGTTAGCTCAGCAGGAGATAACCGCAGACAATGGGGTTGAAGACGCGGATCCCGCTGTAGATACTGCCGGCGAACCTACAATGCCAGCACGTGCCGGAAGCGGTGAATATGCGCTGGAATGGACGCTACTGGAGGGGGCTGATACACAGTTTGGCGTCGTTCGGGCGAGCACCGCTGAAGGCGCGCTATCAGAATTCATGCATGTGTACAGTCAATACCTGGGGCAACGCTTTGCGGTTTCTGTAGATGCAGATGCCAATACCACGGGTGAGATTGTGTCTATTTCAGTTGCAAATCTGGATGGTCTGGAAAAATATGTGCACGCGCAACGCTTTTTAAATGACATGAGTATTGTTAAACAGGCGATGCTGTCCCAACAGAACGGGTCGGTGGCTACTTTTGAAGTGAAGCTGGTGGGCACAGTGTCCGATTTTGTTAATGCACTGTCGCTGGATTCACAGCTTCAGCCCGTGCGGGACACATTCGGCAGGCCGCTTGAAGGACATAATTTCTATTGGAACGAATAGCAAAACAGCTGTCGCTACCGGTTTCACTACCGGCGGATGAAACATTTGAAAGTTTTGTTGCTGCCCAGAACCAACAGCTTGTTGCGCTGCTGACAATGATCAGTCGGGAAACACCTGACTGGTCAGCTACCCGCTCTTTACAATTTCTTACTTCTCAACCTTTACCCCTGATAAACATTGTAGGGGGTGAAGGACAGGGTAAAAGCCACTTACTGTTCGCGCTTGCCCATCGACTAAGTGCCCGAGGTGTGAGTCACATCTACCTGAACTGCCGTCAGCTCAGTGCTCTTGAGTCTCAGGTGCTGGAGGGATTAGAAAACCTGAGTGTCATTGCCCTGGATAATATGGAATCAATCAGCCAAAACGCAAATTGGGAAGAGGCCATATTTGATTTGTTAAACCGGGTTACCGAAAAAAGAAAGACAATTGTGATTTGCAGCAGCCGGCAACTGCCTGCCAATACAGGTTTTCGGTTACCCGATCTGGAGTCGAGACTTCAGTGGGGGACAACATTCACGCTGCAGCGCCTCGATGATGAAGCGCGTAAGCAGGCGGTCAGGTATCGGGCAGAGCAAAAAGGGCTGATGTTCTCTGACGCTGCACTGAGCTTTGTGCTCAATCACTATGACAGAAACCTGAAGAGCCTGATGCATCTGCTTGAGCGTCTGGATGCACGCTCGTTACAGGAACAGCGTAAAATCTCTATCTCTATGATTAAGCGTGAGTTAAATCTGGATTAGTTTTTCTCGTCTGGTAACGGAAGCCAGCGCTCAAAAGCTGGCTCTCCAGTTACGCGTAACCCTTTAAGTGTCTGGTTTTTAACATGTTCTTTGCTGGTAGATACTGCCACCGTATCACGCCAGCTGGCTAACGCCGGCAGCATCACAGGGGCAGACATTTGTGTTTGTATCTGGCCTGCATTAATGGCGGGAAGGACCTGGTCGACAACAAAAGCAGCACGGGGCTGAATAAACGGTTCATTGACGCGGTTGCGTTGTGCCCAGGTGATGAGCAGTTCACCATTTTTAATGGTTTCTTCGGTAAAGATACCCACATCAGCCTCTGCATTCATACGATACAGCATCATAAAGCGCTCGAATAAGGTCGCGAAATCTTCCCGGTAGGTATAAAAACCATACATGGATACAGCGTTGTCCTGCTCAAACCAGGTTGCAATATCCTGCGCCGTGTAGTCTCGCTGTGTCTGGGTACTTTGTGCGCCGCCATAACTGACCTGGGCCAGTGCCAACAAGCGATCTGATATGAGCGGGTAGTCACGGGCCAGGGTATCTGAAATCATCGCATGATTGTTAGCATAACGAAGCGGAGAATCACTCCCACGCAACGTCGCCCAGCGAGTTGCAGGAAACACATCATTAGCATGGGCCAGCTCATGATAAAGCAGCCAGGTCAAAGAGGCTTCAAGCTGTTGCTCACTGCGTGTGGCCCGGTTCGCGCGGGACAAACCAGGTTGCGGGTAATAATACTCGCCGTCTTTTACATATCGCCAGCTGGTACGATACGCCAGTTCATCATCGAACCCGCTGCGATAGTCAGGCTCAGTATTGAGTGTGTCCCTTTGAGCGGACGTTAACCATATATTGCTGGCATCCAGGTATATGGCACCGGTAGCACTCCAGTAAAACGAAGGGCGAATATCGTAACTGATCACCACTGCCGTGGTGGCGCGCAACAGGTTAATGATATCCGGTCCGGCTTGGGATGAATTGAGAAATTGTTCGAATGCTTCGCCCATCCAGTCATGAGAAACCAGAACTCTGTCCATAATATCTGAGGTGGAGGGCGTATCTGTTTGCTGGCCTAATAGCGGCAGTCTGGCAAATTCACATGATCGGGCAATGGTGGCGGTATAAATACACTCTTCCAACGCCTGCTTCCACGGACTTTGGGGATTATAGGCGTGAATAAGTGATGTGGGATAAAGATCGCTGCCCGGGAAAAAGGCATCGCTATCCACCGGCGTATCATTAACCACTACCCACACCGTATCGATACCAGAAGTGCCATCGTCATAGCTAACCTCGGCATCAAATGCCAGTAACGTATCCCGGGTTACTGCAGGGGCCTGAAAAAATACATCATTATGAATAGAGTGGCCCTGACTGTATTTAAGATCAACCTCGGGTCCGGAGGTTTGCTGCCAGGTGATACTGTCGACGGTTTTATCTGGCAAGGTATCGACACGTAATGATACTTTACCCAATTCAACTGCCTCATGGGTTAACCGAGCCACAGCTGAGGGTGCAGGCCCTTGCGAGACGGCTATTTCGCCACTGGTCGATAGCGCCTTGCCCTGTGCGCTTAACGCATCAAGCTGCCAGGTGATAACACCGGCATCTTGTGCGGTGAACCCGATTGCCTGACTGTGTGGAGCAAGCGGTTGGTCGGCGCCTGAAATCGTCCAGGTAACCTGTGCTAACGCGCTGCCATCACTGGCAATGGCAGCAAGCCCCACGCTGTCGCCAGCATCAACCACACGGTCACCGGTCACAGTCAGGGTAACAGGTGTTGTCGTCGGCGAGCCTGAGCCCTTGTTCTCACCGGATGGCGTGTCGCCACCGCCGCCGCATGCGCTGAGAAAAAATGCTGTTGTAAGAATTGACCATCTCATCTGACTGCTCACTTTACTGCTTCTCGAACCGGGATTTTTCTTTTTTCATTTCCTGTTTGAGCTTAGGCAGAGACAGACCCAGTTCTCTGCCTCTGAATCGGGCAAACATACTGCATCCGATAAACATAACGCTGCTCAGAGCAATTTCGACACAGGCAAACCATCGCTCTGAGGGAACGGCGTACGCTACGGTAATACCGTGAATAATATAGAACAAGGTGATGAAGTTTGCCCACGCATGCGTATAGGGCTTACCCTTGAAAATGCCATGCATAGGTAATAACAACGGCACTACGTACAGCAAAAAAATAAATAACGCAGAATACGGCTGCGTATCGGTAAGCGCGGTGTGCCAGAGTATTACCCATACCAGCAGTAGCAAATAGCTGACCAGCGCAATATTGCGGTACAGACGCGTCGTGGCGTGCATCATTTAGCGTTTTCCAGCTTAAGCGTCAGTGCTGCCAAACGTTCACCCTGGGCTATTGCCAGTTGTTTTTCATGTTCACTGAGACCGTTATTAGCCAGGCCACTAACGTGGCTGACGCCGTAAGGGGTACCGCCTGTCTGCGTGTCATGCAATGCTGATTCGCTGTAAGGAACGCCACAAAATACCATACCGTGATGGATAAGCGGGATCGCCATTGTTAACAGCGTTGTTTCCTGGCCGCCATGCATACTGGCGCTTGAGGTAAATACTGAGCAGGGTTTATCGATTAAAACGCCTTTAAGCCATTCTTCACTGGTACTATCAAGAAAATGCTTCAGTGGCGCAGCCATATTACCAAAACGGGTAGGGCTTCCCATTGCCAGTGCCGCACATTCATTCAGGTCAGCTTTTGAAACATAAGGCGGACCATCATCTGGCACATGCTGCACCTCAGCTGATTGATAGTCTCTTAAGGGGGGCACGGTACGGATCCTGGCCTGGCAAGCTGTTTTTTCAATGCCTTTGGCAATCTGTCGGGCTAGCGCCTCGGTGGTACCATGGCGACTATAATAGAGCACCAGAATGTCAGTCATTATACAATGTCCAGTACAGATTCAGGCGGTCTGCCGATTCTTGCCTGGCTTGCGGTGAAGACAACAGGACGTTCAATCAGTTTGGGATATTGCACCATGGCGGCCAGCCCCTGTTCTTTACTCACTTCGCCTTTTATGAGGCCGGCTTCTTTAAATTCTGGCTCCTTGACGCGCATCATCTGTTCGATGTCATCAACGGGCAACTTGTCAAATAAGTCAGACAACGACTGTTTATCTAACGGGGTCTTCAGATACTCAATAACGTCAGGAGTAATTCCTCTGTCCTGAAGTAATTGCAGGGTTTGTCTGCTTTTGGAGCAGCGAGGGTTGTGCAGGATACTTATTTCAGACATATACATTCCGTATTGTTTTTGTACAGCGATAGAGGCAAGCTATGTGCAAGCAATACACAGTCACTGATTTTGAAAAGTAAGTATATGACTATGCAAGGCAAAAAGAAAAACTTCAAGTTCACCGGAATAGGCAAAAAGTTACTTTTCTTTACAGTGGGACTGATTGCCCTGACGGGCGGCGTTCTCATGAGTAGTAAACCTGAGCCGGATTTTACCACGTTATCCGGAAATGACGTTAAATGGCAGGCTTTAAATGGGCAATGGGTGGTACTAAATTACTTTGCGCCCTGGTGTGCGCCCTGTCTAAAGGAAATGCCTCAACTGAATCAGTTTGCCCGTGCATTACCGCCAAACACCAGGTTATTTGTCATCAACTACGATCCGGCAGACAGTCATAAAACCGCTTTGCTTAAACAACAATACAATATTGAAGCAGAGATGATTGTCTCGCTTCCGGCACCGCGCATGCCCATGCCGCCGCCGCCTGCCTTACCCGCTACATATATCATTAACCCGCAGGGTCAGGTAGCAAAACAACTTCGGGGCGAGGTGAGTGAAGATGCGCTGCGCCAGGCACTGGCACAGCTTAAATCACAAGCGCTTTAGCCGTTCCTCATCGTCACGAAGCTGTTGGATACGCGCGCGGATTTTTTGTTTTTCCAAATGACTGTCGCCAGTGTAATTATAGGCAAACTGCAGCTCATCGATGGCTCGCTGGTATGCGCCGTTGAGGGCGTATATCTCCGCTTTACTCTGATGCATATCCTTACGATCACGGGCGCGTTTATAAGCTTCGGTAAGAAGCTGATAGGCCACCTCGTAATCTTCTTTAACCATCAGGAAGTCTTTTAGAATCAGAATAGCCTGCTGATACTGGCCGCTCTCAATTAACGCATTTGCCTGGTTAAGCGCGAGCACCTGATTGCGAGGCGTCCGACTCAGATGAGGCGCCAGTCGCTGGATCGCCTCCTCATATTTTTCTTCAGCCAGAGAAATATCGGTGGCCGCATCCAGATAAAACAAATTTTCGTGATGCTTTTCAAGCAACGATTCTATGATAGGCCGAGCCAATTGCGGTTTATTGTTTCGCAGGTACGCCAGCGCCAGTCCATACTGCGCGGCTTCAGCCATCGGAAAATCTTTTTTCTCAACAGCCGCCTGAAAATATTCCAGACTGAACTTCTCATCAAAGGTATAGCGCGCCATTACCCGTGCACGGGCAAGATGAAATGCCAGATTTTTGGGCAGATTGACGCGCTCATAATTAGCGGCCCGTGCGCGGGCATCCGCGATCCTTGATTCAGTCAGCGGGTGCGATAAAAGCCGCGCAGGGGGCCGGGAAACTAAGCGATACTGTTCATTCAGTGTTGAGAAAAAGCCTGCCGCAGCGTTAGGATCAAAACCTGCGCGGGCTAACATGGTAATACCGATCCGGTCGGCTTCTTCTTCGTTTGAACGGGTATAGTCAATCGCCATTTGTGCCGATGCGGCCTGTGAGCTTGCCAGCGCAGCCATACCTGCTTCAGGGCTGGCAAGTGCCAGTAACAGGCCACCCACCATAGATGCCAGCGCTAGTGGCGCGGACCGCTGCTGTGCCTGCATTTTTCTGGCGAGGTGACGTTGCGTTACGTGGGCGACTTCGTGCGCAAGCACGGATGCCAGCTCACTTTCAGTCTTGGCATTGTGAATAAGGCCGGAGTGCACCCCGATGTGCCCGCCGAAAAAGGCAAAAGCATTGATTGCACCGTTGTTAACCCAGAAAAAACGGAAGGGGAACTTGGCATTATCTGCATGAATCACCAGGCGGTTGCCCAGATCCTGAAGATATTCGTCCAGCACCGGATCCATGATGAGCGGAGCCTGACCACGGATTTGGCGCATCATGACATCGCCGAGAATCTCTTCTTTATCCAATGACAGGGCATTAGACGCGACAACGCCAATTTCCGGTAAAGCATTTTTGTTTTTATAGCTTGCATCCTGCGCCACCACAGACAGACTGCACGTTAATAATAACAAGCCTGCCGTAATGCTTTTTTTCACTAATGATCTCATTACGCCCTTTACAGTGAGTACCGCCTAAGTGATTATCAGCTTAGAGCAGTGATATATCCATAGAGTTTCATTTTTCTTGCGTTTTATCATTTTGCCGCAGCATTACCCGATTTGCCACCGCAAACCCACACGACATCAAATTAATTGACACTAAACAGTTGTCGGTCCTGAATTTTCTGCCACCGCTATATTGCCAGTTGCTCTGATTTACGGCATAACCTATGATGCGTGCTTTAGTCGTTCATACCCGAGTTTTTTACATGAGTTTGATAAGCGTCTTCGGACGTTGGTACCGCCGTAAATTTTCTGATCCGGATGCAGCCATGCTGCTGATTCTGATAATCCTGACCACCGCAGCCTTATTGCTGTGGGGCGAGCTTATCATGCCTGTGTTGATAGCTGCAGTTATCGCTTATTTGCTCGACTGGCCGGTCAGTCGGATGGTCAGATTCGGGTTGGGGCGAACCATATCCTGCGTACTGGTGCTTATGGGATTTGTCATTATCAGCATCCTACTGCTGGTGGGGCTGATGCCGGTAATTTCACGGCAAAGCATCAATCTCATTCAGGAAACCCCGCTGATCTGGCAAAAAGCGCAGGACTGGATTCTCACCTTGCCCGAAAAATACCCTGATTATGTGCAGGTTTATCAGATTCATCAGATGATGGAAGGGTTGAACGATAAGCTGGTAGAGGTGGGTGAACAACTTATCTCCGCGTCAGTCAGCTCATTGGGCGATGTGGCTGCATTGTTGGTGTATCTGATCCTCGTCCCGCTAATGGTGTTTTTTATGCTCAAGGACAAGATGTTTTTTGTCCATAGTATCTCCTCTGTACTTCCCCGTGAAAGGCGTCTGATTACGCAGGTCGGTCAGGAAATGAACACACAGATAGCCAACTACATTCGCGGCAAAGTTATTGAAATTGTTATCGTCGGCGCTGTGTCCTGTATTACCTTTGTGCTGATGGACTTGCGTTATGCCATGTTACTGGGCGTGCTGGTGGGGCTTTCGGTGCTGATACCATATATCGGCGCAGCCGTGGTAACCATTCCGGTTGCCGTGGTCGCCATGTTTCAGTGGGGGATTACGCCTGACTTCTGGTATCTGATGATCGCCTACAGCATTATTCAGGCGCTTGATGGAAACTTACTGGTGCCGTTATTGTTTTCTGAAGCGGTCAGCCTGCACCCACTCTACATTATTGTCGCAGTGCTCTTTTTCGGTGGGCTATGGGGCTTCTGGGGCGTGTTTTTTGCCATTCCGCTGGCGACACTCGTCAAAGCCTTAATTACTGCGTGGAGCAGCAATCCTCCGGCGCAACATCATCCTGCCTGACCTGTTTGCTTAATGACTCATCCTTGGGAGGGTCATTAAGCAACATGCCAACTCGTCTTCTCAGTAAATCTATCTTTATGTTTCGTCAGTATAAACCTTGATTTAATCAAGGTTATTCCCTTTTTCTGATGTATTGGGGCATGCCAGATAAGGAGAATTCCGTGATCGCATTTACGCTCAATAACCAGACCATTCAGTTTGATGGCGACCCCAAAACCCCATTGTTATGGGTAATCAGAGACCGCGCCGGACTTACCGGTACAAAATATGGCTGCGGAATCTCGCAATGTGGTGCGTGTACCGTGCATGTTAACGGCATGACCAAACGAAGCTGTGTCACACCCGTATCAACGATTGCAGATCAGCGTGTCACAACCATCGAGGGCGTTGATGGTAAAGAAGCTAACGCAATTCACACCGCCTGGATAGAGACAGACGTCCCGCAATGTGGCTACTGCCAGTCCGGTCAGGTCATGTCTGCGGTTGCATTGCTTAAGCAAAAGCCAAATCCCACAGATGAAGATATTGATGGCGCGATGGCGGGGAATATATGCCGTTGTGCCACCTATCAGCGTATTCGTCAGGCTATTCATACTGCGGCACAGCAGATGGAGGAAAGCGAATGAATTCGGTCGAAAATCAATCCAGAAGGCATTTTCTGGCTGGCAGCAGCCTGGTTATCGGGTTTGCGCTGGCTCCCAAAGCGATGGCATTAAGCGGCAAAACCTCGCTGGCCCAGGGGGCTAAGACTGATCAGAAACAATTGAATGCTTTTGTGATCGTGTCACCGGATAACACTGTTACCGTTTTATCAAAACACCTGGAGATGGGACAGGGGCCGTATACCGGGCTGACCCAGCTGGTGGCTGAAGAACTGGATGCCGATTGGTCTCAGATGCGCGCCACGGCGTCGCCTGCAGATGATACAATTTACGCCAACAATGTCTTTGGTATGCAAGGTACGGGTGGTTCTACGGCTATTGCCAATTCGTACGAGCAGTTTCGTCGCGCCGGTGCCACTGCAAAGGCGATGTTAGTTGCTGCTGCCGCTGCGCGGTGGCAGGTGCCCACCAATAGTCTGAAAGTCGTTGGTGGTATTGTCAGTGATCCTGCCTCCAATCGTCAGGCAACTTATGGTGAGTTAGCAGAAGATGCGGCGATGCTCACGCCGCCGACAGATGTCAAACTTAAGGATCCCGCTGACTTTACTATCATTGGCGCGAAAAAAACGCGCCTGGATACGCCGGACAAAACCGATGGAAAAGCGCTTTTTACCCTCGACCATTATCCTGACAATGTATTGGTGGCCGTGGTCGCACGGGCACCCTACTTCAACGCCAGCGTAAAACGGGTGGATGATAAAAAGGCCAGAAAAATTAAGGGCGTTGTGGATATTAAGCCCGTTTCCCAGGGTGTAGCTGTATTTGCAGAAGATACGTGGAGTGCTTTGCAGGCAAAAGCGACGTTGGATATTGAGTGGGACACCAGTAACGCAGAGCAGCGCTCTTCTGATGAAATCATTGCAGATTACCGTGAGCAGATGAAAAAAACGGGTTTTGAGGCTACTAAACGTGGCGATGTCGCCGGATTAGCTGCCCGGGATGATCTGGAGGTTATCGAGGCTGAATTTATATTTCCTTATCTTGCTCACGCGCCGATGGAAACCCTTGATGCTGTGCTGCAAAAAAATGAAGATGGCAGTATTACCTGCTTTAATGGTGCCCAGTTTCCCGGTCAGGACAAACAGGCAATCTCCGAAATTACAGGTGTTCCTGCTGAAAATGTTCACATGGAAATACAGCTGGCCGGTGGCAGTTTTGGTCGCCGGGCACAGTTCGGTTCGCCCTATATGAGAGAGGCGGCAGAAGTATTTAAAGCGTCGGGGATGCAGCGACCGGTCAAGCACCTGCATACCCGTGAAGACGACATTCAAGGGGGCTTTTATCGCCCGTTGTTCATTCATAAAATCAAAGGGTATCTCGATAGTAATGGGGAAATCGTCGGGTGGGATCAGGTGATCGCCGGCCAGCCGTTGATGAAAAAGGATGAACTGGATGAGACCAGTGTGGAAGGCGCATCAGACCTGCCATACAAAATCGAAAACCTGAATGTTTTTTCTCATAACACGACCGCCAAAGTGCCTGTACTGTGGTGGCGCTCGGTTGGTCATACCCATACCGGCTTTGTGGTAGAAGCCTTTTTGGATGAGTTGTTACAAAAAGCGGGTAAAGATCCCATTGACGGACGACTAGCACTGCTGCCAAAAGAAAGTCGCGAGGCGGGTGTATTGAAGGCTGTTGCGAAACTGATAAAAGATAAGCCGCTTGCACAGGGACGACAACGTGGTATCGCTGTGCATAAAAGCTTTAGTACCTATGTTGCCGAGGTGGCAGATGTGTCTGTGGGTGAGGATGGTTGCCCGCGTGTACACAATGTCTATGTCGCAGTAGATTGTGGCGTTGCGGTCAATCCGGACACAATCCGGGCACAAATGGAGGGCGGCGTAGGATTTGGCCTGGGCGCGATACTGTTTGACGAAATTGAACTGGACGAGGGCGGCAAAGTAAGACAATCGAATTTCCATGATTACAGAAGCCTTCGGATTAATGAAATGCCGCACGTGGAAGTTGATGTAGTGATGTCCGGTGAATCGCCGACCGGTGTAGGAGAGCCTGGTGTGCCACCAATTGGACCTGCTGTGGCCAATGCATGGCGCAGGCTGACAGGCAAGCCCGTCAGACGTCTTCCAATCAACCGTTATGAAAAAGCCTGAGGGGATTAGCATGAAAACACTACAATGGTTAACCGTTGCGGGCATCCTGTCACTGCCTCTTATTGCTTACTCCGGGCAGGATTCGTCATCAGAATCAGCGGCGGGCACACCAGCCGAATCTTTGCGTTCAGCACAAGATTTTGCGGATATTAATAACGAAGAGAAGCGCTCTGCCGCAATGTTTGAAGAACTGGGCAAAGTGATACAACATCCCAGATGCATGAACTGTCATCCGGCTGGCAACCAGCCGCTTCAGGGGATGGACATGACGGTGCATGAACCGCCGGTTGAGCGCGGACCGGCCAACTTCGGTACACCGGGCATGGAATGTAACACATGCCATCAAAGTGAAAATGTGACATTAGCGGCCCAGGCGAAGGATATTAAGTCGGTGCCCGGCAATCCCAAGTGGCATCTGGCGCCCATTGAGATGGCGTGGGTCGGTAAATCGCTGACGCAAATATGTGAGCAAATTAAAGATAAAGAAAGAAACGGCAACAAAACGATGGAAGAAATGATTCACCACATGGCAAAGGACGATTTAGTCGGTTGGGGTTGGAAACCGGGCGAAGGACGCGAACCTGCGCCGGGTACGCAGAAGTCCTTCGGTGAGCTATTTGAGGCCTGGGTGCATAGCGGGGCACATTGTCCTTCCGCGTAAACAACGACTGATAACCATCAGGCGCCCTGAAACTTTCAGGGCGCCTTTTTTACTATTGGTTTAGATAGTCCAACACCACATCATGATGTTCTTTGGTCTTAAATTTATCAAACACATGTTCAATGTTGCCTTTCTCATCAATCATGAAGCTGGTGCGATGAATGCCATCATACTCTTTGCCCATAAATTTCTTCGGACCCCATACACCAAACGCTTCAGCTACCGCATGATCTTCATCCGATAGTAACGTAAAGTTCAGGTTTTCCTTTTCGATGAACTTAGGCAGCCGCTTTACCGGATCAGGGCTGATACCCAGAACCACAACATTGTGTTTGTCCAAAGCGTCCTTAGAATCACGCAGGCACTGCGCCTGAGTTGTGCAGCCAGGAGTCATCGCTTTAGGGTAAAAATAAACTAATACTTTTTTTCCCTCAAAAGACGACAGTGAAACAGCGTCATCGTTTTGATCCTGAAGGGTGAATTGTGGTGCTTTATCACCAGCCTGTAGCATTTTCATAAGACTCCTTATTTGATTTATCGACCACTTTTCCGGTTAAGGATAAAGAGTCAAATAAGGCCATTACATCAGATTGCAACTGTGCAAAGTCAATTTCTGTCGAGGCATTAACCACAAACTTACATCGCATCGTTTGCTGACCGCTGTCAGGATCTGTACTAACCCGTTGCCTGAACGCACTAATGGAAAGGTGACGATCAGCGAAAAAGCCTGTTACTGCTTTTATCTGTCCTTCTGCATCAGCACCGGTAAATTCAACATCGAAAAGGTGCTCCAGATTTTGTTTTTCATGATGACTGGTGCGCTTCATCATTGACAGAAGATCCAGTCGCTGACAAAGAGGAGGTAAAAGACATTCGGTTTTCGTGATGGCGGTATGATTGCCCTCAAGAATCATTGTAAGTGAAAACTCTTTTCCATAGATGGCCTGACGGCTATCCAGGATATTGCATCGGGTTTCACTCACCAGCGATGAAATCTCGCTGAGAATGCCGCTGCGGTCAGTACCTAAAATGGTGACGATAAGTTGCTGCTTCATAGACAGTGTATCTGAATTTTTTATGCATCGATGTTAGCACAGAGGTTTTTTATGTTACCAGTACAAGCCGGCAGGTAAATAGTCTAAATAAACCCGGCTATATGCTTGTTTTTAGCAGGGTGAATAATTAACATGTGCGCTCACCAAACGCGGAGACACTATGTTTAAAGGCAGTTATGTTGCACTAATTACGCCGATGCATGATAACGGCGACGTTGACTATCCGGCGCTTGAACGTCTGATCAATTTTCATATTGAGCAGGGGACGCATGGTATTGTTGCGGTAGGCACGACCGGTGAGTCGCCTACGCTGCCTTTCGATGAGCACGTTGAGGTTGTACGCCAGACGGTGAAAATGGTCGATAAAAAAATTCCGGTCATGGCCGGCGCGGGCGCCAATTCCACTGCCGAGGCAATCTTTTTAAGTCAGCAAATGGCCGGTGTTGGTGTTGATGGCTTTCTCAGTGTCGTTCCCTATTACAATAAACCTCAACAAGCGGGAATGGTTGCGCATTTCAATGCCATAGCTGATGCCACGGATATACCGGTTGTGCTGTACAACGTGCCGGGACGTACGGTCGCCGACATGCAACCTGAAACGGTAGCTGAACTTGCTAAACATAAAAATATCGTTGGGATTAAAGATGCCACCGGCGATATGGAGCGGCTAAAAGACATGCAGGCGCTGGTTGACAGTGATTTTGTCTTTTTAAGTGGCGATGATGCAACCAGCTGTGAGTTTTTATGTCAGGGCGGACATGGTGTTATCTCTGTCACGGCCAATGTCGTGCCAAATGCAATTGCAAAAATGTGCGAAGCGGCATTAAATGACGATCAATTACGTTGCCGCGAAATCGACAAACCTATTAATGCGCTTCACACGGCGTTGTTCATTGAGCCTAATCCGGTTCTGCCAAAATGGGCACTGTATAAAATGGGTATGATCAACAGCCCTAATTTACGCTTGCCGATGGTTTTACCGGAACTTGCCAGTCAAAAACATATCGAAGAACTATTAAAACAACACGCCCTGTTAAAAGGTTAAGAAGGAATATCAATGAGTAAATCCCTGGCTTTGGTAAGTGGTCTTGTTGTGCTGTCCCTTGCCGGATGTTCAAGCCAACTGGAAAAGAGTACTGCAACCGGTAGTTATAAGTATCTTAAAGCGCAACAGCACCCTAAGATGCAGGTGCCTGAGGAATTGAATCAGCCTGAGTTTTCAGATGAGTATGCTTTGCCTACGTTGGGGAATGGTGCTGATAAAGGCCTGGTTGGTCGTGATTTACGGATAATCTCTCCAGCGCTGGTTCATCCGCTGGTAACCGGCTCTCATGTTCAGGAGGGAAGCGAAGGCGCGGTGGTGACATTCGATCAGGTCGATGATCGTCAACCACTGAATCAGGCAATATGGAATGCAGTGAAAAGCTTTCTGGATAAACAAAATGTGGGCATCAGCCAGTTTAATGAAGCCCAGAATGTTCTGATTACGGAGTGGTTTGTTCTGTCTGAAGAAGTCGAAGACGAAGACAGCCCCTGGTATGCGTGGTCATCAGATATCGATGCTGAGAAAAAGCGTCGGTTCAAATTTATTCTGGATGTCAAACCCCATGGCCGCACCGCCTCACTTCGTACCGAGCTGGTGGAATTTGAGCAGCAACGTGGTGATAACACCGTAAGAGATATCAATGATTTTGCGCGCCATCGTGAAGAAGTCGATATCCTTAATGAAGTCATTTCGCATTACGAATACCAGATTCAATTGGACAACAGCCGCCGGATTGCAGAGATTCGTCAGGGACTGCAAACGGAAATGAGCTTTAACAAGGACGGCGAACCGGCCATTCTTGTCAAAGGACAGTATGATGTTGTCTGGCCTCGCATGTTGCTGGTTCTGCGCAAACTTGGCTTTGATGTAAAAGATTTGGATAAATCTACCGGCTTGCTTTTCGTCACCTTTAACGGCGATGACGATGGATGGTGGAACAATTTATTTTCTGGCGACAGCGAGCTGCTTGATGAAGGTGATTATCGATTGCAGCTAGCGCGTAGCGGTGAGAATACTGTCGTGACATTCATGAATGATGAGAGTCAGCCATTTACCGCTAAAGAAGTGACTGATTTGTATGACCCCTTTTCTGAGGTTATGACCCAAGATAACCTGGACATTTAAGACTGAGACTAAGATGGAAAAGCGCGAAGAACTTTATCGTGGTAAAGCCAAAACCGTATATCTGACTGACGACGCTGATAAGTTGATTCTGCATTTCAGAAACGACACATCGGCCTTTGACGGGCAGAAAATTGAACAACTGGAACGCAAGGGTGAGGTAAATAACAAGTTTAATCATTTTATTATGAGCAAACTTGAAGATGCCGGTATTGCTACGCAGGTTGAAGCATTGCTGTCTGACAACGACTCTTTGGTTAAAAAGCTCGACATGATCCCTGTTGAGTGTGTTGTCAGAAATGTCGCGGCAGGTTCGTTAGTGAAACGCCTGGGCGTGGAAGAGGGCACATTACTGGATCCACCGGTATTTGAATTCTTCCTTAAAAATGACGCGCTTCACGACCCAATGGTCAATGATTACCATATAATTTCGTTTGGCTGGGCGTCGGAAGATCAGATTGTCCAAATGAAAAGCCTGACCTTCCGTGTCAACGAAGTTTTAAAATCTCTGTTCGACGAGGCAGGGATGATGTTAGTTGACTATAAACTTGAGTTTGGCGTTGATGGCGAGGGTAACATCGTGTTGGGTGACGAATTTACGCCTGACGGCTGCCGCCTGTGGGATAAGGAAACCCGGAATAAAATGGATAAGGACCGTTTTCGTCAGGGGCTTGGCTCTGTAGTTGAAACGTATATAGAAGTTGCTGAGCGTCTGGGTCTTAAACTGTAGCCTTGATGTGATTACACCGAAAAGGGGAACTGTCGTTCCCCTTTTTTAATGAGGAATTTGCAGTGCATCTTACCCTGGATATTCGAGTCGCCTTGCTGACCACTATTGCAATGCTGGCGTTTGCTGCGAATTCATTACTTTGTCGTATGGCATTGGTATCTACCGGTATTTCTCCCGCCGCCTTTACCGCCATCAGGCTGGTCAGTGGTGCTGCTTTTTTATTTTTGTTGGTGGCGCTCACCCGTCAAAGACGAGACGTACAAGGGTCCTGGATTGGCGCTATCTGTTTGTTTATCTATGCTACCGGGTTTTCGTTTGCCTATGTCTCGATGAACACCGGCACCGGCGCGCTTTTACTTTTCGGTGCTGTCCAGATCACCATGCTTTTACAGGCGATAAGAAAGGGTGAGACCTTCTCGGTGCTGCAATGGCTGGGCTTTTTTATGGCAGTAGCGGGTCTTTTTATTCTCTTTTTGCCCGGTGCCACAGTCCCACCTGTTATCCCCGCGTTATTGATGGTAAGTGCAGGTATTGCCTGGGGCGTTTACTCGCTCATCGGAAAATCGGCGAACCGGCCTTTACTGATGACGGCGGGCAACTTTGTCAGATGCGTACCGCTTATTGCGTTACTTATTCCTTTTGGTATGTCTGAAACATTGCCTGTTGGTGGGATTGTTCTGGCAATACTTTCAGGGGCCGTGGCGTCAGGGGCGGGTTACGCGATCTGGTATACCGCGTTGCCTTCGCTAAGCGCGTCGCTCGCTGCCACTGTTCAGCTAAGTGTGCCTGTTATTGCGATGATAATGGGGTGGCTGGTACTGGATGAATTACTGACCGTGCAGATGCTGCTCGCTGCAACGGTTACGCTCAGTGGTATAGGCTTGGTAATTTACTTTCGCAGTAACGCGAATTAAGCCAATAAAGGCTATCGGGGTATATCAATTTTTAGCGCAGAAGTAGGGATACAGCAACAAGGAAGTATTTCATCGTCGTCAATGTATGCCAGGGGATCAGTCGTGTAACTTACCTTTCCGCACAGTAACTTGGTTCTGCATGCGCCACAAAATCCTTCCCGACAGTGAAAATGCACATCGATATTGTGTGCTTCTATTGTCTCTAATAAGGTTTTGTCTGTAGACGCTGAGACGGGCCCCACATCGACAATATCGATGTGGAACCGTTCATCAGAGTTGGACATGAAAGTGTTTAAAGCTCGAAGTCGGCAAAATCATCTTCGCTGACACTGGAGTCAATCTGACCGACCAGGTAAGAGCTGATTTCAGATTCCTGCGGGGCAACCTGAACATTGTCGGAATTCAGGTAATTGTTCATCCATGGTAGCGGGTTGCTTTTCACGTCAAATGGGGTATCCAGTCCGATTGCCGCCATACGCTGATTAGCAATGTATTCTACATACTCACACAGAATTTGCTTGTTCAGACCAATCATCGAACCATCTTTAAACAGATAGTCAGCCCATTCTTTTTCCTGGGCAACGGCACACATGAAGATCTCTCGCGCCTGGTCTTTGCATTCCTCTGCAATTTCAGCCATTTCAGGATCGTCCTTACCTTTAGCCCAGATATTCAGAATATGCTGGGTCGATGTAAGGTGAAGGTTTTCGTCACGGGCAATCAGACGAATAATTTTAGAGTTACCTTCCATCAGCTTTCGTTCTGCAAAAGCAAAGGTGCAGGCAAAGGACACGTAGAATCTGATCGCTTCAAGCGCATTCACAGAGTTCATGCACAGATACAGCTTCTTTTTCAGCTCACGCTGATTAATGACATGGGTTTCACCATCAACCGTATGCGTTCCTTCGCCCTGTGTTTGCCAAAGCTGAGTGGCAAATATCAAGTCGTCGTAATAACGGGAAATGTCAGAGGCACGACGCTTTATCTCGTCATTAACCACGATATCATCGAAGATATCACTGGGATCAGAGAAAAGATTTCGCAGAATATGCGTGTACGAGCGAGAATGAATCGTCTCAAAAAATGACCAGGTTTCTACCCATGTCTCTAGCTCAGGCAAAGAGATAATAGGTAGAAAGGCAATATTCGGGCTACGGCCCTGAACGGAGTCCAGCAGCGTCTGATACTTCAGATTTGAAATAAAAATATGCTTTTCCGGATCGGTCAGTTTTTGAAAATCGACACGGTCACGGCTGACATCCACTTCCTCAGGACGCCAGAAAAAACTAATTTGCTTTTCTATCAGCTTTTCAAAAATAGAATGTTTTTGCTGATCATACCGTGCCACATTAACCGGATTCCCGAAGAACATTGGCTCAGAAAGCGAGTTAACGCTTTGTTGGTTGAAAGTGGTGTATTTCATAAGTCCCGTTTTACCTAATTCTGTAGTGATACATCAGTCCCGGCCGATGGAGCGTGCTATATTTTGCACGCACCACCTGCACAATCATCATCCTCAACCATTACAGCTTCCTGTGCCTGAGGCTTCTGTTGTTGCGCTTTGGCTTCAACAGAGCTGGCATCAGAAGCGCCATCACGGGTGTTGTGATAATAAAGGGTCTTAACGCCCAGTTTGTACGCGGTAAGCAAATCTTTTAACAGCAATTTCATCGGAACTTTGCCGCTATCATATTTGCCCGGGTCATAATTAGTATTGGCCGAAATCGTTTGGTCAATAAACTTCTGCATAATACCAACCAGTTGCAGATAACCATCATTCGAAGGAATATCCCACAACAGCTCATATTTATCTTTGAGTGTTTCGTATTCAGGCACAACCTGCTTCAGAATGCCGTCTTTACTTGATTTAATGCTGATATGTCCGCGCGGTGGCTCAATACCATTGGTTGCATTTGAAATCTGAGACGATGTCTCAGACGGCATAAGTGCAGACAACGTTGAATTGCGCAGGCCATGCGTTTTAATATCTTCGCGCAATCCATCCCAGTCCATATGCAAAGGCTCATTACATACCGAATCCAGATCCTTTTTGTAAGAATCAATCGGCATGATGCCCTGTGCATAAGTGGTCTCATTGAACTTAGGACAGGCCCCTTTTTCCTTCGCCAGATTGTTGGACGCTTTAAGCAGGTGGTACTGCATGGCTTCAAAGGTGCGATGAACCAGGCCGTTTGCGCTGTGGTCAGAGTATTTAACGCCATTTTTCGCCAGGAAGTAGGCAAAGTTGATAACACCAACACCCAATGTACGACGGTTCATCGTCGCGTTATAAGCAGCGGGTACCGGATAATCCTGGTAATCCAGCAGGCTGTCCAGTGCACGAACTGCCAGGTCTGAAAGCTCTTCAAACTCATCAACCGATTTTATTGCACCTAAGTTAAATGCAGAGAGGGTACACAATGCAATTTCGCCTTCTTCATCGTTAACGTGCTGAAGCGGCTTGGTTGGCAGTGCAATTTCAAGGCAAAGATTGCTCTGGCGCACTGGGGCAACTTTAGGATCGAACGGGCTGTGAGTATTACAGTGATCAACATTCTGCAGATAGATACGGCCGGTAGAGGCACGCTCCTGCATAAACAAGCTGAACAGCTCCATCGCTTTGATCTGCTTCTTACGGATAGAAGGATCATTTTCGTACTGCACATACAATGCTTCGAATTTTTCTTGATCGGCGAAAAACGCATCATAAAGACCCGGCACATCAGACGGGCTGAATAGTGTGATGTAGCCATCCTTCATCATTCTTTGGTACATCAGCTTGTTGAACTGTACGCCGTAATCAAGATGTCTGACCCGGTTTTCCTCAACACCACGGTTATTTTTAAGTACCAGCAGTGACTCAACTTCCATATGCCATAGCGGGTAAAACAGCGTAGCGGCACCGCCACGTACGCCGCCTTGTGAGCAGCTTTTTACCGCGGTCTGGAAGTACTTATAAAACGGAATACAGCCGGTATGGAACGCTTCACCGCCACGAATGGGGCTACCTAAAGCACGAATACGGCCCGCGTTTACGCCAATACCCGCACGCTGACTAACATACTTAACAATCGCAGAGGCTGTGGCATTGATGGAATCCAGGCTGTCGCCGGTTTCAATTAATACACAAGAGCTGAACTGACGGGTTGGGGTGCGTACACCAGACATGATAGGGGTAGGCAGAGAAAGTTTAAATGTCGACGCTGCATTATAAAAACGACGAACATAATCCAGTCGCGTGTCTTTTGGGTAATTAGCAAACAGACAGGCTGCAACAAGCATATAAAGAAACTGGGCGCTTTCGTAAATATCGCCGGTTACGCGATTTTGTACCAGATACTTGCCTTCCAATTGTTTAACAGCGGCGTAGCTGAAATTCATATCACGCCAATGGTCAATGAACGTGTCCATCTGCGCAAATTCTTCAGGCGTATAATCTTCAAGCAGGTGTGTATCGTATTTGCCAGTATCCACCATTTTAGCTACGTGCTGGTATAACGCTGGCGGTTCAAACTGCCCATACGCTTTTTTGCGCAGGTGAAATATTGCCAGACGTGCAGCAAGATACTGGTAATCGGGCGCATCAGTAGAGATGAGGTCTGCAGCTGACTTGATCAGCGTTTCGTGAATTTCGCTGGTTTTAATACCATCGTAAAACTGAATTTGCGCTTTTATTTCTACCTGCGAGACCGATACGTTATCAAGTCCTTCTGCCGCCCAGGTGATGACTTTATGAATTTTTTCTAAATCAATGGGCTCTTGTTCACCGTTACGTTTGGTGACGAGTAAATCGTTATTCATTTGTACTGGCCGTTGTGTCTGTTAGCGCTTTGTGCGTGGGCAAAGCCCGTGAGTTTGAGATTTTTATTATTCACGCATGTGAATAAACAAATGGTCACACTTGCTATTCACTATCATCCATCTTTTTCCTGCTACCACATATCCCTGTTCGCCCTGGACAAAGCCCAGTGACGCTGATAGCCAAGAGAATGAGAATAAGCACAAGATAGTGAGGTTTAAGCCTTAATGCAACCCAATATCTGGTGCTTAAAACAGCGATCAAACCGATAACATTTTTAGGTTAGTGATGACTAACCTAAAAGGATTTTACAAGCGTAATTTATCCAGAATGCAAGCAATTTTGAACGAAAGATCCGTAACATAAATTTATTATTCTATTTTTGCTTTATATTATAATTTTACGACATATAGTGCTAAAAATTGCACAACCTACTACATGTAGTGTTTTATGCAAGTTGCGTATGCAACATGTAGTTGACGTCAATATTCTTATCGGACAGATAAAAACGTTGCGTGAGCGGGTTCATGTGCAAACCTGTAGCATGGCGCGTGGTCAGGTTACTTTGGTCCGTCATTGTCATCAGCTCTGAAGGCCGGATGAAACGGTTGTACTGATGGGTCCCTTTAGGTACCAACCCAAGAATATATTCAGCGCCCAAAATGCCCATCAGATAGGCTTTAGGATTGCGGTTAAGTGTTGAGAAGAAAACATGGCCACCAGGTTTTACCAAAGTAGCGCAAGCCTGTACGACGGAGGCCGGCTCAGGAACATGCTCAAGCATTTCCATACAGGTAACCACATCAAATTCGCCTGGGTGCTGACTGGCGAGGGCCTCAGCGGTAATACATTGATAGTCCACCGAGACGCCAGACTCCAGACCGTGTAAACGTGCGACCTCAAGGGATGCCTCTGCCATATCGATGCCGGTAACACTGGCGCCCATCCTGGCCATTGATTCGGCCAGAATACCGCCACCACAGCCAACATCGACCACCTTTTTATCGTAAAGACCGTCAGTATGTTGAGCGATAAAGTCTACTCGCAGAGGATTAATCATATGCAGAGGTTTGAACTCACCTTCTGTATCCCACCAACGAGAAGCGAGTTCGCCAAATTTTGAAATTTCCTGTTCATCAACATTAGACATGGTGCAGTCCTTTCGGCAAATAAGTTGGCATAACATAGCGTAAATGACCGGTAATTGGCATCGTTAAGTGCAGTCGGCCGACCTGTGTGGATGAAAAATAGCCGCTTAACATCAGGCTTGTCTTTTGAGATGATTAACCGCTACATTATTTGTCCCGGCGGTGGTACACTCGAGGATTGTTCTACCGCCCCAATAATAAGAATGTGCGCGTTCAGCCTGTTGCTGTTTCTGGGGCTTATTGAAAATAAGCGCACACTAAACCTAAGTTAAGGGAAAAAGCAGTTTATGTCTGATAACGCTAAAGAAATTCTCCCCGTCAATATAGAGGAGGAACTGAAAACCTCCTATCTCGACTATGCGATGAGCGTTATTGTTGGCCGTGCACTTCCGGATGTGCGTGACGGCCTGAAGCCGGTTCATCGTCGCGTATTGTTTGCGATGAACGAGCTGAAAAACGATTTCAACAAACCATATAAAAAGTCAGCCCGTGTAGTTGGTGATGTAATCGGTAAATACCATCCTCATGGTGACTCCGCGGTATACGACACAATCGTTCGTATGGCGCAGTCATTCTCACTACGTTATATGCTGGTTGACGGGCAGGGTAACTTCGGTTCAGTCGATGGTGACTCAGCAGCTGCTATGCGTTACACCGAAGTACGCATGGCCAAAATAGCGCACGAATTGCTGGCTGATCTGGATAAAGAAACCGTCGACTTTGTGCCTAACTACGATGGTACCGAACAAATACCGGAAGTATTGCCGACCAAAGTCCCTAATCTTCTGGTTAACGGCTCATCAGGTATTGCGGTAGGGATGGCGACAAATATCCCGCCTCACAACCTGACTGAAGTTATTAATGGCTGCGTGGCATTGATTGAAGATCCGGATATTTCCATCGACGATTTGATGCAGCACATCCCGGGGCCGGATTTTCCTACCGCGGCGCAAATCAGCGGTCGTAAAGGTATTGAAGATGCGTACCGTACTGGTCGCGGCAAGATTTATTTGCGTGCTAGAGCGGAAATTGAAACCGAAGACAACGGTAAAGAAACCATCGTTGTTAATGAAATTCCCTATCAGGTCAATAAAGCCCGCCTTATTGAGAAAATTGCCGAGCTGGTAAAAGAAAAGCGTATTGAGGGGATTTCTGCACTGCGCGATGAGTCAGACAAAGACGGCATGCGCATTGTTATTGAAGTTAAGCGTAACGAGTCCGCTGAAGTTCTGCTTAATCACCTGTACGCCAATACGCAGTTACAGACTGTTTTTGGCATAAACATGGTGGCGCTGGATAATAACCAGCCAAAAGTATTCAACTTAAAAGAAGTGCTTGAATGCTTTGTGTTGCATCGCCGTGAGGTAGTGACTCGCCGTACTGTCTATGAACTGCGTAAAGCCCGTGACCGCGCTCATATCCTTGAAGGCCTGGCAATCGCGCTGGCCAACATCGATCCGATTATTGAGCTGATTAAAGCGTCGCCAAGTCCGGCTGAAGCTAAACAGGCATTGGTTGCACAGGGCTGGAACCTGGGGGATGTTGCTGAAATGCTGGATCGTGCCGGTGATGATGCCGCACGTCCCGACTGGTTATTGCCGGAATTCGGTATTCGGGATGGCAAGTACTTCCTGACCGAGCAACAGGCCCAGGCCATTCTTGATTTACGTCTGCATAAGCTGACCGGCCTGGAGCATGAAAAAATTCTGGGCGAATATAAAGAACTGCTGGAGCAGATCGCAGAGTTACTTTATATCCTTCGTTCTCCTGAACGTTTGATGGAAGTTATTCGTGAAGAACTGGAAAAAATCCGCGAAGAATTTGGCGATGAACGTCGTACTGAAATTACCGCAGCCAGCCATGATATTGATATAGAAGATCTGATCGAACAAGAAGATGTGGTGGTAACCCTGTCGCGCGAAGGCTATGTCAAGTATCAGAAGTTGTCTGATTACGAAGCCCAGCGCCGTGGTGGTAAAGGTAAATCAGCAACCAAGATGAAAGACGAGGATATCATCGAGCGCTTGCTGGTCGCTAACACCCATGACCACATTCTGTGTTTCTCCACTCGCGGCCGTCTGTATTGGCTTAAAGTGTATCAGTTGCCGTTTGCCAGCCGTAACGCCCGTGGTCGTCCCATCGTGAACATTCTGCCACTAGAGGCCGATGAACGAATCACCGCCATCTTGCCTATCAAAGAGTTTGAAGAGGGTAAGTATGTATTGATGGCCACTGCTAACGGTACCGTGAAAAAGACAGATTTGAGCCTTTATTCACGTCCTCGTTCAAGCGGTATTATTGCGGTTAATCTGAATGAAGGTGATGAGCTGATTGGCGTTGCGATTACCCACGGCGACGACGATATCATGCTGTTCAGTGATGAGGGTAAAGTTGTGCGTTTCAACGAGAAACTGCGCGACTCAGAAACCGGCGAAGTGAAACGTGATCCTGAAACCGGTGATGAACTGCTGGCGCTGCGCCCGATGGGCAGAACAGCCACAGGGGTTCGTGGTATTAAACTTCAGGAAGGCCAGCGTGTGGTGTCACTGATTGTCCCTCGGGGCGAGGGTGCTGTACTGACCGCTACGGAGAACGGCTTCGGTAAACGTACCCCTCTGGCAGACTACCCTGCTAAGAGCCGGGCGACCCAAGGCGTGGTGTCGATCAAAGTTTCCGAGCGTAACGGTAAGGTTGTAGGCGCTGTTCAGGTCGATGATTCTGATGAGATTATGCTTATCAGTAATCAGGGGACACTGGTGCGCACGCGTGTTGGTGAAGTATCTGTGGTTGGTCGTAATACGCAGGGCGTAAGGCTGATTCGCACAGCACAGGACGAGTTTGTCGTAGGTCTGCAGCGAATTGAAGAAGTCGAAGATAAAGTTGTGCTGGATGAAAATGGTGAGGTCGTGGCAGTAGAGACTGCTGAAGATGCGCCATTATCAGGCAACGATGAGAAGCCAGCACAGGAGTAGGTGCGTTATTCTGCCAGTCAGGATAATGTATTGATCTTTTAGTTAACAAGCGGCTTCGTGCCGCTTGTTTTGTTTATAGGTATGAATAATTAATGAATCGGGTTTTTAATTTCAGTGCCGGTCCGGCAATGCTTCCGCCTTCGGTCATGTTGCGCGCGCAAGACGAACTGATTAACTGGCGTGACGGAGGAACATCTGTCATGGAAATCAGTCATCGTGGAAAAGACTTTGTTGAGATGGCTGAAAAGTCAGAACAGGATTTACGCGATTTGATGGCCATTCCCGATGATTATAAAGTCTTATTCATGCAGGGTGGCGGTCGCGGACAATTCGCCGCAGTGCCCCTTAATATATCTTCCTCAGCGGATACATCACTGCATATGGTGACAGGCTCCTGGTCAAAAGGGGCCGTTGACGAAGCCAACAAGTTCAACAAGGCCGTGGTGATTGGTGAAACCACGCAAAAGGACGGTAAAGCGTATGTTGCCCAGCCTGAACCATCAGACATTGACCAGCGCGCTGCCTATTTGCATTTTTGCCCTAACGAAACTGTCGACGGTATAGCATTTGACTGGTTGCCAGAGGCGGGAAGCGTGCCGCTGGTTGCTGATATGTCTTCGACAATTTTGTCACAGCCCATCGATGTAAGCCGCTATGGAATTATCTATGCCGGTGCACAGAAGAATATTGGTCCGTCGGGCCTGGCAGTGGTGATCGTTCATGAGTCTTTACTTGGCAAGGCACAAAGTGTCACCCCATCTTTTATGGATTACACCCAGACTGCAGATAATAATTCAATGTATAACACGCCGCCGACATTTTCCTGGTATCTGGCCGGGCTGGTTTTTGAATGGCTTAAAGAGGAAGGCGGGGTCGAGGATATTGCAAAACGCAATAATCACAAAGCGCAGCTGTTATACGGTGCCATTGACCAGTCAGACTTTTACCGCTCGCAAGTGCATGCGTCTTGCCGCTCTAAAATGAACGTTCCTTTTCAGCTGGCTGATCCTTCACTGGATGATAAGTTTCTGGCGATGGCTGATGAAGCTGGGCTGAAAGCGTTAAAAGGCCACCGCTTTGTCGGCGGCATGCGCGCGAGCATATACAATGCGATGCCGCTTGAAGGTGTACAGGCGCTGGTCGACTTTATGTCTGAATTTGAACGTAAACACGGATAATCATATGGAACAACTTACTCTGGATCCAATTGCAAAGGTCAGTGGCGAGGTAAATGTTCCGGGCTCTAAAAGCCTGTCCAACCGGGCGCTTCTGCTTGCCGCGCTAAGCGAAGGCACCACGACTGTTACCAATCTTCTGGATAGTGATGATATTCGTCACATGCTCTCTGCACTGAAAGAATTAGGTGTGACCTTTACGCTTAGCGACGATAAGACGGTGTGTGAGGTGCAGGGCCTGGCCGGCGGTTTTTCAAAAACAGGGCATTTATCACTCTTTCTGGGTAACGCCGGAACAGCCATGCGTCCGCTTTGTGCGGCGCTGGCTGCCAGCGATGTGCAGGTAGAATTAACCGGCGAACCGAGAATGGAGGAGCGCCCGATCAAAGATCTGGTCGATAGCCTTCGTCAGGCCGGGGCAAATATCACCTATCTTAAAACAGAAGGATACCCACCACTATCCATTGAAGGCAAGTTGCTTCAGGGCGGCACCATTGATGTTGACGGCAGTGTGTCCAGTCAGTTTTTAACGGCGTTGTTAATGGCCGCGCCGTTGTTTGGAGACGCCACCAGAATACGCATAAAGGGCCAACTGGTTTCCAAACCGTATATTGATATCACGTTAGACACCATGGCTAAATTTGGCGTGATAGTTGAAAACCATGATTATGCTGAATTTTATATTTCAGCGGGTCAGCGGTATCGATCACCGGGTAAATTCATGGTTGAAGGTGATGCATCGTCCGCTTCTTATTTTTTAGCCGCCGGTGCTATAAAAGGCGGTACAGTTAAAGTGACAGGCGTGGGTAAAGATAGCGTTCAGGGGGACATTCGCTTTGCCGAAGTACTTGAAAAGATGGGCGCAAATGTCACCTGGCATGAGCAATACATTGAAGTAACCGGCGCGCCGCTGCAAAGCGTTGATATGGATTTGAATCATATACCCGATGCCGCCATGACGATTGCTACGACAGCGCTGTTTGCCAGTGGCACAACCTGTATCCGCAATATTTATAACTGGCGGGTGAAAGAAACTGACCGCTTACATGCCATGGCGACTGAACTTAAGAAAGTTGGCGCCGTCGTTGAGGAAGGTGAGGATTACATATGTATCACTCCACCAGAATCACTTAAGCATGCGCAAATTGATACCTACAATGACCACCGTGTAGCGATGTGTTTTTCACTGGTCGCGCTAAGTGATACACCGGTTACTATCAATGATCCGGGTTGTACCGCGAAAACATTTCCTGACTATTTTGAAAGATTTAAGCGGTTGTACAGTAATATCGGCTAGAATATAAACAGACCGTAGGTATCTGTTTAATGGCAGGTGCATGTTCATCTGCCATTGCTAAAGCCGACTAACCGCGTATAATTGCCGCCGATTTTTAACCTTTTATTAATATAACTGGAGCAGGTATGCATCCGATTCCCGTAGTCACGGTTGACGGCCCGGGCGGGGCAGGTAAAGGGACGCTTAGTAGTTTGCTTGCTGAGAAACTTGGTTGGCACTTTCTTGATAGCGGCGCCATATACCGCGTATTAGCCGTAGCCACCTTACATCATGATTTACCGGATGATGACGAAGAGTCTATCGTCCCGTTAGCCACCGGCCTGGATGTCAGTTTTGAAACTGATAAAGAGTCTACCCGCATTATTCTGGAAGGTGAGGATGTTACTGATGACATCCGCACTGAGCAGATTGGTGCAGTGGCCTCAAAAGTCGCCGCGCTGCCGCGCGTTCGCGAAGCGTTACTTCGTCGCCAGCGAGCTTTTCAGGATGATCCTGGGTTGGTCGCGGACGGACGAGACATGGGGACAGTAGTTTTTCCTGACGCACCGGTTAAAATTTTTCTTACCGCCAGCGCACAGGCAAGGGCGCAGAGACGTTACGACCAGTTGAAAGAAAAGGGTGCAGATGTTAATATTGCGCGCCTTTTGAGCGATATTGAGGCTCGTGATAAGCGTGACACACAACGTTCTGTTGCGCCACTGGTGCCTGCTCAAGATGCAATTGTAATAGATTCGACGGATCTGGATATTGACCAGGTCTTTGAAAAAGCGATGGAAGTTATCTCCTCCCGCCTTAAAACCGTGTGAGTGCATAGCCCCCAGAGCAGCTAGTCGCAATATGGATGTAGTGACAAATTTTAATAACCCCACATTAGCCGGAATGTAGTGTGGATTTAACTATTTAATTATTATTGACCTTATGACTGAAAATTTTGCACAACTTTTTGAAGAAAGCCTACAGGAACTAGAGACTCGTCCAGGTTCTATCGTTAAAGGTACTGTTGTTTCTATCGATAAAGACATCGTACTGGTAGATGCAGGCTTAAAATCAGAAAGTGCTATCCCAGCAGACCAATTTAAAAACGCTGAAGGCGAGTTAGAAATCGAAATCGGCGATTCTGTTGATGTTGCACTTGATGCGGTTGAAGACGGTTTCGGTGAAACTATCCTTTCTCGTGAAAAAGCCAAACGCCATGAAGCGTGGGTTGAGCTTGAAAAAGCGTATGAAGAGAAAGAAACCATCACAGGTGTTATCAACGGTAAAGTTAAAGGCGGTTTCACTGTTGAAGTTAACAGTGTTCGCGCGTTCCTGCCAGGCTCTCTGGTAGACGTTCGTCCGGTACGTGATACTACTCACCTTGAAGGTAAAGAGCTTGAGTTTAAAGTTATCAAGCTTGATGCGAAGCGTAACAACGTTGTTGTTTCTCGCCGTGCTGTTATCGAAGCTGAAAACAGTGCTGAGCGTGAGTCTCTGCTGGCTAACCTTGAAGAAGGTCATGAAATCAAAGGTATCGTTAAGAACCTTACAGACTACGGTGCATTCGTAGATCTGGGTGGTGTTGACGGCCTGCTGCATATCACTGATATGGCTTGGAAGCGTGTTAAGCACCCAAGTGAAATCGTGAATGTTGGTGACGAAATCAACGTTAAAGTCCTGAAGTTCGACAAAGAGAAGCAGCGCGTTTCTCTGGGTATGAAGCAGATGGGCAACGATCCTTGGCAGGATATTTCTCAGCGTTACCCAGAAGGCACTAAGATCTCTGGTCAGGTTACTAATCTGACTGACTACGGTTGTTTCGTTGAGATCGAAGACGGTGTTGAAGGTCTGGTTCACGTTTCAGAAATGGATTGGACAAACAAAAACATTCACCCTTCTAAGGTTGTTAACCTGGGTGACACTGTTGAAGTTATGGTTCTTGAAATTGATGAAGAACGTCGTCGTATTTCTCTGGGTCTTAAGCAGTGTATTGCTAACCCTTGGGAAGAGTTCGCTAAGTCACACGAAAAAGGTGACAAAGTTACTGGTAAGATCAAGTCAATCACTGACTTCGGTATCTTCATCGGTCTTGAAGGCGGCATCGATGGTCTGGTTCACTTATCTGACATCAGCTGGAATAAATCTGGCGAAGATGCGGTTCGTGACTACAAGAAGGGCGATGAAATCTCTGCAGTAGTCCTTCAGGTCGATCCTGAGCGTGAGCGTATCTCTCTGGGCGTTAAGCAGATTGAGGAAGACCCGTTCAACCAGTATCTGGCAACCAACAAGAAAGGCACTATCGTAAACGGTACCGTGACTGCTGTTGACGCGAAAGGCGTTACAGTTAATCTTGCTGAAGAAGTAGACGGTTATATCCGTGTTGCTGATTTAGCACGTGACCGTGTAGAAGATGCATCTGAAGTTGTTAATGTTGGTGAGTCTATCGAAGCGAAGTTCATGGGCGTTGATCGCAAAAACCGTACAGTAAATCTGTCTGTTAAAGCGAAAGATCAGGCTGATGAAAAAGAAGCTATCGAAAAAGTTAACCAGCAAGACGATGGTGGTTTCGGAAGCGCAATGGCAGAAGCATTTAAAGCTGCTAAAGGCGAATAATGCAATAAAGGTGCGCCAGATTAGTTAATCTGGCGTATATTGATTGAAAGTAGCTGTTTAAACATTTAATGACAAAGAGGTTTTTATGACCAAGTCGGAACTGATTGAGCGGCTCGCGGATCAATATCGTCACCTTCCTGCCAAAGATTTAGAGCTGGCGATCAAAGAAATCCTCGAGCAGATGGCGCAAACGCTGCAAAAAGGCGAGCGTATAGAAATTCGTGGATTTGGGAGCTTTTCTTTACATTATCGGGCACCAAGAACAGGCCGCAATCCCAAAACGGGAGAAACCGTCGAGCTAGACGGTAAATACGTGCCTCACTTCAAGCCTGGTAAAGAGTTGCGGGAACGTGTTGACGCCTCAATTGCTTAAATAACCGAACTTAAAAAAGCCGCAATTACGATTGCGGCTTTTTTGTATCTGAAAGATACCAGTTGATTAGACTAATGGTCAGTCGTATATCTGTTGACCACTCTAATGAAAGGGTTATATATTTAGTAGGCTACGACCAAAATATTAGTATTGCGTCATGCCTGGTGAAGAAGAAAAAATTATAAAGCAATATCAGGCTCTCATTCGGGCCTTGATACCTTACGAACAAGATAACCGATTGCTGGAAGGACTTAACCGTTTCTCTATGCGGATTCCCAGCAGCGTCAGAAAAGTTATTCGTGACGAGGTCGTCAGGCTGTCTTCCCTAACCGATGCCCCGGCAGATAATTCTGCTTTTGCACAGTTTCCCGTTATTAAATTCAAGCATTTTGGTGTAGATATGCGTCTGGATAAAGTGGGCGCGCATATATTAAAAACCGAGTCGACGCTCTATCAGAATCGCTACACAGTCGGTGTTTTTGAATCGATTACCAATTCCGACTTTTATCAGGCCCATATTAAAAAAGAGCAGTACAAAAAAATTGTCGATGCGTTTACGGTAGAAACGCAATCACTAAAAGATATCCAGTTTGGCGATGACATCGCGATTGCCCCTAACTTTCAGGTTGCTTGTACTGAGTTTGAGAAAGGACGTCACTTTACGGTGGGTGCACTTTCAAGTGATACAATGATGCTCGAAAGCAAGCGACCGCCGAAGGTAGAAAAAGGTAAAGTTTATCAATTTCAGTTGCCAGAAGTGTTTGGTTCAACCGGAAAGGAAGTACCTCTTCATTATATGCTGGGCAAAGTCTGTTTTAATAAGGAAACAGAAAAGTATGAGACGCATTTTGAATTAACTGAAGATAACGACGACAAGATACCGGGTCAGTTAACGCGGTATATCAAAAATGCAGCCTATCAACAGCCGCTCAAAAGAGAGCTGGAAGTAGAGCGCGCCCTGCAGGATTTGGAACGCGATCGCGTACTTCTGAATAGTCCATGGGTAGCTATAGCACTAAAAGCCGGTAAGCGCGGCCTTGAGCCTGCTTTGGCCCTTTTTACAAATGCTAATAGCAAACAAAATAAAGGTTACGCCTCTTTGCAGGCGTTTGAAGGAAAAACAAACTTCGCAGCACTTCTGGATGAGCTGACAATATTTTCAGAAGCATTCTTTTTCCGTGGCACTATCAAGACCAAACAGGGTGATCTGAATATCGAGGCCACACACCGTCAACTTCTGGAATTCAATTTATTTACGCCTGTTATGTATCTGTTATGCCGGGATAAAAATATGCAGTGCTTTCACTGCCGGCTTACCGAACTGGATGCGTCAAATAAAAAGGTAGCATTTGCGACGCACGATATATCACGATCAGAATATCCGGATTTGGATAACCTGAGCCATATGCTTTTTTATACTGATATCACCAGCCGACTTGGTCCTCAGGTACTGCTGGATCCCTGTCAGCTTGGGCCTGTTCATAGCAAGTTACTCGCAGATACGTGTCGTAGTAAAATTGATTTTGTTGTAGAGGATGGCCTCGAGAGAAGACAGGAGCCGCGCTATGATATTGATAAACCCGCATCACTTAAGCTCGGTTTATTGAGTTCTGTAAATGCCAGATTAACGGATATTTCAGGCCACGGAATGCGCCTTCATCTTACCGAACCACCGGGCAAGGAAAAACTCGCGCTACAGGTTAAAGTCAGCGTGCCGGAATTCCGAATTAAAAATGAACGCTACGATGTCATTTATTATTGCGAGAAGAGTGGGTTATTGCGATTAAAGCTACCTGACGGGGCGAAAGTTGAGCAAACGATCGTTCAGTTTTTAGAGGCGAACGCCAGTTATTTTCGCAACAAAGATTCTGGCCGGCGTCAGCGTATGATGCAACGGTTTATCTGGGAGCTGGCGATGCGTCATCACCCCTCTGCCAGTGTTATTTGCGTTGCCAATCGCTTTTTACTAGACAGAATTAAAACCCTCTATATTGACGAATCGTCGCAGGATTTGTATCCATTTACGCAAGAACAAAATATTGCACCGTTGCACGGCTTCTTCGCCGATCAGGGCCAATCTAAACCGAAGTCTGCTTTGCTGCAGTCCTTGTTGAAAACAAAATCTGCGCAGCGTGGTGTTATACATTGTCAGCGAAAGTCAGACAGAAAGCTGGTGTTTATCAATGAAAAAGATTTTTTGTACAAATCATTGCGTCAGAACATTGCCGGCCATCTGCGTGAAGAGAAAACCGAGTTATGCGTAACGCGGGTGCAGTCAGTAAAATGTGATAATACCGTGTCTTCAATGACAAAAAAGCGCCTGGCTCAACTATCTAAGGTAGACAAAATCATGTATGAAAAGATGCTGAACATGCAGGCTTCTTATACACATGTCATCTACCTGACGAATGAATCCGCACTTCAGGCGGCACTTGCCTGTGCGAAATTGAAGCCAGTCATGCCAAAAAAGACAGGGCCTGAGACGCCTGTACAGAAAGTCGCCCAATAGATACGATTTTCTTAGTGTTTTTACGCCAAATACACTAACAATTAATATCAACGCGCCCCTCAATTTGCTATGCTCTTGAGTACCTTAGGTAGACAAGGCTTGCGTGTTGAAAGGAATTATCTCACTTCTCATTATCGTTTTTTTGTTGGCACTGGCATTTGCTATAGGCTCGCAGAATGAGGCCGTTGTAGCGGTCAATTATCTTATTGCGAAGGCGCAGCTCAGAATTTCCACGTTGATTGCAATATCACTGGCGGTGGGTGTGATCATCGGCTTGTTAATCATGTTAACCAGCTGGTTATCATTGAGAGTTAAACTGACCAGTACCCGTAGCCGACTTAAAAAGGCGCTGAAAGAAAACTAGTATGCTTGAGCTGCTGTTCCTCCTTTTACCCGTAGCAGCCGGATATGGTTGGATTATGGGCCGTAATAGTGTTCGCCAGGCGCAACGGGAACAGTCAAGTATTCTGTCGCGTCATTATTTTCGCGGTCTGAACTTTCTGCTTTCTGATCAACCCGATAAAGCGGTTGATACACTGATTAAAATGATCAACTTAAACAGCGATACCGTGGAAACGCATATCGCTATGGGTAATTTTTTTCGCCACCGGGGTGAAATAGACCGCGCCATTCGTGTTCATCAAAACCTTGTCTCCCGCGAAGAAATACAGCCAACACAAAGAGAAAATGCATTGAAAGAGCTTGGCCTTGATTATGTTCAGGCCGGCTTTCTGGAGCGTGCAGAAAATGCATTTCTGCAGCTGCTTAACAGTGACAAACATTATGTTATAGCTCAACAGCAACTATTTAATATTTACCAGACGACGAAAGAGTGGAACCGGGCTATAGAGCTGGCAGCGCGAATGGTAGATTGCCATGGTGACAATGATGATGTTAGTGAACGCCTTGCCCATTTTTATTGCGAACAGGCACTGCTAGAACGCAAAAATGAGAATGATGGTGCCGCCTTGGCGTTGTTGGAAAAAGCCGTTAATGCAGATGAACGAGCAGTGCGCCCGTGGTTATTGTTGGGCCAGATGGCGATGGAACAGGCACGTTACAAAGATGCCACGGCCTACTTCCTTCAGGTGGCAGAGCGCGATATCAGTTGGTTCAGCGAAGCAGTCCCCAAACTGGAAGCCATTGCAGAGCAAACAGGAGACTGGGATGCGTTTGCACGTCAACTTGAGTCACATTGGCAGGAATGCGCGACATCCTATCTGGCAATGGTTGATGTGTTAATGAGAAAGGGCGAAACCGGGCAGGCTGCTGAATATTTGCTTGAACAGTTACATAAGCGGCCTACGATGAAAGGCTTTAAGACGCTGATGGGCCTTTATATTGATCAGATTGAAGATAAGGCATCAACGCAGAGCTTGCAGCTTTTAAAAGATCTGGTAGAAAACCAGCTAGCGCAGAGGCCTCAGTATCGTTGTGTAAGTTGTGGTTTCTCAGGAAGGAAGCTTTATTGGCTGTGTCCTTCCTGTAAGAAGTGGAATGTGGTTAAACCAATTAAAGGGTTAGATGGTGAATAAGAAGGGTGTGGATCCCAAAGTTATCGTAGCGCTGGATTACGATAATCAGGAAACCGCTTTGTCGTTTGTCGATGAGCTGAATCCTGACATTTGCAGGCTCAAGGTTGGCAAAGAGATGTTTACTCTCTTCGGTCCCGCTTTCGTGACGGAGTTGGTAAACAGAAAATTTGATGTATTTCTCGACCTGAAATTTCATGATATTCCCAACACTGTTGCCAAGGCATGCAAAGCAGCCGCAGAGCTTGGTGTCTGGATGATCAACGTGCATGCCAGCGGTGGTAAACCGATGATGGAAGCCGCCAGAAAAGCAGTGGCCGAAAGTGCTCACCCGCAAACCAAGCTGATAGCGGTAACGGTATTAACAAGCATGGATGATGCACAGCTTCAGCAGGTTGCCGGTGATGTTACCACGGCAGAGCAGGTAGGCCGTCTGGCAAGCCTGACGGTAGAATCCGGACTGGATGGAATCGTTTGCTCTGCCAGAGAAGCGAGCACGCTGCGCAAGGTTGTACCTGATGACTTTTTACTGGTTACGCCAGGAATACGTCCCGCGGGTAGTGATGCGGGTGATCAGAAGCGGGTAATGAACCCCGAAGATGCCATGAAAGCGGGTGTCAGTTATCTGGTGATGGGCAGACCTATTACCCAGGCATCATCGCCTCTGGCGGTGTTAGAGCAGGTAAATCAGTCAATCGTTTAACGTCAGGTCGGTTATAAACAAATATAAAAAAACCATCCTACGGGATGGTTTTTTTATTTTGAGACATTGTTAGCCTTTAAGCGCTTCTGCAGCAGGCACATAAGTAAGGTTGAGCTGGTCACCCAGCGCATCGACTACGGCCTTGTACGTCACCTTTCCTTCATGGACATTCAGACCAGCCAGCAGATGCGGGTCGTCTAACATGGCTTTTGCAGGCCCTTTGTTTGCCAGCGCCAGACCAAAAGGCAGCGTTGCATTGTTAAGTGCCATCGTGGACGTACGCGCCACACCACCAGGCATGTTCGCCACGCAGTAATGTACCACGTCATCAACAGTGTAAACCGGATCCTGATGTGTAGTCGCCATGGAGGTTTCAAAACAGCCACCCTGATCAATGGCGACATCTACCAGTACTGACCCTGGCTTCATTGCTTTGATGTGTTCACGATTAAGCAATTTAGGCGCAGCCGCGCCCGGAATCAGTACGGCACCTACCACCAGATCCGCTTTAGACGAATAATGCTCAATAGCATCAACCGTAGAAAATACGGTTTTAAGACGCCCGTTGAAAATATCATCCAACTGACGTAAACGCGGCAGAGAACGATCCAGGATGGTGACATCAGCACCAAGACCAAGGGCCATGTTTGCAGCATTGGTACCCACGACACCACCGCCAATAATCAAAACCTTGCCAGGTGCAACACCAGGTACACCGCCTAACAAGGTACCAGAGCCGCCATGGGCAATTTCAAGATAGTGTGCGCCAGCCTGAACTGACATACGACCGGCAACTTCACTCATCGGTGCAAGCAGGGGCAGGCCACCACGGTCGTCAGTGACTGTTTCGTAAGCGATACAGGTCGCGCCTGATTCCACCAACAATTCAGTTTGCGTAGGGTCCGGTGCAAGGTGCAGATAGGTGTACAGTGTCTGGCCTTTGCTCAGCATTTTACATTCGTTGGGCTGAGGCTCTTTCACTTTCACGATCATTTCGGCTTCGGCAAATATCGCTTCAGGTGATGATGCAATAGAAGCACCTGCTGCGACATACATCTCATCTGTAAAGCCAATAGCCTGGCCAGCATTTGTCTGGACCATGACCTGATGCCCGTGGGTAACGAATTCTTTAACTGCTGCCGGAGTCAGGCCAATCCGATACTCGTGGTTTTTAATTTCTTTTGGTACACCAATAAGCATAAACGCCCTCTGTGTTAACGACTGATTAAGATCGCGCAGTATACTGACAAATAAAGCAAACTGTGTGCTGAAAACAGGCGCGGCGCAGTGTAATATAGTGTAAAAATAAGTTTTTGCGGAATTTTGTATGCTGGTAAAAACACCGAAAGATCTTGACAGAATTGACAGAAATATCCTTAACGAACTGCAAAAGGACGGACGCATTGCCAATGTCGACCTGGCCCGCAAGGTTGGTTTAAGCGCAAGCCCGTGTCTGGAGCGTGTAAAAAGGCTGGAATCACAGGGCTACATTACCGGTTATCGTGCAATGGTCGATCCGACAAAACTGGGTGCTGCCATGCTGGTCTTTGTGGAAATCACACTAACAAAAACCTCCGTCGATATTTTTGCTGAGTTTTCAAGTGCAGTACAGGAGCATGAAGATATTCAGGAATGCCATCTTGTCTCCGGCGATTTTGATTTTTTGCTCAAAGCCAGAGTAGCAGACATGTCCAGTTACCGCCGATTGTTGGGTGATACATTGTTGCGCTTACCGGGAGTTAGCGAATCACGCACTTACGTTGTTATGGAAGAAGTAAAAAGTACGACCAGAGTAAGAATTAATCTGAAATAGTAAAATCTGTGTTTTTGTACAGCTTAAGATAGGTGATGGCGAAATCTTTGTGGTAGTCTTAGTTTACAACAAAAAACCGAAGCCAGTTTCATCATCCGGCGCAATGACCGGTGATGAATACATGGATGCTGATTACAACAGTGCGTAGCTGCACAGAACGGTTAAAAGAAATTTAGGGTTATGGCGCGACTTTCCGGGATTCAGCGGTTGCTGGAAGCAGGTATGATCATTGCCTGCGTGTTTGCTTTTTATTTATTACTGGCACTGGCCTCATTTCATCCGGGGGACCCCGGTTGGAGTCAGGCTGGGCTGCAACTTAATGTCCACAATTGGGTAGGGGCGACGGGTGCCTGGATCGCAGACCTGCTCCTGTTCAGTTTCGGCTATCTGGCCTATCTGCTGCCTTTCTGTTCGGCTTTTCTGGGGTGGTTTTTATTTCAACACATCAAGCATCTCGAACAGTTTGATTATCTGACAATCGGATTACGGATTATTGGTGCCTTGCTCATCAGTTTGGGCGCCAGTGGTATTGCCAGTATTAATTTCAATGACTTATTCAATTTCTCAGCCGGTGGTTTTGTTGGCGATGTGATTAGTTCGGCACTGATCCCTTATTTCAATACGCCGGGCACTATTTTGCTGTTGCTGTGTTTTTTCTGTACCGGTTTCACGCTGATGACAGGCATCAGCTGGCTGACCATCATTGATGCGATGGGCCAGCTCGTGCTGTGGTCGGGTAAAAAGGCGTGGGAGGCACCGCAACAACTGCTTGATTTTGAAGCACCGCGCCTGAGTCTGCCTACATTTGGCAGACGGTCTGCCGCGACGACTTCTGATGAGCTGGATATCACCAGTATGCGGGCAGAGCCACCTCCTGAATCGTCTTCTTTCACCGCCAGAACGGATAGTAAAGGTCAGGATAATTCACGGCCCCGCCAGGAAGACCAGCCATCAGGTGGATTTCAGGAGCGTGAAGAGCCCACGTTCGGCATACCGGATGAAATTTTTGATATAGAAGACGAGCCCCCCTTCGATATTGGTGATACGCAACAGAAAAATGCAAATGCATCGACGACTGACGTTCAAACGGCAGAGACACCCCAGCAGGAAAGTAAGCCTAAGTCCCGATTCTCTATGTCGGCAATAAAGGAGAAAGTTTCGTCGTCCAGGAACGATGGGGGAGGGCAGTCCGAAACACCCACATCACCACCTGCCAAGGCGTCTGGTCTGGCCGATACTACAGATGAAGAGAGTCAGGAGCCGATGCCTTCGTTCGATTTACTTGAACGGCCGGACAAACATGAAAATCCGATAACGCAGGAAGAGCTGGATGCGGTATCGCGACTGGTGGAAGAAAAGCTGGCTGACTTTAATATTGAAGCGAGTGTTGTTGGCGTGTTCCCGGGCCCGGTGATTACCCGCTTTGAACTTGATTTAGCACCGGGTGTAAAGGTCAGCAAAATTACCGGGTTATCGAAAGATCTGGCCCGGGCAATGTCAGCAATTTCTGTACGCGTGGTAGAGGTTATTCCCGGTAAATCTGTCATCGGACTTGAATTACCAAACAAAACCCGTGAGATGGTGCGCCTGAGTGAAGTTATTAGTTGTGAAACCTTCCAGAGCAATCCGTCTCCTTTGACGATGGTATTGGGCTCGGACATCAGCGGTAAACCGGTGGTTGTTGATTTAGCCAAAATGCCCCACCTGCTGGTCGCAGGTACTACCGGCTCCGGTAAATCAGTCGGGGTCAATGTAATGATTTTGAGCCTGCTGTACAAATCGACACCTGAAGATGTCAGGATGATCATGATCGATCCGAAAATGCTGGAATTGTCTGTCTACGAGGGCATTCCGCATCTTCTGGCTGAAGTTGTGACAGACATGAAAGAGGCCGCTAATGCCTTGCGCTGGTGTGTTGGCGAGATGGAGCGGCGGTATAAATTGATGTCGGCGCTTGGGGTCAGAAACCTGAAGGGCTATAACACTAAGGTCATGAAGGCAATAGAAACCGGAGAGCCGATTAAAGACCCGTTATGGCGTTCAGAAGACAGTATGGAACCAGAAGCGCCGGATTTGGGTAAGTTACCCAGTATTGTTGTTGTCGTCGACGAATTTGCTGACATGATGATGATTGTGGGTAAAAAGGTTGAAGAGCTGATCGCGCGAATCGCACAAAAAGCCCGTGCCGCAGGTATCCATCTTGTACTTGCAACGCAGCGTCCTTCCGTGGACGTGATTACCGGTCTGATTAAGGCGAATATTCCGACCCGGATTGCATTTCAGGTTTCCAGTAAAATAGACTCCAGAACCATTCTGGACCAGCAGGGTGCCGAAGCGCTGTTGGGAATGGGTGATATGTTGTATCTGCCGCCGGGCAGTCCTGTGCCGACCCGGGTACACGGTGCATTTGTGGATGATCATGAAGTGCATGCTGTGGTGGCTGACTGGCAGAAGCGCGGTGAGCCTGAATACATTGACGAAATTCTCAATGGTGAGGCGAGCGCCGAGGTGCTGTTACCGGGCGAGCAACCAGAAGGCGGTGACCAGGAATTTGATGAATTTTATGATGAAGCCGTGGCATTCGTCACGGAAAGCCGACGCGCGAGCGTCTCGGGTGTACAACGAAAATTCAGAATTGGTTACAATCGTGCAGCAAGATTAGTGGAACAAATGGAACAAAGTGGCGTCGTAAGTTCACCGGGGCACAACGGGAACCGAGAGGTTATAGCGCCCCCACCACCGAAGGATTAATGAATTGAGTATGACTTTACGTGCAACCCACATTCTGACCGGCATTACTGTAACCTTGCTGAGTCTTTCTTTTACTGCCCTGGCAGGCGGAGAAGATGCTGCCAAAACTGCGCTCAAGCAGACATTATCCAATATGCAGCAGTTTAAAGCGGACTTCACGCAAACCGTTAAAGATATGGACGGTGACGTTATCCATGAGGCCAGCGGAAAGCTTATTATGGCACGGCCTGATAAATTACGCTGGGAAACGCTGCAGCCGGATGAAACGCTGCTCATCGCTGACGGACGCGCTGTGTGGAACGTCGATCCCTTTGTAGAGCAGGTTACCATTATCGACCAATCCAGAGCGATACAGGATAATCCCATGGTTTTACTGACCACTGGCAGCGATACTCAATGGGATAAGTTTGATATCGCACGCAAGTCGGACGGCTCTTATATGATTACACCGGTCAATGGCACTGGTCAGATTCAGGCGTTGCAGCTGTTTTTTGAAAACGCGCGTTTATCACGTCTGATTATGCAGGATGCCCAGGCACAACATAGCGAACTTGATTTCGACAACATCCAGACTGATTTTTCCCCTGCGCTTAATCAGTTCGAAGTGACACTTCCAGATTCGTACACAATCGACGACCAGCGTTAATGTTATTTGAAGACTCCGAACCTTTCGCACCGCTTGCCGCACGAATGCGGCCTCGCACACTCGATGAATACACCGGTCAGGAGCACTTAGTCGGCGAAGGGAAACCGCTGCGAAAAATGCTTGAGGCCGGTCACTGCCACTCAATGATTTTATGGGGGCCACCCGGCACCGGTAAAACTACACTGGCTGAACTTATTGCCTCCTACACCAATGCTAATGTCATCCGACTTTCCGCGGTCAATGCTGGTGTGAAGGATGTGCGTGCAGCGATGGAAAAGGCGCAGGCAGATGCCCGATATCAGCAGCGTACCCTGCTTTTTGTTGATGAGGTGCATCGATTTAACAAAAGCCAGCAGGATGCGTTTTTACCTTATGTGGAATCAGGAACGGTCACATTTGTAGGTGCTACTACTGAGAATCCTTCATTTGAGCTAAATAAAGCTCTGTTATCCCGTGCCAGAGTTTATGTTCTGAAGGCTCTTGAGGATTCAGCGTTAAGCGACTTGCTTGACAGAGCATTACGTGAAAATGAGAAAGGCCTGGGTGAGCGACAGCTTACCTTGGAAGATGATGCACGCCGTGCGCTGATTGGGTTAAGTGGAGGCGATGCGCGCCGTTTACTTACCTATCTTGAGCTTGCCGCAGATTTTACCAGTGCCTCCCAGATTAGTCTTTCTGATATCGAACAGGCAGTAGGTGAGAAGGTGGCCAGCTATGATAAGCAGGGTGATGCTTTTTACGACCTGATCTCTGCGTTTCACAAATCCGTCAGGGGCTCAGACCCGGACGCGGCACTGTACTGGTACGCCAGAATTTTAAACGGCGGTGGGGATGCGCTCTACGTGGCCAGACGACTGCTCGCTATTGCCTCAGAAGATATCGGCAATGCAGATACCCGGGCCATACAGCTTTGTGTCAGTGCATGGGATACCTTTCATCGCGTCGGGCCGGCCGAGGGTGAGCGAGCGATAGCGCAAGCGGCTGTTTACTGTGCACTGGCGCCCAAAAGCAATGCGGTATATACCGCGTTTAAATCTGCAATGCGGCTTGCAAAAGAAGCGCCGGATTATCCGGTTCCCAATCATCTAAGAAATGCGCCAACCGCGCTCATGAAAGAGCTGGGTCACGGTGAGGGCTATCGGTACGCGCATGATGAACCGAATGCATTTGCCGCTGGCGAGGTATACCTGCCCGAGGCGTTAACCGGCACGCGCTTTTATCATCCGAATGAACGGGGAATGGAAAAAACCCTGAAAGCGAAGCGTGACTACCTTGATAACCTCAATCAGCAGAGTAACAGGAAGCGGTAGCATGATGCCGGGATGGCTTGTCTATGTTTATATAGCGACCGGTGGGGCAATAGGCGCCTGTCTGCGTTATTTTCTGACCAATCAGGTAGATTCCTGGTTTGGAAAACCAATCCCCTTTGGTACACTTGCGGTAAATATCGTCGGGTCGTTTTGTCTGGCGTTGCTTTATGCAGCGATTGAACATCATGATTTAGCCGAAAACCCATACCGCGCGCTGATTGGCGTAGGATTACTGGGTGCACTTACCACATTTTCAACATTTTCAATTGAAACACTGGCCTTGCTGGAAAACGGTTTGTGGATGAAAGCGCTTATCAATGTATTTTTGAATGTGGCGCTGTGTCTGCTGGCCAGCTGGTTTGCCATAGTAATGACGAAAGGATAAAAAGAAGCACATGTTAGATCCAAAGTGTTTGCGAAGCGACATTGAAACCACCGCCGAAAAGCTGCAGCGTCGTGGTTTTACTCTTGATGTGGATGCGTTTAATGCACTGGAGGAGCAACGCAAGTCGTTGCAAATCAAAATGCAGGATCTGCAAAACGAACGAAATGTGCGAAGTAAATCGATTGGTAAAGCCAAGGCGCAGGGTGAGGACATCGCTCCGCTGCTCGCTGAAGTAGGTGAGCTGGGTGATGCGTTGGATAAAACAAAGGCGGAATTTGCTGATGTGCAGGAACAGGTTACGGCTCTGACACAAGGCATTCCTAATCTGCCGGATGATTCTGTTCCGGTAGGAAAAAGTGAAGATGATAATGTAGAGGTCTCCCGTTGGGGGACGCCACGTACCTTTGATTTTGAGATTAAAGATCATGTCGATGTGGCTGAAAATCTTGGTAAAGGCGCTGATTTTGAGCTGGCATCGAAGTTAACCGGTAGCCGCTTTGTGGTGATGCGCGGCAAGATTGCCCGGCTGCATCGTGCGCTAGCCCAGTTCATGCTGGATATTCATACCGCTGAACACGGCTATGAAGAAACCTATGTGCCTTACCTGGTTAATCATGACAGTCTTTATGGTACCGGCCAGTTACCTAAGTTTGGCGAAGATCTCTTTCATACACAGCCTGCAACGGAAGAAGGCCAGGGGCTGTCTCTGATCCCAACTGCAGAAGTCCCGCTTACTAATATCGGGCGTGACGAAATATTTGAAGCGAAGCACCTGCCGCTTAAGATGACCGCTCACACACCTTGCTTCAGAAGCGAGGCGGGTTCGTACGGACGTGACACCCGGGGCCTGATTCGCCAGCATCAGTTTGAAAAAGTTGAGCTGGTACAACTCGTGAAGCCAGAAGAGAGCTTCGATGCGCTCGAAGCGTTAACCGGCCACGCAGAAGTTATATTACAGCGCCTGGAGCTACCATACCGTAAGATGCTGCTGTGCACCGGTGATATGGGTTTTGGGGCGTGTAAAACGTACGATCTTGAAGTCTGGCTTCCGGCTCAGGATACATACCGTGAGATTTCATCCTGCTCTAATATGCTGGATTTTCAGGCGCGCCGTATGCAGACACGTTTTCGGAATCCTGAAACCAATAAGCCAGAACTTCTGCATACACTAAACGGCTCTGGTCTCGCGGTTGGACGAACCCTTGTCGCTGTACTTGAAAATTACCAGCAAGCAGATGGCAGTGTGACTGTCCCTGCTGCGCTGGTGCCTTACATGGGCGGCGTTACGCAGATAACGGCCGATTAAGTAATCAAGCCCGTTCAGTTGGAGAAGCCCGAGGCATGTGCGTCGGGCTTTTTAGTTGAACGGGCTTCATATTTCAGGAATACGGCTGCAGGGCAGCAGGGTACTTATTATTCTTTCACTGTCTCTGATTCAGAGACATTTTGCTGGCTTGGGTAGACCTGCCAGCTTGGTCGCTTGCTTTGCCGGCCCTCTGGGAAACAGGCGCTGTAAGTATCTGCTATTACCCTTTTCCGGCCCATAGACTTGTTTCATGGCATTGACCAACGCCCGAATAGCCGGGCTGGTGTCGTATTCCAGGTAAAACTCACGAACGAACCTGACCACCTCCCAGTGCGCATCGGTCAGGCTGATACCTTCCTGCTCAGCAAGATGGGGAACCAACGCTTCATCCCAATCTGCTGTATTGAGCAAATAACCGTTTTTATCTACAGGGATTTTCTGTCCCTGCCATATAAATGAAAACTCATCAGTCATAATTACCAGCTAACCCATGTTTTGTTTTCAGCAGACAGACTCACCAAGCTGGCAGTACTCAGTGTTTTGAATACCGAGGTGTCAACCCCCCGAGTTTGCGCATCAGGTTGATAAACCATTACATCAATCCCCAGCGAGCTTAGACGGTGCGCCAGATAAATGCCGTCACCGGTCAGAACTGCTGAGACATTACTTATACTGCGCAGTATAGAGATCCTGCTGTCGCTCAGACTACTTTTTGAAATTGAAATAAGCATCAGAATGTCACCACATGCTCTGCGTGCTCAAAAACAGCAGCGATTTGTTTGCCAGTGAGCTGCTCAAACCTGTTGTGATCAGCATTTACAGCGCGTAATCGAAGAGACGATTCGCACACATACAGCTTTTCAACGTCGAACAGAGGTAGCGCTTTCAGCCGCTTAGACACAGATTTAATACCGTCCGGAGTATGTTGCTCTGACTGCCACATCCATACTGCATCATCAGAGAATAAAGCGATAACCTGGTGCCCGTAATTCGTGGCTGAAATAGCAAAATCGAGACCTTCGCTTATGAGACCGGAAGCGTAGGGCGATGAGGTAAAGTGAACCAGAATCGTCGCCATCAGAATTGCACCAACTGATCACATTTGTGTAACTGCGTGAAAAACTCGCCCAGTCCGGCCTGTTCGAACGGTGATGTTATGGTAGCCATATCAATGCCGGCTTCGTTGGCTTCGATCTCACTGAGTAAGCCCCGTTTAACTGCTGCAGTCACACAGACCAGTAAAGAGCATTGTGCCATTGTCTGAATACGCTGCCAGCGATGATGCCACTGATATTCATCAGAAGGAAGCTGTACCAATGCGTTGGCATGATGCGTTCCTTCGCCGTAGAAAAAGATATTCTTAAGCGTTTGTCCCTGCGCTATTAACTCACTGGCAAATGCCTGAGCAGCGACAGTTTTGGTGATTTCAAAAGGGGAATGCGTAATGAGTAACGAATAGACTGCCATAAAAATAAAAACACCCCGACGAAGCGGGGTGTCTTCCTTAACTGTAACGATTAATCGTCGCCACCGAAGGCACCGAGTAAGTGTAGCAATGATGTGAACAGGTTATAGATGTTCAGGTACAGTGCTACGGTCGCACGGATGTAATTTGTTTCACCACCGTGGATGATTCTGCTTGTATCAAACAAAATCAGACCAGACATGATAAACACTATAGCTGCATTAAGCGCCAGGCTTACAGCTGGAACAGCAAAGAAGATGTTTGCTATACCGGCGATAATTACCACAACTAACCCAACCATTAAAAAGCCACCCATAAATGAGAAGTCTTTCTTAGTGGTTAGCGCATACCCCGACAATGCAAAGAACACCAGTGCTGTTGCACCTAATGCCTGCATGATCAGACCCGGACCACCAAACTGGAGATAATACTGTAATGTATAACCCAGTGAAGCACCCATCAAACCTGTAAAGGCAAATACCCAGTAAATGCCTGAGGCTGATTCAGCTTTTTTCTGAACGACAAAAAGCGTTATGAAAGCACCTATCATCATACCCAGCGACGCCATCGGGCCAACGCCCACTGCCATCGCCACGCCAGCACAGACCGCACTGAATGCCAGTGTCATAGCCAGTAGCATGTAGGTATTACGAAGTACCTTGTTTGTTTCCAGCACCGACGGCTGAGATGTATTAGCATACATCGAACGGTTGTCCATCTTTTCCTCCAACAGGATTAACTATCAACTAAATCAGTCAATTGATTCTTTGAGTCCTTTTTATGGGTTTTGGTTCCCGAATTCAAGTGTTTGTCACAGATAATTGTACGAAAAAGGGCGCTGGCCGGATGTAAATTAAAAAATTGTTTACTCCGTCAACATTTTGCCTAAATCACCAGCAGTTAACCCTTTTTTTTTAATTAACGCTTTACAGCCCTAAAAATTTCATTAAGATACGCATCACTTCTCGGAGAGATGGCAGAGTCCGGTTGAATGCACCTGACTTGAAATCAGGCGAAGGGTCAAACCTTCCGGGGGTTCGAATCCCTCTCTCTCCGCCACATTTTGTATGTGGTAGTGACAAGCATAGTATAGCAACACTACGGCATACCCGATACATGAAGATGTATCTCTCACTGTTGTGAGGCACAATCAGTTCTGGAGAGTTGGCAGAGTCCGGTTGAATGCACCTGACTTGAAATCAGGCGAAGGGTCATACCTTCCGGGGGTTCGAATCCCTCACTCTCCGCCATTATACGAAACCCACCTCTTGGTGGGTTTTTTGTTTCTGGTTACATCACACTTCTGGTTCCTGATGGTGGGACATGAACGAATCTTCATACAATTTTGCCCCCCTGCTACTAAACTGATTCGTAAGACAAAACGTAGTCTTAGCAATCACACCTATAACTAATTCTGACCCCATCACATCAGCACATTACGCCGTTCAGGCTTTGCGCATAACGATGGTGGTGATAAGCGGATGATTGTCGAGAGGAAGTTGCATGAGACTGTTGCACACCCCACACCTGCGCGCGGGCTCTGTTGAGAAAAAGCGTGAAGAGATACTGGCCTACTTTGAAAACACCAGTGACACCTATGAAAGCCTGTTCAGTAATTTAAAGAATGATGATGCGTTTTATGAGCGTCCCGAACCGCTGCGTCATCCGCTAATATTTTATTACGGTCATACTGCTACCTTTTTTATTAATAAACTAATGCTGGCAAAGCAGTTAAATGATCGGGTAAATCCTGACTTTGAATCGCTGTTCGCAGTGGGTGTTGATGAGATGAGCTGGGATGATCTTAATGATGAGAATTATCACTGGCCAACGGTAGATGAGGTCAGGACGTATCGGCAGGCGGTCAGACAGCTTGTCACCGATCTTATTAAAACACAGTCATTCACCATGCCCATTGACTGGGATAGCCCGATGTGGCCAATTCTGATGGGTATTGAGCATGAACGTATTCATCTGGAGACCTCCTCAGTGCTGATTCGTCAGCTGGCGCTTGAACATATTAGTCCTCAGCCGGCATGGCGAGCCTCGCAGGTCCATCACGATGCACCACATAACAACTTATTGCCTGTGGATACCGGCGTTGTTGAAAACAACAAACATACCCAGTCAGAGTATTACGGATGGGATAATGAATATGGTGAGCAGCGCGAAGAAGTGTCTGCGTTCAAGGCGTCGCAGTACCTGGTCAGTAATGCTGAGTTTCTTAGTTTTGTGGAGGAGGGGGGTTACGCCACAGATAAGTACTGGGAGGAAGAGGGGTTAGCGTGGCGCCAGTATACACAAGCTACGCATCCTGTATTCTGGCGTAAAACCGACAACGGGTTTCGCTATCGGGCTATGACTGAAGAAATGCCACTGCCACTTTCCTGGCCGGCAGATGTTAACTATCATGAAGCAAAAGCGTACTGCCACTGGCTATCAGAAAAACAGGGCAAACCCATACGTTTGCCTACCGAGAACGAATGGCAGCGTTTGCGTGATACTGCCGGGTTTGATGAAGCCCTTTTTGATGAAGGTATGAATATCAACCTTAATAAAGCAGCGTCGAGCGAACCGGTAGATATCAACCGTCACGGCGAGTTTTATGATGTTGCCGGCAATGTATGGCAATGGACTGAGACGCCTATTTATCCGTTTGACGGCTTCCGTGTTCATCCTTTGTACGATGACTTCACTACACCGACGTTTGACAATAAGCATAATTTAATTAAAGGCGGTTCGTGGGCGTCAACAGGCAATGAGGCCACCTGCAACAGTCGCTATGCATTTCGCCGTCACTTTTTCCAGCATGCAGGCTTTCGTTACGTAGAGTCACCTGAATCCATTACGGTGAATGATTTTGACTATGAAAGCGATACCCAGGTCTCGCAGTACAGTGAATTTCATTATGGTGATAGTTACTTTGGCGTACCAAATTTTGCCAAAGCTTCTGCAGAGCGTTGTTTGTCTTACATGGACGGCAAGCCTGCTGGTAAAGCATTAGATCTGGGCTGTGCGGTAGGGCGCAGCGCCTTTGAGCTGGCACGAAGGTTCGAGCATGTTGATGCCATTGATTTTTCTGCTCGCTTTATTAAAACCGCATTCACCATGCAGGAACGCGGCGAGATACGCTATCACCTGATTGATGAAGGCGAACTGACGACATTCAAATCACGTAAGCTCGCTGATATGGGGCTAGCCCCATACGCAAAAAATGTCCATTTTGCACAGGGTGATGCTTGCAACCTTAAACCACAATATACCGGCTATGATTTGATATTTATGGGCAACCTGCTCGACAGAGTTTATTCGCCCCGTAAGCTGTTAAAAGATATTCAGGAAAGACTGAATGCTGGCGGTATATTAGTCATAGCATCTCCCTTTACGTGGCTGACGGAGTACACTGAACGTGAAGAGTGGCTTGGCGGATATAAGGAAAGTACAGGAGAGTCACTCAGCTCTACTGATGCGCTGGACAGAGTTCTGGATAAATGCAAACGTATTGACGGTCCACAGGATGTGGAGTTTGTGATTCGGGAAACGAAGCGTAAATTTCAGCACAGTGTGTCTGAGTTCAATATTTTTGAAAAACATCCATGAGCATATTCATCGAGCGGGAGGGAACCGGCTCACTGAAATATGAAGGTGTAAAGCAAAAGTTTGGCGTCAGTTATCCGGACATGGTTTCGATGTGGATTGCGGACATGGACGTTGCACTTCCACCGGCAGTGCAGGGGGCTATTAATCACTGTATCGCCTCATGTGCGGTAGGTTATCAATCTGTGCCCATTGAACCGGCCGTCGTCAAGTGGCTGGCAAAGGAGGGGACGTATATTGAGCCTGATTGGATTGTGCCCTGCAGTGGTGTGCTCAGTACACTCTATCTGACGCTGACGCTTTACAGCAAACCGCACGCTAAGGTCGCGGTGATATCACCAACCTACAGCCCCCTGTACGATGCGGTGCGTGATACAGGGCGAGAGCTTCAGGTAGTGCCTGCACATCAGGATATTGCAGGCAGATGGTCACTGGGGGTCGAAGATATCGACCCGGATTGCAGTATGCTGTTGTTGTGTAATCCGCAAAATCCTACCGGCCACGTATGGCGAAAAACACAACTTTCTGCCATTGCAGATTATTGCCGGCAGCACGGTATCATGATTATCTGCGATGAGATTCATGCCGATTTTGTGTTTGAACAGCCGTTTTTTTCACTTACCACCAGCATGACGGCGTGTTGTGACAACATCATTGTTTTACGTTCAGCGTCAAAGTCCTTCAATCTGGCTGGAATCGACAATGCAGCTTACGCGGTCAGTGCCAGTCCGCAGATAAGAGATACGCTTCGCAATGCATTAGGTCGCCGTCACCTGGTGCCAGCACCATTAGCGTGTCATGTATTAAATACAGCGTACAACGCCTGTGACGACTGGTTTTCGGCAATGCTGGCCGCTATTAGCAGCAATCGAAAATTGGTGGCTGACGCCAGTTCAGAATTGCCTGAAGCACTGGCGCTGCATTTGGGAGAAGGAACATATTTTGCGCTTTTGGATGCGCGACGGTTATCCGACGACCCCGCGCGGACAATATTAAACAACTATCATCTTGCACTGGGTCAGGGCGATGAGGAATTTGCGCCCGGTTTATTCAGGCTGAATCTGGCCACATCACCAGGCAGAGTACAGGAAGTCATGGAGCGTTTGGCTGGTCATTCTGTTTAATAGAATGATTTGTGCAATATATCGCAATTTTCATTCTACGAATCTGGCTCTACACTTTGGTTATCGCATGTTGCTATGCACCTAATTGAGCAAGGGGGAAGGATGGAATATATCAGACGCGCTGAGTCACGGGGGAATGTTGAAATCGACTGGCTGAAAAGCCGACATAGTTTTTCGTTTGGTCACTATTACGACCCGGCGCATACCGGGTTTTCTGTACTCAGGGTCATAAACGATGATGTTGTGAAACCGGGCTACGGCTTTGATACGCACGGCCACCGGGATATGGAAATTATCACGTATATTATAGACGGTGAGCTTGAGCACAAAGACAGTCAGGGCAACCAGGCCATTATACCAGTGGGCGACATCCAGAGAATGAGTGCCGGTAAGGGCATTCTTCATTCTGAGTTCAATCCGTCAGATACGGTACCCACGCACCTGTTGCAAATCTGGATCATGCCGCAGCATCACGGCATCCGACCTTCGTACGCACAAAAGACGATTACGCAGGAGGGAAAATTGTCACCTATAGTGACGCCAGAGGGCAGTGATACGGCGATTTCAATAAATCAGGATGTTACATTGTACAAAATGGTCCTGGATGACAAAGAAGACGTCACAATTTCGACCAAAGGCCGCAGTGGGTATTTGCATGTTATTAAGGGGCAGCTGGCAACCGCTGAACATACTTTTTCTGACGGCGATGGTTATGGCGTCTATCAGGTCGATGATGTTACGTTTACAGCCTCTGAGCGCGTTGAAGCTTTATGGTTTGACTTGCCGCCGATTGGGCAATAAAAAAACAGGCTGATGATGTGATGTCATCAGCATTTCCTCTGTATCACAACTTCACGAGTGTAAAGCTCTATTACCAAAGGCGGGCATGCGCTGTGTTTCTGTTACCGCCAACCACTTCCAATTCTGCATCATGATTTACTATACTGGGTAGTCAATGCAGATAATGGTTGTTACACCGAACAAAAAAGCAGGTTTAGCTTGTTACAAATTGGCGTTTTTATCTGTGTCTCAAATACGGCTGTGGTTAATTAAAGAAACCACCTAAGTACTTCACACCATAGTGAACCGTGGTATGATGTTTTCGCTGTGAACCTACGCGGCGCACATCAATGATTATATAGACTGTCGGTGAGTAAGAATTTGATAAAAATTATTCTGGTAGATGATCATGAGTTAGTCAGAACAGGTATCAGGCGTATACTTGATGATGTTAAAGACTTCTCGGTGGTGTCAGAGGCAAGCAGTGGCGAAGATGCAGTTGCGCTTTGTCGTCGCAATGCGCCAGATGTTGTTCTGATGGATGTCAACATGCCCGGTATGGGCGGTCTTGAGGCGACCCGTAAAATTTTACGGATGGCAGAGAGCACCCGTGTTATTTGTTTGTCGATGCACAAAGAGCATCCCATTCCAGCCCAGGTTATGCAGATTGGCGCGTTCGGCTTTTTAACCAAAGATGCTGAACATGAAGAAATGATCCGCGCGATTTATAAGGTTGCCTCGGGCCAGAAATACCTGGCACCGGACATCGCACAAACTATCGCCATCAGCAAATTATCTGCAGATTCAAATAACCCCTTTGACGCTTTATCTACCAGAGAGCTTAATATTGCCATGCGTCTGACGCGCGGCCAGCGTGTACCTGACATTGCCGAAGAGCTTTGCATTAACGCTAAAACGGTAAATACCTACCGGTACCGGATGTTTGAAAAATTGGGTGTAGCAACGGATGTAGAGCTGACACATCTGGCTTACCGGCACAAGCTCATCGATCCTAACGCGTTTTAAGGCTGTAATGGCGACCTTTGACTCTGCTGAATTTTTAAAACATCTGACTAATCAGCCCGGCGTTTATCGCATGTATAATGATCAGGCTGAGGTTATCTACGTCGGTAAAGCCAAAAACCTGAAAAAGCGGGTATCCAGCTATTTCAGGATGCAGGTGGATAATGCCAAAACCCGATCGCTGGTGAATCAGATCGCGGATATGGATGTCACGGTGGTTAACAGCGAAACCGAGGCATTCCTGCTTGAAAACAATTTCATAAAGAAATACAAGCCTCGCTACAATGTGGTGTTGCGAGACGACAAATCTTACCCCTTTATATTCTTATCTGATCACGAGCACCCCCGCTTATCTTTTCATCGGGGGCCACAAAAACGCAAAGGCGAATACTTCGGCCCTTATCCCAGTGCCTGGTCGGTGCGTGAAAGTCTACGCTCAATGCAGCGTATTTTTCCCGTTCGACAATGTGAGGACAGCTATTACCGCGCCAGAAGCCGGCCTTGTTTGCAATATCAGATGCAACGCTGCAGTGCACCGTGTGTAGAGGGCTATGTTACCGATGAAGAATATAACGAACAGGTGAATCTTGCCCGCCTCTTTCTTAAAGGAAAGAACCAGCAGGTAATTGGTACGCTGGTAGAGCGAATGGAACAGGCTTCGATTGATTTGAACTTTGAAGCTGCTGCACGCTACCGGGATCAGATTGGCGCATTACGTAAAGTGCAGGAACGTCAGTGGGTAGCAGGGACGCAAGACGAAATGGACGTTTTCGGCTTCGCTGTAAAAGGCAATATGGCCTGTATCCAGTCAATGTTTATTCGTGACAGACAGTTGTTAGGCAGCAAGGCGTTTTATCCCAAAGTGCCACCCACCGCCACCGAAGATGAAGTTTTTGAGTCTTTTTTCCTGCAATTTTATCTGGCAGGTAATAAAGTGATCCCCCGACAAATTGTCATTCCTAATACGTTGAGTGATGAAGCAGCAATCATGGATTTGCTCAGTAGTGAAGCGGGTCACCGGGTAAAACTTTTCAAAGGTGCGCGCGATGAAAAACGCCGGTATCTGGAGCTTGCGCAAAGTAATGCACAAAGTGCGTTAGATGCGCGCTACGTCGAACAGAAATCCGTGCATGCCAGATATCTTGATTTAGAAGAAACCCTTGAACGAGAATCGCCTATTCAGCGTATGGAGTGTTTTGATATAAGTCACACATCGGGCCAGCAAACTGTGGCATCATGTGTGGTGTTTAATCGGGAAGGGCCGTTAAAGGCAGATTACCGGCGTTATAATATCGAAGGAATCACGCCCGGTGACGATTATGCGGCGATGGCACAGGCGCTCAAGCGTCGCTATAAGACAGTCAGTGAAGTCGCCAAAATTCCGGACATATTATTCATTGATGGCGGCAAAGGGCAACTAGCCCAGGCGGAAACCTTTTTTGAAGAGTGGCCGGATGAAAAGCGACCGATGTTAATTGGTGTGGCTAAAGGTACAACGCGTAAGCCGGGCCTGGAGACGCTTATTCTGGCGGATAGTCACGAAACTATCCCGATGGAGAGTCATGCACCGGCACTGCATTTAATACAGCATATCCGCGACGAATCGCACCGGTTCGCCATTACCGGGCATAGAAATCGTCGACAAAAAGTTAAGAATACTTCTACATTAGAAGGTATTCCGGGGATAGGGGCAAAACGCAGACAGGCACTCCTGAAATTTATGGGGGGCTTACAAGGCCTTAAAAAGGCAAGTAAAGAAGAAATTGCGAGTGTTCCGGGCATCAGTCGGGATCTGGCTGAGACAATATACGACCATTTGCATAGCTAACGCTTTGTATTGAAATGGCTTTGCCGCTGCCATAAGTGGTGTTAACAGAGAAGTTATTATGTGGACAGTACCCAATATCATCACTCTATTCAGAGTTGTTCTTATTCCCGTTTTTGTGATTGTGTATTTCCTTGATTGGCGCTGGGCACATGAAACCGGTGCATTTATATTCTGGCTGGCCGCCATTACCGATTGGTTCGATGGTTATCTGGCACGCAAGCTAAAACAGTCAACACCGTTTGGTGCATTTTTGGATCCGGTGGCTGATAAACTGATTGTGGCCGCTGCGCTGCTGATGATTACGCATACCTATGCCACGCTTTGGATCACGATCCCTGCCATCATTCTTTTAATCCGCGAGGTATATGTCAGTGCCCTGCGAGAGTGGATGAGTAGCCAGGGCGTACGTGAGCTGGTGCAGGTCTCCTTTATAGGTAAAGCCAAAACGATGACACAAATGCTGGCGTTGATTGGATTATTGTCGGGGCTGGAAACGTTTATGGGCTTTCCTATTTTCTGGGTAAGTCTTGGCTACATTCTGTTGTATGTCGCTGCCATTTTGTCGTTATGGTCAATGTGCAGCTATACGATCGCCGCATCGAAACATCTGTCTGGAAAGGTTTGATTTAAAACATTGTTTGTTCAATGTGCAAAATGCATAAAAAACTAGCAAACGGTTATAAATCTAAGAATTTACTGCTATTTAATATTGACAGTTGATGAGGGGGCGGTAGAATGCATCCCACTGTTTCGGGGCAGCACAACACGCTCACTGAGACAGTGTTAATTATGCGGGAATAGCTCAGCTGGTCTAGCACATACCTCGTCACGAAGTGATTGCCAAGTTTGGCAAGTGACGAAGAGATAGATCAGATAAGTTAAAAAACGCAAAAAAGCGCGGGAATAGCTCAGCTGGTAGAGCACAACCTTGCCAAGGTTGGGGTCGCGAGTTCGAATCTCGTTTCCCGCTCCAAACTTTAAATAGTTTGGTTGGATTCAGATGTAGGGTAAACATTTCATCGCGACGGGTCGCGACAACGTGGTTGCCAGTTACGCATCTTGTTTCCCGCTCCAAACTTCAATGTGTTTGGTTAGATTCAGATGTCAGGATTACATCTAAGCTAATCCTTACAATATGGCGGAATGGCAGAATGGCTATGCAGCGGATTGCAAATCCGTCTATCTCGGTTCGACTCCGGGTTCCGCCTCCATATCGCTGTTAAAGCACACAGGTACCATACCTGCACCAGGCGAAAGCCGACCCAATGCCCGGGTGGTGAAATTGGTAGACACAAGGGATTTAAAATCCCTCGCTCGTTAGAGTGTGCCGGTTCAAGTCCGGCCCCGGGCACCATTTTTATTTCTTATCTTTTTATTATTCTTATCTGAAGTTCGCCTCAGTATTGCGTTTTCCGTATTTTAATAACCTCCTGACTACTGTATTTCAAATAACGGCGTACTCCATTCATAAGTGTAACTCGCTCTATATTTGCAATCTTCTACTGTCTGTGGAATCTTTAAAGTAAGTTGTCTTTGGATGGACATCTTTACTCAATGGAGAGAGTGATGAGGCGTACAGTAACGATACTTCTCACATCGATAACTGCCTTGTCTTCGCCTGTAGCCGCGCAGCAAGCTGATGATGACATCGAAAACATCGAAGTCATCGGGCAAAAGCCCCTGAGTCTTTATTTCGAGATAAGAAACGAAAAGCGCGTTGCTTTCATGCAAATGTTTAACAAGCTTGTCGATAACAAAGATTTAGCATTTACCTGTAAGCGACGGACTCGCAGAAATTCGCACATTAAACACGAAGTGTGTAAAAACAATTATGAGTGGCGTATCTATCAGGAAATCATGCAGGATGAGATTAATCGCGGAAACGTAATGGGCGCCAGCGCGGTAGCCGAGATGGGTAACGCTGAGCAGCGAAAACTAAAGAAAAAGCTGGTTATCAAAATTCAGGAAACGCTGGCCTCGGACGCAGCGTTCAGAGAAATTTATCGTCAGTTTAAAGCTGCTGACAGGACGTATAAAAAAGCGCACGTGAGAAAGTTTGGTGTGTTAAGTCCCGCAGCGTCAAAAGACAATGAAGACTAAATTTTCCCAGCACGAACTTATCGACGTAGCTAATCCACGATCGCCTGTTCTTTCAGGTGCGTCCAGAGCCTTTCACCAAACACCTTTTCTCCGTGCTGACTTAAATGCCGTTTGTCTGAGTAAGTCAGGGCCCCATCAATGACGAGATCATCCGGGTATTCAAGCTGCATTCCCTCAAACTTTGAAATATAGCGGATGCCAGCGTCACTTAGCTTATTGCCAAGTAGTGTGTCCAGCTGCCTGGCACGTTCTTCGGCAACCGGTGATCGGTATTCTGCCGCCTGCTGCTTCAGTGATTGCCGATAATCCCAGTCTACAGGATTTTTCGTGATTGGCGGCAACATGCCTATCACAGCAACATTCAGATTGTAATCAACGTTGAGCGATGTCAGATAGCGCACGAGATCACTGACATATTTTTTATTAATTTCATTGCCGTTTTTATCGTGAATATCATTGTTCACAAACAAACGGTCCGGCGTTTGAGTATATAAAACCAGCTTAATTGCATTACCGTAATTAGTGGCAAACTGACGAAAATCTTCGTATTGGCAATGGGGAAGATCCCTTGGGTTCCCGTTATAGCCGTGTGCTCTACACAAGCCCCGGGAAACGCTGACAATGAATTTGTGCGGGCTGTTTACGGCAATCGCATTATATAAATCCATGCCGTGACTGCCGCCTATAATAAAAATAGCCTGCCCGTGTTGCTGACGGCACTGTTCGAACTTCTTAATAAATGCTGCATCCAGTACAGGCGACCAGAATTTGCAGGGTTTATCGACCATCGGCTGACTGGTATGCGAGGCGTAGGCGGTAGCAAGCGTTTCAAACCTCGCCATGTTCTGCGGTTCACTATATTTTCGTATCTGAACATTGTTTATGAATAGCACTCCGATGATACCTGCGACAAAGAGTCCTGCTGTGGCCGCTTTAAATACCTGAGGGCGGATAAACCGTTGTCGATTACGAAAGGGGGTCTCAATAAACCGGTACGAAAGCAAACTCAATATGCTTGTAAGTACAATACCCACCAGCGCCATTGGTACACTAAGATGACCATCGGTATAAATTCGTGTCAGAGCAAATACTGGTTGGTGCCACAGGTATAAACTGTAACTGATAACACCGATTTGGATGAATACCGGGATGCTTAAACACCGGCCTGTCAGGTTGTCACTGTGAGCAAATAATAAGACTAACACAGTGCCTGCGACCGGCAGCACGGTAAGAAAAGAAGGATGAGCGGTCTGAGGGGTAAATCCGATATAACTGGCAATAATCAGGAAAACGCCAAATACCGCCAGTAGATTCGATACGTTTTTACTTATTTTATCGATATAGCGGCCCGAGAACATGAGACTGGCCAGCGAACCTGCCATCAATTCCCAGGCCCGGCTGGGTAAAAGATAAAAATTGCCGGATGGGTCTGCTAGCTGCCACACCTGTGCTATAACCAGTGAAACCAATAATATCAAGGCTATCGAACATGCAAACCATCGTCTGCCCAAAGGCGCTATCCATAGAGCTAGCAGCGGGAAAATAATATAAAACTGTTCCTCTACCGCCAGGCTCCAGGTGTGTAACATGGGGCTGAGTTCTGAGGTTGTGCCAAAATAGCCTGATGTTTGCCAGAAATAGAAGTTTGAAACAAACGTGGCGACACTGACGAGACTGGCACCATAGTTTCGTAATGTCTCCGGGGATTGGGTGACAGCCACTAAAACCGGTGTCGTTAGCGCAGCAACAATAAACAGGGCTGGCAGTATTCGGCGTGCTCGCCGTTCATAGAATGAGGTTATTGAAAATGTGCCGCTTGCAATCTCTTTTAACAAAATAGATGTGATGAGAAAGCCACTAATAACAAAGAAGACATCAACGCCTAAAAAGCCGCCTGATAATCCACTGAAGCCTGCGTGTAACCATATGACCGGGACAATCGCAAGCGCACGCAGTCCGTCGATTTCATGCCGATATTTCACAGAAAAATTTATTCACCGATAAAGTTGAGGACAGCCGGCGAGCCAAGCAGTTGCTGCGCTTTCTGGCACAAGTTTTCAATGGATTCAGAACCGGTGATCTGTAACCCGTCTGTATCATCAGCATCGTCCAGTGCATGGGCAAATATTTTGGCATTAACGGTAGAAGTCAGTATCAATAATCCTTTACATCCGTGTTCACTGAGCCTGGCAAGGTCTGTTTTCATCTGACGGGCAGCACTTTGTGTGATGGTGTGACTTATGTCCGGAATACTCAAAATAACCCAGTCATCCAGCTCCCGGGCCGTTTTTAAAATTGCCTGGCTCCATTTGTCGACTTGACGCGGGCTATACACGTCACTGGGAATATCGAAAACGACGTTATCTTTAACGAAGAATCGATACTTTTCAGGCTTACTTTTGTTGTTACCTGCCATCTACAGCAACCTCTTAGGCAAATAGTAAAGTCTATGCATGTTTATTAATAAACATAACAATTGGATCAACGGCCCGCTCAGAATCCGAGCGGGCATGGAAGTCATTATGCAGTCATGCGTGACGCATTGGCAGGTGTATTATGGTCAGATTCTTCACTAAGCGTTTCTACAACTTCCTCACTGGTAGGCAGTCGCAGCACAGAGAGGCCCTTTGTTTCATAATCTTTATTAACAAAGCCATTTTTTACAAACGCCGCGAGCCAGTGTGTTGCGGGATAATAACCCCACTTGCTATGAAACACATTCGCATTGGTGACAATATCCAACAAATGGTTGATAGGGTAGTCATAATTTGCACGATGTTGGGTATAAACATCAAAATTCAGGATCTCAAGTTCAATGCCGGCAACATTGCTACGGGTGGCAAAGTCAATATCGCCAATACCAAAGCCATGATATTGCTCATCGAACCCGCCGATACGGGTAAAATCAGCCTTGCTGATACCGAATACAGAAGAGCGGAATGCGGTATTGGCAGGAATGGGTTGATGATTCCCATGCACATGCTGCTTTTTATCCCGCTCAACCCGCGAAAAATCTGCATTTTCCGGCATATCCTTAACCTGTACGACCTTCGCGGTATACAACTTATTGGGTTGCCACTGTTCGATGGCGTGAGAGAAGAATGCTGGATGACACAGACAGTCGACATCGAGATGAAATATCAATTCATGCGAACAGGACGAGAAACCTTTATTTCTTGCTTGTGCAATAGGTAAATCTTCTGATGTCACAAAGCGATGATGAATCTGAAAGTGCGGGCTTTGAATCAGAGAGTTATCAGAGGGCGGCGCCATCCAGACAACAATCAGCTCTGCCGGCTTACGTTCAGCCTGCTCAAGATTGTTAATTAAGTTGGCGAGTTGCTGCGTCCGGTTTTTTACGATGGTCACAACACTAAAACGGTTTGACATCCGATTATCCTCTTTTGTCTGGTTTGAATGGAAACAACTGGTGTCCAATCGATCTCAACTGCTTAAAAGCAAAATACAAACCAAAAGGCAGACTGGCTAACCTTCTGTTTTAACAGGCAATGTAAAGGATAGTATTGTTATTATATGCAGTGGTTACTGAAAGAATTACATTGATTCAGTACAAACGCTGCGTTTTTTTCAGGCATTACTGAATAAGTATTATTCAGTAATGAATATATATTACAGGATGAGATAAGGATCACCAGCTTTTTATCTCATCGTGAATATTGGGTAACGTACAGCGATTTATTTTTATCACACTGACACGTATTATCAACGCATAAGAAATACGTTTACCACATCGTCGAAGGAACACTCGCTATGGCCCGGCTCTCAGATAATGCGCTTATTCAGCCTTCAAAGGTACACAGTCTTATGTCTGAGCAGCGGATATCGCTGGTGCGGGTAAAGATGAAAAATCCGGCTGATGCCTCTGATGATGATACATCAGCGTACTTGCCTGATTCTGTCAGTTTGGATTTGGACAAGCAGGGTAGCGATCATGCCTCTGCACTGCCACATATGCTGCCCGATACCCAAACTCTTGCAATTTTATTTGGGGAGTCAGGCATAAGTATGCAAACGCCTGTAGTGGTTTATGACAACAGAGGGCAGTTTTGCGCAGCAAGGGTCTATTGGATGTTAAGGGCCCTGGGTCATAACAATGTGAGTCTGCTTGACGGTGGCTTGCCGGCATGGCGCAATGCCGGCTATCTGATCAATTCAGAACCTGTTATACCCACGCGTCGACCGTTTGAACCCGCGCCGAAACCGGAATGGTTCGTAGATGCTGAAGCCGTATTACAAGCAATGACAGGGTCAGGGCAGATCGTTGATGCACGAAGCCCGGGCCGTTTCAGTGGACGCGAAGCTGATCCCAGACAGGGCGTCAGAGCAGGTCATATTCCAGGCTCGATCAATTTGCACTACCGTGAAGTGTTGAATGATGATGATACATTTAAATCGGTGCCGACATTAAAAACACTGTTACACAGTAAATCTATCGATCTCAACCAGCCAATAATCTGCTCCTGCGGCTCGGGGATAACAGCATGCATTATTGCTGTTGCACTGACATTATGTGGCGCCACCGACGTCAGTGTTTATGACGGAAGCTGGGCAGAGTGGGGTGCCGATCCCAGCCGACCGGTGGAGACGGATGCATGAAGCCTTCTGTAGTGGTACTGACAGGTGCAGGTATTTCAGCCGAATCAGGGCTTAAGACATTTCGTGATAATAACGGCTTGTGGGAAGAGCATCGTGTTGAAGACGTCGCGACGCCTGAAGCGTTTCATCACAATCCCGAACTGGTCTACCGCTTTTATAATTTGCGCCGGGCACAGTTGCAGCAAAAGGAGGTTTATCCGAATCCGGCCCATCAGGCACTAGCCCAGCTGGAGGCGGAACTGGGAGATCAGTGTTTGATCGTTACTCAAAATGTAGACAATTTGCACGAACGGGCTGGTAGCAAACGCGTATTACATATGCACGGCGAACTACTATCAGCACGGTGCCAGCGCTCTGGACGATCGCAATCGTTTACTGCTGCATTTGATGCAACAACACCCTGTGGATGCTGTACACCCTCAGGTACGTTGCGTCCGGATATTGTGTGGTTTGGCGAGATGCCGCTATACATGGATGAAATTGAACGCGCCTTGTCCAGTGCGGATATATTTATCGCTATTGGTACCTCCGGACAGGTCTACCCTGCTGCAGGTTTCGTTCAGGTAGCCAGACAATATGGCGCTAAAACGGTTGAGTTAAATACTGAAGCGCCAACCCGACCTGATGCATTTGACGATTATCGCCAGGGGCCGGCATCTGAAGTGGTGCCAGCCTATATTCAAACGTTGCTGGGTGAGTAAAGAAAAATGCAGGAATTTCTGACCATCGCCTTAATTCATTTTGTGGCAGTTGCCAGTCCGGGACCGGATTTTGCCATTGTGGTTCGCAACAGTGTGAGCTTCGGACGTCGGGCTGCCATGTATACCAGTATTGGTATCGGCCTGGCCATTTTCATTCATGTCACTTATTCCATTGTCGGATTAAGCGTGTTGATCAAAACAACCCCGTGGCTGTATACCGCAATCAGTTATCTGGCCGCTGCCTATCTGGTTTATCTCGCCGTTGGCGCGCTTAAGAGTGGTCCGCCGAAGGACGGCGCGCATGAAGTGCAAAACGGCGCGATACCGCAGGCAACATTATCGGATAAAAAGGCGTTGTGGGTTGGGTTTCTTACCAATGGACTCAATCCCAAGGCGACGTTGTTTTTTCTTTCGCTGTTTACAGCGTTCATTGATGTAAACACGCCGCTTAACGTTAAACTCGGTTATGGTATTTACCTGGCGGTGGCAACAGGCGCGTGGTTTTGCTTTTTATCCTATCTGCTCAGTACCAGCAAAGTCGCACAGTTAATAGGCAGTAAAGGATACTGGTTGGATCGGACAATGGGGGTTTTGTTGATAGGGCTTGCGTTGAAGCTGGTCTGGTCAGCCTGACACATGCTATATATTTTAGCGTATACTAGCGATGTAAATAATAAACACCGAGGTTCGCTTGTCTGATTCTTCATCGACTCAAAACGAAAATAAATTACAACGGGCACTGGATGGTAATTATGACTTTTCAGTGAAGGAAGTGCTGTCACGCGCGAATAATCTGGTACGTAATCATTATTCACTGTTACTTAGCGGCTGTGGCATCGTCTTTTTAATCTGTGCGCTCTTAATTTTTATTCTGATTTCTCAATACCCTTTGGATGCCCTGGCTGAAATTAGTCAGGGACAACAGTTTATGATCAATCTGGCAATTATTTTTCTGCTGACTCCGATTACCACAGCGATGACGGTACTGATGGCGGAAGCTGAAGAAGGGCGATCCGCATCTTTTTCAGAATTGCTTCGCTACGTCCCGGCTGTTTTACCGCTGGCGGTGGCCCAGCTACTAATGAGTATCCTCACGCAACTGGGAATGTGGTTACTGGTATTACCCGGGCTGTATCTTTTAGTGGCAACGTCTTTTACGCTGCCGTTAATTGCTGATAAAAAGCTGCCGATCACTCGTGCACTGGTGCTTTCCTGTCGTGTGGTGAATCGTTACCTGCCTGCCTTTGCACTTTTGTTTGTTATCTTTGTAGCATTAGGGTTTATTGCCTTATTTACGCTTGGCCTGGCGTTATTCTGGATTATGCCATTTTACTATGCGACGCTGGGATTACTGTACAGTGATTTATTTGGTATTGAACCCGCAGCGGCAACCGTAAGCAACACAAAGGATGAGTCTACTTTCGATGCATAAACGTGAAACCACTAAAATTGTTCTGATTACGATAGGCGTATTGGCGGTTATTGTTATAAATGCGTGGATACTGGCAACCCGTGAACCCGATATTCTGGATGTGCCGGAAACAGAGCAGGCATCAGAGCCGGTTCCTGATTTTGCCTCCTATGATGATGTAAAAAGTCGCAAAGAAGCATTTTACAATTACCTGCGTCCGGAAGTAGAAAAGCAGAACGACTATCTGTTATCACTTCGTCACTATCTTCAAACGTTGCAGCGAAAACGCAGTAGCGGTGAATCACTGGATGAAGACGACATTGAGCGTATCGACTGGCTGGTGGATGAATACAAGGTAAAGCCGGAAAAGGATACTGCCGGGCGTTTGACGACATTGCTCAACCGCATTGATATTTTACCTGTTGAACTCGTCCTGGCGCAGGCTGCGAATGAGTCTGCATGGGGCACAAGTCGTTTTGCTCAGGAAGGGTATAACTTCTTCGGATTATGGTGTTTCAGAAAAGGGTGTGGCTTTGTACCGTCTAAACGCACCCGCGGTGCTTCTCATGAAGTCGCCAAGTTTGATAACTTATCCCGCGCCACCTATACCTACATGCGAAATATTAACCGCCACAATGCCTATAGTGATTTACGCGATATTCGAGCGCGCTTACGCCGTAATCAAAAAGAAATTACAGGTATGGCCCTGGCAGAAGGCCTGATGAACTATTCGCAACGCGGGGCGGCTTATGTCGAAGAGCTTCAGTCTATGATGCGGTTCAACCGTGAATACCTGACGGAAGAGCAGGCCTCAGAATGAAAAACTGGATAACCGGTGCATTATTATTATTTTGCTCACAGCCTGCTTTCGCTGAACTGCTGGAGGTTGAGTACAGCCGCTTTTACAGCCATTTGCGTAAATTAAACGGTGATGATGTACAGGCACTGGAATTTGCCTTTGGTTTCAGCCGGGTGGGAGAAGGCCGCCTGTGTGAAATTCAAAAAGCTGAAATTGTGACTGATAAAAAGACGATGCCGATAACGGTCACCAGTGAGCAACGTTTTACATTGCCACAGGAAAAAGCGCTAAAGCTGGCCAGTGCGATGATCCGGATTGAATTGGAAGAGGCGGCAAATGTCTGTGATATGTCGGTACAGTTACAAACTAAACCTGAATACCTTAAAACATATTACAGCGCTGATGAGCTGGCGATGCTGATAGAACAGTATGAAGCGTTTTTTAACGAAATGGGAAGCTTTCTGTCTTTTATGATGCCATCGGTGAAGGGACTGACTTTTCAGTTTGACGATGACAACATGAGTCGACCGGTAAAAAATGCACCGAATATCAACGCTGGTTATCTGCAACTGCCTAAAGCCTGGTTAAAGCAGAAAAAGGCGCTGACGCTACCTGAGAAACCGTTACGCGTAACTGCTATTGCATCACGCGACTAAAATGTCAGCCTAAAACCAACTGGTAGCGGATCTGCTCCGCCAATCTGTTTACGGTCTCTTCGCCTTTTTGACACAGCTCTTCTGCGCGATGGAATTCAAGCAGCCCCACATCGGCAAGGTTTGGCTCAATCAGCACATCGGGGGGATCGCCTGCCAGCCTGGAGCGGGTCACTCTGGCCTGTAAAATCTCTAATGAACTGCTCATGACGCTTAAAATACCAGGCGGTGTTGTTTCGTCAGGGCCTTTGTCCGGCGATAACCACTGACGAATGGCACTGGAACTCTTTTGTAGAAAATGGTCGGTCTTACGCTCATTTTCCTCGTGTTCTTCTTCCTGCTTTTCCAGCCGCTGAGGCTTGAAATCAGCATTAAGGTTGATAGCAATGACAAAATCAGCGCCCATCTGACGACATAAGTTAACCGGAACCGGATTAACCACTGCGCCATCGACCAGCCAGCGGCCCTCATAGGCAACCGGGCTAAACAGAGCAGGAATGGCACAGGAAGCCTGAATAGCCTCACTTGCCGGGCCTTGGGTAAACATGACTTCCCGCCCGGAATGTAAATCCGTCGCAACCACAGCGAACTGCTTTTCCATCTCTTCAAAGGTGGGTGCGCATAGATCGTCCTGCAGTTTTTTAAACACCTTTTGCCCACTGGCCAGGCCGCCGCGGCGGATCCCTATGCCCATCAGTGACAGCACCTGCCATTCGGTGAGTGAGCATGACCAGGTTTTCAGTTCATCCAGCTTACCGCTGGCATAGGCAGCACCCACATACGCACCGATGGAGCATCCTGCCACGATGTCTATTTTGACACCCAACTTCTCCAGCGCTTGTATTATCCCTATATGTGTCCATCCGCGGGCAGCACCCGCACCCAGTGCTATTCCTATCTTCATAAATCCTAATCCGCTAAGTTTACAACCTGCACCACGCCAGATTTTTGCTCACTTTCCTCTGAAAAAGTCGGGCTGTCAAACGCCGTATCGCCATCCGCGACGGCAGAATCAGAACGTTCGATACCATTAAAATCGTACAGTGACCTGTCAAGGAGATGCGAGGGCGCAATATTTTGCATCGCCTTGAACATTGACTCAATTCTACCCGGGAAACGACGATGCCAGTCCTGCAGCATATGTTTAATATTCTGGCGCTGTAGATTTTCCTGCGATCCGCACAGGTTACAGGGGATGATCGGAAACGCGACGGCGGTAGCATATTTTTCAATATCCGCTTCATTACAGTATGCCAGTGGGCGAATAACAATGTGCTTACCGTCATCACTGACCAGTTTTGGTGGCATCGACTTCAGCTTTCCGCCATGAAACATGTTCAGAAACAATGTTTCGAGCATGTCATCACGATGGTGGCCCAGCGCAATTTTCGTCGCACCCAGTTCGGTCGCTGTACGATATAAAATCCCACGACGAAGTCGTGAGCATAGCGAACAGGTGGTTTTACCTTCCGGAATTTTATCTTTTACAATGGAGTAGGTGTCTTCCTCAACAATCTGATAGTCCACGCCCAATTCGTCAAGGTACTCGGGAAGAATGTGTTCAGGGAAGCCTGGCTGTTTCTGATCAAGGTTTACCGCGACAAGGTCAAAACGAATCGGCGCAATTTTCTGTAAAAACAGAAGTATATCCAGCATCGTATAACTGTCTTTACCACCAGACAGGCAAACCATCACTTTATCGCCGTCTTCTATCATCGAGAAATCGCCGATGGCTTTACCGACATTTCTGCGCAGGCGCTTCTGTAATTTATTAAAACTGTATTTCTGCTTGCTCTGCGCGCTGTGGCTAGAGATTTTATCGCTGGCTGACTGACTCATAGTTTACAACTTGGAATACAAAACCCCGATTATACAAAAGCCAGGCCCCTGACGTCATCCCGTACACCAGGTTTTTATCAAACCAGTTGGATCGGCGATTCAAACCCGTCGGGCTTAACAGCCAGTACGTCACAGTGCAGTGTGTCGATAACATGTTCTGCTGTATTGCCTATAAACGCAGCAGACAAGCCAACCCTGCCTACCGTGCCAATAACCACAAGCTCGGCATCAAGTTCATGGGCTTTTCTGGCGACAACCTGTTCTGGCAGCCCTTCTTCAACATGGCAGCAATGCGGATCGATTTTAAATTTCTTTCGGTGTGCCGTCATTTCCTGCATGTGATGGTCGTGGACGGAGCGATGATAGGCTTCGGTATCAAATTCGGGAATTTCAATAGCAATACTGATAGGTGCACGCGGGTAGGCGTTTACCAAGTGGACAGTCCCCGTCAGGAGGGTTCCATAATCACGGGCAATCTCCGTGAGTTTGTCATTCAATCTGGCGTGTTCTAAATCGTCTGTACCGACATTCACCGCAGCAAGAATATTACCCTGAGGCGGCCAGGCATGATCTTTTACCATCAGCACCGGCATCGGCGCTTTTCTCATCAGGTGCCAGTCAGTAGGTGTAAAGATAACAGACACTAAATCATCTGCTTTTTTACTGGCTTTGATAATAATGTCCGCGTGATGTGCCATTGCCGTGCGAATTATCGCCTCAAAGTCACGACTTTCCCATTTAACGACAATTTCTATTTCAATATCACTGTTGTGCGAGTCGATAATGTCCTGTACCCATTGCGTGCGATCCTTGATTACCGCATTGCGCATTGCTTCGCGCTCGTCTGAAGACAGCATCGTTGTCATTTCGTAGGAAAAATCGTAGGCCACATACAGAGCAGTTATCTGAGCTCCGGTTTTCGCTGCAAGTTCAAGGGCCCGGGACAGGGCAGGCTGAGTGGAAAGATCGTTGTCGATCACCACCAATAGGGAGTTGTAATTAATCACCGTCGCCTCCGACATTTGCATCAATACCTCTATTGAGTGTAGTTCGCAAAAGCCGGAAGAACCTTGTTTTAAATCAAAAAAGTTAGCGGCAAGCGGTTGTCAGCGTAATGCCTTTAAGTTTTTCGTTTACTTTGTCGAAATCTAGAATTGTGATCAGCTTTCCTGACACTTCAATGACGCCTTCCTTTTGGAAACGGGTGAGAAGCCGGCTGATTGTTTCTACGGTCAGCCCAAGATAATTGCCGATTTCGCTGCGGGTCATAGACAGATTAAACTGACGATGAGAGTAGCCACGCTCTTCAAACCTGTTGGACAAGCGAGCAATAAAATACATCAACCGTTCTTCGGCCGTACGCCGGTTTAACAGCATCATCATTTCATGATCATGCTTTATCTCTGCACTCATAAAACTCATGATTTGCTGACGAAGTTTCGGAAAAGAGACCGACATCTCATCAAGCGTATCGTACGGTAGCTCGCAGACCATTGCCGTTTCCAGTGCCTTGGTATAAATCTGGTGCTGCTGCTCGCGCAAACCATCAAAACCGATGATGTCTCCGGGCAAATGGAACGCCACAATTTGCTCTTCGCCTTCAGGATCACTGATAAAGGATTTGAATGAACCGGACCTGACTGCATAAAGGGCATGAAATTTATCACCGGCTTGGATAAGCGTATCGTTTTTATGCAGCGGCTTCTTACGCTCCACAATGTCATCCAATGATTCGACTTCGGTTTTATTCAATGCAACGGGCAGACACAAGTGACTGAAGCTACAATTTTGACAATGGATTGAAAATTCAGATGGCGCAGCCATGTCTGCTTCCTTTTTCAGCGCTAAATAGTTAACCACATACGAAATGCGTTAAATAACAATAGTGTAGCAAATGCAGCCAACAGAGCAGAGATGATTTGTCTGATTATTGGCTTTTGCAGGGCGTTGACCAGCCAGTGCGCCCCGACACTTGTTGCAATGAGTGCAGGCAATGTACCCAAACCGAAACACAGCATGATTTGCGCACCGTTGAACGCGCCGCCACTGGCCAAAGACCATGTTAATACTGAATAAACCAGCCCACAAGGTAGCCAGCCCCATATAATACCATAAGGTAATGCCGCTAAGGGGGAGGAGAATGGAACCAGTTTGCGGGAAAGCGGTTGTACTCTTTTCCAGACGTGTTGCCCGATGCGTTCAAGACGGGTCAGGCCCATCCACCAGCGCCCCAGGTACGCCGCCATTGCCAGCAGCATGATACCGCTTAGCGTTGCCAGTATTGGGCCCGCGACAGGTATAAAAGACGACGACATCTGGCCAAGGCCACCGGCGATGGCGCCAGCGACTGTGTAACTGCTTATTCGGCCAACATTGTAGCTGACAGTATAAGGCCAGTGGCTTTCATGAGAGGGCGAAGCCAGGCGCAATGCTGATGCGATACCGCCGCACATGCCGAAACAATGTAATCCGCCGGCCAGGCCAATGAGAAATGCTGAGAACCCGGAGAATTCAGTCATTCATTTTCTTTCGCTCATCGGCCAGCTTTTTTTCTTCTGGTGGTAAATCATCATCAAATAAAATGCTGTAACCCTGCCGATCGAGATCTTCAAATTGATTACTGCGCACTGCCCAGAAGAATATTCCTATAGCGATCGCGACAATGAGTATGGCCAGGGGGATAAGTACATAAATAATGGACATAACCGGTCACCTGAGTAATCGAGTGGAATTGAATACAACAATCATACTACTAATTGACATGCCTATCACAGCCATCCAGGGTGCCAGTAAACCACTGATCGCAAGAGGCAGCACTAACAGATTGTATCCCAGAGCCCACGCCATATTCTGGCGGATTACTGATTTCGTTCTTTTGGCCAGGTAGAAAACCGTATGCAGCGCATCGAGCCTTGGTGAGAGTAAAATGATATCCGCCGAGGTTTTTGCAATATCAGTAGCATTTCCCACAGCAACAGAGATATCAGATTGCGCCAGTACCGGCGCGTCATTTATGCCGTCGCCCAACATCATTATACGCGAGCCGGAGGATTGTATCTCGCCGACCTTTTGTCGCTTTTGTGCCGGGGTCAGAGCAAAATAGCATTCATCAATTTCCAGCTCTGCGGCGACGCGTTCGACGTTCGCTCGTGTATCGCCACTTAAAATTACTTTTCTCAAAGCATTAAAATGCCTAAGCGTGTCTTTGACACCGGGCTTGATCGCATCGCTGATTTGCCAGGCCGCAATGATCGTGCTGTTACAGGCTAAAAAGACGTTGGCAGAAAACCCGACCAGCGGTACCTCATTATCAAAAAAAGACGATGAGCCGACTTTGTACTGATTCGCATCAATGGTGCCACGAATGCCCTGACCCGGTATAATTTCAAACTCTTCCAGCGCTAACAGATGATCAGCACTAAACAGACTGGCGATAGGATGCTCAGAGCGAGCCTCCAGTGTAGCCATGATGTGATCAATATCATGGCCGGTCCAATTTTCTGCGTGCCAGCGATTAATGATGGAAAATTTACCGTCTGTCAGTGTGCCGGTCTTATCCAGTGCCAGTACATCGCAGTCTGCCACAGCCTCCAGTACATCGGCCCGTTTTACCAGGATACCCTGTTTATTCAGACTGGCAACGGCGCAGGTTAGTGCGGTCGGGGTGGCTAGTCCCAGCGCACAGGGGCAGGTGGCTACAAGCACGGCTACCATAATCCATAGCGCGTCCTGAGGTTGTTGGTGAAACCAGTACCAGTACGTCAGGGCAGCAACCGTCAACACGGCAAGGACAAAGTACTGTGACAGCTTATCTGCTGCAAGCGCAAGGCGGGGGCGGGCGGCCATCGCTTCGCTTTGCATTCGTAGAATTTGATTGACCAGGGAATATTTCAGCGGATTTGTTACGCAGACATAAATTGTCTGTTGCTGAGTGACGGTACCACCAAACACCTGATCGCCCGGGCGCTTGAGAACGGGGGTAAATTCACCGGTCAGCATCGATTCATCTATCGTAGCCTGGCCTTTAACAATGGTTCCATCAACAGGGATGACTTCACCAGCTTTAACCATAACGGTCTGACCAGCCTGAAGACGTTTGGCAAGACAACTGGTGAGCGTATCGCCGTCTACAACGGTTGCGGTCATGGGAATGTACTGCAGCATATTCGCCGAAATTTGCATTGCTTTGTGTCGACTGCGGTGTTCTGCATAGCGGCTGAGCAGCAGCAGGAAGATAAACATACAGATAGACTCGAAATACACTTCATTACCTGCGGTAACGGTCGTATATACGCCTGCGAAGTAGGTAACACCGATTGCCAGTGTCACCGGTACATCCATGTTTACCGTACGGGCCTGAAGTGCATTTATCGCACCTAAATAGAATGTCGAGCCAGAATAGAATACAACGGGCGTTGTCAGTACCAGTGCAACCCAGTAAAAATACTGTTGCATCTGTGATGACATGTTATCCAGCAGGTCGAAGTACATGGCCGCCATCAGCATCATTACCTGCATTGTCATCAGCCCGGCCAGCCCCAGCTTTTTTATAAACCGTTTTTGCTCAGCAGCATAAGATGCCTCATGCTTATCAGCCTGAAACGGAAAGCCGGTATAGCCAATTTTTCGCAACCGCTGGATGATAGCACTGAGTGAGACTTGCTGATTGTCCCACTTTATCCAGGCACGACGCTGTGCGATATTCACCGAAACCTGACATATTCCTTCCAGCCGGGAAAGCTGTTTTTCGATGAGCCAGCCACACGCCGCGCAGGTGATCCCCTCTATGGTAAGCTGAATTTCATGGGTTGTTTCGTTATGAACGACAAAATCGTCCTGCAGTTGTGGATCATCATACATACGCAGACGCGATAATACCGCCGCATCTGGCAACGATGCCTGCTCTGCATTTTCGGTTCTGAACTGGTAATAATCTTCCAGACCGTTATCAACGATAGCCTGCGCCACAGCCTGGCACCCCGGACAACAAAAGTTGCGACTTTGTCCCAACACGTCGGCTGTAAAAGGGTTGTTCAGCTGATTAGGCTGGCCACAGTGATAGCACTGCTCACAAGGATATTGCATCAGGGTTTAAGATAAATCGTATCTTGCGCCGGTAACCATATCTGCTTTTGGATTTTCCATGATTCATCAACGGGCTCCAGTGTCATGCGCCACTTCCCGGCGACCATAGCGTCACTATAACCACGGTATAATCCATTTGCATCCCGGCTTAGCAGTATTGCGAAATCTTTCGTCTGCTGAGTTGTGTGATAAAACGACAGCCTGATGGCAGTACCTTCCTGAGGAATACCGGAATGAAACTCCAGCGCGACGGCGCCCTCTGTAATCGTTACATCGGCGGTGATATTACGGCGCTTTGCTTCATGTTCGCGGGCCAGGCTCGCATTGATTGCTTTACCTTCTTTGTAATAATCATCAACCACCAGACTGTCCTGTGTTGATACCGCCAACTTCAACAATACACCGCCCATCACCATCGTGATCACCGGCACGGCAATTAAAAACCAGGGCCAGAATTGCTTATACCAGGGCTCTTCCATATGAATACTCTATGACAACGTATAAAAAGGCGAAAATTGAGAAAAGTACGAGTGGAGTAAAACGCAGCCCTGTCGCCAGGACAGGGCATGCACGCTATTCAGGTTGATGAGATAAGCTGTAAACGTATGCAGCAACAACGTGGATTTTATCCTCACCCAGCGTTTGTTTAAAGGATGGCATAACGCCGTTTCTGCCATAGGTCAGGGTTTCGGTAACAGCGCGTTTACTGCCGCCATACAGCCAGATATTGTCGGTCAGGTTAGGCGCGCCAAGCGCCTGGTTGCCTTTACCATCCGGACCGTGACAAGCAGCACACACGGCAAAACGGGCTTCGCCCTTATCCGCGAGTTGCTGATCCACCTTACGGCCGCTTAAGCTCAGCACATAGGCAACAACTTCTTCAATGCCTTGTTCACCCATGGCATCAAGCCAGGCAGGCATGGCAGCCTGTCGGCCGTTAATCAGCGTTTCCTTTATTTTCGCGCCGCTACCGCCATACAGCCAGTCGTCATCGGTCAGATTAGGGAACCCGCCATTCTGGCCACGAGCATCCGAGCCGTGGCATTGAGAACAGTTTTGTAGAAATAAGCGTCGGCCAATTTTTACCGCATCTTCATCAAAGGCGAGCTCTTCTACGGGCACTTTTGCGAAGGCTTCGAAAATAGGATCAAAGCGTTCTGCAGCTTTTGCCAGCTCAACGTCATACTGCACATAATCGCCACTTTCCATGGCATCCTGACGAGCCTGTCTGGACTCTTCCATTGACTGGATATTCTGATTTGAGCTTTTCCAGTCCCACAAACCTTTGTAACTGCCCAGTCCCGGATAGAGCGCCAGGTATACCAGACCAAAAACGATGGTTACATAAAAAAGAATGGTCCACCACTTTGGCAGGGGATTATTGACCTCTTCGATGCCATCAAACTGATGACCCATGCTTTTGCCTTCTTCTACACCGGCAAAATTCTTCAGGCACCAGCGTAGCAAGAAGAAGCAACCTATTATGCTGCCCAAAGTTATGACTGAAATCCAGATTGTCCAAAACATGCTCATGAGCTCAAGACTCCCGCTTATCTTTTTTTATGCGCTCTTTGTCTTCATCTGCAAAGGGCAGGTTGGCTGCATCGTCAAATTTCTTTTTATTGCGGCCGCTAAATGCCCACCAGACTACGCCGGCGAAACAAACAAAAACAACAATTGTAAAAATCGTGCCTATTAATCCCTGATCCATATTATTTCAGATGTGTGCCAAGGGACTGTAAATAAGCGACCAGAGCGTCCATCTCGGTTTTACCCCGAACGGCTGCCTGCGCGCCTGCAATATCTTCGTCTGTATACGGCACGCCAAAGCCACGGAATATTTCCATTTTTTCTGCTGTTTCGTCGCCGGTAAGTGTATTTTCCAATAGCCATGGAAAACCTGGCATATTTGATTCAGGTACCACATCACGTGGGTTGCGAAGATGGGCAATGTGCCATGCGTCACTGTAACGGCCGCCCACTCTGGCCAAATCAGGTCCGGTGCGCTTGGAACCCCACAGGAACGGGTGCTCCCAAACGGATTCACCTGCCACGCTGTAATGACCATAGCGCTCGGTCTCTGCACGAAACGGGCGAATCATTTGTGAATGGCAGCCAACACATCCTTCTCGTATATAAATGTCACGGCCTTCTAACTCCAGCGCCGTATAAGGACGCAGGCCTTCCACTGGTTCCATTGTCTGTTGCTGAAACATCAGTGGCGTAATCTGAACCATCGCACCAAAGCTGATAGCAACCAGAATCAGCACGGTCAGTAAGCCAACATTCTTCTCAATAATCTCGTGGACATTTCTTTTCACGTGACGACTCCTTGTTATGCCGGCTGTGTGGCAGGATCAGCGGCAATACTGCCCTTAGGCGCTTTAATGGTGCGATACGCGTTGTACGCCATCACCAGCATACCAGCGACCACAAAACATCCACCGATAAAGCGAACCACGTAGTAGGGTTTAGACGCTTCCAGTGATTCCACAAAGCTGTACGTCAACGTGCCATCGGCGTTTACTGCACGCCACATCAGGCCCTGCAGTACACCCGAGAACCACATTGCTACGATATATAGCACTACGCCGATGGTTGCCAGCCAGAAATGCACATTCACCAGGCGCGTGCTGTACATGGCGCGCTGTCCGAACAGATGCGGAATAAGGTGATACACCGAGCCGATAGAAATCATCGCGACCCAACCAAGTGCACCGGAGTGAACGTGGCCGATTGTCCAGTCAGTGTAGTGGGACAGGGCATTAACCGTCTTAATCGCCATCATTGGTCCTTCAAACGTGGACATACCATAGAAGGTCAACGAGACGACCAGAAAGCGCAGCACCGGGTCGGTGCGTAACTTATGCCATGCACCCGAAAGCGTCATAATACCGTTGATCATGCCGCCCCATGAGGGGACAAATAAGATGATTGACATCACCATGCCCAGCGATTGTGTCCAATCAGGCAGGGCAGTGTAATGCAAGTGGTGAGGACCGGCCCAGATATACAAAGAAATCAGTGCCCAGAAGTGAACAATGGATAAACGATAGGAGTAAACCGGGCGACCTGCCTGCTTGGGTACAAAATAATACATCATGCCCAGAAAGCCAGCCGTCAGGAAAAAGCCAACTGCGTTATGTCCGTACCACCACTGCATCATGGCATCTACGGCACCGGCGTATAATGAATAGGATTTAGTGAACGAGACCGGAATGGCCATACTGTTGCCGATATGCAGAATCATAACGGTTAATATAAAAGCGCCATAAAACCAGTTAGCCACGTAAATGTGAGAAACTTTACGGATGACAATCGTGCCGAAAAAGTTAATGCAGTAGGCAATCCAGACCAGCGCGATAAGAATATCAATAGGCCATTCCAGTTCTGCATACTCTTTGGATGAGGTCATGCCCAGTGGCAGCGTGATAATCGCGGCAACAATGACAGCCTGCCAGCCCCAAAAGGTAAACGCAGCCAGTTTGTCGCTGAACAGTCTGACCTGAGACGTTCGTTGAACCACATAATAAGAGGTGGCAAACAACGCACTTCCGCCAAAAGCGAAAATAACCGCGTTAGTATGCAGTGGGCGTAACCGGGAAAATGTCAGCCAGGGAAGGTCGAAATTAAGCGCAGGAGCGAATAACTGGGCAGCAATAAACACCCCCAAACCCATCCCTATGATTCCCCAAACGATCGTCATAACGGTAAACTGACGTACAACCTTATAATTGTATGTCGGTTGTGCTTGGCTTATGTCACTCATTTTATTGAATCTTCCACATCAATGAACACAGGCACAGTCAATCGTGCAAAAAGCGCCCAAATTGGTCAATTGGTACGCGATGATAATGTTTTTATATACAAAAAGATAGCACAAGAATCATCAGTTTGATTCAGGTCAATAAATCAGCATACTAAAATGATAGTAAAGTAGTAGTTACACAAAATTCATGAATAAATTAAGCCGTTCTTCCCGAGTCATCATCAGCGTTTTTATTGCCGCTGCAGCATTATCCGTCATCGCAATGTGGATGCTTTCCTCAAAGGCGCCGGTAAGCAGTTGTGTTGTAGATACTACTTCATGTGGTATCGATACAGCGGGTGGTAGCCTGAATATTGAACTTGATATGCAGCCTGCACCTGAAGAGCAAATTAATTTTACGCTAATAACACCAGCGCCTTTTCACGTGGAGGATATCGTGCTCGAAGGTGACGAAATGTATATGGGCAAGGTGCCTGTGTTTGTTAAAAGTAACGAAGATAACGTCATCGAAGGGTGGTTCATGCTGGGCAGTTGCAGCCAGGTTTCTATGCGATGGCGGATGCAGATAAAAATAAAGGGCCACAAAGACCCTTTTACCGTTTATCTGGATGTATGAATGCTGTCTGCGATTACATTTGAGATTGCAAATAGTTGGGCAGCCCCAGCATTTTTATTAGCCTGAGCTGTTGTTCCAGCCAATGGGCGTGGTCCATTTCAGTATCGTCAAGCAACTCAATAAGCATATCCCGGGTAACAAAGTCGCTTTCCTGTTCACACAGAGCGATCACTTCACGTAACTTCGCATCCACTTCATACTCAACGCGCAAATCGCTTTCAAGCATTGCGGGCACATCTTCACCCACTTTGAACCCGGTGCGGGTTTGCATATCCGGGGTGCCTTCCAAAAACAGCATGCGTTCAATCAGCTTTGTAGCATGACCACGCTCATCGTCAAATTCGTGATCAATCCGCTCGTACAGTTTGTTCAGACCCCAATCAAGATACATCTGTGAGTGAATGAAGTATTGATCCATGGCTGCCAGTTCGTAGGCAAGCAGCTCATTAAGTCCAGAAACTATTTTTGCATTGCCTTTCATTCGTCATCTCCGATTACCTGGGTTTGAAGATAATTTTCCAGACCCAGCGCACCAATCTGATACTCCTGGGTTTCAAGCCAGTCCAGGTGCTCTTCTTCATATTCTAAAATGGATTCAAGCAGATCACGACTGACGTAATCCTGCTTCTGTTCACACAGTGCAATACTTGTCTTTAACTGCGGGATTTGTTCCAGCTGAAATTTCGTATCGCAGGCCAGCATTTCTTCAGGGGTTTCACCGATATACAGTTTTCCCAGCGCCTGAAGATTAGGCAGACCCTCAAGAAATAAAATACGCTCGATGAGATCGTCTGCCTGCTTCATGTCCTTGATGGATTTTTTATAATTACGTTCGTTAAGATTGTGAATGCCCCAATTTTTGAACATTCGGGCATGCAGAAAATATTGATTGATGGATGTCAGCTCACTGGTCAGAACGTCGTTCAGTGAGGCGATTACCTGCCGATCACCTTGCATGGGGAATCCTTAAAAAAAATGTGGTGTAGAGTATAATTCATTAAAGGCTAGACGTCAAAAAAACCTTTTAAAACAGACACATACAAATGTGAATGATTATCAACGCTAACTTTGTTTTCATTTGGCTGGAACGACAACATCCTGATTTGCATGAACATATGCCAGGCTTTCTTCAGCAAAACCCAATCCGGCTTCAGTAAAGAAGTTGAAAACTTTGTCTACGCCGTTCTCCAGCAAAGCATTCACTTCATCTTCGTAGCGGGCAATAGCAGCCACTTTGCCGTTAAAACCAGCGTGTTTTAGTTGACCAGTAATATTTATTGCATCCTCAATGGAGGGTAAGGCGAGTAAGATAAGCTCCGCATTTGAGATATCCAGGTTATCCCATAGGTCGATATCTTCACCATCGCCGCAAATTACATTGAGCCCTTGCGCTTTGAGACGTCGTATTTTGACCCGATCAGCATCCATGCCGACCACTCGGCTGTTTACCAGTTTGCTGAGCGACTGGAATGCGCCCATACCGACGCGACCCATACCGATGACGATAAATTGCGCGTCATTCAAGCTCGGGTAGATATCTTCCGGTAAGCGTTTGTCACGCTCAAACCGGGTGATCTTATCTTTAATGCGGATATAGCGGCTATGGGAATTTCTGTACAGCAAACTGGTGATGACAAAAGAGAGCGATACGCTCAAGGCTAATACCACCAGCCATTTATCACTCAGTAACCCCAACGATACGGCTAACGATCCGACGATAAGCCCGAACTCACTGAAATTACTTAGCACCAGACTTGTAAGGTAACTTGTCCGGGCGCGAAGCTGTAGAGTGGTCATCAGCGCAAAGAAAAGAAAGGCTTTGAACGGAAGCATCAGGCAGACAATCACCGCCATTGTCAGCATGGGCCCATCGGGGAGGGCGGTCAGGCCAATAGATAAAAAGAAGCCAATCAAAAACAAATCTTTGAATGCCAGAAGCGATTTTGACAGTTCAGTGGCTTTGGCGTGTTTGGCTAATAACATGCCGATGAGCAGCGCGCCTAAATCTCCCTTAATACTCACCAGTTCGAACAACTGATAAGCACCCAGTGCCAGAATAAAACCCGTCAGCGGCAGCAATTCGCCGTGCCCCGATTTATTCAGCACTTTATTAAGAAGGGGTAACGCCGGAAAAACCAGCAGTAACGCCAGAGCCCAGACGGAGGGCAATTTTCCTGTTGCAGCGACCATGAACACAACAGCGAAAACATCCTGCATGACCAGTACGCCAATAGCCAGCCTGCCATGGCGGGTTTTGCCTTCACCGGCTTCCTCAAGAATTTTGACAACACATACCGTACTGGAAAAGCTCAGGGCAAAGGCGATAAGTGCAGCGCTTTGAAAATCGATAGTGCCGGTGATATTGCCCATTATCGCAGCGATACTGTATAACGCACCGGTGACGACCATGACCCAGATTACTGTATGAGAGACACTGCCGGCCCAGACTTCCCGCCGGCTCAGGTCTTTTACGTTCAGTTTTAAACCGATAGTAAACAGCATTATCGTGATGCCGAGATCAGCGATTTGCTGAAGCTGAACAGATGCGGTGAAACCCATCGCATTAAGAATAAAGCCTGCCGCAAGATAGCCAACCATGGGAGGAATGCCTGCCATTTTTACCGTCAGGCCGCATAAAAAGGCAAACAAAAGAAAGATATATTCCATAAAAACACTAATTCCTACAACACGGTTGGTAAAATGATGTCGTTATCAGGCAGCCTGACGCAATTTGTTGGTATGCATAAAATTCTGGATCCGCTGATAGGTGCGAGCAGGGGCTTCAGCCATTGGCATGTGTCCGACATCGTGAAAAATTTCCCAATCGCAGTGAAGACACGCTAACCAGTTATCAAGGGAGGATACATCCAGTAAGCCGTCTTTTCCGCCCCAGATGATCAGTACAGGGGTTGAGGTGGTTGCCAGCTCTTTTTCGTCAATGTATCCAGAGGCCACGAAATCGTCAAAAACCTGCTGATACTCGCTCACTTTGGCAATATGCTGATCAGCCAGAACATCTTTAACGATACGAGGTATGTAGGGTCCACTGGCCATGGCCATAGACAACAGGCGGTAATAGCCTCGGCGGCGGGTGATAAAGAACGGGTTCTGCCCCTTATCAAGCATCGCATCCAAACGACTTTTTCTGGGGGCAGGCATGCCTGCAGGACACAGCAATACCGAGGACGAAACGGCACTAGCCTGATGTTTTGCCATCCAGGCAGTGATATAACCGCCCATTGAATTACCGATTAATGTCGCTTTCTGATAGCCCAGACGCCAGATTAACGCGGTTAATAACTTGCCGTGATCGCTGACTTTATAGTTCCACTCAGTGGAAAAACCGGTCTGACCATGACCAGGCAGATCTGGAATTACGATGTGATATTCGTCTTTGAATAAATTCGCCAGAGAGAGCCAGATGTTATTGTCGCCGGCAAATCCGTGAACCATCATTAATAGCGGCTTGTGTTTATTCCGACTACCTTCTGTCTCAAGAACACTCAGGCTGATGCCATTTATCGAATATCTACGCCGGACCAGTCGCGCCTGTTGCATCGCGCGCTTTACATAAGCAGCCAGCAGGATCTCGCCCAGTCGCGGATAAGTATACCAGTAAAGAAAGCCAAGTAGCGCCAGAAAAGCGAGCAAAATCCACATTTGAAATGATGACTCCGATGAATCCGTTTACGAAAGCGTAACTGGGTATAAAAATATGATTTGCCAGAAAAATCTGGCCTGAAACGCTGCACACCAGTTTACCGTCTTTTTACCATATGCCCGGAAGTGATGAAAGCTGATGACAGGGAAATAATAATTTGTCATGACTGTTCACCTGGCCTGCGAAGCTGTCTGTTTATGATCTTACACTACGAAAAAGCCATATAGCTGTTAAAGAAAACTGATGCAGCACTTATGAGAAATACCATACTAATTACTTCCGTTGTCGTTGTGATAATCAACATCGGATTAGGCTTTCTCTGGCCCCCAGCCTGGCTGTTTCTGCTACTGTCGCTTACATTACTGATTTTTACGGTAAGAGATGCGTTCCAGCGTCGTCATTCTATTCTACGTAATTTCCCGCTGCTTGGTCGTATTCGCTGGACGGTTGAAGGTTTACGGCCCTACATTCAGCAGTATTTACTGGAGAGTGAGACAGAGGGCCGTCCTATTCACCGTATGTTTCGTTCTATTGTCTATAAACGTGCAAAAGACTCGCTCGACAGTATGCCATTTGGTACACAGATGGATACCTACGCAAACGGCTATGAATGGATTGGTCATTCGCTTTCCGCGATGGAAATTAAAGAGATGGATGAAGATCCGCGGATTTGGGTGGGCGGGCCTGATTGCCAGCAACCCTATCTGGCCAGCGTGCTAAATATTTCAGCAATGAGTTTTGGCAGTCTGAGTGCGAACGCAATAATTGCCCTTAATAAAGGCGCCGCAAAAGGGCGTTTTTACCACAATACCGGGGAAGGTGGGCTGACACCGTATCATTTGGACAATGGTGGAGACATCGTCTGGCAAATCGGTACAGGTTATTTCGGTTGCAGAAATAAAGATGGCTCGTTTAACGAGCTGGAGTTTGAGGAAAAAGCGAGCCACGCCAATGTCAAAATGATTGAGATAAAACTTAGTCAGGGCGCAAAGCCAGGTCATGGCGGTATTTTACCGGCTGATAAAAACAGTGAGGAAATTGCCAGCATTCGTGGTGTTGAGCCCCATACTCAGGTGGATTCTCCGCCACGGCATACCGCATTTAATACGCCCCTGGAGATGATGGACTTCATTAAGAAACTGCGCAGGCTTAGTAATGGTAAACCGGTAGGTTTCAAGCTTGCACTTGGCAGAAAAAGTGAATTTATTGCCATATGTAAAGCGATGAAGAAAACCGGCGTAAAACCTGATTTTATAACAGTAGACGGAGGCGAAGGTGGGACCGGTGCTGCGCCGTTAGAATATACGAATTCTGTCGGTTTCCCGTTACGGGAAGCGCTTGCCTTTGTGGACGATGTCCTTACCGGATTTGACCTTCGTTCAGATATTCGCGTTATCGCATCCGGAAAAGTGTTCACTGCATTTCATCTGGTACAGAACTTAAGTCTTGGCGCAGATATGTGTAACAGTGCTCGGGGCATGATGCTGGCACTAGGCTGTGTGCAGTCACTATCGTGTAATACCAATCGTTGTCCGACAGGCGTAGCGACCCAGGATCCCAAGTTGGCCAGCGGCCTGGACCCCCAGGATAAGTCAGTCAGGGTATTTCAATACCATAAGAAAACTGTGCACGCACTGATGGACATCTTGTCTTCCACAGGTCATCAGTCAACCAGTGCACTGAACCGTACCCATGTTTTCAGACGCGTTAATCAAGAGCACGTAAAGCGCTACGACGAAATTTTTCCGTTGGTTAAACGGGGAAGTCTGTTAGCTGAAAATGAGGACGAATTGCCCAAGGCATTTAAACTTCACGTAATGGAAGCCAGTGAGAATAGCTTTATGCCTGCCAGTCATTTAGCTGATATTGAGGAGGAAACCAAAGCAGTCTGATTGAACCGGATTAGGAGAATGCACATGTTTCAATACAAAGTTATCATGGTTGCAGTGGATATCTTCTCACCCTGTGAGCGACTATTTACAAGACTGGACCACCTGGCCAGCGACGACAGCGAAATACATCTTGTTAACGTTGTCCAGCCTCAACAGACAATAACCTCATACGGTGCCTACAATGCACAGGATGATTCTGAAAGTATTAAAGCGCAGGCTGAAAAGCGAATGACAGCGCTTGCCGAGTCATTGCGATTTACCAATGTCACCATTCACTGTGCGGTTGGAAAGGTGGCAGATGAATTGGAATATGTTGCGCAACAGAGAAATGTAGAGCTTATTATCATTGGCGCGCAGGAAGGCAAGGGCGTATTCACAGTGTTAGGCTCTGTCGCCAGTGCCATTGTGCACAGAGCTGATGCCGATGTACTTACGGTTAAAATGCGCTGAAAATTCTGGTAGTTGCACCATTTTCATAAGGGTGTCATATTGCGTTGGCAAGCTTCTATAAATTGTCAGGCAATGCCATAAAATGAAAACAAAAAATACCGGCTTTATCAGACTTTATTTTGCCACTATCTATTCCTGCAAAGGACTCAAAGCCGCATTTTTAAGCGAGCCTGCTGTACGCCAGGAACTCGCTGCCATCTGTGTGCTTGTTCCAATTGCATTCTGGCTAGACATCTCTGTCGTTGAACGCTTATTACTTATACTCTCTTTATTTATTGTGCTGATTACAGAGCTGCTTAATTCCGCCGTTGAGGCGCTGGCGGATCGAGTCAGTACCGAAGTCCATGTTTTAATTGGTAAAGCTAAAGATATCGGTTCGGCAGCGGTTTTTGTCAGCCTGATTTTAGCGATGCTGGTCTGGGGCATGATTCTGCTCACCTGACCAGCATCGTTTTTCTGCTTTAAAATGAAGAGACTTTTGTTCCTTCGGGCAGTCGCTCATTCAACATTTCTGTTACGGTACTGGAAATAAGCTTCAGATGAGAAGAGTGAACCTGTTTTTCAATAGGTTCTTCAAAGCTAACATTTGAAAACACCATATCTTCACCGCTTGAGGTTACCTTTACTGTCAGATGATCATCTGCGCCGGCGATAGGTACGCGAATGCATAATGGTTCATTGTGGCTTTCTACGTATTTTTCAGCTTCTTCGGTACTGGCAAATGCGCGCTTTTTCTCCGGATGCAGCTTCCAATTAGAAGATTGGTCGATGACCTGAATAAGCGTTTTTGCATGCTTTTCGCTAATCTGGTTACTCATTAAAAACTCCTTATGCATGATGATACCTTTGCTTACGAAATCACACATCAAACAGTTTTCATATACGACTAATCACCCGTTAAAAGTGACAAAGCCCGGCTTTAACCGGGCATTGTTGAATCACTTTTACAGTAGCAGATAACGCACTACCGTCACATCTGATAAACGGGAACGCCATTTGCCAGGATATTGCCGTTATCCAGGCTGACGTTGACCTTATAGCGATCATCGTCTTCACTCAGCAAGCCCTGGTCCAGGTATTGCTGAATGACTGGCTTTGAAGCGGGAAATGCTTGGGTAACCGCCTTGCCGATACTGATATCAATTGCACCTGCTAATTTGTCAGAAAATACACCGCTTTGCAGATCGCTTTCATCGTAGGGGGACAGCATAAGCGAGCCCGCGCTGTTTACTGGTACATCTGACAATTTAAAATCAAACGCTTCAATATCAATACTATGTTTTGATTTGCCAAATTCGGCCAGCATCTGGGTCACTTGTTCCGTGCTGTCTTCTGTATCTTCAGCATTCAGGTAAGCCATTGTTTTGCGGCTGATGTTGTCCAGGCTGATATCCAACACAAAGTCTGAAATCATCATTTGCTGGGCCTCTGCATTAACATCATCAATAGCAACCCGGTATTCAAGCTCAAACGTTTCGCTGGTTTCTTCTTCGAACTCGGTAGTAAAGCGCGCGTTGTTGATTTTGACGCTGGAGCCATAGGTGGCAGAGGAAATGTCGATGTTGGCAATGGTAAATGTTGCTTCACTGGCATAAACATTACCAAAAACACGGGATGATTCAGCGGTGGCATCAACCGTCCCCAATGTGATATCGGTTCCGCTGGATGATCCTTTAAGCGTGGTGCCTTGCCAGTTCAGCGACGCATTCACTTCATCAAATGCCAGATCCGTATCGTACGACAGGGTGAGTGGATGGACGGTTAACGTACCGTCGTTTTCTTCAATCACGGCTTCGTCCAGAGACAGGTTACCGCTTATAGAATCGAACAGAATATTCACGGAATAATCCATGACTGGCGAAAATTCACCCAGGCTGGGTAGGTCGTCCGATGGTGAGCTCAGGTCAGAATCACACATCACATAAAAAGGAAAAAACCGACAGTCATTGTCAATTTGAACGCTAAGTGACGACGAATCAGTTAAACCGTATTGAGCCAGGTAGTCCTGTGTGAGTGTTATAGTGACAATGTCCTTTGCACCCACAAAATTTTCTTCAGAAATCTCTCTGGATAGCTCAATACCCTGCAGCTGGTAAGCGCTTTTTAACGCATCAAACTGACTTTCCATGACTGCTGAATAGCGAGATTTTGTCAATATTTGCCCGCCTACCGCCAGCACGGCCAGACCACCCACAATCAATACTAATTTTTTTCCCATGTAGCCATGCTCCTTTTTGACTGACTTCAGTTATCTAAAATGAAATTGCTCAATAACTATTGGTGAAGGCAACCAGTTTACCGAAGGCAATCAGGATTGACAGGCTCAAACGACTCAAATGCGGGTTTTCCGAAAAAATAACCTTGCTGGCGGGTTACGCCTAACTCGTACAGATAATCTCTTTCTTCTTTTGTTTCAACACCTTCCGCCATTACAACAATATCCATCTGTTCAGCCATGGTTTTAATGGTAGAAACGATAAGTTGTTTTTTTGGAAGGTAATTAATACCCCGGATAAGCGCCATATCAATTTTAATTTTATCCGGTGACAATTCAGCCAGCCAGTCAAGATTGGCGTAGCCAGAGCCAAAGTCGTCAATGGCTGTAGAAAATCCGATATCCTGATAATGGTTAACGACATTTCTAAGGTGATTGAGATCACTTACATGGTCAGTTTCCACAAGTTCAAAAGTAATATTTTTAACTGGAAAACCATAATTCTCTGCAGCGACAAGCGTGGTACGTATGCAGATATCCGGCCGATAAACCGCGCCGGGTAAAAAGTTGATATTTAATCCGGCGGTCAATCCCTTTTCCGCGGCTAAAGCGATAGCTTTCACACGACATGTCTGATCGAATTTGTAAATATTCGTGGCATTGACCTGACTTATAACAGAGCCAGCGGACTCATTATTATTACCGCGCACGAGTGCTTCATAACTAAATACTTCGCTGGTATCTAAGTCAACCAGCGGCTGAAATGCCATGGTAAAATCGAAATCCAGTGCCTTACCGCTCCGGCAACCCTCACATGAGAGCGTACGGGCATTTTCTTCAATGACATAAATGGGCAGCGACTTTGCGGAAACGTTATCGAACTTCACTTAAAACATGCCTAACTACTTAATAGGTAAAATTAATTGTGTACAAAAATGCTTTTATTGCAAGTGGATTCGATGAGTTGCTTGCGGTTTATCCGTCGCGTTTCAGCACATTTTTTATTACTTCATCGTTCCGGTCATCACACCGATGAAATGATGCCGGAATCACACTCAATTCACCATTAGGCTCAAGGATGACAGCACTGACATCTTTTTCGTCAATAAGCCCGCGACTCCGAATGCTTGTTCTCACCTCGTCGCGGGTCACCCGTTCGTGTTGAAGTGCCTTATCGATATACTCTCCATTAAAATAGAGCAGGGCGGGTGATTTTTTCATTACACGTCGGGAAACTTCAAAATAGGCGGAAAGCTTATTAAACAGAAACTGTAGGCCGAGCAGGATAAAAAGGCCCAGCAACACCTCTGCCAACACCACTTTCTTTAAGAGCACGGATGAACCCAGAATAGAGCCCATGGCAACAGTTACTATCCAGTCAAAATTGTTCATCTTAGCGCTGGCACGCTTGCCAAAAAATGAAATAAGTGCCACGCACAGTATATACGTGAGCACCGCGGTCATAGCGACTCGAGATAATTCGTCCCAGCTTTGAAAGAAAATCATAGATAACCTAAAGATGCTTTTAATGTTCAGAAGGTTACGTTCTACAAAAATGTGTGGATTACCGTTCTTTTCGTTTTAAAAGCTTGGCCATTCCGCCTTTACTGACTGCAGCCTGCTGGCCATAGTGTCCGGGCATTTGTGCAGAGCGCCAGCCGCCGGCCAGCTGCATCTCGGGTAATGTTGCGCCGTTTTCCGCCAGAGAAACCGCAGCGCCAACTCGCCCACTATGAGGTGTGATATTTTCATTAATATCAGCAAGAACGGCAATGCGCTTCCATATCCGATAAATACTGGAATATTCAAGTCGTACAGCCTGATTACCAGAAAGACGTTCATCATAGGGTAATAATGCATGCCCCTTATTAGAGAGGCGCCGAAACAAAATACCTTTATTTAAACGTCTCGGGTCGCTGCTATCTCGTTCGTTGCCGCTAACGGGATCAACATTAGCCATAGAAATGTACTCGTCAATCATTGTGATGGTGCTGGGGGAGATATAGCGGTACTGGCCTTTTCCGCTTTGATCATTTTTGGAAGTGAGGACGAGCAGGGCGCTGTTACGTTTATCAATGTCCTGGATACAAACACGTACGACTTCATCTGCACGCAGCAGCGCATCAAACATAAGGTTAATCATGGCCAGATCACGCATTTCCAACAATGTATCAGGAATAATCGTATCATTAATCTGTTCGAGCAAATCGATGGTAAGGGGAACAGCCTGATGACGACTGAATTGAAATTTTTCGTTTTCCTTTAAAGCCAGCTTTATAAAGTCTTTCAGATAAACAGACTGGATAATCGGATTGGGTAACTTTGCTATGCGCAGAAATTTACTCAATGCACTCAGCCTGCGCTTGATAGTGCGATAAGCCAGCGGCGACTCACACAGTATTTCTACATACTGCTTGATACATTGCTCGTTATTTTCAAAAGACGTATTGAATCCGGGTAGAGAAGCCTGTTCACAGAAAATAACAAACTCATTGAAATCACTCATGTAAGCACGTTGTGTGTTTCTGGGTAATCGCGAAAATATTTCCTCAAAATACTGATTTACAGCATCTCGATATTTATGCGTAAACGCGGTGGTTGCCGATACAGGTAATTTCATTTAAGTCATTGTTTTTAGGTTATTAATTTCTTTATCACGCATGATAACTGGAATTATCATGCGTGATAGATCAGCCAAGATCCGCACATAATAAATTAATCTCATAGATATGTACACCCATACAGTATTTAGTGTTTCCTGTATTAATCAGGCCTGTGAAATTTTTATAAGTATATGATTTTCAGCAATATTCATATTTATTAGCAACATGCATGTCACCAGTAAATATGCTGTCCGGGCTATTTTTTGAATGCTATTGCGGTGTTAAAAACAAATGTATTATTAACGCGACGATTTGGGTGAAATGTTATCGATAACCGCTGACAAGCTAAGCCAGATTTTGCCAGACGCCATGTATTACCTCATGTAAACGCTCAAATGGTAGATTGGCAGCAAGAAGCGCTACACGAACAATGCTGCGCTGTGTGAAATCTGAAGTAAAATCAGGGGCTATGTACTATAGAATTCACGTAGAACAATATTGCAGAACTCATCTAGCAGTATATTGATTTACAATAACCGATGTGGAAATGCAGTTGAGGCGTACAGTCCTGATTACGTAATAATTGGTGTGTGTGAATGCTCATGCTGATAAACAGAAATTGATTCTGTTATCAGGGCGCAAGCATGTGTCAGAATTAAAGCCTGAAGTAACTGAAACAAATAGTGAATTGATACCAGTTATAACTAACGCTTGTTGCATCAAATTGGCGAGACAAGCTGATGTCATGAAGGTGCAAAATAAACGATGTTATTGGAACAGCCTGGTGAATAGAGTCTCTCCGATGCCTGTCAGTGAAGCGGGTCACGGCATATTAAGAATAATAGTATATTTAACATAATATACATTATGCGCAATTAGCTATTGTGATGGTATGGGGTGTCTGGCTGTTTTCATGACGCTTCTGCTGGCTGCGCGTTGGTGAGTTTTAAGATAGTTTTATATCTATGTTGTCCCTGTAATTCAGTGTTTCGAGAACAGCTGTGGCATGGATTAATCGAGAAGAAATTCTGGCTATTTTGCTTACTGTTATTTACCTGCGTTCATCAGGTTTCAACATTACGTTGAGTAAGCAACGTTACATCCAGACGCTCTTCGTCTTCGCCCCAGGAAAACGCAGCTATCAAAGTAGCTGCTTTAAAACTTGCCCATTGTGTTCATTTATCGAAGATCCTGATTGTACTGGCCGTATGAGATTTTACTGGTTTATTCCAAGAGCCTTCGCCAATGTTAAATCTACGCATATCACTAATCTGTCTGTTGATATCAAGCGCATTGGCTGCGGTATCTTCAATAGCGTCTTTTCTAAGTTAATGCTGCATATGGCCCGCCTGAACTGTAGCAGTAATTGTGACTCGCTGGTAAATGGTATGGTTTTTCCCTTCAGTCTCACTGGTCAACAAAAATCAACGTTGGCGACACTGTATTTAGTTTGCTGCTTCTTTATTGTTGTGGGCTGAGTGAACGCCTTAAATATAGCTATCTGAATATGATGCACTTGCAGTAGATATTTGCTACCACACATTCCTGATCCCAACTCTGAACAGGCAGGATCTCGCCTTTAGCATTATTAATCTCAGGGTTAAGCCCCCTACTTTACCCACTTATCTTTCACCATTCCCATAAGATGAAATTTTATTAACACATGCATTTTTAATTAAGTATTTTGCGTCGCATTGTTGACATAGTTGTTGGATTATTGAACGATGGATTCAGCCTCTCCCAACATTAAAGAAAAAGAGGCACTCTACTATAATAATTAAGGAACCCATGTTATGAAGAAGACCATGCTATGTCTTGGCTTGTCCCTTGCGTTTTCGCAAGCTCAGGCGGTCGATTTTATTCTAGATACAAATGGTAAGTTCAATCAGAGCAAAATAGAGAAACAAGTCGCCAAAGCGGGCGGAACGTTAAACAGCTGTATTCCGCAAATTGGCGTGTGTCAGGTAAGTTTTGACAGTGTCGATACTGCACTGAATTCAGGTCTGACGATGGTGCCGGATGCGACTGCTTATGTACCGAAAGTGGATGTTGCTAAAAATGCATCTATGGCAGTCACCGATGTTGAATATTCCAACCCACCTTCAAGCGGTGAAGATGATGGCTTCTTCGATTTACAATGGGGTCATGAATCTGTAGGCGCAGTAGACGCCTGGAATGCTGGCCACCGCGGCTACGGTGTTCGCGTTGGTGTAATAGATAGCGGTGCTGATGCCACGCATCCTGATCTGCAACCCAATATCAATGTAGCGCTTAGCAAATCTTTTATTGATGAGCCCTGGGACTACGCTGGACCAGACGCTTTCAACCATGGAAGTCACACTGCAGGTACTATCGCTGCAGCAGATAACGGTGTCGGTACCATTGGTGTAGCGCCAGAAGCCGAGCTGGTTATCCTCAAATCACTTTCTGCCGATACAGGCTCCGGTAGCTCCTATGCCACCATGCAGGCCATGGTTTACGCAGCTGACAATGACGTGGACGTCATCAACATGAGTCTGGGTTTGTCTATACGTCGTAACGGATTATTTGATGTTAACGATACCCCTTATGACACGTCTGATGATATTCGTTATGCGCCGGGCGGCAAAGACGGCATTGCGCAGTTTATCGCAAGCTACGGTAAAGCTGCGGCATACGCTAAAAGAAAAGGCGTGACGCTGATTGCCTCTGCAGGTAACGATGCCACTGATTACGACAAAACTGACAGCCTGGTACACTTGCCATCAGGCCTGCCTTCAGTGATGTCAATTTCGGCAACGGGCCCGGTTTTGTGGGGTAAAAATCCGGATACTGACCTGAAAAATCTGGCAATTTACTCAAACTATGGCCAGTCAGAAATTGAATTTTCTGCTCCAGGTGGTGACTACACCTCGCTATACGTCCCAGGTGGCATGGATGCATGTACCGTTGCCGGCCTGACCCGCGTTTGCTATGTATTTGATTTCGTATTCAGTACTGGTAACGGCGGTTACTACTGGTCAGTGGGTACTTCAATGGCATCACCACATGCAGCTGGTGTTGCAGCGCTGATTATCGGCGCGAATGGTGGCCACATGGATCCTGCACAGGTTGAGGCTGAAATGCGTAAACTGTCTCAGGATCTGGGCAAACCTGGCCGTGATGACATACACGGTCACGGTGCAGTATATAGCCCGACTGAATAATATAGCTAAGCATAAGAAACCGGCTTCATTGCCGGTTTTTTTATGCTTATCAAAAGGTTGCCAAAGTAGTATTTACCTTTCCAAAAGCTTACTTATAGGAGGTGATACAGATCAATAAGTTAGCAAAAAAGTACGAGAAAATTGAATTTTTATTGGCTTTTGAAAGTATCGCAAACTACACTAAATTTTGTTGAGCCGTGTAGTACAACTTCTTACAACAAGGAGCAGTACATGCACGTTCAAACTTCGCATCCAGAAAGCTTTTGTATTCATTGTTCAGAGAATGCCAGTACGACAACTGATGCCATCAGTTTGTTCTGCAAGCTATTTAACTATCTTATACGCGATATCTGGTTCCCCAGCGAGTCAGAACAAATCGCTACCCGCTTGTCCAACGGTGCTACACTCCACTGTCATCGTATCAATGCTGATATTGTTAAACTGGAGTTGTCTCCACAATCGCCCCGCCCTGTCCAATTATTTGAAATGCGCTTTCGGCACGGTCATTGGTACCTCTGCGAACAGGCAAAAGTAATTCACTGAACCGCGTTTTTTTTGCCTTTTCGCTGCCCTGCACAGCGTTTCGAGCAATACTTTACGTCCTGCCAGTCTTTTTCCCACTTCTTACGCCACGTAAACGGCCGTTGACACACCGGACAGATTTTTTCAGGTAAATCAGACTTCTTCATTGTTGCTGATCTTTCTTAAAAATATGGCTCCATCATCGCGCATAGCCTGAATTTTTGTGTCATCCATGCGCTCATAGCTTTTATAAACCAAACCCATTCGAGGGTTATCTTTAAGCTTATCTTTGTTTTTATCCAGAAATCGCCAGTACAGGTAATTAAACGGGCAAGCTTTCTCACCGGTTTTTTTCGATACGCTATAGCCACAATTTTTGCAATAGTCGGACATTCTGTTGATATAGCTTCCGCTCGCCGCATAAGGTTTGCTGGCAAGATTACCGCCATCAGCAAAAAGAATCATGGCAGATACATTTGGCAGTTCTACCCACTCATAGGCATCAGCATAAACCAGCAAATACCACTGCTGGACCTGCACGGGATCCAACTCTGTTAACAACGAAAAGTTACCTATTACCATTAAACGCTGAATATGATGTGCATACGCATTGTTTTTAGTGTCAGTAATGCACTGGCGCATGCAATTCATATTGGTGTAACCATCCCAGAAAAAATCGGGAAGGTCGCGGTCTGCATTAAAGTAATTGTCAGTGGCCAGTCCGGGCATGTAATGCCAGTAAAATCCCCTGACGAATTCCCGCCAACCAAGAATTTGCCGGATAAAGCCTTCGACTGAATTCAGTGGTGCAGTGCCAGCATGATAAGCGGCTTCAGCTTGTTCTATAACCTCGCGAGGCGACAGAAGCCCGCAGTTGATATAGAACGACAGATGCGAATGAAAAAGCCAGGGAGCATTGTGTCGCATAGCATCCTGATATTTACCAAACTCAGGTAACCGCTGTTCGATAAACTCCTCAAGTACGGTAAGTGCTTGTTCACGCGTAACTGCAAAATGAAATGGCGAAAGATCGCCAAAGTGCCCGGCAAATTCGTTTTCTACCAGTGCTATTACTGATTCGGTAATATCATCAGGCGAGAACGTTGTCGGCTCAGGAACAGATTTAGAAGCTGGCAATGACTCACGGTTTTTTTCATCATAGTTCCATTTTCCACCTACAGGATTGCCATCTTCCATAAGCACGCCTGTCTTTTTACGCATTTCACGGTAAAAGAACTCCATGCGCATGGTTTTTCGATCCTGCGCCCACTCATCGAACTCCGCGGTAGTTGAATAAAAGCGGCTATCTTCCAGTATTGTAACAGGTACGCCAAGCTGATTTTCCCACTGCTCCATACTCTTTAGCAGCCGATACTCACCGGGAGCGGTGACAATAACCTTGTTACAACCGGTTTGTTCAAGCGCAAGCTGGACTTCTTTTAACAAGCTGCCCTGATTTTCTTCATCGTCATAGCAGCGATACCGAACCTGATAATTGTTCCTTTTTAATCCTTCTGCAAAATGTCGCATGGCCGAAAATAAAAAGGCGATTTTCTTTTTATGATGTTTTACGTAGGTCGCTTCTTCTTTGACTTCCGCCATCAGAATAATGTCTTCACTGCGCGCTGCATCCTGCAATATCGGCAGGGTCTCAGTTAACTGATCGCCCAAAATCAGGCGCAATGTTCCGCTCATCGCTAGCCTCCCTTGATTTCATCAAACGCTTCAAGCGCACGTTTGCGACTAGCTTTAAGATCTACCAATGGCTCAGGATAATCCTCTCCCAGGGTTATACCAGCATCCTTTAAAATATCATCAGGCGCTTCCCATGGTTTGTGAATATACTTTTTAGGAAGGTCCTTTAACTCCGGACAGTACTGACTGACATATTCTCCTTCTTTATCAAATTTTTCGCCTTGCAGGACAGGGTTAAACACTCTGAAATAAGGCGCGGCGTCGGCACCAGAACCCGCTACCCACTGCCATCCCGCCGTATTATTCGCTAAATCGGCGTCCACCAGGCAATCCCAGAACCACTGTTCTCCCTGATGCCAGTGCATAAGAAGATTTTTTACCAGAAAAGAACCTACAATCATCCGAACCCGGTTATGCATCCAGCCGCGTTGCCAGAGCTGGCGCATTCCGGCATCAACAATAGGGATGCCGGTCTGGCCTTTTTGCCAGGCCTTCAAGTCCTTCTCGCTGTATCGCCAGTTGAATTTGTCAAACTTGTCATTAAAGTTTTTATCCACCATGTCCGGAAAGTGGTACAGCAGATAATAACTGAATTCCCGCCACCCCAGCTCACTGAGGAAGGTATCAATATCTTTATTTTCACTATCGCCAAACTTGTCTTTGATAGCGTACCAGACCTGATTAGGAGACATCTCCCCCCAGTGCAAGTGCGGTGAAAGGCAGGAGGTGCCTTCTACTGCAGGCAGATCGCGCTGCTCGTCATATTGCTGCGCGGCATCGTTAATAAATGTGCTCAGCCGATCGGCGGCGCCATCCTCGCCAGGTTTCCAGGTTGCCTGAATATCCTCGTGCCAGTTAATGTCTGGCAGCAGCTCAAGGGCATCCAATCCGTCACTTTTATCAGGCACGTCGGCATAGGTAATACGGGCCGGTGGGGCTTTGGGATAACGAGGCTCTGCCGCCTGCAGGCAGCCTTTTTTATAAAACGGCGTATATACCTTATATGGCGTACCACTTTTCGTTTCAATTTTCATTGGCTCCCACAACAGGCTTCCATTGAAACTGTGTACCTTAAAGTCATTGTCCTCAAGTTGCTTTTTCAGCGCCTTATCGCGACGGATAGCCCAGGGTTCATACAGGCGGTTCCAGAATATATGCCTGGTGCCGAAAGCATCCATTAACTCAGGGATAATATCCTTTGCTTCCCCTTTGAATATTTGCAGATGCCCATTAAGCCGTTCATCAAGCTTTTTCAGTGATTCGTGCAACCACCATTTGCTGGCCGCTCCCGGTAGTCTGCCGTCGGGCGCGCTCGTGTCGAATATATAGACAGGTATGATTTTACCCGCATCACAGGCCGCATTCAGCGCCGGGTTATCTTTTACGCGCAGGTCCTTTTTGAACCACATTATACTTACGGGTACGGTCACGGTAGCCTCTTCTTTTTATGGTCTTTGTTTTGCTCGTATACGTAGCTAGCCATCAAATGATCTAAAATTTCAATGGCCTGTGACTACGACTCAACGTACCGGATTATACTGGTTCACGCGTGATCTGCGCTTGGATGATATGCCTTCGTTAATTAAATTAAATTCAGTTGTCGACAGACTGATTTTAGTTTATTTCGATAACATGAGTGCGTTGACGCCAAATGCTTTCGGGTGGCCCGCAGTTGGTGAGCACCGGCAGCAGTTTATTCGCCAGGGCCTTGATGACTTGCAGGCACAACTATCAGCATTGAAACAGCATCTGGTTATATCAGATGGTGAGCCTGAAACGATACTGCCAGCGCTGTGTGCAAAATACGAAGTCACCGACATTGGTATGACCTGCCTGGATGGTGTTTATGAAACAAGACAACGTGAACAGCTAATACAGAATCTTGGCCATATAAACTGGCACATCGATACGAAAGAGACATTATTTGATGAGCACTCTTTACCCATGGCACTTGCTGACGTGGATAACACCTTTACGCCGTGGCGCAAGAAAATAGAAGGTAACGTTGATGTCATTACGCCAACAGCACCGCCTGCCCACCTTAAACCCTCGCCGGAACACATCCATGCCGCTGCCCTGCCCGACACGTCGGACGGTAGCATTGCAAAGACCTGGTACGGTGGTGAGCGTTCTGGTCTGGCACAACTTGATTATTATTTCGAGGAGACAGAAAATCTCTCCCATTATAAGGAAACCCGCAATGGTCTGATGGGATGGGACTTTTCAAGTAAGTTATCGGCCTGGTTAGCTGCCGGAATGCTGTCGCCCCGGCGTGTGGCGTACCGAATCAAAAATTATGAGCAACATGTTGTTAAAAATGACTCCACCTACTGGTTGTATTTCGAACTACTCTGGCGCGAGTTTTTCCGGTTGCAATTAAAAAAGCATGGGCACTTACTGTTTGCTGCCGGCGGCTATAAAAAGCATAAGCCCAATAACAACTTCGAAAGCGATATTTATCAGGCTTGGTGCGCGGGCAAAACCGGGTGTGACATAGTGGATGCGGGAATGAGGCAGCTCAACGCTACCGGCTTTTTGTCCAACCGGGCTCGCCAGTTGTGTGCCAGCTTTTTTATTCACGAACTCAATCAGCATTGGCGTTATGGCGCTGCGTATTTTGAATACATGCTCATCGATTATGACGTTGCCAGTAACTGGGGGAACTGGCTCTATCTGGCCGGTGGCGGCAGTGATCCCCGAGGACAGCGCAAGTTTGATATACAGGCCCAGACTGAGCGCTATGATCCCGATCGCGCTTATATAACTCACTGGCTGCGATGACTAACGCAGCCATCGATATCGTCTGGCTCAAACGCGATTTACGATTGCGGGATCACCAACCGTTAATAGAAGCGGCAAAAAGCCAGAACCCGGTGCTTCTGGTTTATCTGTTTGAGCCTGAGTTACTCAAAGACCCGCATTTTTCTGCCCGACACTGGCAATTTGTTATCGACAGTATTACCAACCTCAATGCACAGCTCAGGCCAATGAGCACACAGGTCTGGCTGGGATTTGATTCTGCAGTATCCGTGTTTGATTATCTTCATAAACGATTCACAATACGTTCCCTGTTTTCGCACATGGAAACAGGCCTGATGAATACCTATACGCGCGACAGAGCAATCGCTCAATGGTGTGAACGTCATTCAGTAAAATGGCAGGAATATGCACAGTCGGCAGTGATCAGGGGGTTAACCCATCGTCATGACTGGCAAAAACAATGGCAGGCATTTTATCATCAGCCTTGTAGCGATATACCGCTGGATACTATTAACTGGCAGTATATATCCCAGCCAGAGCCCATGACCCATCCCTTACCGTTGTCTCAGCTGCAGCGTCAGCCAGGTGGTGAACAGCGCGCCTGGTCGGTGCTTAAGAGCTTTTTTAAAACCCGCTACACCCGCTACCACACCGACATTTCTTATCCGGAGGCCGCCAGACGTAGCTGCAGCCGTTTAAGCCCCTATATTGCTTTTGGCAACATAAGCACACGACAAATCTATCAGTACGTGAAGACGATCAGTGGTCGAAATCCTGACCACAAGCTTGCCATTAACGCCTTTTCCGAGCGTATCGCCTGGCATGATCATTTTGTGCAAAAGTTTGAAAGTGAGCATGCCATGCAATGGCGCAGTGTAAACAAAGGATACAGCGATTTTGCCTATGAAGACGGTCCTGTGGCGCAGTGGTTGTTTGAAAAATGGCGAAACGGGGAAACCGGCTTTCCACTTGTTGATGCCTGTATGTGCGCGCTAAACATAACGGGTTACCTCAACTTCAGGATGCGGGCGATGATTGTTAGCTTCGCCTGTCACTGGTTAAACCTCGACTGGCGACGCGTTGCAGAATATCTGGCAGGACAGTTTCTTGATTTTGAACCCGGTATACATTATCCGCAGATTCAGATGCAGGCAGGCATAACCGGCACCAATACCATCAGGCTGTATAACCCGGTAAAGCAATCTAAAGTGCTGGATAGCGACGGTCAGTTTATAAAAAAATGGATCCCGGCACTCATGCACGTACCTGGCGCCTACATTCATACACCCTGGAATATTCCCGCCCTGATCCTTACCATGGAGAATATTCATATTCCTGAACGCTATCGACAGCCAATTATTGATATGGATGCGCGCGGGCCGATGATACGGAACACATTGTGGGCTTACAGAAAGCGACCAGAGGTTATTGAAGAGTCAGCGCGAATAATTAATCGGCATAGCCTGCCAAAGGATAAGCACTGAAGCGTTATCGTTTGTGGTCTTTAAGCCATTCATTGAGAAGCTTTATCTGACCACACTTATACGCCGCATACATGACCCGAATTGAGTTTGACAACATTTCGTTATCACTCCAGCCGGTCTTGTCTCTCATTTCATCGTAACAACGCATAGCTTCAGGCGACACGTAGCCACGTACCATCTTTCGTCCAGCTTCGCGCTGCTTTTCCCGAAAGCGGCGCTGCTTGTCGGCATTTGCCTTAGGATTCGCTTTTTTCTTTTCTACCATGGGTCAACGTTAAACACTCATCAGGCTGATGTCTATACTACAGGTAAAATTACGCTCGCCCAGCCTTAATTTTGCGTTTGTCTTTGTGAAGCTTTCGTTAAACAACACAGCAGCTGCTAAAAATACAGTATAAACGGGCGTAGAGTAAAAAAATTGAGAAAATCACTGTTCAGAGTTGTTTAGCGTACAAGTGTTCGCTAAATTATGCCGCTGAATCCATAATTAGAAGAGAGAATATGTCTCAACAACAAAATAGCTTTAGTCGTGACGACCTTTTAGCCTGCAGCCGCGGTGAAATGTTTGGCCCTGGCAACAGTCAGTTGCCCGCCCCTAATATGCTGATGATGGATCGAATCGTTTCCATTAAAGACGATGGCGGTGAATACGGCAAAGGAGAGATTGTTGCTGAACTGGATATCCATCCTGATTTGTGGTTTTTTGAATGTCACTTTCCCGGCGACCCGGTCATGCCCGGATGTCTTGGGTTAGACGCCATGTGGCAACTAGTCGGATTTTTCTTAGGCTGGAGTGGCGGCCCCGGGAAAGGCAGGGCTCTGGGCGTGGGTGAAGTCAAATTCACCGGTCAGATTTTGCCTACCGCGAAAAAAGTGACCTACCGGATAAACCTGAAGCGCGTAATCAAACGCAAATTATTTATGGGAATGGCTGACGGTATCGTAGAAGTCGATGGCCGTGAAATTTACTCGGCGAAAGATTTGAAAGTCGGGCTGTTCCAGGATACATCGAATTTTTAAAAAAAAGCCCCGAACTCGGGGCTTACTTAAACGTCAAAGAGATTTTTAACGTACGGCCAGACCGACACTGCGGTCTTCTACGGCTTCACGCCATCCTCCCAGCCAATGTGAACGTGTATCAAACGATTGAAATGGACAGTTTTCTTTTGAGCGACCGCTGATACCAGCCTGATACCCTTTCGCATGGGCGCGAGTCAATTTGTCTCTTTTTTGTCGTTTCATTGATTAGCCTCTTTTGTCAGATTATGCACACAATCAATGCAGTCACTCCTAAGCTGTTTGGTCGGCGAGTGCTGTTTTTGAATGCGTACCTTATTGTGATAGTCACTCGATGCTGAAGGTTCAAGTAAATTTCACAAAAAATTCTCTTGACAGATAATAACCAAATGAAAGCTGGTACTATTTTTTTTTACGGTTATTTTTCAAATGTATAAATAATAAGCGAAACAAAAAAGCCCCGGGGATTTAAATTGTCCAACGGGGCTCTTTAACAGGTTAAATTACAACCAATATTATCGACGCTGGTAGCGTCTGAAACCAGCAAAACCAAATAATGCTAAAAGTGCAGATACAGAGAATGCTGCACCACTTCGCTCAAATTTTTCACCTTCAATATCACCGGCATCACCTTCTTCACAGGTTTCTATTTCGCCATTCGGATTCGGTGTAAGCTTGACAGCAACAACGCGATCTTCAAGATCCTGCTCGCCGTTTTCATCAAGCATCAATTCACCATCAATATATTGCGCAGGACGGCGAATCAGTGCGTTCGCGATAATTTCGTTGTTATCATTGATATCAATCGCATCGACAAGCAAATATTCACTGTCGCAGCTGGTTAGCCTGTTCAGGTCAACTATCTCTTCGTCACCGATGGTGTACATAAAGGCGTGGTTTTCAGGATCGCGCCCGGAGATTTGCGGTTCAAACTGTGAAGCGCCCACAATAATATTGTTATTATTGATGGCGGCAGGCTCCGTTTGTCCGTTTTCAAAAAAGCCCTGCGGGTAGAATGACTCATCGGTATCCAGGTTATAAGCAAACAGGAAGTTACGGGCCACACTGTTAGGTTCGCGTGTGACATACCCGGTAACCCAGTTCTGATCGTTAATCGACAGAGCGCGGCTTTGGGCATTGTCATCACGGTTAAGTAACTCGGTCGTTTCCCCGTTGGCGAATACCGCGGCGACTTCACCGCGTTCCCGGACATTGTTTGCGCCTAAGCGCGCTAGTGTCAGAGTTTTATCGGTCGCAGAGAGACCAACAGCAATACCGTTGTTATTGATGTCATATGCCCGTCCGTAGTTATAAGCATTTAACTGGTCACCCTCTGGCTCATAAACAAGTGGGTAGCTGACGGTGTCCACAATTTCACCAGAAGCATTGAGGGTCCAAATGACCGGTCTTATCTGTGAGGAAATCTTTAGCGGATAAACTAAAGTGATATTTCTTCCGGACGGGCGGCGCTGATAAATGATGTTTTTCAGACAAAGTTCCAGAGGCGTATCGCCGCGAATCTCTTCATCATAGCAATCGTCGATATCTTCTCGTATGGCCTCATTGAAATCCGTCGTACCGAACCCGGCTACCTGAAACGCGTCATTTACGGCATACGCGGTGGCATAGCCGTTTAACAAGTCATCGGGAGGCGGCAGTCGGATAGCCTGACCATTCACCTGTGCATACGCTTGCTCGAGGCCTTCACTGATATAAATGTAATCGTCTTCTCCGTCTTCATTGACGATAGGCACTCGAGTAAATGGCAGTTCAGATGAACCGACAATAAAGTCTCTGCTGATACTGTCTCTGGCTATTGACTCAGCGGTTTGCGTGTAACTGTCCTCACCATCGACCAGGGTGTCGAGCCCGGGAACCAGCTCTGCGTCGACCGTATCGGTTACGTAGGAACGAAAATCTGCCAGCGCCGGGTAGACCATACTGCCCAGGTTATTGTTACTCTGTAACGTGTTCACGATGATTTGATAGTCGATGGAGGTAAAGACACCTTGTCTGGCATCTTCAGGGTTCTCAAGTGTAGTCACCGCATCAAAAAAGCCGCTTTCCTCAAGCAATGCCACATCGATGCGTGGGCTAAATTCCTGTGATACGGCAGTAAGCATCGTACCTGTATTATCAATGGATTTACCAAAATTACTTTTAGCAATATCGGTTACCGGTAAAGGGGTGACATCGTAAGTGGCAGCCAGTGCTGATGCACTGCCCGTAGCCATTACCATGGCGGCGGCAAGCTGTTTTAATTTCATGTACTATCCTATTTACTGCTGAGTCTCTTCCAGCATGCTTTCTAATTCGTCCCAGCGCGCGTATTTCTCAGTTAACGCGGCCTCGGTTTCTTCCAGCGTTTTGAGCGTACTGGCAGTGCTATCACTGTCCTGCTTAAAAAATTCGGGAGAGTTTACTTCTTCCTGAAGCGCACTGAGCTTATCTTCCAGCGCCTCTATTTGTTGCGGAAGTGTTTCAAGTTCTCTCTGGTCTTTGTATGATAACTTTTTCGGTTTGCTGACAGAAGACTTTGCCTTAGAACTTCCTGATGTCGATTTAGTTTCATCAGTACGTTGTTTTTGTACTGATTTTTTCTGCGCACTGCGCTGCTTTTCCTGCGCTGTATACCACTGCTCTACATCGGAAAAGCCACCCACAAATTCCCTTACCTGCCCGTGGCCTTCAAACACGAGGCAACTGCTTGCTACATTATCAACAAACTCCCGGTCGTGACTTACCAGCAACACTGTGCCCTGATACGATGACAGCAGTGTCTCGAGCATTTCAAGGGTTTCGACATCGAGATCATTGGTCGGCTCATCCAGAACCAGTACATTACTGGGTTTTAGCATCAGCTTGGCAAGCATCAGTCGGTTTTTTTCACCACCTGAAAGCGACTTTACAGGGGCATTGACGCGATCAGGTGAAAATAAATAATCCTGAAGATAGCTGATAACATGACGGGGATGGCCATTCACCATCAGATCCCGTTTGCCGTCACCGACGGCATCAATCACGGACTTTTCTAAATCAAGTCCGAAACGATGCTGGTCAAAGTAGGCTACCTCAAGATTGGTCCCCTGCCTGACCTGCCCATTGCCGGGCGTAAGCTGTCCCAGCAATAATTTTATCAGCGTTGTTTTACCACTGCCATTGGGGCCAACAAGCGCTATCTTGTCTCCCCGTAACACATTTAAATCAAGATCAGTAACAATGGTTTTGTCTTCAATCTGATAGGACAGATTACTCACCTCGAACACCATTTTTCCGGAGCGAACTCCCTGATGCTGGGCGGCAACGACATTGCCCTGCAGTTCACGCCGGGATTTGCGCTCGTCCCGTAGCTTTTTCAACGCCCTGACGCGACCCTCATTACGCGTCCGTCTGGCTTTGATGCCCTGTCTGATCCAGGTTTCTTCCTGGGCCAGCTTTTTATCAAACTCGGCGTTATGCGTCGCTTCTACTTCTAAATCGTCCTGCTTTTTTTCCAGGTAACTGTCGTATTCACCCGGATAACTGGTTAATGTGCCGCGGTCCAAATCCACAATTCGCGTTGCCATATTGCGGATAAATGCCCGGTCATGACTGACAAAAACAATCGCGCCCTGAAAGTTTACGAGACTTTGTTCCAGCCAGCGGATCATTTCAATATCAAGGTGGTTGGTCGGCTCATCCAGCAATAACAAATCCGGCGAGCGGACTAACGCTCTTGCCAGTGCGGCTTTTCTTCGCCAGCCGCCTGATAGCGCGGTCAGTGAAACGTCCGGGTCAAGCTTAAGCATAGTCAGCGTCTGGGCTATTTGTTGCTCGATCTGCCAGGCATCACGGGCATCAATCTCAGCCTGGAGCTTTTCCAGACGAAGCAGGTTTTTATCACTGGGATCGTCGGTGATAAGCCTGGTCAGGTGGTAGTAATCTTTCAGTACCTGACCTATGTCGGCAAGACCCTCTGCCACATAGTCATACAATGTTACATCTGTGGTCTGCGGCGGATCCTGTTCCAGTCGGGCAACCACAGTTTTATTATCAATGATGCGCTGACCATCATCAGCCATAATGTCGCCGGCAATAACCTTCATCAGTGTTGATTTGCCGCTACCATTTCGACCCACCAGGCACACGCGCTCGCCGGGCTGAACGACCAATTCCACGCCATTAAGCAGCGGCGGATTGCCATAGATGACAGTGATATTTTTAAGTTGCAAAATGCTCATTCAAGAAACCTTTTCAATGCCTGCTGATCAAACGGCCAGCCCAGCTCTTGCTGTGTATCTGTGCGCTTCAGTACCGGGATACGGGCGCCATACTCATGATACAAAGTGGTGTCGTCACGGACATTGACCAGTGTCACCTGTGGTGGCGTATCCATACTACGGATCATTGTTAATGCTTTTTGGCACAACGAACAGGCAGGGGCTGTATATAATTCGATTAGCATTTCTTCATTATCCAGCATTTGTGTATATTCGGGTGGCGTGAAAAATCGCCGGGAATCGTTTGCGCGCTGATGTTTTCGCAGCTCAGTCCCATGTCGCTGATAGCCTGTTCATCCAGTTTGAAGCCGCGCTTATTATTTGAAAACACAATTGTGCCGCCGTCATTGAGACACTTATTTGCATCCCGCAACATCGCAATATGATCGCGCTGGACATCCCAGGTCGCCTGCATTCGTTTTGAATTTGAGAAAGAAGGCGGATCGATGAAAATCAGATCGTATTTTGCAGTGTGAGTAGCAAGCCACTGTGTACAATCAGCCTGGATAAATGCATAGGGACCACCCAGCTTGTTTAAACGAAAGTTTTCCCTTGCCCAGTCCAGGTAGGTATTAGACATATCTACTGTACATACAGAACGCGCCTTACCCAGCGCAGCGGCGACAGACACACTACCGGTGTAAGAGAATAGATTTAACACATCTTTATTCTGTGACAGCTTTTTTATTAGCTGGCGGGTTTCGCGGTGATCCAGAAACAGGCCTGTGTCCAGATAATCAGTTAAATTCACCAATAAGCGCGCGCCATTTTCATAGATGACTTTTTTAACCCCTTTCTGGTCCATCTTCTCATACTGAGAAGTCCCCTTCTGGCGGGTTCTGACTTTCAGAGAAATGTTAGAAGACGGTACGCCCGTGACCGCCGGTAAGTGCAAAAGCACTTCCTGCAGTCGGCGTCGGGCTTTGTTTTCGTCGATATCTTTGGGCGGCGCATATTCCTGCACAACCAGCCAGTCATCATAGCGGTCAATGGCCACATTGTAGTCTGGCAAATCGGCATCATAAATGCGATAGCAGTTGGTATCCTGTTGTTTGACCCAGCTTTTCATCTTTTTGAGATTTTTACGCAGCCGATTGGCGAACTCATGGTTCTCAGCATCGTCTGAAAACTGCTCGCAGTTTTGCTCATCGAGTCGATAATTGACCAGACGACACTCCAGTTTGCCGTTGTTCATAGCGTAATCTTTTGCTGCGCGCAGTTTCAGAACTCTTAACAGGTCACGGTTACTTGACAGTAACGTGACGTGCCAGCCTTTCCAGGCGGTCTTTAACTGTTTTCCCCATTGAGAAAACAAAGGTAGCAAATCAGTCAGTTCTCCCAGCCGTTCACCATAGGGGGGATTGGATACCAGATAACCTTTTTCTTTTTCCGGTGGCGCGGCTTTGGTCGCATCCTGACAGGCAAACTGAATATCGTGAAAAACGCCCGCTTCATCGGCGTTTTTACGTGCAATACTAATCAGTTTTTTGCTGACGTCGCTGGCAAATATTGTACCTGATGCAGGCTGTTGTTTGGCCAGGGCATCACCAACCAGTTTATCCCAAAGCGTTGCATCGTGACCCAACCAGCCGTTAAAGCCCCAGTAAATGCGCTTTATCCCCGGGGCGATATTTCTGGCGATATAGGCAGCTTCAATGGCTACGGTACCCGAGCCACACATCATATCAGCCAGTGGTTTGTGCATATCGCTAGTCCAGCCAGATCGCATCAACATCGCGCAGGCAATATGCTCCTTAAGGGGGGCATCGCCGGTTTGCTGACGATAGGCGCGCTGATGCAGGCTGTTTCCGCTTAGATTAATCCCCAGTGTGACCTGATCACGCTGGCACTTTGCATAAATGGGCAAGTCGGGTTGTCGACGTTCCACTGAGGGGCGCTGTGTACCCTCTTGCATAAACTGATCGACAATCGCATCCTTAATCTTTACCGCACCAAACTGGGTATTGTTGATAGCCCGATTGGTACCTGAAAAAAGAACACTCAGGCTGTCTGTGGCACGAAGCTGCTGCTGCCAGTCGATACCATCAGCAATGGCGTAAAGATCGTCGGCTGAATCACATTTTCCCGAATTTAATACCCAGATGACGCGATTGGCCAGACGAGACCACAAACACAGCGTGTACGCTTGTTCAAGTGTGCCGGCAAAACTCAGCGCGCCGGGCGACATCTTTATCTCAGCACCCGGACACAAGGTAACGATTTCTTCGCGAAGCAATTCATCCAGTCCGCGACTGGTTGTAACTAAAATGGTGTTCATAATGATGCCTTGCCGGCCTGAACCGGCTGTAAACTAGATTGCGCGGGCAATTGACTTTATCAGTGAAGGACCCTGATAAATAAATGCAGTATAGACCTGGACCAGCGACGCGCCGGCATTGAGCCTGTCCTGCGCCGCCTTGGCGCTATCAATGCCACCCACGCCAATAATAGGAATTTCTCTGCCTAACGCCTCAGCCAAACGTTGTGTCACTCGCTCTGCCTGTTGCGTTAATACAGCACCGCTTAAGCCCCCTGCTTCATCAGCATGCTTCAAACCTTCCACCGCATCGCGGCTAAGGGTGGTGTTAGTGGCAATTACGCCATCCATCTTAGCATTAAGCAGGGATGCGGCGATGCTATCTATTTGTTCGTCCGACAGATCCGGCGCAATCTTGATGAATAAAGGCACATAGCGTCCGTGTGTTTCGGTGAGCTTTTTCTGAGCGTCTTTGAGCCCTTTTAACAACGCATCTAACGCATCACCATATTGCAGGTTTCGAAGTCCGGGTGTATTCGGTGAGGAGATATTGACGGTAATATAGCTGGCGTAAGGATACACCTTGTTCAGACAAATCAGATAATCCTCAAGCGCATTCGCCTCTTCAGTATCTTTATTTTTCCCGATATTTATACCGATGACGCCTTTAAATTTTGCTTTTTTGACGTTTTCGACCAGGTAATCTACACCTTTGTTATTGAAACCCATGCGGTTGATAATCGCCTGTTTTTCTTCAATGCGAAATAAACGGGGCTTCGGGTTCCCCGGTTGAGGACGCGGTGTAACCGTACCTATTTCGATAAAGCCAAAGCCCATCGCCGCGAAGGCATCAATACAATCGCCGTTCTTATCCAATCCTGCGGCCAATCCAATCGGATTAGGAAAGGTCACACCCGCGACGGTCACCGGCTTTTCCAGCACCGGCTGGCTATACAACAATTTTGCCGGCGTGTGTTGGGTACGCTTAAGCCACTTTAGGGCAAAGTCATGACTTTTTTCGGGATCACATTTAAGAAGCAGATTTTGGGCAATGGTCAGCATATCACTATAAGCTATAAAAAAGCCCTGTCAGACAGGGCTTAGTTTCGTCGAATAGCGCTATTCTAATGGTTAGACTTCACGCTTAAAAGCATCAATTCACGTAATGCCACCGAAAACTTCGCAAAGTCATGTGCAGAGCTGGTCTTAAACTCCGACATCATGTGGTACCAGCGCTTAAGTAATGCTTTATTATTGTCCATCCAGTTGGACAGAATATTGTCAGCATCAGTGGCGTCCGGTCTGCTTTGCAGCAGGTTTGCAGTGATAGAACGCTGCTGCCAGTCAAGCTCTTCACGATAGGAAGCCCGGGCTAATGCCTGCCAGTGGTTACTGACTGCCTGATTGTTTATTTGATCCAGGAACCAGTGAAGCTCAAGCTGATTACCTAGCTGGAAGTACAGCTTGGCAATTACAGACGTATCATGATCATCGGCCTCATCAATCTGTGCGATATCAAGACTTGAGAACAGGTTAGAGAAACTGGCCACCTGATAAGCGATGTCATCCGGCACACCTTGTTTGGTCAGCGACTCCGTATTCTGGTTGAGCATAGCAAATTCATCTTCAACCAGATATTGCTCAAGATTCTTACGCAGATCCTCACAGGTGCCACGGTATGCATCAATGGCTTCCTGTATGCCCAGCGACTGGTTACCATGACGAATGTACCAGCGCGCAGTACGACGCATGATTCGGCGGGCTTCTTCAAGCATTTTCAGCTGCAAATCGGCATCAATGGCAGTATCCAGCTGTTCAATGCGACGCCACAACGGACCGATATCAAATATACCTTTGACGATGCTATATGCATTGGCAATCTCATCCACCGTTGCACCGGTTTCTTCCTGCATACGGAAAACGAAATTCAGCCCCATGTCGTTAAGCATATTGTTGGTCAGCTTAGTGGCGATGATCTCACCGCGCAGTGGATGCTGCTCCATTTGCGATTTGAATTTATCACGCAGGACAGAGGGAAACGCTTCAACCAGTAGCTTCTCATGGTAAGGGTTCTCTGTAATGGCCGGAATGTTCAGTTCGTCTTTTAAGACCATTTTGCCATAGGCAATCAGAACGCTTAGCTCTGGACGTGTGAGGCCTTTATCTTCGGCAACGCGATCAGAAATCTCATCATCAGAAGGAATAAATTCCAGCTCGCGGTTGAGTCGTCCTTCACGCTCAAGACCATGGATAAACCGCAACTGCTCCTTGAGTGCAGAATTTCCCGCGCGCTCCGTTATAGAGATAGATTGTGTCTGACGGTAACAATCTTCCAGAACCAATTGCGCCACATCATCGGTCATTTCATACAGCAAATTATTGCGCTGCTTGGTGGTCAGGTCACCATTGTTGACCAGACTATTCAACAGAATCTTGATGTTGACTTCATTATCCGAGCAGTCAACGCCGCCGACATTGTCGATAAAGTCGGTGTTTACTCTGCCGCCGTTCGCCGCGTATTCGATGCGACCAAGTTGAGTGAGACCCAGGTTACCGCCCTCGCCTACAATCTTAGCCTGCACATCACGCCCGTTAACCCGCAGATCATCATTCGCTCGATCTCCCACTTCAGCATGGGATTCTTTCTTACTTTTTACATAAGTGCCGATGCCGCCATTCCAGATAAGATCAACGGGCATCTTCAGAATATTGTGAATAAGCTCGTTTGGCGTCATGGTCATTTGACGGGTGCCAAGGCACTTTTTCATCTCTGGCGTAAGCTTGATGGATTTATTAGCGCGGCTGAATACACCACCACCTTTAGAGATGAGCTCTTTGTTATAGTCATCCCATGATAGCCGTGGATTTTCAAACAGGCGCTGGCGCTCTTCATAGCTTTTTGCCACATCCGGCTCAGGGTCGAAGAAAATATGCAGGTGATTAAAGGCAGCAATTAATTTGGTGTGTTTTGACAGCAGCATACCGTTACCAAATACGTCGCCAGCCATATCACCGATTCCCACACAGCTGAACTCAGTTGTCTGGCAATCAATACCTATTTCACGGAAATGACGTTTTACAGATTCCCAGGCACCACGGGCGGTAATACCCATCTTCTTATGGTCGTAGCCGATGCTACCACCAGATGCAAACGCATCGCCCAGCCAGAAATTGTATTCATCAGAAATGCCATTGGCAATATCAGAAAATGTTGCCGTGCCCTTATCTGCCGCAACGACGAGATACGGGTCGTCATCATCCAAACGGACCACTTGTTCTGGCGGAACAATTTCACCATTTACAATGTTGTCTGTGATATCCAGCAGGCTTCGTATAAACGTGCGATAACACGCCTGACCTTCCGCCTGTATTACTTCGCGACTGGCACCGGCGGGTAAATCTTTACACACAAAGCCGCCTTTCGCGCCGACCGGTACGATAACGGTATTTTTAACTTGCTGCGCTTTAACCAGACCCAGGATTTCAGTACGGAAATCCTCCTGACGATCTGACCAGCGCAGTCCACCACGTGCGACTTTGCCGCCGCGAAGGTGGACCCCTTCAACCTTGGGTGAGTAGACAAATATCTCAAATTTAGGCAGTGGCAATGGCATCTCGGGGATTTTTTCCGGCGCCATTTTAAATGATACATAAGGCTTATCGTTGCCGTTTTCATCATTCTGGTAGAAGTTGGTACGCAAGGTTGCCTGCATCATATCCAGATAACGACGAATAATACGGTCATCATCAAGGTTGCCAACGTTATCCAGCTGCGACTTAATTTCGTTCAGTACTGTCTCTTCGCGCTTTTTGGTGCGTCTCTTGTTCGGGTTGTAACGAAGCTCGAAATACGTGACAAGATGCTTGGCTATCTGCGGATAATTAGAAAGCGTATTGGCAATATAATCACGGCTGAATGAGCTGCCGGTCTGACGCATATACTTTGCATATGCTCGTAAAATGGTAACTTTACGGCCGGTTAGTCCGGCTCCTAGTACCAGGCGGTTAAACGCGTCGTCTTCCAGCAGCTTAGACCAGACTTTGGCAAAAGCATTCTGAAACAGGCTTTGTGCCTTTTCCATGTCAAGCTTGTCACCCGCTTTATGCAGCATGGTGAAATCCATGACATAGTTCAATTCACCTTCTGAACAGGTAATCTTGAACGGGCTTTCATCAATAACACGCAGCCCGAAGTTTTCCAACATTGGCAAAACATCCGACAAATGAATAGGCTCGGCTTTGTGAAACAGCTTAAGCTTAACAATGTCGCTGTCCTTGCCTTCTTCCTGCGGACGGTAAAACAACATATCCAGCTTATGCTCGTCATTCAGCGACTCGAGTTTACCGATATCCACCAATGCGGCGCTGGGCAGGTTTTGCTCCATATAACTGCGACTGAAGGCATTGTTGTATTTTCGCTCGAGTGCCTTACCGGTTGCTTCGCCATGGGCTTGACTGATTGCCGATGCCAGCCTGTCGTTCCAGGTCTTGGTCAGCTCAATAATATTCTGTTCAATTTCTTTCACATCATATTCCGCATTGTTGTCTTCTACCCGGGCTATGTAATGGGTTCTGGCATAAACAGACTCTGAGAAGAATGTAGTAAATTCAACTTCTTCGGTAGCGCCAAGAGATTCTTTAAGTAGCGCCTGCGTCTCTTTTCGAAGCTGTGTGTTGTAACGCTCTCTGGGGACAAACACCATGCAGGAGAAAAAGCGTCCGAAGATATCCTTGCGGATAAACAGACGGGTAATACCCCGCTCCTGCATCTGAAAAATGCCCATTACGATTTGTTTGAGTTCTTCAGATGGGGTTTGCAACAATTCGTCTCTGGGATAGGTTTCGACAATATTTACAAATGCTTTATAAGCATGTGTGCCAGGCTCGAAACCGCTTAAATCACAAATTTCCTGAATCTTTTCTCGTAAAATAGGTAATTGCGTTACGCTGGCGTTATAAAATGATGCAGAGTAGAGCCCTAAGAACCGGTGCTCACCAACAACCTGACCACTCTTGTTGTATACTTTAATACCGACATAATCCATATAGGCCGGACGATGTACGCGAGAACGTGTGTTCGTTTTAGTCAGCATCAACGGGGAATCGCTCAACGCCTCTTCACGGGCAGATGCCGGTAATTTGGACAAGAGTCTTTCGCGCTCGCTGATTGAGTTTTTCATCAACCCCAGGCTGCTGTCATTATCCGGGATCCAACGATGATCACCTTCAATCGCCTTCACATTGTAATAGCGGTAGCCCATCATGGTGAAGTTGTGGTCGGCCAGCCAATCCAAAAACTGTTTGATTTTTTTCTCGCCGGTTTTGCTGGTGGGCCAGTTAAGTTTGCCGGTGTCGTCTTTGACAGCCTGTAAACGATTCGCCATTTCCTGCCAGTCATTGACGGCCAGAGACACTTCATCGACAACCGAATGTAGCTCTTTCGTCAATGCCTCAACTTCTTTGCGCGACGTCTGACGATCAATTTCAATAAACAGAACCGTTTCTTTCTGGGTATCCTTGCCGTTTGTGCCCGGCTCCATAAATTCGACGATTTGATTATCCTTATCACGTTTCAGACCGATTGGGCTGTGCAACAATAAGTGCGACGTGATCCCCATGCGATTCAAAGACATGCGGACAGAATCAACCAGAAACGGCATATCTTTTACCACTATTTCGACAATAGTGTGACTGGAATGCCAGCCATGCTTGGCGATCTCCGGGTTAAAAACTTTTATGTAGGGTTTACTCTCATCGAAATCATAGAGAATATTCCAAAGACTGAGTGTGGCGCCATAGAGGTCGCTGTCGTTACGGTGCTCCAGATCTTCGTTAGATATATTCTTATAAAGAAGCTGACCGAACTGTTTCACCAGCGCCTGTTGGTTCGCATCCACCTTTTTATCTATCAGCGAAAAAACGTTATCAAGAAGTACAGAGTGTCGCTTGGTGGTGACTGTCATGTATAAACCTTAAGTTTGTCGTAAGTGCGGAAAAACCTTGACCATTTTCGCTAAAACAAACGCGTATTGAAAGACCTGTTTTAACGTTAAATTAACAGCATAGATAAGTATGCACGAAACACCTATAAAAAAGGCCCTTCCGGGCCTTAAAAGTGCTTACCTATGCAAAAATAATTTTGCTTTCGGGTGTCTAGTCTTCATTACGCTTAAACCAAAGCACCCTGGCCAGTGCCGGTAATACGATAATTGCGCCTAACATGTTCACCAGGAACATAAAGGTTAGCAGGATCCCCATATCCATTTGGAATTTAAGCGAGGAAAAGACCCAGGTACTGACGCCCACGGCCAGCGTAATGCCTGTGAAAAGCACTGCGCTGCCACGCTCACGTAGTGCAGACAGATAAGCTTGCTGCACAGTGTCGCCCTGTTTAAGTCGATAATTCATCGTAGACAGAATGTAAATACCATAATCGACACCAATACCAACGCCCAATGCGATAACCGGCAGCGTGGATACGGTCAGCCCGATTTCAAGGAAGGTCATCAATGCCTGTGCCAGTACCGAAACAACATAAAGTGGAATAACGACAGACAAGGTTGAACGTAATGACCGGAACGACAACAGGCATAGCAAAATGACCGCGCCGAAAACATATCCCATCATGGGTAGCTGGGCCGATTTAACCGCTTCGTTGGTTGCAGCCATTACCCCCACCGGACCGGACGCCAGACTGAACTTAAGATCGTCGGTTTCATATTGCTCGCGGTAATCTTTAACCGCGTCAACAACCCGCGTAATGGTTTCTGCTTTGTGGTCCTGCATAAATAAAATTACAGGCATAACAGAACAGTCTCCATTGAGCAGCCCTGAGGATGTAGGCACTCTGGCTATCGCTTGAACCAGTGTTTGCTGGTTACGTGGCAGCACCTGCCACTTTACGTTTCCTTCGTTATAGCCAGCATTTACTACTTTCGCGATAGACGCCAGTGATGCAGCAGACTGTACGCCCGGTACATTCTCCATTTTCCACTGAAAATCATCAATTGAACGCATCACGTCATAACTGGTACACGCATCGCCGCTGGTTTCAACCAACACTGACAAATAATCCACAGTAACTTCATACTTATCGGTGATGAGGAATGTATCCTGGTTGTAGCGTGATGATTCATGCAGCGCCGGCGCACCGGCATGCAAATCACCAATCTTCATTTGCTGTGACTGATACAAGCCAAAGACTAACAGCAGCGCAGTGATAACAAGAATACTGTATGCCGCTTTTTTGTGAGAGCACTTGGAAACGAATTGCCAGAAACGCAGCGAATGTGCTTCTTTGCCTTCGAACTTGGCCACATACTTATGGTCAAGCTTCAGGAAGCTCATAAGCACCGGTAGCAAAATCAGATTTGTCAGAATGATCACCGCCACACCGATACTGGCGGTAATGGCCAGTTCTCTGATTATACCAATATCAATCACCAGCAGGGTCATAAAACCTACCGTGTCAGATAACAGCGCGATACCGCCGGGAATCAGCAGGCTTCTGAAGGCAAACATTGCAGCATGTTTTGCCCCCGCTCCACCGACTGCTTTTTTCTCAACGGCGTTAATCATCTGCACACCGTGAGAGACACCGATTGCAAAGACCAGGAAAGGGACCAGTATAGACATAGGGTCGATACCAAAGCCCAGCACCGACAACAGTCCCATCTGCCACACAACAGCGATAAAAGAACAGGTAAGCGGTAACACTGTCAGCATGATACTACGGGAAAAGAAGTACACCATGATTGCGGTAATCGCCAGAGCAATAGCGAAGAACAGCACCACATCTTTTGCCCCGTCTGCTACATCACCTATCATTTTGGCAAAGCCGATGACGTGAATAGAAATCCGGTCATTTTCGAACTGACCGCGAAGCTTCTCTTCTAGTTGTCCCGCCAATGCAAGTGTATCAAGAGGTTCACCGGTTTCAGGATCAAGCTCAAGCAGTTGTGCAGTGACCATCGCACAACTGTAATCATTTGACACCTGACGACCAACGATATTTGCCTTTTCTATATTTGCCGCAACTTTGTCCAGCGCTGCTGGATTTTTAGCATCAAAGTCGGCAGGGATCACCGGTCCGCCGGCGAAGCCGCCTTCCACAATTTCCGTAAATCGCGTAGATGGTGAAAATAAAGAGATTACTAAAGACCGGTCTACTCCATTAATGAAGAAGAGTTGGTCGTGAACGTTTTTCAGTGTATCGAAGAATTCAGGGTTAAAAATGTTGCCTGTTTCGTCGCACACAGAAACATACACACTATTTGCACCACCGAAATCCTTACGATGCTGCATATAGGTCTGCATATATTCGTGATTAAGAGGAATATTCTTTTCAAAACCGGCATCCAGCCGAATTTGGGTTGATTGGTACCCAAGAAAAATGGTCGCGATGGCGAATAAGGCGATGACGATGATCCGATTAGAAAATATCAGCCTTTCAAAAAAAGTGGTAATACCCGACATGACAGCTTCTTATTGTAAATTTAATTGTTCGATACCATTAGCGGTAACAGCAATGACTTTATCATTAAACGCTTCTGCATTTACGATGGCAGCTTTGTTGGCTACCTGCCTTACCGATACGCCTTGTGCAGGCTTACAGTCTGCTGGATTTGCATAGGGGTCATGCTGACTCACTGGCAATGGTCTTGACAAAGATACGACCATGCCATTGTTCCCTAGCGCATAAACCGTATTTTCATTATCGAGATAAATGGAATTCAGTGTACTGGTTGAACATGTTTTAACATATTCCCAGGTTTCATTGTCGCGCATGACAAAGATGTTTCCGCGTAACCCCACCGTCAGCAATGTCGAATCGTCTAATGGCTTGATATCAAAGAACGAACCGGTGTAATCAACCTCGAATCGTTGCCAATTTTGACCAAAGTCATTGCTATGCGCTAACGTACCAGCCTCACCGGCAAGGTAAAGCTTGTCGCCCACCTGCGTAACCCTGTTTATGTGAGGAAGAATAGAGTTAAGTTCCTGCTCGTAAAAATCCGGGTCTTCTTCTTTAACCTGTTCAAGATACTCTCTGTCATAAGGGTCAAGAAGCGAAGCATGAAGTTCGGCGTTCCAGCTTGCACCGCCATCTTTTGTTCTGAAAAACATACCGTATGCGCCAACTGCAATGCCGTGTTCTTTGTCAAAAAACGCGATATCCAGGAATGGGCGCTGTTTTTCTGGTGATTCGAACTGTATTTCCCAGGTATTTCCGTTGTCTGCAGAGTGAATAATGGTCGCATCATGACCTGCCGCCCAGATATGATCGTCTACAGTAGCCACAGCTGTCAGCGTCGCGGTAGTGGGAACCTTAGCCTGTGTATAGGTTTCGCCATCAGAGGAGAGCAAGATATGACCCCGCTCACCCACCATGACAACCTGCTTATCTGCCGTTATATCAAGTAATAACGACTGCTCAACGAGAGGCGCCTGATACGCATCCTGAGCGAAAATAGCAGTATTGAATGCCAGTGCAGCAAATGCTGCCAGTGGTTTTTTCATAGGAGAAACTTCCTGATATAAGAAGTGAAAAAGCAACCGCTGGTGCGGTTGCTTTATTAGGTTTTAACGCATGCCTTCGCGACGAAGGGCTTGTGGCGTGAATTCAACATCACGTGGACGGATGGTGAAATCATAAATTTGCTCTTCGTTATCCAGACCGATGGCTAGGTAACGGCGAGAGTTTAAGTCATGATAAACGTCCAGCGTAGACCATTGGGTAGGCACATCGTAATAGTTTACGCCGTAAGCAAAAGCTACACGATATAACTCACCACGGTTGTCATACATGTCTGCAACCTGGATCTGCCAGCTGTCTTCGTCGATGAAGAAGACTCGTTTTTGATAGACGTGACGAAAACCGTCTTTAAGGGTTGCTTCTACAACCCAAACCCGATGCTTTTCCCAACGGGTCAAATCAGGGTTAATATGGTTTGGCGTCAGGATGTCATCGTAAGAAACATCGTTGCTATGCAACTTGTAGTTGTTGTACGCAACGTACATTTCTTTTTTGCCTTTCAATTCCCAGTTATAGCGATTAGGCGAACCGTTGAACATATCGAAGTCATCGGTGGTTCTCAGGCCATCAGCCGCTGTTCCCGGTGTATCATAGGCGATATTCGGTGCAGCCCGCACACGGCGCTGACCGGTATTGTAGGTCCATGCACGACGAGGCTCTTTTATCTGATCGACAGTTTCATGCACAAGCAATGCAGTCCCAGCCAGACGCGCAGGCTTGGTCACCTTTTGCTTAAACATAAACAAAATGTTGTCTTCCAGCAGCTCTTCGGGTGTCATTTCAGGCTGCGCATATTTGATAAGCAACTGCTCATCGAAGCCGATAACATTATAATCACCGGATGATGTCACAGCAGCCTGACCGCCATAACGCTGCACAGCTTCACCACGATAACGAAGTATATGGTTCCAGATTGCTTCCAAACCATTCTGTGGCACAGGAAATGGAATGCCCATTACTGCACCTTTTAAGCCATTACCACCCTCAATCAGCTCAGCACGTGTTGCGTTCTCTTTGGTTGCCTCATACACAGACTGTGGGTTTGAAGCAGATCGACGTGTTTCATAAACAGGCATCTTGAAGGTTTCAGGGTAAGCTTCAAACAGCTTTTTCTGACCTTCTGATAAAAACTCAGCATATTCTTTGTAGTTATCAGCAGTGATAGTGAACTTAACGTTGTCGCCTTCAAATGGATCGGGATGATGGTCGCCCACTTCAAAACCAGAAGGTGCCTGCGTAATACCACCTGACCAAGCAGGAATACTGCCGTCAGCGTTAGCGGCTTTCTCACCACCAAGTGGTGTCAATGAGTTACCCAGCTTATCCGCCTCTTCCTGTGATATTTTTGCCATCACATTAGCACTGGCCAGTGACAGGGAAACCGCTGCTGCAATAAAGCCTAATTTTCTAATCATAGTAAGCGCCCCTTAAATTGCGTACTTGATATTGAATGAAACAAAATCGCGATCAGACAACTGATTAGTGGTTCCTACGCCTCCGAAGAAGGTGTTGTAGGACGCTGTTGCTGACCATCTGTTCAGGTAGTCAAATGTCAGTGAAAGATTGGCTGACTTTCTGTCCTCGATGAACAAGAACAGTGGATCCGGTGTTGTACCGTCAACATCGTGGGAAAAAGTCGCTCGGGCACGCAGGTTAACGCCTGCCATGATGTTATTGTAATCAGCCACTGCCAGTAGGCGATAACCCCATGCCGAATCTGTAGCAAATGGATTTTCTTCAGGACCGTCTGACAACCCTTCATGTAAACCGGTACGCGGGTTGCCACTCTCAGTAGGCTCAAGAGAAGGTGTTCTGGCCGTACCTGGCGCATTCAGACGAATAACATTCGGATCAGGGAAGTCCATCACGTCCACATAACCGGCCTCGCCCAACAGTACAAAGTTATCACTGCCCAGCATCGGGCCGAAAACGTGAGATACCGTAAACTGTGCCTGCCAGGTGTCGGAGAAGACAAAGCCTTGTGCTGTCTCGCCCGGCCCGACATTCTGACCAATATTATTCAGCTGCGAAATACCCGCTAAATCCGGGCGTAGCCCCGCATTTGCCAATTGCTCAGGCATCCCCATATAAAGCAGCTCAACGTCATCAATCTGGAGAGGTTCATCCTGACGGTAAGCAAATTCACCGGCCAGGGCTGTGGTACCAATGTTGGTATTAAAGCTTAAGCCGTACAGTTTGATATCTTCAGGATAAAAGAAACGAGACTCAGTAAAAGCGCCAAGCTCCGTAATGTTGTCGCGTGTGATCGTATTTTGCTGGATAAACGCGATATCCTGCGCAATACCTTCTTGCGTAAAGTCAGAAGTCACACCGGATATGAGCGGTCGCTGGCTGTGATAGTTGATATGATAAAAGCTGAACTCTGTTTCATTCAACGCTTCGGCAAACCAGGTAAAGCGTACGCCGTATTGTCCCTGATCATCGGCATCGTAATGTGCCTGATCAGAATAGGCGCGAACAGCGACTTTTGTGGGATAAGCCAGATAAGCCTGAGAAATTTGTGCCGGATCAGCGCCATTGTTCAGCGCTGCGCCCAGCTGGTTTAATTGTGTTAACAATGTATCAAGGTTGATATCCGGGTTTCCGCTGAAACCTAACTGGATATTGTTAAACTGACCACCTTCTCCGGCAAAATCATTGGTGGCAAAGTAACTTCCTGCAACAGGCAGCCAGCTTCGTTCCCATTCATACTGATAGTAACCGGAGATACTGACGTTCGGAGTCAAACCCAGTGATGCGTACACCATTCCCACCGGAATAAAGACTTCTTTCAGTTCGGCGCCGGGGGCCTGTGCACGTGTTACATCTACCGGGTTGGTGGTATTGATACCATGTTGAATAAACGTGCTTTCTCCCCAACTGATTACCTGCTGACCAACACGAACCGTCAGTGGCTTGTCGCCTACCCACCAGTCGCCGTAGAAGAAAGCATCAAGTAAACGGATGTCAGCACAGAGAAGATCCTTTGCATCAGGATCCTTGCACAAGTCATATTCTTGGCCGGTAATGGGATTAGCGTGAGCCGATGTACCATTCTCTTGTTCAAAATCATAAAACCAGAAACCACGGGCAAAAAAGCCGTAGTCACCGAAATTAACATCCAGCTCATGGCTGCCAGCGATTTGCGTAGAAAATGCCTCGCCCGGATCATTGGCCAAATTGCCCAGGTCACCGTTAGTAGAATAGGAACCATCGCCTGAAAGTGCCCACACGTCGGCACTTGGGTAAATTACGTTAGTAGCAGCGTTATATCCTGACCAGTTAAACTGCGGATGATTGCTGTTACCAATTAGACTGTAATCCCTGTCTTCTACACGAATACTCGTGGCCAACGTAAACGTTGAATCGAGTGTGACACTCGCATCGCCAATCTGCCAGCTCGCAGCCTGTGCAGGCACTGCTGCAATGCCTAACAGAGCAATTACGCCAGCCGCGACAGGTGACTTTTTAAATGCGCGTAACCTTGTTGTCATAGTTTTTATTCTCCCAAGTTGACGTTGTGGAGGCGCTGAAAGGTTAACCTACCATAACGATTAACAAAATCATTACATCATTTTCAACGAATCGCAAGAACTAATCGTACCAGTTAACAATTTGATTACGAGAGAGGTTTATTGGAAAGAGACAGGCAAGCTTCTGAATAATATCAAAAAGAAGAATTAGCTGATTTTTTCGAAACGAACAAGCTTATTAGCCTCATTCACCGTCAGCCGGAAACGGCCGCGTATGCCAGAGGAAGTTACGAAGGGTCGAAGGGAATGACAAGGCACCTGAACACGGTGCCCGCTTTCTGCAGTGAGGACGATATTAACTCCCGGGCCGCGATACAGTTTTTCGCATTCCTGATAGTCCGCAGCCAGGGAGAAAAAATAGTAGTTATGCGTGCTCACCTGATGTCTCATAGGCAAGACTTTTAGAGACTTTCTCGAACATATCGCGACTGAGCCCTTTGTGCCCAAGTAGACGATTAAGCTGAGCTTTCATTAATGACTGATGTGCCGGGGCATAATTCTGCCATTGAGTAAGAGGCGTTACGACTCTGGCAGCGACCTGCGGGTTAACGGCATCTAACTCCATTAAGTAATCAGTGACATATTTATAACCAGCGCCATCGGCCCGATGAAAGCCTGCAGTATTAAAGAAAGCAAAACTCCCCATTACCGCACGCACCCGGTTGGGATTATTAATCGTGAACTGGGGATGCTGTTTGAGCAGCGATAACTGACTGAGAATATTTTCTCTTTCTGTTGTGGCATGCAGGCCAAACCATTTGTCCAGTACCAGAGGATCAACATTCCACTGTGATTCGAAGTTTTGCATCAATACTTCAAAAACTTCTGGCAAGATACCCTGCGCAGCTTTCAGTGCTCCCAGCGTATCGGTCATATTGTCCGCATCTGCATACTGTTGCCTGACCAGCTGCTCGCCATCGTCGGTGCGCGCCAGGTGATTAAGCAGGACATTTTTGCATCGTCTGGCATTTACTGATCGCTGGTCGTACTGGTAACTACCTGTCTCAATAGCATCGAATACACGTTTGAGCGCTGGGGCAAGCTTTGCTGAAAATGCATCGCAGAATGCTGCGCGCGCTGCGTTTAAGCTGTTCGGATCTATGTGCTGACGAGTCTGACACAAGGTTTCAAATGTCGGAATCACCAGACACTCCCCCAATAGCTCATGATTTTGCGCTTCATCGTTAATAACAGCATTTAACGCATTCCACACCGAATCATTGATATTCTCGCCCTGCCCCTTTTCAAACTCGCCGATACACCAGTTATAGACAGATTGCATTGCATCCCAACGATTGAATGCATCTTTGGCATATCTGAATACTTGCAGCATCTGCTGAACACTCAGATTGTTGTTAACCTTTGCCGGCGCTGAAAAATTGCCCAGAACAACTGGGATTAAGGGTGTGCTGACGCCGGTAAAGTGCAGTGTTATCGATGGCGCATCCAGTAGCAGCATTCCATCTTTTATCTTGCCATCTTCATCGGTGTAGTGGTTCCCGTTTTCATCAATACAATCAAACGCAACAGGAATAAACAGCGGCACTTTGGTTGCCTGGTCGGCAGTTGCAGGGGTATGTTGGGTAACGGTAATATCCATTGCCTTCTTTTGTTCGTCAAACATTGTGGTAAGTGAAATGACGGGCGTTCCTGACTGCGAGTACCACTGGGCAAAGTGGGATAAGTCAATGTCTGTGGCAGTTTGCATTGCAGCGACAAAATCATCACAGGTCACTGCCTGACCATCGTGGCGGCGGAAATATTCATTCATGCCCTTTCTGAAGCCTTCTTCGCCCAGCAACGTGTGGAACATTCGAATAACTTCAGCACCTTTGTCATACACCGTAACCGTATAGAAGTTATTCATTTCAATGACTTCTTCGGGTCGAATGGGATGACTCATGGCGCTGGCGTCTTCGGCAAACTGGTGTTCACGCATCACTCTGACGTGCTTAATACGATTGCTTAGTTCACTGGTCATATCGGCACTGAACTGCTGATCCCTGAATACCGTTAAGCCTTCCTTCAGGCTCAGCTGAAACCAGTCCCGGCAGGTTACGCGGTTACCGGTCCAGTTGTGAAAATATTCGTGGGCAATAACAGACTCAACATTGAAAAAGTCTTCGTCCGTCGCGCTGCGCTGGTCAGCAAGCACAAATTTGCTGTTGAAAATATTCAGCCCTTTGTTTTCCATCGCCCCCATATTGAAAAAATCAACGGCTACGATCATATAAATGTCCAGATCGTATTCCAGACCGAATGTGTCCTCATCCCACTTCATTGCACGTTTTAAAGATTCGAGCGCGAACTCCCCGCGGGATTTCTTGCCTTTATCAACATACAATTCCAATTTAACCGGCTTGCCGCTTGCGGTTGTGTAATCGCCCTCTAAAAGGTCAAAATCACCTGCCACCATGGCAAAAAGATAACTGGGCTTAGGAAACGGGTCCTGCCAGGTTACCCAATGCGTGCCATCATCATTATCGCCACGGGCGATGGGATTACCATTAGCCAGAAGCGTTGGATACTGGGTTTTATCGCCGTGTAGTGTGACTTCAAATGTCGCCAGAACGTCGGGCCGGTCCAGATAATAGGTGATGCGTCTGAACCCTTCTGCTTCGCATTGCGTGCAATAGGTATTCTGGGAAAGGTACAGGCCTTCCAGGGCCTGATTGTTCTGAGGATCGATGTCATTAACGATGGTCAGGGTAAAATTGTCAGGAACATTTCTGACAATCAGCTTCTCGTCAAGCTGCTCAATGTCATCATACGGTTCGCCGTCCAGATTAATGCTGATAAGCGACAGCTTATCGCCGTCCAGTTCCAGGTGACGGCTTTGCTCAGTCACTCTGCTTATCTGAAGTTCGCTGGTAATGCGAGTTGCGGTAGGATGCAAGCGCACATCCATTTTTACATTAGAAATAGTAAACGCGGGCGGCTGATAGTCCGCCCGTCTCTTAGCCTGCATACTCATTCTTCCTCCCGGATTATGCGTTTGACTCCTTTGTTTCTGTGTCAAAAGGAGGTTTAATTCGAAGAATCTTTATTCCCACGTAGGCGTATATCACGGCCAGCACAGGGCTTACTACGTTGAAAACGGCATAGAAGATGTACTCAAACGGGTGGACACCCAGCACACCCTGCATGTAAGCACCGCACGTGTTCCAAGGAATCAATGGTGAAGTGAGCGTACCGCCATCTTCAAGACTGCGAGACAGGTTGAGCTGATGCAGTCCGCGTTTTTCAAATTCCTGCTTATACATACGACCTGGCATTACAATGGCCATGTACTGATCAGCGGTAACTAAATTGGTACCAATACAGGTCAGAATTGTGCGACTGATCATATCGCCTGCTGATTTCGCCCCGCGCAAAATGGTCGTTACACCACGTTTAAGCAGACCAACCTTTTCAAGTACAGCCCCGAAGGACATGGCGCAGATAATCAGCCATATTGTATTTAGCATTGACGACATTCCGCCCCGGCTCAACAGACTATTTAAATTGTCATCACCGGTAGAAAACGTTACCCCGTCATACAGCGCCTGCCAAACCACCTTTAGCATACCAATGGCTGGCGCATCACCCTGTGCCGCCATTTGCACTACGACATCACTTTGAAAAATGACTGCCCAGATTGCGCCTATCAATGCACCGATTGAGACTGCCGGGAATGCGGGCATTTTCTTAACCGCTAATGTTAACAGAACAATCAGTGGAACCAGTAAGTGCCAGCCCAGGGTAAACGAATCATCCAACAGCGACTGCATCTGAACGATGCGCTGTGCTGACACATCCCCTGACTCGTTAAAGCCGAGAAAAACAAACACCACCAGTGCGATGAGAAAGCTGGGGATTGTTGTCCAAAGCATATAACGAATATGCTCGAACAAATCTGTACCGGCCACTGCCGGAGCAAGGTTTGTGGTTTCCGATAACGGGGAGATTTTATCGCCAAAATATGAGCCTGATATAACCGCGCCAGCAGCAATGGCTGCGGACATTCCCATGCCCGACGCAACACCCATAAGCGCTACCCCCACCGTGGCTGCCGTCGTCCACGAACTTCCGATGCTCATTGCCACCACCGCGCAAATCAAGCAGGTTGCGGCGTAGAAAAATGATGGGTTAAGCAGTTCTAGTCCATAGTAAATCAGTGTTGGCACTGTGCCTGCCAGCATCCAGGTACCTATTAATGACCCGACGGCGAGCAGAATCAGACAGGCGCCCAGTGCCATCGAGATACCGTTGACAATTCCCTGCTCGATATCTTTCCATTTATGGCCATTTTTCATGCCGATGATAGCTGCCAGCCCCGTACCTAATAACAGGGCTATCTGGTTGGGGCCAAACGATGAGTTATCGCCAAATAAGTAGACGGCAGATCCCATCATAATGATGAGGGCGATAACCGGCAGTAAGGCGTCTGTTAATGAGGGGGCTTTTACTTCTTTATTGTTCATTTTTATTAAATCCCGGTTTAAAGCACCGAACGTGCAAACATAACAGCAATAACCACCGGGCAGACAAACCGTACATACCATGGCCATATTTTCCAGAACAGACTATTTTCTGCTCCGGGACTGCCAGACTTAAGCTCCTGCAAAATGGCATCGCGGCGCCATACCCAGCCCGCAAAGATACAAAGCACCAATCCCAGCAGTGGCTGGCTCCACTGGGTAGTTGCAGCGATGACCAGGCCAAACAAGCTATCAAAATTCAGAATAATGACAGTACTGCAACCAAATATTATTGCGGTCATTAACCAGACTGCTTTACTTCTGGCGATAGAGTGACTCTCTACCATGTAGGCGACGGGAACTTCCAACATGGAAATAGATGATGTTACCGCTGCGATGACCATCAGTGCAAAAAAGGCAAAAGCTATAAATAATCCGACACTGCCAATTGAATCAAACAGCGCTGGCAATACGGTAAAAATGAGCTTATCACCTTCAATAAGCGCACCGTCTGGTGAGAAAATCTCAACACCATTGTGCAGTGCTACGTACATCGAAGGAATGATAAGCATACCCGCAATAATTGCCACACCAATGTCAACTAAAGCAACAGATGCACCAATAGACGGCAGGTTTTCCTCTTTACTGACATAGGAACCATACACCAGCATGGTACCCACACCTAAAGACATTGAGAAGAAGGCCTGTCCCATCGCGCTTATTAATAGATCCGGCTCCATCACTCTGGAAAAATCCGGCACCAGGTAAGCGCTCCATCCGTCCACAGCGCCTGGCTGAAAGCTCACATAGACAATCAGTAATAAGATAATAATTACCAGTGTGGGCATCAGGCGAACGGACCATTTTTCAATGCCAGACTTCACGCCACCAAGTACAATCATCGATGTCAGAGTCAGAAAAATTGCGCAGAAAATCATATTGCGTGGGACAGAAAAGCCCATCAGCCAGTCTGATACTGCCTGAGCGCCTACCATAGAAACGCCCGCATCCGCAAAGTAAGCCAGCATCCAGCCGCCGACGATGGCGTAAAAAGCTAAAATGAGTGAGACCGTCACACAGCCCCAGATGCCTGTAGCCCGACCAAGGCCGCTATTAGATATCTTGCCCAGTGCATCGACCATGTTGGAGCGCGTTGCACGACCGATAATCAGTTCAGCCATTAATACCGGGTACGCCAGTACAAATGCCAAAAGCAAATAGACCAGTACAAATGCCGCGCCGCCATTGCTGGCAACTTGTGTCGGAAAGCCCCAAATATTCCCTAAGCCAACGGCAGAACCCGCAGCGGCTAATATGAAGCCGATACGCGACGAGAATTCACCTCGCATAGCCATGATAATGTTCCTGTTTATTATTGTTTTGAGTGTGCGTAGCCCATAAAAAAGGCTGGCTCAACACCAGCCTTTCATGACTATTATTTTCTAATTATTGTTAATGGCATACTTGCCTGTATTAAGCATATCAAACGTGATATTTGCCGCTTCATCCAGGAAAGGATCCAGTTCTTCAACATCGTCCGGTATATCTTCAAGCGACTCAACAGGCTTTTTGCCCATTCTGGCCAAACGCTCGTTCGCGCGGGCTAAATTATGCTCTTCTTCTTCTTTTTTCTCAGCAAGGCGCTCTGATTTTACCAGCGACACAAAATCGCGATTCTTCTTCTCTTTATAGTCCTCAATATCTTCGTAGATATATTTGAACTCAGGGTTTTCCATAATTCGTTTATTATGCTTGGCAGTCAGCACATCAACAGCACTCTGGTCTGCACCGAACGTCGCATAATTAGCACGATCAATACTATCCCATGGTAACGCTGTCTCTTCCTGACTTTCGCCCCACTCAGCAGGGTCTATCGGCGATGGGTATTTTATATCCGGCACGACACCCTTATGTTGCGTGCTACCCCCATTTATTCGATAAAACTTAGCAATAGTGAACTGTACGCTACCAAGCGGATTCTCGTAAAGGTCATAGATGCGACCCAGTCCACGGTGTTGCTGTACAGTTCCCTTTCCAAATGTCTGTTCGCCGATGATCAATGCACGGTTATAGTCCTGCATTGCTGCTGCAAAAATCTCTGAAGCCGACGCGCTGTAACGATCGACCAGAACGGTCAATGGTCCTTCATAAGCCACTTCACCATCGGTATCACGGTTTACGCTGACCTTGCCCTCGCCGTAGCGAATCTGTACAACGGGCCCTTTTTCTATAAACAAACCGCTCAGCAACGTGGCTTCGGTTAACGAGCCGCCACCGTTACCACGCAAGTCTACGATGATACCCTTGACGTCTTGCGCATTGAGTTTATCGATTTCCTTACTGACATCAGCGTGAAGGTTGTTATAGAAACTTGGAATAGTTATAACACCCAGTTTTTCACCTTCATGCGGACCATTATCAGGGACGTAGATTTCTGATTTTGCAGCACGGTCTTCAAGTTTTATCTTGTCACGAGTAAGGTTCACCACAGACATTGATTTACTTTCACTGGCCCCTTTTTGAATTTGCAACCTAACCGTTGAGCCCTTAGGCCCTTTGATAAGATCAACAACTTCATCAAGTCGCCAGCCTACAACATCCACAAACTCTTCGTCATCTTGTGCAACGCCAATGATTTTATCTTCAGGCTTTAATGCCTTGGATTTATCTGCAGGGCCACCGGGAACGATGCTTTTAATAACGGTGAAGTCTTCTTCACTTTGCAATACCGCACCGATACCTTCAAAAGACAGGTTCATCTCCATTTGAAAACGATCGGCATTGCGCGGTGAAAGGTAACTGGTGTGCGCCTCAATACTTCTGGCGAAACTGTTCATGACAGTCTGAAAAACATCTTCGCTTTGAGTCTGTTTAATCCGTTTGATTGCACGGTTATAACGCTTGGTCAGCAGCTCTTTCGCTTCATCCCAGGTTTTATCCGCTAAAATCAGATTCAGCGCATCGTATTTAACACGCTGACGCCATAATTCATTCAGCTCTTTTTCTGATGTTGCCCAAGTGGCGTCTTCTCTGTCGTAATAGAATTTGTCATCCGATTTCTCAAAGTCAAACTCTTCATCCAAAAGCGAAAGTGCATATTCATAACGCTGCATTCTGCGTTCGGAGGCCTGATTGAAAATATCGTATGCGACTTTCAGATTTCCGCGAGACAGTGCCTCGTCAAAATCATCCTGGTAGCGCTTAAAATTTTCAACATCAGACTTCAATAACACCTGTTTATTGTTGTCGATTGCTTTGAGAAAACGATTGAAGATTTTTTCAGACAGCGCATTATCCAACGCAATTTCCTTGTAGTGCGCTCTGGTAAACAGTGCACTCACCCTCTTCGCAGCAACGCTATGCTGAGTTTCCTGTTGGAGAATGGGTAACTCTTCAACGTCAGGCGTAGTGGTGACAGCCCCTGCTCCAACACCCATAGTCAGAAATGCAGTGGCAATGGAAATACGAAGGATATCTTTCATGTATTACGACCTCTTGGAGCCAGCCAAACGTAAAGCGTCCGAATTCACTTTTACTACCATCCCGGTATCTAGCTGAACATGGATGCCATCTTTGGCTACTTCAGTAATGACGGCAGGCATTGGCGCCTTGCCCAACTTAACCGTAACTCTTGTCCCGGCATGAAGATCTGATTCGGACAATTTTGCCGGGGGAGTCTTCATTGGTCTATCAGATTTCGGTTTAGTTCCCTTTTTTGCTTCGCCAGTACGCTTGGTTGACGTGGCACCTGGCTTAGCGTTGTTACGACGCGGCGGGCGTTTTTCACCGTCCTGCTGTTGCCTCGCTTTGCGTTTCTCCGCTGCTTTTGCTTTGCTCTCGTCAAGTTGCTGCTTGGCGTGGTCAGCGTGCTCTTTTTCAATCTGAGCATCCTGATTGCCATCCAAGTCAACGCGATATGCGCCTTCTTTGATGCTATGCAGATAACGCCAACTGTTAGTGTAGTGTCTTAATGTAGAGCGTAGCAGAGTTTTGCTGACTCGCTCTTCATCTTCTAATCTTGTTGCCAATTCCTGAAAAATACCAATTTTCAGTGGACGCGCTTCGCCCTCGGTAGAAAAACAGTGTGGGAAACGTTCCGCCAAAAAGGCAATCACTTCTTTACTGTTAGAAAACTTTTCTGCTGATTCCATTAAATTTAACGCTAGTTAGTAAAAATCCGAATTATCCGCATCATCCCAAGTTGCCAGCGTGTGGTCAACCCAATCCAGCAATTCATCATCGTCAATGTCCAATAAACTGGCATTTTGGTGCCACTCTTCCCATGTGTAGTGTAATATTCGTTCAAGCCTGCCTGTATCGATGTCTTCATCGGCTTTATCATACATGGCATGCAGAATGAAATTTAAACGCTCCGCCGCCTCATGAGGATCTGAATGGTGGTCATCCATATCTTCGGGGGTAGCCAGTACCACATGAATGTCTACATTATCTTTCATGCCTGGGTTGCTTCCAGCGTATGTGCTATTTTCTCAAGTCCGGTTTTATCCACATCAGTAAAACGTCCATATTCAGGGCTGTCTATGTCCAGTACGCCAATCAGTTGGTCATTCACAATTAGAGGAATAACAATTTCTGAATTCGACGCGGCATCACAGGCAATATGGCCATCAAATGCATGGACATCCTCAACCACTAGCGTATTTCGTTTTGCCGCCGCGGTGCCACAAACGCCCTGATTCATTGGGATGCGAATGCAGGCAGGCTGCCCCTGAAACGGACCAAGCACCAACTGCTCTTCTTTATAAAGGTAAAAACCGGCCCAGTTTACTTTTTCAAGATGATTAAACAGTAGCGCACTGATATTCGCCATGTTGGCAATCAAATCTTTTTCACCACTCACTAGCGCTTCAGCCTGTGCGGCTAACCGTTCATACTCATTTTGTGACACTATTGTTCTCCGTTTTTAACTGCATCTAACGCGAAAATCACATTCACATTTGCTTCAATCTGTTGCTGCCCCGGCATTGCCGCAGATTCGTCAGCCATCGCCATTCTTGTCTTTGCCGAGGAAAATACCATACCACCATGCTGCTGGGTAACGCTGATTACACTGCCAACACGTACATCCAGCTCAGCAGCTATCAGGCCTGCCCGTGATTTGGAATCACTAATGGCATTTATCAAGGCTTGTTGATAGGCATCCTGCTGACTTTGTGAAACAAGTTCAAATTGGCTTATCCGTGTTACGCCCCGCTTGAGCGCACCATCAATAATACGATCATACTGGTCAATCTGGTTATGCGTAACCGAAACCTCTCTGGAAAGAACAAAGCCCTCCTGCTTACGCCCCTGCGCACTATTCTCATACCAGGGCGAAAGCCTTATCTGCATGGACTGAATATTTTTGGCAGGCACACCCTGGTCCATTAAAAACGTGGTTAGCTGATTCAGGTCATTCTGAAGTTGCGTATTGAGTTTACTGACAGTTTCACCTTTTTGCTCCAGGATAAAAGTTACGCTAAAAGCATCCGGGGTAACTGCAACACTGCCGGTGCCCTGCACCTGAATCTGCGCTACGGGCTGCATTGTATTTTGCTGTTGCGCGATACTGGCTGCAGAAAATACCATCGTCATGATTGCCAGTGCGCTGTTAAGAATGTACCTGATAGCCGGCGTTCGCATATGTATTGCTCCTGTTTTATTTAACTACGTGTTTTCGCATTGGTGCGATTGGTACTATGCCGTTACCAATGTGAACAATGTATGAATGAACACTTAACCAAAAAACCAGTAACTGACTGTTATTGCAGTAAGTATACCGGCAGCGTCGGCGGCCAGACAGCAAACTACCGCATGTCGGGCATGTTTTATCCCAACAGCGCCTAAATAAACGGCCAGTACATAAAACGTGGTTTCAGTGGAGCCCTGAAGTACTGAGGCCAGGCGACCTGCAAAGGAATCTGCACCCTGAAACTGCATAGTTTCTATCATCAGCGCTCTGGCACCACTCCCGGACAGCGGTTTCATCAACGCTGTTGGAATGGCTTCAACAAAGCGTGTATCGCCGCCCAGCATAGCAACCAGTGTAGCAAGTATATCTGAAACATAGTCCAGCACACCGCTGGCACGCAACATACCAATTGCAATTAGCATCGCCAGCAAATAAGGGATTAGGTAGACGGCAACCTCGAAACCCTTTTTAGCGCCATCAATAAATAACTCATAGGTATTGAGTTTCTTCCGGTAGCCCGCCAGCAGCACGGTAATCACAAAACTTAACAGTAAAAAATTAGCCACAACGGAGGACTGGCTGGCTAACTGGTCTGCCGCAAGTGTTGAAAAGTAAAGCACTACCGCCGTCAGGGCGGCAAATATGGCGGCGGCGTACAGCACAATAACTTTATCAAAGAGGTTGATTTTCTGTACCATGGCCGTGACCAGCACGCCGGCAAGTGTCGATGCACTGGTAGCAAGTAATATAGGTATAAAAACATCGGTTGGCTGCGCTGCGCCCTGCTCCGCACGATATAAAAAGACAGCAATCGGAAACAGCGTCACAGAAGACGTGTTGAGGACCAGAAATAAGATCTGGCTGTTTGTCAGTGTATCAGGCTTATTATTGAGCTTTTGCATATCCTGCATGGCGCGAATGCCGAACGGCGTTGCAGCGTTATCCAAGCCCATTACATTGGCTGACAAATTCATGGTGATACTGCCTAATGACGGATGGTCACGGGGGATCTGCGGCATAATCCTGCATAGTAGTGGCGATAGCAGACGTGCAAACTTCTGAATCATTCCTGATTTTTCAGCAACCTCAAAAATGCCCAGCCAGAAAGCGAGCACACCGATAAGCCCAATCGCAATATCTACACTGAGCCCTGCCATACTGCTTACGGCTGTCATGACCTGTTCAAACCCGGCACTGCCGGCACCGGTCAAGGCCTGAGCACAGGTTGCGATAAATGCCGTAAGAATAAAGGATAGCCAAATTTTATGAATCATTACTGCTTGTTGTTCATTGTTCTTTTGGGCAGTGTATCAGAAAGTGCACAAAACCCTATGACCCTCTCAGCAGGGGCAACCTCTGAGGCTTGCAAAGATTAAAGCAAGTATATAACCTTGCTTTGTAATGAGTGAAAAGGAAAAGACAGGCAATGATTGCGGTGATGAATGTCGATTTAGTGGGGTCGAGTCAGCTGACACCCGCTAACTACGCCAGCATGCTTCAGGCACTGGAAAATTATCTGGAAACGATAAAGCAACAGTACAACGTTATCTATTCTGTTTACAGGGGCGATGAGTTTCAAATTGCCACGCGGCAAGCAGACATTGCGGGAAAGCTTTTACTGGAAATCAAATTATGGCTCGCCAGCGAGCGCGCCGGCTTACCTTTGCAAAGTACCATCAGTCTTGCATTTGGTCCTGGTACAGTTACCGGTAACGACCCGGGTAAAAATAATGGTGATACTTATATTTTAGCCGGCAGAACGCTTGATTCGCTTAAAAGTGGTCAGCTCATGATTAATGTGGCTGATAAAAAAATGTCTGCCCTGACGATTATATGTCACCAGCTCAGCTATATATTAAACCGGTTAAACACCAGTCAGATGAGTTTGTTGTATGACTACGTGACCAATGACTTTCCCACACATCAGTCTCTGGCAGAAAAATTATCTACTTCACGTCAGAACATCAGTGAGCGACTGCGCGCGGCCGGCGCAGAGCTGTTGCCGGAATTTATAGCCTATACCCAAGAATTAATCTGCGAGGATGGATCCGTATAAATGACAGTTTTATTGTTATTACTCACCGCCCATTTTATCGGCGATTTTTACTTACAGCCGCGCGCATGGATAGAAAACCGACACGCCAGAGGTATCAGAGCCAGCGCGCTATATAAGCACAGCGTAATTCATTTTGCGTTAGCAACACTGGCGCTATGGATAGCAGATGCCGGCTTTGTAGCTGCCATCGTGTGGGGGCTGTTTATTGCGCTGACCCACTGGTTGATTGACTGGGCAAAATCCGGCCATCACAGTCTCATCGCGTTCATTATCGACCAGCTGGCACATATTCTTGCAATCCTGACAGTGACTGTGCTGCTAACAGGTGTTACCAAAGCACAGCTAAGTGCAATGGCTGCTATGTTGATAGAGCCTGACACACTACTATGTATGCTTGGCTATATTATTGTGCTTAATCCCGCCAGTATTCTTATTGCTCAGGTGCTGGCGCGACACACAAAAGTTCTCGCCACCGGTGAAAATCAGAGCCTGGGAGATGCTGGTCGCTGGATTGGCTATGTAGAACGCGTACTGGCGCTGTCTTTTATACTGGTAGGTCAGTATACCGGGCTCGGATTTCTGGTTGCCACGAAAACCGTCTTTCGGGTAGGTGATCTCTCTAAAGCCAAAGACATGCGATTGACAGAGTACATGATGCTGGGAACATTATTCAGTTTTGCACTGGCACTGATTGTTGGCTGGATTATCATCGCTATCGTACCCGCCTGACAGGAGATTGCGGGTACGACACTTCAAGGCATTATGAAAACAACCCGGCGTTAGCGGATAACCTTGCTAATACTGGCCACACAATGATCAATGTTGCGGTCCTTACAGGCAAACCCCATCAACCCTATTCGCCAGACTTTACCGGCAAGGTCGCCCAGCCCGGCACCAATTTCAAGATTAAATTCATCAAGAAGCTGCTTTCTGACTGCTGCATCGTCAACCCCGTCAGGAATAGTAACGACATTAAGCTGTGGCAACCGATACGCTTGATCAACGGCAAAGCTGATGCCTAAATCAGTCAGTCCCTTGTACAGCTTTTCATGCCCCTGTTGATGGCGTTGCCACGCCTGAGATAACCCTTCTTCTTTCAACATTAGCAGTGACTCATGCAACGCGTACAGGCTATTGACAGGTGCAGTGTGATGATAGGCCCGCTTACCTCCCTTGCCCCAATATCCCATAATAAGGTTCATATCCAGAAACCAGCTTTGCACCGGCACCTGACGATTCTGAATACGCTCTACAGCACGCGGACCAAATGAAACTGGCGATATTCCGGGCACACAGCTCAGACATTTTTGCGAACCTGAATAAATCGCATCAATGCCCCATCCGTCCACATCAACCTCGATACCACCCAGCGACGTCACCGCATCAACAATACTCAGGCAATCATATTGCCGGGCCAACTGGCACAACTGCCGGGCATCGTTTCGCACGCCTGTTGAGGTTTCAGCATGAACAAATGCTAAAATCTTTATATCCGGGTGTGCGTTTAGCTCATCTTCGACCTTTTGCAGGTCGGTCTGCGTGCCCCAGTCGTCTTCAACAACCAGCGCCTGACCACCACAGCGAGTCACATTCTCAACCATGCGCTGGCCAAATACGCCATTTACACACACCAGCACCTTATCACCGGGTTCGACCAGATTGGCAAAACAGGCTTCCATCCCTGCCGAACCCGGCGCCGACACCGGCATGGTAAGCGGATTGTCAGTTTTAAAGGCGTATTGCAGCAAACCTTTAATATCATCCATCAGGTCGATAAAAAGCGGATCCAGATGCCCGACCGTTGGCCGCGCCATGGCATTAAGTACCCGTTGACTGACATCGGAGGGACCAGGGCCCATCAGTGTACGTTCAGGTGGGATAAAAGTGGCGTGATCCATAACGGTTCCTTAATACGTTCATGTGAACGTTGATTGTGACAACATATGGGAAAAAGCTCAATGCGCCTATTGTGACTATCAATCGAATGAATACCACGATAAAACAACATGTTGATCCATAAAGACAGATACGCGTAATGGAATTTGTGAATAAATTTTGTGCTTCTTGAATATGGATTTGTAAAGTGATCGGACCGGCTTAGAAAACGCTTGTCGCGGTTCACGATTTGAAATACATTTGACGCAGTTGGGTGTAAAAAAAATTCATAAAAATTTGTTTATAAATTGAGCAATTTTGGTCTACTATTAATAGGCTGTAAACAATTGCATGTACTTCTCCCTTTGCAAAAGTTAGCGCACGGCTCAGCAATGAGCCATTCCCCTAGGCCCAGAACGCAAGTTCTGGGCATTTTTTATGGGCGACAAAAACGTTATAAATAAGCAGCAGGATCTCTGGCAAGTTGCAAATTTTCTACAAAATTCTGACCGTTTTCCACATAGTGCTCTGCCGATTTTTCAAGCATACCTTCCGCGTCTTTTCCCAGCGTTTTAATCACTTTTCCTGGTGAGCCAACGACCAGCGAATAGTCAGGAATCTCCATATTCTCAGTAATCAGCGTATTGGCCCCAATTACACAATACTTTCCGATTTTTGCGCCGTTTAAAACCACGGCATTAATGCCTATCAGGCTGAAATCGTCAATGGTACAGCCATGCAGCATGACTTTATGCCCCACGGTCACCCCTTTGCCAATATGCATTTTTACACCGTGATCGGTATGTAACACACAGCCATCCTGTATATTGGTTTTTTCGCCTATAACGATACTGTCGCAGTCCCCACGGATCACTGCATTGAACCAGACACTGACATTGTTGTGTAACGTGACATCACCAATGACGTGCGCGCCGGGCGCAATATAAACCTGCTTTCCGATTTGAGGGGCTTTATCTTTAAGTTGATAGATCATAACAACTACTTATCCTTTTTACGAATCATGCCTTCTTGCATGGTGGTGGCAATAAGCTCTCCGGCCCGGTTGAAAATCTGTCCTTTCACGATGCCGCGGCTGTTGCCAGAAAAAGGACTGTCCATGGCATACAACAGCCAGTCATTTAAATTGACCGGGCGGTGAAACCACATTGCATGATCAATGGTAGCCATACGCAGGCCCTTATCAGAAACCGCAATGCCGTGAGGCTGAAGTGCAGTACTTAAAAAATGATAATCCGATGCATAAGCCAATGTAGCCTGATGCAACCCAAGGTTGTCGTCCATTTCATCCCGGACTTTCAGCCAGACATGCCGTACCGGCTCCCTGGCCTGCCCCTTAAATGAATTTGCAGCATCCACAGTGCGGATATCGATGGGCTTATGATAGCTGAGCGCTTCCTGCATGCTGGTTGACAATTTGTCGTAGTTTTTTTCGTAAAATGTAATATCGGAATCCAACGATTCCGGGTCGGGCACATCAGGCATATCGGCGTACTGATGTGTCATGCCGCCCTCGACAGTCTGGAAAGAAGCGGTCATATAAAATATATTGCGGCCATCCTGAATGGCTTTTACCCGTCTGGCGGAAAAGCTGCGCCCATCGCGGACAACTTCAACATCATATACGACCGGCTTTTTGGCATCACCGGGCAATAAAAAATAGGTGTGAAAAGAATGAACCACGCGATCGTCTTCTACTGTGTTGTGAGCAGCTGCAAGCGCCTGTCCCAGCACCTGACCGCCAAACAGTGCCCGGAAACCGAGATCCCAGCTTTGCCCTCGAAACAAACCTTTTTCGATGGACTCCAGTTCAAACAACGAGGACATTTTAACCTCAGACATGGTTTATCTACTCCATTTCACTAATAACTTTGGGATTACGGGGATAGTATTTTTCCGGTTGCTGCGCCTTATGCTCAAAAAAGCGCGTATCTTTATAGGGCAGCTTCATGAATCCTGAAATTCCCAGTCCGCGAATCCTGGGTACCGCTTCTACAATATCGGCTAATAACTGTTCAAATTGTGCTTTCTGACTATGATCAAGCAACATGTAATAACTATGGATTTTCAGATGAGCAGGCAGTGCCTCAAAGATAATACACCCTGTATGATGAATAGTATTGAGTTGCTCAAGGCGTTGCATTATCGCGTCCGGCAACTTAAGTAATTCATCGGGATCTTCACCATCTTCAAAATATGAATGCGTTCGACTGGTATCCTTTACTGCCGGCGTGCGGGAAAGTTCAAAAGGAATGCGACACGTCGTATCCGGAAGGAAGGCTTCATCAGCAGAGTCGCGTTCAATATGGATAGTATCTTTTGCATTGAACATACAACATTTAAAAATACCAGAGCGATGAATGGCGCGGGCCAGATTAATCACATTATTCACAGACTGCTCAAATGCCGCCTGCCTGTTCACATCGTAAAGATTCAGACTGGAGTCGACATAGACGCCATCTGGCTCCCAGCGAATAGCCATGCCCCCTACTACGGGAAACTTGCCTAACCGGCTGACGGCGGCAATAAAACCTTTTTCAGTTTCACCCATGCCCATCAGATAATTTTTATAATATCGCTCAAACTGCGCATCATTGATGTATTTAAGTTGCGCATCAGCTTCAGGCGCATGCTGGCGAAGGTAAGATTTTCGTGAGCTGTAAACGACGGTTTCGATGTCTTTATGCTCACTGCCTACCCAGACCGGTATCAACGGTGCCAGTTTTACCGGCACATCATCACCAAATACCATTTGATTTAACACATGCAAATGGGCAAACAAATAATCGGCACCCGAGCGCTGGTCACGTGGATTATCACTGAGCATATACGACAAAATATTAGCCAGCATTTTCGGCAAGCCCAGCGACTGTGGCGTGATGACTTTACGTCCGAACCGGCTCGACTGGCCTGATGCCAGCGCGTAAATAGTACTGGCCAGTCCCTGTTCATCAAATCTGGGGGATGACAGCGCGCCATTTAACTGCTCGTCCCCGATAAAATAGACATCGCCCAGCCTTGCATTGGTTTGCTGCATGTCCGAAGACATCAGGTCCATGACATTGGAAACAACGAACTGCCCTTCATTGTCCAGCTGCGCAAACACCGATGAGCCCCAGTCGATAAGCTGCACTCGCTCGCTGAGGGGGTCCCAGACCAGATTGGACGGTTTAATATCGCCATGCACAATCGGCTTAGGTTCTTTGTGTTGGGTATTACTGCGCAACGCAATAAGGATATGGGCCAGTTGTACAGTGATCTTAACAATAATACGCGCGGGTAACGGGCCGACCTGAAGGCTAAGCTGTTCAAGATCATCGCCTTCTGCACGCTGCATAACTAATATTGCCTGCTTCCTGACCTGCTGAAATGCAACAAGGGGCGGCACATTGGGGTGGGTGACCTGAGACAACATGAAAGCCTCATCTTCAAGGCGGTCTCTGACATGCTGAGGCAATGTGATTCTGGAAAATTTAAAAACATGTCGGGCACCGGATTCAGCCACGCCAGCGAACACAAAACCAAACGCACCTTTGCCTATCAGGCCAATCTCGGAATATCCCAGCTGTGAGAGCTGCTCAATACAGAGATTAACCCAGTCTTTTAGCTTCTTTGCATCAGCATGACTGAGCAAATAAATAGACTGCTCTTCCGGGATATAAAAGTGTTTGAGTGCAACCGCTTGGACAGTCATGATGCTTCTTGCTTTAACCATTGCAGCGAAAAGCGGGCGTCCGGGCCTATCGCAAGACATGCTTCTTTCATCGCCTGAGTAAGATGTTCATCAAGTTGCCAGGCTGGATTTATAATACACACGCCCGAACCATACATACCCGCATCGGGCGTATTTTCAGTTACCGTAAGCTCGGCTTTGAAACAGTTTTTACCTAATTTAGCAATATCCTGTACCATTTCCTGACACAGTCCGGCTTTTTCTTTTGCCCGTTCGGACAATAACGGATACCAGACCACTGCCTGCGCATTTTGCCACCGCTGTAACACGGTCGTAAGCGTTGTCTTTACCTGCCCGTATTCATCTTTAACTTCATAGGGTGGATCGATAAGTATCGCGCCGCGGTTAGGTGTTGGCGGCGTCATGGCGATCAGTCCTTCCAGTCCGTCCCGGTGGTGCAAATGAATACTTCCATTCTGGCCGTGCGATGAACCAAACGATGCCAGATTGCTTTGCAAAGCAGGAAATTCAGCAGGATGTAATTCCATCATATGCGCAGCATCCTGAGCCCGCATCGCACGTGCAGCCAAGCCGGGAGAGCCAGGATAAATACCCGCCTCCATCATAGGTTGCACAATTGCCATGTAGTCGGACAGCAAAGCGCTGGCTGGCTCAACGTCATCCAGTCTGGCTATTCCGCTATCATATTCGCGGTTTAGCATCGCCTGCTCGCTGTCAAGCGCGTACTGGCCAGCGCCCGCATGAGTATCAAACAGGACAAATGGTTTTGTTTTGCGTTTTAAATGAGAAATGACACCCAGCCAGGCGAGGTGTTTAAGAACATCGGCATGATTGCCTGCATGAAATGCGTGACGGTAACTAAGCACAAAAATCCCTGCGAAAAAGCCTATCTTGCTATATTACCTTTGCCAGGGAGCAAATACCAAGAGCACATAACAAAATGCGCCCCTGGTACATTACAGGTTATCTCAAATGCATGAGCATACTGGTTGGATTCGACAGATAACTGCACCACAGATTATTGAACCTGACCATGGTTGCACCGTCAATTATCCGGTGATCACCTGACCAGTTCACCTGCATGAGGTGTTGCGCCATAACATTACCGTTTTCATCAAAGCGCGGTAACTTTTGTGTTTTACCCAATGCCACGATGGCGGCTTCAGGTTTATTGATAACCGGTGTTGCCGTCATACCACCAATCGCACCGATATTTGAAATACTGATGGTGCCGCCTTTAAGCATATCACCGCCCAGTTTCCCTTCTCTGGCTTTATCTATAATGTCCTGCATTTGCTGAGCAATCTCAAACAAGCTCAAATCCTGAACACGTTTGATATTAGGCACCAGCAGACCAATTTTTGAATCAACCGCAAAGCCGATATTGTGATCATCGAAGTAGGACAACTCCGTGGCATCATCGTTTAGCTGGCTGTTAATAATCGGAAACTCAGTCAAAGCCAGCGACAGCGCTTTTACAAAAAAGGGCATAAAGCTCAGCTTCACATCTTTTTCAGCAAATACCGGTTTCAATTCGCTGCGCAACGTCATAAGCGCATCCATTTGCAACTCATCGCTCACCGTGAAATGAGGAATGGTTTGTACTGATGCGGTCATTTGTTTAGCCATTGCAGCACGGATACCTTTGACCGGCTCTGTGGTGATACCACCAGACGGCTTGGCGGTACTTTGTGCAGGTTGCGAAGACGCTGCTTTATCCGCTTTATCCTCGTCCCTGGCAGGCGATGTGATATCCAGCACATCCTGCTTAAGGATACGGCCTTTTTTACCTGAACCTTCCACGTTAGTCAGATCAATGTCTTTTTCTCTGGCTACACGGCGAACGGCCGGGCTGGCCAACACACGTCCGGGAATTTCAACCGGTGGCTCAAAGTCGCCATCGGGCCATTTTTGCTCCTGAGACTTTGAGACATTGCTTGTCCCACCGGCAGAGGCAGACTTATCCGATGGCGTGGCTTTGCTGGTCGACTCTGGCTGTGCCTGGGAAGGCGAATCCCCTTCTCCTTCAACTACCAGAGCAAATAAGGGCGCGTGTACTTTTGCAATATCACCCTGCTGATAGTACAGCTCGTGCACCTCACCTGCATGCTTAGCCGGAATCTCCACCATGGCTTTATCTGTCATGACTTCAACGACAGGCTGGTCTTCTTCTATGGTATCGCCTTTAGCGACATGCCATTTTACAATCTCGCACTCAACAATACCCTCACCAATATCAGGCAGAATAAAATCTTCAATCTGCCCCTTACCAGTGCTTGCTTCCTGCGCCTCATCCTTTGCCGCGTTATTTTCACGGCCCGGCACTTCCTCTTCCGCGGTAGGTGCCTGCGCTTTTTCGTTTGCTGAAGATGCCGGCGAGTCAGCAGTGCTTTCATCACCTTCAACATCCATTGCAAAAAGAGGCTCATGCACTTTGGCAATGTCGCCGACTTTATAATGCAGCTTTCTCACTACACCTGCGTGCATTGCCGGGATCTGAACAGTTGCCTTGTCAGTCATTACCTCAGCAACAGGCTGATCTTCTTCAATGGTGTCGCCCTCAGCAACCAGCCATTCAAGCAATTCACACTCTACAATTCCTTCACCGATATCCGGTAAAATAAATTCTGTTGTCATTCCGGGCCCCTAGTACTTCAGTGTACGTTTGATGGCTTCGTACGTTTTAAGCTCATCTGGCATATATTCTTTTTCGTGTGCCAGCGGATACGGTGTATCCAGGCCGCAAACACGCGCGATGGGCGCTTCCAGATACAAGAAGCAGCGATCCTGAATAGTCGCTGCCACTTCACTGGCAAACCCACCGGTCAATGGCGCTTCATGGTTAATCAGCAGGCGACCAGTCTTCATCACAGACTCTGCCACTGCATCGGCATCCCACGGTAAAATGGAACGAAGATCAATGATTTCACAAGAGACACCGTCTTCCAGCGCCATGTCCGCTGCTTTTTGCAATATCTCAATCTGTGCGCCCCAGCCCAGCAGCGTAATATCGCTTCCTTCCTGCACGGTATCGGCTTTACCTAAAGGCAATTCATAATCTTCTTCAGGTACATCGCTCACCGATGCGCGGTACAAACGCTTAGGCTCTAAAAACAGCACCGGGTTATCGTCACGAATAGAGGCTAACAGCAAGCCCTTTGCCTGATAAGGGTTGCGCGGGATAACAATTTTCAGACCCGGACAATGTGCAAAAAACGCCTCCGGTGACTGACTGTGGTAGTGACCACCGGCGATCCCCCCACCATAAGGGGTTCGGATAGTCAGTGTGCCGCAGGAAAACTGACCGCCTGAGCGATAACGGAACTTTGCAGTTTCGTTCACAATCTGGTCAAACGCCGGAAAGATATAGTCACCGAACTGAATTTCCGCAACCGGCACTGAGCCCTGTGAGGCCAGACCATTTGCAAAACCGATGATGCCCTGCTCTGTCAAAGGCGTGTTAAAACACCGGCCCCGACCATATTTTTCCTGTAGATTACTGGTGGCTCTGAATACACCGCCGAAATGACCCACATCTTCACCGAAAACCATGACGCGTTCGTCCTGATCCATCACGGTAATCAGGGCATTATTAATTGCTTGTAAGAGATTCATTTTCGCCATTACTTCACTCTCCCTGATGTTTTTGGATAGGCGTCGGGATACTGGCGGATATGGTCTTTTAGATTATCCAGCTGCTCTTTTAAATGCCATGGCACTTCATCGTAGACGTCACTGACGATATCTTCGATGGGATTGATTGACACTTTTTCTGCTTCTTTAAGTGCTTTGAGCACTTCCTGACGCGTCTCATCAATGAGCTGCTTGTTGGCCGCTTCATCATACCAGCCTTTTTGCTGCAACCATTTGGCCATGCGTTGAATGGGATCTTTAGCACGCCATTTATCTTCTTCTTCGCGCGAACGGTAGCCCGTCGGATCATCAGAAGTAGAGTGCGCGGCAAGGCGGTAGGTCATTGCTTCAATCAATACCGGACAGCGCTCTTCCAGTGCCAGCTCCCGGGCACGTTTGGTGGCAGCAAATACAGCCAGAGGATCGTTACCGTCTACGCGGATTGTTTTCACGCCGTATCCCAGACCACGCGAGGCGATGCCGTCACCGGCAAACTGTTCTGCGGCCGGCGTTGATATGGCATAACCATTATTACGACAAAAGAAAATGACCGGGCACTTCAACACTGCAGCCATATTCAGGCCCGCATGGAAGTCTCCCTCTGATGCCGCGCCTTCACCGAAATAACAGATAGTAATGGCATCGTTACCGGCCATTTTCTGTCCATAGGCGTAACCTGCAGCCTGTGGGATCTGCGTGCCTAGCGGTGACGAGATAGTCATAAAGTTAAGTGCCTTATCACCATAGTGAATGGGCATCTGACGGCCTTTATTAGGATCTTTTTCGTTACTGAACATCTGGTTCATGAACTGAGAGGTGGTATAACCTCTATAGGCCAGCGCGCCCTGTTCACGATATTGCGACATAATCATGTCGTCCGGTGATAATGCAGCAGCACTGCCGACAGCTGCCGCTTCTTCGCCGGTAGAGGCCAGATAAAAACTGATACGTCCCTGACGCTGTGCACCAATCATACGCTCATCCAGGACCCGGATGTATTCCATGGTGTCATATATTTTACGGGCGACGTCTTCGCTAAGCGCAGGTTCCTGTGCCTCATCGTGCAGCGTGCCATCAGGCTTAAGGATTTGCAGCATGGGTATATCAATCAGACCATTTTCAATAATATGGACCTGATGGGTGGTTTCTACCCGTGCCAGATGATTTCTGTCTTGCACTGTGAATCCCTCTCGTTGAGTTGAGGTAAAAAACGACTATGTAATGATGGTCTATGCTAGAGCATGTTCGATTTACAGACCTTGCTATTTACGAATCGAAACACGACAAAAGAAAATACTTTATCCTTTAATCATGGCTATGATTAGGATTACCGTCCTAATAATTTAACCAGCCATTAAACAATCTCCATATTATTTAACATTTTCATCCTTTTGGGACTGATTACGGTAATGTAATCAATACCGTCCAATTTGATGTTGGATTATTCATCAACTATTCATGTCTGAACTGGTATAGTGAATTAATAATCGATTCATCAGTTTATGGAGTTTCACTTTGACGTCGATGATGACCACACTTGCGAGCCTGCTGCTGACAGCAGGGATGACAGGAAGCGTTACCGCACAGCCCACTGACTTTAGGCCTTTGCACCCTACCTCTCAGGGAAAGGCAACCAGTTATAATCAGGTACGGCCCAACAGTATGGATGCTGACGACAGGTCGCAGGTTTATATTGTTCGGTTTGAAGCCCCCTCTGCCGTGCAATATCATCAGAATATTATCCAGCCTGCAAAAAATCAGCTAAACGCGCTGGTCCCGTACACGTCATCTGAACCTGTGAGTCAAAGCAGTAATGTAATCGAGTACGTCAATGCACTCCAACAGAAACAGAAACACCTTCTTGATGCCATGCGCAGTAAGATAGGTAATTTTACGGTACTCAACCAGTATCACTACGCCATCAATGGTGTAGCAATAAAAGCAAGTGCGGAACAAGCTAGGCTGTTGCGCAGCGTTGACGGTATTAAAACTATCGAAGCAGACGCCGTTCGCACCCTTGAGACGGATACCGGGCCATTGCTTATTGGTGCCGATAATGTCTGGGCTGGCACAGCAGGAAGCACCCCAGCGACATTCGGTGAGGGGGTGACCATCGCCGTGCTTGATACCGGTATCAATACCGATCATCCCTCCTTTGCTGATATCGGCGGCGATGGCTACGACCATACTAATCCACTGGGCTCAGGTAATTATCTGGGTGATTGTGCCAGAGGGTCTGCGCAATTATGTAATGATAAGCTAATCGGCGTTTACAGTTATCCGGCAATTACAGAGGTCTACACTGACACCGATGTGTTTGAAGAGGCGCTGCCGCAAAATGGCGAAGACTATAACGGTCATGGCACTCACGTGGCCGCTATTGCCGCCGGCAATATTCTTAGCGATGTGGCTGAAGTGTTGCCTGATGCCGGCCAGACACAAAGTGATGGCATCGAATCGGGCTTTATCTATGAGCAGATTTCCGGTGTGGCGCCCCATGCAAATATCGTCTCGTTCCAGGTATGTCTGCCCGGCGAGGACGACGATACTTACAATGGGTGCTACGACTCTGTCATTGCCAAAGCCATAGAAGATGCAATTGCCAGTGGTATTGTTGATGTCATCAATTTTTCTGTTTCCGGCGGTGGCGATCCCTGGACCGGCGCGGTAAACGAAGCATGGCTGGCGGCGCACAGTGCCGGCATTTTTACCTCTCATTCTGCCAGTAATTCCGGGCCTGATGACTTTACTACAGAGAAACAATCCCCCTGGATGACCGTAGTCGGCGCCACAACACACGGGCGTCTGGTGGACTACGAAAAACAAATTCAGAATTTTTCAGGTGGCACATTTACGCCTGCTCCGATGACCGGCTCCAGCAATACCGGGCAGATTCGTGCCCCGGTCATTTATGCCGGTGATGTTCCCAACCCGAATGATCCCGGCAATGATCCGGCACAATGTCTTGAGCCCTACCCTCAAGGTACATTTAATGGCGAAATAGTGGTGTGTGACAGGGGCGATATCGCCCGTATTGAGAAGGCAAAAAATGTTGCTGCCGGCGGTGCTGGCGGATATGTGCTGGCAAATACAGAAGGCGGCGCGACCAATCTTGCCAATGACACCTACGTAATCCCCGGCATTCATATTGATGCGCAGGATGCGGAAACCTTACGAAGCTGGCTCGCTTCAGGCAGCGAGCATATAGCGACAATTACCGCCGCAGATGGGGGTATTTCAGTAGATCCAGACGCTGCCGATATTGTTGCTGATTTTTCCTCGCGTGGGCCAAACTCATTAATCAGTACACTGACGCCCCATCTGACTGCACCCGGCGTAGACATATTTGCTGCGTTTTCTGATGAGCATTTTGGTCATGACATAACAGGCCCGGCACCGGCAGACTTTGCCTATTTGTCAGGCACATCTATGGCAAGTCCACATGTAGCCGGTTCGGCTGCACTGATTAAAGCGGCGCATCCTGACTGGACCCCTGATGAAATTCGTTCTGCCATGATGTTAACTGCACAAACAGCCGTACAGACCGGTAACAGCGGCCGCGCAGCCAGCTGGTTTGATATGGGCGCCGGACGCGTTCAGATTGATGCTGCCATGCAAAGCTCTCTTATTATGAATGAAACAACGGCACGATACCGCAATGCAGATCCTTCTTTGGGCGGCGAGCCTCGCAGTTTGAACATGCCTGCAGTGATAGATAGCGAATGTTTCAATCGGTGCACCTGGCAACGAACGGTAACGGCCACGCATGATGGTAGCTGGACCGCTCAGGCAAGCAGTGATGGCAATGCCTTCTCTGTTTCTGTGTCGCCGACTGCTTTCTCACTGGCTGCAGGTGAGTCACAAACGCTCACCATTGCAATGGACACCGAGTCGCTGAGCAACAATCAGCGAGGCATCGGGCAAATAAGTCTTACCGGTAACGATAATGCCATACTCCATATTCCGGTGGTGGCGTTTGCCAGTAATGGCACTATCCCGGATGCAATTGATATCGAAGCGCATCGTAATTTTGACAGCTTGCTGATTGAAGATGTGTACACCACAGAAATCAGTCAACTCACTGCGTCGTCTTATGGTTTCACGCCGGCGACAAAAACCGTTGAAACCCTGGCACCTGATTCCGATAACAGCGAGCTGTTGGACGATACCAGTGATGGTGTATATATGCTGCCTTTGACACTGGCCAGCTCTGATATACGTCTAGTGGCAGAGATCACCGACTCTAGCGCCGACGATATGGACTTATTCGTTATTTATGACCAAAATCAGAATGGCATACCGGAAGTGTCGGAGATAATTGCAGAAAGTACCTCATTTAACGTCACCGAGTATATTAGCCTGGAGCGCCCACAGCCCGGAGACTATTGGGTGGTCGTTCAGAACTGGGCCGGTTCGGGCGCTTCACAGGATGATTTTACACTTTATACCGGTGTGTTAAGTAATGCACTTAAATCGAATCTTATAGTAGAGGGGCCCGAATCGGTCGCAGCAGAAGAAGAGTTTGATTTGCGTTTGACCTGGGCATTACCTGAGGCAGTCATTGGCGATCGCTACTATGGTGCCTTCGCGCTTAGCAGTGATGCGAACGCCACCGCTGATGTGGGTTTTAGTACAGTGGATTTAGTCAGAGATCGGGATGACGTCTATCTTACCACTGAGGCGCCTGCCAGAGTGTCTGTGGGAGATATTATTCCCTTTACCGTTAATGTAATAACCAATGATACTAACCAGGATCGTAACTACGTCATTGATGTAACCCTGCCAGATTCTCTGGCGTTGGACACCAGCAGTGTAACGGGCGCCTCGTCAGTTTCTGACAATCAGATTGTCTGGGAAGTCACGCAAACAGCAGTAGAGACGCCTGAACAGCAGGTGGCCATCACCACTGCCGCTACAGACCTGCAATGCCAGGATGGTGCTGACCAGCTGGAGCCGTTTTTCTCCTGGACACCCGATGCACCCGATGCCCGACAATTTAAAACGTTTACCACCCCTGTATCCTATCTGGGCCAGACACAGACACATGTGACGGTGACGCAGAACGGCAAGGTGAATTTTGATCCTACGATGTCTCTTCAGACCATTGAGCAAACCGGGCTTGAAACTATTTCTGCACTTAACCAGATAAGCCCGTTTTATATACCGTCGGATGCAGCCACAGGCATGGCTACCCGGATGGTCAAAGATAGCCAGAATAACTCAGTGATCCAGTGGCACGATACCCAGTCGGAACACAAAGCGGCGCTGTTGCTGCGCGCAGGAAATGATACGACTCTACCCTCTATCGTGATGGCGTTTGATGAGGCAAATTCCCTGGCGCCTGCGACCGCGGTTAACAACGGAAAACCTTTGTGGCAACCAGTATCGGTAACCACGCGTCAACGTGATGCTGTCTGTGTTTATCCGTTGAACGCCGCAGTTCAGGTAGTAGCACAGCTACAATTCGAGGCGCGGGTAACGGATGCGGCAGCTCCTGGCCCCTTTGATATTCAGGTGGTATCTGCCATTACAAATGTCGAAGGCACTCGCGAAGAACGGGCTGCTCAGTTTACCGGCGTACAGATCGAAGCGGTTCCGCAGGTCGCAATTAATGGTGGCGCTGTAATAGCCATAACAGCTGGTCAGTCCCGACAAATCAGTGTTACTGCAACGGATGCCAACGGCGATAGCTTGCAATACCAGTGGACGCTGAGCAGCGCGGCAAACGCCACACTGTCTAACGCGACAACGGATACCGTAACGCTTGTCGCCCCGCAGGTAAGTGAGCCAACGGATTTGTCGCTACAGGTAACCGTGACAGATAGCTTTGGCAATCAGGCGTCTGATACAACCACCGTATCGGTATCACCTGCAACAACGCAAAACCGCAATCAGAATAGTGGCGGCGGTGGCGGCACTGTTCAGGGGTATATTTTACTTATTCTGTGTGTGATGGCGCTGTTACGCAAAATAAATGCTAATGCTAGTCGTCGGCACTGATGATGTTACTTTCACCTATCGGCTGGTAAGTGGAAGGTTTGTCGATGGGTACGGCATTTAATGGCTGGCGAATTTTAGGTGTCAGCAGATAGTTAAGCGTGCCTGATGTCATCATTGGGTTGAGCCAGTCCTGCATGCTGCCATCACTGGCACTAAGCATTAACGGGCTGGCTTTTTTATGGATATGCTGAAATTTATCATGAGGCGGCAGCGTAACCACTGAGCATGAGTATTCTGTCAGTGACTGGCCCGAATCCGTAGTGTAATGCCAGGTCCGATAGAGACCGCCCAACGCCAGCGCGTCATCTTGCGGCACCATCATATCGTGATAATATTTTTTACCTTCAATATTGATGGTTTCACCGAAACCGCTGGCGGGAATTATACAGCGCTGGTTTCTGTAGGCCTGATAACCGGCACTGCCGCGTTTGTTCAGTTTATCGTAACGGGTGTTAAAAGAGGTATACCGGGATGGTTTGAAGGCACCCTCCGGGGAGGCTTTTTCCAGTAATAACCACCAAATGGCATTCACCATCTGACGTTTATCATCGGCAGCGTTGAAAACCACCGATACCCTGTCGGTGGCACCTATGAAACGGGAAAATTGCATCCCCTCTTCTGGCCAAAATTGTATATCAAGTTGTTCACACAGGGCTCTAACACCGGCAGAGTCGGTAACATTAATTCTTCCACACATACACCCATACCTCCTGTTGGTTAGGGCAATGATGAGCGCGCAGCGTCCTCCTCAAGCGAGTCATCGTCTGAATCCATCGCCCCGCGAATCATCTCGTCAGATAAACGCTTGCTTGGTTGTACGCCAAGCCCCCGAAATTGTTCGACCTGCCTGACCAGATTGCCCCGCCCGGTAGATAATTTCCCCAGAGCACCGTCAAAATGCTTCTGCGTTGCTTCCAGGGATTTACCAATTTTATCCATATCAGCAACAAAACCGGTGAATTTGTCGTATAGTCGCCCGGCCTGCGCTGCAATTTTTTGCGCATTCTGGTTCTGGTATTCATACTGCCAGATATTGTTAATCGTTCGAAGCGCAACCAGAAGGTTGGTCGGGCTTACCAGCATGATATTGTGGTTAAGCGCCAGGGTCACTAAATCCGGCTCTTCTTCAATTGCCAGTAAGAATGCCGGTTCAACCGGTATAAACATCAGTACATAATCAAGGGTTTTGAGCCCTGCCAGTTCCTGGTAGTCTTTTGCGCCCAGCCCTTTAATATGCCCTTTTACCGAGCTGACATGTTCTTTAAGAAGCTGGCTGCGTTGAACTTCATCTTCTGCGTTAAAATAGCGCTCATACGCCGCCAGACTCACTTTTGAGTCAATAATGACATCTTTATCATTGGGCAGATGGACGACCACATCGGGTTGTTGTAACCGGCCATGGTCGCTTCGCAGTGACACCTGCGTTTCGAATTCATGCCCTTCACGCAGCCCTGATTCTTTTAAAATACGCTCCAGGACTACTTCACCCCAGTTACCCTGTTTTTTATTATCACCCTTTAGCGCCATGGTAAGAGCTGACGCTTCTTCGGTAATGCGCTGATTTAATTCTTTGAGCGACAGTATTTCGGTTTTCAGCGACGCGCGTTCCTGGCCTTCACGGTTGTACTGATCACTGATTTGTCGCTTAAAGCTTTCCAGTTGTTCTTTAAGCGGGTTAATCAGTGCGTCCATGCCGGATTTATTCGTCTGGGTAAACGATTCGCTTTTTTCGGTGAAAATCTTATTGGCAAGATTCTCAAACTGCGTTTGCAGACGCTGCTCGGCTGCTTCAAGCATGGCTATTTTTTCATCGTTAGACTGTGCGCTTTGTTTGAAACTGGCAGACTGCGCCTCATGACGTGCGTTAAGTTGTGAGTGTGCCTGCTGAAGATCCTTCAGCTCCTGGCGCTGGGCTGCATAATCTGACTCAAGACGCGCCAGCTGAGCGGCCTTTTGCCCCAGTTCACCGATTTGGTTTTGTGCATCGAACAGCCGTTCCTGCGAAACGGCCAGTTCGTCCTGCTTTGCCGAAAGCTGTCGGTTAAAATATAACTCGGCCTGCTCAGTTTGTTGCTGCAACAGGTGGTTTTGTTCGGTCAGCGAATTCCGCTCAAGCGAAAAGCGACGCTGGCAAAGCCAGTATGTGACAAGCGCGCCGCTTACTAATCCCGCCAACGCGCCACTGCCGATAAGCGTCAATGCTTCTGTATTCATTCTTTTTATGTCCGATAAAACAAAAAACGGGCACTTGTCTCAAGTGCCCGTCTTATCCTACACCAGCAAAAGCTTATTTAGCCAGTTCGCTGTCCAGTTCTTCTATTTTCGCTTTCCAGATTGCCGGGCCGGTTTCGTGTGCATTGGCGCCGGTGCTGTCTACCGCAACGGTAACCGGCATGTCTTCTACTTCAAATTCGTAGATAGCTTCCATACCTAAATCTTCAAATGCCACAACCCGCGACTTTTTAATCGCTTTGGAAACCAGATAGGCAGCGCCGCCTACGGCCATCAGATACACCGCTTTGTGTTTCGCGATGGAATCCACCGTTGCCGGGCCACGTTCTGCTTTACCAATCATGCCGATAAGGCCGGTTTGCTCCAGCATCATATCGGTGAATTTATCCATGCGGGTTGCTGTGGTAGGCCCGGCTGGTCCAACAACCTCCTCGCCTACAGCATCCACAGGGCCGACGTAATAAATGAAGCGGTTAGTCAGGTCTACCCCGTCAGGCAGCCCTTCGCCATTTTCCATCATCGTCTGAATACGTTTGTGCGCAGCGTCGCGACCGGTAAGCATTTTGCCGGATAACAATACCGTCTCACCCACTTTCCAGTCCAGAATGTCATCTTTGGTCACTTCATCAAGATTAACGCGACGGGTATTTTCACCAACTTCCCAGGTTACCTCAGGCCACTCTTCAAGCTTAGGCGCCTTCAGTTCAGCAGGCCCGCTGCCGTCAAGATGAAAGTGGGCATGGCGAGTCGCCGCGCAGTTAGGGATCATTGCAACAGGCTTCGAGGCTGCGTGGGTAGGCACCGACATGATTTTCACATCCACCACGGTGGTCAGACCGCCAAGGCCCTGCGCGCCAATACCCAGGCCATTTACACGCTTGAAGATATCCAGGCGAAGTTTTTCTTCGGTCGTTTCGGGCCCGCGTTCCATCAGTTCGTGGATATCTACCGGATCCATGAGGCTTTCTTTGGCCAGTACAGCTGCTTTTTCAGCGGTACCGCCAATGCCTATCCCGAGCATCCCCGGTGGACACCAGCCCGCGCCCATTGTCGGCAATGTTTTTACTACCCACTCTGCGATATCATCGCTGGGGTTTAGCATCACCATTTTAGATTTGTTTTCAGAGCCACCGCCTTTGGCTGCGATCATCACCTCTACCTGATCACCGGGCACCATATCAATATGCACCACAGCAGGGGTGTTGTCTTTGGTATTTTTTCGTGCACCTGCCGGGTCAGCAACAATAGAAGCACGCAGCGGGTTGTCAGCATTGGTGTACGCACGGCGTGTGCCTTCGTTAACCATTTCCTGAACAGTCAGATCCGTTTTATCCCAGCTTACGCCCATACCGATTTTGACAAAACAGGTCACAATGCCGGTGTCCTGACATAAAGGGCGGTGACCCTCTGCAGACATTCTTGAGTTAATCAGAATCTGGGCCATGGCATCTTTAGCCGCCTGACTTTCTTCTTTCAGGTATGCCTTTTCAACCGCTTTGACATAATCCAGAGGGTGATAATAGGAAATAAACTGCAACGCATCTTCGATGCTATCGATAAAATCTTGCTGACGGATAACGGTCATGTCGTCCTCTTTAACTCGTCGGTTCGTGGTGTGTGCTTTTCAAAAATGCGTATACTAGCGTATCTCGCACTGCGGCACCAACAAAACGCAGTACGGTAGTCAAATTGAACACCGGCCTTGCAGGCCCGAAAAAAAGAGAATCTGAAAGCTGTTATGAACGACAAGGTAGAGCGCACGCTGCTGATTGAACCGCTTGACTATGAACAAGACACGTTTTACACCCTATTTGCGCAGGTTGAGCAACAGCCGTATTCAATGTTGCTGGATAGCGCGGCAGATACTGACGGTCGCTATCATATTATGGTCTGGTCACCACGCTGGATCGTGACCGCAGCCAATAGCAAAGTGGTCGTGCGCGACTGTCATACTGATGAGACTGAAATAAAAAACGATGCCCCGCTGGCGTGTGTCGATGCCCTGATGAAAGCCACCATGGCTGAAAATACCGTTCGCACAGATAATCAGACACTTTACGATGCCCTGCCCTTTGTTGTGGGTGCTGCGGGCTTATGTGGTTATGATCTTGGTCGTTACTATGAAACGTTACCGGATAAAAACCTCACCCCATATGCGTGTCCGGATATGGCGATTGGTATTTTTGAGCAGTCTGTTATTGCCGATACGCACACCGGAAAGCTGTATCATTGCCGCTTTAGCGATATTCCACCGTTATCTGAACAACTGGCAGAAATAACTACTCCTCCTGAGGCTACCACTCCCTTCAGACTGACCAGTGACTGGGCGTCGAATCTGACGCAACAGCAGTATAATGACGCGCTATCACGTATCCACCAGTACATTGTGGCTGGTGACTGTTATCAGATAAATATGGCGCAGCGTTTTTGCGCGAAGTACACCGGCAGTGAATGGCAGGCGTACGAAGCGCTGCGGGAGCAAAACAACACTCCATTTTCAGCGTTTATCCGCTTGCCCGAAAGCTGTGTGCTGAGCATTTCGCCCGAGCGCTTTTTAAGTGTCAGAAATAACCAGGTACAGACTAAGCCTATTAAGGGTACCCGCCCGCGCTTTAACGATCCTGATAAAGATGCAAAAAGCGCTGACGCACTACTTAATGCTGAAAAGGATCGCGCGGAAAACCTGATGATAGTGGATCTGCTCAGAAACGATTTGAGTAAACATTGTAAGGCGCACAGTGTAAATGTACCGCATTTATTTGCGCTGGAATCGTATGCCGCCGTGCATCATCTGGTCAGCACCGTTGAAGGTACATTGAAAGAGGATGCATCAGCACTGGATTTATTGGCCGGCGCCTTTCCCGGTGGCTCTATTACAGGGGCACCCAAAATCCGGGCGATGGAAATAATTGAAGAACTGGAGCCAGACCGGCGAAATATTTACTGTGGCAGTATCATGTATTATGGAATTAAGCGGGATATGGACTCAAGTATTACCATTCGAACGTTATTAGCCGAAAACAACCATCTGTATTGCTGGGCGGGCGGCGGTATTGTACTTGATTCACATGCACGTGAGGAATATCAGGAAACCCTGGATAAGGTTTCCCGTATCCTTCCTGCACTGGAAAACTATCGTGAATAAGGCAGAGTTTATCCATCGGTTTCAGCATGCGCGGCAGGTCAGTCTGGAGCCTGATTACCCGCTCACACGAAAAGGTCGCAGTGCAGCGGTGCTGATCCCCATGCTGGATTTTGATGACGGTATGCATGTCATTTTGACAGAACGGGCTCATCACTTACGTCACCATGCCGGTCAGATTAGTTTCCCTGGCGGCGGCTATGAACCGCAGGATGAATCCCTGATCGATACGGCACTGCGAGAAGCGTTTGAGGAAGTGGGACTGCCGCCTTCACATGTTCAGGTTATTGGGGCAATGCCCGACTATCGCACCATCAGCGGCTACCACATCAAGCCTGTGGTTGGCTTTGTTCAGCCCGGATTTGAATACCGTATTGACCCGAATGAAGTAGCCAGTGTTTTCGATGTGCCATTATCACATCTAATGGATAAAAAGAATCACCTGGTTCACCATATCACACGCAATCATCAGCAATTTCCGGTCTATTTTATCCCCTGGCAACAACGCATGATATGGGGTGCGACTGCTGCCATATTGCGGAACCTGGCTCACCACCTCGGCTAAAGTGAACGAATGTTTCATTCTGGCACTACAAGATTATCAAGATTTGTTTACATTGAATTAGCTTTTCTCATCTGCTGATTAGCTTTTCTGTATTGTAGTTGTAGCAACATACAGGCAAGATCACACAAGATTCTTATTGGGGATAGAACCAGATTTATGATTAGTGTATTTGATATGTTCAGTATCGGAATTGGCCCATCCAGTTCACATACCGTGGGGCCGATGCGAGCCGGTGCAGAGTTTGTATCAGAACTAGCGCAGGATGGCGTACTGGAAAGTATTGATGGCATCAAGGTTGAGCTGTTTGGCTCACTGGGACAGACCGGTAAAGGTCACGGTACCGGCAAAGCTGTGATCCTCGGGTTGTTGGGCGAGTCGCCAGAAACCATTGATGTTGACAGTATCGATGTCACCCTTGAAGGCATTCACGACAGTCAGAAAATTCTGCTTAACGGTACACACGAAGTTAAGTTTCCAAATAAAAATGCGATAGTATTTCACCGTCGCAAAACCTTGCCGCGCCATGCCAATGCACTGACATTTTACGTGTATAAAAATAAAGAACTCGTGCGCGAGCAAACCTACTACAGCATCGGTGGCGGCTTTGTGGTGCGACACGAAGATTTCGACGAGACCAAAGAGCACGCAATGTCGGTGCAGGAAAAGGTGCCCTATCCGTTTAAAACGGCTGAAGCACTGATTGACCTTTGCAAAACGAACGGCATGCGTGTCAGCTCTTTGATGCTTAAAAATGAAGCCGTGCATCGACCGGTTCATGAGGTTCAGGATAAGCTGTTTGAGATCTGGCAGACCATGAAGTACTGCGTGCAGCGCGGTATTGAAAGCGAGGGGATCCTGCCGGGCGGGCTTAAAGTCGTTCGTCGTGCACCGGCTCTGTATCGTCGCCTGCAAACCGAGCACACATCAGATCCCATGCAAACGATGGACTGGGTGAATCTGTTTGCGCTTGCCGTGAATGAGGAAAATGCGGCAGGCGGTCGCGTTGTTACGGCTCCCACCAATGGTGCTGCGGGAATTATTCCGGCGGTATTACACTATTTTGATAAGTTCATCAGACCGGTTGATACCGAGACGGCAGCCCGATTCTTACTCACGGCCGGGGCCATTGGTATTCTTTATAAAGAAAATGCCTCTATTTCCGGTGCCGAAGTGGGCTGTCAGGGCGAAGTCGGCGTGGCCTGTTCAATGGCTGCTGGTGCACTGACGGAAATCATGGGCGGCTCCATTCTGGCCGTAGAAAACGCCGCTGAGATTGGTATGGAGCACAACCTGGGCCTGACCTGTGATCCGGTGGGCGGTTTGGTGCAGGTACCCTGCATTGAGCGTAATGCCATGGGTGCCATTAAAGCGATCAATGCATCCAGACTGGCTATGCGCGGCAGTGGTGAGCACAAAGTGTCGCTGGATAAGGTAATTAAAACCATGCGCGATACCGGCAACGATATGAAAACCAAATACAAAGAGACCGCCCGTGGCGGCCTTGCGGTTAATATTATCGAGTGCTGATAATCAACGTGGCGCTACTTCACCGGTAGCGTCACGCCTTTAAACATTTTTTCCACCTCATCATTGTTCTTAAGCATCATCGCCTTTTCCACCTTGTCTTTGGTCAGGTGAGGCGCAAAGCGTTCGATGAAGTCATACATGTAGCTACGTAAAAACGAGCCTTTTCTGAAGCCAATTTTTGTTGTGCTGTAATCAAACAAATGGCTGGCATCAATTTTCACCAGATCACTGTCGAGCTCTTCACTCACTGCCATTGACGCAATAACACCAATTCCTACGCCCAATCTGACATACGTTTTAATGACATCGGCATCGGTGGCAGTAAAAACAATTTTAGGGTTTAACCCCGCACGTTCAAACGCCTGATCGAGCTCCGAACGGCCGGTGAAACCAAATACATACGTTACTAACGGATATTCGGCAATATCGCTGATATCGATGCTGGTTTTTTTCGACAGCGGATGGTCTTTATTGACAATAACGCTGCGATTCCAGTGATAGCAAGGTAGCATCACCAGGTCGTTGTAAAGATGCAAGGCTTCGGTGGCTATCGCAAAGTCTGCCTCACCCTTGGCGGCTAAATCAGAAATCTGCGAGGGCGTGCCCTGATGCATATGCAGCGAGACACGCGGATATTTGTGCATGAACCCCTGAATCACATCCGGTAAGGCATAACGTGCCTGGGTGTGGGTAGTGGCAATGTTCAGCTTACCCTGATCAGGTAGCGTGTGCTCTCTGGCAACCGATTTGATGCTTTCTACTTTTGATAAAATCTGGCGGGCAATATCTATCACATCGCGGCCGGCATCAGTAACGTGGGTAAGATGCTTACCACTGCGACCGAAGATCTGCACGCCCAGTTCGTCCTCAAGCATTCTTACTTGCTTGCTGATCCCGGGCTGCGAGGTGTACAGGCTTTCAGCGGTTGCTGATACATTAAGATTATTATTAACGACTTCTACAATGTATCTGAGTTGCTGTAATTTCATGCGTGATAACCCTTCGCTACTGGCGCTTCCCGTTAAGTGTGTTAGTGTTATAACCAAAACCGGCGCGCATTGCTATTGCCATTTTCGGTTATACACCTATTCTTATATCAAAAATATAGGCATTTATTCAATTTTAAGTTGATACCAGTATATGCGCCAACAGAAGTATAATGACGCCGTGATGCAGGACTTTGAAGCCGCCCCGCCCCAGAAAATAGAGTTTTCCTCTGTGCTCGCCGCTGCCGTGCACGACATGAAAAATTCGCTGTGTTTACTCATTCAGTCAATTGAACAGTTATCTGACAGCATTGATGCTGCAAACATCGCCGCCAGTAAACATGTCGCAGATGTTCATTATGAAGCCAGCCGGCTCAACACCAGCCTTGTACAGATTCTGTCGTTATACCGTGCACAGCTTGAAACGCTGCCCATAACCGTTGATGAGCATTTTGTCGCTGACGTCATTGAAGATGTGCTGAACGCGGTAAAGCTTTCCGTTAATCAGCGCAATTTCAGCGTCACCATCGATTGCGACCCGGACCTGGCCTGGTATATGGACGGTGAGCTGATTTATTTACTGGTTAATGATGCCGTCATCAATGCCCTTCGCTACGGTAATCACGCTATTCATGTAAGTGCCAGAGTGGCCGATAACAATCTGATCATACAGGTTGAGGATGACGGGCACGGTTATCCCGATACCATGCTGGCACAAAGCACCCGGGCCCTGAGCTCCACAGCGGTCAGCCAGGGACGTACCGGATTAGGTCTTTATTTTGCCCGTCTTATTGCCAACGCCCATAACCGACACGGTCTGCGTGGTGAGATTACCTTGCAAAATGGTGGAAAACTTGGCGGGAGTGTTTTTATGGTAAAAATACCGTAAACTCTGCCGTTATAATAAAAAAGACTGTCCTGTGCCTGCGTGCCGGAGACAAAGTGAAAGCGAACGGAACCAATATCCATGTTCACCATAATCATCATAATGATCGTTGTGCTTATCATAGCGGCCATCTTTATCAATGCTTTTCAGCAACACCGTGCCAAAATGGACGCAGAGCGCCGTGCTGAAGTATCTAAGCAGCGTAATATCATTGATGAAACTGAAAACATCATTATGGCGTGTTCAAATATGCCGGTATCAGCTCGCCTGATGCAGGTCCTTCACCGTCGAGTCTACAACGCCCTCAAAGCATTAAATGATGCCGGTGCAGGCAATAATGATATTAAACAGCGTCTGGAAGATGCCGAAGATCGCACGCAGGGTGACGCGGATGCCAATGAAAAGATGAGCGAATTTTCGTTGCCGGATAATGATCGTCTGATTATTCAATATATTCAGGCGGTTAAAAAGTTACGCGTACTGCTTCGCTCAGAACACTCAAAAGGCAAAGTGGATACCCGTACGTTCATCGAAGAAGACAAAGCGCTGGAGCGCTTACAGCTTAAAACTAACGTAGAAACACTGATAAAGCGTGGTCGTGCGGCTATGCAATCGGGCATGCTAGGATCTGCCCGCCAGTACTTTGAAAAAGCCATCAGCGCGTTGGAAAATCAAACCCAGCGTGATGAATATATCGAGTCCCGCTTAAGACAACTAAGCCAGTGGCTTGAAAGCATTCAGGACAACCTGAAGTCCGCGAATGCGGAAGACCGCGCCAAGCGCAAAGAAGAAGAGCGCGATGAACTGGATGAGTTATTCGCGCCCAAGAAAAAATGGTAATTACAGACACGTCGCGTGGCATTGTTCCCACAATGCCTGCGCTGCTACTGAAAAGCTCTGTCGATCTGCGCGAATCATACCTACCCGTTTAACCAAAGGGGCGTTACGCAACGCCACACACACCAATCCGTTACGCTGCATTTGTGCCTGACAAAGCTGCGGTACCACCGATACGCCCAGTCCCTGTGCAATTAGTTGGCCGACTGAGCCCAACTGTCCGGTTTCTGCCACGATATTGAGCGCGCCATACCTGTGCGATATCTGTTCGGTCCATTTTCTGACTGCAGAACCGCGGTTCATGGCGATTACCGGGCTTTGCAATAACGCTTCAAATGAAATGGTTTGCTCTGATGCCAGTGGGTGTTCAGGGTATAAAACGGCCACAAAGGCATCGTCAAATAACGGAGTAAATGTCAGTCCTTCTGTATTTTCAGGCTCAAAGGTAAAGCCTATTTCAGCCCGGCCGGCGAGCACTGCGTCAATGGTATCTTCCATTACCACATCCATTATCCGTAGCCGGATATTGGGGTAAGCCGCGTGGTACGCTTTGAGCAAGGTGGGCAGACGTGATTCGGCAAACGATGGCATGGCGGCAATGGTCAGCCTGCCCTGTCGCACTGCAAACAAATTTTGCATTTCCTCAAACGTATCATCCCACTCATTAACCAACCGGCGGGCACTGGGTAACAACGTTTCGCCTTCAGGGGTTAATTGCACACGACGTGTGCTTCTGCTGAATAACTTTCCGCCTAGTTGCTCTTCCATTTTTTTTATCGCACTGGATAGCGCAGGCTGTGTGAGATGCAGCTTTTCTGCTGCCTCGGCGAAGGTGGATGATTCAGCGACGCTTAAAAACGCCACCATGTTGCGGTATGAGACAGCCATATTGATAAAAATAATTTATTAATATTGATATAAAATTAATTTTACAAAATTTTTGCAAGCACAGATACTCTTATTGTCTTTAATTCACACAAAGGAGCGTCAGATGTCAGGTTTCGATAAGGTCGTGACCAGTTACGAAGAAGCAATGGAAGGACTCACCGATGGCATGACAGTTATTGCCGGCGGCTTCGGACTATGCGGAATTCCTGAGGGGCTAATTGGTCAGATCAAAACCATGGGGGTCAAAGACCTTACCGTGGTATCCAATAACTGTGGCGTGGACGGTTTTGGCCTGGGCATTTTATTAGAAGATCGCCAGATTCGAAAAATGGTGTCTTCCTACGTTGGCGAAAATGCATTATTTGAAAAACAATTGCTGGCCAATGAACTTGAAGTTGAACTGACACCGCAAGGTACACTGGCAGAAAAAATGCGCGCTGGTGGTGCCGGCATTCCGGCCTTTTACACGGCAACCGGATACGGCACGCCGGTTGGTGAAGGCAAAGAAGTAAAAGAGTTTAATGGTCGCCCCTACATACTTGAAGAGTCCATTACCGGTGACTTTGCCATTGTGAAAGCCTGGAAAGCCGATCGGTATGGTAACTGTATTTACCGACACACCGCCAGAAACTTTAATCCTATGGCCGCCACCGCAGGTAAAATTACCGTGGTTGAGGTTGAAGAAATAGTCGAAGCTGGTGAGCTTGATCCTACACAAACGCATACGCCAGGCATTTATGTTGACAGGGTCATCAAGGGGAGTTTTGAAAAACGCATCGAGCGCAAAGTACTGGCAAAGGAGGAACGTTAAGATGGCTTTAACCCGTGACCAAATCGCAATGCGCGTCGCTCAGGAATTTAAAGATGGCAGTTATGTGAACCTGGGTATTGGCATTCCTACCCTGGCTGCTAACTATGTCCCCGATGGCATCGACGTGATGCTGCAATCAGAAAATGGTTTATTAGGTATGGGCCGCTATCCGACTGAAGCGGAAGTCGATGCCGATATGATCAATGCCGGTAAAGAAACGGTGACGGCTATCAACGGCGCTTCCATATTTGATTCTGCCGAAAGCTTTGCCATGATCCGCGGCGGCCATGTTGATTTTACTGTATTAGGTGCCTTTGAGGTTGATGTAAACGGCAATATCGCAAGCTGGATGATCCCCGGTAAACTGGTTAAGGGGATGGGCGGTGCCATGGATCTGGTTGCCGGCGCGAAAAATATCATTGTGACGATGACCCATGCCGATAAGCATGGTAATTCTAAGTTGCTTTCAGAGTGCAAGTTGCCGCTTACCGGTGTCAATTGTATCACCCGTATCATTACCGATTTAGCAGTACTGGAAGTGAAAGACGGGGCTTTCCATCTACAGGAACGCGCACCAGGCGTAACTGTTGATGAAATACGTGAAAAAACCGCAGGAAAACTCGTCGCTGAGGGCGATATTCCTGAAATGCGCGTGTAAACACTATTCGGGGCAGACGCAATACGCTTGCTCTGCCCCAATTTTCTTTCTATCGCCTTTTATTTAATAGCAGCTTGATGGATAATGCGCCGGGTTTCATATTAAGGGCACGGCTTTGCAAATCAGCGATCTTCCGGTACATCATAAAATCATCTCCCGTCTTCAGGACAAGAGCTTCGACACCCTGACCGAGATTCAGGAGAAGACGATATTACCTGCTATGAGCGGCAAAGATATTATCGCATCGTCACAAACCGGCTCGGGCAAAACCCTGGCGTTTCTGATCCCGCTGGTAAATCGCCTGCTGAATCAAAAGGCGCTGAGCAAAAAAGATCCACGCGCAATGATTCTGGCCCCTACCCGCGAGTTGGCCAAACAGGTCTTTACCGAAGCCAAAAGCCTGACGTCGCAATTGAATTTACCCTGCGCTTTAATCGTAGGCGGTGAAAACTACAATACCCAGACAAAAGTGCTGCGAAAGAGCCCCGCCATTGTGGTGGGAACGGCTGGCCGAATTGCCGATCATCTGGAAGATAAAACCTTCTTTCTGAACGGACTTGAAATGCTCATCTTCGATGAAGCTGATCGCATGCTGGATTTAGGGTTTGCCCCACAGCTTAATCTGATTAATCAATATGCCGATCACCGCAAACGCCAGACCATGCTCTTCTCGGCCACCCTTGATAACCTGGCCTTACAGCACATCAGTAAAGCGTTGCTAAAAGCGCCGGTGCGTATCAATGTCGGACTGGCCACTGCTATTCATCAGGACATCAGCCAGCACATGTATTTTGCCGATAATGTCGAGCATAAAAATACTTTACTGACACAATGTTTGGGTGACACCGACTACAATCAGGCGATTGTGTTTACAGCGACACGAGAAGATACCAACCGTATTTGCGATATGCTCAATGAAGATAATCTTCATGCCGTAGCCCTTCGTGGTGACTTACCGCAAAACCAGCGGGCGCAGATTATGAGTGAATTCAGCCGGGGTCAGCACAGTATTCTGGTAACCACAGATGTGGCGTCACGGGGTCTGGATTTGCTTAAAGTTGGTTTGGTGATTAACTTTGACTTGCCCAAGCAATCAGACGAATACATTCACCGCATTGGGCGTACTGGCCGTGCCGGACAAAAAGGCACAGCGATTTCCTTTGTTGGACCACGGGACTGGCAAAGTTTTGAAAGTATTAAAGCCCATGTCGATTATCCGGTAGCTTGTGAGGCTCATCCTGAATCTCCTGCTGAATTCTCCGGTAAAAAACTCAAGAAACCTGTTAAAAAGAAAACGCAGGATAAGCAGTCTGAAAAAACAGCAGAGAGCAAAAAGCCTGCTGCAACAGCTAAGAAACGCGTCAATACTACTGCAGGAAAGGATGTTGGAGATATGCCGATTGTTCGCAAAAAGCGCCAGGCTGATCCTGAGGCTGATTCAGACAATGATGATGAGTAAAATGCAAAAGGCGTAAGAAGAGATACACGTCGGCTCAACGTGCAAATATTTATTTTTGTTTCCTATAATATCGTGCTCAATCATGAGCACGATAAGACTGTAAAATGAATGCCTCGTACCATTGACTCAGCATCACGGTTCCGCCACCGACAGCCTCACTCAGATTTATGACCACCCACTCTTTCCTTGATATCGCAGCGCATCTGATAAGCAAAATTAATCAACTTTTGAGATCGTCATTGTGACCGAAAAAGTTCATCCCACTTTGGTGTATTTCACGCCTGAAATACACCGTGAAAAAAATTTTGTTTGGCGATACGATAGGTTATGGATAGACGCGCTCTGAAAATGGTGTAAATGATTACCCCGTTTCGGGTGATATTAAATTGTTAGGTGCTACCTATTGAATTCATGTAATTGTCGTAATCTCGAAAAAACTTTAGCTATAAAATCTTCTCGTGATTCATTTGTTGCTAACTTTAAAAAACTAGAAACATCAAACGAAAATTGGGCTGAAATGTTCAAGTGCAATGTTTGTGAACAAAGGTGGGTGGTACAAGTAGGGGCAGAGATGGATAGAGAATATAATTACGCTTTTAAAACCGAAGTACCAACCTTAAGCGCATTCGATTTTAAGAAAGCAAACTTCGATTTAGAAGTCCACAAACATGGTGGTTTTAGCAATGACACTTGTATGATCCTTGGTTGCGAACAGAAAGCCCTTAAAGGAATTGCGTTTTGCCCAAATCACAAACTCTAAGAAGTTTCTTGCACGCACCTAACAAACAAATAATGGCACTCGCTCTCGCTCGTTGGGACGCAAACACGTGCGCGGCTTCGCCATTATCGCGCACGCGTCCACGCCCCATATTTGGAAGTTATGCATCAAGGAAAGATAAGTGAATGTTTCATTTTTAGCAGAGCAAAGTCATCATTCTAAGACCATTGCACAGTGGTATTACGATGAATGGGCTAAGAATTACAACGTCCCGTTCAACGCAGTTTTTGAAGACGTGAAAAGTAAATCAAAATCAAAAAATGATGTTCCTCTCTGTTTTGTGGCAACAGAAAATAACGAAGCCGTTGGCGCTGTTGAACTGAAACTCTATGAGAATAAGCAGTACGACTATAAACATTGGTTAGGTGGTTTATTTGTTATCCCAGGTTATCGACGCTTAGGTATCGGGAAAAAGTTAATTCAGCTTGCATTAGATCATTCTCAAAAATTAGGTATAGAAGACCTTTACTTACAATGTAAGAACGAGCATTCATATCTATATAGCTCATTCGGATTTACCGGCATCCACTTGCTATCAGACAGCACTTGCGTCATGGTTAGAGGGGTGTAAATGCATAACAAACCACTGTAGCCGCTCGCAGGCTCGCTGGGACGCTAACACATGGGCTGCATCACTTCGTTCCTAATTTTAGCCCATGTTTTATCACCTCTTAGTGGGGTGTTATAAATTTTAAATGAGGCGATGGTCGTTGAATCCAATAGAAGAGCAAAGACAAATCATTGATCAGTTGTATCATGGAATAATTTCTTGTCTGCCTAATACTTATACAAGTGCAGAGTGTTTATTTGAATATGATCACGGCTATGATGATGGTAGTTACTCAGTTGGCTCTCAACTTACTTATTTTATTGATGATAATAAGTTTACTGACAGAGCTGTAAGATTTAACAACATGTCTAGATTAGTTGTGGAGTTACATAAAAAAATGCAGCAGCATACGGGTGGCAACTGGGATTGTTTTAAAATTTCCATAGCTGATGACGGTTCAGTAAAAACAAATTTTGTTTATTAGGTACATCTTTGGAAAAAATTTATAACAAGTGACTCAAACGGACTCCGCAAAATTTTCGCGCTTTTTGCTGGCGCAAAAGGCGCGCCAATTTCGCTCCACCGTTTAGCCAAGCGTTATGTTTCTTAGGAAAAGAATGGAATCGAAATTATTGAAAGTAAAACTACAGCCTAATTCCAAAGAGAAATTGTTGAAGCTTATTGAATACATTAAGCAAAGACCTAACGAGCCATTTTCGGAAATGCAGCAAAAAGGTTATTTTTGGGATTCATTCTTCATGGATGGCGAAGGCAATCTGTATATGGTTTTAAAGTCCGAAGACTTCTCTTCTATCATGCAAGACGAAACATCTTTGATCGAGACTGAGTTCCGTTCGCACTACGAAAAGTTTCGCACAGAATGTTGGCAGAAGGCTTCATACCAAGACATCGAAGAGATATTTTGCTTCAATGAAGAACTGTCGTTTTTGGGCATTGTGCATGGAACATAACAAGGCGCTAAACACGTGTGCCACTACGCGGCACACTGCGACAGTAACGTGGCGGCGTTTGAGATACTCGCCGCCACGTTACTGCCTGTTAGCTTAGCGTTATGCCTAGGACTTACCCAAACTTAGTGGGTAAGTCCAGTTACAAGGAGAAGTTACCAGATGGAACCAAATTATTCAGAGTACTCAATTACAGAGCTAGAAGATGCTCTAGCCAATATAGATAGAGAAGCCTTTCCAGAACGGGCAGAGCAATTGAAAGACGAATTAGTCTCGCGGCAGCCATCAAAGAAAAGCAGTCTAAATACAGCTAGTGAGGATTTTGAACCAAACGAACAATTCTTCAAATGTCCGACCTGTGAAAAGAAAATAGGCTTTTTCTCTAAAACTGCTAATACGTGGGGAAAGAAAAAAACATGCCCACACTGTAACTCTCCATTCGAAACATCGGTTAAGCTTAAGGTATTCGCTATCGCATTTATACCTGCGTTTATTATTCACCTTTTCATATTGCGCCCGCTTTTAGTTGCTTTTGGCTTACATGGAGCAATAAGTACCGGCATAATATGTGGCACTCTCTCGGTCCTTGCCATGCGTTACAGGAAAGTCCAGAGCACTAATGTCACCTAACAAAAAAATATGTCGCCCGCAGGCGGCTTCGCCATTGTTGCCTACCTGTTTGTGCCCCATATTTAGAAGTTATGTTGCTTGAAGAAGTATGAACGCTAGAAAATATTGGACACCTGGAAATTACATCCAAATTCCTCTAGACGACAATAGATATTGTTACGGGGTAGTAACGGTCATGGAGAGGCTAGCTTTTGTGGATTATTGTGATGTTAAAGCGCTCGAACCGGATGAAATAGTCGCGCTTCCCATATTGTTTGAAATCTCTGCAGCCAAATATACTATTAAAAAAAGCGCTTGGTTAGTTGTGGGTAAAGCAGATTTAAATGAAAGGTTTGAAACCAAACCATTCTTTTACAAGAAAGATATTATTAGCGGTAAATACAGTATCGTAGACTCCACATGGTTGAACGAAGTTCCTGCTACAGAAACTGAATGTCGGAATCTGGAAAAAGCTGCTGTCTGGGAACCTTGTCATATCGAAGATAGACTGAGACAGCACTTCGGGATTCAATAGCGCAACATAACAAACCAAGTCAGCGGGACAATAATACACAGGCTAAGTCGCTTGGCTCTAATTTAAGCTCGCGCCACAAGCCGCTGAAGATGATTAGGCATTTATAAAAAAAGATTGGCGTTTGCGAAGCTTATTTAAGACCTTTTCTCGCCACCAGCACATTTTTTATCGGTTAACATATAACCACTTGCTCCTGTTATAGGGGTGTGCTAAATTCCGCACCGCATCTCAGGGACGACCCTGAGATGGCGTTAACTGACGGGGACGACCCCATTTACAGGTGTCGTTATGAATTGGTTAATACTTATCTTTGCGGGTTTGCTTGAGGTTGTCTGGGCTGTTGGCCTGAAATATACCCAGGGATTTACCAAGCCCCTCCCCTCTGTTGTCACTGTTATCGCAATGGCTGCAAGCTTTTACTGCCTGAGTCTGGCAATGCGCTCTCTGCCTTTGAGTATCGCCTACACTGTATGGATCGGTATTGGTATGGTGGGTGCCGTCCTTTTTGGAATTGTCTTTCTTAAAGAGCCAGTCAATCTGTTTAAAATTATCAGTGTGCTACTGATAATTGCCGGAATACTGGGTCTTAAGTTATCGACTGTTTCATAACATGGTGTTCAGCAGATAAACACCTGCACAGCGTAAGTCATGTGCTGCGTTAACAAGTAGCCCATTGAGTCAGGCCGAGCCGCTATACGAAATAATGGCCGTTTCAAAACAAATTACATGTTTAAAGGGGGGGCTCAGGGGCTATAATGAAGCGTTGCATTGCCGGTTAGCACAGGCTCTTCGGCGAGGCTTGAAATGATTACTGCGGTGCCGGTATCAGGTATCTGACCGTCAATGCACTACGCTCTTATAGCATCGCGGGGGAATGACATTTTTTAGCGCTAAAATGCCATAGCAGCCTGTTTTATTTTTTTACTTAGACGATTAGAGAACAAGAGATTTATTAATGACAAAATTTGACGACAGAGTTAAAGAGATAGTCGCAAAACATCCGAATTTGACAAAAGAGGAAGCGATGAAAATCGTTACCGAAAAAAACGAGCGTAAAAAGAAAAAAAGAGCTGAAAAAAACAGTGGCAAAAAAGACGCCTGAATAAACCAGATGCATTAGCAGCGTAATATCGGTGATTGGCTGGTCCGACGCTGCTAAGACTGGAAAAGATATGATAATCATAAATCACGGCATAACGGAGTGCCTGTTAAGCAATGAGTAAAACGCAGATCAATAACCCGCTACACGGGATCACACTTGAAACCGTCGTCACCCGACTGCAGGAACATTACGGGTGGGATGGATTAGCTTACAGAATTAATATTAACTGCTTCAAAAGCGACCCGTCTATCAAATCCTCGCTGAAGTTTTTACGCAAAACGCAGTGGGCAAGAGACAAAGTTGAAGACCTGTATATTAAGACTTTTGCTGAGCCGTCTCCCTGGGGGGATACGACAAAGCCGTAACTGCACATACGCTGCCAGCTCAGCAGTTATAGCATCAGCCGGGCGCTGTCTTATCATTTTGTGTAGTCAGTAAACGCCAGTATAGCGAACATGGCGTCCCGACCAGGGAAAAACACAAAGTATGTCTGGCTGAGAACAATAACTGCACGTAACCCCTGAAGCCTCCTATACGTTGTCACAGTTATTAAAGGGAGCGATATTAGGTGAATGAGAGCAAGCTAAAACGTGCTGAAGATCGCGCCTTTTATCTGTTTCTGGTCTGCGTGGCGCTGATTCCGTGTACCATTCTTTTTCAAATTTTCTTTTTGCAGACTGACTGGGCGGTGCTCGTTGGCTCTGTTAAAGCCTTTTTTATAGGCGGTACTGTCTGCCTGATACCCGGAACCTATGCTGGCTACCGGCTGGCTCGCCTAAAGGTTAAGTCTCGCACGCTAAAAGCTGTCCTCGTCCTCTCACTTTTCTGGTTTTTATCAGTCGCGTCTGTTTATATCTATACCAGGTAGTGTCTCAGTGCTTCTTTTTACAGTCTAATCGCATTATCACAGCGGTTTATCATGGAATTATCACAATGAAACTCTCATACAGGGTTAACGAATATGTTAGCTGTGAACAATTTATCGCGCTTTTGAACGCTTCGGGGCTGGGCGAACGTCGTCCTGTTGATGATAAACAGTGTATTGAGGGCATGCTCAACAATAGTAACCTCATTATTGCAGCCTGGCATGACGAGCAATTAGTAGGTATAGCACGCAGCGTGACAGATTTTCACTATGCCTGTTATCTGTCAGACTTAGCGGTTCATAAAAACTATCAGCATCTGGGGCTGGGAAAAACGTTACAAAATCTGACGCAACAGAAACTTGGCCCAAACTGTAAAATTATTCTGCTCGCGGCGCCTGACGCCAATAGTTACTATCAGAAACTGGGCTTTACCAGTCACCCGCGCTGTTGGGTGCTTGAAAGAAACAAGCGTATTAAAGAATAATCTTGCGTCAGGGCGTACCGCTGATCTGAAGGACAACGTTGAACCAAATCAGAATTGGACTCTTACTGACTTTTCTTGCATCAGCAATCGTTATTTTCTAAGCAATACTCTCCGCCCATCTGCCCTTCTTCCTGTTAGTGTTATCACTAACCTTTTTGGCGGTGGTTGCCGCGGTCAATAATAAGGATGGTATTGTGCTTTTATTTACTGCACTGGTACTAAGCGCATTGCTTGCATGTTGTGGGCTTATCGCTGTGGTACTGTTGGTCTCAACTTTCTATGGTCAGGCGTACGACCCGGTTTCATCCGTAATCCTTGCAAACTGCGGAGTACTGGGACCTTAGCTTTGCGTTATCTGCTAACGCGAATCAGGGCCGTTAAACCTGAACTATGCCCCGCTCAAGGGATGAAAAATTATGAAAACATGGATTATCTGCACACTATCATTTCTGGCCGGGGCGCGGTTGCCGCGTTTTTTGGTCTTAAAATGCTGACAGCCTCATGGCAGGCTGAAGTGCTTGTTCAGAATGACATTTATGCACGACATCTGAAGTATATAGCCAATGACGATATCGACACATTGATTACCGAGAGTTGTATGGCGCTGGCATCAGGCCTGAGAAACTATGCAGAGTTGGAAACTGTCTTTTGGGCCAGTGATGCGCCCTACTATTCTCAGGGTATGGTAAAGGAGATAAACCAAAGCGCACACCTGATGCTCAAAAACAATGATACATGCAATAAAACGTAAATTAGAACCTTCTCATTGTTGCCGGGCGACCCCGAACCGCTGTATTTTGATGGTCTATTAATAAAAACTTACTCTGCACATCACGGAACGATTCACTATGACGTATACAATGACCCATTTGAACGCGCACAAAACATCACTTACGTTGGCTGGTACCCTGGCACTGGTGTCCGTTATCACCTCTGTGTGTAGGGGTATTTTGCTGCTGCTTGGCAATAATGTTCACACCTCTTTCAACTTTCTTTTTACTATCTCGGGTTCGGGCATTCTCTATAACAGTTTGATGCTGGTTATCACCCCACTTCTGACTTTTGTAATGACCTATCTTGCGATACTGGTATTTTGTTGCCTGTTCAACGTAGTAGCTAAATATACCGGTGGCGTAAGCGTGTGCTTATCAGCCGTGGACAAGTCGTAGCACATTATTACGTGAAAGCATGCGCCATCTGGGTGTGAGACCAACGCGTTTTTCTGCTGCGGCTGTCAGGCGAAACACGTTGTTTATGTGGCAAAGAATAACTTTCACGGTCTATGTGAATAAATGTTTGCCCTGTTGCGCAGATTACCGCTAATTTGCTATCGGGCGACCGCTTAATTTTTGGTTAACGCGCAATTCATTCATGGTTAAAGGAGGCGATATGGCGTGGGTTTATTTAGCAATTGCCATACTTTCAGAGGTCGTAGGTACATTAGCATTAAAAATCTCTGATGGTTTCAGTCACGTGACGGCCAGTATTGTCTGCGTTATTGCCTATGGCATCGCGTTTTACTGTTTATCACTGGTGGTGAAAAGCGTACCTGTGGGCATCGCCTATGCGATTTGGGCAGGTGCGGGGATTGTCCTCATCACCCTGTTATCTGCATTGTGGTTTAAGCAGATCCCGGACATACCCGCCGTACTCGGCATGGTGTTGATCGTAGCAGGGGTGCTGGTTATCAATCTTTTTTCTGATTCAGTGTCGCATTAACTGATATGGACCACGGCTGAACAGGCGTACCCTCTCACTGGTAATTGGCTGGTTCTCTGTCATCGGCAGTGTCGATGATGGCGGCCAGTTTTACTCACCGGTGACTCGCTTATCATTCGTGATGAACAGGCAAAGCCGATCACTATACCGCTGTCGCAAGTTTTCTTTATCGGCACCAATTGTGAGGCGATTAAGCGCAGTAAGGGCATAAAAAAGGTGAGTTATTTTGATCAGCCAACTGTCATAATAGCACTGCATCTGCTGCTGGAAACTGTCAGAAAGGTCTACGTTGGGCTTGATACACACGAGGTCTTTATTGAGGCTCTTTACTAAGCAAAGCACAAGCATATTGCCTGATGCATACAAAAAAGCCTGACGTTAATCAGGCTTTTTTGTAGAAACTAAAGATTAATATTCCCACCAGCCTTCTTGCCACCAGGATAGAAACTCTTCAAAGTCGATATAACCATCATCGTTACTGTCGATAAGTTTAAAGCCTTCTTCTACATGACTGGCTTTTGTCTTTGGCGACAGAACGGTTAATAATTCAATGAATTCAGGCAGGTCAATCTGACCGTTACCGTCACGGTCAAAAAAACTGAAATCGCTTTTTATCTCAGCAATTTTTTCTTCTGAAAGTTGGGCGCTCACTGATAATCCCTATTTCTAACGTCTACATAATAAGGTTTTCAGTGTAACGCCCCGATTGCTGGCTGTCTACGCCTGTTTTTCCTTAGCTTTTAATGCGCGCTGCCGCTGCTCTTCAGCTTTTTCCTGACGGCGCTTTTCCATTGCTTCGCGAGCTTCAGTGCCTACATGCTCTTCATTGCGCGCTTTGGCCAACTGGACCTGCTTTTCCCGCTCTCTGAATCGCGCGATTTGCTCATCTGAGTGCGTACCAAAGCAATTAGGGCAGCTGACGCCCGGCTCATACTTATCGCTTTGCTTATCGTCTGCAGTAATGGGTAAGCGACACGCGTAACAGGCTTCATAATGACTTTTTTGTAAATCGTGATTAACCGCCACGCGGTTATCAAAAACAAAACAGTCTCCCTGCCACAGCGACTCTTCCTTGGGTACATCCTCCAAATACTGAAGGATACCGCCCTCAAGGTGGTATACCTCTTCAAATCCCTGCTCTTTCATGTACGCGGTGGATTTTTCGCAGCGAATACCGCCGGTGCAGAACATGGCGACCTTTTTGTGCTTGCCGGGATCCATGTTTTCTTTTACGTATTGCGGAAACTCACGAAAGGTTTTGGTATTGGGGTCGACCGCGTGCTGGAATGTCCCAATCTCGATTTCATAGTCATTGCGGGTATCTACCACAAATACGTCCGGATCGCTTATCAGCGCGTTCCAGTCCTGGGGTTTGACATACGTACCCACTGTCTGGCGCGGATCGATCCCCTCTACGCCCATGGTGACAATCTCTTTTTTCAGCTTCACCTTGGTGCGATAGAACGGCTGCTCTTCGTGCAGTGATTCTTTGGTAGAGATAGGATTAAGGCGTGAATCGGCATTTAACCAGGCAAGCAGGTTATCGATGCCGTTACGCGTACCGGATACGGTACCATTGATGCCTTCGGCGGCCAGTAGCAGTGTACCTTTAATACCCTGCTCTTCCATTTTAGCTAACAGCGGCGCGCGCAGCTGTTCGTAATCTTCAAGCGCGACAAATTTGTACATCGCGCAAACGATATATTGACTCATTGTATTGTTTACCTTTGCGAGTTGGAACGTAAAACCAGTGCAAAATGCGGCGGCGAATATAGCAAAGCCAGCACAAAATTTCCAACCAAAGTGTCAAACCAACAATGAACCAGAGCCCTCCACTACATCGGCAAGTCGAGTAGCATCCTGCTGAATTTCTGTATAGAGCGCTGCTTCTTGCTTATGCCAGCGACGCTGTGTGGCATAGCTGCAGTTAGCCAGTATTTCCGGGGCTATGTGACGGGCGTTATCTTTATGACTAAGCGGTTCCGGGTGCATGGCCCGCCATAATATCAGACCTGCGCCGTCATCGCTTTCAACCATCCTGGCGTAGTGTGGCTGCGTCTTAAAAGTCTCATCCGTGGCACAGGTCGGGCTTTGACGGTAATGATTCAGTTTCTCTAGTTGCGCGCTGATATCAGTGGCAGGTTGCTCATCAGCTGCGACCGTTAACGGGGTATTGCCCGGTTGCAGCTGAATTGCCAGATACAGTGAAAACAGCGAGGCATTATGAGAGGCGCGATTAAGCTGCCCGCCCCACTCAAGGCTTTGTCTGGTGATGGCATCAGTTTGAAAGGCCACGTCTGACAACACAATACTCCGGTTTTTTGCATGCTATAAACGGTATCGGAACAAAAAGTTTTTTCTTTAATGCTGCACAGGCATCACAGCCTGACAATATGTGCGTATAATAGCCTGATATACCTGAAGTCTACCAAGGTGGAACGGATTCACGAGTTATGAAGTACGCTGACAAACGAGTGCTTATTGTTGAGGACCAACGGCCTTTCCTGATGCTGCTCAAGGGGCTGCTGCAGTCCATGGGGGCCACCGAGGTGGTCACACATTTGTCTGCTGAAAAGGCGCTTACGGCGTGCCGTAAAGAGAAGTTCGATATCGTCATTGCCGATCTCCACTTGGGGGCAGAGCAAAAAAATGGTTTTGAACTGGTGGAAGAACTCAGGTTATCGCGGTTGATAAAGCCCTCTGCCATTTTTGTGCTTATCAGCGCCGATAGTGCCCGCCCCGTGGTTTTAGGGTCTATCGAGCGGCGACCGGACGATTATATCGTTAAGCCCTTTTCGCAGGCACAACTTAAAAGTCGAATCAGTCGTGCCTGGCAAAAACGTCAGGCGCTTTTACCGGTTTACCGCGCTATCCACGATGACGATACTAAAAAGGCTATTTCTGCGTGTCAGGAAATAATCGCGTTAAACACTAACTACCTTCACTCTACTGAACTGCTACTTACTGAACTACTCTGGCAAAGTAACCTATATTCCGACGCACTGACGCTGCTTGAACCGTATAAAGACGCTGCCGGCGTACAATGGGTTCAGGTCGCACTGGCGCGCACCTATTTATATCTCGAGCGGTTTGAAGATGCCATCCTGATGTGCCAGGCAGTGCTTGTGCAAAATCGATTCAGTGCAGAAGCCTTTGATATCATTGCCCAGGCCAGACAAGGCCTGTCAGAGGGTGAAGAAGCGCTCGCCGCAATTGGCCAGGCCATTAAGCTGTCACCCTACTCGTTACCACGCTATGTTGCGGCATGCGACATTGCCCGCAGCAATGATGATTTTATTTTTGCCCATGAAGCATGTGCCGCTATCTGGGATTTGTCCCGTCGCACTGCACATCAGGATATCGCGCATTGGTGCAGCTTTATTCGCAGCATGTTGGATGTGGCTGAACACGCTGATGAAAAGCGTGTCAAAAACCGCTATCAGCAGGATGCGCTGTTACATCTGCAGCGTGGCAGGCATGATGAGCGCGTAGTCAGGCTTAATCCGGAGTTTGATTTTGATATTTTCGAGCAGGTGATCATGGCGCGGGTTGCTGCTTTGGACGGCAAACTGCTTGATGCCAAGCGTGCTTTGTTTATGTCGCAGCAGGATATTGAAGCGAAATACGAAGAATACCCGGTAATGTACGCGCCGGATTCTTTGAATGTGATGATGGAACTGGGTGAGTTTGAAGAGGCGCAGCCTATCATTTCAATGCTTGATAAACATGCAGAGGCAGCGGGCAAACATATATTAACCTCTGCTCAGGGAATGTCGAAAAGGTCCAGACAGCGCCATAAACAATTCCTTAAGTTTAACCGTCAGGGTATCGGACTCTATCAGGAAGGTAAATTCGAGCAGGCCAAAGAGCAATTCTGCCTGGCGCAGGAATATGCACCGGTCAATACCGGCGTGGCGCTGAACCTGCTGCAGTGCATTATAAAACTGACCCATGGACGCAAAACGAGCAATGAGGAGTTGGTCAGCGAGTGCCGGCGGCTGAATAAAATGTTGCATGACATGCCACTTAAAGCGCAGCACAAAGAAAAATTTGAAGCCCTGAGTGAAGACATTGACGCGCTTCTTGCCAAAAAATAGACCGATGCTGTATTTAAAAGCTGTGATTCAATTAGCCGTTGCTCCTTCCCATCGGCCTATACCAAAGTTCATAAACCCATTTGCCCGTACTGTTGTTAATATTGCATTAAACACATGAAATTATACGAGTGAAACGATATACCTGCGTCTCACTTAGGGTAAAGCGTATATCCTGAACTGTCGCGTTTTGGGATTACATAGCGCGATGATACCCGGAACAATATAAACAACATTACAGGGCAACAGCCCGGAGTAAAAAATGACAGGTTATCTGTTACAGGCTTTTATCTATCTTGTCGCCGCGGTGGTAGTGGTGCCTGTTGCAAAACGTTTAGGACTTGGCTCCGTACTGGGGTATCTCATTGCCGGCGTACTTATCGGGCCGGTTCTGAATCTGGTCGGCAATGAGACGGAAACCATTCAGCATTTTGCTGAATTTGGCGTGGTGATCATGTTGTTTCTGGTGGGGCTGGAACTAGCGCCGCGGGCTTTATGGCGGATGCGTCACAAGCTTATCGGATTAGGGGGCCTTCAGGTTGGCGTTACTGTGCTGTTTGTTACGGGCTGCGCGATACTGTTGGGCCAGGTCTGGACCATCGCCCTGACCATCGGTCTGATTTTCTCGTTGTCATCCACTGCGATTGTTTTACAAACATTTCAGGAAAAAGGCCTGCAAAAAACCCAGGGCGGGCAACATGCTTTTTCGATTTTGCTGTTTCAGGATATTGCAGTCATTCTGATGTTAGCACTTATCCCGCTATTGGCACTGCCCGAGCTTGCTGAAGCTGCGCAGGCTGCCGGTTCGAAGGACGGCCATGCCGGTGCTTCCCACTGGCTAACCGCATTGCCGGGTTGGGCGTATGGCCTGGTTGTTATCGGTGCCATTGCCGCCGTCATTATTATTGGTCATTACTTCAGCCGGTCGCTATTCAGATTTGTGGCTGCGTCTGGCTTGCGGGAAACTTTTACCGCAACAGCGCTGATGCTGGTCATCGGCATTGCCGCACTGATGAATCTGGTTGGCCTTTCGCCTGCTCTGGGCACCTTTCTGGCAGGTGTCGTACTGGCTAACAGTGAGTTCAGGCATGAATTGGAATCGGCAGTTGAACCGTTCAAAGGTCTGCTTCTGGGACTGTTTTTCATCACCGTAGGTGCCGGCATAAATGTTGATGTGCTATTGGACAATATCGGCATAGTTACAGCCATTACATTATCCGTGATTGTGATAAAAGCAGGCATACTGGCAGGGCTGACACGATTATTCTCAATTCGCGGGACGGATCGCTGGCTGGTAACGCTAAGCCTGGCGCAGGCCGGTGAATTTGGTTTCGTACTGGTCAATTATGCTCTGCAGAATCACGTTATTCCGGCACAAACAGCACAGCTTTTATCACTTGTTGTCGCGCTTTCAATGTTTTTGACCCCCGGATTGTTTATTTTGTATGAGACGGTAATCGCCCCTCGTTATACGAAAAAAACTAATGCACAGCAGCCCGATGTGCCAGAAGAATCCGGTACGGTGGTCATTGCGGGTATAGGCCGGTTCGGGCAAATCGTAAACCGCCTGTTGGTTGCAAACGGTGTCGCCACGGTGGTGTTGGATGTCCGGGCAGAACAGGTGGCACTGATGCGGCGAATCAATACCAAAGCGTATTTTGGTAATGCGTCGAAGCCGGATATTTTGCACACCGCCGGGATTGCCGAGGCTAGTATGATGGTGATCGCCATCGATGATCGTGAAGCCAGTGTTACCCTGGTTAAATATCTCAAATCGGCAATGCCTCATATCAAAGTACTGGCCAGAGCATTTGACCGGGGGCACGGGTACAGGCTTCGGTATGCAGGGGCTGATTACACGGTCTCGGAGACCTATCATTCGGCATTGGAAATGGGCGCAGAGGCGTTACGCCAAACTGGTTTGCATGAAACGCTGGTTGAGCAGCGTAAAGCAGTCTACCTGAATATAGAGGCTGAGCAGTCAGATGGCCTGTATGCCGCCTGGGCTGATGATGCCTCTGGTGAAAGAATTGATAACAACTACCTCAAACTCTTTATGCAACTGGAATCACGCATTGCCGAAGCCATGCAGCAAAGCCATGACGATGCACAAACTGAGGTTACATCGCGCAACAGACAACATCGAACAGAAGACAGCGGTCCAATGTAGCTGTTAAGTTACGCAACGACAACGCTATTGGCTAAACCCTGTTGCGAGTGTGGCGTAAATCTACCGGCGTTGATAACTACAATTGCGGCAGGACCATGAGAACCAATATAGCGACGAAAGGCCCAGTAAAGGCCTTTCGCATCCTGTCTTCATTCTTTTAACGATGCAATGTCATCGAGCCAGCCATCCACTTTTTCCAACAAATGTTCTTTTTGTCTGTTAGTCATGGTGGGTACCAGTTCGGCCGCCATATCCAGATAGCGTTGACGATTTTCATCTCTGAGTTTCAGGTAAGCGTCACTACGGTAATCATCCGGATTTTCCAGAAGGTAAGTGAGATCCTGGACAAAGGTGTCACTGCTATTACGGGTTATAAACAGTCGACGCGCGGCATTTTGAATATCACGGCGATACGTGATCCACTGCATGCCTGATCGTTCAAATTGCGGGGCATACCGGGCAATAATGTCTTCCTGCTGATCAGTTAAATCACCCAGTCTGTCTTCAAACTCGTCTTCTATATCGTCTCTGAGATCCTCAATTCGCTCCTCTTTGCTGTCCTCTTGGCGCTCAAGGATTGACTCTTCTTCCTCTTCGTTTTCTCTTTCCAGCGCTGCAAACAAGTAAATAACCTGCTCATCATCAAGACGGCTGGCTAATTGTGCCAGCTCAGGTGCCAGCTTATCTCTGATTGCATCAATATGACCTTTGCCCTTATCCAGATGCCAGGCAATGGTCTGGCGATCCAGGGCATCGTTTTGAATCTGTTGTCGTAGCTGTTGTAACTGCTGCTGATATTTAGAGAGCTCTTCGCTGCGATGCCAGTCGATCCAACTATCCAGCTTTTCGTCAAACAATGCTTCCTGACGATCTTTGAGCTCTACGTAATCATCCATATACCAGTAAATTAACCAGTCCAAATTGTCATAGGCCAGTTTTGATGAGCACCCGCCACACAATAATACGATAAATATACACAGCCACTTTCTCATTAATCTTCCTGATTTTTTTGCTAAATTTGTTGTCAGATATAAACGCTTCTGGCTCAGATACGAATAAATAATGTATTCAGACCGCCAGTTTTACCTCTGACTGCAATGTACTGTGGAAAGTTGCCAACTGTTTGATTAAAAAGGTTTCAAATTGTGACAAAGCATATCGCTATTTTAACATCAGGCGGTGACGCCCCCGGAATGAATGCATGTATACGTGCCATCGTCATTGCCGCAGACCGACTGGGTTACCAGATTTCAGGCTATCTGCGCGGCTATAACGGGTTGCTGGATGATCAACGTATCACCCTTACCTGCGAACGCATGCACAATCTGCTTCAGCAAGGCGGAACCATTTTACACAGCGCACGTTGTAAAGCATTTACCACTGAGCAGGGCTTAAAAAAGGCGGCTGATAATCTCACTAAATCGAATGTTGACACCTTATTTGTTATCGGTGGTGATGGTTCATTTCGCGGTGCTCATGCACTTGGCCAGATCTGGGAGGGGCAAATCATCGGCTTGCCGGGGACTATCGACAACGATGTTGCCGGAACAGATGCAACCATTGGCTATTACACGGCTATTGAAACTGCAGTCAGTTCCATTGATAAGGTAAGGGATACGGCCGATGCATTTGACCGGGTATTTATGGTTGAAGTCATGGGCCGCCATGCTGGGTTTCTGGCCCTAAGCGCAGCGCTGGCCTCGGCATCGGACTATGTTATTTTGCCAGAGCGATTTTCAAACGAAGCAGACACATTGACGCAAATTTGTACGCAGATACAACAGCGACAGGCGAAACGCGGCCCCGTCAGCTATGTCATCGTTCTGGCTGAAAATGTCTGGCCGGGTGGAATCAATGATTTGTGTGTCAGGCTTGCCAGCCAGAGCAACATGGAAGTGAAACCCGTTATTTTAGGTCATGTGCAGCGCGGTGGAAGCCCCGTCAGCCAGGACCGCCTGCTCGCCGTACAGCTGGGCACCTACGCGGTAACGCTGGTTGAGACTTCCACCAGTGGTGTCATGGTGGGTACGTATGAGGATAAAGCGGTAACCGTGCCATTACCGCAAACCTGGGAAGATGCTAAACCGTTGCCTGACGATGCCGTCACCACTATGATGACACTGATGAACGAGCGTTACCGGTAATAATGATGTACCCGCAACAATGCCCTTACATCTTCATTGCAGCTTTCACCTTATCACGATGACTGCGGCTGACTTTTAATTCAGTATCGTTCTGCAATATGAGGTGATACTCGCCACTGATGTGACTTACCAGCTTTTTCACAAAGCGAATATTGGCAATGGCCGAACGATGGACGCGTACAAACCACTGTGGGTTCAGCTCCTGCTCCAGCTCTTTCATGGTTTTGCGCATAATATGCATACCGTCAAGGGCATGGACACACATATAGTCGCCTGCCGCATCAATCCACTGAATATCCTGCACAGCCACGCGCGTCACCTCGGAACCATCTTTGATGGCCAGCACTTCCGGGTATGGATTGGTGTCGATTGATTCTCCACTGGCGAGCTTCTGCAGAATAGTCTCGTAATCATCGCCGGTTAAATCAGCGACCAGACTCGCCAGTTTACGCGATTGCTCGTCTTGCTGCTGATTTGAAAGATGCTCGCGGACTTTTGTCAGTGCTTCTTGAAGCCTTTCATCATCGGCTGGCTTTAACAGATAGTCCAGCGCATGCACATCAAATGCTTTAATAGCATAGCTGTCATACGCGGTGACAAACACAATCAATGGAATGGGCTGATTGAGTTCCTGCAATTTGTGAATAACCTGAAAGCCGTTGAGCCCGGGCATCTGGATATCCAGAAAAACCAGGTCAGGACGGTGCTGGGAGATGGCACTCACCGCATCTAAACCGTTTTGGCACTCTGTCACCAGTTCGATATCGTCATACCGCTCAAGGCGGGCGCGTAAACCGCGACGAGCCAAAGGTTCATCGTCAACAATGATGGTTCTGATAGTTTGCTTGCTCATAATTTGCATTCTTTTAATTCACTGGGAATACGCAGTCTGACTCTGACACCGGTGGGCTGATTATGCTCCACTGAAAATGCAAAATTACGATGATACAACGACTGCAAACGTTCCCTGATATTAACCAAGCCGACGCCTTTTTCTCTGGAAAGCTGACCATCCTTAATATCAGCTCCGGGACCGTTATCGGCGACGTCCAACAATAAATCATTTCCAAATTTTCTGGCAGAAATGGCAATTCTTCCGCCCTGCTCCATTTTAGATATGGCATGCTTAATCGCATTTTCAATGAGCGGCTGAAGAATCATACTAGGCACCAGCGCATCCTCACAGGAAGGCTCTATATCCCATTCAACTTCCAGCCGATCATCAAATCTTACTTTTTCTATCTCAAGATACAGACGCAAGGCCTTAACTTCCTGACTAAGCGGCACCCGCTTAATAGGATCATTATCCAACGAGTAACGTAAAAAGTTACTCAGCCGCGACACCATGGCTTCTGCAGTTTCGTTTTCTTTTAGCAATATCAGCGTAGAGATAGCATTAAGTGTATTAAACAAAAAATGGGGGTTTAACTGATAACGCAACATTTTGATATGCGCCTGATGCGCCATCGTGCTGGCTTTCAATGCGTTCTGCTTTTCTTTTTGCAGCATCTGAAAATTTTTAATACCAAAATACAGGCCGCTCCAGCAGCCAATCATAATCATGGAATTGATAGTATTTGTGAAATACATATACCAGGCATCGGGCCGATAGCCGTGTTTGTAAATTTCCCAGTAATTAATATTCTTGATGACCGCCCAGATGAGGGCCGTAACATAGCAGGCCAGCAACACAACACCTAACATCTTTAACGGTGAAAGATGGCGGGCGCGCCGGAAGATATAGCGAAGCGGTATAGTTACCAGCCAGCCGGCGTAGGCGTTAAGCAATATGATAAAAACCCAGATAGGGCGAACGTCATGCAGAAAAGAACCGATATAATAGATAAGCGCAAACCCTGCCCAGCCCATGCTGTGAAAGGTCCAGAAAAGTCGCTCATTGCTTTCGAATGTTTTTTGCCAGCGGCTCACGTAACTACCGGATTTCTTGGATGTTACGTGCAATTATACGCATAAATATCAGCTCTGCGTGTCACACTATCGTAAACCTGTGCTATCTGGTCGCACATACGCCTTTTGCACCTGTTGTATTAATATCCAATATTCATACGTTTAAGCCAGTGCACCCACCACCATGCCGGGCCCACCAGCAAGAAGCGAAGATCTTCCAGAAAAGATGGCTTTTTGCCTTCTATTTTGTGACCGATAAACTGCAGGATCCACATAACAATAAACAGTGCCAAACAGAACTGCCACACTGATATACCGGCATTTTCTAACAAAGCAATTCCTCCAAAACATGCCAGCGTCAGTAGCGTCATTGCTGCGCCAATGGGGCCTGATAAGCGAAAATAGTAGTACAATACCGGAATAGAGATGATGTGCGCCCAGCTTACATCAAACTGAGCCAGCCATTGAGGCACCGGGATAGCGTATAACAGGCCAAGGGTTACAAAATAAATACTGGGTACAGCAATAGCGTGAATTAGGATATTCGTCTTATTCCGGTGACTTTCAGAATAACGATCTAACAGGTGTTCTATCTGGCGCATTATCAGCCCTTCTACTCATAATATAAAATGTGCCTTTCCAGTAAGGTGGCTACTGCGTCCTGCTTTTCATCAAATTGCAGGCCGATATACACATAGTCATTTTCATAGGTCACATTTTTAACCAATGCATTAATACTAAGGGTTTTACTTTCCAGTTGATAGTCTAATGTTAATATTTTGTTACCGTCAAATTCCGGCATAACCTGCTGTTTTATCGCTACCCGACAGCCCGATACGGACGCATCGGTGATAATCGCCTTTACCGGCTCATGACCTTCCACGGTGGCCTGTACACCTATCCCCGGATAGCCACGTTTCACTGCCCGCAACCCTCGCGACTGAAGGGATTCAGGAAAAGAGGTGATGAGTACTGACAAGGGATTATGCAGCAGGCGTAATACTTTAACTTTAAAGGCTATGATGGTCCCGCTATCACCTTCAAGCACATGTCTGATGACAACCGTATTCCCGGGTAAAAGAAGATCGCGGGTGGATGCCCATTTCGCAGTGGTAGGAATGGAGAAAAACAGCCCCTGCCCTTCTTCCATGCCTACATAGCGGGTTCTGACTCGTTTGGGCGCGGTGGGGGTTGCTATTTGCAAGTCGACACCATCACCCACGGCGATATCACGTAATAGCTGAAGTTCCTTCTGCGCTAACATACGACGGCTCCTGAGCAATTGATAGCTATCTGTTTTACCATCAGTTTAATCTATTGAAATGCCTGCTGCTACTGACATTAGCAACAATATTGGGCATCATAGGGGCAACATTTATTTATAATAGTCTGATTATGACAACATCAATAGCGCAGCCACACTATGAGCTGTCGGTCGCTTCAAAGCAAAAGCATATTTTTAGTGTAACGTTGCATGTTCCGGCGTCAGAGCAGGACACCATTACACTGACGCTACCGGCCTGGATCCCGGGAAGCTACATGATTCGGGATTTTGCCCGTCACATTCTCAGCATTGATGCGCATACCGCAAGCGGCGAACCCAGAAAAATAGAAAAGCGAAATAAACAAACCTGGGTTATTGATAGCCAGAAACAGGCGATTACCGTTAGCTATGATGTCTTTGCCTTTGATTTATCCGTGCGCTCTGCCTTTATAAATGACCAGTATGCATTTTGTAATGGCACATCGGTATTCCTTCAGGTTACCGGTATGGAAGACAGGCCCCAGGATTTAACTATCCATCAGCCCGATGAGTCAGACTGGTTACTTGAAACCACCATGCCGGCTTACGATAACCGTTATCAGGCCAGCGATTATGCTGAACTTATCGACCATCCTGTTTTTATTGGCAAGGCCCTGACAAAGAGCTTTATCGTAAACGGTGTTGAGTTTGTAGTGTTATTCAGCGGCCAAGACCCCATCGATATTGACAGAATTTGTAACGATCTTGTCCCTGTTTGCGAACACCATCTGTCGCTTTTCGGTGAACCCTCCCCGGTTGACCGGTATGTGTTTATGACGCTGTTGAGCAATGAAGGCTTTGGCGGACTGGAACACAGAAGCTCAACCGCACTGCTCTTTCCCCGATTTGAACTGCCTTTAGTCGGTGAATCTGCGACACATTCTGACGGCTATACCACATTTTTGAGTCTTTGCAGCCATGAATTATTTCATACCTGGCATGTAAAGCGCATCAAGCCAGAGGTGCTGGTCGCGCCGGATATGGGCAAGGAGGCGTTCACCAATCAGTTGTGGATTTACGAAGGCTTCACCAGTTTCTATGACGATCTTACACTGGCCCGTACCGGGTTGATTACACCTGAAAAGTATCTGGAAATTGTCGGTCAGAACATCACCCGATTGCTCCAGTCAGGCGGTCGTCACCGTCAGAGCGCCGCTGAATCCAGTTTTGATGCCTGGACGCGCTTTTATAAGCAGGATGCCAATTCAGCGAATCATATCGTCAGTTATTACACCAAAGGCGGTATCATTGCGATGGGCTTGGATTTGCTGTTACGTCGCCAGAGTGACGGCAAATACAGCTTGGATGATGTGATGCGCTTGCTGTGGGAACGATATGGTAAGGAAGTTTCAGGAACGCCTGATGATGTTATACGCACCCTGTGTAAACATGAGCTGGATATCGATGTATCCGAGTATCTTGACAGTGTGGTTTACGGTACAGATGATGTCGCCCTTGAAACCTGGCTTGACGATATCGGTATTCAAATTAAATACCGCCCTAAACAGGGCTTATCTGATAAGGGTGGGACGCCCTCTAAAAATACAGTGTCCCGCTTTCAGTTCGGCGCCAATATTAAAAATGCGGCAACCGGCGTGACTGTCGTTCAGGTGATGGATGCGTCGCCGGCGAGCAACGCGGGCATACAAACCAATGACACTATTATCGCGGTAAATGACTATATCGCCAGTGAAACCCTCTTGCCCAGGGTTATCAGTGCAAGTGAAAACGATTCCGTTAAGCTGACTGTGGCACGGGAAGGAAGGTTACTGACATTGACCATGGCACTTGAGCCGCTGACCGACGATGCCTGCTATTTTGTCATAGAGGATAAGGAAAAATTACAGCGCTGGTTAAACACACAGCGCTAGATAAGGGGCCGTCTCAGTTACGGGGCGGCACCAATAATTCCGGGTCAAGGCGCTGGTTATTCAGATTAATCCGCCAGTCAAGATGGGGCCCCGTGGCCCGGCCTGTTTCACCGATGGTGCCGACCTGGTCGCCCTGGGAAACGGTATCACCCACACTCACCGTCATGGTATCCAGATGCAGAAATGTGCTGAAAACACCCATACCGTGGTCAAGCACAATCGTATAACCTGAGTAGTAGAGATCATCAGCCAGCGTCACCGTGCCGTCAACCGGTGCGACAACAGGTGTGCCGGTAGGCGAGCCTACATCGAGACCGTAGTGCGGACGGCTGGGTTTACCGTTTAAGATACGCTGGCTCCCGTATACTCCGGTCACAGGTCCATCGGCTGGCCAGATAAAGCCGGTGAACAGCGCATCGCTGTCAGATTGCGCCGAACGCGCCTTATATACATTAGCAGCATCTTTTTGAATCCGTTTTAATACAGATTCCGGTGGCGTCACCATTTTTTGATCCAGGCCATCAATGCGCTGCGTGACATAATCGCGCTTAGTCAGGGTTAATGTTTTTCGTTGCGTGGTGCCATCGGGTAATGTCCACGCCAGCGTGTGGGTAAGACTATCGTCGCGATCAAAGCCAAACACAAATTTGCCTTGCTGGTTAACGGGCAACGTATCACCGTTTAGTGTCACCTTACTGCCGGCAGGCAATTGTCCACGCACCAAACTTCCCTGTGTCAGCTTACCATTTAAAGTAAGTTCATTGGCTGCCACAGTGCCTGTTGCCGACATCGCCACACTTAACAAAATACCCGCTAACATTCTTTTCATACTTTACCCGCTACCATTGCACCTTTACCCACGCCTTCATACGCCATGACACGCAGCTCACCGGAGCCAGTTCGTTTGCGCTGTTCATCAAAAATAAACTGGGCCAGACATTCCACGGTTGAATCAGTGTCAACAATTTCACAATATTTGCGTGGAATAATAAGTTCAAAATAGCCCTGAGACGATTCGTAGGCACAACAGTAGTAATCCAGTGGATTATCCAGTGAGCCTGACGAGCGGCGCGCCTCATAATCAATAATATCTTCGCGGGTGATAATGTAGATATCTTCCCAACGCTGCGCCCAGTACTGCTGACTTTCAAGACAGGCCTGTTCATCAATGAATATGCCAATTCTGGAACGGTGACCGTGGGCAATACGCTGACAATTACCGTCATGCTTTTTAAGCCCGTGCGTATAATGATAAAACGGCGTGAGAATTTGTTCCGCGCGCAGTTTCAGCTCAATATTGGCGACATTTTCCGGCAAGTGTGTGGCGATCACTTCCCGCATATAGCTGCCAACAGATGCCATGCTTACTGTATCTGCGTAGACAAATGCATAGGCTTCTGCCGGACAATACAGCTGAATGATTTCATCACTTTCAAGAGTGAAGCGCACTTCTACCTGCTCATCATCCAGATGTGTAATAGCGGCACCTGAGTGTTCAGCAGGTACCAGAAGTTTATGATCGACATATTCGTCAATCAGACGTTTTAAATCTTTTTTTACCTTACCGAAATCCTGGATCATGCTTTCATCATTCAGGTCACCATCAAGCATGACATCAACAATCCAGCTTTCGCCTACCATGCCGCGACGGGGGCACAGGTAAGAAAAATCCATTACGGTTAAATCGTTTACAAACAGTTGCATAAGTACCTTACAACTAAAATTTTCTTTATTATACGGCAAAACGCCAGAGTGCTCACCCGTATATGCGGCCGTTTAACTACCTGACTGGCGATTCAGCTGGTCTTTGAGGTTCGGCGGAATACCTTTGATTGTCAGCGTGTCCGTGGTTGGATCATAAATGACTCTGTCGCCCAACAGTTTCCGCTCGAAACTGACACTGACGCCCGCGCCGGCACCGGTAAATTTCGCCAACTGGCGCAGCGCGGCCGGATCTGGCTGAATGTCTTTTTCTAACGGCGTTTCAAGGGATTTGGTAAATTGCTCAAACGAGTGCTGTTCGTCTTCGCGGGCCGGTAATCGGCCTGACAGTTCGCTGACTGACAATGTTTCACCGGTATCTATCTTTTCTTTGAAATACGATTTCACCTCTTCACGATGCTGCTCTTGTTCATGACGATCAAGATTTTCGCCTGCCAGGTAAGCGTCTACCGAGGAAATAAGCTGTTTGTTTTGCTGTTTAACATCCACCAGTTCTTCACAGCCAATAAAGTCCATGAAAAAGTCGGATACTTTTCTGCCCATCCGGCCTTTGATAAAGCTAATGTAGCGCCGCTGTTCAGGCTGGGTATCAAGTTGGGTGAGATCTATTCGCACTGCCAGTTGCATTTTTGCCAGATCCAGATGCTCCCGCTCGTAAAGCTCCAGCGACTGGTCTACCTCAACGTGTGCACGGGTATTTAACAACGCGATCATCAGATACTGTGTGGCCAGATATTCATACTGGCAGAAAATCAGAAAGCCGGTCTCAACGCTACCGACGTTAACTAACGAATCAATCAGCCGTTTGGTTGCATCTACTGAAAACTGATGAAAGCGTGGTTCAAGATCATCGGCGCCTTGTTTCTGCGCCTGCATAAATGAAGACAACGCCTCGGCAAATTGCCCTGCCTCATCACTGACGCTTTCTGACTCTTCGGTGTCGTCAACCTGCGCGAAATGACCAACACCTTTGCCCGGCTTAGTATTAAAGCTATGATTAATCTGATGAGCCAGGTGCTCTATCTGTGGCGTGACAGACAGACATTTGTCTCTGGGGACCGCCTGAATCTTTTCCTCTTCGTTGACAATCAGACGATGAACAACAAAGTGGTGTATAAGTGCGCTCATAGTAGAAAAGGCATCCTGTTGATTAAAAATTGAAAATTTACGATATAGAAAGCGCGAATTATGAATGAATGATTGTTATCACTCAAACAACGATTATAATCGCACTATCTATATTACCATTCTTTTAAAAGAATAAATGACACAAAAGAGGCGTACTAATGCCCCAGAACAGCCGTTATCAGGATACGGAATTTGAAGCGTTAATGAATCAGGTAATTAAAACCCTGGAAGAAAACAACGCAGACCGCGATTTATCGTTAATGGTGTTGGGTAATGTCATTACTCACATTTTTGACACGCAGGTAAAACCAAACGATCGCGCTGCGATGGCAGAAAAATTCGCCAATGTGCTGGTTAAAAGTATCAAACAATAATACTGAGAAGTTATGATTTTAGCTGAATCCCCACGCCGCCAGCGGGTGACAAAGTTAGTTAACTGGGGGCATTGGTTTGCGCTGGTTAATATTGCCATCGCTATCATTATTGCATCGGTCTTTATCTTTTCCTCACCGTTGCCTGATACTGCGCTTGGCACAGCCTATTTATTTGCAAACTGGCTGGGACACATCAGCTTCATGACCTTCTCGGGGTTTGTGATATTTATCCTGCCACTGTGTTACCTGGCCACAAAACCCAATATTATCAAAGCCTGCGCGTCGGGAATTGCTGCTATCGGTCTGGCACTGCTGGCATTTGATGCTTTACTGTACAACCGCACCGGTTTTCACATCAGTTTCAATTCAGCCACCTTGCTTAAAAGCGAGGCACAAACCCAGATGAATCAGTTTACACTGCAGGACTGGGGATTTCTGGCGCTGCTGTTTATTGTCTGGCTGGGTTTCCAGCTTATTTTAGCCAATGCAATATGGAAACGTATTGCGCGTTTGCAGCAACACCGCATAGGGGCGCCGGTCACCAGCTTTTTTGTCCTTTGTTTTGTCAGCAGCCACGCGATTCATGTTTGGGCTGATGCGCAGCTGTATCAACCAGTAATCAAACAGGACAACATGTTTCCTCTGTCCTATCCGGCGACAGCAAAAACAACGATGTCACGCTATGGCCTATTGGATCTGGCGCGCTACGAAGAAAGAAAGCAGCTACAGTTTGATCCGGACATTCACAAGATCACCTATCCCATCAAGCCCGTTTATTGCTCGGTAGAAAGCACGAAAACAACGCTGATGATTGTACAGACCGACTCTGCGCCGCTGGATGACTTGTCACAGTTTAACCTTACAGAAATGGATAATTATTATTCTACGGCGTCGTCACTGGAAGGACTGGTGATGACGACACTGTTTGGGGTACCTGAAATTTATCAGGACACATTACGAACCGAGAATCCGGTACTGCTCGCGTTGCCGGTTGCACTGGAAACCGCAGTATCCATTCATACCAATGCGCCGCTACCTAACGCGCTTCTGGAAGGATTCAGGCAGCCAGTGACAAACACGCATGACGGGCTGCACATCGCGTTTTTGCCGGCTGCACAAATTAGCAGGATGTTGAATCAGGATGCCTTTGCGAAAAGCAACATTCTTATTGCATCTGGATTTCAGCCAGACGGCGGAATCGCACGTGGCCGCTTGCTTACCAATCTGGATATTCAACCAGGTCTTGCCAGCACGGAAGATCTTGCCCCCACTATACTCAATGCGTTGGGATGCTCGGCACCGGTGCCGTATTATTCCACAGGTCAGAACTTGTTAGCACCCAGCCGTAACTGGCTGGTCAGTACATCTGGCGAGCGCATTATTGTGATGCACGATAACCAGCGCATAGAAGTATTGAGTAATGGCAGTTATGAAATAACCGACCTTCAGACGCAGTCGCGCAGTACAGATAATCTGAATGTTGACTTACTCAGCCGGGCAATTAAGCATCTTACCCGGTTTTCGTCGCCGCAATAATTTGCGGTACCAGTGTCACAACCTGGGCAACGGTATCAGCCTGAAATACACTGGCATTACTTAACGCAGGCGTAGGTTGTGGCTGCTTACTTACGTAACATTGTGAGGCCAGTCCGGCGGCAGCACCGGCCTGAATATCGCGCCAGCTATCACCTAACAGAACGCTCTTACTCAGGTCCGCACCCAGATCGTTAGCGGCACTGAGCAGCATACCCGGGCTGGGTTTTCTGCAATTGCATTGTTTTTTATAAGGCGGCTTCGCCTCTGTAGGATGATGCGGACAATAATATACCGGAATAAACGGCATGCCCTTTTCAGCAAAGGCTTCCCGCATCCAGTGCGTTAACGCGTGAAAATCTGACTCAGTGTAAAAGCCGCGACCAATACCGGATTGATTGGTTACCACTACCGGCAAAAAGCCGTGCTCTACAAATGCCCCAACCACATCAAAAATACCCGGAATAAAACAAAATGCCGATTTGTTACCTACATAGCCCTTGTCTTCGTTGATGATGCCATCTCTGTCCAAAAACAAAAGGCGGGTCTGTTTATCATGCTGATTCATGATGTCTTACACCAGGTGCGAATCACAAAATCAGCCGTAACCTGTTTCAACGTTGCACTTAACCTCTCACGCTTTTCAGGTTGCAATTTCCAGTAAAGCGGCGTCATCCCCAGCAGACCTGAACGACGCCTGTCTTCCTGTAAATCAACACTGAAACACACTTGCGCCTGAGACGTCATGGTGAAGGCCACGCTCTCATTCACGCTACTATCATGTTTTTGAGGGTTCTCGTAAATATGCTGCTTGAGCTCAAACAAGTGCTCCGGACCAGGATCGACGGTAATCAGCTTTCCGTCGGGTGCCAGTATCCGGGCGTACTCTGTATGGCTCCCGGGTGCAAAAACCTCTAATACGATATCCACTGATTCGCTTAGCACAGGCAAGTGATAGGAGCTTGCCACAATGTACTGGCTTTCTTTATCGGCTTTTGCAGCACGCTCTACCCCAACCTTGGCAATATCATTGGCCGCCGTGGTCAGCGAACTAAATTCTGTCGATAACGCGCGGCGCAGATAGCGGATATAAGCGCCCTCACCACACCCGGCCTCAAACAGGCTGATAGCTGCTTTATGCGACGTCTCTTTGCGAATTTGTTCAGCAAGCTCAGCCATCAGAGGCGCATAACCACCGGTACTGTGAAATTCCCGTCGGGCAGCCAGCATAAGCTTATCATCGCCGGGCTGTTTGGAATTTTTGCTCTGAACAGGCAACAGATTCATATAGCCGCTTTTGGCTTTATCGAACGTGTGATTATTCTCGCAGTGCCAGAATTTTTCTGTCAGTTGAAGTGGTTGTTGGCAGAGTGGGCATTGCCACATGAAACATGTTCCGAATTACAAAAACTGGAACAAATGCTAGCAGATATGTGTTCAAAAGCGAAACCGGGTCAGTGTCTGCCCGGTTTCGAGGTGTTTACTTTTGCGATGAAAACATCGAAAAAATGCTGGAGAAGTCTTTATCAGCGAAACCATTTCCCTGGTGTAACCGGTAAAGACTCTGTGCAAGTGCCGCCATGGGCGTAGACGAATTATTCTGCGCCGCAGCATTCATGGCCAGTGTCAGGTCTTTATTCATCAGCTTTACCATAAAGCCGCCAGAATAATCGTTGGAAGAAGGCACATTTTCCATTACTCCCGGACACGGATTGTACTTTTCCAGCGTCCAGTTGGCGCCAGAGCTTTGCAACATGATATCGCTCATGACCTTTGGATCCAGGCCGTTATCAATCGCTAACTGTAAGGCTTCACTGGTACCTGCCATAAGCACAGCAAGCAGCATATTGTTGCAAATCTTAGCTACCTGACCGGCACCTAATGGGCCGGCATGGAAGATATTTTTGCCCATATGCGCCAGTACAGGACGCGCTATCGAGACGGCTTCCTCCGATCCACCCATGATAAACGTCAGCGTACCGGCAGCTGCACCGGCTGTACCGCCTGATACCGGCGCATCCACAAAGTGCCGGCCTGATGCTTCAATCGCTTCACCCACGTCCCGGGCGCTTTGTGCATCGATGGTGCTTGAGTCAATAATCAACGCATCGGATTTAGCGTGCGTGATAATACCGTCATCACCCAGATAAAGCGATTTGACATGTGTGGCGGCTGGCAACATGCTAATCACCACGTCTGCCTCGGCAACCGCTTCTCGGGCACTGCCAGCGGACTTAGCGCCTTTAGCACACGCTGCTTCAACGGCCGCAGGAACAAGGTCAAAAACAGTTACATCACACCCTGCATCGAGCAGGTTTGCAGCCATTGGGCCACCCATGTTACCCAGACCGATAAACGCTATCTTTTTCATGATTTCTCTCCCAGTTGCGCAAGCGGATGTGTTTCATCCTGCCAGGGGTCGCTGAAGAAATACTCAACAACCTCATCAGGCACCGATGCAACGTCATCAAACTTCCATTGTGGTGCATTGTCTTTATCAATGAGCAGTGCTCTGATACCTTCCTGGAACTCACCGTATTCACCACAGTGACAGGACACGCCAAGTTCTGTGCGAAAGCATTCAGCAAGGGACAGTGATTGTCCGCGTTTGATTTGCTCATAGACCAAATGTGCGGTGACAGGCGAGCCCGCTGCCAGTGATTTTTGCGCTTTTGACAGCCATTTGTCGTCGCCCGCATCCAACCTGGCGATGTTTTCAACTACCGCGGTCAGTGAGTCTGCGTCGCAGGCACCATCAATGGTTTGCCTGTGCGGTTCGACCTGACCGGCCACACGCTCGTCTTGCGCCACATCAAAGCGTTGCAAAGCCTCGGTTACCGACTGGCTGGCCGCTTCCGGGCTGCTGACATCGCATTGGGCCAGTGCACTAAGAACAGCCTCTTTATCATCAGCCCGACAATAATGGTCTGCAAGACCAATATAGAGTGCATCTGAGGCATTGATGCTGGCACCCGTCAGCCCCAAAAACAGGCCGGTTTTGCCGGGTAAGCGCGGCAGAAAGTAAGTACCGCCTACATCAGGATACAGGCCAATGGAGATCTCGGGCATAGCAAGCCGGGACGCGTCAGTCACCACGCGGTGCGATGCGCCAGTCATCAGCCCCATTCCACCACCCATCACAATGCCGTGTCCCCATGCAATAACGGGTTTATTGTAGGTGCGTATGGTGTAATCCAGCGTGTACTCAATAGTAAAAAATGTTTTTACAAAATGCGGCACACTGTCAGGACTGTCTTTCATTGCTTTGTACATGCTGACTATATCGCCACCGGCACAAAACGCTTTATCCCCGGTTGCGTCCATTAATACAAATGCCACCTCATCACGGTTAGCCCAGGACTTTAACGCCCCAAGCATGATCTCCGCCATTTCCAAATCCAGCGCATTAAGTGCTTTGGGTTTATTGAGTGTGAGATGGCCGGCCAGCATGCCGTTCGCCAGAGGAATTTCGCTGACAGTAACAGGTAAAGTCTGACTGTGTTCAGTCATTGCTGCCTCCTTTGTGCCTAAAGCACTTCTCGTTCATCTGCAATCAGTCGCCGGCCAATGATCACCCGCATGATCTCATTGGTCCCCTCAAGGATTTGATGAACACGCACATCCCGCACATGGCGCTCCAGCGGGTACTCTTTGATATAACCGTAACCGCCGTGAAGCTGCAGCGCCTCGTTACATACGTTGAAACCAACATCCGTAGCAAAACGTTTGGCCATAGCACAATAGGTGGTTTTATCCGCGTCATCGTTATCCAGTTTCCAGGCTGCCAGGCGAACCATCTGGCGCGCCGCTACCAGCTCGGTGCCCATGTCAGCCAGTTTGAATTGCAATGCCTGAAAGGCCGCAATGGGTTTACCAAACTGCTCACGCTCCTGCATATAATCACGGGCGGTATTCAGTGCCTGTTGTGCAGTTCCCAAAGAACAGGTGGCAATATTTATGCGTCCGCCATCCAGGCCCTTCATGGCAAGTTTGAAGCCTTCACCTTCATTGCCCAGTAGCCACTGTGAATCAACTTTAACGTCTTCAAATGTGATCATGCGTGTAGGCTGTGCATTCCAGCCCATCTTTTCCTCGGGCTTGCCATAGGTAATACCCTCGGCATCCGCCGGAACCGCAAACGCAGACACACCTTTAGCACCCGATTCACCGGTTCTGGCCATAACCACCAACACATCCGTGCTGCCGGCACCGGAAATAAACACTTTTGATCCGTTGAGTAAATAATGATCGCCGTCTTTACGTGCACTGGTTTTAAGGGATGCGGCGTCTGAACCGGCCCCGGGTTCGGTCAGGCAGTAAGAGGCCAGTTTTTGTCCGGTGACCAGTGATTCACACCACATCTGTTTAACCGCATCCTGTCCCCAGGTAGCAATCATCCACGTTGCCATATTATGGATAGTGAGCATCGCTGTTGTGGTCGTACACCCCATCGCCAGTTGCTCAAATATTATGGATGAGTCCAGACGGCTAAGGCCCAGGCCGCCGGCTTCCTCAGGTGTATAAAGCCCGCAAAAACCCAGTTCGCCGGCCTGCTGAATAGCCTCTACCGGAAAATGATGCTCGCGATCCCACGCTGCCGCATTAGGCGCCAGCACCTCACGGGCAAACTGACGCGCGGTGTCAGCAAAAGCCTGTTGATCATCAGTAAGTTCAAAATTCATAACCGCTACTTACCCCAGTGAAATTGTCATATTCGGGCCACCCGGAATATCATCTTCCAGCCAGCGCGATGTGATGGTTTTGGTTTCTGAATAAAAGCGAATCGCCTGTTTACCGTATGCATGCAGATCGCCAAAGAACGAGTTTTTCCATCCGGTGAATGAGAAAAATGGCAGAGGAACCGGGATCGGAATATTAATCCCTACCTGTCCTACTGTAACCTCATGCTGATACTTACGTGCTGCAGCACCGTTTGACGTAAATATTGACGTACCATTACCGTACGGATTGTTGTTTACCAGCGTCAACGCATCATCCAGTGAGTCCGCGTTCATAATGGATAATACCGGACCAAAGATTTCTTCCTTGTAAATATCCATCTCGTCAGTTACATCGCTAAATACGGTCGGACCGATCCAGTTACCATTTTCAAAGCCCTCAACCGTAAAGTCTGACCCATCTACCAGACAGGTTGCGCCCTGCTCTTTGCCACTCTTAATAAGACGTAATACACGCTCTTTTGCCTGCGGGCTGATGACTGGCCCATATGCAGAATCTTTCTTATCCCAGGGGCCTGGCTTAACGGCTTTAATACGTTCAGCCAGCTCAGGGATCCATTTTTGTGCTTCACCCACAAACACCGCGACCGAAATTGCCATACAACGCTGACCTGCTGCACCGACAGAGGCGCCCACCAGGTTATTCAGAACATGCTCTTTATTGGCGTCAGGCATAATGACAGTGTGGTTTTTCGCGCCGGCAAAACACTGAGCGCGTTTCATATGCGCCGTCGCGGTGCGATAGATGTGCTGACCCACCGGTACAGAGCCGACAAACGAAACCGCCTTGATGTCGGGGTGCGTTAGCAGCGGTTCAACCTGTTCTTTACCACCGTGAATAACATTGAGTACGCCATCGGGTGCGCCGGCTTCTTTGAAAAGTTCCGCCAGACGAACCGGCGTCAAGGGATCCTGCTCAGAGGGTTTAAGTACAAAGGTATTACCACAGGCGATAGCCAGCGGGAACATCCACAGTGGGATCATCGCCGGAAAGTTGAACGGCGTAATTCCTGCGCACACACCAAGTGGCTGTGTATAGCTGTAGGTATCAATGCCACGCGCAACATTTTCTGCTGTTTCGCCCATCATCAGCGAAGGCACATTCATGGCCTGTTCAACCACCTCAATACCACGCCATACATCGCCCATCGCATCATCAAAGGTTTTACCGGTTTCCTGCGCCAGTGTTTCCGCAATATCTTTTTGATGTTCTTTAAGCAGCGCCTGATAACGCATCATCAAACGAGCGCGTTCTGTGACAGGGACATCTTTCCAGGTTTCAAAGGCTGTTTTTGCAGAAGCAATGGCCTGCGTGATTTCTTCCTCTGTCGCACATGGCGCTTGTGCTATGACTTCGTTGTTGGCCGGATTGGTAACATCAATGTACTGAGTTGTATCAGATTTTTTGAACTCACCATTGATTAATAAGGGTACATGTTTCATCGCTGTTTCCTTAGATAAACGGACGTTGGAGACACCTTAACTCTGGCTCCCCTTGACGTAAACGTTAACCATAAACGTAAGGTTGGTTTTTTGTAAACATAATGTGACATGAAAAGTCTCAGAATGCGATGACTGATTCAACACGTCAGACGAGATAAATATGAAGTTATGATGACGGTGCAATTCTGTGCTGGTATGCTCACCAGTGATGTCGCCTCATACTGCGTACTGTCAGTATTAGCCAAATATAAAAAATGACACTGACAAACGATTAAATGACTTACCGCGTTGCAATTGTAGAAGATAATGCCACTGCCCGGGCCACACTCAGAAGCCACCTTCTGCAGATTGAGCCGTTTACGATCAGCAGCTTCAGCCAGGGAAGTGAATTACAGTCGGCGCTGCGTGTCCAGCACTTCGAAATTATCATTTTCGACTATTATCTGGGTGAAACAAAAACCGGCGTAGAGTGGCTTACTACCCTGCGTCAGGCGCGCTTTATTCGTCCGGGTACCGGTATTATCTTTATCACCTCGGACAGGCTCCCTCAGACGATTGGCGAAATTATCGATTGTGAGCCTGATTTATTACTGATCAAGCCTTATAACCTGCAGACCTTATCCCGTGGCATCAAACAGTATCTGACCTACCGAAAAGTTGCGCACAACGCGTTGCAGGCGCTTGATGACCAGCGGCCTGACAAGGCGTTAAAGTTGCTAAAAGCCTCTCTGGAGCAGGAAATACCGCTACGTATTCGTACCGATATTATCAAACTGAAAGCCCGCCTGTTGTTTGAGTCTGGTGACATACAACAAGCCCGACAGCTTTACGAAGCGGTGTTAGTAGATTGTGAGCGTGTGCTGTGGGCGCAATGGGGCAAGGTTAAGTGCCTGTATATGGAAGGGCGTTGGCATCATTGTCAGGACGATCTTACCGACCTAATTGAAAGTGAGCTGGCAAAAAACAAAGCATTTGAATGGCTGGCCGGCCTCAGTTTTGAACAAAAAGCCTACGAGAAGGCAGAGTATTATCTTGATCACATCGCTTTTTCAGCATTAAGTATCGCCGCAACGCGATTAAAATCACTGACCTATCAGCGCCAGGATCGTGTGCTTGATGCCATCGAACTCCTGCAGAAAAAACGCCACGCGCATACGTCATCAAAAGAAACCTTTAACGAATTCACCTTTGAGCTGGCTGAATTTTATCTGTCTATTGCAGAACATCAGCCTGCTGCGAACCGGAGTGAAAGCCTCAGTCAGGCGCGCCGCCTGATAGGTGTGGCTGGCCGCCACAACCATGACGCACAACACGGTCAGAAACAGGCTGTACTCATGGCGTATGCGGCAGTGTTGGACGGCGATGAGCATCGCGCACAGGTCTTGTTCGATCATGAAACCACAGAGTATTTTGCACGCACCGATGCTGCAACACTCATCAATGCCGCCAAGGTCTATTCGTATTTACGCCAACCGGAAAAAGTCAGGGAGATGTTGTCACTGGCTCACGACAGAACACAGGACAATCTCAGTCTGGCCCAGCGTACCTCTCATCAGGAAGCATTGCGCACCGCCGAGCAGCAGCTGGGCGTTGCCGCTGAGCAAGCTTTTGAACTCAATGATATTGGCACCAAATGGTTTTTACAAAAGCGTTATTTGAAAGCCATGTATTACTTTTATCAGGCCCATACATTGCTACCCGGAACGGCGGCATTTGCGCTTAACCTGTTGCATTGTATGACTGAGGCGGGGATAGCCAACTACCGGACAACCAGTGCACAGGCACTGTTTACCCAGCTCACCGCCACGACTTTATCTGCCTCCAATCAAAACAGACTGCAGAAAATTGAAAAGATGTATGCAAACAAGCCTGAGTTAAACAGCGGCGCCAATCATCATTAGTTGACTGTCGCGATAATACTGACTGGCTACTCAGCTGTGAAAGTACCGGCTGTGATTCTGATATAAAGGCATACATCAGGGATGCAAACGGGTTAGCAGGCTGGAGGTGTCCCAGCGCCCTCCTCCGCATTTTTGCACATCAGCATAATACTGATCTACCAATGCGGTGAGAGCCAGTGTTGACCCGTTTTTACGCGCTTCTTCCAGTGCAATATGCAAATCTTTACGCATCCAGTCTACCGCAAAGCCAAATTCGTACTCGCCGTTCATCATTGTGGCCGCTCTGTTTTCCATTTGCCAGGATTGCGCCGCCCCTTTGCTGATCACCTCAATCACTTGGTTACAATCAAGGCCGGCCCTTTCACCAAAATGCAGTGCTTCTGCCAATCCCTGCACAATGCCAGCAATACAGATTTGGTTCATCATTTTTGCCAACTGTCCACTGCCAGCATCGCCTATACGCTGAACGTGCCGGGCAAATACCTGCATAACGGGCAGCGCACGCTCAAAGGTATCAGTGCGGCCGCCGACCATAACCGTTAGCTGCCCGTTCTGCGCACCGGCCTGTCCGCCAGAAACAGGCGCATCCAGAAACCCGATTTGTTTGTCTGCGCACATCGCATCCAGCTGACGAGCCAGTTCCGCTGATGCAGTCGTATGATCAATCAGAATACTGTCAGGCTTCATAGCGGCTATAGCCTGCTGCGCCACTTCGCTAACATCGTTATCATTGCCCACGCACATCAACACGATATCCGCACCGGTAACAGCGTCAGTTATGGTGTGTGCCATTTGACCGGCGTAGTGCTTACACCAGTTACTAACTTTTTCCGTAGTACGATTGAATACGGTGACGTCGTATCCGTTGTCTGACAAGTGACCTGCCATGGGATACCCCATAACGCCTAAACCAAGAAAACAAACTTTTTTCATTGCTATACTCTGCGTATGACTGATTAATAATGCTTATGCTGCCACAAACTGTGCGAAGTGCATAATGAGACAGTATGTCGTGTTTTTTTTGTCTAACACAATCTTTGGATGACAAGTATGCAATGCAAAATTGGTGTATTTAGCTGTCAGGCGTATGATCGCGACACCCTCAGCCAGGCGGCAGCCCAACATGCTGGTGCAGAATTACGGTATTTTGAGACCGCACTTACCCAGCAATCCGTTTCGTTATGTCAGGGACTGGATACGGTATGCGTATTTGTTAATGATACGCTGGATGAGTCTGTGGTCAGCGCACTGGCAAAGCTGGGCGTACGACATATTGCACTACGCTGTGCTGGTTATAATAATGTGGACTTAAAAGCTGCCAAAAAATACCGCGTGTGCGTGACACGTGTACCAGCCTATTCACCACACAGCGTTGCCGAACACGCGATCGCCCTCATGTTAACGCTTAACCGTAAAACCCACCGTGCGTTTAATCGCGTCAGAGAGGGAAATTTTAATTTAAACGGACTGATGGGCTTTACCCTTCATGGTAAACGCGTAGGTGTTATCGGCACAGGACATATCGGTAAGGCAACAGCCCATATATTAAAGGGCTTCGGCTGTGAGGTACTTTGCTATGATCCTCAGCCTGATAGCACACTGGCAATTGACTGTACCTATACATCAATTCACGAAATTCTGAGTAAAAGCGATATTATCACGCTGCACTGCCCGTTAAATGACGACACCTATCATCTGATTAACCGCCAGAGTATCGGACAAATGAAAGATGGGGTTATGCTGATTAATACATCCAGAGGCGCCCTGATTGATACTAAAGCAATGATTACCGGCCTGAAATCTGAAAAAATCGGCAGTCTGGGTATCGACGTTTACGAACAAGAGGCATCGCTGTTTTTTTCTGACCATTCGATGGAAATCATTCACGATGATATTTTTGAGCGCCTGCAAACGTTTCCGAATGTACTGATTACCGGTCACCAGGGCTTTTTCACCCGAGAAGCCATGGAAGAGATTGCCTCTGTGACACTCGCTAATATTGTAAATTTCTGTCAGGGAAGATTAAGTGATAACAACCGGGTAATTTAGTTTTTCTCGAGCATAAGATGAAAATATTTACCCATCCAGCAAAAGGGCTCCTGTGCGCGATATTGTCTTTCAAGTGTCAGTAGCTGCTCAAAAATATCGTCTGATTCGGGTTTGTTTTTCATGTAATCATGAAAACACCGGATCCCGGATTTGGCTAACACTGTCATATTTTGCTGCTCAACAAAATTAATCACATCCACTGGCCGCAAGGCATTCGTGGGATTGAGCCTGACCTGGTTTTTAACCTTCAAGCCTCGCGCAATATAATCAAAATTGCCATAAACCGCATTGGTGAAAAGCGCGGCATCACGGTTAAAAAAGCTGAGACTTAACCGGCTGCCCGGGCGCATCTTTTCAGCAATAAATTGAAGCGCGTCAAATGGCTCGGCCAGCCATTCAAGTACAGCATGGCAAACAATCAAGTCATAGGAATCAAGCTGCTGGATTTGCTGAAGTGGGCAGTGAGTTATATCCACCTGGGGAAAATCATGTAAAAGATCAGCCGCCAGGTTAAGTATGTCCCGGGAGGCATCGGTCAGCGTGACATGATGCCCCTGAACGGCCAACTCCCTGGCCATAATGCCTGTACCACCGCCAATTTCAATGATCCGCTGTGCTGGCGTATCCAGAAACGGCTGTATTGACTCCAGTAACAATAAGTGACGCAGTTTCCCCTTGGTTGTGCCATAAATATTTCGCACGAACTTATCGGCAATACCGTCAAAATACTGGTCAGTGGCTTTCATTTTGTTTATTTACACTCAGGCTGGATTATCAATGTCTATGAAGGTGGTCGCCAGCCCGAACTTTTCCTGTAAAAATTCGCCCAGCGCCTTTACGCCATAACGTTCGGTCGCGTGATGCCCACAAGCGAAAAAATGAATGCCCTGCTCTCTTGCACTATGGATCGTCTGTTCAGAAACTTCACCACTGATAAACGCATCAATGCCCGCCTGCGCGACACTGTCGATGAAGCCCTGTCCGCCACCCGTACACCATGCAACAGTGGAAATGGGCTGATCAGGATCCCCTTCAACTAACGGCGCTTTACCCAGTGCAGCCTGAATATTGTCCGCCAAATCCTGTTGCGAGACCGGGGTTTCAAGCCGTGCTTCGAAAACAATTCTCTGGGGACTGATATCAGCGTGTGGCCGGGCATTTTCAAAGTTAAGTAATTTGCCTAATTGCGCATTGTTACCCAGTGTCGTATGCACATCTATGGGCAGGTGATAAGCAAACAAATTAATGTCATTTTCCAGCAGCGACTTTATACGTCGCTTCTTCATGCCGGTAATGACGTCGGCTTCACCTTTCCAGAAATAGCCATGATGAACAATAATAGCATCTGCATTTTGTTCAATAGCCGCATCAATCAGCCGTTGCGATGCTGTAACACCGGTAATAATTCGCTTAATACGATCTTTACCCTCAACCTGCAGTCCATTGGGACAATAATCTTTAATATCTGCGGGTTTGAGTAGGCCATCGAGAACTCGCTGCAATTCAGTTCTGCTGATCATTTAACGCTCCTGTCGCCTGCAATTTTATGGCGGCAAGTGTAACAAATGTAAACGGAAAATGTGGAGTTATTGGCCGGCAATTCCGGTAGCGACAAAAGGAATCAGATGGTCGATAACGCCAACCACATCAACGTCCTGATTGAAGTCAGAATGGGCAATTTGCGTCAATGCACTGCTTGATGACATCGAGAAGACAAAGGCGCCCATGGCAAAATGTAAGCGCCAGAAAAGTTCATCGTTTTGAATATCCGGTAGTCGTCTGTGAATTTCAGTGAGCAGCTTAGTAACACTGTGGCCGTAATGCCCCATAATGAAACGGCGCAGGTGACCTTGCGTCTCGTTGTACCCTTTGCCCAGTAACATCACAAAAGTTGCAGTACCATTCGGGCGAACGTCATTGAGACACAACATGGGCGGGACTAACGCTTCAAGCAACTCAACGATGCCCTGTCTGCCGGTGGATAAGGGAAGTGAATCCAGCGTCTCATCAATCCGGGGCATCAGAATATCAAAATACCGTTTGAAAACGGACTGGATAAGGTTTTTTTTGCTGCCGTAATGATAGTTGACCGAGGCGAGATTGACACTGGCACCGCTGGTAATGGCACGCATTGAAGTTTGGTCGAAGCCCTGCTCAGCAAACAGGGCTTCAGCCACATCCAAAATCTGAATTTTGGTGGGTTTTGTCATTATTGAACCAGTGGTTAATGGAACCAGGTGCGTGTTTGGCTCCACAACCGCATGAGTTGCTGCTGTGCCACGCTGGCAAATGACATACCCAGCTTTTCAGCCATATTTTTCTTATGCGAATATTTTACGCTGTAAATTTCTTTGTCAGGGTAAGCAGACAGAATATAGTCATCAGAGGTCATTATAGTATCCACCAGACCGAGCTCTTTGGCTTTAACGCCTGGCCAGAACTCACCCGTGGCGACTTTCTCTATGTCCATTTGTGAGCGTTGCTCACTGACCCAGTCTTTGAACAGTACATGAATTTCTTCAATTTCCTCACGAAACTTTTCGCGGCCTTCATCAGTATTTTCACCAAATACTGTTAACGTGCGTTTATAAGCGCCCGCCGTATGCTGTTCAAACTCAATGTCATTTTTCTTCAGCACTTTATGAAAATTAGGTAACTGCGCCAAAACGCCAATTGAGCCAATATACGCAAACCGGGAGGCCAGTAGATTATCGGCAACGCACGCCATCATGTAGCCACCACTGGCAGCGACTTTATCTACAGAAACCGTAAGTTTGATGCCTTTGTCTTTAATACGATGCAGCTGTGCGGCGGCCAGACCATAACCATGCACAACTCCCCCTCCACTTTCCAGCTTGACCAGAACTTCATCCTGCGATTCGGCAACACACAAGATCGCTGTGACTTCTTCGCGCAAACGTTCAACTTCATGGGCATCCATAGACCCTTTAAATTCAATCACAAACAAGCGTGACCGATCCTGTTTTTCTTTATCCTTGTCTTTCGCTTCTTTCTTCTGCTGCTTAGCCAGTTTTTTCATGCTCGCTTTATCCAGCAACACAGAGCGTGCGTAATTGGTGATGTCTTTTAATTGTTCGTTTAAAGAGGCAATCTCAAGGTGGCCCTTACCAGGCTTTTGACGATTTGCAGCACCGACTACCGATGCCACAATAATTACAAAAGCGGCAACAAAGGTGACGGCTTTTGCCAGAAAAAGCCCATATTCGTACAGAAACTCCAAGTTTGACTCCTGCTACTGATTGTCAGTTTATTTAGTGAGTTAATTTTGCTGGCATAAGTGTACCAGCGTTCACCTGTCGTGACGACATTGATGTTGTTTAGCGCATAAAAAAGGCCAGCATCTGCTGGCCTTTCACAACATCAAACTGTTAGTTGGCAACAACATCCTCGTTGTTGATTTGAATAACAGTACCTTCAGTAGCAATATAGGTTGCCACCTCACGCTGCATTTCTTCAGTGGTTGCCGCACTGGCATCAGGGCTAAGACTTGATGCGTGTGCGCCTTCGGTAAAGCGAACCTGACCTGAAACCGGATCGCCGGTCACCGTCGAGCTTACTTGCTCCAACCCGATGATTCGAGCCAACGGATTCTGGCCTGACAGCGGCAAACTGGTAGATACCGGGATCACCTGATCAGGCTTGTTTTCTTCGCTACCATCACCTACAACAGTCATCATGTGTACCGGCGTTGTTTCCCCCAGCGTCATGGCGTAGTTGTTAGGATCACCCTTATCCAATACTGACTGGGCAGCAAAAGCGAACTCACTCAGTGTTGCCTGCACACCCGCCGCCTGTTCTGGCGTCAGGGCCGCTTCAAATTGTGTCACTGCTGCGACTAATTGCTCCTGCGTAACATCCGTTGTTTCGTAAAGCTGCTGCAACAACCCCTGAAACTCTTCTGAGGACTCAGACAGCAACAAGCCTTTGATTAGCGGACCGAAACGAGGTGACTCAATCAGGAATTGCGCCAGACCACCTCCCGGAGATTCCAGAGACGCAACATCTACGGCATATGCACCATCAAGGGCCGCCAAATCGCCACCCATTGATGAATTTGCAACCGCAGCAAAGTTACCGCCGGTAATCGCACCCAGCGAGACGCCCATCACTGACACACGACCCAGGTTAACGTTGACATCCTGGTCAGTCGTCATATCCATAAGTGCATTCATGCCCAGGCGAAGCCCTAGTAAATCTGCAACGCTTTGACGCAAATTGTCACGAGCGGTAGGCAAGCTGCCTAAATTCATATAATGAACCGGGGTTACGGTTGTAGCATTGATATCGTCAGTTCCATCCATATCAACATCAAAGCCACGCGAGCCATGCAGAGGCTGGTCAATAGCGACAGTAGCAATACCAGCCAGAGAAAGGGTTCCGGTAATCGCCAGCATGTCTTCTTTCTTGCTGGTGATGCCATGATACAGAATAACGACCGGCCACCCTGATTCTGGCTGACTGATAGAAAAGCCAAGTCCTGCTGCCACCGCAGGATCAGGCACGGTCACCTGAACATCCAGTTGCTGCATACTTGTTGCCTGAGGAACAGGATTAAAGCGGGTTACGTTACGCTTAGGATCGAGTTTTTCACCTTTGACACGCAGGTCAGCCAAACCAAGCTGCTGACACAGAGGATTATTTGGACCGGCTTCGGCAGCGGCTTTGGTTTCATCAGAGACCGCACCTAACACAATGCCGCTGTCACAGGCTGCATGCCAGAACTCATTGACCGGCGCCATGGGGTTCTCTTCAGTTGGTACGCCAAGGTAATAAGGCAGCGTAATATTTCCCTGATAATGCTTAGCGGCGCAGAACGAGCCGACTTGCTGCAGCAAGCCACTGGCCAGCGGCTGTGCAAATTCGTTCAATGCGCCGTAGGTCGCAGCCATTTCACCTGCGGCCGTAGTCAGCAAACCACTACAGGTTTGTAACCCGTCAAAGCCACCCGCTTCAAGCGTAGCCTGAATCGCACCTTGCGTTGCCTCATCCAATCCTTCGGCGCCCTGAGCAACCGCGCCGGCAAGCACCTCGTCACTAACCAGGTTTAACGCCTCCATAGCATTAGTTGCACCTGTCGAATCGTTAACCTGAAGCGCAGGTAAAGATTGACCGGCGGTAGGATCGCCCGCAGCGACTTTCGCTGCATACGTAGAGATAGCCACCTTTTTAAGTGCTGAAAGAGATTGCCCTACTGACTGAGTCGTGAACGCGGAGACATATGTCAGCTCCTCACGGGAAAAGCCCGCCTCTTCCAGCGGCGTTACATAGGTATTTACCAGCGTTTGCAACTGCAGCTGCGACGCGGTAGAAAGCGGCTTAGTATCAATATCCTGCTTAACCAGATCCCATGTTGTCGACCCCATGACAGATTTACCACTGGTATCCTTCAATCCGGTGGTCATGATCAACATATAACCCTGAGCAGATTTCAGTGGACGCAGTGGAATCACCGAAATGGTATCGCCATCAACCAGTCTGAGCGCATAATCAGTACCCAGTTCCAGCGCATCACCAACTTTACAGCCAGATGATGGGATTTCAGCAGCGGCACAATCCGGATCACTCTGATCCAGGCCTAATGTTGCTTCATGAATATAGATACCGGCACCAAGGGTCGACTCATCAATAGCGGTGTCCCCTGGGGTTTCAACATCGATGACAAACGGATGTTGGGTTGACCAGCCATCCAGGGTGTTGAGTGCTGCACGCGGATCGCTGAAATCATTCGGATCAGCCACTGGAATATTCAGTGTATAATCAAAAAATCCATCATCGCCGGGCAGCATAAGTAAATCGTTCGGCGTATTCAAATTACCGTTGGCCGGGTCAAAGACAATACGGGAAAAGGGTGTCTGATCGGGCGTATCCGCCTCTATATCATCAATTGATTCGCCTGAGCCTCCGCACCCTGCTAACCCCAGTGCCATGGCAACACTGGAACTGATAAGTAGTTTTCTCATTGTTTCTCCCTATGACTCATTGTTTTTATTGTCTGTCTAAACCCCTGACCCTGTCTGCCCGCTGGCAGGCACCTTAGTCAACGATACTGACATCAAATCTGATTTCTAACATGTAAGACCAGTTTATTATTAAGCAATATTATTGACTTTGCAGCAACTTTGCAAAACTTTGTTAACTTTTTATTTTCTTTATTAACGTTGCGCTTAATCCTGCGCGTTTACCCGCTGAACCGGCATACGCTTTCATCGATTCGTTTCCCGTATTATGCTTGCGCTATAACCTACTTATCAGGGAGAGTGAATGAACGATTATAATGCGCCAGAAAACGTGTTAAGTGAAAAAGTGATTCTGATTACCGGTGCCGGCGCCGGTATTGGGGCTGAAGCAGCAAGAACATTTGCCCGTTTCGGAGCCACATGTATTTTGCTGGGACGAACGGTCAGTAAGCTCGAGGCGGTTTATGATGAGATTGTAGCGGCAGGATACGCTGAGCCGGCAATTATCCCGCTGGATTTAAAAGGCGCTACGGCAAAGAACTATGAAGATATGGCGCGTACTATACAGGATCAGTTCGGCCGTCTTGATGGCGTGTTACATAATGCCTCTGTGCTTGGTCAGCTCAGCGCATTTGAAGATATTCCCGAAGACGAATGGCAGGATGTCATACAGATAAACCTGACCGGTGCTGCGCTAATGACGCAGAAATTACTTCCGGTGCTCAGACTTGCCGACCATGCATCGGTAGTATTTACCACATCCAGTGTTGGCAGAACAGGGCGCTCATTCTGGGGAACTTATGCGGTGTCTAAATTTGCCACTGAGGGCATGATGCAGGTGCTTGCCTGTGAGTATGAAAACAGGAATGTGCGTTTTAACTGTATCAATCCGGGCGGCACGCGCACAGATATGCGGGCTAATGCCTTTCCGGCAGAAGATCCTCAGACACTGAAAACACCGGCAGATATCATGCCGTTATATTTATACCTGATGGGTGACGATAGTCTGGCAGTAAATGGTCAGTCACTGGACTGTCAGCCAAAATAAAAAGCCGGTTTTGAATGATTCCATAAAAAAAGGTTACCGTCAGGTAACCTTTTTTCGAACATAGAGTAGATAATTACTGGTTCTCGATCTTAGCCCATGTGTCACGCAGACCCACCGTCTGGTTAAAGACAAGCTGACCTTCACTGCTGTCTTTATCACAACAAAAATAACCCGTGCGTTCAAATTGCCAGTTACCGTCATCCACGGTGGCGTGCGCCAGACTGCTCTCCGCGTAGCCATTTTTTACAATAAGTGATGCATCATTAATAGCATTGACAAAGTTTTCCTGCGCAGCAGGATTTGGTACGTTGAATAACCGATCGTACAATCTGAATTGCGCCGGAGCAGCAGTGTTAGCATCTACCCAGTGAATAACGCCCTTCACTTTTCTGCCATCGGCCGGATCTTTACCCAGTGTCTGTTCATCGTACGTACAATAAATGGTTGTGATATTGCCAGCATCATCTTTATCAACACGCTCAGCCTTTATCACATACGCATTACGTAACCGGACTTCTTTACCCAACACCAGGCGTTTGAACTTCTTGTTTGCCTGTTCACGGAAATCTTCAGCTTCTATCCAGATTTCACGGCTAAACGTTATTTCACGGATACCCATTGACTCATCATTAGGGTGATTAGGGGCGGTTAAGGTTTCGCTGCTGCCTTCAGGCAGATTTTCAATGATAACTTTTACCGGCTCCAATACCGCCATTGCTCGAGGTGCATTGACGTTCAGATCGTCACGGATACAGGCTTCCAGCATGCCCATTTCAACCATGTTGTCCATTTTGGTAACGCCAATACGCTTACAAAACTCGCGCACGGCGCCCGGTGTATAACCGCGGCGACGAAGGCCTGCGATCGTCGGCATACGCGGATCGTCCCATCCACTGACATGTTTTTCATCCACCAGCTGAATAAGACGACGTTTACTCAATACCGTGTATTCAAGGTTAAGACGTGAAAACTCATACTGACGTGGGTGTGCGTCAATGGTGATATTGTCGATCACCCAATCGTAAAGACGACGGTTATCCTGAAACTCCAGCGTACACAAAGAATGAGTAATGCCTTCAATCGCATCAGAGATACAATGGGTGAAATCATACATAGGATAAATGCACCACTTATCCTTCGTTTGATGATGGTGAGCAAATTTCACACGGTATATAACCGGATCGCGCATACACATAAACGGTGATGCCATGTCTATTTTCGCGCGAAGACTACACTGCCCTTCCTGATACTCACCGTTCGCCATCTTGGCGAATTCCTGCAGATTTGTCTGCACATCGGTATCACGATATGGGCTGTTGGAACCTGGCTCGGTAAGCGTCCCACGCAGCGCACGCATTTCATCGTGGGTGGAAAAATCCACATACGCCAGGCCTTTTTCAATCAGCTCGACAGCGAAACCATGCAGGCGATCAAAATAATCAGAGGAATAACGGGCCTCTCCGGACCACTCAAATCCCAGCCAATGCACATCTTCTTTAATGCTGTTCACAAAAGAAATGTCTTCTTTTGCCGGATTAGTGTCATCGAAGCGCAAATTGCAGGTGCCCTGATAATCTTCGGCAATGCCAAAGTTCAGACAAATGGATTTAGCGTGGCCAATATGCAAAAAGCCGTTAGGCTCGGGTGGAAAACGCGTTTTCACCTGCTGGTGTAACCCAGACGCCAAATCTTTATCGATAATCTGCCGGATAAAATTGGTCGGACGATTTTCAGTCTCCGCCATTCGCGAATTCCCCTTAATAAACATAGTTAACGAAACAAAGCGAGTATAACATCACCCTTTTACAGGTGATATTTTTTCGTCACCTGGACGCATTAAACGCTTAAAATACCGACGATTACCGGCTATTTATCGCCAGACGGGCCGCTAAACAGCGGGAAAATGACGAATTTATGGTATCGTAGCGTAAAACAGGGTGTGCCTACACCGCATCAAAAAATAGTGTTTATGAAAGAAAAAGCAACCTCCTTTGATATTGCACACCGGGCAGGTGTTTCCCAATCTACCGTATCCCGCGCGCTGAACAACAGCCCACTGGTCAGTCAGGAAACCCGCGATCGTATCGTACAGATCGCCCGGGAACTGAATTATCAGGTGGATAAAAACGCCAGTAATCTTCGCAAACAAAAAAGTAATACGCTTGCGCTGTTACTGTTTGAGGACCCCACCACCGATGATTCACTGATCAATCCGTTTTTCCTGTCCATGCTTGGCAGTATTACCCGCGCCAGCGCCAGCCAGGGTTACGATTTATTGGTGTCGTTTCAGAATATGCAAAGTGACTGGCATGCAGAGTATGAAGATTCAAATAAGGCGGATGGCATCATTTTGCTGGGCTACGGCGATTATAGTGCTTATCGCAGCAAGCTGGACCAGCTCGAGGAGCAAGGTACGCATTTCGTGCGCTGGGGGGCGCAGGATAAAGCGCACCCGGGCGTAAACATTGGCTGTGATAATTATCAGGGCGGTTATGATGTGACTCGCCACCTAATCGGCCTGGGCTATACCTCTTTTGCCTTTATCGGCGATAACGGTGAGGATGCTCCTGAATTCCGGGCGCGGTATCTGGGGTTTACCGATGCACTGAACGAACATGGCCTGTCTGCAGCGTCGCAGCGTCAAATTGACGCTCACTCTACAGAGCCTTCCGGCTATGCGGCAATGCAATCCATGCTAAATATGAAACCACTGCCCCGGGCGGTTGTCTGTGCGTCTGATTTAATTGCGGTTGGAGTTTATGACGCGCTTCGCGAAGCAAACCTGCGTATACCGGAGGATGTGGCTGTGGTCGGGTATGACAACATTCCGATTTCTGGTTATACCACCCCTGCTTTGACAACAGTGCGTCAAAACACGACCAAAGCCGGAGAGTTGCTGGTCAATACATTAATAAAAGCGATCAATAAAGAAGAGGTTGAGGATTATCTGATGCCGGCTGAGCTTATCGTGCGCCGCTCGTGCGGCGCGCAATAAGGGATACATCACTGACGTTGCATTTGTTGCCGGGTTGTTTCCAGCAGCCCGCTGTGTGTCACAGGTGCATTTAGCACCCAGACCTGGGCACTGTTGGGTGCTACGGTGGTTGTAAGTTTACCGTTTGAAGACACCGTGCGGCGCTGCCCGGTTAATTGCTCTTCCCAGTCACCCGTCTGCAGCCACTTGCTAACAGTCATCTGTTCACTTTCATCGCCTTTGTTTAACAGGACCAGCGCAATTTGCCGGGCGTTATCGTCCTGCACGATTCGATAGAAGGCGGCGGTATTTTCTGTGAACGTCAGGTTTACCTGAAGCCCCCGCTGTAGCGCCGGGGTTTGCTTTCTGACATTAGCAATCGTTTTCAGTGATTTATAAATGTCATGGTTACCAGCATTGTCGATGGCATCCTGGCCAAGGTAGTTACGGTTACCAGCATGCTCAGCTGTCCCTCGCATGAATCCAATTTCTGACCCCTGATACACCACGGGAATACCGCGAGCAGTGAATAACCAGTTATGGGCATTGATGAAGCCTTCGTCACTGGCCTGCATGCGCGGCATATCATGGTTGTCATAAAAAGTCGTGAGCTCGTAGGGATTCGCATACGGCCCGTGCGTCAGGAACAGCACGTCCCGTAATTTTTCATAACCCTTACTCTCAGGTGCGTTATTTTCCTGTTGTGATGCCTCTTCTGTTGACGCTTCTCCAAACACCTCATTCATCGCTTTTTGCATTGGAAAGTCCAGTACACTTACCCCACCATTTTTGGGTAATGTGTGCTGGGCAATGAAGTTTGCGTCGTAAACAAAGCTTTCACCAAACATGAAAAAATCAGGATGCTGCTCGCGGATTCGATCTGACATCGTGCGCCAGAAATCGTGCGAAACATGCCGGATGGTATCAATTCTGAAAGCGTCGGCGCCCTGCTCTATCCAGTATAAATAGGAATTAATCAGATAATCCTGAACATCAGGATTGTGCTCATTCAGATTAGATAATTTCGCTAAGTCGGGATAAGGATGAAAGAACGCCTGTAAAGGTTTATCAGTGTCCAGCTCGGTAGGATGCAGGTTTTGATGATCTGCAACCAGCTTACCCTCTGCATCATACAGTTCACCATAACCGGGCTGGTCCTCTGGCATGGTATAGCTGGGAGAGCCATGATTCGCCACAATATCGAACACAGACTTCAGCCCGTAATCATCACGCATTGCCCGGGTATAGTCCGCATAAGATAAGTTTTCGCTGACCAGATGCTCATCGGCTTTATAAAAATTGGTCGCCCAGTAACCATGATAGCCTGTTTTGCCACCATCTTTGAACTGACCACCATAGCTGATGGGCTCGTCTCCGGTGAATGCCTGATCCGGATTATCCAGTACCGGCGTTAGCCAGACCGCGGTAAAGCCGAGATCACTGATATAGTCACCATTATTGAGCACACCTTGTAAATCGCCGCCCATGTATCCAACATTGGCAAACTTGCCCTCCGGCCCATCCAGGCGTAGCTCCCAGGTCGGATGCTCTCCACCCTGGTCTTCATGGTTGTTAGATGGATCGCCGTCGACAAACCTGTCGGTTACCACAAAATAAATTGCCTCTTTGGCGAATGGATTATCTGTTCCCCTGATAACCTCGCTTATCTGCGAGACTGATTTTTCCGGTGAATGGTTTGATGACTGGGCACAACCAATCAGTGCAACGGTGACACTTGCCGCAAGCAAATGGCGACTAAAACGTTTTAACATAAACATCCCTTACTCTTGGCCAGATGCAGGTTGATCAGGCTCTTTAACAAAAAAGACAGCCATGGCACCCGCAATCATTGATACACCTGCCACAACGATGATGTATTTTGCCTCGTTATCAAAAACAGCTGACAGGATATAGCCGGAAAATAAACCGGCGACAATTTGTGGTACGGCAACAGTAAAATTGAAAATTCCCATATAGACACCGGTCTTTTGCGGTGGCAGTGCACCTGCCAACATCGCATAGGGCATTGCCAGAATCGCAGCCCACGCTATACCTATCCCGATCATGGGGATTAGCAGTTTCACCGCGCCCAGTGGTACCGTAACTTCAGTAATAAGCAGATCGACATTGGTTGGGGTGAGATCCTGGAACACCAGAAAGCTGACATAGCCCAGGCCGCCGGCAAGCAGCGATAAGCTGTAAACCAGCTTACGGCCAAATTTGTCAGCCAGCCGGGCCAGAAACACAGAAAATACAGCCGCAAATACAGAATAGGCAGCAAACAGAATTCCCACCCAGTCGCCAGCCGCGCCCTTAGCCAGCACGATCTCCTGGGGGATGACCGCCAGCGTAGACAAGTAGCCGGGATCGAACCATTTTTTATCCACATTCCAAATATGCTGGGTAATCGCAGGCGTGGTATAAACCCACATGATATATAAAGAAAACCAGGAGAAAAACTGAACAACTGCAAGCTGTTTCATGGTGGTGGGCATATTAGCCACCAGCTGTAAGAATGCTTTGAAGCGTTGCCCTATGCTTTGTTTAGTGTCTGGCAGTGGCTCGTCAGTGACATCTTTGTAGTAATTGTATTCTTTGGGCGCGTACTCTTTGGTACGTACTACCGTCCAGATAACACTACCTAACAGCACCGTTGCGCCAATATAGAATGCCCACATCACTGATGGTGCGACTTCGCCCAATTGTGCGGTATTTTCAAGACCGATAACATTGGTCAGCAAAAACGGTAAAATTGAACCAATAACCGCACCAATATTTATCAACAAAGACTGTACAGAGTAGCCTATGTTACGTTGCCGGGGTGGCACCATATCTGAAACCAGAGAGCGGAACGGCTGAAAACAGATATTGAAAGACGCGTCCATCAGCGCCAGCATCAGAGCACCGAATATCATTGGCGTCATTAATGCCACGAACAATGGCGCGTTTGGCATTAGAAACATACCGATGGCAGCAGCGATGGCACCGGCAAGAATATAAGGACGCCGCCGTCCCAGCCGGTTCCAGGTTCTGTCAGAGGCAGCCCCAACAATAGGCTGGATAATCAAACCCATTATCGGTGCAACCAGCCAGAACAACGAGAGTGAGTGGAGATCGGCTCCCAGATCAGAAAGAATGCGTGAAACATTGGCATTTTGTAGCGCAAAGCCAAACTGCACACCTAAAAAGCCGAAGCTGACATTCCAGATTTGCCAGAAGTTTAATCCCGGTTGTTTTGTGTCCATAGTTACCACTAATTATCGTTATTGTTGTTTGTTTACTGTAATAGCCAGACCGTCGCACTTTGAGGTGCAACATCGACCTTAGCGTTTTTTACACTTAGCGACTGTTTATCTTGCCACCCTACCGCGGTAGAGAAACGTTTCAGTACTGGTTCGAACCGTGATAGCGCGACGCTGGCTACCTCATTATTTTTATTGAGTATAACCATCGCGCCTTCACCGGCATCATTCGTCCTGAAGTACACATAAATGCCATCAGCAGGCGCAAAATGCGTAAACTTGCCGGTGGCAACAACAGGATGGTCTTTTCGTAATGCCAGTAATGATTTAATTCGATTATACGCTTGGCGTTGCTCGTCTGAGAGACCCTTCTGTGTAAAGGCGTTCACCTTGTCACCCTGCCAGCCACCCGGAAAGTCGCTTCGAATAATCCCATGGTCATCGCTGTCCGGATTCGCCATTAAAATTTCCGTTCCGTAATATACCTGAGGAATACCGCGCGACGTGAGCAGGAATGTCATCGCCATGTCCCACAGCGGATACGACTCCTCAAGCTGCGTGTAAATCCGGCTCATATCATGATTATCGCCAAAGATAACCAGATTGTAAGGATCACCATAAATAAAGTCGCCCGCTAACAGATTATACAGACTGACAAGACCGGTTCCCCAAGTTTCCTTATCTTTCAGTGCGTTGACCAGTGTATCCTGGAGCGGAAAATCCATAACGCTGGGCAGCGAAGATGCATAATTATCAGCCCGGTAAGAACCAGCCTGCCAGTAAGCGGTAATGACCGGATTGGTTGTCCATTCTTCACCCACAATATTGAGGTTTGGATACTCGCTGGTCAGGCGGGCTGTCCAGTCGGACAGAAACGCTTTATCAGAATACGAGTAGGTATCAACCCGAATGCCACTTAAATTCGCGTATTCAACCCACCAGATTGCGTTTTGAATCAGATAGTTGGCCAGATAAGGATTTCGTTGATTCAAATCTGGCATACTGGGCACAAACCAGCCATCACTAAAGGCCTGCTGATCCGCTTGCACACCATGTGGATCATGTAATGATTCGCGTCGGTGGGTGGTAGGAGAAAACTGACCATCGTGATTTATCCAGTTCTTTGCCGGCATATCTTCCATCCATGGGTGGTTGCTGCCGATATGATTTAATACCATATCCATGATGATGCCTACGCCTTCGTCACCGGCCTGATGGGAAAACTGCCGATACTGGGAGTTAGTACCGTAACGAGGATCAATCTCGTAAAAATCGGTGATGGCATAGCCATGGTAAGAGTGGTCATCCATAGCGTTTTCCAACAAAGGCATTGACCAGATTTGCGTAAAGCCCGTGGACGAAATATAGTCCAACTGATCAATCAGCCCCTGAATATCCCCGCCGTGCCGACCACCAGGCGCGCTTCTGTTTGCTTTATCCTGCAGACCCGACACAGAATCATTGGACGGGTCGCCATTGGCAAACCGGTCAGGCGTTACAAGATAGATGGTATCTTTTTGATTAAAACCCTGGCGATTGGCGGAGTTGTGCGCCCTTTTTTCAATGGTATAGAGGGCTGAATATAACTGCTTACCCTGCTTACTAAATGTTAACGCGTAATCGCCAGGCATCAAATCAGATGTATCAACGTCAATAAACAGATAATTCTTGCTATCCAATGAACTAACCTTGTCTATCTTGAATGTACTGTCTCCGACAGAAACCGTGCTACCCGCGATATCAGGGGCGTGTACCATTAACTGCAATGTTGATGCGCCCATGTTCGCCCACCAATTGGGAGGAGAAATCTGGGGACCGCTTTCAACGCCTTGCGCTGAAAACACGACGCTAAGCGTCGCCAAGCATGCCGGAAATCGTAAACGAGTAGTTCGCATGAATAATCCTGTTTGTAAAGCCGGTGTGTGCTTACCGGCACTTTAGGTTAACAGGATGTTACCCTTTGCAGCCTGTGGTTACCAAGGGTTTGCATACGTATTCACGACTGTTGATTAATGCGCTTAGCGTAAGGTGCTATGCGTAATGCCAGCAAAACAATGAATAAAACAACAACACTATCAGGTTACGCGTAACCACGTAACGCACTGATTTAAAATAAGTAGTGGCAATATTAGTGGTTACAGACCACTTGCCGGTTATTTCATAGCCGATGTTGAAAGAATAAGCGATTGATTTTTAGCTAGTGAAAATTTTATGCTTATCACCCCATTATCAACCCGGGTAGCTACAGGTTCATTGTTTAACAAATCCACCATGTTAATACCCGATGCAACAACGCTATCGCTAAATAATCTTCGTGGAATATCTACCGCTCCAGTTACCGTATCATCACCGAAATGACTGATTACGACCAGGGGCGCCTTATCTAGTGTTCTCATGAAACTATACGTCGAATTCTCATCAGACGCTGTTCTGATAAATTGCTGTAAAGATTGAAAGCCGCCCTGCATTGCCGGATGAAATGCTGCAATAGTTAACACATGCTGATAATACGTACGCAGTGCCTGTTCTTTTGCGGTTAACTGTCCACCATCAAATGCACCTTCGTTCATCCATCTTTGATGCGCCGGCACACCAGCATAGTCGAAAATGGTAGTACGGGACGGATCGCCAAATCCGGTTTCCTCGCTGCCATCCTCACCCACTTCCTGACCAAAATATAACATAAATGGCGCGCGACTATTTAGCGCCGAGACCACCAGTGCAGGTTTGCCCCTTTCTGCATTACCGGCAAATGGCGCAGAGGCGATGCGTTGCTCATCGTGATTTTCCAGAAAATGCAACATGCTGTCGGCGATATCAGAAACCTCGTTTGTGGCGTTATCGATAACTGAGACGTCTTTGCTGCCCTGCATAACGTCTTTGATGGAATCGTATAAACCCACCTTATCGTAGAGGTAATCCATTTTGCCAAGATGCAGATAATCACGGTATCGATCCGGCTGATATACTTCTGCCAATAAAAACGCATCCGGATTTTCGTGTTTAATCGATGCGTTTAAAAATGACCAGAATTCAACAGGCACCATTTCTGCCATATCAAAACGAAATCCGTCAACGCCTTTATCCAGCCAGAATAAAGCAATATCCCGCATCTTGTACCAGGAGTCAGGTAATGATTTGTCTTGCCAGAATGCAAAATGTGCATCTATGGGTTTTGTTGCATAATCAGCAGGTAAAGCCGGGAAATCGTAAGAGCCATCTGGCCTGACGCCATAGTTAATTTTAACGGTTTCATACCAGTCGTTGACATCAGGCTGCGCCGACCGTGCCCCGTTGCCCGTCCATTTTGCCGGCGACTCATCAAACTTGCCATCTGCAAGAGGGTGTTCTGCGCCGCCCATAGGATCAAAAGAAGCAGAGTGCGCTGGTACATCAAATGATGAGCCCGGCACATAATAAAAGTTATTGTCTCTGTGATAGGCGACCGAGGTGTCATCCCCCTCCCCAAGCGCCGTTATCCCATTTGGTAGCTTAAATGGAGAATAATCCCGTGCGACGTGGTTGGGCACAATATCGATAATCACTTTCATGCCGTTGGCATGGGTACGTTTCACCAGCGATTCAAATTCCTGCATGCGAAAAGCCGGATCCGTCGCTAAATCAGGATCCACATTATAGTAATCCTTTACCGCATAAGGTGATCCTGCCCGGCCCTTTATGACATCCGGATCATCTAACGAAATACTATATTGCGTATAATCAGTACTTGTAGCGTGGTGAGGAACCCCCGTGTACCAGATATGCGAGACGCCTAGCGCTCGAATTTCAGACAATGCTTTATCGCTGAAGTCAGCAAACTTACCGACACCATTTTCTTTCATTGAGCCCCAGGGCTTGTTGGTCGAATTTTTATTGCCAAAAAGACGGGTAAATGCCTGATAGACGACGGGCTTCTGTTGTTCTGGATAGCGTGAATCGGATGATTCGGATGGATAGTCAGCAGAGTGCGAGGTAGAACATGCCATCATTACCAGGCCTGAGATAAGCGCAAGTGCAACCGGTACATGCTGTCGTAGTCGTAGGTTCATGGATATCGTCCTTTTAACAAATCTGGCAAAGCATACCTGTTAAAAGAACGTTAACCCATTGCCTGCATACGTATTCAGTATGAATTACGCTGCGCGTTGCTCTTCATGAATCTTAGTTAAGATAGAAGGCTGGTGGCGGAAAATAGCACCAAAGTTCGGTACTTCTTCCAGCTCGTTCATAATTTTGCGCTGAAAGCGCTGTAACGCAGGTGAAATCTGTTGCATGAACTCCATTGGCGACAACTGAAACGCTGCGCGTTTACCATGATAATCAATTTCATTGCCTAGCTGCTCGAAATTGATACCCAGCATTCTTAAACTGCGTGCCAGTCTCGGTTCCATCATTACATATACGTTTTCGATGTCACGCAGTATACAAATGCTGGCAGCGAAAAAATACAACGCTAATGAAAGATAAGGGAAGTTACGGCCAGGCGCATTACTTTTAAATGCACCACTTAATGACTTACCTGTAACAGGCGACACGTTGCTGTCAGAATGACGGCGACGGAATTGTTTAGGAATAGCCAGTCGAGAGATTTCGCACACCTGAAAACGAGGGTAACGCTGTGGGCTGTGCTCATCCATCCGGATTGCTTCCGGACAATTTTGCTCAACAGGCAGTAGTTGTCCGGGGTGTTGGGGCATAACCAGACGAATAGTACCGGCACAATCGCCTGTCGCTTTGTGTTTGATATAACAACTCAACGCAAACTCATCGAACTCATCAACTTCCATTTTCGATGCTCTGGGTGGCTCGAATCCCATCTCTTCACAATAAACCTGGTGACGGGTTTTGAAGCACGTACGTTGTTCATTTTCATCATTGGCAACGACAAGTGTGAAGTGTTCAAAGAAATGATCAGCAGCGGCGTCAATGACTTTATTCATTTTGCGACGTATTACAGGCCGAATCATATGCTTGATTCCTGGTACTTTGTGTACTCTTTTAAAAGCATTTAGCAAGCGACGTTTCACTTTGGCTCCCGTTACTCAGTTATTATACAGTTGCAAACACTCCTTAAAATGATTCCCTGCTGCGCACAAACAAAGATCGTCGTAGATCTCGCGCGCTGATAAGACTGCCGGATCAATAACCTAAAGTAAACCTTATATTTCAGATCCGCTGGCTGTAACAGGTCGGGTGTTAACCGTAAGAAAACTCATTTTGAGGAAGGTATTATCACGTGCGAATTGTATTACAACATCTGTGCCAGACTGTAGAAAGGTAACGATAATTGAAAATTTAACCTGAGTTCTGTGTACTTATTTCAGACTGCTCTGGTCTCTCATTAACACCTATACCATGCGCATCGCCAGGCCGACTTTATTAATTTTTATTCATTTATACAAAGAGATACGTCTCTAAATCTGAAGATTGCATTGGTGTAATCTTGCTACGTAATTCTACACAGTGGGCTAACGACAGCCAGCGTATGAATGACGTAAAATTAGACCAAAGACTACCTCTATCGTATGAGCGCTTTTCGAACCGAAAATGTCGAAATCTGATAGCTGACATCTAAAATGCCTTTAGATGAGCAAAATTTGTTGCAAATGTGCATCACCCAAATTATCAGTATTGCCACAAAACGGTACATATTCTTAGCATAATCTGATTTATCGCTTTAAAAACATAGTGTTAATTCGGTGTGTTGCAAAAATGAAACATATATATACTGGCAACAGTTTGCCGTCAGTTTTTTACCCGGGTCCGATTATTGATATCGCGACTGGCCTGTATAAGGCTATTTCCGCCCCGTAACTCTGATTTTGCCAGTCTGTCGTACAGCAAAACATTGACGGTTGCAGCCAGATTCATACAACCATTTGTTGGTATGTAAACAACATCCCGACACCAATCAACAATATCCTGACTGACAGAGCCATCCTCAGGGCCAAATACATAAAATGCATTCTCAGGATGGGTGTATGCTGGCAACGGCGTCGCCCCCTCTACCAGCTCAACCACGACCGGCGTAGCGCCTTTCGGTAAGGCCACTTGTAGTGATTCGACACCGATTGTAGGAATTTGCTTATGCATCTGGCGGGTATCAGCGTTGAAATCCTTAGCATACCCATAGCGCTGACCGGTATAAAACACACTACTGGCACCGTAACAGCCCGCTGCGCGAAGAATGGATGCCACGTTAGTGGCTGATTTGGGATTGATCAGACCTAGACTGACAAGTCCCCATGCAGAAAAATGGGAATACGAATTCATAGATTACTGAATTAAAAAAACGGGCGCAGAGTATGCCAAAACCTTCATCGCTTGTCATACTTTACACCCGATGCCACTTATCGGGTCATGCTGATCGAGCAGATACGCTCTACATGTCGCCACAACGACCCTTGACGTATAAGTTGTGCAGCCGCCTCAATGTCAGGAGCAAAATAACGATCTTTATCATAAAACCGCACGCTGTTTCGCAATAATCCATGTACCGACTCCAGCGGCTCAGACGTTTCCAGAGGACGTCTGAAGTCAATGCCCTGTGACACGGACAACCACTCGATAGCAAGTATACCCGCGACATTTTCAAAGATATCTCGCAACCGGCGGCCGGCGAACGCCGCCATGGATACATGATCTTCCTGATTTGCCGAAGTTGGTAACGAATCGATGGAGGCCGGATGAGCCAGCGTCTTGTTCTCACTGGCTAGTGCAGCGCAGGTTACCTGCGCTATCATAAACCCTGAATTTACACCGCCGTTTTCAACCAAAAATGGCGGCAGTCCGCTAAGATTAGTATCAATTAACAGTGCCATGCGCCGTTCTGATAGCGCGCCGATTTCACTGAGCGCGATGGCCAGGTTATCCGCTGCCATCGCAACGGTTTCAGCATGAAAATTACCGCCAGATAAAATATCTTCATCATCGCTGAATACCAGTGGATTATCTGACACACCATTGGCCTCAACCATAAGCAGCTCGGCGGCATTGCGAATCTGATGCAACGCAGCCCCCATTACCTGCGGTTGACAGCGCAGTGAGTACGGGTCCTGTACTTTTTCACATCCTTCATGAGAATCGCCAATGGATGACGTTAAGAGCAGGTTTCTGAAAAGAAATGCCGTATCAGTCTGACTCTGGTGGCCTCTTACTGCATGAATGCGCTCGTCAAAGGGTACCCGGGACCCCTTGGCTGCATCCACAGCCAGAGCCCCAATCGCTGCCGCGCTGTACCATGCGTTTTGCGTGTAAAACAGGCCTTCGAGCGTAAATGCCGTGGATGCCTGGGTCCCGTTTAGCAGCGCAAGCCCTTCTTTAGGTGCCAGTGCAATTGGCGACAAGCCGGCTTTTTTAAGCCCTTCCTGTGCAGAGCAACGCTTTTCATCAATGATTACCTCACCCTCGCCCAACAGGACCGCACTCATATGAGCAAGCGGCGCCAAATCACCGGATGCTCCCACCGAGCCTTTTTGAGGGATGGCTGGCCACACGCCATGGTTAAATAAGCTGATTAACGCATCTATAACCTCAGCCCGAATACCGGAATAACCTCTTGCCAGTGAGTTTATCTTCAAGAGCATCATCAACCGGACAGTGCTGGTATGCATGAATTCGCCAATGCCCGCGGCGTGAGACAACACAATACTTCGCTGTAATAATTCCAGCTCGTCGGTGGCTATCCGGGTATTTGCCAATAACCCGAATCCGGTGTTTATCCCATAAACGGTGCGCCCCTGCTCAAGCACATTTTTAACCGTTTGATGAGACGCATGAATAGCCGGATAAGCCTGATCATGCAGTGTAAGTATCATGTGTTCATCAAGACAACGACGACAGTCTTCAAGCGTTAACTGGCCCGGATACAGTGTAAAGGATTTAGTTGTCATCGCTGACTCCTGTCATGGGTAAATCTAAGTGGTGTTCTTTAGCGCACTGCAGCGCCAACTCATAGCCGGCGTCAGCGTGACGCATCACTCCGGTGGCCGGATCATTGTGCAGAACTCGCGCGATTCGTTCGTCTGCTTCTTTACTTCCGTCGCACACAATAACCACCCCGGAGTGCTGGCTAAACCCCATTCCTACGCCACCGCCGTGATGCAGACTAACCCAGGTAGCGCCGCCAGCAGTGTTAAGCATCGCATTAAGTAATGGCCAGTCAGACACTGTATCCGAGCCATCCTGCATGGCCTCTGTTTCCCTGTTAGGTGAGGCTACTGAACCAGAGTCAAGATGATCACGTCCTATCACAACCGGTGCGGCAAGCTCTCCGGTCCGAACCATTTCATTGAACGCCAGACCAAGTTTCTGACGCTGTCCTAAGCCCACCCAACAAATTCTTGCCGGCAGTCCCTGAAACTGAATGCGTTCTTTTGCCATGTCCAGCCAGTTGTGCAGATGTGCATCATCGCTGATAAGCGCTTTGACTTTTGCATCTGTCTTGTAAATGTCTTCCGGATCACCGGAAAGCGCCACCCAGCGGAACGGCCCGATACCGCGGCAAAATAAGGGACGGATATACGCTGGCACAAACCCGGGAAAATCGAAGGCGTTAGTGACTCCCTCTTCCAGTGCCATTTGTCGGATGTTGTTACCATAATCAAGAGTTGCCGCCCCTTTTTTCTGAAGTGCCAGCATCGCGTTAACCTGCACCGCCATCGACTGCTTAGCGGCTTTAACGACACCCGCCTCGTCAGTCTTGCGTGCTTTGGCGGCCTGGGCCAGCGTCCACCCCTGAGGCAGATAGCCATTTAACGGGTCATGTGCACTGGTTTGGTCGGTAACCACATCCGGCAGGATGTCCATTTGATGAATTTGCTCAAACACATCGGCTGCATTGGCAACCAAACCGATTGATACCGGCTTATCTTCCTGTTTTGCCTGCTCAAGCATTGTGATCGCCTCATCCAGCGATTGAGCTTTTTTATCCAAATAGCCGGTCCGGATACGAAAATCCACGCGGCTTTCATCCACTTCCACAGCCAGCATGGAGAAGCCTGCCATGGTGGCAGCCAGTGGCTGAGCGCCGCCCATACCGCCAAGCCCACCGGTCAGAATCCATCGGCCTTTGGCATCGCCATCAAAATGTGCTTTAGCGACACTGACAAAGGTCTCGTACGTTCCCTGAACAATGCCCTGTGAACCGATGTAGATCCATGAACCGGCTGTCATCTGGCCGTACATCATTAACCCTTTTTGATCCAATTCGTTAAAGTGCTCCCAGTTAGCCCAGTGTGGAACAATATTAGAGTTAGCAATGAGCACCCTTGGCGCATTTGAATGGGTGGGAAATACACCGACAGGTTTACCGGACTGCACCAGCAACGTCTCATCGTCTTTCAGACGCATCAGCGTTTCGACGATTTTATCGTACGCCGGCCAGTTACGTGCAGCCCTGCCTATTCCACCATAGACCACCAGTGATTGGGGGTGCTCGGCCACTTCCGGATCCAGGTTGTTCATTAACATCCGAAGTGGAGCCTCGGTTTGCCAGCTTAATGCGTTTAATGACGGGCCCCGGGGGGCTTTTATTGTGCGTGATGCATCTTCACGGTTCATATTGATTCCTTAATCGCGGAGGTAAAATTAAGATGTGCGCCCAGCCGATAACGCTGTCCGGGATGGGTAAGTGTCGCCAGACTGACAATGCCTTTGGCGCAGTACGTCCGCCGACTGATACATAAACAGGGCTGCGTGACATCAATATTGAGCAGCGCTGCATCTTGTGGCTCAGGGAGTATGGCTTCCACACTGTGATCAGCTTCGGTGAGTGGCGCCACCTGATTTAAATACTGATTCACTGAAATGTTTGTAAAATTCTGTTCTAAAAACAGGGGCGCCAGCACCGGATTGACCAGCCTTGACTCTAACTGCACCGGCTGTGCATTTTCAAAATGGACCAGCTGAATAAAAAACAAACTGGCGCCCTGCTCCACCGAAAAGTGACGCGCCTGTATTGCATCGGCTGCACAGGCATTCTGACTGATAATCTGGTTGCTGTAGTGATGGCCACGGCTTTCTATTTCTTCTTTTATGCCAATAATAGTGAGCATTGAGCTCATTGGCCGGTTATCACTAACAAATGTGCCTACCCCCTGAGTACGGGCCAGTATGCCTTCATCCACAAGTTCTGAGACTGCTCGTCTTGCCGTCATTCTGCTAACACTGAAGCGTTCTGCCAGTTGATTTTCAGAACCAATCTGATCGCCCGGTGACAATGCTCCCTGTTCTATTTGCTGTATGAGAGCGGCTTTAATCTGAATAAATCTGGGCTGCATTTCTCGTGACCACCTGTTAATTTATTGTTACTCTACCTGCAGCAACTTGTATATACAAGTATAAGCTTGTTAATTGCCGGTTCGCCTACGAGGTGAATTATCGCTTCATTTTTCCGCTGACGTGACAGGAGCTTTCATGACGACAACGCAGATAAAAAACGTAAATTTGGCCACCATGACGGGCGCGAAAAACGATACGCTGGCAATTCAAGAAAACACCGAGCTGTGGCTGCAAGGCAGCAAAATTCTGGGTATTGGCCCTCAGCAACATCAGGATTTTGTTCATACCGACACGGTAGATGCACAGGGCATGTGGTGTTTACCCGGCTTTATTGATTGCCACACTCACCTTGTCTATGGCGGCAGCCGCGCCGGCGAATTTCAGCAACGATTAAGCGGGGTCAGCTATCAGCAAATTAACGAACAAGGGGGCGGCATAAAGTCCACGGTTGCAGCCACACGAGTGCTTGATGAACAAGCCCTGTTAGATGCCGCAATCCGACGCACCGCCAGGCTGACCGAAGAAGGTGTAACCACTGTTGAAATTAAATCCGGTTATGGACTGGACAAAGATACCGAGACACGAATGCTGACCGTCGCCGCCCGGGTGCCCGACCATTTACCGGTGAATGTTCAGCGAACGTACCTGGGTGCACACGCCCTGCCTGTGGAATATCAGGGCAACAGTGACGGCTATATCGATTATGTCTGTCAGACAATGATGCCCTACATTGCGCAGCATAAACTAGCCAGCGCCGTGGATGTATTCTGTGAGTCGGTGGGCTTTTCACTGACGCAAACCCGACGGGTGTTTGAAGCGGCACAGCGATACAATTTGCAGGTAAAAATTCACGCTGAGCAACTCAGTGACAGTAAAGGCGCCAGGCTGGCTGCGGAATTTCAGGCATTAAGCGTCGATCACATTGAATATCTGCATGAGGAAGATATCAGCGCCATTGCCGATGCGGGCTCAGTGGCAGTGCTTCTTCCCGGTGCATTCTATTTTCTTAAGGAAACAAAGCTACCGCCAGTAGAGGCACTGCGCTCACATCAGGTACCAATGGCCATTGCCACTGATATGAACCCGGGGACATCACCGGTTTCTTCCATTCTCATCTGTGCCAACATGGCCTGCATTCAATTTGGCTTAACGATTGAAGAAGCCTTGCGAGGCATCACTGTTAATGCCGCCAGGGCACTGGCACTTCCGTTAAAAGGCCAGCTGGCCGCTGGCTACGATGCCGATTTATGCCTTTGGGATATTGATAGTCCGGCAGATCTAATTTACGAAATTAATGGGTTTCGTCCATCTGCAAAATGGTTAGGGGGCAAGCGTGTCTTATAAAACATTATGGCAGGGTCGCACCGATACAGAAGATGGGGTGAGAGGTCAGCGCTGGCACCAGGTTGTCAATGTGGCGCCGACAGATTCGCAACGTGACACAATAGCACTCATTGGCTATCCGGTGGATCAAGGGGTGGTCTTAAACAAAGGCCGACCGGGCGCGGGAGGTGGTCCCAATGCATTACGCCAGTCGCTATCATCATTGCCCTGGGTTATTGAAGGCTCACTTTCCGATCACGGAGATATCTCCCCGCAATCAACTTTACCACAAACGCAACAGCGCTATTCTGACAGTGTCACTGAATTGCTATCCCATCATCAGTGCGTGCTAGGACTGGGTGGCGGACACGATATCGCCAGAGGCAGCTTTCACGGGTTGCAGCAGTTCACGGGCAAACAGGCACGAATCGGGATTATTAATTTTGACGCGCACCTGGATTTACGCAAACCCGCACCGCACTCCTCCTCCGGAACGCCGTTCAGAGATATCAGTGAATGGTGTAAAAACAATAGTCGAACATTTAATTATTGCTGCATGGGAGTCTCAGTTGCCGCTAATACACCGGCACTGTTTGATTACGCCAGACAAACAGACACGCTGTGGCTGGAGGATATTGATTTTGATCTGAACACAGCAACATCTGTTTTACCCACTTTTTTAAGTCGTATTGATACGCTTTACGTTACCGTATGCATGGATGCATTTCCCGCCTCCGCCGCGCCGGGCGTTAGCGCCCCCGCGGCGGTTGGCATCGACGCGGCGACTGTGATTAATCTCATCCGCTGGTTGGGCAGATATTGCCGACAACACACCATCACATGGTCGCTTTCGGACATAGCAGAGCTGAGTCCTTTTTTTGATAAAGAAAATAAGACCGCCAGGCTCGCAGCGCGTATTGCGTTTGAACTTACCCGTGCGATGACAAAATAATGTAAATATTGTGTTGCCATTACATTGCTCTCTGGTTAAATTGTAAGCGCTATCATTATTTTCTAATGTCGGTTTTGGGATGACCGGCATTATTGAGCACCAAATAATGTAAGCGCTAACATACCTTGGAGATACACATGAACTTGCGCAAAGCAGCAATTTTGCTAGCTCTGTCGGCGGTATGGCAACCCGCGTATGCCTCATTACTGACTAACGGAGATTTTGGAACCTGTACCCTTGACGGATGGAATACTGATTCAGACGGTAACAGTGTAAATAGTGGTGATTTCACAATCCTATCAGATGGGGGCACCTGCAGTGCTCGCATTTACATTGACCAAAGTAACATATTTGCAAACACGCTTTATCAGCGTATAGATACATCAACTCTTGGTAGCACGCCGCTTACCCTGTCTTACGACTTCACTGTCGATAGCGAATTACAGGGCCAGGCGCCTTTCACCGCGGACTACTTTACTATCGGCTTCGGTGATGGCTCAGGCCAGCTGTACAATGCCGATGGCGAGTTCGGAAGCCTGTTTAATCAGCCCGATATTGACGGACCCATGGCCTACCAGGGCGAGGTTACCTTAAGTGAAGAACTTAATGAATGGGATATGCTAACGCTTGAAATACAGCTTATCAGTAATTTTGATGCCAGCCCGGCATGGCTGACCGTGAACAGTTTTTCGCTGGATATTACTAACGAACAAGTAGCTGTATCCAGCCCCGCAACCGTCCCCCTATTACTGTGTGCATTAGGCTTGATTCGTCGCCGCACATCAAATAAGCAGGAGTGCTAAAATGAAAAAACATCTTATTCAACTTGCTGTGGTTGCCGGGCTGGCTCATCTGCCGCTGGGCACTGCCATGGCGCAGTGGCAACCAGCAGATGAAACGCTGGATGTGAAGCAGCGTCGTGCTGCTTTTGATCGCATCAACCGACAGTTCAGTGTACTTGTTAACATTACAAATAACGGTAACGACGTCATGGACATGCCGCTGAGACTCAATATTGATAACAGCACTCATGTGGTTACAAACGCCGAACAAGACGGCGATATCAGCTTTATTCCTGTTGACAATGATAAGCTGGCACCCGGTGAAAGTATTCGTGTACCTGTGTATCTGGCGTTTGCACCTAAACGGTTAATCCTGGATGTTTCGCTTATGGAAGACGCCGGGCCGGGTAATAACTGGACGCTGGTGTGGCAGGATGAATTCAATGAATCGGCCATCGATACGACAAAATGGGACTTTGAGCAGAATTGCTGGGGCGGCGGTAACAACGAACAACAATGTTATACCGACCGAGAAGAAAATGCCTATATCGAAGACGGCAAGCTGGTTATCAAAGCGCAGCGCGAAGACTTTACCGGTCCGGATAATCCGGAAGGCAACCCAGACAGTGTCACAACACTGCCTTACACATCCGCGCGCCTGCGTACATTAAATCAGGGCGACTGGACTTACGGTCGCTTTGAGATCAGAGCCAAACTGCCCTTTGGCCAGGGCACATGGCCGGCCATCTGGATGCTGCCCAGCGATTACAAATACGGCACCTGGGCTGCATCTGGTGAAATCGATATCATGGAAGCGGTGAACCTGAAGACTCCTTCTGATGATCCGGCTGCACAGGGTGCGCCAGAAAACCGGGTATACGGCACCTTGCATTTTGGTCGTACATGGCCAGGCAATGTGTATGTAGAGTCAGACTATCACCTTCCCAATGATGTAAACCCTGCTGATGGGTTCCACAACTACGCTATTGAGTGGGAACAGGGCGAGATCCGCTGGTATGTTGATGGTTATCACTTTGCGACTCAAACGCAGGATGGCTGGTATACGCAATATCAGGACGAAAACGGGCAATGGCAGACAGGTGTTGGCGATGCACCATTTAACGAACGCTTTCACTTACTGCTGAATCTTGCAGTCGGTGGGGCATGGGCTGCAAACACCAACGAAAAAGGCATTGATGAATCCGTCTTCCCACAAACCATGGAAGTAGACTATGTTCGGGTTTATGAATGCTCTATCAATCCGGCTACAGGTCAGGGCTGTGCCACCATCGGTGACAACCCGAATCGTCCGGCAGGTATTGAGCCTCCACCATTACCAGGCGAAAATTCTTTAGCGGGTAACGGGCCTGTCTTTATGTTGTTTGACGATATGTTAAACGATGCGCTGGCGGTGCAAAGCTACAACCCTGAAGGCACGGTGTCCAGTTATACAGAAGCCGTTGAAGGCCGCGGTGATGTCTTCACAATGGAACAGGTCGGGAATGTTGGCAATGTCTTTTTCAATGCTGATGCACCGCTGGATCTGCAGCATTTTGAACAGTTAGGTAAGCTGAAGTTTGATTTGCGGGTATTAAGTCAGGCCGAGGGCGCTGAACTACTGGTCAAAGTGGACAGTGGCTGGCCAGCCGTTGGCGATGTAGCTATAGAAATAAACGACGATCAATGGCAGCAAATCAGCCTGGACGTGTCTGCGCTGGTTGAGGCAGGCAACCGCTATGCACCGGGTAATACAGCGGACCTGGCACAGGTCTTAAACCCGTTTGTGCTTGAGGCTAATGGCCCGATGCTGATTCAGGTTGACAATGTTCGTTATGAGTATGATCTGGCCGGTAAATCAGAAGTGGTGGTTTACGATGAGAACGATCAACCGCCGTTTGCTGTGGGTCAGTATGTCGCAAGTGGCTCTGTGCAAATGGAAGATGTTTTGAGTGAAGACGGTGCGTATGGAAATGTGAAGCAGTTCAGCTTTAACACCAACGAATCCGTCGTGTATTTTCAGACAACCGCTAATAACGAAGGGCAGACCCAGAAGATTGACTTCAGTGGTTTTGATACCTTGTCGTTTGATTTAAAAGTCGTGGAAGATCCACGTGCAGAGCAGAACTTTTTCATCAAAATGGACTGCGGCCACCCCTGCTCTTCCGGCGACTTTGCAATAGCGACACCACAGACAGGAATCTGGACACATTACGATATTGCTATTTCCGATCTTATCGCCAATACCGGATCGACTCTTAATCTGACGCAAGTCGACACGCCACTGGTTATTTTCCCTGCCTGGGGTAACCAGCAAGGCGTAGTCATGCAGGTGGATAACATCGTGTTATCGGGTGAAGGAAGCACATCCACGCCCACACCCAATGTTGTCACTATCACTGATTCGTTGACGGTTTTCGATGAGGTAATGGCACAAGGCTGGTCACTGTGGGATTGCTGCGCCAATGCTGACCTGAGTATTGTTGCTGATAACGATCGTGGCAATGTTGCACAAATTGACTATTTCGGGCCTGCACCTACCGTCTCAGGATTCAGGGCGAACATTGCACATGACGCTACAGCAATAGAATCTGGCGTGCTCTCATTTGCAATGAAAATGGTCAGTGCACCTGATGATGCCAGTGCTGAACTGCTGCTTAAAGTTGAAGGTAATGATGGTAGTTACGCACAGGTACCGGTAGCGATGAATCTTGAGGGAACCACGCCACAGACAGGCCAATGGCAACAATACAGCTTTTCGTTAGCTGATTTGGCTGCACAGGGGCTTTCTCTGGATAAAATTAATCTTATTATGATGTTCCCTGAGTGGAACAAAGCTACAGGTGCTGTATTACAGATAGATGATTTGAGGCTATCGTTATAATCGGCACGCGAATGAAGTAAGAGCACGAAAGCCCGGCATGACCGCCGGGCTTTTTTTATTCATTTCTTTACATAACAATCCACTCATTTTCAGAAAACTTTTCAGCTATCTTTTTATTATTGAGTCGTTAGCTGTTTGTGAATGCTATACGAACATCCGTTCTGCCTTCGCGCTGAAATTCGCCCACCTCCTACTGATTAATCGTTACAACACTCATAGACACAGTATGAGACCGGTTATATGAGCAAATCAGGAGCCAGCGTCACGATATTTAAGTTTGTGGATAGATAGCCGCTTAACTCACTCAGGTAATGAAAACAGTCACTGAGTTATAAAAAGCCAAACAGAAATTTAGTCGCTAGCGCTTAGCGTGGTATCAATGCATAAGTAGCAGGATCAAAAAAGCCGCAGAAAGCTGCGGCTTTTTTACAGAGATTATCGTTTAGAACGAATAGTTAAACCCTAACAGGTAGTTGGCGCCATAGGACTGATGCAATGTTACCTGTCTGGCATCAGTACCAGCAGTCTGAACATCTTCTTCATCAGTCAGGTTCTGCGCTTGCAGCGTAACTCGCAAGCCTTCCAGAGACTGGATGCCTGATTCGCTGAAGTCATAACCAATCTGCGCGTCAATAAATGTCCCGCCCTGGTTGGTAGAGTCAGACAGCGCAAGGCTCAGACCACGTGTTTCTGTCAGATAGCTTGAACGCTTAGTACCTGCTACACGGAATTCGAATCCGGCATTTTCGTAATACAGCGTCAAACTGTAGTTTTCATCTGACAAACCGGGAATACGCGTTTCAGTCGTACCCGGAGCGGCGTCAGCTTTACCATCCAGGAATGTGGCACTGGCAAACATACCAAAGCCTGTAAGCGATTCATGGATCAAATCAGCCGGCAGGCTTCCCTGGATTTCATAACCTCTAACGAATCCTTCGTAACCATCTTCCGGGCGTGAACGTTCACCAACAAATAAAACGGGCGCCTGGTTGCCTGTTTCATCAGAACTTTGATGAATCTCAGGCATATAGAATTCAGTAAAGTCTGCTGCGACGGCATTACTTCTGTGCCAGTTCTTAAGATCTTTGAAGAAATAGGAAATAGCCACATAGCCAGTATCAGCAAAATAATTTTCATACGCTAAATCGATTTGATTTGCTTCATACGGCTTAAGTTCTGGGTTACCAGAGCTCGCGCCCCACGGGCTGTTATCCGGATCATCACTTAAAATCTGCGCATCATTGTATGAGAAAGTGACCTGGCTGTTAGGGCGCATATCATCCATACGTGGACGTGTAAGCACCTTAGCAAGACCCAGTCGTACAAACTGGCCTTCTGCAATTTCAGCACTAAGGTTCAACGTTGGTAACATATCAGTATAATCTGTACCACCTGATACCGGTGTCGCTTCAACAAAGCCCAGGCTATCTGAGGTCGTAGCAAATCCTGTAGATTGCTGATCAGCATGAACAATTTGTAAGCCGACATTACCGCGGATGTAAATACCATCAAATTCGGTATCAAGGTCAAGTTTGGTGTACAGCGTGGTAAGCTCTTCATCAACGTTGTAAGTATCACCTAAACGGTCAGCCTGTACAGTTTGTGCATCTAACTCGCTATAATAGCCACTGTTGTATAAGCCTAGTGAGTCATAAGCCAATACGCCTTCGATACCAACAAAATCAAGCGGTACTGTACCCAGTACATCAGGAATAGCTCCGTCATTCGGATACTCCGGCGCCGTCAGGTAGGCACCACGGTTAACCTTAGATTTAGAGCGATCAGAGAATATGGCACCGACCTCAATACCAGTCACCATGCCCCACTCCACAAAACCTTTTGTGCTTAAGCGATAAGTAGACAGCTCTTCTTCAAAAACAGGATCGTTAACAAACCCATCCTGCTGATCTGCAAAATAAAGACGATTTCCGTCAGCATCAATTAGTGTAGGTCCCCAGCTTTGCGGCCCCGCTAAGCGAATCAGTGACGGATCGGTCAAGTCAGCTGTAGGAATAGTCGGATGGTCTGAGAACATCACGCCATCACCGGTCATTTCCCAGGAACGCGCTGTTGCCACGCGACCTTCGGTACCTGCGCGACCAGTACCAGAATAACTTTCTACATCGGTAATCGTCTTGTCAACTTTACCGGTAGAGATATCCGCGTTGATGCTCCAGTTGTCATTTAAAAGATATTCAACATTTAAACCAAACGTTTTGAGTTCGGCATCCTGCTGGCGCACATCGTTACGGACAACGCTAAAGAAACCATTATGGTAAGCGCGTGTGGCCAGTCCGTCCTGAATTTCAGTGACAGTATAATCAACACCACCCCAGACTGGGCCACCTTCTTCCACACCACGACGCGCGTCGTCTTCAAGAAAATCGATGTAAAGTGCGTCGAACTGCATGTTGAGATTATCAGTAGGCGCCCATTGAATCACAGCAGCCAGAGAATCACGTTCCATCATCGCTGAGCGCGCAAAGCTGTCATGCCCGCCTAAGATTGCCGTACCTTCCGGAACTTCCAGACCATCAGCGCCTGTTCCAGCTTCAGCATTAGGATAGCCCCAACCGCGGAACTGTTGTTCCTGTCGCGGAGATTCCATCGTCGCAAATGTTAACGCTACGCCTAGCGTATCGTCAGCAAACTGATCGATGTAGTTGACTGAAACACGGTGACCATTGTCGTCGAAATCCGGGTTAGCGGCATCTTCAGCATTTTGTTCATAAGTACCATTGATGGTAAACGTTTGCTCTGCAACCAGTGGTTTTACGGTTTGCAGATCAACGGAGCCACCGATATTTTGCGTGGTCATACCCGCTTCAGGCGTTTTATAAACAAGAATATTTGAGATGATCTCGGTAGGATACAGATCGAACTCAACACCACGGTTATCACCCATACCTAGCAGCTCGCGGCCGTTTAACGAGGTACCCACGTAGTTCTCGTTGAAACCACGTACAGAAATACCACTGGTACGGCCGTTGCGACGCTCACCTGATAGGCCTGGCAATCGTGCCAGAGATTCTGCGATACTGGTGTCAGGAAGTTTACCGATATCTTCTGCTGACAGCGCTTCAACGATGGACGTGTTATCCATCTTAATCGCCTGGGCGCGTTGCAGGCTGCCGCGAATACCAGAAACTTCGATAACTTCAACAGCAGGTTCATTTGGCTGCGCAGTATCATCTTGCTGAGCAAGGGCCGGAGCACTGATTGCTCCCAGACCGCTAGCGATAAGAGCAGCGTTAATCATATTTGGTTTAAAGTGTTTCATTTGTAGGTGTCCCATTACTATCCACAGAACCCTGCCCTTATTGTTATCTCTCTGGCAGGCAAGATGTAAAATTTCAGGATAAATCCTATCCCCAAGCCTTCCCTGCTACAATATTATGCATACGTATTCATAATTTTATTTATACATCTGATTAACAGAAGTAAGTCCTCTTGTTACATGATATTTTCATCAATCTCACTTTAAGTTTATGTATTTTAAGGATTTTTATTTTTTAAGACCAAAAGGATCATGCCAAATTTTAAAAATTAATTAACGGGGAGATTGAAGAAGATCAGGTGTTAACCGGGGATTAAAATATGCATTTTTTATTACTAACGACGCTATCGTACTGATTGTAATAATGAGAGGTAGATTTTCGGACATAAAAAAGCCCGCCAATAAGCGGGCTTTTATGATGGATTGGCTGATTACCAGCCTGTTGCTTCACGCAATGCTTTACCGATATCGGCAAGTGAGCGAACGGTTTTAACACCCGCATCTTCCAGAGCTGCAAATTTCTCGTCAGCAGTACCTTTACCGCCTGCGATGATTGCACCTGCGTGACCCATGCGCTTACCCGGAGGTGCCGTCACACCAGCGATGTAAGAAACAACAGGTTTAGTCACATTCTCTTTGATGAAAGCTGCGGCTTCTTCTTCGGCAGTACCACCAATTTCACCAATCATGACAATGGCTTCAGTCTGAGGATCGTCCTGGAACAATTTCAGAATGTCGATGAAGTTTGAACCCGGAATAGGGTCACCACCGATACCAACACACGTAGACTGGCCAAAACCTTCATCAGTGGTTTGCTTAACGGCTTCATAAGTCAGTGTGCCAGAACGCGATACGATACCCACTTTACCTGGCTTGTGGATGTGACCAGGCATGATGCCGATTTTGCTCTCTCCCGGTGTGATTACACCCGGGCAGTTTGGACCGATAAGGCGTACACCCTTGGCATCAACGTACTCTTTCACGTAGAGCATATCCAGCGTCGGGATACCTTCAGTGATACAAACGATGAGCTCAATGCCAGCGTCTGCCGCTTCAACGATAGAATCTTTACAGAAAGGCGCTGGTACATAGATTACAGATGCTGTTGCACCCGTTTTCTCTACTGCTTCACGCACTGTATTAAATACAGGCAGACCCAGGTGCTCAGTGCCACCTTTACCAGGTGTAACACCACCAACCATTTGCGTACCGTACGCAATGGCCTGCTCTGAGTGGAACGTGCCCTGTCCGCCAGTAAAACCCTGGCAGATTACTTTTGTATCTTTATTAATTAAAACTGACATTATTTGCCCTCCGCTGCTGCAACAACTTTCTGCGCCGCATCGGTTAGCGATTCAGCAGCAATAATATCCAGACCTGAGTTCGCAAGAACGTCACGGCCCAAATCAGCATTGGTGCCTTCAAGACGAACAACAACTGGCACTTTAACACCTACTTCTTTAACAGCACCGATGATACCTTCTGCAATCATATCGCAACGAACGATACCGCCGAAGATGTTAACCAGAACGGCTTTAACATTGTCATCAGACAGGATGATTTTGAATGCTTCTGCAACACGCTCTTTGGTTGCGCCACCACCAACATCCAAGAAGTTAGCTGGCTTGCCGCCATGCAGATTAACGATGTCCATAGTTCCCATGGCCAGGCCTGCACCATTAACCATACAACCTACATTGCCATCCAATGCTACATAGTTCAGCTCGTATTGTGCTGCATGCGCCTCACGTGAATCTTCTTGTGAAGGATCGTGCATTGCTTTTACTTTAGGCTGACGATACAACGCGTTGCCGTCGATACCAACCTTCGCATCCAGACAGTGCAGATTGCCGTCGGTCTTGATAACCAGTGGGTTAATTTCGATTAGCGCGACGTCAAGTTCTTCAAACATTTTCGCCAGACCCATGAAGATCTTAACAAATTGTTTGATTTGATCACCTTCAAGACCCAGTTTGAACGCCATTTCACGTGCCTGGTAAGGCTGTGGGCCAACAATAGGATCAATCTCAGCTTTCAGAATTTTCTCTGGCGTTTCTTCTGCAACGGTTTCAATTTCAACACCGCCTTCAGTAGACGCCATGAAAACGACGCGGCGTGTGCCACGGTCTACAACAGCACCAAGATACAACTCATTTGCAATATCAGTACAAGACTCAACCAGAATCTTGCTCACCGGCTGACCATTTTCGTCAGTCTGGAAAGTTACCAGATTCTTGCCCAGCCAGTTTTCAGCGAAAGCACGAATATCATCTTTGCTTTTGAACAGCTTTACGCCGCCCGCTTTACCGCGACCACCTGCGTGGACCTGACATTTTACAACCCATTCTTCACCGCCGATGCGGTCTGCAGCTTCTACAGCGCCGTCGGCTGTATCAGAAGCGTATCCTTCAGAAACAGGCAAGCCGTATTCTTTGAACAGCTGCTTACCTTGGTATTCATGCAAATTCATGGTGTTTCTTTCCGATTATTAGTAAGACAAAAGCCGCTTTAAGCGACTTGATTAACTTGACTGACTACGCGAGCGATTCTCGGTAGTCAGCGTTGTGCCAGATGCGACCCAAGCATACCTTCAGGCAGCATCTGCACACAATTCACTGAGACGAAAGTCTTAAACGTCTAAAAGAAGACGTGTTGGATCTTCCAGCATTTCTTTCACTGTGACCAAGAATCCAACTGACTCTTTACCGTCGATGATGCGGTGGTCATACGATAATGCTAGATACATCATCGGCAGAATCTCTACTTTACCATTGACCGCCATAGGACGATCCTGGATTTTATGCATACCCAGTATCGCACTTTGCGGCGGATTGATGATAGGCGTAGACATCAGTGAACCAAAAACACCACCATTAGTGATGGTAAAGTTACCACCCTGAAGCTCTGCCATTGACAACTTGCCATCGCGACCTTTAATTGCCAGCTCTTTGATGCCTTTTTCTACACCCGCCATGCCCAGAGTATCTGTATCTTTCAATACAGGTGTCACCAAGCCTCGAGGTGTTGAAACAGCAATAGAGATGTCAAAGTAGTTATGATAACAGATATCGTCACCATCTAGCGATGCGTTTACTTCGGGGAAGCGCTTGAGGGCTTCGGTCACGGCTTTTACGTAAAATGACATAAAGCCAAGACGTATACCATGACGCTTCTCAAAGCTATCCTGATACTGCTTACGAAGTTCCATGATAGGTTTCATATTAACTTCGTTGAACGTTGTCAGCATTGCTGTAGAGTTTTTCGCTTCAAGAAGACGATTAGCAATGGTCTTACGCAAACGTGTCATTGGTACACGTTTTTCTGTGCGTTCACCGGCAGGCGCCTCAGACGGTGCTGATTGCGTTTCGGCTTTAGACTGTCCGCCACTACTTGCTTCGCTTTTGCCTGATTTCAGATATTTCTCGACATCTTCTTTGGTAATTTTACCGTTTTTACCCGTACCTTTTACGTCAGAAGCGCTAATGCCTTTTTCGGCAAGCAGACGACGAACAGACGGACTCAATGCATCACTGTCTGACTCTGCACCGGCATCGGTCGAGCCTTCCTCAACCTGCGCTGAGCTTTGCGATGCACCACCTTCAGAGAATTTTGCAATAACCTCTTCAGCGGTAACAGTAGCGCCTTCTTCTGCAAGAATCTCTGACACCGAGCCATCGGCAGGCGCCACGACTTCCAGAACAACCTTGTCAGTTTCAATATCAACCAGGTTCTGATCACGGCTTACCTGTTCACCCACAGACACGTGCCAGGTCGCAATGGTCGCATCCGCCACAGACTCAGGCAGTACAGGCACCTTCACGTCGCTCGTTTTGCCACCTTTACTTTCTGTTTTAGCTTCTGTTTTTTCCGAAGACTTTTCATCATCTGATGATGAGTCGCTGCTGTCAGATGACGCAGATTTTTCTTCGCTATCAGCATCTTTGCTTTCAGCTTTGCCGTTCTCATCAAGCTTCGCGATAACCTGCTCACCCAGAACAGTTTCACCTTCATCATCGATGATTTCGCTGATGACGCCGTCTGCAGGTGCGACAACTTCCAAAACAACTTTATCTGTTTCAATATCAACCAGGTTCTGGTCGCGTTTTACCGTGTCACCGGGCTTAACATGCCAGGTTGCAATCGTGGCATCGGCAACTGACTCAGGTAAGACCGGAACTTTAATCTCTATTGTCATCACTGTTCCTTATTTAATCGTGAGTGCGTCTTCAACCAGAGCTTTTTGTTGCTGGTTGTGGACTGATACATAACCTACCGCAGGTGAAGCCGATGCTTCACGGCCGGCATAAGATAACTTGGCGCCTTCAGGAATGGTCGCCCAGAAGTGGTGCTGGCTGTTATACCATGCGCCCTGATTCTGCGGCTCTTCCTGACACCAAACCCAATCTTTCACGTGGCTGTAATTGGCCACTACTTTAGCACATTCTTCTGAAGGGAATGGGTAAAGCTGCTCCAAACGTATAATGGCAACGTCTGTTTGCTCATTTTTGCGACGCTGATCCAGTAAGTCGTAATAGACTTTGCCCGAACACATCACAACACGCTTCACATCAGACGGATCCAGTTCATCGATTTCGCCAATAACATTATGGAATACGCCGGACGCTAATTCCTCAAGTGATGAGGTCGCCTGAGCGTGACGAAGCAATGATTTGGGTGACATAACAATCAGCGGCTTACGCATAGGGCGTAGCATCTGACGGCGCAGCATATTAAATACCTGAGCCGGCGTCGAGGGCACACAAACCTGCCAGTTGTGATCGGCACACATTTGCAGAAAACGTTCAAGACGGGCTGAACTATGTTCCGGTCCCTGCCCCTCATAACCATGAGGCAGTAAGACTGTCAATCCACACAACCGGCCCCATTTTGCTTCACCAGAGCTTAAGAACTGGTCAAACACAACCTGTGCGCCGTTGGCGAAGTCACCAAATTGTGCTTCCCAGATTGTCAGACAGCTTGGCTCCGCTGTGGCAAAACCGTATTCAAAGGCCATAACGGCTTCTTCTGACAACACTGAATCATAAATTTCGATAGCGCCCTGACCGTCACGAATATTTTGTAACGGCATATAGGTTGAGCCATCGGTTTGATTATGCAAGACAGCATGACGATGAAAGAAAGTCCCGCGACCCGAATCCTGACCGGTCAGACGAATGCTTGTTCCTCTGTCCACAAGATCTGCGTAAGCCAGATTTTCTGCCATACCCCAGTCGATACGCTTTTCACCGGCGGTCATCGCCTTACGGTCCTGATACAGCTTGTTTACCCGAGAGTGTAGCTTTACATCCTCAGGGTATGAGCTGATTTTCTCGCTTAGTTCTTTAAGCTTGTCGATACTGATCTCATGGTCATATTCAACGTCCCAGTCATGACCAATAAACGGAGACCAGTCAACAGAATGCTCTGTCATAGGTCGCCATTCATCAACAACGCATGCACCATGATCCAATGCGGCGCGGTAATCTTCGAGCATTTTATCTGCATCACGCTGCTCAATGACCCCTTCAGCGATCAGCTGGTCCGCGTACAAGACGCGTGGCACTGGATGCTTCTTGATTTTTTGATACATCAGAGGCTGTGTGGCGTTAGGTTCATCGGCTTCGTTATGGCCGTGACGACGATAACAGACCAAATCAATTACCACATCTTTCTTGAACTTATTGCGGTACTCAAGCGCCAGCTTGGTGACAAATGCTACTGCTTCCGGGTCATCAGAGTTTACATGGAAAATCGGCGCCTGCACCATTTTCGCAATATCAGTACAATATTGCGTTGAGCGGGTATCTTCCAGTTTTGATGTTGTAAAACCAACCTGATTATTAATGACGATGCGAACCGTTCCGCCGACCGCAAAACCACGGGTCTGAGACATATTAAATGTCTCCTGGACCACGCCTTGCCCTGCAATCGCCGAATCACCGTGAATGGTGATAGGCAACACTTTGCTTGAGTCATTATTACGACGAACCAGACGCGCACGCACCGACCCCATTACCACAGGGTTTACAATCTCAAGGTGAGAGGGGTTGAATGCTAGCGCCAGGTGAACATTTCCACCGGGAGTGGCAAAATCTGACGAATAGCCCGCGTGATACTTAACATCACCAGAACCCAGACTGTCATCGTGCTTACCAGCAAACTCGTCAAACAGCACCGACGGGTTTTTGCCCAGTACATTAACAAGAACGTTTAAGCGGCCACGGTGCGCCATGCCCACTACAACTTCTTTGGCTCCTGCGGTCCCCGCTTCGCTGATTAATCCCTTAAGCATAGGAATTAACGCATCACCGCCTTCCAGTGAAAAACGTTTAGCGCCTGGGAATTTGGAGCTTAAGTATTTTTCCATACCATCAGCAGCGACCAAATCTTTAAGAATTTGTTTTTTCTTATCGGTACTGATTTCTGGTTTTGCCTGTACGGACTCAATTTTTTGCTGCAACCACCGTTTCTGTTCGGTATCGGTGATATGCATATATTCTGCACCGATAGATCCACAATAAGTGCGGTTTAGCGACTTAAACAAATCGCCCAGAGACATCGACTCGCCATTATAGGCATAAGAACCTGTATTGAACCGAATATCAAAATCATCTTCAGACAGATTATGGTGAGCCAGCTCCAAATCACGCACCCGTGGCTGTTGCCACAATCCTAAAGGATCAAGGTTGGCGTGCTGGTGACCACGAAAACGGTAGGCATTAATTAATTGAAGTACTTTGACCTGACGTCCGTCAGAGGACGTCGCCCCTTCCTGAGAAGGGATAGTCATTCGCGCCGTTGGCCCTAATGCGGCTAGCTTTTTAAACTGGTCGCGAATCACTGAGTGATTTTTTTCCAGCTCTGCACCTTCAACTTTGGGCAGGCTATCGAAGACTTGTCGCCAGGAATCTGAAACACTTTGCGGATCTTCGAGGTATGCTTCGTACAATTCTTCGACATAGGCGGCGTTCGCGCCAGCCATGTGCGATGAATCCCACCACGCTTTCATCTCGCTTTCTTGCATTTTTGTGCCTTGCTACGTTTTTAGAAACTGAAATAACACGAGACGCTATTATGACTGTTATTTGCAACAGAACCAACCATTTAGGTCACGTATATAAAAAAATAGCCATCCGTAACCGGATGGCCATTTAGAGCATCACATTCTGTAAAACTTCAGTTTACAGAAAAATAACTAAACAGCCCGCTGTAACAGCATTGACTTAATCTGACCAATCGCTTTAGTCGGATTCAGACCTTTCGGACAAACGCTGACACAATTCATGATGCTATGGCAACGGAATACGCTGAATGCATCATCCAAATCGTTAAGACGCTCTTCCGTCGCGGTGTCACGGCTATCGATCAGGAACCGATATGCATGCAACAAACCTGCCGGGCCGATGAATTTGTCCGGGTTCCACCAAAAGGACGGACACGATGTCGAACAACATGCACACAAGATACATTCATACAGACCATCTAGCTTAGCGCGCTCTTCAGGAGACTGAAGATGCTCGCGTGCCGGCGGCTGCTTTGCATCATTAATAAGAAATGGCTTAACTTTTTCGTATTGTGTATAAAATTGTGTCATATCAACCACAAGGTCACGAACGACCGGCAAACCCGGTAGCGGGCGAACCACAATTTTACCTTTACCTAGTGCAGAAACCGGAGTAATACATGCCAGACCATTTTTGCCGTTCATGTTTACGCCATCCGAGCCACATACACCTTCGCGGCACGAGCGGCGCAGCGATAATGTTGGATCCTGCTCTTTCAGTTTGAGCAGCACATCCAGTACCATTAAATCAACACCGTCTTCCACTTCAAGTTGATAGTCCTGCATACGCGGCGCGTTATCAACCTCAGGGTTGTATCGATAAATTGAAACATCTAGCTTCATAACGGGTAACCTCTTTTAGTATGAGCGCGCTTTTGGCGGGAATGCTTCCCGAAGCTTAGGCGACATGTTCACCTGGCGCTTCAACATAGACTCATCTTCCGGACGATAGATAGTGTGGCAAAGCCAGTTTTCATCGTCACGATCCGGATGATCGAAACGGCTGTGCGCGCCACGACTTTCTGTACGGAAGTTTGCTGCTACTGCTGTGCTGTACGCGGTTTCCATTAAATTGTCTAATTCAAGACACTCAATACGCTGCGTATTGAAGTCCATGCTCTTATCATCCAGTCGGGCGTTTTGCAGGCGTTCGCGGATTTCACGCAACTCTTTCAGGCCATCGGCCATTGCATCACCTTCGCGGAATACAGAGAAATTAAGCTGCATGCATTCCTGCATGTCCTTTTTAATCTGAACAGGATCTTCGCCTTTACCTTTATCGGAGTTTTCCCAACGGTTAAAACGAGACATCGCTGCATCTAAATCTGATTCGCTGGCATCACGGCTTGGTCCCATTTCGCTTAACGTCTCACCAAGGTGAAGACCGGTAGCGCGGCCAAACACAACCAAATCAAGCAACGAGTTACCGCCCAGTCGATTTGCACCATGAACAGATACACAGGCAATCTCACCACAGGCAAATAAGCCTTTAACAACCTGATCCTTGCCATTTTCATCAACACGCAATGCCTGACCATGAACATTCGTCGGGATACCACCCATCATGTAGTGACAGGTTGGGATTACCGGAATCGGCTCTTTAACTGGATCGACGTGCGCAAATGTTCGAGACAACTCAAGTATACCCGGTAATCTCGATTCAAGAACGTCTTTGCCTAAATGATCCAGTTTCAACTTGATATGAGTCCCCCAAGGGCCATCACAACCACGTCCCTCACGAATCTCGGTCATCATTGAGCGCGCCACAACATCACGTCCGGCCAAATCTTTTGCGTTTGGTGCATAACGCTCCATGAAACGCTCGCCATCTTTATTAAGCAGATAGCCACCTTCACCGCGGCACCCTTCGGTCACCAGCGTACCAGCGCCAGCAATCCCTGTTGGGTGGAACTGCCACATTTCCATATCTTGCATGGAAACGCCTGCACGTAGTGCCATACCGACGCCGTCACCAGTATTGATGTGAGCGTTAGTGGTAGAGGCGAAAATACGGCCTGCGCCACCCGTTGCAAGTACTACTGCACGGGATTTGAAATAAACAACCTGTCCGGTTTCGATATCGATGGCAGTACAACCAACAACATCGCCATCCTGGTTTTTAACCAGGTCCAGGGCGTACCATTCACTGAAAACTTTTGTTTTGTTTTTTACATTTTGCTGGTAAAGCAAATGCAGTAACGCGTGACCAGTACGATCTGCTGCTGCTGCAGTACGTGCTGCTTGCTCACCACCAAAGTTTTTGGACTGACCACCGAATGGGCGCTGATAAACTTTTCCATTTTCGAAACGTGAAAATGGCAAGCCCATGTTTTCCATCTCAAGAATGGCTTTAGGGCCTGTCTCACACATGTATTCGATAGCATCCTGGTCACCAATGTAATCAGAACCTTTTACTGTGTCATACATGTGCCATTCCCAATTGTCTTCATGGGAATTGCCCAGCGCTACGGTAATACCGCCCTGGGCAGACACTGTATGCGAACGCGTTGGAAAAACTTTCGACAAAAGCGCACAGGACTTACCTGATTGCGAAATTTGCAGTGCAGCACGCATACCTGCACCGCCGGCGCCAATTACGATGGCGTCAAATTCATGTACTGGTAAACTCATATTACACACCCCACAGAACGAACAGGCCAACTAAAACATACGCAAATGCAATAAGGTTGAGAATCCATTGCAACAGACCGCGCACTTTGACTGATTTAATGTAGTCGGTAAGAACCTGCCACAAGCCGATGCGAACGTGGATCATAACTGATACCAGCGCCGCCATTGTAAACACCTTCATCGCCAGACCAGAAAACAGTCCACGCCACTCTACAAACGTGATGCTGTCTGTGGTGATAAAAAACCACGCCATGACGAGTGTAAACGCAAAAATAATAACTGCGGTGGTACGTAACGATACGTAATCCTGTACACCATTACGTTTAACGCTTGCCTGATTCGTTACCATAGTACTACTCCCAATACGATGGTCAGAATAATCCACAATGCAATGATTGCCTTTGCACTTAAATTACCTGATTCCAATTCTTCCCAATATCCCATGTCCATAACCATATGACGTAAGCCGCCAAGAATGTGGTAGGTCAATGCTGATAAGGTGCCAATCGCAACTACTTTACCTAAGACACCAGCCATAAGGCCCTGTACCTGTTCGAACCCTTCAGGCGACGATACAGATACCGCCCATGCCCAAATTACAAACAGCAATGCGAAGAACATCGCGACGCCGGTGATACGGTGAAGAATTGACGAAATAGCAGAAGGAGGAAATTTAATGGTATTGAGCTCTAAATTTACTGGTCTTTGCTTTTTCACAATGTATGCCTGTTATATCCGTAGGGACTATGAATCACTCGTTGTTTTTATGTCCTGACTAAGCGATTCAGTTTATTTCTGTTAATTGTCTCTTCCAATGAGATGTTAACAATTTGTGAACGTGTCGTTGCCTGAAATAGGCAGAAAAACCTTCCCTAAATCAAGCACGCATGAGTATATCTACCGCACTGTATAATTACAATTTTTTGTGCCGCTATCACACCATGGTCTTAGATAGCTGTCATGGATATGCAACTTGGACAGATTATGATCAGAATCATCGCTGGGCATAGTATAAACCTGGCCCGTCGTTGACTGAAAAAAGCACCTGTTCAAATATCACGCAGCACAGTGGCGCGAGTTGCCAACAGATTGAGACCGCGAACTGCTTCGCTCGTCAAAAGTCGGAATACTAATTTGCATATCACCGTATATATTATTGTGTTGGGCAATATTTGGCTGTGAAGTTTTTTTAATCGATGTATGAATACCGCGGTGGTAGACAGGTTTATCACCATAGGCAATCTAGAATATTTATTGTACAAATATGCATTTAAATTGACTTCTGCATGCATTTTAAAGTACAAATACGCCACTTTTCCCAGCAGGACGTCATATTTTTGACGATATTGCTGAAAACAGAACCATTCTGAGGAGAGCAATTTATGGCAGATCAGAAAGCCATTTTAAAAGCCGGTGATAAGGAAATCGAACTTCCGATTTATTCCGGTACCGAAGGACAAGACGTTATAGATGTACGTTCATTAGGCGCACATGGGTATTTCACTTTCGACCCAGGCTTTATGGTCACAGGTTCTTGCGAGTCAGAGATCACCTATATTGACGGTGCAAACGGTGTATTACTTCACCGCGGTTATCCTATTGAAGAGCTAGCCCGCGATGCGAGCTATCTTGAGGTGTGCTACCTGTTATTAAACGGAGAAGCCCCTAACAAAGAAGAATACGAAGAGTTTCGCGCAACCATCACGCGTCACACGATGGTGCATGAGCAAATCAACATGTTCTTCCACGGCTTCAGAAACGATGCCCACCCAATGGCAATGTTGTGTGGCACTGTAGGTGCAATGTCGTCGTTTTATCACAGCGATCTGGATGTTGGTAATCCAGAAGAGCGTATGCGAAGCGCGCACCGCCTGATTGCTAAGATGCCGACACTGGTAGCAATGTGTTACAAGTACAACATCGGCCAGCCGTTTGTTTACCCGCGTAACGATTTGAGCTACGCCGCTAACTTCCTGAATATGATGTTCTCAGTACCTGCAGAAGATTATAAAATCAGCCCTGCGGTTGAGCGTGCGATGGACAGAATTTTCACGCTTCATGCTGATCACGAGCAAAATGCATCGACTTCGACAGTACGTCTGGCAGGTTCATCAGGCGCTAACCCTTACGCATGTATTGCTGCAGGTGTTGCGTCACTATGGGGTCCTGCCCATGGTGGTGCGAATGAAGCGTGCCTGAATATGCTTGAAGAAATCGGCAGTGTGGATCGTATCCCTGAATTTATTGAACGCGCAAAAGATAAAAATGACCCGTTCCGTCTGATGGGCTTTGGTCATCGCGTTTATAAAAACCACGACCCTCGCGCAACTGTTATGCGTGAAAGCTGTCACGAAGTACTTAAGGAACTGGATTTACAGGATCCGCTACTTGATGTTGCAATGGAGCTTGAGAGAATCGCTTTGGAAGATGATTACTTTGTAGAGAAGAAATTGTTCCCGAACGTTGATTTCTATTCCGGTATCATCTTAAAGGCAATCGGTATTCCAACAAACATGTTTACCTGTATCTTCGCCCTGTCTCGTACAGTTGGCTGGATTTCACACTGGCACGAAATGATGAGCGATTCGAAGCAAAAGATTGGTCGTCCTCGTCAGCTTTATAAAGGCTATAGCCAGCGCAAATTTGACCCTATCAAATAATGCGTTGCATGCTTCAATATTAAATAGCGCCCATTGGGCGCTATTTTTTTAGGGGGCGTATTAGCCTATATCTAAATAGTGAAAGGAGAACAGAATGCCCTATCCGGCCGTTGTTTTAGGCGTTGCAGGACTTATCCCGTTTATTGGCTTGCCACTGTTAGCTGTGACTGGCGTGTTAGGTATCTTTGAGGCAATGCACTACTTCACATTGTATTCCGCCGTGCTTTTGTCATTTTTTGGTGGTGTTCACTGGTATGACGCTATAGCAAACCGGAATACGGGTCATCAACTTTATGTAGCTATGTTGCCTACCATCGTCGGTTGGCTGTGCCTGATACTGGGAAGTGATGTCAGAACGCTTGGGGTCCTCTCAATCGCTTATCTTGCAATACTTATCTATGACAAATTTACCCTGGCGTTGCCCAGGGATCTCATCATGAGCTACACAACATTGAGGATAGGATTAACCACGGTTGTTGTACTTTCCCATGCATTGATGATTTATCTGATTAAATAAAAAAAGGCACCTAAAGTGCCTTTTCCTTTTATACTCGTTTACTCCGCTCGAATTAACGTCAGTAATTCAGCTGTTTTCTCTTCCATGAGCGGTATATCGCCCCGAGACTCAACGTTAAGTCTAATCACTGGCTCCGTGTTTGATTTACGTAAATTAAAACGCCATTTGTCAAACTCAAGGCCTATGCCATCCGTTTCATCCACAACGAGCGCTTCTGCTTTGTACTTAGTAAGCACTCTGTCCAATGCCGCATCCGCATCCTTAAGCTTGCTGTTTATTTCACCGGAAGAAGGATATTTATGGATGCGCTGCTCGACCATTTGCTCCAGTGTCTGTTGTTTCGTGCAAATTAACTCAGCGACCAGTAACCAGGGGATCATGCCTGTATCACAATAGGCAAAATCACGGAAGTAATGGTGGGCGCTCATTTCACCGCCATAGACTGCATCTTCTTTACGCATTCTTTCCTTGATGAACGCATGTCCGGTTTTGCATTTGACAGGTCTGCCGCCTAGCTCCTGAACAATATCTTCAGTATTCCAACAAAGCCGCGGATCATAGATGATGGCTGCTGAGGGATCTTTTTCCAAAAATGCCTGCGCCAACAATCCAACGATATAGTAGCCTTCAATGAAATTACCTTTTGCATCAAATAAGAAACAGCGGTCGAAATCGCCATCCCAGGCAATACCAAAATCAGCATTACTGTCTTTGACAGCCTGTGCTGTATCAGCACGATTTTCAGTCAGAAGCGGATTTGGAATGCCGTTAGGAAATGATGGGTCCGCATCGTGATGGACTTTAATGAATTCAATGGGTATCTGACGTGCTTTGAAAGCCTCTTCCAACGCATCAACAACTTTACCTGCAGCGCCATTACCTGAGTTGGCGACAATTCGCAGCGGAGTAAAGTGCGATGGATCCACATAGCCCAGAATGTGTTCGATATAGGCTGACATGCAGGAGTCTTGTCTGTACTGGTTTGAAGCCTCCAGTTTGTCGCGGCGAATGTGGCCATTCCCCTGATAAAACGCATCAGGATCAATCGACTTACCATCAGTGTAGAAGTCTAACCGCTCCTTTACATAGTCATCATCCAGCTCTTCAGCACCAAGCTGTATAGCCTGAAGCCCGGTATCACCACTGATAGGAATTGAGCCTGCTTTGACCAGTTTCATGCCATTGTAGTTGATTGGGTTATGGCTAGCGGTAACTTCAATACCACCATCAACGTTAAGATGTTTCGTGGCAAAATAAATTTCTTCTGTACCAGTCATCCCTAAATCGACAACAGACGCTCCACCATCAATCAACCCTGCACTTAGTGCCAGTTTGAGCGGCGCTGAGGTAAGTCGGACATCGCCGCCGACTACCACGGTGCGCGCAGCCAGAACGTTAGCAAACGCATAACCAATACGATAGGCGACACTTTCATCCAGCTGCTCATTAAGCTCACCGCGAATATCGTAAGCTTTAAAACACGTAATCTTCTGGCTCATTCCTACCCCTGCTTTTCTGTTCGGCCGTAACGGTCAGAGAAGCGTACGATATCGTCCTCACCCAAATAAGCACCAGACTGTACCTCGATCAGCTCCAGCGGAATTTTTCCCGGATTTTCAAGGGCATGAACTTCACCAATTGGAATATAGGTAGATTCATTTTCGGTAACCATGCGCGTGTTTTCACCAATGGTTACACTCGCGGTACCTGATACCACTATCCAGTGCTCTGCACGATGGTGATGCATTTGCACAGACAATTTTTCGCCCGGCTTCACAGTGATCCGTTTAACCTGAAAACGCGCACCATGATCAATTGAGTCATAGCTTCCCCAGGGGCGGAATACTTCGCGATGGAATTCAAATTCAGGACGTTTCTCTTCTTTCAGGCGGTTTACTACCTTTTTGATGTCCTGGACCTTATTTTTATTCGCAACCATGATGGCATCTTTGGTTTCAACAACCACGACATCATCAAGGCCAATAACAGAAATGAGACGCCCCTCTGCGTTGATATAACTATTGTGTACGTCCTCCAGGATGGCATCACCGACCACGGCGTTACCATTTGCGTCTTTGTCGGCAACATCCCATAACGAAGACCAGCTACCTACATCTGACCAACCCGCATCAAGGGGAACCATCGCCGCTTTTGCTGTTTTTTCCATAACAGCATAGTCAATTGAATCATCTGGACAGGTCGCAAAAACATCTGCATCAATGCGGATAAAATCAAGATCCTGCGTCTCTGTTTCAATTGCGCGTTTGCAGATATCCAGAATATCGGGGTGATATTTTTCCAACTCTTCCAGATAACGGCCGGCTTTGAACATGAACATGCCGCTGTTCCAGAAATAATTACCGGAATCAACATACTCTTTCGCTGTACTCATATCTGGCTTTTCCACGAATTGCTCGACGACAAAGCCCGTATCCAGCTCCTGAGAGGCCTTTATATAGCCGTAGCCGGTATGCGGGCAGTCCGGAACAATTCCGAAAGTTACCAGATAGCCAGCCTGAGCCAGCTGCTCTGCTTTTTTAACTGACGCCTGAAATACCGCTTTATCTTTAATCAGGTGATCAGCGGCCAGAACCAGTAATGTTTCGTCGGCGTCACTTTGCAACGCATGCAATGCGGCCAACGCAATGGCTGGCGCTGTATTACGTCCCACAGGTTCCAGCAATATTCCACCATGCTCGATACCCTTTTGACGCAACTGCTCAGCCACCAGAAACCGATGAGAATCGTTACAGATGACAATTGGTTCTCTGGCATCCACACCGTCTAACCGGGAAAGTGTTTCCTGTAACATCGTCTGTTCAGAAGTAAGAGCAAGAAATTGCTTGGGTAGAGCAGCACGTGATTTAGGCCACAAGCGGCTGCCTGAGCCACCTGCAAGAATTACTGGTTTCATTTTCTATCCTATGAGTTTACAGCTAAAGCGCTTATATCCTGGCGACATAGTAATTGAGCCTCACAACTCAATCAACGCAACGCTTTGTGATAATGTCGATTGTTACTTCAATAATGGCAAAATGGATGAAAAAAGTATCGGGTTTTCTGCTCCTAACACTTTTTATGTATACAAATTCACCAGCATGCGTGTTGACTTGAGTAATGATTGCTAATTTACAAGCAACAAACAGACCACTACCCCATGTTGACTAATTTGCGAGGCGCTAAAGCGATTCCGCTTCTACCCACCAGTATTTGTTATTCAGGAAACAACGCGTCACGACCGTGCGGTTTGTCCAGATGTAGTTCAGGCCCTACCGGCACAACTTGTGTTGGATTTATCATGGTGTGGCTATAGTAGTAATGACGGGTGATATGGTCCATGTTCACCGTATCACTAACCCCGCGAACCTGATACAACTCGCGCAGGTATCCACTTAATGCTGGATAATCATTGATTTGCTGTCGATTACATTTGAAATGACCATGATAAACGGCATCAAAACGTATAAGTGTCGTAAATAGGCGCCAGTCCGCTTCTGTAATTTGTGTGCCTGCCAGGTATCGTTGGCTCGTCAGGCGCTGCTCAATGGTATCAAGAGCGCGAAACAGTGCATTTACGGCTTCTTCATACGCGTCCTGCGTAGTCGCAAAGCCTGCTTTGTAAACGCCATTGTTTATATGGTGATAAACCAAGGCGTTAACCTGATTGATTTCTTCCTGTAGCTCAGCGGGATAATAATCATCGTGGTTTTGCGTAATATGGTTAAACTCACTGTTAAACATGCGGATAATATCTGCAGACTCGTTGCTGACAATGGTCTTTTTTTCCTTATCCCACAATACCGGTACGGTTACCCGGGTAGTAATGTGCGGGTCGACCATCGTATAGATCTCCCGTAAAAACTGCTTGCGGTAAAGGGTGTCCCCGGTTGCATCAGGGTAACCGGCAAATGTCCAACCTTCGTCCAGCATTTCCGGCGACACCACAGAAACACTGATATGTGACTCAAGTTGCTTTAATTTTCTGAAGATCAGTGTGCGATGAGCCCAGGGACAAGCCAGTGAGACATACAGATGGTACCGTCCCGATTCAGCCGGAAATTTTGCGTCTTTATCTGCGCTTATCCAATCACGGAATGATGCCTCCTCGCGCTTGAATTTCCCGCCGTTGCTATCAGTGTCATACCATTTGTCTTTCCACTGCCCGTCTACCAGTAGTCCCATTCTCGCCCCCTGTAATATGGCATTATATTTACATTATGGGTGTAAAACGGCGCAGACTCAGTTTCGGATTGAAGTACTTACAAATAACGCATTATTTGCGCTGTCAAGCGTTACGTACAACCCTGCTTGTTTGATATAATCGGCGGTAATAAACCTCTTTCTCTCATTCTGACATACAGGTAGTTATGACTGATAAGCAACGGTTCGGTGGTATTTCACGTCTTTACGGTCTGGCTGGAACAAAAAATCTGGCTGATGCTCATGTTGCAGTAATCGGAATAGGTGGTGTGGGATCCTGGAGTGCTGAGGCGCTGGCCCGCTCGGGTATTGGTCAAATCACGCTTATTGACCTTGATGATGTCTGTGTGACCAATGTTAACCGACAAATACATGCACTGACACAAACGGTCGGACAGCCCAAAGTTGAGGTTATGGCAAGCCGGTTACGTGACATTAACCCATCGATTATCGTTAATGCTATCGAAGATTTTGTCACCCCTGAAAACGTTCGCGATTCAATTCACCCTGCATTTGATGGCGTTATCGAAGCCACCGACAGTATTCGCGCCAAGGCTGCAATTATCTACAGTTGTAAGCGCCAGAAAATTCCGGTGGTTACAGTGGGCGGTGCAGGCGGCCAAATTGACCCGACAAAAATTACCTGTGCTGACCTGAGCAAAACGATACAGGATCCGCTTGCAGCTAAATTACGCGCTGCTTTACGTAAAGATTATGGGTTTAGCAAAAATTCCAAACGACGATTTGGCGTCGATTGTGTATTTTCGACCGAACAATTACGTTACCCGCAACCGGATGGTAGTGTATGCTTCAATAAGTCAATTATGGAAAATGGCACACGTCTGGATTGCGCGGGAGGCTTTGGCGCGGTCGTTACTGTTACCGCTACGTTCGGCATGTTTGCGGCAGCCAGACTAATAAATAAACTCACCGAAAGTTAGCCGTGTGTTAAATATAAGAATAAGGGTAATACATGCAACAACAAGAGCTCGAAGTGTTGATGAAGGATTCAGCAGCAAATGCTGTAGAAACCGCGCAAAGTGAGTTTTCAGTCAGCCTGGACTATAGCACGCAAAGCATCAGACTCGTGGATGATGTCATCTTGATGTTCTTAGAAAAATTTCAGGATAAAGCGTTAGAGGACACAGCCGTATTCACAATATGTAATATTTATGGTGCGTACTTAGGCGAAGTTTTCAAAAAGCAGGTTGGCGGCACATGGCGCTATGATGACTCTGATCCTGAGGCGCCTTTCGTGCTTCTGGATGTAGGCGAAAACTCTTACGCATTTGCAGGTATCTGCTATGAGCGTTTAGTTAATGACAGCCAGATAAGTGTCTACAATTACTTTGACCTGGCATTGCAAAGTAAAACGCAGTGATATGTCATTTTTGCCAGTCAGCCAGCATCAGACGAAGGTGCCGGCTTCTGGCAATGAGCACGCCCAGTACCATTAAGCTAACTATCTGCGCAGCCAGCAAAGGTTGAAACCGCCAGTCGAGCGCCTGTAATTGTCCACCAACGACTATCAGCGATGCACCGATACCTGTCCACATGACCGCTGGCATGTAACGCCACCATTTTATACTGGTCTTTTTCCACAACCGCTCACGATTACCCAGCAACAGCGCAACGATAATAAATGGTAATGTAACGGCAAGTTTTGACCACAATAAGGTTTTTTCCGGATAAAACATCTCCAGCAGTTGCGTTGTATGTCGCCGGCTGGCAACGGCAAAGAGAAAAATAACCCAGTCAACACTGTTCAGTATTAAAAACCAGTATAGCCAGCGAGGGGGCCTGATAATACCGGCTTCATCATAGCAATGGATAGGGAGAGGCAGAACAGGCATGCGGCGCCTTCCATATAAAAAAAACAGTGTATGGTAACCAAAGCAACGGAAAATTCAATGGAGGCAGTAAATATTGCCGGACAGGCTTATCTGTTATTAATTGATGAGACCGAACGATGCTTAATGTTACAATGTCGCTATCATGCACGACTAAAACGCATTGTAGCAATAAATGACAGTAGAAAAATTTTCCCCCAATCCTACCACTACCCTGAGCACGCCAGTTAAGGTGCTTGAAGCAAGCCAAAGTAAATCGGCACGGCATACAAACCGTGCACGCATAGGCTTCATTAGCCTGGGTTGTCCGAAGAACCTGGTCGATTCAGAAAGAATTCTTACGCAACTGCGTACTGAAGGATATGATGTTGTTCCCACTTTTAATGATGCTGACTTGGTAATTGTAAATACCTGTGGGTTTATAGATGCAGCGGTAGAAGAGTCACTGGATACCATCGGAGAAGCGTTGGCAGAAAATGGCCGGGTGATTGTAACGGGATGCCTGGGCATTAAAGATGATGAAATTCGCGAGGTTCATCCTAACGTACTTGCAGTAACCGGCCCGCATGCTTATGAGGAAGTGGTTAATCAGGTTCACGAACATCTTCCTAAGCCCGGACACAATCCATTCGCGGATCTGGTACCTGACCATGGCATTAAGCTAACCCCGAGACACTACGCTTATTTGAAAATCTCCGAAGGCTGTAATCATCGATGCACATTTTGCATTATTCCGTCGATGCGTGGCAACCTCATCAGTCGTCCGGTGGGCGAAATTCTGGATGAAGCAAAACGTCTTAAAGCCGGTGGTGTTAATGAGCTACTGGTTATTTCTCAGGATACCAGTGCCTACGGGGTAGATTTAAAGCACCGTACTGGCTTCTGGAATGGTATGCCAGTGAAAACACATCTTAAACAGCTTAGCGAGAAACTGGGTGAGCTGGATATGTGGATACGTTTGCATTACGTGTATCCCTACCCTCACGTTGATGACCTGATCCCCCTAATGAACGAAGGTCGCATCCTGCCCTATTTGGATATTCCTTTGCAGCATGCCAGCAAGCGCATTCTTAAACTGATGAAGCGTCCGGGCAGCGCAGATCGTACCCTGGAACGCATTAAAAAATGGCGTGAAATATGTCCTGAGCTTATTATCCGTTCAACCTTTATTGTTGGTTTTCCCGGTGAAACAGAAGAGGAGTTTGAAGAGCTGCTTACGTTTATTCAGGAAGCCCAACTGGATCGTGTTGGGTGCTTCATGTATTCACCGGTTGAAGGTGCAGTAGCCAATGACTTACCCGATCCGGTACCTGAGGCAGTGAAGCAGGCACGTCATGCTCGCTTTATGGAGATTCAGGGGCAAATCAGTGCGCAGCGTTTACAGCAACGTATCGGAAAAGAATATCAGATCGTTATCGACAGCGTTGACAGCGAGGGCGCCGTAGGCCGCACCTATGCTGATGCGCCGGAAGTGGATGGTGTTGTGCATCTGAACGGTGTGTATGATGTGAAGCCGGGGGACAGGTTATGGGCCGAAGTGATACATGCTGATGAGCATGATATCTGGGCAGTACCGGCTGAGGAAGATGCTGAAGAGGCATAAAAATCAGGGCAGCATACCTGCCCCGTTTAATTCATATTTTTAAATTTGCTCACCACAGCGCTGGTACCGTCGGCACCGGCGCGTGTTGCTCCGCCAATCAGCCATACCTGATCATTAAAAACAACCGCGCCCAGACCATGTCTGGGCATCGGCATCGTAGACACCTGCTCCCATTTTTTTCGCGCTATGTCATACCGCCAGACATGGGTGAACACAGCCCCACCGTCGATAAAATGCTCACCGCCAAATACATAAATACTGTGCCGGTAAGCAACACATGCCAGCCCCGCCTGCTTCTTCGGTAAGGGCTTGAGTGTTTGCCATTGCGCGGTCGACGGATCGTACATTTCGTGGGTATCAAGATTACCAGCGTCAACCTGACGTCCGCCGATAACGTGGATTTTACCCTGATATTCAACGGCACATGCACTGTTACGCGGTGTAGGTAATGGCGTCGCGGTTTTCCAGACACCCGCTTCACTGTCGTACACACCATGCCAGTCAGTGTCTGTATGATCATGCCAGCGGCCATTGGCACGCCCTTTTACCGTTCGTCCACCGATGAGATGTATTTTATCGTTTAGTACGACGGAGACGGTTTCTGAGAGCGTTACCGGCATGGGGCTTTTCTGTTCCCAGGTTCCTGTTGCTTTATCGAAGCGCAAAATAGAATCGGTGTTAACCCACTGTCCGTCGCCAGCAGTAACAAATCCGCCAAAAGACCAGAGTGCATCTTTCCTGGCCACCAGCATGGCGTGATGACGTGGCTCCGGTAATTTCGTCAGTGTTTGCCAGGATTCAGAAGACGCATCAAGCCGGTAGACCGTATCTTTAACTGTTATTCCCTCATCGCCCTCAGATAACCCGCCGGCCACATAAATTTCGTTACCGTAAACTGCCGGATATATCTCCTGCGTGGCTTGTGGTAACGCCGGACCAGCTGACCAGTAATAATCAGGCGCACTACTGACAACAGGGCTAAGTAATGTGGTGCAACACATCATGAGTGCGATCCACCTCACCATGGTAGCGTATCCCCGTTCGCGTGATGGAAGTGACCGGTGTGCTCAAGTTCCAGTTCATCCAGACGCTGTAACAGACCTTGCGCTGCCGTTGTCGTATCAATATCACCGGCATTATTTACCATTTCGGTTTGAACAAAGCCGGGGTGTAACAAAGCGACCGGAATACCACGATCTTTCAAATCAATTGCCATTGACACGCCGGCGGCATTCAATGCCGCTTTGGACATTCGGTAACCATAATATCCGCCGGATCCGTTATCGCCCATAGACCCCATTCGGCTGGTGACAAATCCTATCTTGCTGCCAGCTGATAAGTTTTTCAGCAAGCATTGTGTAAGCAGCAACGGGCCCAGTGCATTCACTCTGAATTGATAATCAATTGTGGCAGGGTCCCAGTCTTCAAGCGACTCTTTGCCTAACACGCCAGCATTGTTAATGAGTAAGTCAATAGCTACCCCATCCAGCGGGGCAACGCTCTGCCCCAGCCCTTCCGGATTAGAAAGATCAACACCACAAAGAATTCTGGCATCAAGATTGTTCAATTCATCACTACTGTTTCGACACAGTGCATACACCGTATCGCCGCGCTCGATGCATGCTTTAGTCAGAGCAAGGCCAATTCCACGATTAGCACCGGTAATCACTACATTCATAGCTATGTCTCCGCTAATTAGTTGCCAGGGATTTTAATAGCGCCTCGAGGTCCTCAGGTGTATCAATGCCTACGGGTGGAGGCGCACTGGCGACATCAACATGAATTTTATCTGCGTACCACAATGCCCTGAGTTGCTCTAAGGATTCTGTTTGCTCAAGCGCGCTCGGCGCATAACTGACATACTGCTTAATGTAACGGGCACGATAGGCATATAGACCAATATGACGAAAAAAGCTGCCAGGGTTAACAGGCTGGCTGTTTTCAAGCATTGCCGCGCGATCATAGGGAATGGGTGAACGCGAAAAATAAAGTGCCTCACCCTGATGATTGACCACGACTTTGACCATATTCGGATTGCAGATATCCGCTTCATCGCTAAAGGGTGTAGAGAGTGTCGCCATACTTGCCTGCGGATTCTGGCGCAGATTCACCGCCACCTGCCGAATATTTTCTGCTGGCACGAAAGGCTCATCGCCCTGCACGTTTACTATTACTGTGTCATCAGCAAGGCCGAGCGTTGCAACGACTTCGGCCAGCCTCTCCGTGCCGGAGCTATGGTCATCCCGGGTCATGCAGACTTCACACAACGATGTCGCAACGGACGCAATGTCATTAGAATCAGTGGCCAGAATTACCCGGTCTGCACCGGCTTCGAAAGCCCTCTCAATCACATGCTGGACCATTGGCTTGCCATTGATATCAACCAACGGTTTACCGGGAAATCTGCTGGATCCGTACCTGGCAGGGATAATTACTACAAAAGACATGCCATTACCTATTGCTGTTGTTCCAGCTCATCGCTGGTTAACTGGTTAGCTTCGCTTTCTATCAGCACCGGGATCCCATCTTTTATCGGATAGGCAAGCCGATCGTAACGGCACAGCATGCCAGACTTATCCTTGCTCAAAACAAGCTTCCCTTTACACACCGGACAGGCCAGTACATCCAATAGCTTAACGTCAAATGTCATTATCGTGTTCCTTTTGTGTGTTTGAGGTGTGTCAGCTTCTTATCAAGCTGATGATAAAAAGTGTCAGGCAAAGTGGCGGAAACTTCAAGATACCAACACGCATCATGACCGATATCCTGCATTTTTACCGCATCTTTTTGCGTCATGATTACCGGGCCAGACGGAATATCTCTGGCCTGGAAAACATGGTGATCAGAAAATGTAATCGTACGCTGACAGTTTATACCCATCTGCTCTAGCTGTTTAAAAAAGCGCGGCGGGTTGCCAATACCTGCAAGCGCGTCGCATTCGGGGTATTTTGCCGCAAAGGCTTCGGGCGACAACTGCTGCGTCGGGTCGCAAACATTAATTATGTTGCCAGCCGACAGTGTCATTGGGTATTGAAAAGCGCTGACCCCCAATAACTCTGCCGATTTGTAGTTGCTGACATTATGAATGATGCAGTCAACAGTATTCAGGCGCCATGTACCTTCCCGCAGCGGTCCCATAGGTAAGAGGTACCCGTTACCGTAACGGCGATCATCCATCACAACGCATTCTATATCACGCCCCAGAGCGTAATGTTGCAGCCCGTCGTCACAGATGATGATGTTACACTGACAATGCTGTACCAGATAATCAGCACCCCGCGGGCGTTTAGGATCGATAACGACAGGAACCCCGGTTCGCTGTGCAATCAGCTTAGGTTCATCGCCCACCAGTGATGCTGTATCTGCAGGATCGACCTGATAGGGAAATTGCTTTTGCTCCCCGCCGTAACCGCGGCTCAGTACGCCGGGCCGCCATCCCTGAGCTTTCAGATAATCGGCTAATGCTACAACAACCGGTGTTTTACCATTCCCCCCAACACTGATATTGCCCACGATGATGACAGCGGCATTTTGTGGTTTATGGGTGGTCATAAAGCCCGCTTTATACAGATAACGTCTGAGGGTACTTAACAGCCAGAACAACGCGGTGAACACGGCCAAAAACCATACCCATTTGCCCTTACCATACCAGGCCTTCTCCAGTTTACTCACCTGCCATTCCTATTGATTTTCGCCGAACTGCAGGGCGTGAAGTTGTGAGTAAGGCCCATTATTGGTCAGTAATTCTTCATGTTTACCGCGTTCAATAATTCTACCCTGCTCGACCACCATAATCTGGTCTGCCTTTTCAATCGTGGAAAGCCTGTGCGCAACCACAAGACTGGTGCAGGATTTTTGTAGTGTTTCCAGTGCATCCTGAATAAGCCTTTCAGATTCTGTATCCAGTGCTGATGTGGCTTCATCCAGAATCAGAATCGGTGCATTGGCAAGAATGGCTCTGGCAATTGCTATTCGTTGACGCTGCCCGCCAGATAGCATCAGGCCATTTTCACCGATAACAGTGTCCAGCCCTTCCGGTAACTGTTCCACAAATTCTGTCACGTGCGCCATGGCGGCAGCGTCTTCAATTTCTTTAGGGCTGACATCCTGATTTGCGCCATAGGCAATATTATTTGCAATAGTATCGTTGAACAGCACTACATGTTGGGAAACCAGCGCAAATTGTTTGCGCAGTGAGGTTAGTTCTATCTCTGACAGTGGTATGCCATCAACCGTAATCGTGCCCGCCTGGGGTGAATAAAAACGGGTAAGCAGGGATGAAATAGTCGACTTGCCGCTACCGGAGCGACCGACCAGCGCAATGGTCTGGCCGGGCTCTGCACTAAAACAAATGTCAGTCAGCGCCGGACTGGACTTGTTCGGATAGGTAAAGGTAACGTGATCGAATTTGATACTGCCGTGCGCCCGGTCAAGCCGTTTATTGCCGGTATTTTCTTCGGGCGCTTCATCAAGAATTTCAAAAATACTGGTACAGGCAGCCATACCCTTTTGAAATTCGTTATTCACGGTTGTCAGTTGTTTAAGAGGTTTAAGCAGCATTACCATATAAAAAACTACACTGACGAAGGTACCGGCTGTCAAATCTTCCATCATTGATGGCAGACTCGCCATATACAGGACAAACGCCAGTGCTATGGATGCAATGACCTGAATAGAGGAAACGCTTAATATTTGCGTCACCTGTAATTTCATATTTTGCTGACGGTTGTGGTTATTCTTGCGCTCAAAACGCGACTGCTCTATGCCCTGACCACCAAACATAAGAATCACTTTATGCCCTTTCACCGCTTGCTCGACAGCAGCGGTCACGGTTCCCATGGATTGCTGGATACTGCGGCTGACTTTGCGAAACCGTTTACTCACAATGGTAACGATAACCGCGACAACCGGACCAATCAGAAGAAAAATCAAAGAAAGTTGCCATGAGTAATAGAACATGACGCCCAACAATCCGATGACCAGAGCGCCCTCCCGGACCAATGTCAGAAAGGCCTTACCGGCAGCATTAGCCACTTGTTCCGTATCGTAAGTAACTTTACTGATGAGCGTACCTACCGCCTGGGTGTCATGAAAAGCGACAGGCAGATGAAGATATTTTTCGAATAACTGCTGCCGCATTCGCATGACGACCTTCGCGCCAATCCACCCCAGCGTGTAGGTTCCCATAAAATTAAAAATACCGCGCAGTATGAAAAGGGGCACAATGGCATACGCAGCTATCTTTAAAAACTCACTATCGTTGTTAGATAGCGAATCATCAATCAACGTTTTCAAATGCGCAACAACATAGGTATCCAGCGCGGAATAGCCAATCATTCCGATAATGGCGACTGAGAATTCTAGTTTGTAATCTTTAAGGTAACGTAAAAACCGTCTGACCTGGCCTTTGGAATAATCCATCTGTTGCATGTATTTCATTCACCACATTTAAAATCGCCGCTATTGTAACTGTTTAGCGGCAATTTCCATAGGCTGATATTCCCCACCACCAATTCGACGCGTTACTGCCGGTGGTACCATCTGCGTGAGGTGCTTCGCGAGTGTACATGTACGGCAACGTTATCCGGCAACATCCTAAATCTCATATAGCCGGATTCAGAGGTTTTCATTTGTCTGGCATTAAGTCTCTGGTAACGTTGCGTGACGGATAAGGCGGGAAACCCCCACCGGTTATCCCGGCCTTGTGTATAAATCACCCATCTTGGCGATGTCGCTTTTATGAGCAAATTACCGGACGAGGTGCGACTTCCATGATGCGGTGCGATGACGATGTCTGCATCAGGTAAACGCCGCTTATAAAGTAACTCATATTCTGCCCAGCGTTCTATGTCCCCGGGAGCAAGGACCGTATATTCGCCATCACTTACAACCAGTACGCATGAATAATTATTCCCCTTAACGTTCGTGCCCTGCTCTGGCCAGACTGACGTGATAGTCAGTCCGGCGAAGGCCTGAGAAAATCCATTCTGACATTTATCGACAGGCGTGATGATGGAGGCGGGTTTAACTATCTGCTTGATATCAGGTAAAAAGGGCAACCCACCTGCATGGTCATTATCATGGTGGCTGATAAAAACGTGGTGAATCTGCGTGATACCAAGCCTGGTTAGCGCAGGCGCAACCTGACTTTTTATTACACTGTTTCCGGCATACGCTGCACCGGTATCAATAAGGACACCGTCATTGCCTCTGGAAACCAGCAATGCGGTTCCCTGACCCGCATCGAACACATGCAGGTACCATTGGGAAGCATCAAACGCCAACCTGTCTGTCAGAGCCGGGAAGAATAACACACCAGTCAGATACCACTTTCCTTTAAAGGAAGGCACGAAAGCGATCACCACACCAAGCATGATACACAGAAGGCTCGACGTGGAAAGGGATAGCGTTAACAGGGGAATATCTTTTGTCAGCGTTTTAATAAGCGCCATCAGATGGCCTACTCCGGTGTCGAAGGTATAAAGCAACAATATCGACAAATCTGGCAGCACATTGATAAGCAGAAGGCCTGTAAGGCCGACAGGCAATAGTAGTGTAACAACAGGAATCGCAATAACGTTGATGAGCGGCGCTAGCACAGATTGCTCGCCAAACCACATCAGCGTTAGCGGCGACAACGTAATGCTCAACAATATCTGTAGCTTCACTGCCCAACGAACTTTGTCGTAAAAGGTAAGAAGCGAAGGATTATATCGCCAGGTCAAAAACCAGATGAAAATAACAGCGACAATACTTAAATAGAAACCGCCAGAAAACAGCGAGAAAGGAAACAACAGACAGCACAGGAAGATCATTAGCCAGATTTTTTGATGGGCACTGACATGTCTGGACATACACTGCTGCCATAAAAACACCCCTATCAGTAACAGGGCTCTGACAACTGGTAGCTGCCAGTCAGCAAGCGCGGTGTACATCATACAAGCGAAAAAATTAACGATTGCCACACCCCGTCGCAGGTTCCATTGCGCCGGTGCAACAGGTGACAGATGCAGCAGTGGCAGTAAAATACGGGATACTACAGCAGCCCACAATGCGACTAATCCCAGATGCATACCTGAAATACTGAAAAGATGTGCGGTTCCACTGCTTGCTAACAGTGCCCAGTCAGCCGGTGTCATCAGATTTCGATTACCCACCAGCAATGATTGAGACCATTTTTCGTTAGGCATATCGAGCGTGTTAAGCAAACCGACCATACGGTCATGTAAATGCGACGCTTCTGGCGTGAGCGTCGATTTCAACTCTTTAACGTTCCCGGTTCTCACTATCTTTTCAGATAACAGCCACTTAGCGCGATCCGGTGCGCCGGGATTTAACAGGCCAGCAGGCTTTTTCAAACGCGCGGTAATTTCAAGTATTTGACCAGCCGATGGGCAAGATTCACCTGCCAATCGCCAGTAAAGTAAAAAGTTGGGCTGCAGAATGTTATCAACAATGCGATTGGTCAGAGGCACTCCCTGTAATCGACAAACGTCATCTTCTTCTCTTCGGCTTTCTGTCACTTTAAACCTAAAAACCGAAATTTGTGGATTATTCTGTTCTGGCAGTTGCCAACACAGGTACCAATACCCTAAACTCGCCATCCATACACACCCGGCAATAAAACCAACAATAAATGAACGGGCAGAATATGTACGCAACCCGGGCAAACTATTTCTTGCTAACCGGGGTACAAAAGACAGATGCCGTCTCAGACCTGCACCTAAGTGGAATAAACAGGCAGCGATTAACATAACTGTCAGTAATAACGGATGGGGTAAAACAGGCCAGACAGTAGCTGATAAACAGGCAACAGAAAAGCCCGACAGGGTCAACGTTATTTTCTTTTGCATTGATTAATCTGCTTCGTTTTTGGCCCTGGTTCCAGATATGCCTAGAAAATTTATTAAACGATTTTTGCCTGACCACCAGAAAATAAAGCAAAACCGTGCGCTGAGTATGTTTGGCACACTGTTACATGAGCCCAATCTCTGGCATCTAAACCGTAAGTCCGCCAGCGGTGCCTTCGGTATAGGGTTATTTTTTGCTTTTTGGCCGGTACCTTTCCAGATGTGGTTGTCAGCAGCAATGGCAATCCCGTTTCGCGCTAACCTCCCTTTGTCTGTGGCAACGGTGTGGATTACAAACCCCTTTACAATGCCGCCAATATTTTATGCTGCTTATAAGGTAGGAACGACTGTACTTGGGACCGAATCGCGACACTTTGAGTTTCAGTTTAACTGGCAATGGGTTGTCGAAAGCATTACAACAATCGGCCCGGCCTTTTTAGTTGGCTGCGCAATATGTTCTGTGGTCGCCGGACTGGCAGGATATTTTGGACTCAATTGCGTATGGCGCTTTTCTGTGAAAAAAGCATGGGATGCGCGCAGAGCAGCAAGAGAAGATAAACAAGCTGATTAAATATATGTTTATCTGCTAGCCTCTTTATACTGAAATACCTCTTCAAGCGGTTTGCCGAATACGCGTGCAATTTTAAATGCGACCTCCAATGATGGAGAATACTTCCCTTTTTCAATTGCCATGATGGTCTGACGAGTCACCCCTACCCGCTCAGCCAATGCTTGCTGCGTCATCTCATCTGCCATAAAGCGCAGCGTCCTGATTTTGTTGGCTATCTGAAAAGTACCCGTCATCAGCTTTGTGCACGATATAAATAGAGTTCTGTGGTAAACCTCACCATTTCCGCAATCCAAAAAATGGTCAGCAGTTTTAGTTCGATGGGCGCCAGTGCGTAGCGAATGAAAGCCGAGGAGGACTCCATTGGCGTATAATGATTTATCACTTGCTGTACGATGCAGCTTATTACACCAATAGCTAGTACCCAGTAAGCGGCGTTTGTACCTACCAGCCGATAACCACGTTCTCGCTCATCTTCTTTTTCACCGGCACCGCGCTGATTGTCCATCGCCAGCGCAAGATGCAACACAACCTCAATAATGATAAAGCTAACAACAACACGGAGAATCAATGCTGCACTCTCTTGTGGTCTGACAGCATCACCCGCGATCAGCGCATGATAAATATTATCGGCATAAATTGAGGCAATTATTACTGTCACTAACAGCGACACCCACAAACTTTTTTCTCTGAAAGAAAACATCTGTCCATTCCAATGTTTTATATGTTTAACCAAGAGTAATATAAAACAAACACAATGTTAAAAATTTTATACATTAAATGTAAATATATGTGATCAGAAAAATGAATTTATATTTGGATTATCCGGTTAGGTGAATGGGTAAAAGTGTGTTGCATAATGCTGACCTGCATCAGGCCAGCATATAAATTGCACTGATGAAAGGCGACTACGTATAAACACCGAACTGACGAAGCGATGCAATAAGCTTTTCTTCATCCCAGATATCAAGCCCCAGGTCCTGTGCCTTGGATAATTTGGAACCGGCTTTTTCGCCTGCAACCAGAAAATCAGTATTTGCAGAAACTGAACCTGCAACCTTAGCACCAAGCTGCTGTAATAGAGATTTCGCCTCACTACGCGTCATTTGTGTTAATGAGCCCGTTAGCACACAGGTTTGACCGGCTAGTGGCTGTTCACCCGCTGGCTGCTCTATTTCAGGCCAGTAAACGCCCTCATCAAGCAATGCATCAACAATTTCGCGATTATGCGGCTCATTGAAAAAATTAAAAATGTGCTGTGCAACAATACTACCAATATCGTTGACTTCCTGTAGCGCCTCTACATCTGCCTGTATGACCTTTTCAAGGGTTTTGAAATGCATTGCGAGATTATTCGCAGTGGACTCACCAACCTCACGAATGCCTAACGCAAACAAAAACTTAGGCAAAGTGGTTTGCTTTGATGCTTCCAGTGACGACAGCAAATTTGCAGCGGATTTTTCCGCCATACGCTCAAGGCCAATAAGACGTGACATATCCAACCGGAAAAAATCTGCAGGGCTTTTCACCATATCGGCATCCACCAGTTGCTCGATAAGTTTATCGCCTAGTCCATCTATATCCAATGCTTTACGTGATGCGAAGTGCTTTAACGCCTGCTTTCTCTGCGCGCCACAGATTAAACCTCCTGTACACCTTGCTACCGCCTCATCATCGAGCTTTTCAATATTTGAATCACAGACCGGGCAGGTAGCCGGAAATTCTATATCTTTGGCATCATCAGGACGCTCATCGAGTATTACTGATACAACCTGCGGTATCACATCACCCGCGCGGCGAATGGTAACGTGGTCTTTAATTTTTACCCCTAAGCGTGTGATCTCATCCTGGTTGTGTAAGGTCGCATTCGATACCGTTACGCCACCCACATAAACCGGTTTCAGCCTCGCTACGGGCGTGATAGCACCAGTGCGTCCGACCTGAAATTCAACATCTTCCAAAACGGTTACTTCTTCCTGGGCAGGAAACTTCTGCGCAATTGCCCATCTTGGCGCTTTGGCAACAAACCCTAACCGTTGTTGCCTGGCAATATTGTTAACCTTAAACACAACGCCATCAATATCATAGGCTAAGGATTCACGCATGCTGAGGATTTTCTGATAATACGCCAGGCAGCCCTTACCATCCGTGGCAGTGTCTACTTCAGGACACAGAGGCATGCCCCAGGAAGCAACCAAAGCCAGACGTTCGCTGTGCGTATCAGGTAATGCGAAATCGTCCGGCGTCACTAAGCCCAGTGAATAGGTATAGAACATCAATGGACGTTTGGCTGTAATTTTAGAGTCCAATTGCCTTAAGCTGCCTGCAGCCGCATTTCTCGGGTTGGCAAAAACTTTCGCACCTTGCGCTTTTTGCCTTTGGTTAAGTTTTTCAAACCCTGCTTTTGGCATAAAGACTTCGCCGCGGATCTCCACCCTGCGTGGAATATCATCTGCATTCAACCGCAGGGGTATATTCGCAATCGTCTTTACATTCTGAGTAATGTTCTCACCCACCTGACCATCGCCGCGGGTCGCAGCTCTGACAAGTTCGCCCTCTTCATAAAGCAAACTTACCGCCAGCCCGTCAAGCTTTGGCTCACAGCTAAAAGCAATCGACTCACTGTCTTTAAGCCGGTCTTTTATTCGCTTTTCAAACGCCAGCAACGCCTCATCATCAAAGGCATTATCTAACGACAGCATCGGCACTTCATGGGCTACCTGCTCAAAAGCAGACAATGGGGCACCGCCCACCTTCTGGCTGGGCGAGTCGGTCGTTTTTAATGCTGGATGTTCAGTTTCCAGTGCAATAAGCCGCTGCATAAGCCTGTCATATTGAGCATCCGGGACGCTTGGCGTATCCAACACGTAGTATTCATGATTGTATTGCCGTATGCGCTGTTTAAGCTGTTCGATTTCCTGCTCAGGATGAGAAGAGTTATCTGCCATAGTATTAGATTTATCGCTTTATAAAGAAAAAGGCCATCCGGAAAGGATGGCCGAGAAAAGTTATGCCCGTGAAACGATTCGGCGCCGCTCGAAGTCTCTGATTTTTTCGATATATTGTTGCAAACCTTGTTTGCTCAGCACACTGCGTCGTCCATCAAGCACCTGAGCATCAAACTCATCGGCTATTTTGCGAGCGGCATTATGCATCATATTAAATACCTGGTGTGCATCGCCTTCAATCGGCAGAATCATAAACAGTGACACACCCTTGGTCGAAAAGGTTTCCAGATTATCGATATCAAAGCTCCCCGGTTTAAACATATTGGCCAGACTAAACAGCACGGGCCCCTTCCCATTGGAATTTACATGTCGGTGAAAAATATCCTGATCACCGAACTTAAAGCCAAGGGTCAAAAGCAGAGGTAATAATGCTGCACCGGAAATTTCGTTATCCTCAGCCGCTTTCACATTCAGAATCAGCACTTCCTGAGCAGACGAAGATGACGTTGAATGACCTCTTGTATCGCCTGTGTCACTGCTTGCATGAGTGTGATCTGGCTGCGAAGCAGGCTCATCGAAATCAATACGCATCTGATCATCGCCAAAACCAGGCTCCTGACGCTGCTTCGATGGTGCCCGACTGCGGCGTTTTTTCATAAATCGGTCGGTGCTGTCGGTGTCTTCTGGCTGACTTTCCTGAGCCGCAGGGCTATCAAGACTGAACGAGGGCACATTGTCATCAGGCTGAGGATCGGCTTTGACGACGCGATCCGTGCCTTTTAATAAAAACCCGGGCGGTTCGGGAATAGCGTCTCTGGCTTCATCGGTTTCATGAGCACTCGCATGGCTGCCTGCCATATGCGGTTTAGGATTGGAAACCACCGACCCGTAAAGCTTCTCTTCCGGGGCACTGGTCAGCGATTCACGGGAAGATTCATGAGTGTCAGAATTTGCTGAGTCGCTGTTTTGTTTATCAGATGAAGCGGGTTTAGATGTTTCCTTACCACCGTGTTTGGAAACCGCATCGCGACTGGCACTGACTACGCGGACTTTACCTAACCCAAGGTCATCAAAGTCGTTGGACGGACCGTCATTGTCATCGTCAGGCGTATCCCATCCATCGTGCTCAAAGCCAGGCTCCTGCCGGTGACGTGCGCTATTATCCCATTCCCCTGGCTCGACACGCTCACGGGAATCAGGCTTATTACTTTTTCTGATTTTCCATATACCGTGGGCAAGCACGCCTAAAATGATCAGGGTGCCTACTACCAGTAACGACAGACGTAATTCATCTTCCATCTTAATTAAGTCGCCCTTTGTTATGATTCTACAAATGCCATGGCTTCGTCGACATCAACCGCGACCATACGTGATACGCCGGGCTCAGCCATCGTAACGCCAGTCAGGTGCGTCGCCATTTCCATAGCAATCTTATTATGGGTGATATATATAAACTGTACTGTCTGCGACATTTCTGACACTAAGTTACAAAAACGCCCCACATTGGCATCATCTAACGGCGCATCCACTTCGTCAAGTAAACAAAAAGGTGCCGGATTCAGCCGGAAAATTGCAAACACCAATGATAAAGCGGTTAGTGCTTTTTCTCCACCGCTTAATAGATGAATTGTGCTATTTTTCTTACCCGGTGGCCGTGCCATGATGGTCACCCCGGTTTCAAGCAAATCGTCGTCAGTGAGTTCAAGATATGCCGAGCCCCCTCCAAATACTTTGGGGAATAGCGTCTGGACATCTTTATTGACTCTGTTAAAAGTCTCTGCAAACCTGTCCCGTGTTTCTTTATCTATCTTCCTGATTGCCGCAACCAGTGTTTCAAGGGCATCATTAAGATCTGCGTATTGTTCATCCAGGTGCGCCTTACGCGTGGACTGCGCCTCAAACTCCTCGACTGCCGCAAGATTTACCGCACCCAGACGGGTAATGGCTTTTTCGGTATCCTCCAGCATTTTCTGCCATTCGCTGTCGCTGGCATTGTTGTCCAACGATGCCAACACTGGTTTCAGTGAATAACCTGTGCCATTCATTTGTTCCAGTATTGCATCACCCCGGGCGCGGGTGCTTTCAATATCAACTGTCAGACTATCAATCGACTGCTGCCTGCTGGCGATCGATGCTGCAATGGATTGCGTGTCCTTTTTTCCCTCGTCAATAATTGACTCAAGTTCGTTGAGCGTCGTGCTTGTCTGCAGAATTTCAGTCTCAACAGCGTCGCGTTGCGCTAACAATAACTGTAGCTCGTGCTGCTGCTCCTGTGCCGGAGAGGAAAGTTTTTGCAGCTCTTCATTTAACTTATTAATACGTGCCGCGTAACTTTCCAACTGCGCCTGGTTACGCGTAACCTGCTCAGCATAACGTTCTACTGCATGCTGCTGCTGACTGAGCGCCAACTCAAGCTGATGGCGCTGATTCTGGTATTGCGAAAGCATCGTGCGCTGGGAAGAAACGCTGGCGGACAGTCTTTCCTTTTCTGTCGTTAATGTTTCAGATTGTTCAGACAGTTCACTGAGAATTGCCTCCTGCTCTTCGAGCGACGCTGACAATTGTGCTAACTGGGCAGTTTCCTGTGCTTCAGTTTCAAGCTGTGCTTCAAGCTCATCCTGTTTGCGTGTCAGTTCACTCTGGTGCCGCTCATAAAGCTTCACCGCCATTGCCTTACGTTCAGAGGCCGAATCATGCGCCAGCCGCTTTTGCTGTAGCGCCTGTTTACTGTCCTCATAAGCTTGTCGAGCATCGGACACGTTCTGTCTGGCAGCGTCACGCTGCTGCTCAAGCGCGTCGACCTTTTCACGGTTTTTCTTCAGCGACGCGCTGAGCGTCGCAATCTGATTCTGCCGGCGAACTGCCCCGTCTGCGGCATTATCACCTGGTGTGAATATCCAGCCCTTCGCAACAACGAAACCATCACGACTTAACAGCAAGTCTTTATCCTGCATTGCGGGGGCCCGGCTTAAGGCTTCATCCAGATCGCTGCAAAGATAAATCTGATTAAAATAAACCGGCACCGGTTCGTCTTTAAATAAGGCGTGCGCCAGTGTTCCCGGAGTAATGTCTTTTTCTGTCCCAACCGTTTGCGTAATGGCGAGATGGCCGCCCGCGATTAGCCCGGGCTCAACATTGTTTGTATCATTAAACTGTACTGGCTGATGCAAAAAGCGTAGTACGCTCTCCACTGCCGTTTCCAAAGAAGCCGGCACAGTAAGCGTTTGCCATAAGGGTGTAACCAGTGCACTGTCAATGTCTTCCAGACTATCTTCCTGCAGCGTTTCCAGCGCGGCGAGTTTTGATGTCAGAATCTGGTTTTGCTGATCTGCACTACGGTATGATTGTTCCAGTTTTTCCAGTTCGGTGACACGAATATCAAGCTCGCGATGATTTTGGTCACAGGTCTGCGCCATGACGTCGATATCGCCTTTCAATGTCGAAATCGCGCTGGTCAACTCCGTGATCGTTTCGCTGTCGGACTGTCGACTTATTTCCTGTACCTCGGCCTTAAGTTCACTGATACGCTGGCTGGTACGTAATTGCATGGACAGTGCCGATTGGATCTGCGCGTGAGACCGCTGTACTGCGTGCCGGGCTTCGTTGTACTGACTATCGTGAGTACGGGTCTTTTCAGAAAAACTGTCCATCTCACTTTGGGCCAGTTCAAGTGATTCCTCACACTGCTCGAGTTGTGCACTGGCGGTTAAACATTGTGGCTCAAGCGTCTCAACCTGCGCGCGGGCGCTTTCATGAGCACGTTGCGCTTCAGCGGCTGACGCTGTAACAAGGTCCTGTTGTGTGTGAAGATCATCAATTTCAGCATTAATCTGCTCGGTGCGCTGTTTACTATGTAGTGCATTTTGTTCGAGGCGGGTAATATCGTTAGCTAGTGCGAATGACTTTTGCCGCAGATCATCCAGCGTATCTTTTTGATCCTGTGCTTTTTCAATGTAGCGGATCAGCCCGGCCTCATCGCCTCTGAGCTTAGCTTCTAAACTGTCGAGCTCCCGCTGCTCACTGTGCTGGCGCTCTGTAAGCCTGGCTATTTTTTCATCATGAGCAAGCCAGCGAATTGCAGTAAGCTCAGCTTTATACTGACGCTGTCTGGCTTTCAGCGCTTTATAGCGCTGAGCAGCAGCAGCCTGACGTTGTAGCTTTTCCAGTTGTCGGCCCAACTCCCCGCGAACATCATCCAAGCGCTCAAGATTTTCGCGGGTATGACGGATACGATTCTCGGTTTCTCGTCTGCGTTCTTTATATTTTGACACCCCCGCGGCTTCTTCCAAAAAGATTCGAAGCTCCTGCGGCTTGGATTCTATCAGTCTGGATATCATCCCCTGTTCGATGATGGCGTAACTTCTTGGCCCAAGTCCGGTGCCCAGAAAAATATCGGTAACATCTTTACGACGACAACGGGTACCATTTAAAAAGTAGGTGGACTGCGCCTCTCGGGTAACTAACCGCTTAATGGCAAGTTCATTGTAGCGGGCATACTCGCCCCCGACTCTGGCCTGGCTATTATCAAAGATAAGCTCAACTGAACACTGACCCACAGGCTTTCGGCTCGAGGAACCGTTAAAAATGACGTCTGTCATTGCATCGCCGCGAAGGTTTTTGGCTGAACTTTCTCCTAATACCCATCTGACAGCATCAATGACATTGGACTTGCCGCAACCATTGGGACCAACGATCGCCGTCATCTCCCCGGGAAAAGGAATAGTGGTTGGTTCAACAAACGACTTGAAGCCGGCCAGTTTGATTTTAGTCAGGCGCACAAACAGGCTCTCCAGCCAAAAATGTATGCAGACCAGTCACGTAACTTATCATCCAGATGTCCGGGTGTTCATACGCACCGTATGGGAAGTGGCATATTGGAATTATTATTATGCGCAAAACTTTAGCAGAACTCACAGGCTGTAACAATTCGCATTTGAAACTAAGGGGATAGCTTCATGTATACTATCATTTTACCCTTTCTGACAGGAGCAAAAATGATAGCAAGAAGCGGTGTTGCGTATTTCACCAGTGGCTTTTCTCTTATTCGGACAAAAGGCCTTAAACGCTTTGTCTTTATTCCGATGGCCGTAAACCTATTACTTTTTGCAACAGCGTTTTACTTTTTATTCGGTCAGATAGAAATGGGCATTGCGTATTTGATCAACCTTATACCTGAATGGCTTGGTTGGATCCAGGAGGCATTGGTTTATCTGCTTTGGCCCGTTGCTGTCATTTCCGTGCTGCTGGTATTTGCATTAATTTTTGGCACCCTGGCTAATTGGATAGCCGCTCCCTTTAATGGCATTCTCGCTGAAAAAGTAGAGCGCCATCTGACGGGTCAGGATATGGGCGATGAAGGTGTGCTGAGCCTGATAAAAGATGTGCCCCGAACGCTGGGCAGAGAGTTTTCCAAATTCATCTGGTATCTACCCAGAGCAGCGTTATTTTTTCTTATTTTTCTTTTCGTACCGATCGTGGGTCAAATTATCTGGTTTCTTTTTTCAGCCTGGATGCAGGCCATTGTGTATTGCGATTATCCTTATGACAATCACAAAGTGCCATTTAACAGAATGCGACTCCACCTTAGTCAGCATAAAGGACGAGCAATGACATTTGGTATGATGGTCAACATCTTCTCATTGATACCCGTGGTGAATTTTATAGTGATGCCTGTCGCAATTTGCGGGGCAACAGCGATGTGGGTCAATGAATTACGCGAAGAAGTCGTGCGCTAAAAAATGGACAAATGCCCTACTCAGCCTGCCTGGTGGCTTGCGCGTTAAACGCGTTGTAACGATCAAGCCACTTTCCAGCGCGCTGCTGGTCACCCGCGTAATGAAAGTGCTGGAAAAAGTTCATAAACACGGGCCGTTGTGCTTCAGGAGAAAGCAGTTGTTTTTTCCACAGCTCAAGATATATATCAGGAATTACACCACTGTCATGGTGCTCCATAAACGTTATCTGACGACTTGGTTTATAAGCATTGACGGCCACCGAGCTGCAGGACTTCGACGCCCCGATAGCGACGGTTTTATTTAACGCCTGCCACTGGTCAAGCGTGGCCAAAGGTTTATAGGTAATTTTCCCATCCACAATCAGATTGGGGGCTTTTGCGCCGTCGCAATACTGCTGTGCAGTATCAAGCGGTAGAGGATACTCATCCACAAAACCAGCAAAATGTGCCAGTTCATGCACCAGGACCGAATAACTGTCTGATAAATCCAGATACATAATTCCATTATGGACATTCGCTTTGCCCGCATCGCCTATCATTATGATGTGTGTTGCGCGAGTACTTTCGACCGGCTTCTCCAATTGACGGATATCGCAGCCCATACGACCTGTTTGCTTCCAGTCAGACGCGCATCTAACGCTATCCTGGCTTAACCAAATGGGTTTTTGCAGGCAAACAGGTAATGATTGAAGACGTTCGTCGGTTATAAACGCCTCGTAAAGCTGACTGGCACGTTCAATACTGGACAACGATGTCGCGAACATCTGAATTTTCTGGGCACACTGCTGCTTTTGCGTCCAGGGTGTGAACGTCACTGCCTGAGGCGTTTGTACCTGATAATCCTGAATGATCTCCAATAAGCGTTTGGCCATGGCATGGTGATTAATGGCTGCGCGTTGCAACAACTTCATGCCACCTTTCATGTCCCCTTCCTCAAACAACATCCGACCTAGTTGAAAAGCACTTTGCGGATAGGCATCGGCGGTTTTCTCCAGCCACGGTCTGGCTTTATCAACAGATTGATTAAGCAGATACAAATCCGCCAGCGCGGCCTGTGCTGGTGCGTGGTGTTGTTCAGCAGCCCGAATAAGCCAGTTCTCCCTGACTGCCATGTCGTCGCTGGTCATGGCGTAGGCAAGCTGTGCGTCGGCAACGCCCCCGCGCGCTGCCAGGCGCAATAAACGCTCACTATTGGTTGCATCCTTATCCAACTGATATAGCGCCCACGCCGCTTCAGGCTGACGCAAGCTCACCAGCTTTTCAAGCCAGAATGCGTTTTTATCAGCAGCGGCCAGCGACACTAATCGTTGCCGGGCTTTTTCGCTACCCAATAGCGAGGCTTGCCACAAAAGCGGTTCGGGCTTTTTGGCATGACTGGCGTTATTCAGTAACTGAGGAAGATGAAAACTGCTGTCACCTGCGACCAGCACAAGTGCCAGCAAGGCAATGATTAACCCACGCATAGTAAAAGTGTTTACTGAACTTCAGTGGCAGGATCACGAAGCCGCTTTAGTTCTTTGCGAGCGTAGCGATGTTCGACATAGTCATGGACATTGGTACTGAGCGCAAGTTTGAAATAATTTGCCGCCACACCCTGATTTTGCTTTTCGCTATGATATTTACCCAGGTAAAAGTATGCCTCGCATAATCTTTCCGTCAGTTCCCGCTGGTTTGATACCCCCTCGATTAGCGAACTGAGGAGCTGCTCTTCCTGCACGCTACCGGTATACAAATCAATGAGACCGATTGCCCAGTGGCCGGCAGTCAAATCTGAACGTATGCTTTTGAGATAATCCTGTGCGTCCTGTTCATTCACCTTCGCCATAGCGAAATAGAGCCATAGCGCGCGAAACGGGTCAGAAGGCTCCTTGAGATAGAATGTTTTAAGATCTTTAACCGCAAGATCTGAGCGATCACCGTAATAAAGAGCAATGCCACGGTTTAAAAATGCAAAATCATAGTCAGGATTAATATCCAATGTTGAGTCAAAAGCTTCATAGGCCTGAATGTATTCATCTTGCTGAATAAAATGAATACCAATTGAGTTATACGCCTGTGCCATATCCGGTTTAAGCTGTAATGCCTGACTATAGTCAAACTGTGCCAGGCCACCTAAACCGACGCTGTCATATAACATGCCGCGCTGATACGTCAATTCGGCACGTTCTTCATCACTCAGATCGCTACTGTCGAGAATCTGGTTATAACGAAGAATCGCCATTTGTGAGCGAGGACTGACAGGAACCGGTTCAGCAAGCAACAAGTTGCCCATCTGGCCGCGCGATTCGGGTTGAGGAGTCTGCGCGCAACCAGCCACTGTTATGGCAGTGAATAAAAAAAGAATGAGACTTATCAGTTTGTGCATGTTAAAAATGGCATCACTTTAGTAAACAGGTATATCGCATAACGACATTATGCTTTACCCGGGAGCAACCAATCATAAAATGAAAGCCGCTTCCCTGATGGAAATGACTGGCGCAACCTTCGCCCATTTGCCCTGAAAAGTAAAGCTTATCGATGTTTTTGCAGGAATAATATGGACAATAAAATTATTCAAAAACTCGTAGAAAGTGCCTACGACGCTCAGACACACTCACATTCGCCCTACTCCGGATTCAAAGTGGGTGCAGCTGTCCTTAGTAAAAACGGAAATATTTTTGCCGGCTGCAATGTGGAAAATGCGGCGTATCCTCTGGGACAGTGTGCAGAGGCAACCGCAATAGGCGCAATGATAACCAGCGGTGATAAAGCAATAGACGCCATCGTCATCGCCAGCCCCAATGATGATGCGTGCTTTCCCTGCGGCGGCTGTCGTCAGAAAATTGCTGAATTTGCTGACGATGATACGCCCGTTTATATGGTGACCAGGACCGGAAGTTTACATCAGGTCACCATCGGCGAATTGTTACCTTTCGCATTTCGCGATACAGCACTGGCAAGCTAGAAAATGATGTTACTCGCTGGCAGATTTTTTCTGCTGGCGGGCATTTAAGGCATCTAATTGTTGCTCGGTAGCAGGCAGCTGATAATGTTCTTTCCACTCGGCGTAGGGCATCTTATAGATAATTTCGCGTGCAGCTTCATACTCCAGCGTTTCGCCCCGCGCCTGGGCTTCAGCTACATACCATTTTGCCAGACAATTACGGCAAAAATCAGCTAACACCATCAAGTCGATATTCTGGACATCTTTGTTGGCATCCAGGTGATCAAGCAATCGTCTGAACGTCGCCGCCTCAATTTCAGTTTGCGTTTGTTTTTCCATTTTTTTCTCCAATAAAAAAGGAGGCCTCAGCCCCCTTTTAATCAGCGATAATAATTATTCGCCCTGCTCGTTTTGTTCTTTAGGTGCAGGTTTTTCCAGCAACTCTTTGATGCTAAGACGAACACGATTCTGACGGTCGATTTCCATCACCTTCACGTCAACCATCTGACCTTCTGACAGGTAATCGGTCACTTTATTCACACGCTCGTGAGCGATCTGTGAAATGTGAACAAGCCCTTCTTTACCAGGTAGTACTTCGACAAAGGCACCGAAATCAACGATACGCGTGATTTTACCATGGTAAGTTTTGCCAACTTCGATTTCTGCAGTCACCTGCTCAATCTTGCTGATAGCGATATCAGCCTTTGCACGCTCGGTAGCAAAGATCTTGATTGTACCATCGTCTTCAATTTCGATGTTCGTGTCTGATTCTTCAGTAATCTGACGAATCATCGCACCACCTTTACCAATTACATCACGGATCTTGTCCTGATCAATCTTCATGGTATAGATGCGCGGTGCAAATTCGCTAAGCTCATCACGGTGACCGGAAATCGCTTCGTCCATCACTTTTAGAATATGCAGACGAGCTTCTTTCGCTTGCTTCAGCGCGATCTGCATGATTTCTTTTGTGATACCTTCGATTTTGATATCCATTTGCAGCGCAGTGATACCTTCAGTGGTACCCGCTACTTTAAAGTCCATATCACCAAGATGATCTTCGTCACCCAGGATGTCTGAAAGTACCACGAAGTTCTCATCGCTCTTAACCAGACCCATAGCAATACCGGCTACAGACGATTTGATTGGTACACCTGCATCCATCAGAGCCAAAGACGTACCGCAAACTGACGCCATTGACGAAGAACCGTTAGATTCAGTGATTTCAGATACTACACGCACAACGTACGGGAAGTCTTCTTCACTTGGCATTACTGCCTGGATACCACGTTTTGCCAAACGGCCATGACCAATTTCACGGCGCTTAGGCGAGCCCATCATGCCCGTTTCACCGACACAATATGGAGGGAAGTTGTAGTGCAGCATGAAGCGGCTGTCACGTTTACCCTGAAGCTCATCGATCATCTGCGCATCACGTTCTGTACCCAGTGTTGCTGCAACCAGCGCCTGCGTTTCACCACGGGTAAACAACGCCGAACCGTGTGTACGCGGCAGTACACCTGTTGCTACGTCCAGTGCCCGAATCATCGCAGGATCACGGCCATCTATACGTGGCTCACCGGCAAGGATACGAGAACGTACTACGTCGCTTTCCAGATCGTGCAGAAGATTCAGCACTTCTTTTTGGTCCTGCTCTTCATCCTGCGCGATAATATCGGCAAGCGCTTTCTCAGTCACAGCATTTACTGCGTCTTTACGTTCCAGCTTATCTGAAATCTGATAGGCCTGAACCATGCCGTCATGTGCGGCGGCTTTAACTTTCTCTTTTAAAGACGTGTTTTCTTCAGCTGGCTGCCAGTTCCACGACTCAGTGCCGACTTCTGAGGCAAACGCATTCACAGAATCAACTACAGTTTGTAGCTGCTCATGTCCGAACATGACTGCACCGAGCATAACATCTTCAGAAAGCATGTTTGCCTCTGACTCAACCATCAGTACTGCGCTTTGTGTACCAGCAACAACCAGGTCAAGCTCGCTCTCTTCTTGTTCAGAAGCGCGGGTATTTAAGATGTACTCACCATTGGTATAACCAACGCGGGCAGCGCCGATAGGCCCGTTAAACGGAATACCGGAGATCGCCAGCGCGGCTGACGTACCAATCATTGAAATAACGTCAGTAGGAATTTCAGGGTTGGCAGACATAACTGTCACAACAACCTGTACTTCGTTTTTGAATCCCTCAGGGAACAGCGGACGAATCGGACGATCTATCAAACGCGCGATTAATGTCTCACCTTCTGAAGGACGTCCTTCACGCTTGAAAAAACCACCCGGGATTTTACCTGCTGCGTAGGCTTTTTCCTGATAGTTAACAGTTAGCGGGAAGAAATCCTGATCTGCTTTGGCTTCTTTTTTACCAACCACTGTTACCAGTACAGATGTGTCATCCATACTTGCCATAACAGAAGCTGTTGCCTGACGAGCGATTACACCCGTCTCCAGAGTCACAGTATGCTGACCATACTGAAATGATTTTGTAATAGGAGTCACTATTTGTCCTTTATGTCTCTGTATCTATTTTTTCGCTTTTAAACGCGGCGCCTAGTATAGCTTTGAAATCAAATCAATACCATCCACAGATGGCTAAATGACGATTCCAAACGTACATTCGCGTTTCATTCTGCGCGCTGTAAAACTGTCGCTACCCTATCAATGGCGACACAAAATGCCAAGCACGGTCAACAGACAGAAAGCCAGATTGCTCTCCTGTGCGTGCATGAGATTACAATTTTGATAATAACTATCGGTATTGTATGTATTTTCATCAAATTGCCATATTTTAGCGTATGATAGTAATAGAGGTTTGTTGGAGTAATCTATGCTTGTATTACGATTAAACAAAGCAGGAATGCCGCAGGACTGGATCCACCCGGAACAGGCAGCACGATTGTACTGTCAGGAAAAAGTCATTTTTGAGCTGGGCGACGATTGTCGGATTTTACACGGCGGGCATAATCGTCTGGGGATACAAAGTACATTACGACTGGCTCCGATTATAGCCTGCGAGGGTAAAGTTACCGACCTTTCAGGTAAGGTTGCGCTGACGAATCGCTATCTGTTCAGGCGGGACAATGATATATGCTTGTACTGCGGACATGCCTTCTCACCCAAAGTATTGACCCGCGATCACATTCTGCCGCGTTCACGGGGCGGAAAGGATAGCTGGACAAATGTTGCAACTGCCTGTCAGCGTTGCAATCATGCAAAAGGAGCGCGTACACCGGAAGAAGCCGGTATGCCGCTTCTCGCTGTGCCTTTCCGGCCAAATGTTTACGAGCGATTCTATTTGATGAACCGGCGAATTTTAGCTGACCAGATGAATTTCCTGGCCAGCCACTTTTCGCGTCAGCGAGACTGGCAGGTAATGATTTAGCCTAACGCAGGTTTGGCTTCTGCCTCCTGCTCAGCCAGCGCGCGATGCCACAGGTTCATCCAGTCTGCCGAAATTTTTTGCTGCAGATCATGTGCCTCGTCAGTTGGACAAAACAGGGCAACAGAAATAACAGTGTGTCCCAGCTCATTGGTTTGAACTCCGATAGTGGGATCGATCTGAATGAATTCCACTTCCATATGACGTTCAATAAGGCTTTTGTAACGTTCTGCTACATCGCGGTAAAAGTCACAGTGCGCTTTGGCCCTGGCGATAAACGATGGCAGCAACGTATAAGGGTTTAACTTTGGTTCGTTAGTGATAGTAAACGTATGCAGCTTATAGCGACGTAAAAAATTCAGGTTCTTAACCACTTGCGTCACCAGGTGACTGTTGGGGACATAGACGTGCTTTCCTGTATAGTCATGCGTTTCCTCATCAACTTCCAGCAGCGCCGTTTTCGCCCAGTCCATCTCAACGACCTCACCAACAATTTTATTCATCTGAACCCAGTCGCCAACACGAAACGGTTTCGCCCCCAGGTAATAAATAAACCCCAGAAAACATTGAATGAACTCACGCATCGCAATAACAATGGCGACCATAAAGGCTGCGATGGAAATGGCCAGACTTTGAATCTCGGAGCTCCACACCAGGATAATCAGTATCACCAGGAGCCCATTACTGATCTGCTCTAAAATATTGATGGTATGACGACGATCTTCACCACGGCGTCTGCTGCGCAGGCGAATGAGCTTCAGCGCGAGTCGCTGCAAGCCCAGAAAAAGGACAATGATTATCGCTGACGTGACAATTTTATTATCAGCGGCGAAAGCCGTAATTTGCTGCCAAAGTACATCCACAGAATAAGGCAATCCTGATCTCCTGAATTTAACGATTAAGCGATTGACGCCCATAAAAAAACACCGGGCTGGCCAGCCCGGTGCTCATTATGACGAAACCCTAATTCAGGAACAATCCCAAACCATTAATTTCTGATTTGCCCTTCACCATTAACCAGATACTTTTCAGTAGTTAGTGACTCAAGACCCATAGGGCCATAAGCATGCAATTTGGTTGTTGCAATTCCAATTTCAGCGCCCAAACCAAGCTGACTACCATCAGAGAAGCGCGAAGAAGCATTGACCATGACAACCGAAGCATCAACGGCTAACTGGAACTTCTTAGCGGCGTCTTCATTTTTGGTACAAATAACTTCAGTATGGTTACTGCCAAATTTAGCGATATGATCGATGGCTGCATCAAAGTCTTCAACAACGCGCACAGCAATCTCTAGTCCAAGATATTCTGTACCAAACTCATCGTCGCCGATGACATCTGCACCATCAAAGTATTTGCTACCTTTCTCATTCACATGAATTTTTACGTCATGCTTGGCCAATTCTTCAGCAACACGAGGTAGGAAGTCGTCAGCTACGGCCTGATGGACGACCAATCCTTCCAGCGCATTACACACACCGGTACGTTGAGTTTTGCCGTTAAGCAGAAGCTGCAGCGCCTGATCAAGATCCGCATCCTTATCAACATACAAGTGACAAACACCCTCAAAATGCTGAATAACGGGCACTTTAGAATTATCAGTAACGTAATTAATCAGGCCTTCACCACCGCGAGGAATAATTACATCAATATAATCACGTTGCTCCATCAGTTCCTGCATCAAAGCACGATCCGGATTAGGCACAACCGTAATCAATGCTTTAGGCAGGCCATGTTTTTCCAGCGTATCCTGCAGCAATTCGGCAATCGCCAGACTGGAATCTAAAGCCTCTTTACCACCACGCAGTATGACAGCGTTGCCCGATTTGAAGCACAATGCGCCAGCATCTGCAGTCACGTTCGGACGTGCCTCATAAATCATACAAACCACACCCAGTGGAATGCGCATTTTACGAATCTTTATTCCATTGGGACGCGTACCGAAATCTCTGACCTTGCCGGCCGGATCTTCTAAATCAATTATTACCTCGATACCCGCAGCCATATCCTCGATACGATCATCATCCAGGATCAGACGGTCAATCATTGCGGCATCCAGATTATTTTCTTTCGCTCTGGCAACTTCTTTTTCGTTGACTGCTTTTATCTTGTCTTTATTAGAGCGAATGGCCGCTGCCATATCTTTAAGTACTTCATTCTTCTTGGCAGTATCAAGAATCGCCAGCTTTTGAGCGGCTTTTTTTGCATCTTGTGCTAATTGCGTAATAATACTCATTCTTTCTCCAAATTTGCTAAATGCTGATTTGAAATAATCGGGCCAGTCTTCTCTTCGAATTCAGAGGCGAATTCTTCATTATCCTGTTTGGCTATGAAGTTGAGCAGACAACTGCTGTAATTTGATTTTGCTTTTACTAACTTCGTGCCATCGTCTTTTCTGACGAGAATAGTGTCACCGACAGAAAACTCGCCCTTGACATCAATTATTTCACTACTGGTTAATTCTTCCGTATTGTCTTCCAGTGAGGCCGCGAAATTACTTTCAACAATCACCTCACCCTGTGCATTAGAGGTATGCCTCATCCAGTGCACATTTTCTTTCATCGGTACTTCATACGCCTGGAAATGTGTTCCCGGATTTTTTCCATCTAACAACATGTTAAAGGACAACTCAGTAAATCCGTTGATGATGAACGTATCAATACCGTGAGAAACCGCTTTTTCCGCCGCTTCAATCTTGGTGCGCATACCACCTGTACCTACACCGCCTTTTACAGCACCGCCGGCCATCGCATAAATACTTTCATCAATATTTTCGACCCATGAAAGTAATTTTGCATCATCATTTTCATGAGGATTTTTATCGTAGAGCCCGTCGATATCTGAACAGATGATCAGCGCATCCGCATCCGCTGCCGCAGCAACCATTGCTGATAGATTATCGTTATCTCCCACTTTCAGCTTATCGGTTGTTACAGTATCGTTTTCGTTAACGATAGGCAGAATCTGGTTATCTAACAACGAGAAGAGCGTTTCCCGAATACTCACATACCGTTCTCTGTCACGAAGGTCTGCGTGAGTGAGTAGGATTTGAGCTGACGGGAAATCAAAAAGCTTATCCCATGTAGAGATCATCTCAGTCTGCCCTGCAGCAGCCATTGCCTTTTTCACTGCGATATCCGTATTTTCCTGATTAGGAAACATGTGCGAGCCAGCAGCAACAGACCCTGAAGATACCAGAACGACCTGGATTCCTTCAGCGCGGCATTTAACAATAAACTGCGCGATGCTCAGCAGATAGTGACTACTACACCCTTGTTGATTGGGTGCAATAAGTGCACTTCCTACTTTAATTACAATGCGTTTCCAATTTGCACGATTCATAGCTTCGATCACCTCAAGACTGTTGTTCTGCTAGTTCCTGACTGGCTTGCTGATACATTTTCTGCACATTCTCGGCAGGTTTTGTATCCAGCGCTGACACCACCCACAGGGTTATAGTGCTCACAATAAACCCTGGAACAATTTCGTAAATTACGCTGCTAAGTGTTTTGCCGTCGCTTAAAACTGGCGCGTAAATCCAGAATAAAACGGTAATTGCACCTGTAATAATTCCCCATAGTGCAGCCTTCTCAGTCAGGTTTTTCTTATACAGACAAAACAGCACTAATGGACCAAATGCAGCGCCAAAACCTGCCCAGGCATTACTTACCAGCGAAAGAATAGTATTTGATGAGTCCATTGCCAGTAGTAACGCAACAATCGCTACACCACCAACGCCGAACCGACCGATAGTAACGGTCTTTTTCTCACTCACTTCTTTTTTAGAGATCACTCTGTACATATCTTCAGTCAGCGAACTTGCAGAGACCAACAACTGAGACGAAATCGTGCTCATGATTGCTGCAAGTATTGCCGCCATTAAAAAACCACTAATTAATGGGTGGAACAGAAGTTGTGAAAATAAAATAAAGATAGTTTCAGGATCATCGACCTGTAATCCGAATTGATTGGCATAAGCCACGCCAACAAACCCAGTAGCTAACGCACCAATAATTGTTACCAACATCCAAGACATGCCGATATTGCGCGCTGTGCTTACCGCTTTTACAGAACGAATCGCCATAAACCTGACTATGATGTGCGGTTGACCAAAGTATCCCAGTCCCCACGCAAGACTCGACAATATTCCAATCATTGTCATCCCTTCCCAGGATGCGAGAAGTCCCGGAACCGATTCCGATGCAGCCGCGCTCATTTGCTCAGCGCTGTCAAACTCAGTAAATGCCACAATGGGAACAAGAATCAGGGCAACGAACATGATGCAGCCCTGAACAAAGTCGGTCATACTTACGGCCAGGAATCCACCTAACAGGGTATACGACACCACAACGCCCAGAGTAATTATCAGGCCCCAGTGGTACTGCACACTAAACGCACTTTCAAATAGCTTGCCACCGGCAACCAGGCCCGCAGACGTATATAGTGTGAAAAACATAACAATAATGGCAGCAGAGACCATTCGAATCGGGGAATTTGCCCGGCCGAACCGTTTGGCAAAAAATTCAGGGACAGTGAGAGAATCATCCGCAACTTCGGTATACACACGCAGCTTTGGTGCAACTAAAATGTAATTTGCCAGCGCCCCGGCCAGCAGACCTATTGCGATGTACATTGCGTCGAAACCCGTGACGTACATTGCACCAGGTAACCCCATTAGCATCCATCCACTCATGTCAGATGCGCCGGCTGATAATGCGGTTACCTGGGGACTCACCGCACGTCCTCCAAGGATATAGCCAGAAATGTCGCTGGTTGATTCCCGGTAGGCAAATAAGCCTATTCCCAGCATAGCTAAAAAGTAGATGGCCAGTGAAATATAACTTTCAATCGGCATACTGCGTCGCTGACTCCTGTGTTGATTATACATCGCGATGGCGCACTCATGGTTACCTGACTACGGTAATTCGTTAAGTACGTGGATCTTCACATCGCCCGTTAATTTGAGTTCTAACTATATCAGTCAAAAACATTTAAATGCAAATGATTAGCCATTTAATACTGACTAAACCATAACTTTAAACTAAATCTTTATAAAGCTGATTGTTAACATTCAAAACCTTAAGCTTGTAGAGGCTTATGCACGTATGACGTGGTTTCAAATCACATGTTACTTACATTTGCATTTGTTAACATCACGTTAATCGAGCGACTTTTCATGCAGATAACGTGACTTTTTATTCATTTCAATTGAATTATATTTTAAGCGCTTTGTTTGCTTATAATTTGACCTAGCACCTTTTCAGTCTCTGCTATCGATGCATCGCTTAATCCTAATTCATCAACAATATCGCTCATGGTTGAGATCAGCGGCTTGCGACTATCGTCCTCTTCTACGATGGAATAGATGTTAGGATGAAGATAATACTGACGACATACCGTTGGCGTGTTGCCTAGCATCGTTGCGACATGACTTGTAAGCGTAGCAGGCCAGCTACGCCGTTTATTTTCCTGAACTTTCAAAGCTACTTCCGGCATTGAGAAAAGCGCGAACCGACTAGCTCCCCAGGTCCTGAAATCCTTACACGAATAATCTGCGCCTAAATTATCGTGAATAAACTGATTAACATCATCAGAGTCAACATCATGCCAGCGCCCTCCTTTATCCTCGTACCGGAAAAGTGCATACCCTCTTTCTTGTGCACTTTGCGCAACAAGATCAGCAAGTTTACTGTCTTCAACCTCTACGTTTCGTGGCTTATTATGTTTACCCACAAAAGATAGCGTTACGTGCTCTTCATCCTGCTGTACGTGTTTTCGCCTCAGTGTGGTCAGTCCATAGGTATTATTTTGTTGTGTGTAACTACGATTGCCGATACGCAGACCGGTATGATCAAGAAGAAGACATACAAGAGAAAGGGTTTTTTCCGGAGTCCAGTTGTCTTTTTCGACTCTTTCCCAACAATACTGTCGAAATTCGGGCAGGACACTTCCGAAGCCAGCCAGCCTCTCGAACTTCAATGCCTGTTGCTGCTCATGCCATTTTGGATGATAAATATATTGCTTCCGATCTTTCGCATCATAGCCGGTAGCCTGTAAATTATCAGAAGGGTTCGTGGTAATTCTGACGTCTCGCCAATTCGGAGGAATTACCAATTTCGTCAGTCTGTTTATGACTCTGGAAGATTGCACCTTCCTACCGCTCAGGTAAAAATACTCAAACCCTTTACCGCGTCGCTTTCTCATTATTCCTAATTCAGAGTCTGCCATACACCTGCTGCCTATCAATGTATTGTCGGACGTGCCCGCCCTGTTATGACAAAATAATACGCAGTTATGCAAAATCAGGACTCATCATTACAATTCCATAATCTGTGCGCGGTATCACAATGACATTGCTAATGTGTCTAGCATTATCTGGCTTGCCAGTAACTATTTGGTTCAGGAAATTATTGCCCGTTCTCAAGCAAATATTTCCTGAATCCCCCTCCGCGCAGTCTTATAGATTGGCTAAGGCGGATAAATCTCACTTCTTTACAGCCAGTTAGCAGAAGGCACGGAACTTGATTGTCAGATTGTGTTCAATACTTCTTATATTCAACACATTTCCTTGAATCTTGGAAATCAGCACTGTGTATTGACTAACAATCTTATGAAATGGTGAACAAATGAATCAAAGATCAAATCTTGATGAAATGCGAGAAGCTATTTTAAGTACGGCACATACGCAGGTCGCTGCCGTATTTGACAGTGAAGCATCTGCGCGGGCATCAATCAGCGAGGTGGAAGAAGCCACTGATGTTGATGACCAGCAGATTACTATTGTTAATCCGTCAGACGCAAATTTCAGCGAGAAGCTGGAAGCAGATAGCCAGAAACTCGGCAAGCACATGTGGTATGCCCATCTATTACTCGGGGCAGCCGGATTGATAGTAGGCTTGATGGTTGGGTGGTTGTTAGTTAATTATGGTCCTGCCCTGACGCAAAGTAATCCACTGTTTACTTACATAGCGATGATCAGCCCGGGCATTTTCGTCGGATTATTTGTTGCCGGCCTTATCAGCTTGCGTCCCGATCGAAGCGAGATTATCGATACAGTCCGGCATGCCATTCGTCGTAAGCACTACGCTGTCGTTATCACTATGAAAAAGCATCAGTCGGTAAAAACAGTGACGGAAGTTCTTTCACGAAAAAGTCATAAAGTGGTTGATGCCGCATCATAAAAAAAGCGCCGCATGGCGCTTTTTTATTCACGTTACCAATTAATTTCTTTTTTATCCCTGAAGAACTTACCAGAAGGACCATCTTCTTCAAGCTGTCCAAGCCAAATCGCTGTTTCAGCGCCTTTTTCAGGTGAACGCGGCGCATCTCTTCCGCCCATCCGGGTATGGACCCACCCCGGACACATTGCATTAATTTTAATATTAGAATGGTCAGCTGTCTCATTAGCTAATTTTACTGTCATCGCGTTTAGCGCAGCTTTGCTGACTGCATAAGCAAGTGGCCCTTCCATGCCTTCAGCAAATGACCCATAGCCGGACGATACATTTACAATCCGACCATAACCACGGTCTATCATCCCTGGCAACACCTGCTGGCATAATGCAAACGGACCGTTCACATGGACCTGCATCGAACGCTTCAATTTAGCCAAATCGAGCTCCTGCCAGTTTTCGTCGTCCATCACACCGGCATTATTAACCAACACATCAATTCTGCCGAACACTGCAGCGGCGCGGGTAATATTGTCAATTACTGCCTGTTCGCTGGACAGATCCATTTCAATGATCTGAATGTCAGCGCCCACAATATCTTGTTTTACTTCTTCGCCGGCTTCTTCATCGCGACAGCCCAACAGCACTTTACACCCGGCTTTCGCATACCCCCTGACAATTTCAAGACCGATTCCCCTGTTTCCACCGGTAACAAAAACAATTGGTGTCATGATTTCTCCTGTCTTTTAAGTTGTGATTTATCTTTAAAATAGGTTTCAACATATCGGGTTAGCACCATACAAAGCGGGAAAATCGCCGCCCACACTATTGCCAGAGTGAATAGTGTCAATCCCAATGATTGAGGAAATACCACCGCCCCGAACCGTTCACCCGCCCAGTAGCTTATTGGGCCAAAAATAGCGCCAAGTAATGCGCACAACAGTGTCTTACTCTGTAAATAATTCAGGCTGTAGGGCAATGTCAGGCCAAATGCACCCCATAGTGCAATCAGCCAGAAGGGGATGGGCACGACAAAAACTGCTGAGTTGAATAAAAACAGATTTGCCAGCGTCAGCGCGCTATCAACAACGCAACCCAGTACGATAACGATGGTAAGCAGAACCATATCCCTTGTTTTAGCAGGAGATATAAGAAAAAAAGCGACAAAAAGTAAGCCTATCACCCAGATAAACTCGTACTGTGTAAAAATCGCCAGAAACCAGATTGTCTGAAACCAGATAAAATTCGCAGCTTTATTTAACATACTGGAATTCATGGCAAAAATTCTGCATTAGCTGTATCCCGTTTTTTATAAAAATACGCATTACGAAGACATGTTGAATTAATTACGCATTATCGGGTCGACGGTTCATTCGCCAGAATGACGAATAATTAAATCTATAAGGGAGTAAGCACGTTGAAAATGGTAAAGTATTACGTTCTGGGCGCAGTCGTTTCTATTCTGCTGGCTATTTTCATTCCTTCAATTGTCGCTGCGATTTTCTTTGGCTGGATTGCTTTTTCTCTGGCAGTAGTAAGCTTTGCTTACATCTGTAATTACCCTTCACTCTTCCGCAAGCGGGAAGATGGCTCTATTCCTTTCTATGTGCGATGGGCATTCATCCCTTTTTTAATTGGTACTGGCGCATACAATCACTTCGCGAGAAAATACGATAAAGTGCCCGCGATTCAACAGATTGATGAAAATCTCTATCTTGCCTGTCGTCTGTTTTCTAAAGACATTGAAGAGATGAAAGAAAATGGGGTTACGGCCGTTTTAGATGTCACTGCAGAGTTTGACGGTCTCGACTGGACAGCGCATCAACTGGATCTTGAATATCTCAATATTCCCGTCCTTGACCATACCAGCCCCACTGAAAATCAGCTAAACACAGCGATAAACTGGATTGAGCAGCAAATTGACAGCGGCAGAAAAGTCGTTGTGCATTGTGCGTTGGGTCGGGGACGCTCGGTACTCACCGTCGCTGCATATCTTCTGGCAAAAGATTCGCGCCTTTCAGTGATTGATGCCCTCAATACGATTCAATCGGTGCGCTCTACCGCTCGATTGAACAAACGCCAGTTAAGCTCGCTTAAAAAGATTAAGCAAGGCGGCAGGCTACAACTTACACGATCTCTGGTGCTTATTGCTAATCCTGTCGCCGGCGGCGGTAAATGGATGATGGAGAAAAATGATATTCTTGCTCAGTTAAATCCCCATTTCAGAGTTCATGTGCTGGAAACCAGTAAAGAGCAAAATGGTACCGTCATGGCCGAAAAAGCAATCAGCGAGGGTGCAGATATCCTCGTGGCCTGTGGCGGGGATGGCACAATCGCAGAAGTCGCGCATGCCTGTATCGATCGCAATGTCATACTCGGTGTCATTCCGCTGGGAACTGCAAATGCTCTGAGTCAGGTCATCCACGGCTATTATTCAAAACTTGTTCCCATCAGCCACGCGTGTGACGTCATAGTGGAAGGGAATACCATACAAATGGATACTGCACAGTGTAACGATAAACTAATGCTGTTAGTGGCAGCAGCGGGCTTTGAAGAACAGATGATTTCATCGGCGGATCGTGAGCAGAAAGATGCCGGTGGTCAGATGGCGTATCTTCGTGGACTGTGGGAAGCCATCACCCAAAACGATGTGCAGGAACTCGTTGTCACCTTTGACAATGATGAGCCAGTGACCATTACTACTCCCAGTTTTGTTATCGCCAACGCAGCTCCATTGACGACAGCGTTGGCTCAGGGCGGTGATGAACCTGACATGACAGACGGAAAGCTTGATATCACGTGGTTGCAGCCTCAGGAGCAGGCAGACCAACAGTTCTTATCACTCGCTGAACTGGTTTTTTCCAATCATGATTATAAGAAACAATCAGAGCGCCTTGAACACAGACAAGTAGAAAAAGTCGTTGTTGAGTTTAAAGAAAAGAGCGACTACGCCCTGGACGGCGAAATTCTTCAGGCTAAATCAATCACAGTAGAAACAAAGCCTGCCAGTCTGACGATATTTAATTACAGGCAGCCAGACTAGCGGTTATTCGCTGAAATAAATACCGTTTTTCTTTACCCGATGATCAATGTCGGGCTACAGCGGGTAAACAGATTTATTAGTGGCCAATAAAGTTTACCTATGAGTTACCAATCAAATTTTGATGATTTTAATGACTGGATAACAGACGTGTTTCCCGATCAAAGCGAATACTTACAAGCGACCCGCGAAATAGCCCGGGACGTTGTAGATGTTTACAACGCCCATGACCCGTATAAAAAAAATGACGTGTTGCGCCGGCTAAGTATACCGGAGCGCATTATTCATTTTTCTGTTACATGGCTAAACGATAACGACGAGGTTGAAATTCATCAGGGTTGGCGGGTCCAGCACAATGGGACGATAGGCCCTTACAAAGGAGGGTTACGTTTTCATCCAACCGTCAACGAATCTATTCTTAAATTTCTTGCCTTCGAACAAAGTTATAAAAATGCCCTGACAGGCTTACCCATCGGTGGAGCAAAAGGCGGCGCTAACTTTAATCCTAAGGGGCGTTCAGATCGTGAAATTATGCGATTTTGCCAGGCATTTATGGGTGAGCTTCAGCGCCATATTGGCCCCTACACCGATGTGCCAGCTGGGGATATCAATGTCGGTTCACGGGAAATCGGTTATATGTATGGCGAATACCGACGCATCAATAATCGGTTTGGCGGCGCATTGACCGGAAAAGATCTGAGCTTTGGCGGCAGTTATGTGCGCACAGAAGCCACAGGCTTCGGGCTAATCTACATGCTGCAAGCTGTGCTTAAAGAACATCACGAAAGTATTCAGGGTATGCGAATTGGCATTTCAGGCGCCGGCAACGTTGCACTGCACGCCGCGCTTAAAGCTGCAGAACACGGCGGTACAGTTATCACGCTATCTAACAGTCGCGGATACCTTCATTATGACAAAGGGATTTCGTGTGATGATATTAAATGGGCAATAAACAACAAAGGAAAAGAAGACAACATTCTTACAGCACTCGGCGAACGTATTGGTGCTGACTGGCATGACAGTAAAGCGCCCTGGCATGAAAAAATGGATATTGCCCTGCCCTGTGCCACACAGAATGAATTGGACGGAGAGGCAGCCAAAACTCTGCTTCAAAACGATCTGAAGTATATTCTTGAGGGCGCCAACATGCCCTGTACGGATGACGCGAGACAAGAATTTGAGCGAAGTGAAACGCCTTTTGTGCCAGGCAAAGCGTCAAATGCTGGCGGCGTGGCAATATCGGGTTTGGAAATGTCTCAAAATGCGAGTTTTCGTCGTGGTTCATATGAACAGATTGATAAAACTCTGGAAGATATCATGCAAAGCATTCATCAACAGTGTGTTGAAGAGGGCAAAGAAAACGGTCGAATTAATTATGCAAAAGGCGCCAATATCGCCGGTTTCAGACGCTTAGCTGACGCAATGGTTGCACAGGGCGTTTAACCGTTTTTGCATACCGTTGTGTAATAACTACGAAACAAGCAATAGAAAATCGTGATAACAATGTTAGAGAACAAGAGCAAAGTCATGATTTAATTAGATTTTTATAGTGATGCGTTGATGGTATGGAATTAGCTTGTTGTATTGAAAGACGGTAGAAAGGAGTAGCTAATGAAAATTTTTGATGAGCTTCGTGAAGATCATGAAAAGCAGCGTACATTATTAAAGATTCTGGCTGAAACCAGCGGCGATACCCCCGCCAGACGCGAGTATTATTCTCAGTTAAAAGAACAACTGGAAAGTCATGCTGTTGCGGAAGAGCGCTATTTTTACTCCAGATTGATGGAGTCTGATACTACTGTTGAGATGTCCCGCCATGGTATCGCTGAACATCATGAGATAGATGAGTTAATCGAAACGCTGGATCAAACAGACATGGGCTCATCTGCCTGGCTGACGCATTTAAAGTCATTGCAGGAAAAGGTAGAGCACCACCTTGCAGATGAAGAGCAAGAATTCTTTCAGGTAGCTGGTCGGGTCTTAAATGACCAGGAGAAAAATCAGTTAGCTGGGGAGTATCGTGAAGAAATGGAAAAAGAACTGGCTAAGCACTAATAGCAGTTAAATTAACTAGGAGAAAAATCATGTTGAAATGGGCACTGATATTTTTAGTCGTAGCAATTATTGCCGCTATCTTTGGCTTTGGCGGAGCAGCAGGTACAGCCGCCACCATTGCACAATACTTATTCTACGGTTTTGTTATCTTATTGGTAGTTTCACTGATAGCATCCGTTGTTCGTGGTGGCTCACGAAGATAAATGGCCAACAAAAATGCCTTTCCGGAACTGACAGTCAGGTTCCGGACATGGTGGGAAGGCGTTAGCACCAGCTATTGGTTTATACCGGTATGCATGATGCTAACGTCTTTTTTATTGTGTTATTTATGTCTGACATATATTGAACGAACAAAATTACCCGATAATTTGCAGTCGTTAGTTCCAATGGTGACCCAAAACGGGGCACAACAGATCTTATCGACTATCGCTTCGTCAATTATTACTGCGACCAGCATTGCCTTTTCAATGACGGTTGTCGCGCTTACTCTGGCCTCCTCACAGTTCGGACCACGGTTATTAAGAACATTTATGCTCGACCGGGGCACTCAGTATGTTCTTGGGCTACTTGTCTCATCTTTTACATTTTGTCTTATATCGCTACATCACTTAAGTAGCATGGTCGAGAACGACGATGCGCTTGCTATTCTCAGTGGTATTTCTGTTGTGGTCGGCATTCTGGATATATTTGCCATCATTTTCTTTATCCATCACATCGGAAGATTTATACAGGCAGATGAAGTTATTTTCAGGTGTTATGACGAACTGATGCAGAATATTGACGAACTTTTGCCCAAACCGGAAGATGCGCCAAGAGAAAGAGCACTACCAGAAGCGTTAATTTCAGATTCACATTTTCAGATTGCGATAAAAATTGACAAAAGTGGTTATGTGCAGTCAGTCAATTATGAAAAGTTGCTGACCAGTGACTATGAAGGTCTTGAGGGAATAGAAGTAAGAGCAAGGTCAGGAGACCATGTTTTCCCCGATGCTTCGGTGCTGATAATACACAGTCGATATCGCAAACCACCTGAACATTACCAGGATTTACTTGACCTGATTATTCTGGGCCACCGAAGAACGCCTGTCCAGGACCCTGAGTTTGCGATAAGTCAGATGGTAGAATTAGCTCTGCGTGCACTATCACCAGGGATAAATGATCCCATCACAGCGATCTCATGTTTGGATAGATTGACAGCCAGTTGTATTTACATGAGTAAACGCACCTTTCCGGCTCAATGTGTAATGAATAAAGAAACCGGCGTATGGTTGAAACGACGAACTTTTAGTATAGAAGGGGTCATTAATACAGCATTTGACCAGATAAGACAGGCGGGCAAAGACCACGTGGATATTGCACTGCACATTTTGTTTTGTCTGAAGACACTGACCGCTCACCTACCCGACTATTTACATCCATTATTAAAACTGCAAGCTGAATCAACCTACCAGCTAATTCTTGATAACCCCTTAAGTGAACAGGATAAGAAAACAATTAATAATGCTTTTATATTCTTTCGCTAAGTAACGAGTATGCGCTTAACACACAAAAAAGCCTGGTGATGACCAGGCTTTTTTTCGTTCTATCGGGTAGCGATAATATAAACCGCGTGGACAATTCCTGGAATATAACCAAGCAGTGTCAGAAGTACATTTATCCAGAATTGCGCGCCTATACCAACTTGAAGAAAGACGCCTAACGGTGGTAACAGAATTGACAAGATAATACGTAAGATATCCATTTCGCGTTCCTTTAATAATAAAGATAGTTGTATACCCGTACGTGGTTGCAAGTCCTTTGCCACACTCAAGTATTTTGACGAGATGCTTGGTTTATTTACCCCTTCAGCGCCAGGCCCCGTGCAGCTTAGCCTCACAAGATGCAGACATCAGCGACCGGAACGTAGAATTGCCTGCGCCAATCAGAAACAACAAGTTACTTGGAAGTTATCAATACACAAGTGTAAATTATACACTGTCACTTTATCGAACACGGTTAAAAGCGCTGAAGCAAAGGTGGCTAGTCAAAGAGCGAGAGAGAATTAGCTGACTGTTGTCTTTGAAACATCTGCTGTTGAAGCGGGCCTGCTAAACAAAAACAGTATTCAATGGTCTGGAGCGGTAAAGAAAAGTCTGAACGGTTTAATATATTAGTGACCCCGCTCCGGCGCAGCAAGTTTATTGCAGTACCAGAGCGGGAAATCGAGTCGTAACAAATTTACTTCTTACGACGTAATTGCACTAACCCAGCCATTGATAACGCAAGAATAGCAAGTGAAGAAGGTTGTGGTACCTCTACACTGATATTACGAAACTGAGTAGAGTTACTGCAATTTTCATCATCACAGTCATTCATAAATACGAGGTATTGGTACTGGCCATTCAGGGCAGAGGAAAGATCGATGTTAAAGCTTTGCCATGTAGGCGTACCGTTATCCAGATTATTAAAATCATAGCGGAAAGCTTTACTTCCCCAGTTCTGGGTACCAGAAAGATTAAAACCGAACACACCGTCATTTCCGTCGATGTTCTTTACAGTCTCACCGTCAGCAACCATAACACCACCGATTTCAGAAGGCATACCCGGGTTGTTGTCACCTTGCGAAATGCGCATGTCGAAATTAAGTGAGTAAAAACGGTTGTCAAAGTTCAGACTGCGCAGACCAAATAAATCTTCAGTTGAGATATACGTCCAGGCTTCAGTGCCTAGGTCGAGACGGCCGCCATCTACATCACGAACTGTGTATTCGCCTTTATTTTGATTGGAATCAGATTTGAAATCACCCTGAGCAAAATTTTCGACAATATTAGTTTCAATAACTGCAGAATGAGAGGCAAAGCTTAGCGCTGACAGACCTAATGCAACAAACACGTTTTTCATATTTAATAACCTACTACTAAATTTATCATCCAGATATTACTACATATCCCTGAAACCCAACCAAAGCAAAGATAATGCCAAAGCCGTAGGTGCTTGTTATTTATGAAAAAATTAAGAAAGCGAAATGATATAAAACAAAACTGTAAAATAGTCAGACAGTACTATGACTGTTTTTATTACACCTTTATTAGTAATTTAAAGGTGTGCGTTTAACGGTGTCCGTTTACATTTCATCTGATTTCAAATGGTCATATCGATAGTTATTTTGGATCAGCATTTTGCTCGGATGATTCAATAACGCCCTACTTGGCTAGTTCCCCATGAATTTCCGCTCAGTGAGTTACATGGGCCATGTAGATCCATTTTGCAATGGTTTCGGACATGTAGATTGAAAATGAGAAACAGCGAGGAGTCTAACGAAATTTAAATTTTTTCGTGTAATTATCAAAGGCTGAATGACCGCATCTGGTAAACCTGCAACACCTATGTGGCATGCATTAATCTTCTTTACTGCACATTCACGTAAATCGCTTAACGAAAGAGGATTACCCGACTGAACAAATATTTATTTACCGGCAACAAAAAAGCCTGCACAACATAACTGTACAGGCGTTAAGATTTGGTGCGGAAAGCGGGACTTGAACCCGCACGACCGAAGTCACCACCCCCTCAAGATGGCGTGTCTACCAATTCCACCACTTCCGCAAAACTTTTATCAATCAGGTGTATCAGACGACTCGTTGTCATCGCCACCCGGAATATCTTCTTCTGTAACTGCTGGCGCAGTTTCTTGCGCTGGCGCTTCAAGGTTATTCCAATCATCTGACGGGCTCTCACGATTTGCCGTTAAATTACCCAGAGTCAGACTTATCAAAAAGAACAACGTTGCTAATATCGCCGTTGTACGTGTCATAAAGTTGCCAGAGCCAGAAGAGCCAAACACGGTGTTTGAACCGCCAGCACCAAAGGAGGCTCCCATGTCTGCACCTTTACCTTGTTGAATCAGAATAAAGCCAACAAGAATAAGTGCTACTACCAAATAGGCTACTAACAGAACTTCGTATACCATAACTTCCTCGTCAAATTGCCGCTTGGCAAATTGCCATAAAATCGTCAGTCTTCAGACTGGCTCCGCCGATCAGGCCACCATCAATATCAGGCTGACCAAATAGCGCTTTAGCATTATCAGGCTTTACACTGCCGCCATATAAAATGCGGGTGCGATGAGCTAACGCTTCATCGTGTTCAGTCAGGGTCTTGCGAATAAAAGCGTGTACTTCCTGAGCCTGCTCCGGTGTCGCAGTCTTACCTGTACCTATAGCCCAGATAGGCTCATAAGCGATAACGGCATCATTAAGCGTATCAGACGTCATTTCTGCAAACAGCGCCGCTATTTGTTCGCCAACAAAGGATTTCACGTCGCCCGCCTCACGAACTGATAGGGATTCCCCGACACAGATAATGGGAATCAATCCAGCCTGTTTGGCTTTTGCTGCCTTTTTGGCTACCAACAAATTGGTTTCGTTGTGATCTTCACGACGCTCAGAATGCCCGACAATAACATACTTTGCACCAAGTTCCTTGAGCATATCCGTCGACATGTCACCGGTATGCGCCCCATTATCTAAATGGCTAACATCCTGAGCCCCGAGTGAAAAATGTTCGTTATTGAACATGCTCAGGTACCCATCTGGTGGACATACGACGACATCGAGCCCTTCAAATGATTGCGCATTAAGCGAATGGCTAAATGTTTCAACCAGAGAACGACTTCCGTTCATTTTCCAGTTACCCGCAACCAATGGCGTTCTGTTATTTGTCATGCTTAGACCTTACCCTGTCTGTAAAGCGGGCGTGATATTAACGATATACGCCCGAATATACAAGTGGAAAAATTGATAATGTATCGAATTTCAGTTAATTGGCCACTTCACGAACAACATCGGCTATCTTCTGTGCCCACGCTGTTGCATCTGAAGCTTGCTCAGCCTCAACCATGACCCGAATAAGAGGCTCCGTACCACTTTTTCGTAACAATACCCTTCCACCATCACCCAGTGCTTCTTCCGCTGTTGCTTTGGCATCAAGGACCTGAGCCATTTCAAGTGGATTTTGCGGTCCCGGAGTATACCGGACGTTAACCAGCTCCTGCGGATACTTTTCGAAGCCCTTACTGAGATCATGAAGATTCATGCTGGCGCGTAACATAGACGTTAACACCTGCAGTCCGGCAACAATTCCGTCTCCTGTCGATGCTAAATTAAGGTTGAGTACGTGCCCGGAGCTTTCACCACCAATTGCCCAGCCTTTACGCTGTAAAAGCTCCATGACATAACGATCACCAACAGCACTGCGTGCAAAGGGAATACTTAGCTTTGTCAGTGCGTTTTCTAACCCCAGATTAGTCATTAGTGTACCGACCACGCCGCCCTGCAAACGACCTGACTTGAGCGCATCACGGGCAACAATATAAAGAATTTGATCACCATCAAGGATATTCCCCTTGTGGTCTACCATCATGATGCGATCACCATCGCCATCCAACGCAAAACCCAGGTCGGCGCCTTCTTCCAGCACGCGCTGTCGGATACCTTCCATCGATGTCGCACCTACCTCGTCATTGATATTTAAACCATCAGGTTTAGTACCTATTTCAATGACATCAGCACCCAGCTCTGACAACACATTCGGCGCAATGTGGTAAGTTGCCCCATGGGCACAATCAACCACGATTTTCAGCCCCTTTAATGATAAGTCCGAAGGGAACGTTCCTTTACAAAATTCAATATAACGACCAGCAGCATCACTGACTCTTACGGCTTTGCCCAATCTGTTAGACGCCACACATTCCATTGGCTCGTCCATCATCTTTTCAATAGCGATCTCAATGTCGTCGTCAAGTTTGAAGCCGTCTGCAGAGAAAAACTTAATTCCATTATCATGATAAGGGTTATGCGAGGCACTTATTACAATCCCCGCTTCCGAACGAAAAGTACGGGTAAGATAAGCAATAGCCGGTGTAGGCATTGGCCCTAATAAGCCGATATTAATGCCTGCCGCTGACAAACCAGATTCCAGCGCAGACTCAAGCATATAACCGGAAATACGGGTATCCTTACCTATCAGCACCTTATTTGTACCTCTGCCAGCAAGCACTTTACCTGCCGCCCAACCCAGCTTCACCACAAACTCGGGGTTGATCGCACTTTCACCCACTTTGCCGCGTATACCATCAGTACCGAAATACTTACGCTCACCCATTTCTTTATTCTCCTTTTAAAGTGTAGTCACGATAAGCATTAACGATTGCAATCACATCAACCGTTTCCTGCACATCATGCACACGAATTATTTGTGCGCCGGCCTGTGCGGCGATTGTGGCAAGCGCAAGGCTGCCTGCCAGTCGTTCGTTAATCGAATTATTTAAGACATTACCGACCATCGATTTACGGGACATACCTACCAATAATGGGTACCCCATCTCTTGGAGTCGGCCTAAGCCCGCTAACAGCTGATAATTATGCGCCAGAGTTTTTCCAAAACCAAAGCCGGGATCCAGAATTATGTTGCTTTTATGTATACCAGCGTCTGAACAGGCTGCTATTCTGGCGCTTAAAAATGCCTGGACGTCACTGATAACATCGTTATATGAAGGGGCGTTTTGCATTGTCTCAGGCGCGCCCTGCATATGCATCAGACAGACCGGAACGTTGCACTCTGCGGCTGCGTCAAGCGCACCGGGCTCCTGCAATGCTCTGACATCATTTATTAACGCCGCACCGGCGCTTACCGCTTGCCTCATGACTTGCGGTTTACTTGTATCCACTGAAACAACGGTGTCGAATCTGTCAGAGAGAGCCTCAATAACAGGAATAACTCTTTCAAGCTCTTCGTCAAAAGATACCAGAGGTGCTCCAGGACGCGTCGACTCCCCCCCTACATCAATAAATGCAGCGCCAGCCTGAACCATGGCTGCACAGCGATCTATGGCGGCATCTACACTATTAAACCGCCCCCCGTCCGAAAAAGAATCCGGGGTCGTATTTATTATTCCCATGACCACCGGTCGGGTCAGGTCTACAGTTTGGTTTTTGAAATTCAACGTCTTCACCATTTATGGATAATGGGATACTTTAGGCAGGAAATATTAGATCGATTATCACAAATGAAAAAGCGCCAGCAAGGTGCTGGCGCTTCAACTATTAACCCGGCAAGTCGCCTGGTTTACCTACTGAGGGCTTATCGACACCATCATCGGTAATTTCACCTTCTCTGGCAGGTTTACCACCACTGGGCTTATCACCGCCATCTGGAGTGCGATCATCCCAATCTGCAGGAGGACGAACATCGGTACGGTTCATCAAATCATCAATTTGCTTTGCATCAATGGTTTCGTAACGCATTAACGCATCTTTCATTGAATGCAGAATATCGACGTTCTCTTCCAGTATGGTTTTCGCTCTGTCATAGTTTCTGTCTATGATGGCTTTGATTTCAGCATCGATGGCACGCGCTGTGTCATCAGACATGCTGGACGCCTTAGACATCGACTTACCTAAAAAGACTTCACCCTCTTCTTCGGCATACAGCATCGGCCCCATTTTACTGGACAAGCCCCATTGTGTGACCATTTTACGGGCTATTTCAGTAGCTCGCTCAATATCATTTGAAGCGCCCGTCGTGACTTTATCGTCACCGTAGATTATTTGCTCAGCAATACGGCCACCGAACAAGCTGGAAATCATGCTCTCCAGATGCTGTTTGGAATGACTGACACGATCTTTCTCTGGCAGATACATCGTCACACCCAACGCTCGGCCGCGCGGAATGATGGAAACTTTGTATACCGGATCATGCTCAGGAACCAGACGACCTACAATGGCATGTCCAGCCTCGTGGTACGACGTCATCGCCTTCTCATCTTCAGACATCACCATCGACTTGCGCTCTGCGCCCATCATGATCTTATCTTTAGCTTTATCGAACTCTTCCATCGATACTAAACGCTTGTTAGCGCGAGCGGCAAACAACGCAGCCTCGTTAACAAGGTTAGCCAAATCGGCCCCTGAAAAACCAGGTGTTCCGCGAGCTATAACAGCAGGGTCTACATTATCAGCCACCGGTACCTTGCGCGCGTGAACTTTAAGAATCTGTTCACGTCCACGAATATCCGGTAATCCGACCACAACCTGACGGTCAAAGCGTCCGGGACGCAATAATGCAGGGTCTAGTACATCCGGGCGGTTGGTTGCAGCAATAACGATGATGCCTTCGTGACCTTCGAAACCATCCATTTCAACAAGCATCTGGTTAAGGGTTTGCTCACGCTCATCATGACCACCACCAAGGCCTGCGCCACGCTGACGACCAACAGCATCAATCTCGTCAATAAAAATGATACATGGTGCTGACTTTTTCGCCTGCTCAAACATGTCACGAACACGCGATGCACCTACACCGACGAACATTTCCACAAAGTCAGAACCAGAGATTGTGAAGAAAGGCACCTTTGCTTCACCGGCAATCGCTTTTGCCAGTAGTGTCTTACCGGTTCCCGGTGGACCCACCATCAACACGCCTTTAGGAATTTTACCGCCTAATTTCTGGAATTTAGAAGGATCACGCAGGAAGTCTACCAGTTCAGACACATCTTCTTTTGCCTCATCACAGCCAGCGACATCCGCAAAAGTCGTTTTAATCTGATCTTCACCCAGTAGTCGCGCTTTACTTTTACCAAACGACATAGCACCGCGACCACCGCCGCCCTGCATTTGTCGCATAAAGAAGATCCATACCGCGATAAGCAGCAACATAGGGAACCAGGAAATGAAGATAGACGTCAAAATTGACGGCTCTTCAGTAGGCTCACCATAAATGCGGATATCTTTTGAAGCTAAGTCAGATATTAATTTATCGTCATAATAAGGAATGTACGTGACAAACGTTTCGCCGGAACGCTTCGTTCCACGAATTTCCCGAGACTCGCTGTCAATGCGGACCTCACGGATGTTGCCCTGATTAGCTTCTTTAAGAAAGGTTGTGTAATCCGTCTGCGCTCGTGTCGACTCTCCCGGAGAAAAACTCTGGAAAACTGACATCAGAACTACAGCGATGACTAACCATAAAATTAAATTCTTTGCCATATCGCTCAATGCTACTAACCTCTAAAAATACCGGAATAAGCCTGTATAATCAGCATTATCAGTACGTTACTGTACTTAACTGCTATACAAAACCGGACGAATGTCGTTCCTTTTTGCACTATCTGTAAGCGTACTACACTTTATAGCCGCAAGCCACCAGATAGACTTCCCGCGAACGTGCTCTGGATGAATCAGGCTTTCGGGTCTTGATTGTCGTGAATGACTGGCGCAACGCCGTTAAAAACTCGTCAAAGCCTTCACCCTGGAATACTTTGATAGCAAAGTTTCCTCCTGGCTTAAGCACCTGATGACACATGTCCAAAGCCAATTCACACAGATACATGGACCGCGCCTGATCGGCCGCATTATTGCCAGACATATTCGGTGCCATATCAGACAACACAATATCTACGTTGTTCCCATCGATTCTGTTCAACAATGCATTGAGAACTGCCTCGTCGCGAAAATCTCCCTGCAAAAAATCAACGCCGGCAATAGGGTCCATCTCCAGTATATCGCACGCAATAACCTGTCCGTTACTGCCGACCAGATCAGACGCCAGCTGCGACCATCCGCCCGGCGCCGCGCCCAGGTCAACCACCGTCATACCCGGCTTTATAAGCTTATCTTTTTGCTGCATTTCCTCAAGTTTGAAAACCGCACGAGACCGTAAGCCCTGCTTTTGTGCTTTTTGCACATAATGGTCATCAAAATGCTCTTTGAGCCAGCGCTTACTGCTGGCTGAATGTTTCTTTTTAGTCATCGCCGCACTTTGTGATTGGGAATGTGGTCAAGATGGCGTTAGAATATAGGTTTTCAAGTTATAAATGCTAAATAATTAAAGAAGCAGGTAATGAAACTTTCCAATAAACAAAAGCAATTTCTAAAAGGTCTGGCCCATTCACTGAAACCCGTCGTTCAACTGGGTGGCAATGGTCTTACAGAAGGTGTTGTCGCAGAAATTGATAACGCGCTGAATCACCACGAACTGATTAAAGTTAAAGTGCCTACTGATGATCGTGAGGAAAAAACACTTATAAATGATGCCATCGTCAGGGAGACCGGCGCGGTGAAGGTTCAGGTTATTGGTCACATGCTTGTTCTGTATCGCCCTACCGAAGAGCGTAAAATACAATTGCCAAAACAGTAAATAATCCTTTTCTTCATTTTTGCTTTCCATAGTTATTTAACTGTTAAACAAGTAAGCTTTATGCCTCTTTTTCGTTAACAGGAATTAAAAATGGATGTAAGTCAAATTACGGCTATTGTAACTGGTGGGTGCTCAGGCCTTGGGCACGCTACGGCGATTGCCTTGCGAGAAGCCGGCGCGAAAGTCGCATTGTTCGATTTAAATGATGAAATGGGTGCGCAGCGCGTTTCTGAGTTAGGCAGCGATGCTACCCGCTTTTTCAAAGTCGATGTTCGCGATGAGTCTCAGGTACAATCCGCTATCGACAGCGTAAAGTCAGAATTTGGCGATATTCATGTATGTATCAACTGTGCTGGTATCGCGCCCGCTAAGCGCACTCTGGACAAAGACGGCAACGCTGCACCTCTGCAGGACTTTCAAAAAACCGTCGATATCAATCTGATTGGTACATTTAATGTTGCGCGGTTGGCTGCAGCCGCAATGAGCGGACAAGGTATGCTCAATGATGATGGTGAGCGTGGTCTGATAATCAATACCGCCTCTATTGCCGGCTATGAAGGCCAAATTGGTCAGACCGCTTATGCGGCAAGTAAGGGTGGCATCATTGCTTTAACCTTACCGATGGCAAGAGATCTGTCTGCGCTGGGTATTCGCGTAAATACGATAGCACCGGGCGTGATGGGAACGCCACTGCTGCTGGCCATGCCAGAGAAGGTTCAGGATGCGCTGGCAGCTAATGTCCCCTACCCTAAACGACTGGGTTACCCTGAAGAATTTGCCAGTCTGGTTACTCATATGATCAGTAATACCTATATGAATGGCGAAACGGTTCGCCTGGATGGCAGTTTGCGTATGCCACCGAAATAGATATTGCTTACGCACATTTACAGCAAGCTACAGTAAAATAACAGGTCTTATTTTACTGTAGCTTCTTTTGTCGGAACTCTACTCTTCACCGCCATTCACGATAAGCGCAATGTTATACAAACGGTTCACCGCCAAATAGTTAATAGTATTTTTGGGATAGCGACCACGAGAGCTCAGGGCTCCCGCTTCCTGCTGCATCAACAGACTGAGCGCTTCGTCCACAGTTTTTACCGGATAAATATGAAACTGGCCACGGGATACTGCATCAACAACCGTATTATCCAGAACAAGGTTCACTTTGTTCGAATAAGGAATGATGACCCCCTGCTCACCGGTCAGTCCCCGGTGCCGACACAGGTCAAAAAATCCTTCAATTTTTTCATTGACACCACCAACAGCCTGCACTTCGCCGTATTGATTGATTGAGCCGGTGATTGCCAGTCCCTGCAATGCAGGCAGCTCGGTAAGCGCAGAAATAAGTGCTACCAGCTCTCCCAGCGAGGCGCTGTCACCATCAATATGGCCATAAGACTGTTCTAGCGCGATATTAGCCGACAGTGTAAGAGGAAAATGCTGCGCATATTTGTTACCCAGGTAACCGGTCAACAACATGACCCCTTTAGAGTGAATAGGCTGACCGAGTTCAACCTCGCGTTCAATATCCACAACGCCATTAGCCCCGGCGTATACGGTCGACGTAATACGTGCTGGGGTGCCAAACGCTGTATCGCCTATCTCCAGTACCGTCAGACCATTCACTGTTCCTACAGACTTACCTTCGGTGGCAATAAGCACATGGCCTTCTTTTATATCATCAAGTAACGTTTGACTGACCCTGCCGGTCCGGCGTTTTTTCGCATGCAAGGCGGTTTCGATATGTTGCTCCAGCAATACGGAATCTTCAGTTTTTTTACAAAAGTAAACCGCTTCATTCACCAGTTCGAGAATTTCGGCAATGTGGGCAGACAGCTTATTTTTATGTTCTGCCATTCGTAAAGACTGGTGTATAAGACGGTGCATCGCACAGGCTGCAACTTTTTCAAGTCCCTGCGTCTGAACATGTTTGTTCACGCGTCCGATAAAACTGTAGAGGTTACTGTCTTTAGCCGGTATTTCGAGATCAAAGTCGACCAGGACACGGAATAGCTCATCGAATTCATCATCGTAATCCTGCAACATATAATAGAGATCCCGGGAGCCCAGCAATATCACTTTGACATCCAGGGACATCGGCTGTGGATTCAGTGTAATCGCATTCACCATCCCGACTTCCTGCTGCGGCAGGTCCATTTTCAGAATACCCGACTTAATTGCACGCTTGAGACTGTCCCAGACATAAGGTTGCTCAACCAACTGGTCAGCATCAAGTAGCAGATACCCTCCATTTGCCTTATGCAGCGCGCCAGGGCGTATCATCCGGTAATCGGTATACACCCCGCCATGCATATTCTGGTATTCGATGCGACCGAACAAGTTTTGCCAGGTGGGGTTGGATTCGTAAATGATTGGAGCACCAGCATCATATTTATGCGAGACAAGAATATTGGGCAGATATAACTCTTCCAGATACCCTCTTTTTTCAGCATCGTCAGACTTCTCTTCACGCTGCTCATCAAGCCAAATCTCAGCAACAGTATTTGGTAAATGTGTGCGTAACTGGCGCAAGTATTTCAGGACGCCGAGGTTATCGGCATACGCATGCTCCAGCGCCTTGATTAATGGTTTTACCCCACCTTCGGCCGTCTGCCGGTTGAGGGTTCTTAGCTGCTCGGCATTTTCACGTCGCCATACCGGCAAGCTGAGTAAACTTTCACTAAGTCGATTTTCTAACTCATCAATTAAATCAAAAAAGTGCTGGCGTCGGGTGGTATCAAGCTGCGCAAATTGCGTTTCGGTGGCAGGTGCGTCCTCAATAACGGGCACAAAGTTGATGGTGCCTGACTGTTCCTGCATCACCAGCTGATTGGCATTCGCGTAACGTTCAACCCCGTCTACCGCCTCATCATACTTTTGCTGATACGCGCGGTTGATTGCAGCTTTTTTTCGTTGATAGCCAGGCGTGTCAAATGCTGCAGGAAAAGTAGCCAGTACATCATCAATCAAATCTTTCATCGCCTTTTGAAAACGATGGGCTTGTGAGGCTGGTAATTTTAGCAACAGCGGCTCACGCTCTTCTTCAAGATTGGCAATATAGCACCAGTCGTCGGGCGAGCTGAGTTTCGCCGCCGCACGTTCAATGTGCGACTTTACTAAAGAGAACCGCCCGGTTGCCGGTTCTCCCATAACGTACAGGTTGTAGCCAGGCGCGGTGATGCCAAGCCCGAACGCCATTGCTTCCTGAGCACGTTCCTGACCGACAAAAGACGCCTCGACGGAGGCAGGATCATTAAGGGTTTGCTCAATAAAGCTGCGATCAAGCGTCGGCGCCAGCTCATCGTGAGAAATTGCCGGTATCGTCTTAGCAATTGGCATAGCGATTCGATTACTCTTTTGATAGTGCCCCTGCACAGCGACCTTTCCAGATACATCCGGAATACATTCGTTGTACAGTGCCATAATACATAATAGGGTTATTATTCCAGTCTTGTCAGGATAACGCTATGAAACGCGCACATTTTCTATCAGGTTTTTTAGTTTTAAACGCCGCAGTGGCACCTGAGGCGTTCGCCGAGGTTACAGAAGTCTCTGAGCATGGCTTTGTCATCAGAAACTCATTTGTAACACGTCAGCCTGCAGATACGGTGTGGTTATCGCTGATTAATGATGTCGATAACTGGTGGCCTAAAGATCATAGCTGGTGGGAGGGCACGTTTTCTATCAATGCAACCGCAGGCGGCTGTTTCTGCGAAAGAAAAAATAACAAAAGTGCCGAACACATGCGGGTAAGCTATGTCGATCCGCCCGTTTCACTGGTGATGACAGGCGGCTTAGGCCCCCTGCAGTCGATGGGTGTATATGGTGCGCTAAACTGGCAGATAACCCCTGATGACGGTCAGACAAGGGTGACACTTACCTACCAGGCACAGGGCTATCTGCCATCGGGTTTTAAACAACTGGCCCCGGTGGTGGATCAGGTCCAGGCGGGTCAGCTGGCGCGTTTGCACGCCTGGCTACGTCAAACTTATCCTGACTAAGCATAGTTTGGACAGAAAAACCCGTGGCGGCTATTGTGGGGCGGCGGGCCCCTGGGGTATTCTATGCCGCTAATTATTTCTACCTACAACCAACGCGGAATTTTCGATTTTCATGGCCGAAAAACAGTATAACCCGAAAGAGATTGAGCAACAGGTTCAGCAGTACTGGCAAGAAAACCAGTCTTTTAAAGCAACTGAGAATCCCGACCAGGAAAAATTTTATTGTCTGTCGATGTTCCCGTATCCCAGTGGCCGACTCCATATGGGACACGTGCGCAATTATACCATCGGCGACGTCATCAGCCGCTTTCAGCGTATGCAGGGCAAAAACGTGCTACAGCCTATGGGCTGGGATGCGTTTGGCTTACCCGCCGAGAATGCCGCCATTAATAATAAAACCGCGCCGGCAAAATGGACTTATGCCAATATTGACTATATGAAAGGTCAATTGGCGTCTCTGGGATTTGGCTACGACTGGGATCGTGAGGTCACGACCTGTAAAGCAGATTACTACCGTTGGGAACAGTGGTTCTTCACCCGTCTATACGAAAAAGGCCTGGTGTACAAAAAAAATGCCACAGTCAACTGGGATCCGGTTGATCAAACCGTGCTCGCTAATGAACAGGTGGTGGACGGACGTGGTTGGCGCTCAGGCGCCCTGGTCGAACAAAAAGAAATTCCGCAATGGTTTATTAAAATTACTGATTATGCTGAAGAGCTGTTGACCGACCTGGAACAACTTGATGAGTGGCCGGAGCAGGTTCGTGCCATGCAGGCAAATTGGATCGGCCGTTCTGAAGGTGTGGAGATAACTTTTGATCTGGAAAAGCCGGACACTGAGCTTTCAGCGTTGGACGTTTACACGACCCGCCCAGATACACTTTTTGGTGTGACCTACGTAGGTATTGCCGCACAACACCCTCTTGCTGAAAAAGCCGCAGCCACCAATGACGCTGCCGCACGCTTTATTGAAGAATGCAAAAACACTAAGGTTGCCGAAGCAGAATTGGCGACCATGGATAAAAAGGGTTGTGCCACCGGATTTTATGTCATTCATCCTTTAACCAAAGAAAAACTGCCTGTATGGATTGCTAACTTTGTTCTGATGGATTACGGCTCCGGCGCTGTAATGGCGGTTCCGGGGCACGACCAGCGCGACTGGGAGTTTGCTACCAAGTACGATTTGCCCATCAAACAGGTGGTCGAACCCGCTGATGAAACAGACAGCCAATGCGATCTTAGCCAAAGCGCCTACACCGAAAAAGGTAAATTAATCAATTCTGGTGGCTTCAGCGGGCTGGCGTTTGAAGACGCTTTCGACCAGATAGCTGCTGAATTAGCCAGCCTGGGGCATGGCAAAAAGAAGGTGAATTACCGGCTACGGGATTGGGGTGTCAGCAGACAGCGCTACTGGGGCTCTCCCATCCCGATGCTGAACCTGGAAAATGGTGAATCGGTACCTGTTCCGGCAGAAGATTTACCGGTCAGACTGCCTGAAGATGTTGAGATGGATGGCGTCACATCACCGATAAAATCGGATCCTACCTGGGCCTCCACAACGTACCAGGGCCAGCCTGCTACCCGGGAAACAGATACCTTTGACACCTTTATGGAGTCATCCTGGTACTATGCGCGCTACAGTTGCGCGCAAAATCAGGACGCTATGCTGAATCCTGAACAGGCTAATTACTGGTTGCCTGTAGATCAGTATATTGGTGGTATCGAACATGCAATTTTGCACCTGCTCTATTCACGTTTTTTCCATAAGCTGCTGCGCGATGAAGGTCTGGTTAAATCTGACGAGCCCTTCAAACGCCTGTTATGTCAGGGAATGGTGCTGGCAGACTCTTACTACAGTGAAGATGAAGTGGGCAAAAAGACCTGGCATGCTCCTTCTGATGTGTCCGTTGAGAAGGATGATAAAGGCCGGATAACCAAAGCCTGGTTAACCACAACCGGTGAGACTGTCACTCATGGTGGCATGACTAAAATGTCAAAGTCTAAGAACAACGGCATCGATCCTCAACAGGTTATTGACCAGTATGGTGCTGATACCGTGCGTTTGTTTACTATGTTTGCAGCGCCGCCGGAACAAACCCTTGAGTGGATTGATTCAGGTGTTGAAGGTGCAAACCGCTTTTTACGTCGTGTGTGGAAGCTGGTACAGGACCACCTGGTACATACCGATGTACCTGATATCGATACATCAGCGCTAACCAAAGCGCAGAAAGATTTGCGCAGAGAAGTGCATCGTACTATCGAAAAAGTTACTGATGACCTGGGTCGTCGTCAGACATTTAACACGGCGGTGGCGGCTGTTATGGAGCTTTTGAATCACCTGCAAAAAGCGCCGGCAGATGATGCGCAGGATAAAGCCATTATGCGCGAGGCGATTACAGCGTTACTGCAGCTTCTTAACCCTATTACGCCACACATCTGCCATGATTTATGGCTGCAGTTAGGTCATACCCAGCCGGTAGAACAGTCCGGCTGGCCGGTGGTCGATAAAGATGCGCTGGTTGAGGATGAAAAGCTGATCATCGTTCAGGTGAATGGCAAGTTGCGGGCGAAAATTACGGTCAGTGCTTCAGCCAGTAAGGATGAGGTAGAGACAGCCGCAGTCTCGCATTCCAATGTTCAGCAGTTTACTGACGGCAAGACGATCAGAAAGGTGATTGTCGTACCGGGTAAGCTGGTCAACATTGTCGCTAACTGATGCCATTCATGCGCAGTGCGATTATGCTGATAACAACCTGCCTGGTCATGGCAGGTTGTGGTTTTCACTTGCGGGGATCTCAGACACTTCCTCCTGACATCAATGCCGTGGCATCAACTTCCGTCGTTGCCCATTCACTATTAAAACGTGAACTTGATGAACGACTGAGCGTCTATGAAATTCCGCGAAAACCCTTTGACGCGGTGACGCGCGAAGATATGAACGACACCGTCATTATAAGGTTACTTCCTGAGACTATTGAGCGACGACTGCTGTCAGTATTTTCTACCGGCCAGGTTGCTGAATATGAGCTCATCTATGGCGTAAATTATCTGGTGACCTTTCCCGGGCATGATCCCATAAAAGCGTATTTTGAAATAATGCGAGATTATCAGGATGATCCGGACAAAGTGCTGGCCAAGTCCAGAGAACTTGACCTGGTAGTCAGCGAAATGCGTAAAGAAGCAGCGGACAGAATCATCCGCCGACTGGCTTTACAGGCCAGCGAGCTGTAGACCTGATTATGCAGGTATATCCAAATCGCTTCGAGAGCGAAATTGCCGGGTCACTTAAACCCTGCTATATGCTCTTTGGTGATGAGCCACACCAGAAACTCAGCATGCTACAGTCTGTTCGGCGACACGCCCGCGAACAAGGATTTGATGAGCGTACGGTGCTGGTTGCCGATAAAGATTTCAGCTGGTCACAACTGATTGAGGCCACGCAAACACTGTCATTGTTTTCAACTGCCCAGATTATCGAGTTGGAGCTTCCAACCGGTAAACCTGGCACCGAAGGCAGTAAAGTTTTGCAGGATATCGCCCCGACGCTCGGCCAGGATGTGTTGTTGGTAATTCACGGTCCGAAAATCGGCAAAGATGTACAGCGGGCTAAATGGTTCAAAGTCCTGGATGACATCGGCGTTTTTTCCCTTGCCTACCCCCTTGAAGGCAAACATCTGGATACTTGGCTTAATCAGACGCTAAAAGCATTTTCCTTATCAGCGGACGCTGACGTAATTCAATTGATTGCGGAATTTACCGAAGGCAACATGTTGGCTGCCTATCAGGAAATTGAAAAGCTTGCGCTGGTTTATCAGGGCCAGCATGTGGATCGTCATCAGGTAGAGGCGATCATTGTTGACCAGTCGCGCTTCAATGTATTCCAGCTGGTTGATGTCATGCTAAGCGGTGATCAACAGCGCTGTGTGAAGATGCTGTATCGTCTGGAAAGTGAAGGTATTGAGCCAACCATCGTGTTGTGGGCCCTTGCCCGGGAGTGGCAGCTGTTATGGAAACTGAAACAAATGCTCAACCGGCATGAAACCATTCAATGGCAGCGTCATGGGATCTGGCGTAACCGGCAGGCAGGTTATCAGGCTGCGCTGTCGCGCTTGTCGATGACGTCACTGGCTGCATTGCGTGATCAGTTGCGCGACGCTGATATTGCCTTTAAGCAAAATCAGGTTGTCAGGCCCTACGTTAAGCTGTGTCACCTGACATTATTGTTTATGGGCATGCCCGCCACGCTATCACTGGGTGTCTGATGGACGCTTCTGTGATATGCCTGCTTGGTGGCACCTTTAATCCGCCACATGAAGGACATGTTAAGGCCGCACTGGATGTAGCCTGTGAAATTCATGCGCCTTCGGTCGGGCTTATGCCATGTCGCATGCCGCCCCATAAAGAAACAGAGGGCGTCTGTGAAAAACACCGGGTAGAAATGACCCGGCGTGCCACCCACAATCACCCGACGCTTTATACCGAATTAGCGGAGCTGGCGCTCGACGAGCCGTCATATACGGTAAAGACCCTCCAACATTTGCGTAAAGAGAATGCACAATCGTCGATTATTTTTGTGATGGGTGAAGATTCATGGCATTCGTTGACCAGTTGGTTCAATTGGCAGCAATTACTTGATCTTGCGCACATTGTTGTTATGCGACGTCAAACGACAGAAAAAAAGTTAGCACCTGCGCTTGTAAAGATAAAATCAGACCATAAAATATGCGACCCGGCTAAGCTTTACCAGCAACCGGCTGGCTTTATCTATTTTGCCGAAACCCAACTGCAGCCGATTTCCTCTTCGCAACTCAGAGCAGCGTTGAGACAATCTTCATCCCATTCATCGTGGCTTGATGACTGGTTGCATCCATCTGTACTACACTACATAAGAGAGAATAGACTGTATGTCTGATACCGCACCGTCACGGGGAGAACCTTTGCAGAACACAGAATTAAAACAGTTTGTGGTCGATAAAATCGACGACATGAAAGGCCGGGACATTATTGAAGTTGATGTCGAAGGTAAATCTAACGTCACCGATACAATGATTATTTGTTCGGGTAACTCTAAACGTCATGTTATGGCTATTGCGGATAATCTTCTTGTTGAAGCCAAGCACGCTGGCCACCCCCCGCTTAGTGTTGAAGGCAAGGATACCGGAGACTGGGTATTGGTTGATCTTGGCGAAATCATCGTGCATGTTATGCAGGATGAAACGCGGGATTTCTACCAACTCGAAAAGTTGTGGGCGTAAATTAACCACTGATACAGCCTGACATGTCTGATAGAGCAGGATGTAGATTAGAATAATAAGAGAGTGGCGCTGTGCGAATTCAAATAGTGGCTGTGGGCACAAAAATGCCCGACTGGGTAAGTACCGGAGTAGAAACTTTCCTTAGCCGCTTTCCTACCGATATGCCCGTTTACTTTACTGAAATCGCTGCTGGCAAGCGCGGTAAAAACGCAGACATCAAGCGTATTTTACAAAAAGAAGGTCAGGCGACATTAGCAGCCATCCCGAAAAGTAATCGCATTGTCACGCTTGAAGTTAATGGTTGCCCCTGGGATACCCCTAATCTAGCCAGTCAGCTTGATAACTGGAAGATGGATGGCCGCGATGTCTCGCTTCTTATCGGCGGGCCTGAAGGGCTTGCGCCGGAATGTTTGCGTGTTTCAGAACAGCGCTGGTCACTGTCTCCACTGACCCTGCCCCATCCCCTGGTTCGAATCATCGTGGCTGAAAGCTTATATCGGGCCTGGTCCGTTACACAAAATCACCCCTATCATAGAGAGTAAACCGATTGGCTCGTAAACGTCAGCATATTCGCGATCACAGTGCAGAGGCCAACCTGTTTGCCCGGCGCTGTGCTATTGCACTGTTGATCGTAATTGGAATGCTGGGCGTGGTCGTCAGCAATCTGTACAGCCTGCAAATCAGTCAGTTTGAAGACTATCAAACGCGGTCAAACGGAAACCGGATAAAAGTGTTGCCGGTAGCCCCTAACCGCGGTCTGATTTACGACAAAAACGGTGTACTGCTGGCGGAGAACCGTCCGGTTTTCAGTCTTGAGGTTATTCCTGAACAGATAGATGACCTGGCCTCCACCATCGCAGACTTGTCTGCCCTGATGAATATCAGCCAGGAGGAGCAGGATGATTTTTTCAACACTCTGAAAAGCCAGCGACGCTTTAAACCGGTTGCGCTGAAATCACAGTTGAGTGAACAGGAGGTGGCCAAGTTTTCCGCCCACCAGCATCAGTATCCTGGCGTATCAATTGAAGCGCGCTTGTCCCGCTATTATCCTTATGGCGATACGCTGACACATATCCTGGGTTACGTTGCCAAAATTAATAAAACTGATTTACAGAAAATTGTCGAGGCCGGCCAGGAAGCCAACTATGCGGCCACCCACGATATCGGTAAGCTGGGTATCGAAAAGTTTCATGAAGATCTTTTACACGGAGAAGTGGGTTACCAGCAAGTGGAGGTAAACAGTCAGGGTCGCATTATCAGAACTCTGGATGTCGATCCGCCGGTACCGGGTAAAGACATTGTACTGAATATTGACCTACAGCTGCAGATGGCCGTGCAGAAGACGCTGGAAAATCAACGTGGCACCGTGGTTGTGTCAGACCCGCACACTGGCGGACTACTGGCAATGTACTCCAGTCCAAGTTACGACCCCAATTTGTTTGTGCACGGCATCAGCCGGGCCAACTATGCCGCGCTGCTCAATTCGCCTGACCGACCGCTGATCAACCGGGCCACTCAGGGGCAGTACCCGCCTGCCTCCACCATTAAGCCTCACCTGGCGTTGATTGGACTGGACTCTCAGACCATAGATAAAGGCTATACAATCAACGATACCGGTCGATTCCGACTGCCTAACGTCTCCCATGTCTGGCGTGACTGGAAACGTTGGGGACATGGCAAGGTCAATGTCAGTAAGGCGATTGAAGTATCCTGTGATACGTTTTATTACGATCTGGCCTATAAACTGGGGATCGATAAAATCAGTGCCGCGATGACCGACTTTGGTTTTGGTGACTATACCGGTATCGATCTGTATGAAGAGTCTGATGGAAATATGCCCAGCCGGGGCTGGAAAAGGGCCCGCTTTAATCAGCCATGGTATATCGGCGACACCATCCCTGTTGGTATCGGACAAAGTTTCTGGACGGCTACACCAGTGCAGCTTAATCAATCCATCAATACATTGATAAATCGTGGTACACGCTTTGTGCCTCAATTACTGCACGGCTATATGCAGGACAATGGCGAGGTGATTGCTGAGCCGCCAAAAACGCTTCGGCCGTTTTTAGTACAGCAGGACAAAAACTGGGACATCGTGTTAAATGCCATGTGGAAGGTGGTCAATGGTGAGGAAGGGACCGCGCGACACGCCTTCGACGACGTGCCCTATATCTCAGCGGGTAAAACCGGAACCGCACAACTTTTTTCTATTGGTCAGAACGAGTCTTACGAAGAAGACGAGGTTGCTGAGCATCTTCGGGACAATGCAATGTACGTCGGGTTTGCCCCTTTCCAGGACCCTGAAGTGTCAGTAACGGTGGTAATTGAAAATGCCGGTGGCGGCAGTTCCAACGCCGCCCCGGTGGCGCGACAGGTCATGGATTACTACTTTGAAAATATCTCAACAACCCGCCTGCCGGAGGATGAAAGTCAGACCCAGGATGCAGCACCATGAAGCAAAAACGCGCAACGCTGAACACCAACGCCCCACGGTTTCTGGAACGTTTTCACATCGACGTCATACTACTGATGGGCCTGCTCACCTTAATGGCAGTAGGAATGGTCACCCTTTACTCTGCCTCAGGACAGGATATTGCTCAGATGGAACGTCAGCTTGCCCGCCTTGCCGTAGGCCTGGGGGTTATGCTGTTTATGGCACAGATACCGCCGATGGCCTATCGACGTTTATCAACCTATGCCTATATAGCCGGACTGCTGATGTTGGTAGCTGTCTTACTGTTCGGTGACATGGGCAAAGGTGCACAGCGCTGGCTGGACCTGAAAGTGATTCGTTTTCAGCCTTCTGAACTTATGAAGCTGGCAGTGCCCATGATGGTGGCCTGGTATATCAGTAAATTTACCCTGCCACCGCGAACCATCCATGTTGTGACCGGCTTCACACTGGTCGTTATTCCTACGGTTCTTATTGCCAAACAACCTGATTTGGGGACCTCATTACTGATTGCCAGTTCGGGGGTATTTGCAATATTTCTGGCCGGAATGAGCTGGCGTCTTATTGGTATTGTCGCGGGGTTAGGCGGGGCTTTTTTGCCTGTCATGTGGTTCTTCCTGATGAAAGAATACCAAAAGCAACGGGTGTTAACGTTTCTCAACCCGGAAAGCGATCCCCTTGGAGCAGGCTACCACATCATCCAGTCTAAAATAGCCATTGGCTCTGGCGGTGCGCAGGGCAAAGGCTGGCTTCAGGGTACACAGTCTCAACTGGAGTTTTTACCCGAGCGTCATACCGATTTCATCTTTTCGGTTTTCAGCGAAGAATTTGGCCTGCTGGGTGTGATTGGTTTGCTGGCAATTTATGTTTTTATTATCTGCCGCGGGCTGATTATCGCCACACGGGCACAAGATGCGTACAGTAAATTACTGGCCGGCAGCATTACGCTGACCTTTTTTGTTTATGTTTTTGTCAACATGGGCATGGTATCAGGATTATTGCCAGTGGTAGGCGTTCCCCTGCCCCTGATCAGCTATGGTGGCACGTCTATGGTGACATTGATGGCAGGATTTGGCATTCTGATGGGAATAGGAACTCAGAAACGTTTTTTATCACGATGATGAAGTCAGTATTACGTTTAACGGTAATAGCCGGCGTCATAACGCTGGCCGCTTGTCAGGCACCGGGCCGATACGCTCAGAAGCAGGATTCTGAGCCTACCTTTGCGTATGAAGAGCCGCTCATGGAAGATATGATGCCTCGTTACGAGCCCTACCGCACCTTCAATTCCCGTCCTTATGAGGTGTTAGGTAAGCGCTATTATCCGTTGCAGACCGGTAAAGGGTATGAGGAGGAAGGCCTGGCTTCCTGGTATGGTCAGAAATTTCATGGCCATCTGACCTCAAATGGCGAAGCGTACAATATGTTTATGATGACGGCGGCACACAAAACGCTGCCGCTACCAAGCTTTGTCAAAGTTACAAATCTGGCAAACGGCAAGACCGCCGTTGTCAGAGTTAATGACCGCGGGCCATTTCATGATAATCGCATCATCGATTTATCATATGCTGCAGCGAAGAAACTGGGCTATCAAAAACACGGTACAGCCCGGGTGAAGCTGGAAGTCATTCATTTCGACGAAGATAATAATGTTACCGTAGGCAGTGCGCCCACCGTCTCTTACGAAGAATATGCCGGGCTTACGCCCTCCGAACCGGTAACAGTGACGGTGAATGCAGCCAAGAAGTTCAGTGTTGAAGAAACAGATGTGAAAGCCTCACCGGTTTTCGACAACACCGAAGGTGACAACGAAACATTCATACAGGTTGCCGCGTTAAGCGATCTGGATAAAGCCAAGTCGGTATCGACCGTATTGTCTGCGCTGTATCAGGTTCCTACACAGATTCCGTTTATCGACGATATTTATAAATTGCGTCTCGGTCCTCTCAAAGATCGCTTTCAGGTGCAAATGTTATTGGAAGAGTTAAAAAATAACGGTTACCCGAATGCTTATACAGTACAGGGAACGTTATAATTTTTTCGCCGGATAGGGATGTTCCTTAGTTTAGCGTCTCAAATTGTGGCAGGAATATGGAAATCTGCAGTTTATGGTCGGAAAAAGATAAACTTTTACCCCGTAAACTAGTCCTATACCGGGGCTTGCGATAGAATCCTGCGCTAAGACCCAGTTAGCAACATCAACACGGTATTAAATAAATCATGCATAATTATAATCTACGCGCTAACCCGTCGACATTTGCTCGATTTTTATCAGTTTTAGCATTCACTCTGACATTCTTCAGCGCAGCGACGTTTGCCGCTGTTGTTACGCCGCCTGCACCCGATGTCGCAGCCGAAGGTTTTGTCCTGATGGACAATGATACAGGGCACGTCATTGCAGAAAAAAACGCGGATATGCAGCTTGCCCCGGCCAGTTTGACCAAGATGATGACGACCTATGTCATCGGTAAAGAACTTGAAGCGGGCAATATCAGCCTGAACGATGAGGTGACTATTTCAGAAAACGCCTGGGCGAAGAAATTTCCGGATTCATCAAAAATGTTCATCGAAGTGGGGACCCAGGTGAAGGTCTCTGACTTACTGCGCGGTATAATTATCCAGTCGGGTAATGATGCGTGTGTTGCGATGGCTGAGCACGTTGCCGGGTCTGAGAGTGCATTTGCCAGCATGATGAATGCCCACGCGCAGTCATTGGGAATGACATCTTCGCATTTTGTTAATAGTCACGGTCTGCATGATCCAGACCACTACACCTCCCCGCGTGACATGGCAATTCTGTCCCAGGCGTTGGTGGATGAAACCCCTGAAATCTACGGCATGTATAGCGAAAAAGAATTCAGCTATAACGGTATCAAGCAATACAACCGAAACAGCCTGTTATGGGATAAGAGCATGAACGTGGACGGCATCAAAACCGGTCATACGTCAGATGCCGGCTATAGCCTTATCACCTCTGCCAAGCAGGGAGATATGCGTTTAATTTCTGTAGTAATGGGCACAGATAGCGAACGTGCCCGTAAAGTAGAAAATAAAAAGTTGTTGCGCTATGGCTTCAGATTCTATGAAACCGTAACGCCTTATAAAGCCGGCGAAAGCTTCGTATCTCATCGCATTTACATGGGCGACAGAGAAACAGTTGACCTGGGAATCAATCAGGCCACGCCTATCACGATTCCGCGCGGTCAGGCTGAAAACCTGGAAGCAAATTTTGAACTGGATAAAAAGCTGGAAGCACCTTTGGACAAGGGTCAGGTAGTCGGCACGCTTTACATTCAGCTGGAAGGCAAAGATGTTGCCGAATATCCGCTGGTTACCTTACAGGAAGTGAATGAAGGTGGCTTATTTGACCGGGTTTGGGACTGGGCAATGTTACAAATCGGTTGGGAAGAGTAATTAGTTATTATTAACTAAACCTAGTTCTCATGCGGCCAGATTTGTTACAATCTGGCCGTTTTTATTTGCAGTCAAGGATATCACATGGATACCCGTTTTGATGAATTACTGGATTTCCCGACATTCCAGACATTTAAAGTACTGGGCGTAGCGCACGATGACCTTCCCGGTCAGGTTGTGGCTTGCCTTCAGGAACACGCACCTGGCGATTACTCGCCGGCAGTTAAGCCAAGTGCAAAAGGAAATTATCACTCTGTTTCTGTCAGTGTTAAGGTAACCAGTAAAGAACATATGGAAACCATTTACACGGAGCTTGCGAAAATTGAATTGGTCAGGGTTGTTTTATAAGTGAGCAATCAGCCCTCCCCTTTAATAGTTCGCCAGCTGGGACGTCAGGCATACCTGCTGGTATGGCAGAAAATGCAGGCGTATACCGATGAGCGCCAGGCTGATGATGCAGATGAAATCTGGCTGGTCGAGCACGATCCCGTTTTTACGCAAGGCCAGGCAGGTAAAGCTGAACATATTCTCATGCCTGGTGATATCCCTGTCGTAAAAGTGGATCGCGGTGGTCAGGTAACCTATCACGGCCCGGGTCAGCAGGTGATTTATCTGCTGCTGGATATCAAACGCCGTAAACTGGGTGTCCGGCATCTTGTGAACGCGATGGAAAACGCCGTGATTGCGCTATTGGCAGCAGATGATGTGGTTGCTTATGCCAAAAAGGATGCGCCGGGCGTTTACGTTGATGAAAAAAAAGTGTGTTCGCTGGGTCTGCGCATTCGCCGTGGTTGCTCATTCCACGGTCTGGCACTTAATGTCGCGATGGATCTTGAGCCTTTTACCCGCATCAACCCCTGCGGTTATGCCGGAATGGAAATGACCGACACCCGGACACTGGGAGGCGCAGATTGCCTTGAAGTTGCAGGCCCTGCCCTCATAAAGAAGATACTGAACGAGCTGGATATCCAGCAGACAGAATGTAAAGAAGGTTTTGATGAGTAATGCACGTCCCCAAGCCGGAGTGAAGCTCCGCGACGATGAAAAAGTCAAACATATTCCCGTCACCGTCATTCCTACTGAAAAAGAGGAAATGCTGCGTAAGCCTGAGTGGATAAAGATCAAGCTACCTCGTACAACTGATCGTATCGACCATATCAAAAAGACGCTGCGCAAAAATAATCTTCACTCTGTGTGTGAAGAAGCCAGCTGCCCGAACCTGGCCGAATGTTTTAACCACGGCACGGCAACGTTCATGATTCTGGGCGATATCTGTACCCGCCGCTGTCCGTTTTGTGATGTGGCGCATGGTAAGCCGTTACCGCCAAGCGCTGAAGAGCCTGAGAAGCTGGCCAAAACTATCGCAGAGATGGATTTAAAATACGTGGTCATTACCTCTGTGGACCGCGATGATCTACGCGACGGTGGCGCCCAGCATTTTGTTGACTGTATTAATGCCATCCGTGAACATAGCCCGAGCACGACTATTGAAGTTCTGGTACCGGATTTCCGTGGTCGCATGGACCGTGCACTGGAAATCTTCAAAAACGGTGTGCCGGATGTGTTTAATCACAATCTTGAGACCATTCCGCGTTTGTACCGGGAGTGCAGACCTGGCGCAAATTATCAGTGGTCTTTGGATTTGCTGAAGAAATTCAAAGCGCAGCATCCTCACGTGCCGACCAAATCGGGCTTGATGATGGGTATGGGAGAGGAGTCTGAAGAGATAAAAGGCGTATTACAGGATTTGCGTGATCACGGCGTAGACATGTTGACACTCGGGCAATACCTTCAGCCAAGTCGCCATCATTTCCCGGTCAAAAAATACGTGCACCCTACCGAATTTGACGCATTGGGCGATTTCGCCCGCGAAATTGGCTTTAAACAGGCTGCATGTGGTCCGATGGTGCGCTCAAGCTACCACGCAGACCAACAGGCTGCCGGCAAGGAAGTTAAATAACCAGCAGCGATATTCTGGTATAAAAAAACCCGGCCTTAGCCGGGTTTTTTATTAGCTGAGCTGCAATTTATCCATCAGCAACACCGCCTGAGTTCGGGTGTTGATTTCCAGCTTTCTCAAGATGGCACTGATATGTGCTTTTATGGTTGCCTCTGTCACATTCATTTCATGGGCAATTTGCTTATTCATCAGTCCGGCGCGTAAAAAAGATAATACCTGTATCTGTTTGGGCGTCAACTCTCTGAAGCGTTTGAGCAGGGACGACAACTCTTCGTTAACGGCCTCCAGGTCTGCTTTTTTATCTTCAGGTACCCAGGTTTCACCGTCTTGCACCCGTACAATCGCATCAGCAATATCTTTGGTTGCTGAAGATTTGGGTATAAATCCCTGCGCACCAAGACTCATTACCTGAGCAATAACTTCAATGTTCTCGCTGGCTGAAACCACTGCAACCGGCGTATCAGGAAATGCATCTTTTAATGTAATTAAGCCATTGTAGTACTCACCGCCTGGCATATTTAAATCCAGGAGTACCAAATCAATTTCATGATGTTGCTCCATTAACGCCATCATTGAATCGAGCGAGTCTGCCTCTGAAATTTTAGCTTCTGTAAAATGCGGCGACAACGCGCCACGCAATGCTTCACGGAAGAGTGGATGATCGTCCGCTACCAGAATATGGGTCATGGGCTAATTACATACCTTGTTACGAAAAACTACTTACATGACACTTTAGTCTAACATACCGCTGCATGAAAGGTTTTGACGTTAAAAACGTGGGGTAACGGCTGTTCTAATTGGAAATTGCGCTCAAACAGGTAAAATTAACGTATTGTGACCCTGAAGGTTAATACCGTGCAAAAACAAGATACCATCTTTGCCAATCCCATGGATTCGGTAAAAGACTTTAAATTTGACGAAGCAGTGGCTGATGTTTTTCCGGACATGATACAGCGTTCGGTACCGGGCTATCAGACCATAATCCATACTATCGGGGAGCTGGCGGCACGCTACGTGCGCTCTGCCAGCAATGTGTATGATTTAGGATGCTCGCTGGGTGCCGCCAGCTTATCGGTAGCCAGGGCTACCGCTGATACACCCTGCGACATCTTTGCGATCGACAGTTCACCGGCGATGACCGGGCGTTGTGAAAGAATGGTTCGCTCTTTTTCACTGCCTAATCCGATTAATGTGCAATGCCAGCTGGCTCAGGACACGACCATCAATAATGCGTCGATGGTTATCATGAACTTTACGCTTCAGTTTATTGAGCCAGAGCATCGCTTAGCATTACTCAGGCAAATTTTTGATGGCATGAATGAGGGCGGTATTCTGGTGCTGTCTGAAAAAGTCAGTCATCCTACAATTGGGGGTAACGAACTACTGATCGATCTTCATCATCAGTTTAAACGCGACAATGGCTACAGCGAGCTGGAAGTCTCTCAAAAGCGCGCCGCGCTGGAAAATGTCATGCTGACCGATTCTTTTGCGACGCATGAGCAGCGTCTTAAAGATGCCGGTTTCAGCGATGTCGTCATGTGGTACAAGTGTTATAACTTCATGTCATTAGTTGCCATCAAATCCGGCCAGGAAAACGATAATGAATAAACAGGCACAGAGCTGGTTTGAAAGTACTTACCGGTCGTTATTAGGTACACCGCTGGCCCATTGGCTTGAGACGCTACCGCAACAGATGCGAGAGTTTGACCGACAAGGCAAGCATGGCGAGTTCGACAAATGGTGCAGGATGTTAGAAAAGCTACCGCAGACGGCCCCCTCCACCACGAACTTCAGTAATGCGGTCACAATTGGGCATGCAGAGGACATTGATACATATACCGCGAAACAAATTTCAGGCTTATTGAAACAATTCATGCCATGGCGTAAGGGCCCCTATGCACTTCATGGGATTGATATCGACACCGAATGGCGTTCTGACTTTAAGTGGAACAGGGTCGCCCCCCATATCAGTGATTTACGTGACAGAGTAGTGTTAGACGTAGGCTGCGGAAGCGGCTACCACATGTGGCGAATGCTTGGTGCCGGTGCACGTGGTGTTTATGGCATAGACCCTACTCAGTTGTTTATGATTCAGTTTCAGGCCATCAAGCACTTCGCGCCAGATAACAACATTCACTTTTTGCCACTGGGCATAGAACAAATGCAGCCGCTAAACGCGTTTGACACGGTCTTTTCGATGGGTGTGTTATATCACCGTAAGGATCCTATCGCCTTTCTGGAGCAACTTAAGCATCAGTTAAGACGTGGTGGTGAGCTTATTCTGGAAACGCTGGTTGTCGATGGTGATGAAAATACCGTATTAATGCCGGGAGAGCGTTATGCCCAAATGCGAAACGTGTGGTTTTTGCCCAGCGTTGACGCATTAAAGAAATGGCTGGAGCGGCTCGGTTTTGTTGATATTACTCTGGCTGACATTAATCACACAACACTTGAAGAGCAACGTGCTACAGAATGGATGACCGGCCAGTCCTTGCAAGATTTTCTAAACCCTGAAGATCTTTCACTGACGGTCGAGGGCTACCCCGCCCCCCAGCGTGCTGTGCTTATCGCAACCCGTAAGTAACTGCCATACGTCCAGTTTTGTGTCTCTTGGCACAATAGTTGTTACCTGTTTTGCTATTATTAATGTGCACAATGCACCAAGACAGGTAATGACATGGATATTGCCCCCTTTATCGCAGCGCATCAGTTACCCGACAATTACGCAGATGTTGCACAAAATTGGTTCAATCCACTGGCTGAAGAGATCGCTATGCTCCAGCATAGTGCAGATATGCCAGTATTTGTGGGCGTGAATGGGAGTCAGGGTTCCGGCAAATCAACCCTTTGTGACTATATTGCGTTCTATCTCAAAAATACCCGTTCGCTCAACGTCGTCGTGCTCTCTGTTGATGATTTTTATCTGTCCAGAGAGCAGCGCTTTAAACTTGCTGAAAAAGTCCATCCTTTATTAACGACCCGCGGTGTACCGGGCACGCACGATACCCAATTGGCCCAGGCAACGTTATGGGCGTTGAAAAATAACCAGCATGTCGCACTGCCACGGTTTGATAAGGCCACTGACGATCCAAAACCAGAATCTGACTGGCCTGTGATCAATAAACCGGTAGACATCGTTCTTATTGAGGGCTGGTGTTGGGGTGTGCCTGCGCAGGCTGACAGCGCACTTACTGAACCGGTGAATGCGCTGGAGCGCGGCGAAGATCCTGAAGGAATTTGGCGCCGGTTCGTCAATACGCAGCTTGCAGGTACCTATCAACAGCTTTTTGAGCAAATGGATTATTGGGTGATGTTAAAAGCCCCTTCCTTTGAACATGTCTACCGATGGCGCTGCGAGCAGGAACACAAATTAGCAGCACGCCAGCAACCTGGCGAAGTCAGCAATGTGATGAGTGATGACCAGATTGCCCGGTTTATCCAACATTATCAACGCCTCACTGAACACGCACTCAGCACTCTGCCTGGTCAGTGCGACAAAGTCTTCGAACTAGATGGCGACAGAAAAATAACGAACGTACTTAAAGGTAACCGATGAGTTCTAAGGACACACTAGTATTCACCGACATGGATGGCACCCTGTTGGACCATCATACATACAGTTTTGATGCGGCCAGACCCGCGTTGACGGCACTCAAGGAAAAAAATATTCCGGTTATCCCCTGTACCAGTAAAACCTACGCTGAAATGGTTGAGCTGCGAAATTACATCGGACTGACTGGTCCGTTCATTGTTGAAAATGGGGCAGCGGCGTTTGTTCCTCATGGCGTACTTAGTCAGAAGCCGGTCGGCGCAATTTGGCAGGATGGCTTCTGGTGCCAGTCGTTTACCTCGCCTAAAGCGCACTGGCTCAAGCTGCTTGAAATGATTAAGCCTGAGTTTGACGGTGAGTTTACGCACTTTAGCGAAATGAGTATCGATGCCATTGTTCAGGCGACCGGACTTGATGAAGCGTCTGCCGCTCGTGCTGCTCAGCGACAGTATGGCGAGCCGGTCATGTGGCTGGGTGACGAAAAAAGAAAAGCAGCGTTTTTAAGCGCTGTAAAAGCACGGGGCGCACAACCGCTGGAAGGTGGTCGTTTTATTCACGTTTCCGGTGATTGTGATAAAGGTGCCGCTTTGCGCTGGCTCGTCCAGGCGTTTAGTCGTCAAAGTGAGGCAGCACCGCGCGCTATTGCATTAGGCGATGGAAAAAATGACATTGCGATGCTAGAAGCAGCGGATATTGCAGTGATTATTAAATCACCCAATCATCCGCCCCCTGAGGTTAAAAAAGAAAAAGCGCTTTACACCAGTACCCTACCCGGTCCAGAAGGCTGGACAGAAATGCTTACTAAATTGCTTTCATTAAAAAATTAGGAGGTACCATGGCCGATTTTTATCAAAACGGTGTGGTGACAACATTACATAACCTGGCTAATCGTCCCACGGAAGATCTTGAAGCTGAGTTATTACGCTTTTCACAAAAGCGCCCTATGGCCCTTATTCTGCCATCTTTGTATTCCGAACTTGAAGGCAAAGCGCTACCCAATATTCTTGACGAACTGACCAATGTTCCCTATTTGTCGGAAATTGTCATCGGTCTGGACCGGGCAGATAAAGCCCAGTACCAGCATGCGCTGAAGTTCTTTGGCCGACTGCCTCAGCACCACCGGGTCTTGTGGAACGATGGCCCGCGCCTCAAAGCAATTGATGAAGAACTGTTAGAGCTTGGTCTGGCCCCTAAGGAGCTGGGAAAAGGAAGAAATGTCTGGTATTGCATGGGGTATATTCTTGCCTCCAACCGGGCTGAATCGGTAGCACTTCATGATTGTGATATCGTCACGTATAACCGGGACTTACTGGCCAGACTTATCTATCCGGTTGCCAACCCGATGTTCAACTATGAATTTTGCAAGGGTTATTATGCCCGGGTGGCCGATGGCAAGATCAATGGACGTGTGTCTCGCCTGTTAGTCACGCCATTGCTGCGTGCTTTGAAGCGTACGTTAGGTGATCATGAATATCTTGAATTCATGGATAGCTTTCGTTACCCGCTTGCCGGCGAGTTCTCTTTCAGACGCGACGTGTTGAATGATATTCGAATTCCAAGTGACTGGGGCCTGGAAATCGGCGTGCTATCTGAAATGCATCGAAATTATTCTCACAACCGCCTCTGCCAGGCCGATATCGCTGAAACCTATGATCACAAGCATCAGGATCTATCGTTAAATAACGATCAGGGTGGCTTGTCTAAAATGTCTATCGATATCACCAAAGCGGTATTCCGTAAGCTGGCCACACAAGGGTTTACATTTAGTAACGAGATGTTTCGTTCAATAAAGGCTACGTACTACCGGATTGCGCTGGATTTTGTCGAAACCTATCATAATGACGCCATCATGAACGGTCTGACTCTGGATATTCACCGGGAAGAAAAAGCCGTCGAAATGTTCGCAAGTAACATTATGAAAGCAGGCCAAAGCTTTCTGGAAAGTCCGATGGAAACGCCTTTTATACCTAGCTGGAACAGGGTTACCAGCGCGGTGCCGGATATTTTAGACCGACTGTTAGAAGCAGTGGAAGCAGATACGTCCGAATTACTGGGGTAGCCCATGACAGCTAATCTGAAAGCATTACACGAAAAAGTTTCGCATCATCTTCAGGCGATTTACGCTGATGTGGTGCTGGACCGGCCGGTTGGTGAGCTGGCCACTGCACTTATGCAAACAATGCGCATTGATACAGATGATGACATTACGGCGCCGCAGTCTCACTGTAATTACTGGGATGAGGGCGATGTAGTAATGATCACTTATGGTGACAGTATTACCGACGGCCATGAAAAGCCGTTGTCCACGCTGCATCGCTTTTTAAACACATATTGTGTTAATACCATCAATAATGTGCATATTTTGCCATTTTTTCCATACAGCTCAGATGACGGATTTTCAGTTATCGATTATTCCAGTGTCAATGAGTCCCTGGGGGAATGGGAGGACATCACCAGTCTGGCCGAAGAATACGGGCTGATGTTCGATTTGGTGGTCAATCATTGCTCTTCTCGCAGTGCCTGGTTCGAAAACTTCATCAAGGGCGAAGGTGTTGGCAGTGACTTTTTCTATACAGCCAGTCCGGATGATGATTTGTCCATGGTAACCCGGCCACGAGTCTCCCCTTTATTGCGTGAAACCCAAACCAGCGAAGGGACAAAGTATGTCTGGTGTACGTTTAGTCATGACCAGGTCGATTTTGATTTTCGTAATCCCAAAGTGTTACTCGCATTTATGGAGATAATTCGTCTGTACATCGACAAAGGTGCGAAGATTTTCAGAATGGATGCGGTCGCTTTTTTATGGAAAATTGTCGGCACAACCTGCATCAACCTGGAACAGACGCACGAAATCATACGCCTGATGCGCACGCTCATTGAGCATGTCGACCCGCGAATTATCATCATCACTGAAACTAACATACCGAACCGGGAGAACCTTACCTATTTTGGTAATGCCAATGAAGCGCACGCAATCTATAACTTTTCTCTGCCTCCTTTATTGGTCAATACGCTGGTCACTGGCGACTGCCGTTACCTGAAAAGCTGGATGATGAGTATGCCACCCGCGCAAAGCGGTACGACTTACTTTAACTTTATTGCTTCGCATGATGGTATCGGTCTGCGTCCGGCAGAAGGATTGCTGGCAGATGAAGAGATTTCATCACTGGTGCATGCCATGCAACATTTTGGCGGCAAAGTTTCCTGGCGCGCTTCAGCACACGGCCAGCAAAAGCCATACGAAATTAACATCACCCTGTTTGATGCGTTACAGGGGACCATTGCAGGACCTGACAGGTGGCAGGTAGACAGATTTATTTGTGCTCATGCGATTATGCTGGCTATGGAGGGCATTCCGGGAATTTATATTCACAGCTTGCTTGGCACATCAAACGATTATGAAAAGGTTGCCAATACAGGGCAGAATCGTTCAATCAATCGCAAGCGCTGGGATCTTTCTGAATTGGAAGCACTGCTTGACTCACCCTTTTCACAGCACCATAAGGTACTGACGCGACTGTCACAGCTTATACGTATCCGAAAAGTCCAACCGGCCTTTCATCCCAATGCAACGCAGTTTACTTTGCAATTAGGCAATCAGGTATTTGGCTTCTGGCGACAAAGCCTCGACCGTCAGCAGAGCCTGTTCAGTATCAGCAATATCAGTGATAAAGAGCAGTCTGTCCTGCTTTCTGATATCAATCTGTTCGGTACCGATCACTGGATGGATCTTATTACCAGAGAGCCCATCGATAACGATGAAAATTACCTGCAGTTAAAACCCTATCAAACTGTTTGGATAAGTAACCGCGATCCTTCCTGACTATTCAGGCGCTCCGGCGCCTGATTTTTCTTTGATATCAACTGCAAAGCGGTAGCCTCACTGCCGCTTTTCATGGATAATCCCGTTTTTATCGTGATACCAAGGAGCGTATTTATGGCCCCACCTGTCTGGCTTTCTCTGGACGATGCCTTAAATCACTTGCGCTCAGCTGCGCCCCGCCCCACCGCTACAATGCTATGTAATACAGAAGCTGCCCTCGGGCGGGTTGTCAGTATAGACATTGTCGCTCCCTGCAACGTGCCTCCGCTCGCGGTATCAGCAATGGATGGGTTCGCGATTTGTCTGGATAACCTCACAAGCGAAATAGCATTGCCTGTTACCCAGACCATTTTGGCGGGTCAGGATATTTCGACCATACAACTTGGTAAAGGTGAAGCTGCCAGAATTATGACCGGCGCAGGCATACCGTCAGGTGCAGATGCTGTGGTCATGCAGGAAAATACCACCTATGACGAAGATACCGTGACCGTAAATCAGATTCCGGTCCATGGTGAGAACATCCGGCCACAAGGCAATGATATTTGTCGCGATGATATTATTATTACCAGGGGCACCCGATTACAAGCCCGCCATCTGATGCTCCTGGCGTCTGTGGGCCAAACCACCTGTGAAGTTTATTCGCCCCTCAAAATCGGGTTGCTGGCGACCGGTGATGAAATTAAAGCACCAGGTACGACGCTGAATCCGGGCCAGATTTTCAATGCCAATAGTATTGGGATTGCAGGACTATTGGCACCACTTGGTGTTCAGGTGACTGACCTGGGCATTTGTCCGGACGATGCGGATGCTTTGCAGCGCTGTCTGCAGGAGGCAGCTGAAAAATTTGATCTCATTATCAGTTCTGGCGGCGTGTCAGTTGGCGATGCGGATCACGTCAAGCCGGTCCTGGACAAACTGGGCCAGGTTGATTTCTGGAAGGTTGCCATAAAGCCCGGTAAACCCTTTGCATTTGGCACATTGGGTAAGAGTTTATTTTGTGGGCTGCCTGGCAATCCGGTATCAGCTTATGTCACCACTGAGCAATTGGTCATTCCCCTGATAGCGTCGATGCAGGGGCTTGCTTCAAGTCCCACACCTGTTATCGGACTCGCTGCGCTTACTACCGATATCAAGCGTCAGCCTGGTCGACAGGAATTTATGCGCGCAACGCTTTGTGTACAGCCAGATGGTCAGTGGCAGGTCACGCCACTAGCAAAGCAAAGTTCAGGCGTGATGACCAGCGTCACCAAAGCGAATGCCTATATTGTCGTGCCCGCACATACAAAGCACCTGGCAACCGGCGAGCGCGTTCAGGTTCTTCCTTTTACCCGTTAACACAAGAACAGCCCTACAGGGCAATATGAGGCAGTGGTGAATTTTTTCTCAAAACGGTTTCTGTTGGAAAGTAAACGACTGGTCCAGCTAACCTGGCCACTTCTGGTGGCACAACTTACTCAAATGCTTATGGGCGTTGTCGATACCGTGATGGCTGGCCATTATGATGCCCTGGATATGGCTGCGGTTGCTTTGGGTTTCAGTGTTACGATCCCGCTGATGTGCTTTTTGCAGGGCATTGCACTGGCATTGCCGCCGATCATCTCGCGCTATCAGGGAAGCAGGCAATCTGATCAGGTTGCGTTTGCTGCGCAGCAGGCAGGTTATTTGTTGCTCGTTATCAGTTTGATTATTTTGCTTCTGTACCCGGCCATTCCGACGATATTACAGTGGTTCCCCATGGAAGACGGACTGTTTCAGATTACGCTGGACTATGTGCGCTATGTCCTGCTGGCGATGCCAGCATTTGCCCTCTATCAGTGGTTACGCAACTATTGTGAGGGGCTGGGGAATACTAAGCCAACCATGATTATCACCGTTATCGGATTGCTGTTTAATGTGGTTGCTAATTACTGTTTTATTTATGGTGCCGGCCCTCTGCCTGCATTTGGTGGCGCAGGATGCGGTATTGCGACCGCAATCGTTATTACCGTGATGTTCATTAGCACACTGATTTACACCCGTATGAGCCGCCGATTGGCGCATTACGCACTGTTTTCTGTTTTATTCGGCCCCGACTTAAAGCAAATGTTACGGACTTTTCGCCTCGGCTTTCCTGTCGCCATGACGTTGTTGTTTGAGGTCACGTTGTTTGCTGTGGTTGCGCTTATGCTCACGCCTTTTGGCGCCACCACCATTGCCGCGCACCAGATTGCCCTTAACTTTTCATCCTTAATGTTCATGTTTCCGCTGAGCATGGGCATGGCGATCTCTATCCGGGTAGGCTTTCGCGTAGGCCAGAACAATTACCGCCAGGCAGCAACGGCAGTAAAAAGTGCGCTTGTGATAGGCTTATGCGTAGCCGTACTGACTGCCACGTTCACGGTGGTTGGCAAAGGGATTATCATCAGTCTTTACACCACCGATACGGCCGTTATTAATACTGCCAGCGCACTGCTCATCTATGCAGCTTTGTTTCAGTTTTCTGATGCGATTCAGGTTATCTCCGCCAATACGCTACGCGGGTATAAAGACACGACGGCCATGTTTATTCTGACGTTCTTTGCCTACTGGATTATTGGTCTGCCGGCCGGGATCATCCTGGGGCGAACTGATTGGATAACTGACGCACCGATGGAGGCAGCAGGCTTCTGGATTGGGTTCATCATCGGCCTGAGTAGTGCCGCTGTATTACTGGGCCTGCGTGTGTGGGTGTTGCATCGTCGTTATGCATCCGGACAGTCCCCACGCGAGGTACATGCCTGACAGCGATGCCGGGCAGCATTACTCGCGGTGCTGCTCGTTGCGTTCAGGTTCCCGCCAGAGATCCTGAATAACGGGGTCATCTTCTTCGTCTTCATTTTCCCACGAATACGTTTTACGGACTGGCTTAGGATCGTCGCGCCAAAAGAGTAGCGCGCAAGCCAGCCCCCCCACTGCGCCAAAAAAATGCGCTTCATATGAAATATCCGGCTCTGTGGGAAAAATAGTCAGAATCATTGTGCCATACATAAAAAATGCGATCATCATCAGCCCTACAGACCGTGTGTCACGGCGCAGCACCGACACCACAAACAGATAGAAAAACATGCCGTGAGCGACGCCACTGGCTCCCAGGTGGGTAGCCTCACGACCAAACAGCCAGACGCCCAGTCCGCTTACCAGCCAGGCAAACGCTAACACTTTCAGACGGGTTCTCGGGTAGCCATATAAAAGCGCACTGCCAAGCACAATAAGCGGCAGGGTATTGTTAAAAAGGTGCTCGTAACCTGAATGCACCAACGGGGCGGTAAGAATGCCGTACAATCTGACCGGGTCCATAGGAATAATGCCCAGCACTGACAGGGATAAATTGAAAAGCTCGCCGGCAGACTGTATGACCCATAAAACGGTGACTACCAGCGTGCTGGTAACTATTGCCTGACGAAGCGAGTACACATTCTTTTTTGCTGTATTCATCAGCAATACATGGGGGAGACCTGGAAACTCTCAATCACAACTTTATACTTTTCAGCGCACTGACGGTATCAATATCGTAAGCCGCCTCTGGATGAGGCACTGCATAAGTGTGTACAGGCTCAGTATACATGCCTGCACTTAACAGTTTTCCGGCACCGCTGTCACCACGTAAATTCACTAACTGATTCCAGTATTGACGAGGGAAAATAGCAGGTGCGGTGCACCGGTTGTCCCAGTAACTGGCTATCATCATATCTGGCTTTAGTGCGGCGACCTCTACAAGTACCGATAAAGACTGCGTCGTGATCAGGGGTAAATCTGCCAGCATGATCAGAATATGGGAGGTCGAAGAATATTCGGCCTGCACATGCTCTACTCCCGTCCGAATGCTTGCGGCCATGCCGTCCTGCCACATTTCACTAAATACGATGTCGACATCGGGGCCCATATATCGCGCTATTGCGTCATGATAGGCGCCCGTAACAATAGTAATGTTGTCGCACAGAGGTTTACACTGCTCAAAAACGCGTCTGAGGATGGGTTGACCGTCAGGAAGCTTTGCAAGTAATTTGTTTGCGTTAAATCGGCGGGCGCTGCCGCCAGCAAGAATCACTGTATTGAGTCGCATTGCCAGTCGCTACTACTTTGAGCATAGGGTTTATCATACAGCGCTGCATGGGCCTGGGATAAGATTGAAAGCGCGATAGACTCAGGTAAATCCCCCCCTACATTAAATCCCGCCGGCGACTGCAATGGCACAGGCAGTTCTTCAACGGCAATGCCTGCCTGCGAAAGCACACGCTCTGTGCGATGCATTGGTCCCAGCAAACACAGATATTTTAAGTACGGCGGCGGAAAAGCTGCCACACTGGCCAGAAAACGGGCATCCATTTCCACCTGGTGATGCATTACGATCATCGCCTGCGCCTGTTGATAGGCAGTTTGCTCCTTGAGCTCAGCCACCGGATGCGCCAGACACGCACAGGATGAGGGAAAATCACCGGCTCGCGCGTAGCGGGCCCGTTCATCGTTAACGGCCGTCTGCCACCCCAAGGTATGTGCAATTTGCGCAACCGGTACTGCATCCACGCCACCGCCGGCGATAAAGACGGTATTGGGGGGAGAAACAGAATGACAGAACCAGTCCTCGGAATCCGGTTTATCACCGATGTGTATCTGTGCTTTTGAATTATCTAACCGGTGACACACAGACACCGCCTGATTTGTTTCCAGCGCATCAAGAACTTGGGGCAGGCAAAGATAATCATTGTGCTCACTGACCGGCTGCAGTAACAGAGTAACCTCCCCCCCACATCCAATGCCAAGCCGCCAGGCTACATCGCCCTCTTCCTGCATGTCATACGTCACAGTGCGACTGGTATTGGTCATCCAGCACTTTCTGGCGTGATGAAACAAATCGCTTTCCAGACACCCGCCGCTCACCACACCAAACTGATCACCGGTATCGCTGAATAACATCATCGCCCCGGCCTTTCTGTATGCCGAACCCCGGGTGCTGATAATAGTGGCAAGCAACCACTGGCCGACATCCTTTTGTGGAAACCAGGTCTTAAGAATGTGATAGATGTGGTGTCTCATTCACTGCTCATGATTTTTGCGATAATGCCGTAATTACGTGATCCAGCTAGACTTTGTTCACCGGGTGCATACCGGTTACTAACCCGGCCTGCTCAGTCGGGTAATCGCCTCACTCAACCCATCAAGGGTTAAGGGAAACATACGCTGATTCATAATTTCATGCATGATTCCCACAGAATGGTAGTACTGCCAGTGCTGACGAGGCTGGGGATTAAGCCATACTGCAGAGGAAAAATGGTTAAGCAAACGTTCCATCCAAACGGCGCCGGCTTCTTCGTTCCAGTGCTCTACGCTGCCGCCGGGATAGGTAATTTCGTATGGGCCCATTGTTGCGTCACCAACAAAGATGACTTTGTAATCAGAACCAAAACGATGAATGATATCCCAGACGGGTATGGTTTGTTCGCGTCGTCTTGCATTGTCCTGCCAGACCGCCTCATACACGCAGTTGTGAAAATAAAAGTACTCAAGATATTTAAATTCACTGTGCACCGCAGAAAACAACTCCTGGGTTTCCTTGATATAGGGATCCATCGAGCCGCCGACATCAAAAAACATCAACACTTTTACCGCATTGTGTCGCTCCGGCGTCATATGAATATCCAGCAACCCACCCTTTCGCGCGGTCTCACGGATGGTGCCAGGTACATCTAATTCGTAACTGGCGCCGGTACGGGCAAACTTTCTGAGTTTTCGCAGTGCCATTTTGATGTTACGCGTTCCCAGTTCGACATCACCGGAAAGGTTTTTAAACTCCCGCTTATCCCATACTTTGGCCGCGGAGAAATTGCGGTTGCCTTTTTGACCGATCCTCACCCCCTCGGGATTGTATCCATACGCGCCAAACGGCGATGTGCCGCCGGTGCCTATCCATTTATTACCTCCCTGATGCCGCTCTTTTTGCTCTTCAAGCCGTTCTTTCAGGGTTTCCATCAGCTTATCCAGCCCGCCAAGGGCTTTGACCTGCGCTTTTTCTTCTTCAGTCAGGTGCTTTTCAAGCTCTTTACGCAACCAGTCTTCAGGAATTTCCTCACCGAAAAGATCAATCGATTGCACGCCATCGAAATAATCTGCAAACGCTTTATCAAAGCGGTCGAACTGCGTTTCATCCTTCACCATTATCATTCTGGCAAGGTAGTAAAACGCTTCAATGTCGGCGTAGACCACCTGCTGTTGCAAGGCTTTAAGCAGATCCAGCAGCTCTCTGACAGTGGTTTTGACCTTATAGCGGCGAAGCGTGAAGAAAAAATCTATAAGCATCAGCGACGCGCCATAAATGCCAGCTTTTCAAACAGATGGATGTCCTGCTCATTTTTCAACAGTGCACCGTATAAAGGAGGAATAGCCGCCTTACCCTCTTTGTTGTGTAATGCCTCGGGCGGAATATCTTCAGCCACCAGCAGCTTCAGCCAGTCAATGAGTTCTGATGTTGACGGTTTTTTCTTCAAACCGGGAACATCACGTAACTTAAAGAAGGCCTGCATCGCTTCTTCCAGTAGGTTTTGTTTAAGCCTGGGGAAGTGAACCTCAACAATTTTTTGCATCTGCTGCACAGTAGGAAACTGAATATAATGAAAAAAGCAGCGGCGTAGAAACGCATCTGGCAATTCTTTTTCATTGTTTGAAGTAATAATCACAATGGGACGTTGACTGGCTTTTACCTGTTGCTGCGTTTCGTAAACAAAAAACTCCATCTTATCCAGCTCAAGCAACAGATCGTTAGGAAATTCGATATCGGCCTTATCAATCTCATCAATCAGCAACACAGGACGCTTTGGTGCTTCAAATGCCTGCCACAACTTGCCTTTAACGATGTAGTTACTGATATCATGCACCCGGTCATCCCCTAGTTGCGAGTCACGCAGCCGGGAAACCGCGTCATATTCGTACAAGCCCTGCTGAGCCTTGGTGGTTGATTTGATGTGCCATTGAATCAGTTCAGTATCGAGCGCCTCGGCCAGCTCCTCGGCCAGCATGGTTTTCCCTGTACCGGGCTCGCCTTTTATTAAAAGCGGCTTTTCAAGGGTTATCGCCGCGTTTACCGCAAGTTGCAGTTCTTTACTTGCTATGTAATTCGTTGTACCGGTAAAGGCCATTACCACTCCTTTTAGGGTGTGAAGATTATCTCAGCGGACCAGTTTAACGTGCTTGCTACAAATAACCATATCATATAGCGAAAAATCACTTTGCTTTTCTGACTGTGACCCTAATGATAAGGAGGTAGAAATAAAAATTGCGTTGTACACTGAGTATTTATTACGTTTCAAACGTAACGTAAACTACATAATACCCACAACGTATTCCACGAGAATAAAGGATAAGCAATGAGAGTATTTGACGACAACTCACTGGCAATCGGCGGCACCCCTTTGGTGAAACTAAACCGTGTAACCAGTGGTAATGTTTACGCCAAGATGGAATCCCGTAACCCAAGCTTTAGCGTAAAATGTCGTATCGGCGCTAATATGATTTGGGATGCAGAGAAGCGCGGTGTCCTGACCGATGGTAAAGAAATAGTCGAACCTACCAGTGGTAACACGGGTATCGCACTGGCTTTTGTCGCTGCGTCGCGTGGGTACAAAATCACTCTTACCATGCCCAGCAGCATGAGTCTGGAACGTCGAAAGCTGTTAAAAGCGCTAGGTGCGAATCTGGTACTGACCGAAGCCCCCAAAGGGATGAAAGGCGCAGTTGCCGCAGCGCAGGAGATTGTTGAGTCCGATCCGGATAAGTATGTGTTGCTACAGCAATTTGACAACCCGGCAAACCCTGAAATCCATGAAAAAACGACGGGCCCGGAAATCTGGCAGGATACCGACGGGAAAATCGATGCCTTTGTTGCCGGTGTCGGAACCGGTGGTACGATTACAGGTGTCAGCCGTTACATCAAGAAAACACAGGGTAAAGCAATTACTTCAGTCGCCGTTGAGCCAACTGACTCGCCCGTCATTACACAGGCTAAAAATGGTGAAGAACTGACACCAGGACCTCACAAAATTCAGGGGATCGGCGCTGGGTTTATCCCCGGTAATCTTGATTTGGACATGGTGGACGAAGTTGAGCAAATTACCAACGATGAATGCATGGAAATGTGCCATCGCCTGATGAAAGAAGAAGGTATTCTTGCCGGCATTTCATCCGGTGCCGCAGTTGTTGCCGCTAAGCGCTTTGCCGAGCGTCCTGAAAATAAAGATAAAATGGTTGTTGTGCTGCTGGCCAGTGCTGCTGAACGTTATTTGAGTAGTCCGCTTTTTGCCGGCGCATTCGGCGACCAGGAAGAAGTACAATAAGACTCAGAAAATCGTCTATATCAAAGCGAAGCATGATGCTTCGCTTTTTTTTGTCTATAATTTCTGTTATTCATGATAAAAAAGGTTATACCTTAGTCTGAAGGGCGCTGATGCCCGACACTAGCAGTAGGAAGCTTTGTCATGCGTTTATCGATGTATCCGTTTTTTATGTTGTGTAGTATCACACTGTTGTTACTGAGCGGGTGTAACAAACAAACGGGCAATGATACCGGTGAAGCCAGTGAGGGCACGCCGGAATACGCGGCCGTTGCCTTTGCTCACGCTTTGTATAATGATGCCGATATTAATGAAGCGCTGGCGCTGAGCACAGACCGGATGCGTCGTATTCTATCCAGCTATCACACTACACGAAACGCCCAGCGCCATGTAATGAATCTTAAATATGATTCAGTAGAGATTAAGCCGGATGGTGGCAATCGCATAGGCCGGATGCAATTTGCCGAAAAAGCAACCATCACCTTGTTTTTCAGCGGATCATACAACAATGAGCGCATAGAAGATTTGCGCAATGTTCATCTGTTGCGACAAGGCGGTCAATGGAAAATTGACCGCGTGTCTAATGATTATATGTAGCGCTACTGACCTACCGCAACACCTTCACGGCGCGGATCCGCGCCGCCGATATACTTTCCATCTTTAATTTGTATACCGTGCAATCCACTGTTCAGGTCGATCACTTTCACATTGTGACCTAACTTCTCCAGTGGCGCTTTTAACCTTGCAGCATCAGTGCCTTTCTCCAGCGCTGTATAGTCATTTCTATTGGTAAATCTGGGCATGTTAATCGCCTGTTGAATATCCATATCAAAGTCCAGTACACCGATGATGGTTTGCGCTACATAATCGATAATCCGGCTACCACCGGGTGAGCCGACAACCAATTCGAGATTCCCGTCTTTATCAAATACCATTGAGGGACTCATTGAGCTTCTGGGTCGCTTATGCGGCTCCACACGATTTGGCACTGGCTCGTGACCTCTGGAAGGATTGAAGGAAAAATCGGTCAGCTGATTGTTCAGCAAGAATCCTTCGACCATAAGCCCTGACCCGAACATAAATTCGATACTTGTGGTCATTGAAATAGCATTGCCCTGCTTGTCAATGATGGATATATGACTGGTGTTAGGCTGCTCCATAGAGCGGCCCAGCGTTACCCGGGCATCTTTATACGGTTTACCGGCTCTTGCTTTTTGCCATGGTTTATCAGCATTGATGGCCTGGGCACGACGTTTCAGATAAGCCGGGTTAATAAGCGCAGCAAAGGGCAGATTGGTAAAATCTGTATCACCGATATACATCTGACGATCAGCAAAGCTTAAGGCACTGGCCTGCGTGAACACATTGGCAAATTCAGCACTGTCAGCGGACATCGCTTTAAGATTCTTATCCTCCAGCATTTTCAGGATCTGGTAGACATTAATTCCACCTGAGCTGGGTGGCGCCATGCCACACACTTTTTTGTCGTGATAGTTTCCACAGACGGGCTGACGCAGCTTCGCCTGATAACTGCTGATATCATTTTTGCTGATGTTGCCCGGATTAACAGGTGCCGAATTAACCGTTTTTACGATTTTGTCCGCCAGTTCACCGGTATACAGATAGTCAGCGCCTTGCTCGGCAATCCCTTTGAGTGTGCGTGCCAACGGATTATTGGTTTTATTTACTCCAGCCTGAAGCGGTTTTCCACCAGGAAAAAAATAGGTGCTACTGGTTGGAAACTCATCAAGTCCGGGGTGGTAGTCCAGAGCAACCAGTCGCGCCAGCCGCTCAGAAACTTTAAACCCTTCATCTGCCTGCTTAATGGCGTCACCAAACAACGCATTCCACGGCAGCTTTCCGAATTTATCATGAGCTAGCTCAAGGCCACGTAACACACCGGGTACGCCCACCGATTTTCCGCCGACTACCGCGTCCAGCCAGTCCATTTGCTTATTACCCTGCATAAACCAGTAAGCATTCACTGCTGCCGGTGCAGTCTCTCTGCCGTCAATGGTATAGAGCTTTTTCTCCTGATTATCCCAGTACAGGATGAATGCGCCTCCGCCTATGCCGGATGATTGCGGCTCTACCAAAGTAAGCATGGCCTGTACGGCAATAGCGGCATCAATAGCACTCCCGCCCTTTTCTATTATGTTTTTACCGGCCCAGGACGCATAAGGGTTTGCGGCCACAACCATGTACTCACTCGCGGTAAACGCTATTTTCTGCGTAAAACCGGTATTTGCTTCTGGCTCGCGTGTTTCGACGTTTTGTGCCAAGGCCAGTGGCGCTATACACAGAGAAACCGTCAGGACAATACTGCGAAGGCGCGTTTTATATGAAACGATAGCACGTTCTCCTTATCTGAATTTTTCCGGGTTAATCGGACGCTTATGCAAGAACGCATCAAATGCTTCTCTGGCCGCTTCGGTCGTCATTGCTTCTAAAAAGACATCCAGCTCATCATTAATATGCTGATCGATGGCGTCTTTGTTATTCGTCAGTAACGATTTTGTATGCTTTAAAGAAAAAGCCGGTTTTTGCGCCAGCGATTCACACACAGAATGAACCCGGGCAGCCAGGGTATCCGCATCGGTCACGTCATTGACCAGTCCGAATTGCGCAGCCTGCGCAGCATCAAATGGCTCACCCAGCATCAACCATTCAGCCGCCTTTCGGTGACCGGCCATACGGGGCAAAATGTAACTTGAGGCAAATTCAGGTACAAGACCAAGGTTGATGAATGGCAGAATAAAACGGGTCTGCGGCTCGCAGTAAACCAGATCGCAGTGCAACAACAATGTGGTACCTATTCCTACCGCCATGCCATGAACCTGAGCAACTACCGGCTTTGAGCAGTGCAGCAGTGCGTGCATAAAGGCAGACACCTCGGCAATATGCTGATTATCTTCCTGGCCGGCAAAATCACGGATATCGTTTCCGGCAGTGAAACAATCACCGTTAGCGGTTAGTTTGACGACTTTTACAGACTCATCACCATCCGCTTCTTTCAGCGCATCAGCCATAGCCTGATACATGTCACGGGTCAGTGCATTTTTTTTATCAGCACGATCCATGGTGATAGTGACGATACCACCTTCGCTGCTCGTTGTTATATTGCTCATCGTGTTTTCCTTTTTATTAAAGTGATGACAAATACCATTTAATTTTCGGTATGATAGCGATCCTGTTCAAAAATAAAAATCACTAAAAAGATGTTGTCACTTCCGCTTTCCTTAAAATACAGCGCTGGCCCATTGATAATTGGTGTTACCGCACTGGTTCTCTTTCTTTTTGAACCAGCATCGAATGCTCTACTGGCGTACGACCGATATGCATTACAGGGCTGGGAAACATGGCGCGTCATCACCGGCAACTTCGTACATACGAACGGCTATCATCTTCTGCTCAATCTGGCTGGTCTTACACTATTGTGGCTGCTATTCGCCGAGCACTTTTCAATCTTTCGTTTTATCAAAGTGTTTATCTGGTGTTGTCTGGGTACATCACTGGGTATTTACTGGTACTCGCCTGATCTTATCTGGTATGCCGGATTATCCGGTGCATTGCACGGCGTATTTGCCTGGGGAGCCTGTCGCGACGTTACCAAAAACATTGTGTCAGGCTGGCTGTTGCTACTCGGTGTACTGGTTAAGGTAATTTACGAGCAACTTGCCGGAAGTGCGACCAGCATGGCTGAGCTGATAGACGCGAATGTCGCGGTAGATGCCCATTTGTACGGCACGTTGAGTGGCATTCTGCTTTTTGCAGCGATGTATACCATACCGCTCATGAAACGGCAGATTCACCGTTCAGACTAATCCATCGTCTGGCCTTTAGTGCTTATCTATTATAAAAAAAACGGCGCTCGATGCGCCGTTTTTTTTATCGCTTTTGCAGGTTCAGTAAGAACCGTATATTGCTCTTATCAAAGATTTTCCTCAAACAGCTTATAAATACGGCGATATTCATCCAGCCACGAGCTGGGCTGAACAAAGCCATGTGGCTCAACCGGGTAAATAGCCGTTTCAAAATCTTCTTTTTCCAGCTCGATCAGACGCTGAACCAGTCTAACGGTATCTTCAAAGAAGACATTATCATCGACCATCGGTGCATTGATAAGTAGTGGATATTTTAACCCTTCAGCGTGATAGATGGGAGAGCTGCGGCGGTAGGCAATGGGGTCAACATCCGGGGTATTAAGAATGTTTGCCGTGTACGGGGTGTTGTAATGCGCCCAGTCCGTCACAGGCCGCAGCGCCGCGCCCGCTTTGAACAATTCAGGGGCATTAAACATCGACATAAATGTCAGGAAGCCACCGTAAGACCCCCCGTAAGTGCCTATCCGTTCACGATCAACATTGGCATTTTCGACCAACCAGTTTACGCCATCTTGTAAATCCTGTACTTCCGGCTCGCCCATATTCCGGTAAATGGCGGTTCGCCAGTCACGACCATAGCCTGCCGATGCTCGATAATCCATATCCAGCACCACGTAACCCTGCTGCGTCAGCAAACTGTGAAACATAAACTCGCGAAAATAGCCTGACCAACCCAGATGAGCATTTTGCAAGTAGCCCGCCCCATGATTAAACACCACCGCACGACGCGGTTCGCTGGCGTCATAGTTTTCAGGCAGATAAACTCGCGCATAAATGGGCTGGGCGGTGTGCGTGGAGGGAATGGCCACAATCTGCGGCGCTTTCCATGGCATGTTGGTGAAGGTCTTACTGACCGTGTCCGTTATTTTCTGTGCCGGTTGCGCACTGTCTACAGGTTTAATGTAAAGCTCTTCGGGACGGGTCACTTTACTGTGTGTCAGCAATAACGTTTGTTCATCGGGGCTGAGAACATAATCGGTCATGCCGTCAAGATCAGTCAGTGCTTCGCTTTCACCTGTCTGCGTGTTTACGCGATAAATTTCGTAGATACCCGGATGCTTTTTATTCGCTTTGTAATAAAAATATTGATCATCCTTACTTAGCGTGGGCTCATCAACAATGAACTGACCGCTGGTCAATGGACGGGCAGCCTCCCCCGGCGTTTGGGTGTAAAGCTGAGAATAGCCTGATTCCTCAGATAAAAAGTACAATGTTTCGCTGTTATTCATCCAGCCAAACTGATTAAAACGGTAGTTAATCCAGGCATCATCATGCAGACGGCGCTGGCTTACCAGGCTGGCCTTGTCTAAATCAACGGTCGCAATCCAACGATCTTTGTTATCCCATGCTTCCAGCATAACGGCAACCTGCCTGCCGTCAGCATGCCAGCGGATTGATGGTTCGCTCCAGTACCAGCTCTCAAGCAGGGTGATTTCACGCGGCAAACGATTTACCTGATAGGTTTCGCCCCGGGCTTTTGCATTTTCCGCTTTGACTTCCGCCAGCACGTCTTCGTTATAGCCCGGCAAACTGGTATAGGATAGCTCACGTTTCTCACCCGTTTTGATATCTACCAGCCATAAAACATGATTTTCAGGCTCTGCATCAGCCACTCTGCGTCTGACTTCTTTTGATGCAATGCGACCATCTTCCTGAATATAGTGCGGCATAATGTCGCCTTCACCACGCCAGGGTTTATCTTCGGTGGTGGCGACAATCGCTTTATCGCCTCGGGGAGAAACCGAAATTCCGACCAGGCGGTGCGCAGGATCAAAGTAAACGGGGTCCGGTGCTACAGATGCGTTGTTCTTGGCTAGCGCAGCGTCCCGGTCAGCTTCCTCCTGCCGTTGCTTTCGCTGCAGTGCGATATAATCGATAAGGGTAATTTGCTCCTGTGCAATGAAATCCTCTGGAGCGGATACCGCTTCAGGCTTTTCTGCAAAGTACCAGGAAAATAATTCTTCGCGCTGCCCGGTTTTCAAATCTATAGCGATGACGTTGGTATCGCTTTTTGCCATCAACCGACCATCAGTCATGAATGACAGATTCGATAAAGGCGCGCCGCCGCGCGTGAGCTGAACGGTTTTTCCGTTATCAAACTGTACAAAGACACTATCTTTATAGCGATAAGCCATGTTGCCAGTATTCGGATCAGTCACCAATTCATCAAAGCGATATTCCTGCATCGCTGAAAGGGCAATCTCACTGGCTTTTGTTGGCGCAGATAATGGTGCTGCATAGGCCTGCATCAGAGCGCTGTCCATTTTTTCCCGCTCATACACTATATGTGTACCATCAACAGAAAAGCCCGCATTTTGCGGTGCTCTGCCCAACCATTGTGGGTCAGCCATAATCTGTTCCAGGGTAATTTGTCCGTCTGCGGAGGCAGAAGAATCGGTTTTTGGAGTAACAATGCTGGCAGGTTCAGAGGCCGCTGGCTGATTAGCCGCAGGAGCTGACTGGGTGTGCTCGGGAGTCGAACTGCACGCGCCCAGAGCTGAAGAAACGGCAGCAGCCACAAGCAACGTTTTTAATTTTTTCATGTGCTTATCTTTTGGTTTTGTTATAAGAATCGTCCCATTATAAGCAGGCACTTGTAACTGCGGTCAAGCTTCGTCGAAAATGTAAGGCAAACCGTCTTACCCGATAACCGCTCTATACCTGCTTACGGTTACCGAAAAAATCTACGGGCATAAAAAAGCCCCGCAATCCGGCGGGGCAATCAAGCACACTCAACTTGGAACACACTTTAGCGGACTCGTGTTATACAAAACTCAGCACGTCTGCATAACACATTTGGCTAACTGCATTAATTTAGTCAACGGTATCACTGGTAAGTTCAACAATTTTTTCATTCGCATTATTAAATGCTTTACTGGCCTGCTCATCCCCCATCGCGAGCCCCTCTGCATAAACAAACCGGATATCGGTTATACCGATAAATGCGAAGAAGTGTTTAAGGTATTCGGTCTGGGTATCCATAGGCGTTCCGACGTACTGACCACCACGAGCAGCAAGAATTGTTACCTTCTTACCTTCCAGTAGTCCCTGCGGCCCGTTCTCAGTATAGCGAAAGGTAATACCAGCTCGCGCAATACGGTCAATCCAGGCTTTTAACGCAGAGGGAATACCGAAATTATACATGGGTACACCGATAACAATTTCATCCGCAGCCTGTACTTCTGCAATCAGCGTATCAGATAACTCCGCCAGCTTAGCCTGCTCATCAGTGCGCGAATCAGCATCAGTCATCCAGGCTTCCATCTCACTGGCTTCAAGGTGCCCCAGATTGCTGGCGTACAAATTACGTGAAGTCACAGAAACCGACTTACTGGCCTGCAGCGTTTCGATATATTTTTCGGTGAGTTTAGAAGAGTTCCCTGACGCTTCGTTCAGGCTTGAATTGATAACGAGAATATTTGACATAATAGCTCCGTAACTAGCTGTTTGATGGGTAAAGTTTAGGAGCAGCGTTATCGAATTAAAACATCAAAATCTTTAATCAAACGTTCTATAAATTAGAATTTCAGTTAGCTAAATTATCACCAGTGACTGGGCCTTTAACCTGGCCAGCGCATACTGACCAATAGAAAACGACCGTTTTATCAACAACCTGAACTGCTTGTCTGCACTAAAAAACCATCTGCCGAGTAATACTGTACGAGGAACCTTATTCAGGTCATTATTGTCAGCTATACAATGAAAAATCTTTTACCAGGAACCACCATGCGAATGTTTGCGATGGGGCTGATCCCAGTAATACTGTTAAGCGCTTGTACCACTCGTGAGCCAATTATCAAGGGCGAGCCTTCCCGGGAACTTTCTACTCCCTACACGCTTAAATCAGGCGGCTTTGCTCCGCCTTTGCAGCAGGGTTTGGTTATTAATCACGCCGATTTATGGTTTAATTTTGATTTCAAGCGCCACGTTCTTTTTGGCTCTGCCACGCTCAAGCTTGACAGCGAACGGCCCAGGCGTACCCTGTCTGTGGATCTGGACACGCGGTACAAAGTCGAAAATGTCTGGATAAACGGTGAACCTGTCCCCGCGGGCAATATCAAAAATCCGGATGGTCAGCTATTGATTACCCCTCAGCACGCGGTGGCGTTTCCGCTGACCATAAAAATCGATTATTTTGGTCAGCCCCGAAAGCCGCCCAATCCGCCATGGGACGGGGGCGTGATGTGGACACAAACCCCCAATGGCGATCCCTGGGTTGCAACCGCGGTGCAGGGTGAAGGCTGCGATCTCTTCTGGCCATGCATCGACCAGCCGTTTGGCGAGCCACGTCAGGCTGATATTCATATCACTGTGCCGACCAATCTGGTTGCCGCAAGTAACGGTAACCTGGTCAAAGTAACCGAGCAAAAGACGGCGAAAACCTATCACTGGAAGACCTCATCTGCGGTCAACACTTACGGCATCGCGTTAAACATCGGACCGTACGAAACCCTGACGTCGCGTTTTCGCAGTATCTATAACAACGCCTATCCCCTGGTTTATTATTATCTTCCTGAGGTCAATCCGCAGGGCGCTGAAGCATTATTTAATGAACTGCCGGATATGCTCACCTTCTTTGAAAGAGTCATAGGCCCCTACCCTTTCCCCCAGGAAAAAGTCGGTGTGGTACAGACACCGCATAAAGGCATGGAACATCAGACCATCAATGCATATGGAAATAATTACGAGAAAGATGAGTACGGGTTTGACTGGCTGATGCAGCACGAACTGGCGCATGAATGGTTTGGTAATCAGATGACCAATACTAACTGGGATCACATGTGGCTTCATGAGGGGCTGGGCACCTACATGCAGCCCTTGTACGCTCAGTATCTTCATGGCGATGTCGCCTACATGGCCTACCTGAATAAAATCAGAAAAAATATCAGTAATAAGGCGCCTGTTGTGTCGGGCATGCCCCGCTCGGAAAAAGAGGTATATAATTCACAAAACGGTCCCGGACTGGATTTATATTATAAGGGCGCGTGGATAATGCATACCTTGCGCGGACTTGTGGGCGATGAAGTCTTTTTTGATATTGTGAAAGAGTTGGTGTATGACACAACTGAACCACGCCCCGGAAACTTTTCGCCGGTCTATCGGGATACAGAGGATTTTATCCGTATTGCCAATAAGCATTATGGTGAATCACTGGACTGGTTTTTTGATGTTTATCTGTTCCAGAACGCTCTGCCGAGGCTAAACGTGTCGCGCAGTAAAACAACCTTGAATCTTTCCTGGACAGTACCTCAGGCCATGCCATTTCCCATGCCCGTCGATGTCAGAATAAATGGTGAGGTACGGACACTGGACTTAACCCAGCCCAAAAGCCTCGTGATCAACCCTGAGGACGTTATCGTTGTCGATCCTCAAAGTAAGTTATTGCGGTTTGAACAACGTTACGAAGACATCAAGAAACAATAAACCGGAAAATCACTGCGCTGCGATTTATCCGCAGCGCTGTAAATCTTCATTACATTGCGTCTAAGGCCTGACTGAAGTCAGCAATAATGTCATCAATATCTTCAATACCCACTGAAATTCGAATCATTGAATCTGAGATGCCCATTTTCTGGCGCTCCTGCTCCCCGCTTTCATAAAATATGGTCGAGGCCACGGGTAACGCGAGTGTGCGGTTATCACCTAAATGTGTCGCGCAAATAATCAGCTTAAGCTGATTCAAAAATGCGATAGGGTCGATATCGTTAGCCAGATCGATACTTAATATTGCGCCATATCCACAACGCATTTGTTCGCGCGCAATAAAATGCTGTGGATGATCCGCCAGACCCGGATAAAAGACATTCGAGACCTTTGGATGATTATCCAGAAACGTAGCCAGGTGTTTGGCGTTATCGCAGCTTCGCGGAATACGAAGCCCCATGGTCTCCATGCCAACAGCCAATTTATGCGCGGCCTCCGGGGCCAGGGTCGCACCCAAATCGCGTAGTCCTTTCTTTTTGATTTGTGTCAGCCCCCACTGAGAGGTATCAGCCACACGATAGGCTGGCTTTATATTGTCAAACGACTGCCAGTCATACAGCCCGGTATCGATTACCGCACCACCCAGCGCATTGCCGTGGCCGCCAACATATTTTGTCAGCGAGCAGACAATCAGACTGACCCCGGCGTCGCAGGCCTGAAATACCGGCGGTGGTGTCATTGTGTTATCCACAATCAACATGACGCCACGCTCATGACAATAACGGCCAATCGCCTGTATATCAGCAACCTGTGTCACCGGGTTAGCCACCGTTTCGGTAAATATCGCCCGGGTGTTAGGCTGATAAGCTTCTTTGATATCCTGCAGGCTGGTTACATCGACAAAACTGATTTGAATTCCCAAGTCGATAAGCGTATTCATCAGGCTGCGCGTATTGCCAAACAGGTACTGGCTGACAATAAGATGATCACCGTGTTTAAATAGCGCCAGAAAGGTACTGCTCAGTGCAGCCATTCCCGTTGCAAAACATACTGCACCGTTACCCTGCTCAAGTGCATTGACCTGATTGGCCAAAGCAACGACTGAACCTGACGAAGACCGCGAGTAGACATGACCTGCTTTTTTGCCCTGAAAAACATCGACGATGTCCTGCGCATCTTTATATTCGAATAAAACAGAGTTCGTAGATGGTGTGTGCACCGCCCCGTCTTCAGGTGTATTGAGCTGACGATCAGCATGAACCTGGGTGGTGGTGAAGCCTGATTTTGTCACGAAGCCATCTCCTGAATATTTCCTCAATTAGCACCGGAATAGCCTACCATAATCGGAAGTAAATATGCTGTACGTCTTTTACACTTACGCACGCCGGTGATGTGTGTGCTTCGTTCCCGCCTGATCAAATGATCTAACGTATGCGTTGACTTATATAAGGAACACACACTTAAGGCTGAGAGGAGAAGTAGTGCCGTATGTGTATCTTATTCATAGCCAGGGATCAACGAAAAGATTTCCCTTTAATCATCGCAGCAAATCGCGATGAATTTCATGCCCGACCGACTAAGGCCTCACATATCTGGTCGTCTCATCCTCCCATTTTCGCAGGTAAAGACCTGAAAGCCGGTGGCACCTGGATGGGTGTGACGCGCAGTGGTCGAATCGCTGCGCTGACCAATATTCGACAACCAGACAAAGAACGTCAGGATGCAAGGACCCGTGGTGAATTGGTGGTTAACTATCTGACACATAAAGGTAGCAATCCGCAATTTCATGATGTGCTTAGGCGGCGGCGCGAAAAATACAACGGCTTTAACTTGCTACATGGCACCTGGCGGGACCTGAAGGTCTACAATAATGAATCCGATTCGCTCTTATCATTGGAGCCGGGTATACACGGGCTCTCCAATGGGGCGCTTAACGACCCCTGGCCCAAAGTATCTCGCGGCGTCAGTGCGCTGTCACAGTATTGCTCAGAAAGTGACACCTTAAGCGAAGATGCACTCTTCTCATTACTTAAAGATAAAACCGAAGCCCCCGAAAGTGCGCTTCCGGATACCGGAATATCGAAAGACTGGGAAAAGCGACTCTCGCCAATTTTCATACAATCTGATGAGTACGGGACCCGGGCATCAACACTGCTTCTGGTTAACCGAAATGGAAATGCCAGTTGGAGTGAGCGAACCTACGACATCCAAGGACAGGTGACCGATCAGGTTACAGCACATTTTCAGTTTCTGTGAGCCGGTGCAGTTTTTGGTGCGCTGTATCTAAAAAAAGTCTGACAGGACTCGTATTTTTTAGCATCAGTGGCATAATGCTGAACTCGCTTATCAATCACGCAACGTGAGGACTTATTGTGTTTGAAGTATTACCTTATCTGGAACCCGATCCCATTCTGGGTTTGTCTGCTGCATATAAAGAAGATTCCAATGCTGCTAAAATTGACCTTGGTGTAGGTGTCTATAAAGACGAACAGGGTAATACCCCTATTATGACGTCGGTCGCCAAAGCACAAAATATTCTTCTTGAAAGAGAAAACACAAAAAGTTACATCACGCCGCAAGGTCATCAGGGTTTTATCGATAACATGCTTACCTTGTTGCTAGGCGATAAAAGCCCGGTATTGATGGAGAATCGTGTGGCAGGCGTTCAGGCACCGGGTGGTTGTGGAGCATTACGTATCCTTGCTGAACTTATCGCGCGAAGCAATGAAAAAGCACGGGTTTTTGTCAGCGATCCCACCTGGGCCAATCACATTCCGCTGATGGGCTCCGCCGGTCTGCAACTGGAAACTTACCCGTATTTTGATAAAGAAAAAGCCGGCATCCGCTTCGATGCCATGATGGATACTCTTAAAGAGGCCGGAAAAGGCGATATCGTGTTATTACACGGATGCTGTCATAACCCTACGGGTGCCGACTTAACCAATGAACAATGGGATGCCGTTCTGGAGCTTGCCCAGGAACGTGGCTTCACCCCGTTTATCGATGTGGCTTACCTTGGCTTTGGTGACGGACTTGATGAGGACGCCTACGGCATACGCTTGTTGGCTGAGAACCTGCCAGAAGTTGTCATTGCCGCGTCTTGCAGTAAAAACTTTGGTTTATACCGTGAACGTGTCGGTCTGGCCGCCATTATCACTGAAGATTCCAAAACACGGGATATCGTGCAGGGTCAAATTCAGTCAGTAGCACGCGGCAGTTATTCGATGCCGCCCAGCTATGGTGGTGCTCTGGTCGATATTATTCTGTCAGATACCAGCCTCAAAAAAGAATGGATGAGCGAAGTAAACAGCATGCGAAACAGAATGCAGAGCCTGCGTACTATGCTGGTAGATAAACTGGAAGAAAACGGCGCGCAACAGGATTTCAGCTTTTTGAATACTCAAAAAGGAATGTTCTCGTTTTTATGCATTACGCCAGAACAGGTACGTGAAATGCGTGATAAGCATAGCGTGTACTTTGTCGGTTCCAGCCGCATTAACGTGGCAGGTATCAACCAACAAAATGTTGATACCCTGGCCCGCGCGTTGGTCTCTGTTCTATAAAATCAAAAAGGCCAGCGCATTTTCGCGCTGGCCTTTAGTACACTATCTGCCTGACAGACAGTACTCTCTCACAGCATCATTGGCTTTTTCGGCTGCATCGTCATCGTTAATTTTCTTCGCTTTCAGATACGCTATTTTCGCCTCTTCACACTGCTGCTTTAATTCCGCATTCCTGATAGTCGCCTGATCTTTACTGTATTGGCGCATGCCTTCGGCACCGTTATTAGTGTCTCTGTCCTGTGGCTTTCTGTCCGTCTTATATGCGTCCGATTGCGTTGAACCGCAGGCCGTTATCGTGCTTGCAATAACGAGGATGATAAGTAAGCGCAGCATAAGCTAAATTCCTTTCGAAGTACCCTTCACCTGAATGTATGTTTTGACATAAAAATCAAAAAAACGGCAATCATTATTCTGATGGCTTGATTACCGCCGAGTTGTTTGTCGGAAAGCTGTTTTTTCCAGCATAGGCAGCGTCAACTGAATACACGAAGCTGAATGATATTGCCATCACAGTCAGTAATATTGGTCACACTGAATATCGGATTCGCCCATTGCCCGTCCATTGACTGCCCACCCAGCTGCCTGGCCTGTTCGTGTGTTTCAGCGTGGCTATCTACAGTAATAAACAGCTTTACCGTATTGTACCGCGCCTCGGGAAGTGGTTCGGGTGGCAAATGAATCACAATGTTTAATCCATCTGAAACAAGACTGTGCATCTGCTCCGATGACTTTACTATCTGCATATCAAATAATTTTGAATAAAATTGTGTCAGCCGATCCAAATCGTTGGTGTAAACAATTACACCGTGCTTAGCGGGTCCCTGCATAAACGTCCTTTAAAGTGAATATTCGAAGATATAGGTATGACTGTTCTCATCCTGATTGATTTGCATTGAACCTGTCAGCGACGCTAACTCCCCTGAGCCAGATCCCTGGATAACCGTCACACTGAGCTCTCTGCTCTCGCTACTCATTTTTCCCTGATGAAGCAGGGTGAAGCCTCCCGATTTGCCTGCCAGATGGCCTTCAAACTCTTCAATTGCACAGTAAACAGACATGCCACCATCAACCTGCTTGCTAAGCATTTGCCCTTTACCGACGCCCTGTAATTCACCTTCATAATCTTTTTCAATGATCATTCGTCCTGCGCCAATAGCATCCTGCTGAGGCAGAATATTGACAGTGAACTGGCCTGTTGCTTTTTGCATAGTGCGCATTTGTTGACTCCTTTTAACAATTAGAAATTCCTGTCCGGGAAGACACGTCAGTACGATAACGTATATTCATAACCACTTGTACATCACAAGTGCATCTGTCAGTCCATATTCAGGATGCTGAAACGCGCGGGGTAGTCGTCCCTGAACAGCAAAGCCCAGTTTTTCCCACAGGCGAATTGCGCCGATATTGCTGGCCGCGACAAAATTAAACTGCATGGCCAGATAACCCATCGCTTTGGCTATCTGTTGTGAGTGCCTGCACATTTGGGTGGCGAGTCCCTGCCCCCGCGCATCAGCAGATACCATATAGCCACAGTTACAAACGTGACGGCCAGGACCAGCATGATTGGTTTTCAGATAATATGTACCTGCAATCTGGTTATCCAATAACGCCACATACGACTTTTCAGGCACATCAAACCAGAGTGTTTTTGCCGCCGCCATATCAATATCAGGATCAATGCCGTAAGTACTGGCTTGTCTTACAATGTCGTGAAAAAAAGGCCACACCGCTTCCCAGTCGTCAGCCCTGGCTTCCCGAATGTGAAGAGTCGTCATCTCAAAAATTTCGCCTTTTTCATCACCAGATTTACCTGTCTTTCTCACTCACAGTGAATCAAAAAACACATAAAACCGCTACACATTCCTGCCTAACGAGGGCTGGTCGGGCGCGGTTTACCGCAATTAAGAAGTTCAGATTTCAAATAAGCTTTTATTATAGATTGCTCGCAGCGTCTGCCAAAAAGAAGCGCTCCGTATAGGGCTGTCAGAAGCATCGTCCACCGGATAGCGCCATGGAGACTGAATACCCCACTGTAAAACAGCGTTGTATAGGTGGGTACCAGCACGATAACGATGCAACATACCTTTATGCACTCAAGCATAATCGCTGTCCCGGGAGTGATCCTTTCAATCAGACTATCGACATCGTCAAAGGAAATATGACGCAGTTCCGGGTAGGTCCGTTTGAACCAATAGGCATAATCCATTTTACCTCCTGATGAACTATCACATGTCAGTACTGATAGTTCGCGAGTAAGAAAACCGTTTAAAGAGTTCAGGAACACGTCTATGGAGGCGCTACCTGTTGATACTATATTTGTAAGCGTCTTCGCTAACGCTAATATTGTTAACCGGGGAAAGATAACCGACACGTTGCAACGTTGTACGGAAACTTTTCAGCCCACCCACTATAAATAGTGAAAAAAGCTTAAGCCGGTTCACAGGTATGTCTAAAGTCTTACTTTCACTCTTTTATCATTGCCAGAATATCTGCAAACGCAGGATGCTGACTACTTCCCAACAGCTGGTACAGACACATCTCTACACTGCTGATAGCGGCACCGGCGTCACGTAAATTGGCCAGTGCCAGCTGCTTGTTATCAGGATCTCTTGATGACACTGCATCACTGACCGGGAAAACCGTGTAACCACGCTCAAGCAGCGATAATGCTGTCTGATAGACACAAATATGCGCTTCGATACCACATATCAGCCACTGATTTTTCCCGTTGCGCTGTATCGTATCCACAAATTGTGCGTTCTGACACGCATCAAACGTGCATTTTGTTATCAGTGAATTCCGGTTGATGAAAGGCTGTAAAACAGGCGTTGTTGCACCCAATTTATCCGGCACTTGCTCAAGCCATATAATGGGCAAAGCCAATACTTCTGCAGCCCTGATAAGTTGCTCACACTTCAACAGGAAAGCCTCACTTTGATACACCGTTTTTGCCAGTCGCCCCTGGATGTCAGTAACAATAAGTCCGGTGTCTTGTTCGTTAAGCATCGACAGAACTCCTGAAACAGGCTGATACAAAGTTTATCCGCTTTACAAATAGCGAAGTGATTTAGTCAGTGTAGCCATCAGGTTGATGACGGGTAACGGTAATACTGAACGTCGAATACCGTTTGGATAACAATGTCTTGATGATCCATATACTCATTACTAATGAGATAATCGCACCAGCCAGTTGGGCTAACAGTATATAGGGTCCTGGGGGAACATCCGCAATGGCCATCATTGTCCCAATCACGAGACCAACAATGAAGACGGCGGGAAAGATAAATACGAGCGTTCGCCATGTCAGACTCCACCAGACCCGAGCAGCCATCGACCAGGTTATCGTTGTGCTAGTTGAACTATCCATTGTGTATATCCATTCCTTTGTTGGTGCTTATAAATTACTTTACGCTGTTTTTAATCTAACCTGAAGTAACATTCTGGTGCTCAGCAAAACCAGAGCAAAAAAAATCAGCACGCTTTGGTCGCGTGCTGAAGATACTTGCATAATAGTTACATGCCCGTTAAGCCGGTCGGTCAGGCGAGCATGCCACCGTCCACCGTGAGTGTTGTTCCGGTGGTGTAGCTGGAAGCATCTGAAACCAGATACAAGACTGCACCGGCCATCTCCTCAGGATCTGCCACTCTTCCAAGTGGGATTTGTGACAGCGCGCCTTTGAGGATTTTTTCATTGCTGGTCAATGCAGAGGCAAATTTCGTATCCGTTAATCCCGGCAGTAGCGCGTTCACGCGAATGTTTAACGGCCCGCATTCTTTGGCAAAAGCGCGGGTCATACTGATCACCGCCGCCTTGGTGATGGAGTAAATACCCTGCATATCACCCGGCACTACACCATTAACCGACGCGGTATTCAGGATAACGCCACCACCCTGTGCTTTCATCATCTTGCCGGCAGCCACCGACATGAAAAAATAGCCACGGATATTCACATCCACTGTTTTTTGATAGGCCCCAGGATCCGTATCCAGAATGTGACCGAAATAAGGGTTCGCCGCAGCATTGTTGACCAGAATATCCAGCTTGCCATGGTCATTTTTAATGGTGTCGAACGCTGCTTCTATTTGGGCCATATCTCCAACGTGGCAGGCCAGTGCTGATGCGCTGCCCCCTGCATCTCTTATCGCCTGAGCGACGTTTTCGCAACTCTCCTTTTTACGACTTGAGACAATAACGTGCGCACCATAGGCTGCAAGCAGGTGTGCGATAGACTCACCAATACCGCGACTGGCGCCTGTAACCAGTGCAATTTTACCGGAAAGGTCAAAAAGATTTTGCTTATCAGTCATGGTCCACCTTCAATACCAGTTTGCCGAAGTTCTCGCCCTTAAATAGCATCATGAGTGTATCGGGGAATGTTTCAATACCGGTTACTACATGTTCTTTTGCTTTTAACTGGCCCTGTGCTATCCAGCCGGCCATTTCCTGTGCCGCCTCACCGTAATGTTTGGCGTTATCAAATACCACGATACCTTCCATTCGGGCACGGTTTACCAGCAATGACAGATAATTTGATGGCCCTTTTACTGTACTGTTGTTGTTGTACTGACTGATGGCGCCACAGATAACAATACGTGCATGCAAATTAATACAGGTTAACACCGTATCAAGAATGTCACCGCCCACATTGTCAAAATAGACATCGACACCATCCGGGCACTGTGTTTTTAGACCCTTGCGGACATCTTCGTTCTTGTAGTCAACTGCGCCGTCAAAGCCCAGCTCATCAATAAGGTACTGACATTTATCCTTGCCTCCGGCGATGCCAACCACCCGACAGCCTTTTATTTTAGCGATTTGACCGACCACACTGCCTACCGCACCTGCGGCACCGGAAACCACCACCGTTTCGCCGGCTTTAGGCAAACCTGTCTTGAGCAACCCGAAATACGCGGTCATACCCGGCATTCCCAGCACCCCCAGATAGCGTTCAAGCGGAGCCAGTGAAGGATCGACCTTATGCACACCTTTCGTATCGCAGACGGCAATTGACTGCACGCCAAAGCTGCCATAGACCTTATCTCCGACTGCAAAACCCTCGGCATTAGATTCCATCACCTCGCCCACCGCGCCGGCACGCATTACATCACCAATCTGAACCGGTTCAATATAAGATTTCCCTTCGTTCATCCAACCGCGCATAGCCGGGTCCAGAGAAATATACTGCACGTTGACTTTTATCTGCCCCTGCTTAACGTCTCCAACATCGGCTTCCTGATATTGCCAGTTTGCTTCTGTGGGCGCTCCCTGTGGCCGTGATGCCAGTAACCATTGCTTGCTTTTCATAATCTCTCCGTATGTGCGAACACGTTAATAGGTTGTATTCCTATTGTTACACAGGTCTGACCTTGCCTTTACTGTCAAAAATGACACAATAATGGTGAAAAAAGACATCCATAATTTTTACTGATAGCAGACTATGGGATTTTCTGATGCGACAAAAAGCACCAGCACGGATCGCGATATATGGTTTTGATAATGCGTTGGCGTCTGCCATTACCGGTGCCGTCGACTTATTCGCTCAGGCCGGTGTCACCTGGCAGAAAATTCATCACGTCACGCCCTCACCGGTTTTTTCTGTTGAGCTTCTGTCCACAACCGGCGCACCGGTCCGTTGTGTAAACGGTATCACACTGCATACCGATGCCAGGCTTGATGCACGGCAGCCGCCGGATGTACTGCTGATACCGACCATCGGCGGTAATATCGATGAGGTGCTCAGTCAACAGCAGTCACTGCTTCCAATATTACGGACTTTTCATGAGCAGGGCGTCGATATAGCGGCGAACTGTACCGGTGTATTTCTGTTAGCTGCCGCGGGCATTCTCGATGGCAAATCAGCCACTACCCACTGGGGATTTGCAAATGAGTTCAAAGTACGGTTTCCTCAGGTAAACCTAAACAGTGATAAATTGCACACTTATGAAGAAAATGTGTTTTGTGCCGGTGGCGGCATGGCGTGGTTTGACCTTGCCTTATTGCTTATTGAACGTTACGCCGGCGCCGATGTCGCCCGCCAGACTGCGAAGGCACATGTTCTTGACCTGCCCCGTCTTAATCAGTCACTTTATGCGGGAAGTCGCCGCGAGCAATCTCATCACGATGAAATAATCAAACAGGCGCAGCGATATATGGCTGACAACATCAAGTTAAGATTGTCTGTCGATGCGCTGGCCTCACGGGTAAATCTGACACCACGTACATTTAACCGTCGGTTTAAAGCGGCCACAGGCCAAACGCCGGGCCATTATTTACAGTCATTGCGCATCGATCACGCCAGGAAACTGCTGGAAAATCAAAAGTGGACCATTGAGCAGATTCTGTCTGAAGTGGGCTATGATGATCCCAGCACCTTTTCCAGATTGTTTAAAAAACGCACCGGTTATTCCCCCTCACTTTACCGGACAAAGTTTACAACTTTTGTACAATGCTAAAAGTTTTACTTATATATTTTGTTCAAAGCTAGTACACTGTCGTCCCGCTGGCGGTCCGATCAGTTGACCTCCAAAAACACCCTTAATTTATACCTTCACTTGGTGAACACATGAAAACACATCGTATTGCCTCTCTTGCGTTGGCAGTCAGTGCCGCGTTTAGTAGCACCGTAATGGCTCAGGAGTCTGGAACTAACCAACAAACAAAAACAAAAGATAGTTCCCTTGAGCAAATCACGGTAACCGCCCAAAAGCGTACCCAGTCCATTCAGGAAGTGCCACTTTCAATTGCCACGCTAAGTGGTGAAAAGCTAGATAGCCTGTTCGCTGGTGGTGAAGATATTCTGGCTCTGGCTGTACGTGTACCAGGCCTTTATGCAGAATCATCAAATGGACGTGTTGCACCGCGTTTTTATATTCGTGGTCTGGGTAACACCGACTTTGACCTGGCTGCGTCACAACCGGTTTCTATTATCATGGATGAAGTGGTAATGGAAAACGTGGTATTAAAAAGCTTCCCGCTTTTTGATGTCCAGCAGGTTGAGGTCTTACGTGGACCGCAGGGTACTCTGTTCGGTCGAAACACAACAGCGGGTATTGTAAAGTTCGATACAGTCAAACCTTCACAGGATTTTGAAGGCTTTGCCAAGCTGGGCTATGGTAGCTACAACACAGTAAATCTGGAAGCCGCTGTTGGCGGTGGACTGACCGATGACCTGTCGGGCCGTTTCTCAGTTTTATCTCAGCACCGTGATGATTACATCGATAACGGCTTTACCGGCCAGGATGATGCGCTTGGCGGCTTTGATGAGCGTGCATGGCGTGCTCAGTTGCTGTATGAACCAAACAGCCGTTTCTCTGCACTTTTGAATGTGCATGGCCGTTCTTTGGAAGCCACAGCATCTATTTTCCGCGCGAATATTTTCGATAAAGGCAGCAATGACCTGAATGAAAACTATGACCGCGATGTTGTCTATTACGATGGCGACATCGATGGTAACGGCGCAGATAACAACCCGCAAGAATACGATGGTTTCGGTTCATCATTAAAACTGACTTACGACTTCGATGCGGTTGAACTTACGTCAATCACTGCACTTGAAACTGCTGATGGCTTTAGTCTTGGCGATATTGACGGCGGTGCCGGTGAAGGTGCAACTGAAAACTCTGGCTTTATTCCGTTTACTGCGGTTACACAGGATAAACTGGATGACCTTGAACAGTTTACCCAGGAATTCCGTTTCGCCAGCCAGACAACCAAGCCGGTAAGCTGGCAGGTGGGTGCTTTCTTCTTTGACTCATCATTCAACGTAACCAGCATCGATGGCTACTACGGTGCGACCACCGTTTACCACGACAATACTACCTGGGCTGTTTTCGGTCAGTCTTCTTATCAGGTTAATGACAAGCTGGAAGTAACCGGTGGTCTTCGTTACACCTATGATGAAAAATCTCTGCGTGTGGGCATGCAGAATGAAAACGGCTTTGCACTGGTAACTGGCGATGCGACTATTCAGGATTACGATCCGATTGATGTCGATGACGGCCAGATGAGCTTTGAGCTTAGTGCAAACTATCGCCTGACTGAGGATATGTCTGTTTACTCACGTTATGCCAATGGTTTCCGTGCCCAGACGATTCAGGGTCGTGACGTGGCATTTGAAGGGGCGCCTTCAGTTGCTGATGCAGAAACCATCAACTCTTTTGAGCTTGGCTTTAAATCCGACATGCTGGACCGCACCCTGCGTTTGAATGCCGCGGCATTCTACTACACGGTTGACGACATGCAGTTTTCTGCCATCGGCGGTGGAAACAACTTTACCGCTCTGGTAAATGCAGATAAGGGTGAAGCCTATGGTTTTGAAATCGACACGCAATGGCTTGCTACAGACGCACTGACGCTTACTGCCGGATACAGCTATAACCACACTGAAATCAAAGATGATAGTCTGACTGTTTCACCGTGTGGCACCAACCCGGCATTTGGTTCAACCGGTAACTGTACAGTGCTGGATCCGCGTCCGGACGGCTTCAACGCGGTTATTGACGGTAATCCGTTCCCTCAGGCACCTGAGCAAATCTTCACGTTCACTGCGCGCTATGCCATTCCGGCTGGAAATGACGGCGAATTTTTCGCATTCACAGACTGGGCATTCCAGGGTGAAACCAGCATATTCCTTTACGAATCTGTTGAATTTACTACAGACGACAATTTCGAAGGCGGTTTACGTATCGGTTACGAAAACTTCAACGATGGCTATTCTGTAGCCCTGTTTGGCCGTAACATTACTGATGAAGACAACGTTAAAGGCGCTATCGACTTTAACAACCTGACCGGTATTGTTAATGAGCCACGCATCATTGGTGTAGAAGTGAAGAAAACATTCTACTAAAGAGTGTGATTTTCAGATAAACAAAAAGCACGTTGAAAAACGTGCTTTTTTGTTTCTGATACTCTGATAACACAGGTAACAAGACCGGATATTAATTATCCTTGTCGTCTTCCTCATCATCTTCAGGCATTTCTACGTCGACTTCCGGCACCTCGACAACTTTCTTTTCAGTACCGACTTCAACGTCAGCGGTATCTACGTCATACTCTGGCATTTCACCGCCTTCAACATCGACGCTGGGCATCTCGCCTTCTTCTGTCTGCTTGACTTCATACTCAGGCATTTCACCGGCATCAGCTTCAACTTCCGGCGCTTCACCTTCCTGAGTTTTATCAACATCGCAACCCGCCAGCGCCAGTAGCGCGCCAAGGGTAATAGCTAGTTTGCTAAGATTTCGCATAGTGTTTCTCCCTAAATCAAACGATTAGTGATCAATAGACACTATTTGTTACTCTCAAAGTTCTAATTTTGTTTACTCTACAAATAAGTTACTTTCCCAGCCAGACAATCGCTGGGTATATATCAACGGTGCAGGCCCTTTCTGTGCAGATGTGTGCAATTGTATGCAGATGAATATCAGCTCATTGTCATACCGGTTTACCACAGCGCAAAAAAAACACTTCGCAAGGAAGTGTTTTTTAACATTATCTTATGACTCTTCAGCAAAATGGCCTGGGTGAGCATCTTGCTCAGCCTGCTGAGGCTTTTTCTTTCTGAACAAACCGCGGATATCATCCAGAATAAGATAAAGTGCTGGCACCAGTAACAATGTAATAACGGTAGCAAACAAAATTCCGAACGCCAGAGAGATAGCCATGGGAATTACAATTTGCGCCTGCAGACTACGTTCAAAAACGATGGGCATGAGCCCCATAAATGTCGTTAAGGATGTAAGAATGATGGGACGAAACCGCTGCGTGCCGGCACTGATAGCGGCATCAACGAGACGATGCCCTTCCGCACGGGCACGATTAACAAAGTCGACCATGATCAGGCTGTCATTCACCACTACTCCCGACAACGCGATAATGCCGCATAGCGAAAGGGAACTTACCGCCATACCCAATACCAGGTGCCCGACTATCGCTCCCACTACCCCGAAAGGAATCACCGCCATAATAATTAACGGTTGCGAGTAAGAACGCAGAGGAATGGCCAATAATGCGTAGATAGCAAAGAGCGCAAACAACAGTCCCTGAAGCATACTGATCATAGCCTCCTGCTGCTCTTTAGAGTTACCTTGCAACTGGAAGTTAACTTCTGGGTGACGCTCCATAATCGCCGGAATTTCCGTCATTACCACATCACGGGTTACTTCACCCGGATCAAGCAGCGCTTTATCCACTTTCGCACTGACGGTGACTGAGCGGCTGCCATCCACCCGAATGATGGATGAAAAGCCTTCTCCCAAAGAAATTTCGCCGACTTCTTCAAACGGAATCGCTTCTCCGCCAGGCGCGCGAACCCGCATGTCCTGAAGGTGCTCCACAGAGGTACGTTTTTCTTCAGGATAGCGCACCATCACTTTGACTTCTTCATCATCACGCTGGACACGCTGTACTTCAGCCCCGTAAAACCCGTAGCGCACTTGCTGACCCAATTGCTGCAAACTAATACCCAGCGCATCGGCCTGAGGCGTGGTAGACAACTGAATTTCATCGCTGCCGCCAGCAAACGAATCATTGATATCGCTCACGCCATCATAATCTGCCAGACGATCTTTAAGTGCCTGCGCGGCAGACTGCAATGCGGCGGTGTCAGACGACGTAAACTCAAAGCTTAAGTCCGGCCCGCCGAAGCCACCGCCGCCACCAATATTGAGGGTTTTGACCCCCGCAATTTCAGGCATCTGCTCACGCCAACGCTGATGTATTTCATAATCCGGCAGTTCGCGGGTCTCGCCCTTTGACAGCTCAACAAATATTTCACCGCCGGTGTTGCCGTTATCAAAAGCAATAGCGTGTTTAATAACACCGCTTCCCGTCTCTTTTTCAACGTTTTTATCCATACGATGCATCGCACTGAGCATGCTTTGCAATGTGTCGTCACGCTGAGAAATCGACGAGCCCGGCTCCAGCTCAAAACTGGCAGACATAAAGTCACTGGGTACATTAGGGAAGAAAACGAAGCGCACGATACCGCCTGCGAACAAGCCTGCAGTGATAATGAGCAGCGCGATAAATGTGGCCAGCGTGATGTAACGATTGCGAACTGCTTTTGCCAGAAACGGGGCATAGCGCTTATGCACAAAAACTTTAATACCTTCGCTGAAAAAGTTTCTGAAGCGCTGAAACGCATTGAGTGTGTCCGGATCATGAGGCTTGAGATTCATATGAACCAGATGCGCCGGCAAAATCAGCTTTGACTCTATCAGCGAGAAAATCAGGCAGATGATGACCACCCAGCCGATGGACTGCCAGATAACACCGAAAGGCCCCGACACCATTAACATAGGGGTAAATGCTGCAATGGTCGTCAGCACCCCAAAGGTTGCCGGCATTGCCACCCGCTTCACTCCGGCGATGACATTATCCGTCGTATGCCCTTTCTTATCGATTTCGGTGTATGCTGACTCCCCCATGATGATGGCATCATCCACCACAATACCCAGCACCAGAATAAACGCAAAAAGACTCAACAAGTTTATTGAGACACCGACAAATTCCATCGGCATGACAAAAATTGCGCCCAGAAAACAGACCGGCAATCCCCATATTACCCAGAACGCCAGTTTCACCCGCAAAAACAGTGACAGTACGATGAACACAAGTAAGGCACCAAAGCCCATATTTTCCAGCATCATGTTAAGCCGGTCGTTCAGGTAAAACGAGGAGTCCCCCCAGGTATCGGCGTGCAGATGGGCAGGAAATGTCGGCTTCGCCTTATCGATATAGGTATTAACCTGTTCGGCGATTTCCAGGGCATTCTGATCACCCACGGCTTTAACCCGCATACTGACAGAGGGTTTGCCATCAAAATACGCAAAGCGATTATCTTCGACAAAGCCATCGTTAATTATCGCAACATCGCCAAGCTGCACGCGAGTGCCATCAGCGCTTGTCAGTAACGTGATTTGTGAAAAATCATAACCGGTGTAGGCCTGCCCCTTGGTACGCAGCAGAATATCTCCGTTGTCAGTTCTGATAGAGCCGCCGGGTAAATCAACACTGGATTGTCTGACCAGGGCGACAACTTCGGAAAATGTCAGGTTATACTTTTGCAGGTCTTCTTCGGAAAGCTCAATGGAAACTTCATAATCACGGGCACCAACAATATCAACATTGGAAATGCCGCTTAGGTTAGCAATATCATCGCGAATATTTTTTGCAAATTCTTTAAGCTCGCGCTCATTAGCATCGCCGTATACAGATACCCAGATAACATCTGATTGCATTTTCTGACGATAAATAACCGGTTTTTCTGTATTGGCCGGAAAACTGGGGATTGCATCGACCTGGACCTTTACCTCGTCCAGCACATCCTGTACGTCGTAGCTTTCTTCTACTTCGATGCTAACCGTGCCCATGCCTTCTGAAGCGGTTGAGGTGACCTTCTTGATGCCGTCAAGGTTTTCAATGGCCTCCTCAACTTTAAGGATAACGCCCTCCTCAACTTCCTGTGGCGCGGCCCCAAGATATGGCACCCGAACATTGATCACGTTAACTTCAATGGGCGGGAATATCTGCTTTTGAATCGTAAAGACAGAAATGACACCACCGATAAGCAGAACCCACATTAACAGGTTCGATGCGACATTATTGCGTGCAAACCACGCGATAATTCCTTTATGTGTATCAATCTTACTCATCTGCCTGCGCTCCTACCTCTACCTTTTCAGAGGATTCAGGCTTATCTTTTTCAGCGGGAGTCGGTGAATCGCCTTGCTCACCGGATAGCCGAACCTTCATCCCTTCAAATGGATTGGGAACAGCGCTCATCACCACCATGTCGCCCTCTTTAAGACCCGCTGCAATGTAGACCTTCTGTGCATTTGTACGCGCAACATCAACAGGTTTTATTTGTAATTCATTATTGTCATTTACAGTCAGCACCGTCTGATCCAGCCTCAGTACGCTGCGCGGTAATACAAACAGGTCACGGGACTGTCCGGCTGAAATATTAGCCTGAACAAACTGACCAAACCGCAAGGGCATATCCTGATTGTCCTGCTCACCGCGATTATAAGGATCCTCAACACGGGCCACCACATAACTGACCCGGCTGGCAGCATCCAGAATGCCTTCACTTCTGACCAAATCAGCATGCCACTGATGCCTGACCCCATTGACCCGCGCCTGAAGAACGACATTATCTTTTTGCTGAAATCCACGCTCCAGGTCAATAAATGCCATGTCGCTGTCGGCGACCGGCAGGCGAACCTCCGCAACGTCCGTGCTGTAAAGGGTGCCAATTTGCATGCCGATAGACACAAACTGGCCAATATCGACATTACGACTGACGACCAGACCATTGTAGGGCGCACGAATCTGCGTACGATCAAGGTTACGCTTGGCACGCTCCAGTTTGGCCAGAGCGGCCTTTACGTTGGCCTGTTCACGGGCAAGCTGTGGCTTACGCAGTCCAAGCTCAGGGGGGGCCATAGAATTTACCGATTGCCATTCCTGGCGGGCAACTTCACCGCGTGCCAGCTCTTCCGTAAGGGCAGCCTGCGCCTGAGCCAGCTCTGCTTCTGCCAGCTTAAGTTCGGTTTCATAATCGTGCTGTTCAAGGGTAACCAGTACATCACCTTTTTCAAACATGCCGCCAGCAACAAAAACCTCTGACAGTTCGGCCACTCTGCCACTGACCTGAGCACTGATATCTGTTTGATTCCGGGGTAATACATTGCCCTGGGTCTCGACCGCAAACTGTACTGACTCGCGATTAACCGCCTGTGCGTCCACTAAAAACGCTTTCGTCTCAGCAGGTTTTTTCTCGGGGGGCTTTTTACTGGTAATCAGGATAATCGCGACGACCACCGCCCCCAACAAAATAATGACGGGCAGAAGTGTTTTTACCAAAGATGATTTGTTCATGCAGATCCCTTCACAACATGGATTTTTACGGTAATTAGCTGATTTATCATTTTTTTATGACAGCCTAATTATCTGATCTAAAAATTATCAGTTGTGGAGTGTACCGCGAATGCGTCGGTTGCGCGCGGTTAAAACTGTTAATAAATATGACTAAATGTGAGGGTGTCGGCAAAAGGTTCACAACACTGCTCGCAATACGAATTTATGCGATTGTCGAGCTGGATAAATGTTCTACAGCGGGCTTGAAGATAATAAAAATAACGCTTAACTTAGTGGTGGATTTTTGTTCAAAACTTTTAAAAAGAGCACGATAATGAGTCTTACCAAGCAATATTTGAAATCCAAACCTGTTTGTAAAGTGACCTTTCGCTTAAAAGCGCAGGAAGCAGGTAACGCGTCTTCAGTGCGACTGGTTGGCGATTTTAACCAGTGGGATGAATCGGTCTCCCCTATGCGCCATCTCAAAAACGGTGACTTTACGCAGACACTTACACTGGAAAAAGACAAGCAGTATGCTTTTCGATATTTACTGGATAATGCTCGGTGGGAAAACGATTGGCAGGCAGATGCCTATGCCCCCTCGCCAGTGAGCAGCGACGACAATTCAGTCGTGTCAGTCTGAACAAAAAAAAGGGCTGTGAACACAGCCCTTTTCGCGATTAATGGCGCAAATCTTTACAAAGACTTTTCCAGTTCAGGTAGTACGTCGAACAAATCGCCTACCAGACCATAATCCGCCACCTGAAAAATCGGGGCTTCTTCATCTTTATTGATAGCAACGATGACTTTTGAGTCTTTCATGCCGGCCAGATGCTGGATAGCACCCGAGATGCCAACGGCAATGTAAAGTTGCGGCGCAACAATCTTACCGGTCTGACCAACCTGCATATCGTTAGGAACAAAGCCCGCATCTACCGCTGCACGCGATGCACCGATAGCAGCGCCGAGTTTATCCGCGATACCTTCAAGCAAAGAAAAGTTTTCACCATTTTGCATGCCGCGACCGCCAGAGATAACGATATCTGCAGCGGTCAGTTCAGGGCGCTCTGACTCAGTGAGTTCCTCGCCAACAAAGCTGGATTTTTCAGACGTTTTCACCACATCCAGTGTTTCTACAGACGCATCATTGCCCTGCCCAGCTGCATCAAACGACGCCGCGCGAACGGTTATTACCTTGATAGCGTCTTCAGACTGCACTGTAGCTATCGCATTACCGGCATAAATGGGCCGTGTAAAGGTATCAGCAGATTCTACACTAATGATGTCTGAGATTTGGGCAACATCCAGCAATGCCGCAACACGCGGCATAAAGTTTTTACCTGTGGTAGAAGCGCTGGCCACAATATGGTCATAGTCCTTACCAAGCTCAACCACTAAATCTGCAATATTTTCAGCCAACTGGTGACCATATGCCTCGTTATCCGTAACGATAACCTTTGCAACGCCATCAATTTTTGCCGCGGATTCAGCGATGCCGGCACAATCTGAACCAGCCACCAGCACGTGGATATCACCACCCATTTTGCTTGCAGCATTGATCAGCTTGGCCGTATCGCCTTTGAGCTCATTATTATCATGTTCTGCATAAACTAATACTGTCATCAGATCACCTTCGCTTCGTTCTTAAGCTTATCTACCAGCTCGGCAACATTCTCTACCTTAATACCACCTTCGCGTTGCGGCGGAGGTGTTACCTTCAGCGTTTTCACTTTTGATGTTAAGTCCACACCAAAGTCCGATGCTGACATGACATCTAGCGGCTTACGCTTAGCCTTCATAATATTTGGTAGCGACGCATAGCGTGGTTCGTTCAGACGTAAATCGGTAGTAACGACCGCTGGCAGGTCAAGCTGAACCGTTTGCAGTCCGCCATCAATTTCACGTGTTACGCTGACTTTTTGCCCGTCAATATCGACCTTGGACGCAAAAGTGCCTTGCGGCATGCCAGTAAGGGCTGCCAGCATCTGGCCTGTCTGGTTGTTATCTGAGTCAATACTTTGTTTACCCAGAATAACCAGTTCTGGTGATTCTTTTTCTACCAGTTTGCTCAACAATTTAGCAACCTGTAGGGAGTCCAGCTTTTCATCCGTATCTATCTGAATACCGCGATCAGCACCCAGCGCTAAGGCGGTGCGAATCTGTTCCTGGCAGCTTTTATCACCGATAGAAACCACCACGACTTCTGAAGCTACGCCCTGCTCTTTTAATTTAACCGCTTCTTCAACAGCGATTTCACAAAACGGATTAATCGCCATTTTTGCATTGGTCAGGTCAACGCCGGAATTATCGGCTTTAACCCGTACCTTCACGTTGTAGTCAATTGCACGTTTGACTGGTACAAGTATTTTCATTTGTTACCTCAAAATTTGAGTTAGCCGGTGATGTACCACCCTGTCTTGATATCATCAGCCTCTTTATATGGTTGATGGACCGATAAAGGTTTACCCTGCATTAACGTAGAGTATACATTGAGACCAACTTGCTTTACGTTAACGTAAACTAAGCTGCAATCTACTTCCTGTTGACGTAAACGTCAACCTGCATTACCTTTCGAGGCGACAATTAATTTACAACTTTTTGACACGTGGCATTATTTGTTTCACCTATAGTGCACTATAACAATGAATTTTAAGGAGCCACCCATGGAACGTGAATCAATGGAGTTTGACGTCGTCATCGTTGGTGCCGGACCGGCCGGTCTGGCAACGGCATGTCGACTCATGCAACTTGCTAATGACGCCGAGCAGGAGCTCATGGTCTGCGTTGTGGAGAAAGGCTCTGAAGTCGGCGCGCATATTTTATCCGGTGCGGTCTTTGAACCTCGCGCCTTAAATGAGCTGTTTCCTGACTGGAAAGAAAAAGGCGCGCCGCTCAATACCCCCGTTACCGGTGATGATATTTATCTGTTTAACGATGCCACCTCCGCGCGCAAGCTTCCTAACTGGATGACGCCTAAAACAATGCACAATGATGGTAACTATATTGTGTCGATGGGTAACGTCTGTCGCTGGCTGGCACAGCAGGCAGAGGAGCTTGGTGTAGAAGTCTTTCCGGGTTTTGCAGCCGCAGACATCATCTACAACGAGGATGGCAGCGTGGGCGGCGTAGCGACAGGCGATATGGGTATTGGCGCCGACGGTGAGAAAAAAGACAGCTATATGCCCGGTATGGACTTAAAAGCAATGTATACAATCTTTGCTGAGGGGTCTCGTGGGCATTTAGGTAAAAGTCTGATTGAGAAATTTGAGCTGGATAAAGATGCCAGCCCGCAGCACTATGCTATTGGTTTTAAAGAAGTCTGGGATATCGATCCGTCTAAACACCAACCCGGTCTGGTCGTGCACTCTGCAGGCTGGCCGTTAGATGACGCTACCGGTGGCAGTTATCTCTATCATGCTGAAGATAATCAGGTACTGGTTGGGCTTATTGTTGACCTTAATTACGAAAACCCGTACCTGAGTCCGTTTCACGAATTTCAGCAATTAAAGCACCACCCTACCATCAGTCAATATCTGGAAGGCGGTAAACGCGTAGCTTATGGTGCCCGTGCAATTACCAAAGGTGGTTTTAATTCATTACCTAAAATGTCCTTCCCGGGTGGATTACTGGTCGGTTGTAATGCCGGTACGCTGAATTTTGCAAAAATTAAGGGTAATCATACTGCGATGAAGTCGGGTATGGTGGCTGCAGAAACGCTGTTTGAAGCATTAAAAACTGACCAGCCTGAAAAAGAATTGACACATTTTGCAGATAATATTAAAGCGTCATGGTTGTATGATGAGCTTTACAAATCGCGGAATTTTGGCCCTGCCGTGCATAAATACGGTAATTTCTGGGGCGGTGCGTTTAATACGCTCGAACAGAACTTTTTTGGCGGCAGTCTTTTTGGAAAAACACTGACAGATAATTCCAAAGATTATGCACAAATGAAAACGGTAGATGAAGTTACTAAAATAGACTACCCGAAACCGGATGGAAAGCTAAGTTTTGATAAGCCTTCTTCTGTGTATCTTTCAAATACCAATCATGAAGAAAATCAGCCTTGTCATTTACAGTTAAAAGACCCGTCGATTCCAATTGAAGTTAACTGGCCGAAATACGCAGAACCCGCGCAGCGATATTGCCCTGCTGGCGTGTATGAGGTCATTGATGATGACAACGGAAATAAGAAGTTTCAGATAAACGCGCAGAATTGCATTCACTGTAAGACGTGCGACATTAAAGATCCTTCACAGAATATCCGCTGGGTAACGCCGGAAGGCACCGGTGGGCCAAACTATCCGAACATGTAATTACGTTAGTAATTAAAATAAAAAGAAAAGCAGCAAAACGCTGCTTTTTTTTTGATTAAAAATTAACTATGATTATTTAAATACTAATGCAATTAAACGTAAGGTTAATAAATGAGCGAGTTTTTGGATATTTTAACCCACGGAAGACGTTTACAGGGAGCAGTAAAAGAATTGTCGATTTCTGAACTTGAAGAGGTTCGGGCAAAATTAGACAATATTATTGAGAAACGCCACGAAAAGGCAGCTGAACAAGAAAAACAGGCAGAAGAAAAGAAAGCAAAGATTGCTGAAATTCAAAAGCAATTGGAAGAAGCTGGTCTTGCTGTCAGTGATTTAAAAGAAACATCGCTACCCGCTTCAAAACAGGGTAAAACAGGTAAAAAGCGTCCGGTTAAATATAAACTGACCGATCAGTCAGGAAATGAACATAAATGGACGGGTATTGGCAGAATGCCTAAAGTATTTAAAGAAGCATTAGATGGCGGAAAGTCGCTCCAGGATTTTTCTATCTAATATGTAATTAATTTAAAGGCGACTTATGGTCGCCTTTTTTATTCCTTTCACAATATTGTCATTTATTGTTAAATAAATTCCCGGCTAATTGGGCCAAACACGTGGCTCAGCGGTAACCAAATAGATTAAAAACGCTATCATTTCACTATGCCTATTTCTTTAAATTACGAAATCACACGCAGTGCCCCGGCACACCCCTGGCTTATTCTAATACACGGATTGTTTGGGAACCTGGATAACCTGGCGGTGGTTCGCCGCCACTTTCAAAAATCCTGCAATGTCGTAAGTATCGACTTACCTGACCATGGCGAATCTCCGCATACCCAGGGTTTTTCATTCGAAGCATGCGCGGAAGGGGTAGCCACCATCATCGAAAAGACAGAGGCTGACCAGGTGTACCTTTTGGGGCATTCATTAGGCGGCAAAGCGGCAATGATAACAGCGCTACACTACCCTGCGCTTATTCGCGCATTGGTTGTGGCCGACATTGCCCCTGTAACCTACCCCGCACAACACAATGCCATTATTCGTGGCCTGCGGGCCGTTGACCTGAGCGATGTCGAAAAACGCTCAGATGCTGACAAACAACTGGCGCAACATATCGCAGAGCCCGGCATTCGCCAGTTTTTATTAAAAAGTCTCTATCAGGATAACGATGGTCACTGGCAATGGCGGTTTAATCTTGAAGGTATTGCGGCGCATTACGACACCATCAGAAGCTGGCCGGAGACAGACTTGGAATTCTCAAAAGACACCTTATTTATTAAAGGAAGCCGTTCAGATTATTTAAGCAGTGAGTACAGAAGCGATGTAATGCGACTATTTCCAACAGCAAAAGCACGCGTTATTGACGGTGCAGGTCACTGGCTTCACGCTGAAAAACCTGAAGCGTTTAATCTTGCTGTGGAACGATTCCTGAGCGGCGTTGCGCCTTAACGAGACGTCACGTGAGATAAATTTAAGCGGTTTTCTGTGCGCCATTGAATTAGAATATGCTATAGTCTGCGCCTGATTTAGAAGGGGTGTTATGCCCAACAGTACGTACGAATTATTTGAATCCGTCTCAATATATCTCGGGCTTGGTGGCCTTTTCATTCTGATGGGTTTGGCAGTACACGATGTGCTTAAAAAAAATGATGTCCCCCTGGTAGGAAAGCTGGTGGTCTACGGCGTGCTCGGCGCCGGTGCACTGGGTTTTCTGGCTAAAGGGTTGATCGAAATGTTTTGGATAAGCACAGGCGTGTAAAGACAGTTAATAGATAGAGGGTAATTATGGCAAGTGTTGGCCTTTTTTTTGGAAGCGACACAGGAAATACTGAGCACGTCGCCAAGATGATACAAAAGGAATTAGGTAAACACCTGATTGATGTTTTTGATATCGCGAAAAGTACCAAAGAAGCCATTGCTGAATATGACCTGCTGATATTCGGCATCCCCACTTGGTATTATGGTGAAGCGCAGTGCGATTGGGATGATTTCTTTCCGGAACTGGAAGAATTGGATTTCAACGATAAACTGGTCGCAATTTTCGGCTGTGGTGACCAGGAAGATTATGCGGAATATTTTCTGGATGCTATGGGTATGGTTCGCGATATCGTAGAGCCTCGCGGCGCAATTTTAGTTGGCCAGTGGCCGACTGAAGGCTACGATTTTGAAGCCTCAAAAGGTATGGCAGACGACAATCATTTTGTCGGATTAGGCATCGACGAAGACCGTCAGCCAGAGCTGACAGATGAACGTGTCAAGGCGTGGTGCAAACAATTGCATGATGAGTTATGCCTGGCTGAACTTGCCTGATAATTGTTAAAAAGCTGCCCATGAGCAGCTTTTTTTATCTGTTCTGAAATAGATCACAGTTTAAACCGTTCTACCGCACCACGCAGACTGTCCATTTGCCCGTCAAGTTGCATGACTGATTTATTGACGTTCTGCGTGCTTTCAGCGCTGGAGTCAGCCAGTTGAACTATTTTATTCAGACTGGCAGCCACATCTGCAAGCAGCCCGTTCTGTTGTTGCGTATCGCTGACGATGCTTTGATTGATCTGGCTTAGTGAGTGAATAATATCCCGGATCTGACTCACTTGCTCATCAACCTGCCCGATGATTTCAACCCCCCGGTTTGCCTGCGTTTTACCGTCTTCAATAGCGTGCACTGCCTGACTGGCATCGCGTTGTAACGTCGCTATCATCGCCTCGATTTCCTCCGTGGAGTTTTGCGTACGGGTAGCCAGTGTTCTGACTTCATCAGCAACGACAGCAAATCCTCTGCCCTGTTCGCCGGCGCGTGCTGCCTCGATGGCCGCATTTAACGCTAACAGGTTGGTCTGCTCGGCAATGGTTTTAATCACGTCCAGTATACTGCCGATACTGCGGCTGTTCTCTTCCAGTCTGTTTATAGTCTGTGCAGACTTCTCTGCCTGTGAAGCTTGCTGGTTGCTTTGCTCTCTGCTTTGCGCGACCAGTTCGGCGATGGCCTGACTTTGTGTGCTGACTTTATTCAGTGATGCTGTTGAAGCGTTAATCTGCGCTAAGTTACTCTGGCTGGTCTGCTGAACATTTTCGGTATTCTGCGAGGTCTTTCTAACCTGCTCACGCTGCTCGGCGACATCCTTTAACGAGCGCTCACCCATTGCTACGCTTTCTTTTGACACCTTATCCAGCTGCTCTTCCTGGGCCAGAATGTTACCGATAAGCTCCCGTAAACTGGTAGTTAAGGCATTTACCTTTTGTGCTAATGCGGCAAACTCATCATGGCCACTGGTATCAAGCTGACAGGTTAAGTCGCCTTTTGACAACTGACTTAACCCACTATTTATACGTGACAGAGGGCGAGCAATACTGCGCGTGGCGATGGTTCCCAAAACGATTGCTGCCAGCAGTCCCAGGGCCGATACGACCAGCGTCTCTACAACACTTTCCTGAACCGTTTCAAGAATACTTTGTTGCCCATCCAGGGTGGACTGGCTGGCCTGGTCAAACAATGCATTGATGGTGGTGAGAGCGGCAGCGAGTGCCTCATCAGCCTGTTCTCGTCGACGTTGGCTCTCAGCGATGGCATCAAGCTTCTGTTGCTGCAAATCGATCAACCCACCATCGCCGGTAAGGTTTTCGGTAACGAGGGCATACTGCTCGTTAAACGCATCAACGGTACCGCCGTTTTCGATGGTTTCAGACAGCCTGTTGAGATAATCCTTATCCACCTGCAGATTACTTAACTGGTAATTGAGGTCTTCAACAATGTTTGCCGTGGTTTGTGGATGAGTTGTCTCGGCAAGTTCATTAAGTGCAGTATTCAGTGTCAGTAATTTATTGTCGACATTAGTACCAGCGCCAATAAGTGTTTCAATACCCGGATCGTTGCTGTCGATGTAACTTAAATCAAGCATCAGCGCGCTGGCTTCATCCGTCATACCCAACAGTGTATTCAATTGCTCTTCAAGTGCCCGGGACACAACAATGCGCTGCACGAGTGCATCGTACATAGCCTGGCTTTGTTCAACAAATTGTTCTCCATCCTCCACAGCCTGAGCAACCGCCTGGTTGCGCGGGCGGGATTGGCGAAGCTCATCAAGCTGGGTAATAAACTCGGTGGAGAGAGTGCTGAACGCGTCACGGTTGGTGGTCAGTTTTTGCGCATCAGATTCATAAAAACCATTTGCAACAATAGTCGCCAGAGATTGCGTTTCAGATTTGATTTCCATCATCTGGATCTGCAGAGGCATTTTTTCGTCGGCCACCGAGCGTGCCGCTTCCCGAATGTCAGAAAGCCCTGAGTAGGACAAAATACCTATCAGGAACAGCAGACACCAAAATACCACAAACCCAAGAATTATCTTTCTGACAACTGTCAACTGCATTTACTACGTTCCTGTCCCTATCACTGCATCGTTAACATACAAAAATGTTATTACTAAGTAAATTTATCTTTAACAGAAAATGAACATTTCAATGATAGTATCGGCACATTCGACAATTTTATTATCATTCTTTGGTATATTTTTAGTAAACCCGAAGTAGAACTGAGACACCGGTTGATGTTGGCTGGGTATTAAATGATTAATTTTTGTGCGTCAGTTTGACAAAAGACGGCTTTTCCTTTCAAATCATATCAACTTACCTATAATAACGGCTACCTCAAACACAGCCCTGAAGTTGGTATTCAATGGATCAAAATAAAGAGCTTAAAAAGGCCGGTCTGAAAGTCACGTTACCGCGCCTGAAAATACTGCAGATTCTGCAGGAACCTGAAAATCAACACATCAGCGCAGAGGATGTGTATAAAATCCTTATCGATCAGGGAGAGGAAATCGGACTGGCTACCGTTTATCGCGTGCTGAACCAGTTTGACGACGCCGGTATACTTAGCCGTCATCATTTTGAAGGCGGAAAATCCGTGTTTGAGATCAGTCACAAAGATCACCACGACCATCTTGTGTGCCTGAAGTGCGGAAAAGTTATTGAGTTTGAAGATGATGTGATTGAACAGCGTCAGATCGAAATTGCAGAAAAGAATAATATGACACTTACTCATCACAGCCTGTATTTGTACGGCGAATGTGCCGATGAAAACTGCGATCAGTTGAACGACTAATTGTCAGCATCTGACTGACCGATAAAAAAGCCCATAGATTTATTTTCTATGGGCTTTTTTCTTTGCCCCGGCATAGCCCAAGCAGTGTTAACGAATCATAGTACGAATTTGTAGCGGTTATAGATGTCCAGGCATTTTTCCCAGACCTTCCCTGGGCTCCCCTCTCCAATCACCTGTTCATCAATACTCAGCACGGGTGTGATTTCTTTGCTGGAGCTGGTTAGCCACACTTCCTGTGCGTTCAGCAGCTCTTGTTTGGTCATTCTGCGCTCGCGGACGATTACCCCTTCCTTGCGCAGACTGTCAATAACCAGTTGGCGGGTGATGCCCGGCAACAGCTGATGATCAAGTGGCGGCGTAACGATTTGATCATTTATCACTGCAAAAACGTTACAGGATGCCGCTTCTGTAATCTCTCCCTGTTGATTGACCAGAATGGTCTCGTTTTTACCCTTGCTAACGCCTTGCTGATAATGCATCACATTGCCCAGCAATGAGGTTGATTTAATATGACACCGCTGCCAGCGCAGATCTTCACTTAATGCTACATGCAGCCCTGTTACTTCTTCGCGTTTGGTCTTGGGCGGCGTGGCCATTGCAAAGCCGTAACCAAATACCGTGGGCGTAATATCCTGCCCGTACGCATGGTGGCGCTGGGGCTCAACACCGCGTGATACGTGCAGGTATATGCCGATGTACGGTGTTGCAAGTGCGGTGGCATTTTGTTCCGTCAGGGTGGAAACTATGTCCTGCCACTGCGACGCATCAAACGGGTTAGAAATCTCAATAGCCGCTAGTCCGTTCGCCATTCTTTTAAGATGCGCAGATAACCCGACAGGCTTGCCGTGATGGGTCGGAATCACTTCATAAATGCCATCACCGAAAAGAAACCCCCTGTCCATTGGAGAGATCCGGGCTTCTTGCAATGGCAGATAGGCATTATTTAAAAACGCGATGGACATCAGTCGTCGGCTCCGTGTTCAGTATCTTCACTTTCAAAAATTCGTTCTTCCAGGCGATGGCGTAGTAACCATTTTGCACGGGCATTGTCGCTGCTAATTGATTGAAAGGTGATCGTATCGCCAGGCACTGCCTGCGTCAGGCGATAGAGGTCATAATCCGCGACGCAACCCATTTTCGGATAGCCTCCCAGTGTCTGGCGATCAGCAAGCATGACAATAGGCTGCCCATCACCGGGAAACTGGATAGCACCGCAATTGATTCCTTCTGAGTATAAGTCAGTTTCAGGGTAAGCAATAGGCTGGCCTTTCAACCGATATCCCATTCGGCTGATATCATTCGTTACCTCATATTCGCTGGCGAAAAAAAGTTGCTGCTGCCAGTTGTCAAAATGCTCATACTGGTAACCCACAACCACATCGAGAGGTTTGTCCAGGGTGTAGTCAGGCTTTTCATGCTCTTTTAATAATCGCTGAGGATGATGTTCATGCAAATCAATACCAAGCACATCGCCCTTTTTTAAGCTGGCACCGTCATTGTTACGTCCGCCGACACCTTCCCGGGTGACAATCGACTTGCTGCCCTGCACGACGGGTAAATCAATAACGCCTCCGACGCCAACATAGGTTTTCGTTCCCATACGCTGTGGCTTAACACGCAACGTATCGCCTGCTTGCAGGAGGAGGCTGTGCCATACATCAACCGGTTTATCATTTTGCCAGACAGATACTGATGGCCCACCAACAGCAACAACCGTCGTAAAATTCACGCTAAGCGTGAATTCACCCATACCTTCAAGTGCCGGCACATCCAGCGCGTTATCGCAAAGCCAGTTAACCAGCTCAAAACTTAGCTGGTCAAGCGCACCTGATGCACAAAACCCGATCTCCTGAGCATGGGTATTCCTGCCAGCATCCACCACAAGTAACTGTAATCCAGGTTCAACTATTGAAATTTCACCCATGGGAATCGGATAGCTCCTTAAACGTCGCCTCGTCGATTTCTGTAAAGGTCACGGTATCGCCTGCGCGCAATGTCACAGGATGGCTTCCGTCGGCTTTGAACAAGGGTAGCGGGCAACGCCCCAGCAAATTCCAGCCCCCCGGTGAGGCATTAGGGTAGACGGCAGTTTGCCGATCCGCGATAGCGACTGCTCCCGCCGGCACTTTTTTGCGTGGTGAGGCAAGTCGGGGGCACCGTAGCGCCTCATCCAGCTCCCCCATATAGGCAAACCCGGGCGAAAATCCAACGGTGAAGACTTTAAAGGTCTGGTTTGCATGCAAGCTGATAATATCTGCTTTGCTCAGGCCGGTCTTGTCACTGATTACTGCCAAATCATCAGCGCCAGTGGCCCCGTATAATACCGGTAGTTCGTAGTGGCTGTGTTCATCCTGCGTAGCCTCACGCGGTGAGGTCTGGCGCAATGTACGATAGACAAGATGCGTATCCGCCCGTTGCAGGTCAAATAAAACCAACAAAGAATCATAACCCGCTATCAGTGATTTTATCCACGAAAGCCGGCGCCCTTTCAGGCCCCTGGCCATTGCCTGTACCGCCTCGTTTTTTTCTGTCAGCGTATCACCGTGAAAGTAAATAATTACGCCGTCAATTCCGGCAGGCTGAATATCCTTAATGCGGCCAAAAAACTGCATTATTGTTGTGTCCCGTTTTCGTCGATAAGGCGGCGTATTGCGCTGGCCATTTGCACCGCGCCTTGCGTATCACCATGGACACAAAGCGTATCTATTGGCATCGTTAATACCGTGCCATCGCACGCGACAATGCGCGAATCATGGATTATTTGCTCTGCCTGCCTGACGGCGCCTGCCTCATCCAGAACGGCCCCCGCCTTGTGCCTGGACATCAGATAGCCGTCAGCTTCGTAATGCCGGTCCGCGAAGGCCTCAAAGATGACCGCCAGGTCGTAGGTTTTCGCATGATCTGTGATGCTCTGGTAAGCCGGATGCGCCTGAACCATAATTTTCAGTGTCCCACCGCCTATACCTGACACAGCCTGAAAGACGGCATCACGAACATTTTCGCTCTGCATCATGTCGTTATAAAGCGCACCATGTGGTTTTACATAGCTAAGCGATTGCTGATACAACGATGCCAGTCCGGACAATGCGCTGATTTGATATTCCAGACACGCCACCAGCTCATCATGTGGCATCGCCATACTGCGTCGACCAAACCCCTGTAAATCAGGATAGGAGGGATGGGCGCCAATCATCACTCTGTGCCTGGCGGCCAGCGCAATAGCATGCTTTAAGGCGACCGGATCACCGGCATGAAATCCGCAGGCTATATTCGCCTGATCAATCAGCGCCATAATTGCGCTGTCTACGGGCATTTTCCAGGCACCGTAGCTTTCGCCCAAATCGCAATTCAATAACATAGTTGTTTCGCTCTTACTTCAATTATGCGGTATCATTTTACCTTTAAATTCATAAACAGTCAGGCACCATGATACAGGTTGGTACATCTAATACGCTTACCGTGGTGGGCGAGTTCCCATTTGGTTTTCAGCTTTCTACGCAAAACGATAATGAAGGTTTAGTGACGCTGCCTGCTCACCTCGCTCCGGAAGGCCTGAAAGAGGGTGATGCACTTGATGTGTTTGTGCTGCCGGACGAGACAGGCGCATTATTTGCCACCACGCAAAAACCCGCTATCGAAATAGGCCAGACCAAAGTACTCAAAGCAGTGAATGCCACCCATTTCGGTGCATTTTTTGACTGGGGACTGGAAAAAGACTTACTGGTCCCGGCACAGCATCAGGAGTCACCGGTCAACCCAGGCATGTACTATGTCGTTCATGCATTTTATGACTCAGCCACGAAACGTCTTCTGGGCGCCACTCGCTTGCATCCATTCCTTAGTGAAGATGGCACTGAATTTAGTGCCGGGCAGCCGGTCAGTTGCCTGGTCTATGCCAAAACCGAACTTGGCTTTAAAGTTGTTGTAGAAGGTACGCATACTGGCTTGCTGTTTCATTCTGATGCGTTTGTGTCCCCGCGCATCGGCGATGCCATTGATGCGGTAATTAAAAACGTACGTGATGACGGCAAGCTTGATATCGCTTTACAGCGTACAGATAAACAAGGGCGCGATACGTTAGCAGACGCCATCGTCGATGACCTGGAAGCGCATGGCGGACTGTCAACGCTTACCGATAAAAGCGCGCCTGACGAAATATATGCAAGATTTAAAGTCAGTAAGGCTGCCTATAAAAAAGCGCTTGGGCGCCTTTATAAGCAACGCAAAATAGTGATTGAAAAACAGGCAATACGCCTTGTAAAGCAAGAAGGATAAAAGAATGAAAGCGAACGTAGTGTGGGATCGCGATTTATCGTTCACCGGTGTGACTGACAGCGGTTATAAAACTGTTATGGACGGCAGTGGCAACGCGGTTTCACCGATGGAGTCGGTGCTGCTTTCTGTCGGTGCATGCTCAAGCGTTGATGTGGTAGAAATATTAAAAAAAGGCCGCCACAACCTCGTTCATTGCGAATGTGAACTGAGCGCCGAGCGTGCGCAAACTGCGCCCAGGGTCTTTACGAAGATTCACGCACATTACATCGTCAAAGGCGATGATTTGACGGATAAAGCGGTCGCCAGAGCGGTGTCGCTGTCAGCGGAAAAGTATTGCTCAGTCATAATGATGCTCAAAGAGAGCGTCGAGATATCAACAAGTTACACAATTCAAACTGACCAGTAGCCAAATTAACAACTTTTTAATCAAAAAAGCTATCCGATACGTCGGTTAGCTTTTTTTTTAACTTATGAAAAACCCTAAAACACTGATAAGTATAGAAATTCACAAGCGCTAACACTTTGGCACACTCAATGCTCACATTAAGGCATATAGTAAATAAAATAGTTATAACAGGACTTTATCATGGATGTTTTATCTGCTCGTGCTTGCCGATTATCGCTGGCTGCCATTGCCTGCGCCTCTGCCCTGACCCTTTCTGCCTGCGGCAATGTTGAAGCCACCGATACTGCAGCGACGAAAGAAACACAAGTTATAAAAATACCCGTCGAAACCGCCAGTGTTGTTATTGGTGATATTGACTCAACCTATAATACGACCGCAATTCTCGAGGCGACAGATGAAGCGTTCGTGGTTGCCAGAGCTTCAGGCATTATAGAGGAAATCCTGGTTGAAGAAGGCGATTACGTTGAAAAAGGTCAGGTATTGGCCCACCTGGACAGAAAGCGCTATGAGCTGGCATTGCGTAAAGCCCGCGCCGATCTGCGCGGCATTAAACAGGAGCTGGATAAAATCAACAAGGTGTACTCACAGAATTTAGTGAGTGACGATACCTATGAGAAGCTCAATGCGCAGTTTGAATCCGCTCAGGCCTCAGTACAACTGGCAGAGCTGGATTTAGCCGAAACCACCATTACCGCCCCCATCAGTGGCTATATCGCTGAGAAAAACGCAAAAGTAGGTAACCTTACCGAATCATTCCAACGCGAGCGCATGTTTCATATTGTTCAGCAGAAAATGCTTCAGGGCATTGTTTACCTGCCTGAAAGTGAACTGACGAACATTGAAATCGACCAACAGGCTACCCTGCACATACCGGCATTGTCAGATGTGACGGTTACCGCCTTCGTTGAGCGGATAAGCCCGGTTATTGATGCCCAGACAGGGACCTTCAAAGTCACCCTGAAAGTCCCTAACCGTGATGAAACCTTAAAAGCTGGCATGTTTTCAGAAGTGGCGCTGAATTATGCCACCCACGCCGAGGCCCACCTTCTTCCTCGCCAGGCACTTCTGACCATTGACAATAAAACCAGTGTCTTTGTGGTAAAGGATGGCATTGCCCGCCAGGTCGATGTGACCCTTGGTTTTGAGCAGGGAAATCAGATTGAAGTCATCGAAGGACTGAGTGGCAGCGAACAGGTCATTACGGTGGGTCACCAGAATCTTAAAGATGAAACCCCAGTCAATATCGTAAATAGCTAACCGCAACGTTCTTACAAGGAGAAGACCGATGAGCATTATCAACGTTGCGGTAAAACGCCCGGTGGCCATCGCTATGTTTACCGCTGCTGTTTTACTGTTTGGTATGGTGTCACTGGGCCGCTTATCAGTAAATTTACTACCAGAACTATCCTACCCCACCCTTACCATTCGTACTGACTACACCGGAGCCGCCCCCGCCGAAGTAGAACAACTTGTGTCCAAACCGATTGAAGAATCGATTGGTATTGTAAAGGGTGTCTCAAAGGTGACCTCGGTGTCGCGACCTGGTCAGTCAGACGTCGTGCTGCAGTTTGCCTGGGGAACAGATATGGACCTGGCCAGCCTTGAGGTACGTGAGAAACTGGACATTCTGATGTTACCGCTGGATGTCGAAAAGTCTCGTTTGCTGCGCTTCAACCCTACCACTGATCCGGTGTTACGCTACGGCTTAAGTTTTACAGACCAGACCAATGCATCGACAGATGGCATGAAACAGCTCCGCTTCTTTGCACAAGAGCAACTTAAACGAAAACTCGAAGCCATTGATGGTGTCGCTTCGGTGCGCGTTGGTGGAGGCCTGGAAAACGAGATACAGATCCTGGTAGACCAGCAAAAGGCCGATCGTCTGAACTTAAGTATCGATCAGATTATTACCCGGCTGGGGCAGGAAAATATCAATGCGGCAGGCGGCAAAGTCGATCAGGGTGGTCAGGCATTTCTGGTAAGAACACTCAATGAGTTTGAAAACCTCGATGCTATTAGAAACCTCTATATCGGTCGCAATGCGCAGCGCAATATCCAGCTTAAGGATGTGGCAATCGTTGAAAGTGCCTATAAGGATCGTGATGCAATCACACGCTTTAACACTACGGAAGGGGCAGAATTAGCGATATATAAAGAAGGCGATGCGAACGCTGTACAGGTCGCACAGAGAGTAAAACAGGCCGTGTCTCAACTCTCCGCTACAATTCCTTCCAATTATGCGCTGGACCTGTTCTATGACCAGAGCGAATTTATCAGCCAGGCCATCAGCGAAGTGAAATCTGCCGCCTGGTTAGGTGGATTGCTGGCCATGATTGTCCTTTACTTCTTTATAAGAAATATCTGGACCACATTAATCATTTCCGTTTCTATCCCGGTATCGGTAATCGCCACGTTTAACCTGATGTATGCCAATGATATCAGCCTGAATATCATGAGTCTTGGGGGGATCGCGCTGGCGGTGGGTTTACTGGTGGATAACAGTATTGTGGTGCTGGAGAATATTCACCGCAAACGCAACGCGAGTACGTCACATCAGCAGGCTGCCATACGCGGTACAAAAGAGGTTGCCGGGGCAATTATGGCCTCTACCCTGACCACTCTGGCTGTATTTGTGCCGCTGATATTCGTTGAGGGAATAGCAGGGCAGCTATTCAGTGACCAGGCCATGACTGTATCCTTTGCGCTGCTGGCGTCACTGATTGTATCGCTCACTCTCATCCCCAGCCTGGCTGCACGCAAGCCCGTTTCACCTAATCAGGCGGACTTTGCGCATGAAGAAAACGCAAATAGTCAGCCTATCCCGACGAAACGTCATCCGGTGCTGCGCATACTATTATTCCCGTTCTCACTGCTGTTTAATGTTTTTTTCCGGTGGATTCCTGCCGCCTTTGTTACCGTTATTTTACTGCTCTGGCATGCGCTTTCCCGGCTATTCTCGATAGCACTTAAACCGGTTCTCTGGCTATTTCAAAAGGCGTTTGAAGCCATCGAGCGCGGCTACAAAATTTTACTGACTTCAGCATTGAATGCGCGGGTTGTGGTGCTGGGGGTAGCAATTATCATCGCTGGTGCAGCGGTTCCCCTCACCAAGCAATTGGGTGTAGAGCTTATCCCTTCCATGGCACAGGGTGAGTTTATGGTTGAGGTTACGTTACCCGCCGGTGCAAAAGTGGAACAGACGGATGCATTACTGGGCGAATTGGCTGCTCAAGCCAGTCAGTTTGATAGCGTGGCCCGGACTTATTCGTTGGCAGGCACTGGCAGCCTGGTCAGTGCAACTGCCAGTCAAAGCGGCGATCACTGGGGTAAGCTGAATGTAGTTATGCAGCCTGGCTATACCGCGTCAGACATTATTGATGTTAAAACTGCCTTGCGTGCCTTTTTAAGCCAGCGGGCCGGTGTCCAGAGCCAGTTTTCAGAACCCAGTCTGTTTACCTTTGATGCGCCGATCCAAATTGAGGTACAAGGCTATGATCTTGAGCAGCTCTATCTGTACAGCCAGGCAATCATTTCACGCCTGCAGGATAATGACCGTTTTGCAGATGTGTCTACCACCCTTGCTCAGGGCAATCCGGAGCTTAAAATCCGCTTCGACCACAATAAGCTGGCGGCCATCGATTTATCAGCCCGCCAGGTATCAGACATAGTTGCTGCGCAGGTAGGTGGCAAAATAGCGACCCAATTCAGCGTTCAGGATACAAAAATTGATGTGCTGGTCAGAACGCTTAATCGTCAGCGTGATGATATTGATGCCGTACGCAACATAATCGTCAATCCGCAAAGTGATCAGCCAGTGCCGCTGGGCGCTGTTGCTGATGTTTATATGAGTCGGGGACCCAGTGAAATCACGCGCATTGGACAACAGCGCGTGGTGGTAGTATCAGCAAACCTTGCCTACGGCGACTTGGCCGAGGGTGTGAATGCCGCGCAAACGGCCATTGATGATGCCCGTCTGCCTCTGACGCTCAGCGCTGACATTGCCGGCCAGAGTGAAGAAATGGAACAAAGCTTCCAGTCGCTACAGTTTGCGCTGGCGCTAGCGGTTTTCATGGTTTATCTGGTTATGGCCTCCCAATTTGAAAGCTTATTACATCCCCTGCTCATCCTGTTTGCCGTCCCTCTGGCCGGCGCAGGCTCTGTATATGGCTTATGGCTGACTGGCACCAATATCAGTGTCGTGGTTTTCATCGGACTTATCATGCTGTGCGGTATCGCCGTCAACAATGCCATTGTACTGGTCGACCGAATTAATCAGCTACGTGCCCAGGGAATGGACAGGCACACTGCTATTATCGAGGCAGCGACAACCCGTCTGCGGCCGATCGTTATGACCACGCTTACTACCATCTTGGGGCTGTTACCCATGGCAATAGGCGTCGGTGAAGGTGCTGAAGTGCGCACACCAATGGCGGTGACTGTAATTTTCGGGTTACTGTTCTGCTCCGTCATCACTCTGATCCTTCTGCCGGTACTTTACGCGGTTTTTGACCGCAAACGTTTTGACAATGCCAGCGAAACCGTTGCAGGAGAGAAAACCTATGGATGATAAAACCCCTGTTGCTACTGGTATGGCAAGATTTGCGCTGACTCATCCGGTCACCGTTTGTATGGTTTTTCTTTCTCTGTTGCTGTTTGGCATTATCGCCAGCCGGCTGCTACCGCTTGAAAAATTTCCGGGTATCGATATCCCTGAAATGGTTGTCAACGTCCCTTACGACGACGCCACACCGTCAGAAATTGAGCGTATGATCACCCGCCCTATTGAGGAAGCAGTGGCGACGCTTTCGGGTATCAAACGCATACAGTCACGTTCTTTTGATAATCGCGCTGAGATTTATGTGGAATTCAACTGGGACGAGAACATTAAAGCCAAAAGCATCGAGGCCCGGGAAAAAATTGATGGTATCAGGCATCTGTTGCCTGACGATGTAGAACGTATTCTGGTTTTTAAGTTTAACACCAACGATATGCCTATCTTCCAGCTACGTGTTTCCAGTGAACGGGATTTATCCAATGCTTACGATTTACTGGATCGCAATCTCAAGCGCGCCATGGAGCGGGTTCCCGGTATCTCGAAGGTAGAGCTGTATGGCGTTATGAAAAAGCAAATTATCATCCGCCTGAAGCCTCAGCGAATGGCTGCGCTGGATATCAGCGCGGCGGATGTTACCCGGCAATTACAGCAAGCTAACTTTGCTATGTCTGCCGGCCAGATTGATAACGGAAATCAGCAGATTCGTGTGTCACCGCAGGGCGAATTCAGTGATATTCGTGACTTTGCTGCCATGCCGGTAAAAGGAAGCATCAGTCTTTCTGATATTGCCGATATTAATTATGAGCAGCCTGAGGCAACCGAGGGCCGGCATCTTGACCGTACCTACGCCGTGGGTTTTAACGTTTACCGGGAATCAGGGAGCAATCTGGTGGACGTTTCCTCCCGCGTATTGGAGGTCATTGAAGACGCTAAACAAGATCCCGCATTTAACGGCATCAATTTGTTTGTCATGGACGATGTGGCAAAAAGTGTTACCACCTCACTGTCTGACCTGTTGTGGGCCGGCGTGATTGGTGCGGTCTTTTCTGTCGCGATACTTTACCTATTTTTACGTCAGTTAAGCACAACCCTGATTGTGGTGCTTTCAGTGCCGGTATCATTGTGCATTACGCTGGGTGTGATGTATCTGGCTGGCTATTCACTAAATGTCCTGTCGTTAATGGGGCTTATGCTTGCGGTAGGCATGCTGGTTGATAATGCCGTGGTTATCACCGAGAGCATATTTAATGAAAGACAGTTCACAAACAACCGTCGGCAAGCCACACTAAATGGGATCAATAAGGTCAGTCTGGCGGTAATTGCAGGCACAACGACTACAGCCATCGTCTTTTTACCCAATATTATCGGTGTAAAGATAGATGTTACGGTCTTCTTAGAGCACGTGGCGATTGCAATTTGTATCTCTTTGTTTGCCTCTTTACTTATTGCCCAGACGCTCATCCCGTTACTTGCTGAGAAAATCAAAACGCCCTCCACGACAAAGCCAGTTAAAGAGGCAGCATACCAGCGTTATTATCAGAAAATTCTGGCCTGGGTCATCGCCCACCGAAAAAGCAGTGCCTGTATTGCGCTGGTTATTCTTGTCTCGACCCTCATTCCTATGCAAGTTGTCAGCTCTGACGGACAGGGCAATGATGATAATAAGCGAGTCTGGCTGACGTATCACTTCACTCAGGGCTACAGCCTGGAAGAGGTGGAAAAATCTGTCGATAAAATGGAAGCGTTTTTATACGCTAATCAGGATAAGTTTCATATCGAACAGGTTTACAGTTGGTTTACAGCGGGAGAAGCCGTATCGGGCATCACCCTCAAAGATGATTTGCCGGTACCCATTGCACAGTGGAAGACCATGGTTAAAGATGCCATGCCTGAATTTGCCAGGGCCAGGCCGTCATTTAACTGGCAAAGTGATAACGGCGGCGGTCTGCAAATCACATTAACCGGTGATTCCACCAGCAGATTGTTAACTCTGGGTCAGAGTATGGTCGCGCCACTGTCAGCCATAGAGGGACTGGAAGATGTAAAACTGGATGTAGGCAACCAGCAGCAGGAAGTGCAGATCCGCATCGATCGCGAACGGGCCCATCGTCTTGGCCTGGATGCTGAGTCCATTGCCGGGCTGATTTCTACTGCGCTACGCGGTGTCAATTTACGCACTTTCCGCCATGGTAGTGCCGGTGAGGTCGATGTACGTCTGATGTATTCTGAAGATACGCAAACATCTGTCTCACAGCTTCAGAATATCAGGATTGCCAGTTGGCAGGGAAAACCCGTTACTCTGGCAAATGTAGCATCGGTAACAACAAGCCCGCAGTTATCAGAAATTCAGCGTATAAATCGTCAGACAGCGTTGATGATAAAGGCGAATTTGGGCGAAGATCTTACTCTTGAAGAGGCCAGAGAGCGCATCGCTGCAGTGATGGCTTACCAGAGCTTGCCTGACGGATACAGCTGGTCGCTTGACGGGGCGTTTCAGCATATGGATGAAGCACAGCAAGTGATGCAGGTAAACATGTTACTTGCCATCTGTATGATTTATATCGTTATGGCGGCATTGTTTGAGTCATTGTTATTGCCCACGGCAGTGATTGGCTCGCTATTGTTTTCATTTACCGGTGTATTCTGGACATTTATGGTGACTGGTACGTCAATGTCAATTATGGCGATGATTGGGATGCTGATTCTCATGGGAATAGTGGTAAACAATGGAATTGTGCTAGTGGATCGGATTAACCAGCTCGTCAACGAAGGGATGGACATGACACAGGCAGTACTGCAGGGTTGTCAGTCTAGGGTGAGACCTGTACTGATGACGGTCGCCACCACGGTGCTGGGCCTGGTACCATTAGCAATTGGTACTACCCGGATTGGTGGGGATGGACCCGCCTACTCCCCGATGGCAATCGCAATAATCGGTGGGCTTTTATTCTCTACATTAACCAGTTTGTTTCTGGTTCCGCTGACCTATATCCAACTGGTCAGACTCAGACAGGCAACGGCGCGTATGATTTACCAGGCACAACATCGTGTTCGCCATTGGACCCGACAAACAACCTGAGCGTACATCCGCGAAATTAAAGGCGGGGGTAGTTTCTACTACCCCGCTTACCATATAAAACGGTATTAGCGCTCGGCGCTTACCCGATTAGATCTGGGCCATCAGAAAGCTTTTTACCTGCTTTGCGTTACGCTTTTCAGAAAACTCAATCAGGTTGCTACCGTTACATGTCAATCCATCTTTCGCGGTGATTCGGCGAATGACCTCGCGATCACTGGCTGCTACATTACCCACGCTACGCTGTATGCTTGAACGAAGAATTCTGACATCATCTTTTACCACTGCCTTGCAAAAACCAGAGAAGCTGGTATCGCCCTTATATCTGACCACAGTTTCGTTGCCCGCAGTGGCGGTGTGGCTTAATACTAAAAGTGCAGATGTCGCTAAAAGTTTTTTATTCAGTAATTTCATGTTCTGTCATCCTATGCTTGGTTGGTGTTCTACAGCTCGTTGTCATCAACGCCCTTATAGTTATGCATCAAATGAAATAAAATTACTGTTTTAATATTGTGGCGGTAACGTAACACTTAGGTAAAAAGCATAAGCAACATTTCATTAAAGAATTCAAAGTATTGATATTTATGAGAATTTATCGATTCTTTATTATAAAGGAAAAGGCTTATATATCTAATTGATATTAAAAACGACTGCATTACTGTAGTTAAATAACGCAAAATTGTAACTTTATTACGTGATTTAACATTTTTATTTCAGTATTTTGCGCAGTGCGGCGAAAAAGTAGGCATCGGGTTTTGACTGAAAACAGCCCTGCAGGCAGCAAATCTGATATTTACCGCCCGCCGGAAAAGGTGAGTTACACGTAGTTGCGGGGTTTTTTCGTTTCAATTGTGTCGATGTAGGCATGCCATGTAGCATAGCCCAGTAACGGCATTAACACGATAAAGCCCAGAAAAGCCGTCAGAAATCCAAGGACAACGCTGATAAAAATGATACCTGCCCAAAATAACATTGGGAGTTTGTTCAGCCATACTGCATTGACACTGGTTAATAAGGCCGTTGCCAGATCAACCTTCCTTTCCATAAGAATTGGCTGCGTGAACGCTGAAATGAACAGCAAAATCAGTGAAAATGCCACACCAACCGCCGTACCGAGGATAAGAAACGGCCATAGATCAGACAGTGTTTCATCCAGGTAGGGGGGATAGAGCGCGTGAATCAGCGAGGCCACCCGTAGCCAGAAAATCATCATGATCAGTAGCACCACACCAAACCCCCACCCATTCACGGCGTTACGTTTCATTGCCCGAAGTGAATGAGCGATGCTGGGTTTGTGCCCCTTTTCCAGCTCCCAGCTGACATCATACATCCCTGCAGCCAGAAATGGTCCGATTAGCATGAAACACACGATGGCCGGCATGATGATTAAATGCCAGCCGGTTGAAGCAACCAGGAAGGTAATAAGCCAGGGGATAAGCGCAAAAATGACACCATACATCATCGTATTAAGCGGTGCCCGCTTCATATCCTGAATTGCCAGCGCCAGCCATTTGACCGGATCGCCCAGGCTTAACTGGCGACAGGGTATAACTCTGGCAATCCCGCTGTCGGTAATCGCGTTGTGCGGCGTTTCTTTAAAAGAGTGTGACATACATAGCCTCATGTTATTTATAAACCGGGCCTTATCACTACTCCCCTACTTCGATGCAGCTACTGACCCTCTTTATTTAAGATAGATCACGACTGAAATTTCACAACTTATAAGACGTGACGCCGGGCATCCCATGCCGCCGGATGCCAATAGATCTTCGACTGATAGGACGCTGCCAGCAGACTGTTGAGCTCACCAAACCCTGTCAAAGATGCCTGCGAGTCAGTAATCAGGCTGGCGCACAACTGATGACAATTATTATCAATCAGATTGTATGGCATGTACGTGTAAACCTTATGTGCAGCGCGACAGGCAACAGCGTCTTCAGCCAGCGGCTCATTGTGGTCATTACAGGCAACAAATATATGATCGCCTGAACGATTATGAAGAAATCGCTCTGGACTAACGGCCCTCACCAGGCCATTTCCGGCCAGCTCAATAATGCGCCCGTCGACCCAAATGCCGGTATGCTCAAGCACACCGTATATGCCGCAGCAGACAACGGCACCATCGGCTGGGGTCACGGACTTGGTAAGAGTGCCGGGCGAGGCGCCCAGAGATTGATGGTCAGCATGCTCTTTTTCAGCATAACGCAGGGCGGAGTACCCCGCAGCCAGGCCTGCACCCAGCCACAATAATGGTATTGGCATAAATTTACTCTCTTATGTACCTATTAACATAATAGGAACTAAAACAAGATTGTTAGCACTACACGTGACATACACATTGTAAGTAAATATTGCGCGATATCCTGCAAAATGCCAATTTAAATTTCATTAAGTCCTGCTTTTGACCACCTGGCGCAATATTTCTGTTTAAATTTCCGGTAAATGCATGCAATAAGCCATCGCATGCGTGATGGGTTTGCGCTAATCTGGGGGCCTTACCAATCAGTTAGACAGGGACAAATGAAATCTGTATCGCGCTCTCATAAACTGGATAATGTTTGTTACGATATCCGTGGCCCCATCGCCGCCCGGGCCAGAAAAATGGAGGATGAAGGCCATCGTATTCTGAAGCTGAATATTGGCAACCCTGCCCCGTTTGGTTTTGACGCCCCTGACGACATTCTAAAAGACGTTATCTATAACCTGCCCACGTCGCAGGGCTATTCGGACTCCACCGGCATTTATGCCGCACGGGTCGCTGTGATGCAGTACTATCAGCAAATGGCGGTACGTGATCTTCAGGTGAATGACGTCTTTATTGGTAATGGTGTCAGCGAATTGATCATGATGGCTATGCAGGCGCTGCTCAACAGTGGCGATGAAGTACTGTTGCCGGCGCCCGACTATCCTCTCTGGACAGCGGCCGTCAGCCTTTCCTCCGGTACGCCGGTACATTATCAGTGCGATGAGCAGGCCGACTGGTTTCCTGATATAGACGATATTAAGAGCAAAATCACCGCGCGAACCCGCGCGATTGTGCTTATCAATCCGAATAATCCTACCGGTGCGGTCTACAGTGAAGCGCTGCTAAAAGAAGTGATTGCCCTTGCCAGAGAACATAATCTGGTGATTTATTCTGACGAGATTTATGACAAAATACTTTACGACGGTAATAAACACACCTGTATCGCCTCGCTGGCAGACGACGTCTTTTTTGTTACCTTAAGTGGTTTGTCGAAAAACTACCGGGTTGCCGGCTTTCGGGCGGGCTGGCTGGTGGTCAGTGGCAATAAGCGTGTGGCCGCTGATTATATTGAGGGGCTCAATATTCTTTCGTCGATGCGAATGTGTGCCAACGTCCCCTGCCAGACGGCCATACAAACAGCGCTGGGTGGTTACCAGAGCATTAACGAATTAGTCGCTGAGGGTGGTCGGCTGCGAACGCAGCGTGACACTGCCTGGCAGATGCTCAATGACATCGATGGAATTCATTGTGTCAAACCGAAAGGGGCGATGTATTGTTTTGCCCGGGTCGATGAGAAAAAGTTCAATATCACCAATGATGAGCAGATGATTTTCGATTTGCTTAGCAGCGAAAAAGTTCTGCTGGTGCATGGTCGTGCCTTCAACCTGCAACAGGGGGTCTACTTTCGTCTGGTATTTTTGCCCCACAGCGATGTGCTTAAACCCGCCCTCACCCGTATAGGCAACTTTTTCGATAATTATCGACAGGTTTAAAATATGTCGGATAACAGTCATTTTTTTGCGCATCTGGCGCGCATGAAGCTTATCAATCGCTGGCCACTCATGCACAACGTTCGTAATGAAAATGTGCAGGAGCACAGCCTGCAGGTAGCGATGGTTGCGCATGCCCTGGCACTGATCAAAAACCGCTTTTTTGATGGTCAGCTAAATCCGGATCGCATTGCCACTATCGCGATGTTTCATGATGTCTCTGAAGTTCTCACCGGGGATCTTCCCACGCCCGTGAAGTATTACAACAAAACGATTGCCTCAGAATATAAAAAGATCGAAAAAATCGCCGAAAGTAAGCTCATCGACATGGCCCCGGAAGCATTGCGAGACGACTACGCGGCATTAATTGACGGGCATCAGCACAGTGAAGAGGAAGCGTTTATTGTGAAAGCCGCCGATGTCTTATGTGCCTACCTGAAAACGCTGGAGGAGCTTAATGCCGGGAACCGGGAGTTCATGCTGGCCAAAAACCGCCTGGATAAGCTACTCAGTGCCTATCAGTCACCGGAAGTCGATTATTTTGTTTCGCGTTATGTTCCCAGCTTCTCACTCAGCCTTGATGAGATTACTCAGGATGAATTTGAAGCCGAACATGGTGCGTCACCCGATCAGCCAGACACCACGGAGGCCATTAAGTGATGGCCGATAACTGGGAAACGCCCTGGCAGGCACGCAGATTACCCCGGGTGCAGACGCGCGATGGTGACCACCGAAGTTGTTATCAGCGGGATAAAGCCCGCGTATTACACTCTGCGGCATTCAGGCGGCTTCAGGCAAAAACGCAGGTATTAGGCGTTGGTTTAAGTGATTTTTACCGAACCCGGTTGACGCACTCGCTGGAGGCGGCACAAATAGGCACAGGGATTACTGCCCAGTTACAGGCAAAGTACCCGCAAACCGCCAGCGAGCTGCGACTGGATGCCAGCCTCACCGAAACCTTGTGTCTGGCGCATGATATCGGCCATCCCCCGTTTGGTCACGGTGGAGAAATCGCCCTGCACTACATGATGCATGAGCATGGCGGGTTTGAAGGCAACGGCCAGACATTTCGCATTATCACGCAGCTTGAGCCTTATACTGCAGAACACGGCATGAACCTGGCCCGACGAAGTATTCTGGGCCTGATTAAGTATCCCAACTTTATCGATACACTCACCAATCCGGCCTGTCACGGACAAATTAACACGTCGTTGCGCCAGGTAAAGGCTGATGACTGGCATCCGCCTAAAGGCTTGTTCAGTTGTGATAAGCCGCTGTTTGACTGGTTACTTTCACCGTTTTGTGAAGATGACATTGCCCGGTTTATGGCATTTGATTCGTTTGATAATAAACATGGAAAAACCCGATATAAGTCATTTGACTGCACAATCATGGAATTGGCAGACGATATTGCCTATGGCATTCATGATTTGGAAGATGCTATTGTCATGAGCATGGTGACATCTGAGCGCTTTGTTGCTGATATTGTAGAGCCATTGCAAAAAATGGACGTTCCCTGGTTGTCAGCCAATATCGAGCAGCTGACAAAGCGATTGTTCAGCAAACAGCATCATGAAAGAAAAAATGCCATCGGTGCGCTGGTAAATTGTTTTATTACTGCCATCACCATTATGCAGCAGGAACAGTTTGCGCATCCTCTGCTGGCGAATCAGGCGCAACTACCAACGCAGTATGAAGCAGCCCTGAGTCTGTTTAAGTCTTTTGTTTATGACCAGGTTATCAGGCAGTCTGAAGTGCAAATACTTGAATATAAAGGCCAGCAAATGGTGATGGAACTGTTTGAGGCATTTGCCAGCGATCCGGAACGTTTGTTGCCCGAAAATACCAGGCAGCGCTGGCGACAAGCCGAGGAAGCCGGGTATGGTCATCGGATTATTGCCGACTATATTTCAGGCATGACCGATGAGTTTGCAGCCCGTTTGTACAGCACCCTGTTCGTACCTAAACATGGGTAAAGCATGAAGTTTTTGTCATAAAGAAAGAAAATCGCACTTTTGCAGGTCTTATCCGTAAGTACGTCAAACCAGGCTGTTCAGGGAAGACCTCAATTCGCCTGCTATTGTCACCCACTAAAAAACGGGTAGGTTCTCATGTCAAAACGTTTTATCCCCTCAGTTACTCTGACTGAAAATGATGTCACTGATGAATCCGTTTATCGTCAGCGGCGAACATTACTGAAGCGGATGGGATTCATTGGCGCTGGCGCATTACTATCGCCTCAGGCATCAGCACTGGGATGGTTTGATGATGACGAAGAAAAACAAGCCGCAAAGCGCGAAGCCCTAGAATTTACACCAGCCGGACAATACAGCACATCAGAGAAAAAGACCCCTTGCGATAAAGTCACCGGGTATAACAATTTTTATGAATTTGGCACGGGCAAAGATGACCCGGCTCAGTATGCGCATAACCTGAAGATTGACCCATGGAGTTTAAAAATCGACGGGATGGTGGAAAAGCCCTTCGTGCTTGATCATGCCAGCCTGACCCAACGCTTCAGTTTGCAGGAACGCATCTACCGGCTGCGCTGTGTAGAAGCATGGTCAATGGTTATTCCCTGGATAGGTTTTGAGCTTGCAGAAATACTTAAAGCAGCGCGACCGCTTTCCTCAGCGCGCTACGTCGCCTTTCAGACACTCTACGATCCTGAACAGATGCGCGGACAAAACAGCCGGTTTGTTGGTGGAGGGGTAGATTATCCCTACGTGGAGGGATTACGGCTTGATGAGGCCCTGCATCCGCTGACACTGATGGCAGTCGGGCTGTATGGTAAAACGTTGCCAGAACAAAATGGCGCGCCCATCCGTCTTGTTGTGCCCTGGAAATATGGCTTTAAAAGTATCAAATCCATTGTCCGGATTACGCTAACCGACAAAGAGCCGCCGACAACCTGGAACAAGCTGGCACCGGATGAATATGGCTTTTACGCAAATGTTAATCCTAAGGTTGATCATCCTCGCTGGAGTCAGGCAAGCGAGCGACGTATTGCCGGGGGCGGTTTGTTATCGCGCAACCGGATTGAAACGCAGATGTTCAATGGCTACAGTGAAGTGGCGCCTTTGTATAAGGGTATGAATCTGAGAAAGTATTATTAATATGGCGTTTTCGGTTTTTAAGCGCCCTGCCCGGCTTACCAAGTTGCAGATTTGGGTAGGTAAATGCCTGGCTCATTTACTCATAGCCGGCGCACTCGTCTGGCAGTTTGTTCAGGGCTTTTCAGATAATCTGGGCGCTGATCCGGTGCAAAGCTTACTGGACTTTACCGGACAACACGCCATTCACCTTCTACTGTTCACCTTGTGCCTTGCTCCTCTGGCCCGCTTTACGCCATGCGGTGATTTAATTCGCTATCGCAGGATGTTGGGGGTTTATACGTTTGTGTACGCGTTAGCGCATTTTTCAACCTACATTCTGTTCGAGCTTCAGTTGAACTGGCCGCTTATCGGCAGTGAATTGGTCAAACGTCCCTATATCAGTGTAGGTTTTGCCGCGCTGCTGATATTACTGGCACTGGCAGTAACATCCTTCAATACGCTGCGTAAAAAAATGGGTAAAAGCTGGCAATCTTTGCACAACTGGGTCTATGTGGCTGTCGTACTGGCACTGCTGCATTTTAGCTGGTCGCAGAAAACAATCTGGGCAGAGCCGATTTTTTACTGGCTAGCCGCGTTCATTATTTTACTGCCCCGTATGCAATATGCCCTTCGCGCGAGAAAACAAAGGCAGCGACGTCGAAAACCAGCTTGAGTCTACACTTTTACCTTTAGACTTAACATTCCTTTAACCCGTAAGATTATGAATTTACAAAGATAATACATAAAACTCAGTTACTCCGCTCAGGTGCAATGGTAAACTATGCGCTCATTGCCATCGTCCTTTTTTACACGACAGAGTGAAAGAGCATTCCCCACACTAATGGCATGTTTGAAACTTCCACACGCACCGAGGCTCCATGACACACTCACAGCATCCCGGCTCACCTGAGCATCAGCATCGCGAAGGTGAAGCTTCATTGAAAGTCGTCACATTCTGGCTTGCGTTTGGCACTTTTGTACTTGGTTGCAGCGAATTTGCAGCCATGGGATTACTGCCTTATTTTGCGCAAGACTTTGGTATCTCGGAAAAGGTTGCTGGCTATGCAATAAGCGCCTATGCACTGGGTGTGGTAGTGGGGGCACCACTGATCACCATGTTTTTTTCACACATTGCGCGGCGAACCATGTTAATTGCCATGATGATTTTTTATGCCGGTGGTAATTTGGCGACCGCGCTGGCATGGTCAGAATGGACCATGAACATCGCGCGTTTCATTGCCGGTCTGCCTCATGGTGCTTACTTTGGTATCGCGATGTTGTTCGCCGCGGATATTGCAGGCAAAAACCGACGTGCCAGAGCGGTGAGCAATGTTATTCTGGGCTTAACCGTGGCCACGATTATTGGCGTACCCGGCATCAGTGCAATCGGGCAGACCATGGGCTGGCGGATTGGCTTTTTCATGATCGCCGTCCTGTCACTGGTCACTGCAATCATGGTCTGGAAAATAGCCCCTTATCGCGGACCAAATCCAAATGCTAATCCGCGCTCAGAGTTGTCCGCACTTAAAAACAAAGATGTGCTGTTGGTGCTGCTGATGGGAGCGATCGGCTTTGGCGGCATGTTCTCTGTGTATTCCTATTTCAGTGCAACATTCCTCAACACAACCTCCTCACCGGAATGGGGCATTTCCATCGTGTTAATGATCTATGGTATCGGTACAACCCTGGGTAACTTATTAGCCGGTCGCATTGCTGAAGGCCGCTTGCTGCGCACAGCGCTGGGCTTTCAGGTATTGCTTGGCCTTTCCGCTGCCGCCTATGCCATGTCTGTCGGAAACCCGGTATTAATGGCTGTCGCACTGTTTTGCATGGGCATGGGGGGAGGCATGGTAGTACCGTTGCAAACCCGCCTGATGGACGTCGCGGGCAATGCTCAGACGCTGGCAGGTGCAATGAATCATGCCGCATTCAACTCGGCCAATGCGCTAGGTCCATGGCTGGCCGGCATGGCCCTGGCAGCCGGTTACGGTTACGCCAGCACCGGCTGGGTGGGCGTTGCCTTATCAGCCGGGGGTGTTTTGATATGGTGCTTGATCGTTATGGCGAACAGTAGTCGGCGGACCAGTGAGGCTGTCTCCTAGGTCAATATCTACTATGTACACGCTGCTTTATCGTTCAAGCTTGAAGTCTAATTGAACAAAGTATGGGGAAGATTTAACAGGTTTTCCCTCCTCAAATTTTGGTGCGTACCGCCACTGACTTAATGCATCAACCGCATACTCATTGAACAATCGGTCTCTGTCTGATGATTTTTTCACTTCAATGTCTTTAACAAAGCCTTCTTCATCTACAACAAAAGACATTGTTACTGAACCCTCGCGACCAATTCGGGCTGCTTTAGGTGGATATTTAGGATGCACCCGGTAAAGTGGCTCTGGTTCCTGATCGGGTTTCCAGGGCTTCATTCGTCCAATCGCCTGACAATGCTCAGTAGCCTTGTCTGATTCACCGCGCTGCTCATAAAGCCCCACCAGACGCGCGTGAGCACCTAATTCATAAGGATGGGTGAAATCCAGGTTATCTCTGAATACACTGGCGACAGTATTAAAATGCGCAATCGCTTCGTCTTTTTGTCTGCCCTCACTCAGTGCTACACCTAACATGTATTTTGCTTCCAGAGTGCGTAAATCCTGATTCCCCCACTCTTCTTCGGCGTAACGGACTGCATCTTCAAACAATCTACGCAATGAATGAGGGGAGACGCGAATCGCTGAAGGCGACTCCACAACAGCTTTGGCGGCTTCTACGTGAGCAAATGCGCGCTCTGTTGTGTTTTTGTAGTCAATCTCATCAATATTTAAAACAAGATAACGCGCCAATTCAGCAGACAGGTCGTTACGCCCCTCAGCCCGATGATCTAATTTTGCCAGTGAGTAAATGATATCCACATAGGCAACCACCGTGGTATAGCTGTCATCGCCAAACACCGTCCTGTATTCGTCTGCCACCATTTCAAAATGATCGACTGCCTGCGCGTCTTTGCCGGCAATAGCCAGTACATTGGCATAAGAAAAGTGCAGTTTAGCGGCGGCGTCGCTGTTTTCGCCATATTTCTTCGTACCCAACTGCCAGGCCTTTTTACCTAACGCCAGACTGATCGGAATGTTTTGATCGTTAAACGCTGTCTGAAAAGCGCGATAGGTATCTCTGAATTCGTCTGCGACTGAGTAAGCTGAAAATAACGACGCTGCCACTAGCAGAGGGATAGAAAGATGTTTTGCCGAACGCATTTAGCAATCTCCTTTTGCGAAATCTGGTTATTGAGAGTATCGCCACGGTGCGTTTTACACAACTGTCGCATGGAGTATTACGTCACATAAAAGCCGTTACTCATCGATTTCATTAAAAAGCATTGATCTCTAACAACTTCATTATATGCAACTACACTTATACAAGACGGCATGTCTGAGAACGTCCCTGTTGTTAAGCGAGAAACGGTATCGTCCGGTGCTTGGTTTGTCGGGATAAAACAACAACGTTATCCAGCGCAATTAAACCGTTGTGTTGGACAAGACTGGACTTCAACTTATGTTACAACAATTTGTTAAAAGCGCGGTTTGCGCAGGCCTTCTTCTAAGTGGCTCAGCAGCAGCGGTCACCTGGGGTCAACCAGACCAGAATGAACATGCTAATGTTGGCACCCTGCTCTTCGTGCAAAACGGTGTAGGTTTCTTCAGTTGTACCGGCACGATGATTTCATCACGGGTTATGCTCACTGCCGCTCACTGCGTTGCTGAGGCCGGCAATATCAACGATGTCACCTATGTCAGATTTGAAGATGATGCACTGGCCGGTCTGTCCGAGGCACCATCCTTATCAACCTGGTTTGACACAGACTGGATGGCCACAGAAACCGTTATTCCTCACCCGCAATGGACAGATTACGGAGAATTTCCAATGACGTACGATATCGGTGTCGTCATTCTTTCTGAGCCATATATGCCATCAAACGGTTTTGCTACCCTGCCGCCACTGGATTTTCTGGAGACGCTGAAAGGTCGGGACAGACAAGTCTTTGAGGTGGTGGGTTACGGACGTCAGGGTACTCTCCCACCGACCGAGATGAACGACTATGAAAAGTATAAAGGTAAAGTAAGACTGCTGGAGGTCTACAGCGAATTAAGCGGAAATGGCGAAGCCAGTGCTAAGTTTTCCAATAATCCCGGCGTGAATGGTGGTGGCGGCACGTGCTATGGCGACAGCGGCGGCCCGACGTTCTATAAAGACAGCAATTTGCTGGTTGCGGTTACGTCCTTTGGCTGGGCGAAAAACGGTAATTGTGTGGGCAACGATTTTAACTACCGCACGGATGTTCAGGATGCAATAACCTTTATCGACGACGTACTGGCACAATACGGCGACGAGTAAGTACCACGAGTTCATACCTGCCGGCAGGGAGGCCGCTTCGTGTGTAAACATCAAAGTAAAACAATCAATTGAAAAGCCCCGCAATCATGCAGGGCTTTTATTTTTTATGGCTGGTTTAACGCGCAGATCTATTTGCTACGCCATCTTAAAAACAGCAAGCCAGAACCTAGCAGAAACAGTACGCCAGGTTCAGGAATATCCATCGGCTCATCTAACACCGCCGTAGCAATAAATAGCTGCTCATAACCGTTATTGACATTTTTACCAAATCCGCTTTCAGCACCAGTACAAATTTCATCATCAGCCATGCCAAAAGCCGGATCGCAGCCCAGGCGAAGATCAACACTCATGGTATAGTCAGATAAATCACTGCCGCTTCCGAACAATCCTTCTAATAATGCATTCAGTTCAGGTGAAACAATCGCATACGCGGCTTCATCAGCCCCCAGGTTATGATTAACCGGGCCTTCATCAGCAGCCGGATTATCGCACGAAACCGGCACAGGAATGGCACCATCGGTATCAACACAAATAGGCCCGCCGGATAATACATAATCAGTTGAGTCATTATCACCCACCATTGGACCCGATCCATCTGACGTATAGCCAGACGGATCGCCCATGAAGGTACCGCCGCCACCTTCGCTGACTAAGGCGTACGCGCCGCCATCATTCGTAAAGTCAAAAATGTCTACAATACCGCCCGTATCATCATAAATAGTAACCTGGGCCCAGGCTGCGAGACTTTGCTCATTGGCGCCGTTCAGGTTGTTATTATTGAAGTAAAACACCATGGATTCGCCATCCAGATAGGTTTCTAAAGCAGCAAGTGTGGTGTCCCAGGTTGCATCAGCGTCGCCAGTAAAGTCAGCAACCTGGTCAGGATCTGCTTCTCCCCCGGTGCTAAAGTAATTCGAACCGCTGACCCCACTGGGGGTCGCATAGGCGTTGTCCATTCCCGCAAAGTTGGTATTCACGCCCTGACCCGAAGAGCCTGTAGCAATCACAACAAAATCCTGTATCTGACCGGGTGTCGAATTTACGTCCAGACCGGCAATAGGTAGGGAGTAAGAATTAAAATCGCCGTAGGTGACATAACCCTTACCGGTTAAATCCACCAGTGCCGCGTGTGTGGAAAGACTAAGCGCTAAGCCTGCTGCGCCAATCATTAATCGTTTCATGGTAGCCTCTGTAATTTAATTTTTTACAGCTTATTGGAAGGTTCCGATGATAAATTGCTACTCCTCCTTCTCATCACACATTGTCGCCATGAGATGATAATTAAAAGAAAGCATAAAATACGCCCACATCACAACTGAGTGTTTTTTAAACAATTAATTTTTATTTACCAGTGATCCAAATTTTATTTGTAAAGAAAACCGACACTTATTGGTATATGCAGCGATATCGATGCAAAGAATTACACCAAATGCCTTAAATTGACTGACATAGTGATGACATAAATATGATTAAGTAATGCTTAACAATAAGTTACTCAAAAAAGGATCAATGAAAAATTGTAAACATTTTTGACACTTTAAAATGTTCAGAGGGCGAGTGCCCTTCATCTTTGTGTGATAAGACGAAGGGCACTCGGGATTTTTATTTGCTGGATCAGATGACAAACGCATCCATAAATTCGTTGACTGGCATGGCATGCAGGCGTTTTTTATCATTACATAGCGTGAAAATTTCTTCACTGCGTGCCTGCGGAAAACGGGACAAAAGATTGTCGTTGAATTTATCTTCGAGCACCGGCATACCTTCTTTTCTGCGCTTGCGATGACCGATAGGATACTCTACCTCTACCTTTTGGGTTGCTGTCCCATCAGTAAAAAACACCTGCAATGCATTGGCGATTGAGCGCTTCTCCGGCGCGTGGTAATCATGACTGTAACGTTCGTCTTCCTGCACTTCCATTTTTTCCCGTAGCGCATCAATCTGGGGATTAGCCTTATGAAAGTCATTTTCGTAATGCGCTGCAGTCAGCTTTCCGAAGATCAGGGGAACAGCAGTCATGTATTGCAGGCAGTGGTCACGATCCGCCGGATTTGCCAGGGTACCGTGTTTGGAAATGATGCGTATGGCCGATTCGTGTGTGGTCAGCTCAATGCGCTCAATCTCGTCTAACCGGTCTTTGACGTCGTCATGTAATATCACCGCTGCTTCGCACATGGTCTGAGCGTGAAACTCAGCAGGAAAGCTTAACTTAAACAGAATGTTTTCCATGACATAACAGCCATACGACCGCTGGAATGAAAACTGCCGTTCATTTTCCGGTTTTACTGCCAGATCTTTATTGGTATGGCTGAATGACACATCATAAAACCCCCATTGCGGCGCAGTTAAAACACTGGGGATACCCATCTCGTCGCGCATTGCAATGTCCGCCAGCCGGACACCGCGGGACGTGGCATCGCCAGCCGCCCATGATTTTCTTGAGCCTGCGTTAGGCGCATGGCGGTATGTCCGCAGTGCAGAGCCATCCACCCAGGCATGTGATATTGCCGCCATAATCTGTTCGCGGGTTCCGCCCAGCATCTGTGTAACAACTGCCGCAGTAGCAATGCGTACCAGCAGCACATGGCACAGCCCTACGCGGTTAAAGCTGTTATCCAGCGCGATCACACCCTGAATTTCATGGGCTTTAATCATTGCAGTGAGCACATCGTACATGGTGAGCGGGGGTTGCCCCCGAGCCAGGCGGTATTGTGAAAGGTGGTCTGCGGTGGCAAGGATGCCCCCAAGGTTATCAGAAGGATGGCCCCACTCTGCGGCCAGCCAGGTATCGTTGAAATCAAGCCAGCGAATAATGCACCCGATATCCCACGCTGCCTTCACAGGGTCCAGCGCGAATTGCGTGCCGGGTACCCGCGCACCGTGGGGAACCTGTGTTCCCTGGACTAACGGTCCCAGGTGTTTGGTGCATTCGGGAAATTGCAGTGCAAGAAGCCCGCAGCCAAGCGTATCCATCAGGCAGTATCTGGCGGTATTGATGGCTTCTTCTGAATAATTATCGTAGTTCAGGACATAATCAGCAATATCCTGTATCACGGTATCGTAATCGGGGCGATCACTGCGCTCACCTTGTTTGCTCATGTTGTTTCTCCGTCACAGATAAAATTAAATCAGTGGCACGCATGGCCATCTGCTGTTAATTCTGTGTACGCAGTAACTTCAATTAAGATGTGTTGTATGGTGGACGATTAGGCACCGTAGCATTATCAGCCGAATACGATGGCCCGCGTACAGGCTCTGCCCGCCGCTTTTGCGTTGTAAAGTTGGGTGTCACAGGTAGCAACGATAGCATCTATATCTTTACAATTTATCACCTCGGTGATACCTGCAGAAAAAGAGACCGAAAATCTGGCATCTGTGGTGGTCCAGGTGCAACAATCATTTAGGGTTTCGCGGATATCATCCACCAGCTTTATCGCCTGCGTCTTATCAATATCGTGAAGATAAAGCAAAAACTCTTCACCGCCATACCGACAAAGTTTGTCTGATTTGCGAATACGACTTTGAATAATATTGCTGGTTATCGTGAGCACTTCATCACCAACCACGTGACCGTAATGATCATTGACCTGCTTAAAGTAATCCAGATCAATCAGCACCATGCAGGAGGTTATATTGTCATTCACCGGTTTGGACAATGCACTGTACAACGCCCGGCGGGTAAGTGCGCCAGTCAGAGAATCGGTGTCGGCCAGCCTTGCGCTTCGACGTTGTCGTTGCCAGAACCACATCGTGAGCACACCCAACAACGAAGCGATAAGTCCGGCGACGATGGCTCTAAGCCGCTCAGTTTCGAGCCGCAATGCCTGCTCGGCTTCTTTTGCCTTGGCGAGACGCAAGTGGGTAAACTCTATATCCTCACTGAGAGGATCACGGCGACGCTTGTCGTTAAGACTGTAACTCTCTGTGTTGTATGCAAGCATTTTCTGGTCATATAACTCAAACTGACGAAGCGCATTTTTATTATCGCCTCTGAGTTTGTAGATCCGACGAAGGTTGTAGTGATTAAGCAGCTCGATGGTTTTGGGATAGTAAGACGCGTCCAGTTGCTTATCGATAACAGCTTGATAAGCACTGACCGCATCGTCAAACGCCTGTTGGCTGCCTTCAATTGCGGTAGCAATTGCATGAAACAGCGAAGGCAACATTTGCCACGCAGGTGGAAGCGACTCAGCGGAAACGGCAGCGCCCTCTCTGGCCAGCATTACTATTTTCTGTCTTTCTGAATTATCCTGCCGATGGGTATAAACACTTAAGCGATATGCCAGGGCAATGACTTTTTGAACATGATCACCACTTTGCTGTGCAATACGCGTGGCCTCTTCGGCCAATGCGCCAGCCTCATCAAATCGACCCATCCGGTTAAGCGCAAGAATTGCGTCACCAAAATAATCGGCACGAAGTGCATTTCGTTGCCGGGCACCTTCTATATCTTTCTGCGCATGATAAACGACGCGACTTTGTACATTAAATTCTTTATAGAACTGCGCCAGCCAGGTATGGGCGTGGTCAGGGTCAAGCTGGGTTTCCATCGCTCGCTGTCTGTCAAAATCAACCAGGTGAGGTAATGCATACTCTATTTCAGCTTTGGCACTGAACGGGTCGTTCTCAGAAAATTCGTTAGCCAGCCACATGCTCACTGTCGCCACTGCCGATTTGTGGCCGGCCTCTAACATTTCGCTTTTCAGTTTTTGTAATGCAGGAATGCTTTGCGTCAAGCGATCTGTGCTTCCGTTGTACGCAATCATGGCTTCTAAAAAGATGAAATACGCTCTGTTCGCCGCGTAGCGATAAGGATCAAGCTTTTTCAGATAACGCCAGTGCGCTTCGGTGACCGGCTCGGATGGTAACGGCGGCAGGTTTGCCGGCGCGTCATCAAAACCCTGATGACTTAATGCCATGATATGCCGAAATACAATGCCCAAAGGTGATGAATCATTTTCTATATCTGAGGTTTTAAGGGCCTGCTCAATTTGCGGGTTACTCAACCCCTGTGACATCCCCCAATCATAAATAACAGCGTGGGTTAAATTGCTGTAGCCGGAAAATCGTGCATTTTCCTCGTCGGATGCTTGGGATGGCAGAGCAACAAATAGCAGAAGTGTCAGGACTATGCATCGAAATAAAGGCAGTACAGGTAAGCGTATCAGCATCTGTCTTTACTCCTGGTTAGTGATTAATTCAGCAAGTGGTCAGCAACATCACTTAATCAGGAGTATAAAACTAAAGTGCTACGCAAAACACCTTTTTTTATAAGGTGTTTAATTAAACTTGATCCATAACGCGCTCCCGCGCGTATCGCGCGGGCTGTATCACCTACTCAAGGTGGTCGCGACACACGTCGCTGACTTTGGTTGCGTCGAATATTTCTATCCAATAGCCATCCGGATCCTTAATGAAGGCCAATCCTTTCATTGAGCCCTCATCAGGACGTTTTTGAAAGGAAACCCCAAGATCTTCAAAGCGCGAACATGCTGCCTCCAAATCGGGTACATGAAATCCAATGTGACCGAACCCCTTAGGCTCACTATTACCATTGTGGTAATCAGCGTTCTCAGGCGTATCATCCCAGTTATGCGTAAGTTCCAGCATTGCAGGCCGCCCGAACGTCTGTGTCGTTCTGGTTGCTTCGTCTTTACTGATGGCAGACAAATCTTTTTCCGCGGTAAGAAAATAAAGACTGAATTTCATATCTTTAAAGTCGAGTTTGCGCAATAGGGTCATGCCCATTATGCGTGTGTAAAAATCAAGAGAGCGCTCGGGGTCTGCTATTCGCAGCATGGTCTGATTAAACACAAAGTCGTTGGTGGCAGTATCTTTGTCTTCACATAAGCCCGGTGCAGATTCAAAATGTCGTGACATGATAGGTCTCCTGAAAATTAAAATATAAGTGATTTTTTGTGAGTATTTTTTCACAATTAGTGTCAGTTTGAAGAGAAACTGTTTTGTGCCATTGATTTAAACACGTGGGACGCAGAACAGCTTATCAACAGAAAGCCGGTAGCGGACTCAACACCTGCCAGCATTCTCAAATTTGCTGTTGGCTCAATACTGCCCAGACCCAGCGTCGTAATGGTGGTCAGAGAAAAATAAAAAATGTCTGCAAATTCTGCAGGCGACTTAAATGTTCCTAATCCCGCGGTTTCACCCAGCCAATATGCACCGGCAAAAAGTAAAGCAATGACTGCCTGACTGATGACAGCGACCACAACAAATATAAAAGTCCGGCCAGATGGCCCGATGGAATGCCGGTCAAGATACCGTGCGACTGACGATAGATTAAACAGGTGAACAATCACTGCGATACTCAGCGCACACAGTGAAATAATGATAGCCAAAACCATCGAGCGCCTCATTCAGGAACATATATTGCGTTATATCAATATAAAGCACTGATCATACCTTTAGCAGTGTAAATATTTCGGCAATACATTAAAAGCTTGTAAGGATTACTATGAAGTACACCCGATTCTTAGCAATGATTGGTGTTTCAACCATTGCCATGTTCATCATGATGTACCTGAATACCTACGCGCTATCCCATATCTGGTTCAGCGAAACGCGGACTTATATGGCACTGTATATGGGTGCCGGGATGGCCGTGATCATGCTGGCATTTATGCTTGGCATGTACACTGACAGTCGTAAAAATATCGCTGTTTTTGCAGGCGCTGTGATTGTATTTGTGACAAGTCTGTACCTGTTACGCTCACAGCTTTTTGTATCTGACTCTGCTTACATGAAGGGCATGATTCCTCATCACTCTATTGCCGTCTTAACCAGTGAGCGTAGTCAGTTAGAAGATCAACGCGTCAGGGAATTGGCTAATGGCATTATCAGGGCGCAGCGTAAAGAAATTAAAGAGATGGAATGGTTATTAAAAGATATTGAACAAAATGGTAAAGCACTGACCCGCGACGAGGCGCAAGCGCGCCCTGTACCCAAATTCGAGGGCCAACTGAAATCAGGAGGAGACAATGAGTAAAACTGCAGTTTTATATCGCATGGCAACCGACGAGCATATTTGTCCGTTTGGTTTACGCTCAAAAGATCTGTTAAAACGCAAAGGCTTTGAGGTAGAAGATCATAAGCTGACCTCCCGTGAAGAAACCGATAGGTTTAAGGAAAAGCACGGCGTAAAAACCACACCGCAGGCATTTATTGATGAGGAACGTATTGGTGGCTACGACGAGCTCAGAGAATATTTCAATAAAGGCGAAGCAGGCCAGACCGGCACCACGTATACGCCTGTTATTGCCATTTTTTCTGTTGCCGCGCTGATGATGCTGGCGTATCAGTGGTCTGTAAGCGGCGATTTGTTCTCGATACGCTCGTTAATGCTGTTCATTTCATTTTCGATGATCATGCTGGCAGTACAAAAGCTGAAAGACCTGTATACCTTCACAAATTCATTCATTACCTACGACTTGCTGGCGATGAAATGGATCCGCTATGGCTACATTTATCCGTTTTTAGAGGCTTATGCGGGTATTGGTATGCTTGCGCAGCTACCTGCATTACTGGTAGCGCCTATTTCTCTGTTTATTGGTACGGTAGGGGCAATTTCAGTATTTAAAGCCGTTTATATTGATAAGCGTGAGCTTAAATGCGCCTGTGTTGGCGGCGACAGCAATGTACCCCTGGGGTTTGTTTCGCTGTCAGAAAATCTGTTTATGATTGGTGGTGCGCTTATCATGTGGTTTATCTGATAGTTTACGAACCGACATAATTTGCTTATTATGCAGGTTCTTAAAAAAGGTAAACCATGATTATTCAATTGTTCCGAATCAGTCTGTTTGTCATGCTTGCAGCACTTAGCGCGCAGGCCATGGCATTGTCTGGTTCCGGAAAAAGTGATTCTCATGATTCGAATCATTGTGCGATGCTCGCGTCAGGCGACATGCGCAATACTCAGCAGATCAGTCATCACAGTTCAGTCAATGCGCCTGTGATGGCCGACCACATGTTAAGTGGCAATGCTGAACATTCGGGCTGTTGTGAACAGGATTGTTCCTGCCCGGCTAACCTCTGTGGACATGCTTTTTTTGTTGACGCTCAGGCCCAACAAACCATTACACCCGATACCCGCAAACACATAGCGGGCCTGCACTTTATGCGTCCCTCGCTTATCACTGGCGCACTCTTTCGCCCACCCATCATTGCCTGACTCAGGATAGATCCGTCTTTTATTCAGGCTTCAGCCTGACTATTTAACTTTTATCTATCGGTACGTTGACGCCATTGCGCCTATGTACTGGCATGACCTTTTAAATGCTTACCTGTTAAGAGGCAACGATTATGATATTACGTATACTGGCAGTCATTGTAAGTCTGTTGAGCATCGGCGCTCACGCGTCCACCGAGCCAGAAACTGTCCAATTTGATGTTTTTAAATCAGCATCCTGCGGCTGTTGTAAAGGCTGGATAGCGCACCTTGAGAATTCTCAGCGCGGCAAATCTTCCAAAGATACGTGGCACATTGAGGGCAAAGACACAAACGCACTGAGTGAGGTAAAAGCCAACTATAATATTCCGGCCCAGTACCAATCCTGTCACACTGCAGTGACCCGGTCGGGATATGTCTTTGAGGGCCATATTCCCGCCAGGTATATTCAGTCATTTCTGAAAAATCCGCCTGAGGATGCATTCGGACTGGCCGTACCGGGAATGCCAGTGGGCTCACCTGGCATGGAAAGCGGTTTACGTTTCCAGCCATATACAATCCAGTTGCTGCTTAAAGACGGGACCAGTCGCCCATTTGCCACTGTTTCAAAATTTGAGGAACAGTACTGATGCGCCTTGCTACTTTATGCATAGCGGTTATTGCCACCTCTTTTGGTGTAGCAGGCACGGTGCTGGCACAATCCACACTGCACCTGAATGATGCTGTAACGCAAGCGCAATCGAATGATCCCTGGCTGCAGGGCAACCGACTGCAGCAAAAGGCGAAGGAGAGTCGCAGTGTCGCTGCAGGGGAGCTTCCTGACCCTTCAATGTCATTTTCTATGATGAATTTACCAGTGGACGGTTTCAGGTTTGATCAGGAAAACATGACACAAGCTCAGGTAGGCATTTCGCAGGCCTTTCCAAGAGGTGATTCACGCTCAATAAACCAGCAAAAACTCGCTATACAGTCCGCTATGGGGCCTTTTGAACGTGATAATCGCCGCGCCATGGTTAAACGGGACGTGACGTTATTATGGCTGGATGCCTGGCTGGCTATGCGTTCAAAAACGCTCATTGAAGATAATAAAATACTGTTTGAGCAAATACGTGATGTCGCACAAACCACCTACGCATCTGCAGCCGGCAAATCTCGTCAGCAGGATATGATCCGCGCCGAGCTTGAACTCATTCAGTTTGAGGATCGCGCCACCGTTCAGGCACAAAATCTGGAAGCAGCCTTATCTGCGCTTGGCGAATGGTTGTATCCGTATCAGTCTGACAGTCTGACATTAAGCCCTGACAGTGGGATAGCCGATGTCTCACTGCCAGCGGCATTGCCGGAAATTGACCTTCTCATGCCGATAGCAGCGCTGACAGCCATTGGATCAGACAGCAAACTGATCGACCGTCTTAGTCAGCATCCCACCATTCAGGCCATAGAACTTCAGTATCAGGCCAGCCAAAAAGATGTTGAGCTCGCCAGAGAGCAATACAAACCCGAGTGGAAACTTAATGCCAGCTATGGATGGCGTGACGATATGCCTTCCGGCCAGTCCAGAGCCGACTTGTTTTCTGTTGGTATCACCCTGGACCTGCCACTGTTCACAGACAATCGTCAGGATAAAACCGTCGAGGCATCCGTATATGAAGCACAGTCTGTTAAAACACAAAAGCTGGTGACGTTAAAATCGTTACGTGCACAAGTCCGTGAACAAACCCGACATCTTGCTCGTCTGAAGCAGCGCGAATCGCTATATAGAGACCAAATCCTGACTCAGGCAAACGCGCAGGCTGAAGCGACACTGACCGCCTACATGAATGACACCGGGGACTTTTCTGAAGTGGTTCGCGCCAGAATCACAGAACTTGAAGCCCGCCTTGCAGCGTTAGCGGTTCAGGTGGAAAAACTGAAACGTATTGCAATGCTCAACTATTACCTTACCCAATCTGACGCAACAACCGCTGCGGCAAAAGGAGCTTCTCATGAGTAATAAACCGCTTATTGCTGCAGCCATTGCCGGCGTCCTGGCTGGCGGGTTGGCTGTCATCGGCTATAACCACCTGACCGGAGATACGCCTTCGTCCGGCGAGCAGCAAAAACAGCCACTATATTGGGTAGCACCGATGGACGACAGCTATCGTCGTGACAAGCCGGGAAAATCGCCGATGGGCATGGACCTGGTTCCGGTGTATGAACAAAACGCAAGTAACACTGATGAGCAGGCGGGCACTGTCACCATCTCACCGGCAGTGGAAAATAATATGGGTGTAAGGACTGCCCCAGCTCGAAAAGGTCAAATTAATACGGATATCAGTACTGTTGGATATGTGAAGTACGATGAAGATGAAATTGTACACATTCACCCCCGTGTTGAAGGCTGGATTGAGCAACAGTTTGTGAAAGCTGCAGGCGACCCGGTCGAAAAAGGGCAGCCTTTATATGCGCTGTATTCTCCGGAGCTGGTGAATGCACAGGAAGAATACATTATTGCGCTACGCCGAAATAATGCGGCTTTGATTTCAGCAGCCAGAGAACGCCTTGCTGCCCTGGATATTCCTGAAAAGGTGGTTGCACAGATTTCCCGTCAAAAGGAGATTGTACGCACCGTGACCTTTGACGCGCCACAATCCGGTTTTGTGAACGAGCTCAACATCCGGGATGGTTTTTTTGTCCAGCCCGGCATGACACTGATGAGTATCGGACAATTAGATACCGTGTGGGTAGAAGCGGAAGTCTTCGAGCGTGATGCGGCTTCAGTGAGTGCCGGTATGCCGGTCACCATGACCGTTGATGCAATTAAGGGCAAAACCTGGCAGGGTACGGTGGATTACGTGGCCCCTGCCCTGCAGTCGGCGAATCGGACGCTACCGGTCAGGCTGAAATTTGCCAACCCTGAACATCGTCTAAAACCCAACATGTTAGCGGATATTCATATCGATGTTCCCATTGACTCTCAGGCTGTATTGGTGCCAAACGAGGCAGTCATTCGCACAGGCTCACAAAACCGTGTGGTGCTGGCAAACGGTGATGGAAAATTCCGCTCTGTTGCAGTTACGCTGGGCCGGGCTGGCAAAAACGACATAGAAATTCTTGATGGTGTTAATGAAGGTGAGCGCGTTGTCACGTCGGCGCAATTTTTAATCGACTCTGAATCCAGTAAGAGTTCTGACTTTACCCGCATGGGCAGCAGCTCAGATACCCCCTCTGCCTGGGCAAAGGGCAAAATCAAGGCGGTGCGCTTCGAACAACGCAGCGTGACCATCGATCATGAGCCAGTTGAGGCGCTTGACTGGCCGGCTATGACGATGGATTTTTCTGTGGCTGAGGACGTCGCCATCGAAAAGCTTGCGGAAGGACAGTCTCTGCATTTTGAAATAGGCCGGACCAATGGTAGCCCTGTGGTAACAGGCATTCACATCATGCAGCAAGATGGCGGTGCAGCAGGCAATACTGAAACAAATGATCACCCGCAAAGGGGAGAAACGCAAACGCAAAGCTCTCCTGACGCGGTTGCGGTTACCGGTACAATTACTGCGGTCTCAACGACAAACCGCACACTGACTATTGACCATGACGCCGTTGAAGCCTGGAACTGGCCTGCCATGACCATGGATTTTCCGGTCGACAAAAATGTCGATATGAAAAAGCTCGCTGTGGGACAGTCAGTGCATTTTGAAGTGACCCGCTCGACTGACAACGCCGCGACAGTGACACGGGTGCATGTTATGGCACCGGCCAGCAACCCATCCACACAGCAACCACCGCAATCTGATACCAAGCCAAAGGCGGTGGCAGTAATGGGCACACTGACAGCCATTTCGCCGGCAAATCGCACTGTAACCGTTAATCACAAGCCCGTTGAGGCCTGGGACTGGCCTGCCATGACCATGGATTTTGCGGTGGATGAGTCCATCAGTTTAGACAAATTGGCCACCGGACAATCCCTTCATTTCGAAGTTACCCGGGATGACAACGGCGCGCTTTCTATTACCGGTATTCATATCCTGGCAAAGGCCGAACCCGGCCATAATAATGCCGGGCACGATTCGCCCCCGCCGCTGTAAGGAGATGATGTCGTGATTGAATCTATTATCAGGTGGTCGGTAAAGAACCGTTTTCTCGTCTTATTGGTGACAGTAATGGTGATAACGGCAGGTGTTTATTCGGTGAGCAAAACACCGGTAGATGCCCTGCCTGACCTGTCAGACGTGCAGGTAATTGTAAAAACCAGCTATCCCGGCCAGTCGCCACAGGTGGTCCAGGATCAGGTCACCTATCCGCTGACCACTGCCATGCTGTCGGTCCCAAAGGCAAAAACCGTTCGCGGGTTTTCCTTTTTCGGCGACTCCTATGTGTACATCATTTTTGAAGATGATACTGACCTGTACTGGGCCAGAAGTCGTGTTCTGGAATATCTGAATCAGGCTGCCGCGAGCCTGCCCGACACTGCAACACCACAAATAGGTCCGGATGCCACCGGTGTGGGCTGGGTTTACATGTACGCGCTGACGGATCCAACGGGCAAACACGATATCAGCCAGTTGCGCAGCATTCAGGACTGGTTTTTACGCTATGAGTTACAGTCAGTAGACGGTGTATCAGAAGTCGCCTCAGTCGGCGGGATGGTCAAGCAATATCAGGTTCAGGTCGACCCGGATCGCCTGCGTGGCTACAACATCCCGCTGGATCTGATTCAGCGGGCATTGATTAAGGGCAATCAGGAAACCGGCGCCTCAGTTGTTGAAATGGCTGAAGCTGAATATATGGTAACCGCCACCGGCTACATTCGGTCAGTAGACGATATCAATGAGATACCTTTAGGCGTCAGCGAAAACGGCACCGCGCTGACAATTGGTGATATTGCAACGGTGACACTGGGGCCACAAATGCGACGTGGCGTGGCCGAACTGAACGGTCAGGGCGAAGTTGTCGGCGGCATTGTGGTGATGCGCTACGGCGAAAATGCCCAGCAAACCATCGACGGCGTCAAAGCGCGTCTTGACGCGTTAACGGACTCATTACCCGACGGTGTAGAAATAGTCACCGTTTATGACCGTTCTGCGCTCATCGATCGTGCCATTACCAATCTCCAGGATAAACTCACCGAAGAGTTGATAGTGGTGGCGCTTATCTGTGTGGCGTTTTTGTTTCACCTGCGTTCATCGCTTGTGGCTATCATCACCCTGCCCCTGGGGATTCTGGTTGCGTTTATTGTGATGTATTTTCAGGGTATCAATGCCAACATCATGTCACTGGGCGGTATTGCTATTGCAATTGGTGCCATGACAGACGGTGCGATTGTCATGATTGAAAATATGCATAAACATATGGAGCGGGAAGCCGTTACCGATGAGAATCGCTGGGAGATTGTGGCCCGGTCCGCCTGTGAGGTGGGCCCGGCGCTGTTCTTCTCATTGCTTATTATCACCGTGTCTTTTCTACCGGTCTTTATTCTTGAGGCCCAGGAAGGCCGGATGTTCGCACCACTTGCTTATACGAAAACGTACGCAATGGCGGCATCTGCAGGCATTGCCGTAACGGTGGTTCCGGTATTAATGGGGTATTTTATTCGCGGTAACATACGGCCAGAAGCCAAAAATCCGGTGAATCGCTTCCTTGTCGCATTATATCTGCCGGTACTCAGACAGGCGTTGCGTTTTCCCAAATCGACATTAGTTGCTGCACTGCTTATCACTGTAATCGGGTTCTATCCTCTGAATAAAATTGGCAGCGAATTTATCCCTCCACTCGATGAAGGCGATCTGATGTATATGCCCACAACCTATCCGGGCATCTCTATTGGTAAAGCCCGCGAGTTGCTCCAGCAAACCGACAAACTCATCCGCACCGTCCCGGAAGTTGAGTCCGTGTTTGGCAAGGTAGGCCGCGCTGATACAGCCACCGATCCGGCCCCGCTGACTATGATTGAAACCTTTATTCAGCTGAAACCTAAAAGCGAATGGCGAAGTGGTCTTACAACAGACGATCTGAAAGCCGAACTGGATGCGCTGGTCAATTTCCCTGGCCTGACAAATGCCTGGGTAATGCCGATTAAAACGCGCATAGACATGTTAGCGACGGGCATCAAAACCCCGGTAGGCATTAAAGTCGCCGGCGCCGAACTGGATGTTATACAGAAGATTGGTAAGGACCTTGAACGCATTCTGGATAAGGTTCCCGGCACCTCGTCAGTTTATTCTGAGCGTGTTGCAGGCGGACGCTATCTGAAGGTCGACATTCAGCGCGAAGAAGCCAGTCGCTACGGACTTAACATTTCAGACGTGCAGCAGGTTGTAGCGACCGCCGTAGGCGGCATGAATGTCACACGCACGGTGGAAGGTCTTGAGCGTTATCCGGTCAATCTGCGCTATCCGCAGGATTACCGTGATTCGCCGGAAAGCCTCGCCAGATTACCCATTGTCACAGATAAAGGACAACGCATCGCGCTGGGCGACGTTGCCAATATCTATATTGAGGATGGTCCGCCGGGCATTAAAAGTGAAAACGCCAGGATAAACGGCTGGACATTTATCGATATCGAAAACAGCGATATCGGATCTTATGTCGATGACGCCAAAGCCGCTTTAGCTAAAGAACTGGACCTGCCCCCCGGTTATTCGGTGACCTGGGCCGGTCAGTATGAATATATGGAGCGCGCCAAGGATAAGCTCACCTATGTGATACCGCTCACGCTCGCTATCATCATCATTTTACTTTATCTGAACTTCAGGGCCTTTAGTGAGGTGCTGATGATTATCCTCAGTTTGCCTATGGCCATGATTGGTGGCTTATGGCTGTTATATTTACAGGGTTTTAATTTATCAGTGGCGGTCGGGGTTGGCTTTATTGCCCTGGCGGGTGTGGCCGTGGAAATTGGTGTGATCATGCTTGTATACCTCAACCAGGCGCTAGAAAGACTTAAAGACGACGCTACACGCAATAAACAGACAATCGGTGACGACGCTTACCGGCAAGCGTTGCTGGAAGGGGCCGGTTTGCGGGTGAGGCCCGTGATGATGACCGTGGCTACCATCATTATCGGCCTTTTACCGATTATGTTTGGCAGCGGCACGGGCTCAGAAGTAATGAGCAGAATCGCTGCGCCCATGATAGGCGGGATGACCAGTGCACTGATATTGACGCTTATTGTTCTGCCCGTGGTGTATGCGATGGTTAAAAAGCATGCAGTGAAGCGCTTTAATAAGGAGCTGTCAGGTGATTGATATTGTGCGGCGCTACCATCGCTGGCTGATGTTATTTGTTGCGCTACAATTTTTGCTCTGGGCAGTGTCGGGACTGTATATGGTCAGTATGGACATTCACTATATTCATGGTGAAAATCTGGTGAACGCGCCTCAGGTCAACATTGATAATGAGCAGCGTAAAACCCGTTTCGAGACGATCGTGGATACCTATCCGAACGCAGAGTCTGTCACATTGCGCTCGCTGGCGGGAACGCCTGTCTATCAGGTCTTGCTTTCAGACCAACCGACACCACTGCTTATTGCAACGGATTCCGGTCAGCCATTGCCACAAATCAACGAACAACAAGCAGCACGCATTGCAGTTCGCGCGTTTGCCGGCCAGGGCAATATTGAAAGTATCAGGAGCGTGGATCAGCCTGCCGAGGCCCCTGATGAACTGTCACCGCATCACCTGCCTGTCTGGCAGGTGAATTTTGATGAAACCTTTTCTCCCACTCTCTATATCAGTCAGTATACCGGGTCTATCGTTACCGTCAGGCACCATCCCTGGCGCTGGTTTGACTGGATGTGGCGACTTCATATTCTCGACTGGGATGATGGTGCTACGCTGGGCAACCTTTTCTTTTTAATCTTTGCTTTTACCGGCCTGGCAGGCGCGCTGTCCGGTGCAATACTGTCCTACTTGCGAATCGTGAAACCAGCTGGTCGGGGTGACACTTTATGACGCGATTTGGCCTAATAAAACAGTGTCATAAATGGGCATCTGTCATCGTTGGCGTTCAGTTGATCATCTGGCTGGCTACCGGTCTTTACTTTGGATTAGCTGAGCATGAACGGCTTCAGTTGCGGCCTTCCTCATCACCACTGGGGCAGACCACTACCCAACATGGCGAAATCGTCCCTGCGTCGAATCTACCGGTAAACCAGGTCCAGTCTCTGACATTACGCACCCTGCTTGGCAAACCGGTGTATGTGGCTGTCATTGAAGCCGGCGCGCATATCAGCCAGACGAGTCAGATACAGCTGTTCGATGCAATTTCAGCTGCGCCCATCAGTATCGAACAGCCTCTTGCCGAGAAAATTGCCAAACATGCCTATCCGGGTCCCTCACAAATTGCCAGTGCTACGTTCCGCCAGGCACCATTATCAGAATTGCCCGGTCAGAAGAACGACGTATGGCACATTGTGTTTGCCGATGAGCAAAATACTTATATGTTCATTGACAGCCGAACCGGCAACATTATTGCGCACTCGACACTCGACAGACGCTTTTTTGATTTGATGCTCAAACTGCATTTTATGGATTATGGTAACAGTGGCGGCTTTAACCACTGGTTAATCATAACTTTTGCGCTGGCTACACTTTTGTTTGTGATTACCGGATTAATCTGGCTTGGTATATTAATTAAGGACGGTCAGATTACGCCGGGACGCGGTAAGAAGACGACCTTTCGGGCAACACTCAACACCGGCGAGGCGCAATTGCGTATATCAACGCGCAGTAGTGAGACAATCTTGCACGCATTACAACATGCGCATATCCATCTGCCTTCTGCCTGCGGTGGCGGTGGCAGCTGTGGAAAATGCCGGATTCAGACGCCCGGCGACATTAAGCCCACATCAGCAGAACGTGAATGGCTAACCTCCGAAGAGCTTCAAAACGGTATGCGTCTGGCGTGTCAGCATACGGCTGCAGACGTGGATGCTATCCATGCGCCGAAAGCCTATCGCGACAAACTGATTCTGGAGGTGGAGCACGCGCGGTTTGTGACGCCCTCCATTAAATATATTCAGTTTACAGTGAAAGCCGGAGACTTGCAGGCATATAAAGCGGGGGCGTGCATGCGCTTTATGATCCCTCCGGCAGAAAATGCCATCCGACCACACGATATTCCTGAGTATTTTACAGCTTACTGGCAAGATACGCCCAGCGGATACCATGCCCATGATGGCGGCGTGCGTCACTACTCTATCGCCGACTTTGATGCTGGCAAAGATACGTTGAGCATTGCGGTGAAATGGCAGCAATCAGACGATAAAACACAATCCGGTATAGGATCGGCGTACTTGTGCCAGCTCACTACCGGACAAACCATCCAGGCTGTAGGTCCGATTGAGTCATTTCATTTATCGGATGCAGCGGTAGCACAACGCTTTTTCATTGGCGCCGGTTCTGGTATCGCCCCATTGCGGGCGATGATTCACGAGCAGTTGTTAAAACATAAGCGTGTCATGCCGGTTACCTTTCTGTATGGTGCACGCACCCAAGCTGACCTGGCCTTTCAAAGTGAATTCGAAGCACTCTCCAGACAGTTTTCCCAGTTTCATTACTGCCCTGTGCTATCAAGGCCTGATGATAACTGGCCGGGTCAGTCAGGTTATGTTCAGGATGCACTGGTGACAATACTTCATCAGGCCAGTTTTAACCCGGGAATGGCAGAATTTTATCTCTGTGGTCCGCATCCCCTTATGCAGGACGTTGAGACATTGCTGTATCGATACGGTGTCTCACCTGCCAACATTTACAAAGATATATTCAATCCTACAGCGAGTACAAATCAATGAAATATAAAAATTTATTCTTATCTGCTTCTTTGGTGTTAGCGACGTCAATCGCACAGCCGGCGTTTGCCCACTCTCAGATGACGCTCAGTCAAAGCAGCCCCTCAGACAATGCGATGCTGATGAGCGCCCCTGAAAAATTGTCACTGACATTCTCTGAAAGTGTTCGCTTGACCAATGTAACATTGGCCAGTAAAAACGGTGAAAAGATTGATTTTGGCTTTGCACCCGCCTTTGACAAAAGCGCGCGCTTTGAATGGACATTACCCTCTTTATCGCCAGACACATACAAAGTCAGCTATGTGGTGATGAGCGATGATGGTCATAAGATGACTGACAGCTACACATTTATGGTGCATTAAGTCAGAGTCTGTAATGACGCTTTCCATCTTTGGCTTCCTGCAAATCACGGGAAAGTTACTGAGCTATCTGGGTTATGCTGCAATAGCGGGCGCGTTTTATGCGCCCTTGCTATGTGGCGGTAGCTTACAAGAAAATGTCAGGCGAGATACGTTGCCTACGTATCTGCGATGGTGTTGTATCGCGCTGATTATCGGTATCGCCGGCGCCTTGGTATGGTTTTTCGCTAAAAGCGGTGCTCTGGCCTCGCGCGGGATAAACGGTGCTTTCGATCCGGTTATACTCAAAATACTGTGGTCAACAGCCCCCGGCGATGCGTTATTGATAAAGCTTTCAGCGTTTTCAGCCGCACTTGTCATGATCTTTTTATACTCATTGGCACGGTATCAACACCGACAATGGTTTCTCATGGGAGTCGGTGTTGCAATGGTGGTTGCTGCCACCAGTAGTACGCTGACCGGTCACATTTCTCAGCAAGCCCTGCCCGAGCACATTGCACTGGTGTTGCATATTATTGCGATGTCGTGGTGGATAGGTGCCCTTCCCCTGCTGATAGTTATCAGCTACCAGCATCCGCCACAATGTGTAAAAGCAATAATGGTACGATTTGGGCACCATGCCTGGTTGCCGGTGATACTACTTTTGGTGACAGGCACAGGGATGCTTGCTTCTCTGGTTGACTTACCGGGTGCCTTATACCGCTCGCTATACGGCAACATTTTTATGGTGAAAGCCGTTTTCGTGCTGATGATACTGGGGCTGGCAGCATGGCACAAATGGCAGCTTGTCCCCAAATTAACACATCGGCAGCATACACTGGCGCGATCCATTCAGATTGAATGTCTCATTGCGATAAGTATTTTGCTCGTTACCGCGACGTTTACGACAATCACAGGGCCAGAGCACTGAAACACTGACGATCAGAACTTAATTTGGGTGCGTGGGCGCGGGGTACGAAAGCTTATGCTCTTCAACCTGCAGCAGAATGGGTGTGAGGTCATCAAGATTAATTGGCTTTACCAGGTGATGATGAAAACCAGACGCCTTGGAGCGTTGTATGTGAGACGGTTGGCCCCAACCGGTTTGCGCTACGAAAATAGCCTGCTTGAGTGCCGGATTTTGCTGTAGCGCAATACACAAATCGTAACCATTCATGCCCGGCATTCCAATATCAAGCAAGACCAAATCGGGAGTAAATGATGCGACGGCTTTGAGCGCTGCCTCACCACTATCAACCACCTCCACGGTGCAGCCTTTTGCTTCCAGCAACCAGCCCATGGTGATTGCCGCATCCTGATTATCGTCAGCGATCAAAACATTTAATGAAGACTGCTGCACACGTTTATTAAATGCGGGCGTTTTTTCTGGTTGCCGGGCAGGTTGCTTATCAGTAAGCGGTAGCGTCACGGTGAATGTCGTCCCCTTGCCGGCTCCCCCACTTTCTACATTGACAACGCCGTCGTGTAGCTCAGTAAGGCGTCTGACCAGCGTTAAACCGATACCAAGCCCCCCTTTCGAACGCTCAAGCATACCTTCTATCTGAGAAAACATGTCAAACACATTTTTCAGCTTTTCTTTCGGAATACCGGCGCCATTGTCACTGATAGCCACATGTAGATTGTCAGCGTCACTGGTTACGCTGATATTAATAATTCCTTTCTCTGGCGTATATTTAGCTGCATTATTGATAATATTTGAAAATATTTGTGACAGGCGGATCAGGTCGCCGTTGACCCACAAATCATCTTCAGGGTACGTCACGTTGAGGGTATGTGAACATTCATCAATAAGCGGTTGAATCGTTTCTGTTGCTGCATCCAAAACATGTCTGATTTTAAGCGGTGTGCGCGCTAACCGGATTTTGCCCCGGGTAATTCGTGAAACATCCATCAGATCATCCACCAGCTGAATCATCTGGGTGACCTGGCGCTCCACCAGGGCAAATGACGCCTCTTTCTGGCGTTCATCGAATTTATCAGATTGCAGGATCGCCAAAGAATTTCTGATTGGCGCCAGGGGATTGCGAAGTTCATGAGCCAGCGTGGCAAGAAACTCATCTTTGCGTTTATCTGCATCGTGCAAGGCATCAATGGCGTTGCGCTCCCGGGTAACATCCACACCCACGCCGGGGAATCTTGCAGCATTGCCCATTTCATCGTAGATCACACGCCCGCGGAACGATGCCCAACGAATGCTGCCGTTTTGCTGAACAATCCGATACTCCTCATCATAAGGTGTACCATGTTCTATACTTGCCTCAATAGCGGCTTTAATTCGTTCTTTGTCATCAGGATGAATGGATGCCAGCGGCTTTTCTATAGCCACACCATAACGCGCTTCCTCACCACTGATGTTGAAAAGTTCAGCTAACCGTTCATCTGCGGTAAAGATATTCTTCTGGATATCCCAGTCCCAGATACCGAAACTGTGCGATGCCTCCAGTGCAAGACGGCGCCTGGCCTCAGCCTTTTTGGCCAGCTCTTCAGCTTCCTTTCGCTCGGTAACATCACGGGTAGATCCGGCAATGGCTTCAACCCGTCCGTCATCTGAAATGACCGGGACAAAAATGTAATCATAAATTCGTCGCCCCTGTGTACCATCAAAAGGTACGTCGCTACGAATAGGCTGCTTTGTTTCAATAACCTTTTTAATCTCATCCATGTGCATTTGGGCATGCCAGGGTTCGTAGCCCAGCTCAAGACAAGTCTTACCAACAGAGTCATCCCAGGTACGACCCCACATCTTCAGCAGCGCATCATTGGCATAGGTGAAACGGCCCTGCAAATCGAAGATATAAATTAGGTCCGGGGTATTTGATAACGCGGTCTCGTAGAGCCTGCGCTGTTTATTCAGTGTTTCAGTATTGGCAGACAAAGCCGTTTCTGCGCGCAAACGCGCCTTATTCTCACGATCTCTTTCTACCACCATCGCGGCTGAGCGCGATAACGCATCAACTACATGCCGATCCGACTCAACGGGAAGACGGGGTTCAGTATAAAAAACAGAAAATATTCCAATGACCGATTTACTTTGCGTAGAAAGCAGCGGCGTGCACCAGAAAGCATGCAATCCAGATTCAAAAGCTGTCTGACAAAACGCAGGCCACTTTGTTTTGCCCTGCATGTCTCTTATCCTGATAAGTTCCCTGGTAAGATAACATTCAGTGAGAGGGTGATCGGCTACCGTTAAGGCTACATCGTTAAGTTCATCAACCATGCTCTGCGGTAAACCAGAAGATGTCGCACATCGAATCAGCGCGTTTTCCTCATCAATCAATGAGATAGCAGCCTTAGCGCCGTGTCCGGCCTGCCCTTCAACGGCATTTGTGAGGATGTTTAATACATCTGACTGACGGGCTCCGGCAAGCGCGGCACTCAGCGCCTCCCGCTGACTATTTGCCACAGCCTCAAGTCTGCGTTTAACCGCACTTTCGTGAAACGCGATGCAGACACAATTTTGTTCAATCAGGAAAACGCTGGCCCAAACCCACAGAAACGCGGGCCCGAAAGGGGCTTCAAAAGACTCGGAGACGCCTGTATTACGTACGCTGAGATAGCGTTGCTCAAAAACAGATCCTTCGAAATCGTCAATCGCTTGATAGATGGTATGTTGACGAATTGAGGGCGCCGCAAGACCGGTGACCAATTCAGCCTGATGATTGTGATGAATAATGTTATGAAATTTATCGACCAGAAACACGGCATCGGAAATATTGTCTATTAACGACAGTGTTGAAGGGGACATGTTTATTCTGGTTACAACATCAGATTTATTCACTACAGGTTTCTTAGATTGAAGAAAATTAACACTCCCATCATAGCTGAGTGCTACGTAACAAGCGAATCAAATACACTGATTAAAAGTAACAGAAAAACATACTGTTAGGATGCTTATTTATAAAATGTCAGTGCTGGCGCGGTTTCTCTTTCCAACTCCCCTTTTTTCTTAATGCTGACTCATGCCAAACAGAACGAAGCCAAGGCATGCTCAATCAACAGATATACTTTTCGGTTATTTAAGCAGAAACACCGTTTAATTTGTTTACATTGTTTTAACTTATTGACTACGCTTAGCTACGGTTTTTTGCATTACATGTAGCAGAGATAGAAAGATGTTAAGTAAGTTTTCTATTAAAACACGCCTTATATCACTGGCCACTTTGCCCCTCATTCTGATCACACTTATTTTGCTATTGGTGACTGCCAGTCAGATCAAGAAAATGCAAAGTGAAAGTGTCCGCAGCGCTGAAGAAATTCTCACTCAAAGTAAGCAGGAAGAGCTTAAACATATCATCGATATGGCCTACTCAGCGATTGCCCCCCTTTACGAGGGTGGAGGAAGCAGAAATGATGCCGTATCAATTCTGCAGAATATGTCATTTGGAGAAGACGGTTACATTTTTGGTTACACAGAGGATGCAGTGCGAGTCTTCAGTGGTAACAGCCAGGAAAATATTGGGAAAAGTTATTATGACTTTAAAGATACCAATGGCGTTTATTTAATTAGGGAGCTTATTGAAGCAGGTAAGAAAAATACTGCTGGGCAGTCGGCGGAATTCGTAACTTATCATTTTCCAAGACTGGGCGGAGATATCGCTTATCCCAAGCTCTCGTATGCCATTTTCCTTGATGAATGGAATTTGATGATCGGTACCGGTATCTATGTTGACCACATCGAGCAACAGGTAAGCACACTGGAAGCAATTATAAGTCAGTCCAGTGAGCATTTGCTGATGCTGGTATTTATCGTGGCTCTGATAGCACTGCTGATATTTGCCAGTACGGGTTTAATGATTTCAAGATCTATCCTCAAACCGCTTGATGAAGCCACGCAATCCATCTTCAGCTTATCTCAGGGTGAAGGTGACCTTACCCAGCGCCTCAACGTTTCAGATCAACATGAAATGGGCGCGCTGGCTACACACACAAACGCCCTTTTGTCGACGCTTCAGACACTCATTGAAAAAGTCAAACAGGTCGCCAATGCGGTTTCAGACCAGGGGCATACCCTTACCGAACAGGCCAACAGTATAAACCGGCTGAGCTCGACCCAGCACACCGAAATAGACCAAATTGCTTCGGCCACCACACAAATGTCTGAATCCGCCGCTCAGGCGGCGCGAAATGCATCCAATGCAGCGCGCGCGGCTCATAATGCAGAACAGGAAAGTCAGGCGGCGCTGGCCAGCGCAGATCGGACTCGCAGGGAAATGCACAACCTGATTGACGCACTTGCCAGAACCAGCGATGTCGTTAGTCATGTCGGCGCGGACGTTGAAAATATCAGTGTCGTCTTGCAGGTCATTGGAAATATCGCAGAACAGACAAACCTGCTGGCCCTCAATGCGGCTATTGAAGCTGCGCGTGCCGGCGATCAGGGACGAGGCTTTGCGGTAGTTGCCGATGAGGTGAGAACACTTGCCTCCAGAACGCAGGGCAGCACGGAAGAAATTCAACAAATGATAGAAAAACTGCAGAAAAGCGCCAGGGATGCCGCTAATGTGATGGCAGCCAGTATCAAAAACAGCGAAAACACATCCGCTGGTATTGATGCTACTGCAGCCAACCTTGATGCGATTAGCCAGGCTGTAAATACGCTTAATGACGAGAATACACAAATCGCCACCGCTGCTGAACAGCAGCGCGTAGTCAGTGGTGACATTTCAGGCAGAATTGTTGGCGTGGCAGAACAAACAACCGAGCTGGCAGGGATCTCCACTCAAAATGCCCGGGTCGCTAACGAGCTTGAAGCCAAAGTGCGCGAACTGGAAGATTTAATCGGGCAGTTCAAAGTATAAAATGTAATGGTTTAATGAAAATAAGATAGTTATTGCCTTCGGTATTGGCTCTGCTAAGGTGTTCATTATTTTTTTGATTAGTAAAGTTTTCGTCGATGTTTGAAGCCCACGGGTCTTTTAAAACGACAATACATAATAATGTATTGCTGGTAGATATTATTGGCCCCTGGAATCTGGAGACAGCCCTGAATTATGAGCGTCATATCAGTCAGATTACGGCGTCTCTGGTTGGTGCTCCCTGGGCGATGATCACTGATTTATATGACTGGGAACTTTACACGCCGGACTGTTATCCGATCATCCATCAGTTGGTGAACAAATGTATTGAAAACGGGTTACATCGCGAGGCTGTGATAAGTCCACAGAAAAGTATCAAACGACGGCCGTTTGAGGTTGATCGCGCCCATTATCCTCAATTCAGCCGCGCTTTTTTTATTGATTATCCCCCGGCCAGGCAATGGCTGGCGGAACAGGCATTCTTTGCACCAGATAGATAGCAGTTATTGATCGAAAAAGCGCTCTTGGTGGTCAACGTAACGTTGCATAATTTTGTCATACTGACCACTTGCCTTCACACTTTCCAGTGCTGTTTTTATCTCCTGCACATGAAACCGAACAGGCGAGCTTTTCGAAATTGCGATATAGCAAATTTCCCCCTTAATAACATAAGGCGATCGAATAAAACTCAATTGCAGTTGTTTCATCACAGATTTGGCTACCAACTCAGGAATGATGACAAGATCCACCCGACCGGCTTTTAGCATTCTTAGTGCCTGGTGATAATCATTCAGTTTTATTATCGTGATGTCAGCAATGCTACTCAAAAAAGTCAGGTAGTCACTGCCCCGTTGGACGCCAATGGTTTTGCCGGTAAAGTCTGCCGCATCACGAATGATATTGGTCGTACTGTTCACCAGTACTAATTTTTTTACTGGTGGAAAAGCCGGTACAGAAAAATCGACATAATCGTCACGTTTATCATTTTTAATCGGCCCTAACATCACGTCCACCTGCCCCGTTTTCAACAGGTGTAATGCCCGTTTAAAAGGCACTTCAAAATAGTCGGTTTGAATATTTATTTGTTTCATCACCTCTTCGTAGATATCTACATAGATACCACTAACAGAGTCTCCGGCGATAATTCGGTAAGGGGGCGCATTATCGATGGCAGCTTCCACATAAGCCGGCCAGGCAACAGACTCTTCCGGTTCTGTTGCCACAGATTGAAATGAAAAAGTCGTCAATAACAGGGCCGATAAAAGCCGACATAACAGGTAGTGATCAGGTAAAGCTAACGTGAAAAAAAACATCCTGCTGATTACCTCACTCAACAGCCGACATTTGAAAAGATATACAGAATACCTAATATTTAAGTGCGCGACACCAGTTCTTCTATAAATAGTCGATAATGAGTAGGTGAGAGTGTCCAGTAACTTTTACATACTAGGAAATGTATATGGGGCAGTTGTTTGTGCTCTGGACGCTTCAGGGTGTGAGTAGCAGATTAACTTCATTCGCAAACAATAGCTTATCAGAAGCCTACCACTTTGTTCTTGCCTCTGTTTTTAGCTTCGTAAAGGAGTTTATCGGCGCGGCGAAGTGTTGTTTCGTGAGAATCGTCATCGGCAGAAATAGCAGTAACGCCGATACTCACTGTCACCTCGATCTCTCCTGCTGTTAATGAATCGGCCTGAGCTGCAAACTGACTGTTCAACCGTTCGGCGAATGTAATCGCCTGCTTGAGATCGGTATTAGGTAAAACAATGACAAATTCATCACCGCCAAAACGATAGGCGGCGTCAGCTTCACGCATTTGCTCGCGCAAAATATCCGCAAGCGCCACGATGATTTCGTCGCCTTTATGGTGCCCTTCTATGTCGTTGACCGATTTGAGGTTATCAAGATCAAGCATAAGCACCGAGGTAGATACATCGTAACGATTAAAGCTGGCTAAGTGTGCGGCAAGATCCTGTTCAAGACGGCGGCGATTATAAAGCTCAGTCAGTTGATCGGTATCCCCCCAGTAACGAAGCTTTTTTTCTAACTGGTAACGCTCTGATATATTACTGGCAACCCAAAGGACAACTGACTCATCGTTCACTTTGAAGTCAAGCGCCTGGATCCTCCCCTCAAACCAAATAGGCTCCTCCGGCCCTTCATCAGGCAAGCCCAGAACATCTTTATCACTGAGCTGATACTCTTCTACCATCATCTCACCGGATGTGAGCGCTTCATTGATTTTGCGGATAAAATAATCGGCTTTCTCTGGCTTGAGAACATCATATAGATTCTGACCAACCAGAGACGTACCATCATGGTAATATCGAACATCCTGACCACCGAAAAGCGCCACATACTTTCCGGACGTGGAAAGAATAAATACGGGATCGGGCAATGATTCCAACACTGACCGCATCTGTTCGATATTCATAAGAGCTCAATCATTAACAAACGCATATAAACCAAAGATACACTGTTTTCAAGCCAGCGCAAAAGTTTAATACCAAGAAAGTATGACACCTTACTTACCCTTTCGCTTTCTATCTGTCGTAGCGCGTAATTACACCCGATGAAAGATCAGCTCGCTGTATTAATGTGTATAAGCAACAGGCAGTTGGATGGACATGTTTCCTCTTGGCCTTCATTTTTGTATTGGTAGATAAGATAACGCGTCACTTGTATAGTCCCCTTATATCGGAGAAGTTATGAGAAAAATATTAGCCGCACTGTCAGCACTTTTATTGTTAGGTGCGTGTACAGACGACAATTCAGTCAGAACTGGCATTTTCAGTGCCTCAACGGTGGACTGGGAAGTTGCGAAAGATCCGGATTTACCGGGGGTGACCTGTCATGTACAGCATATTTCCGCCAATCTTTCTATCAGCGATCCGTCAAACATGTCTATTGCATGCCGACAATCAGGTGAAATTACGCTATTTGATTTAGAAAAGGCTGAAATCGAAGAGCCGAAAATGATATTTAAAGAATCAAAATCGATATTTTTTAAATCCATTAAAGTAAGACGCACTTACGATAAAGATAATCAGGTAATTGTTTATACCGCGTTTTCTACCAAAGAAACCAGCGGTAGCTTTAAGCATGCTATATCGACAGTGCCGCTGTACGGCACCAGCGCTTTCCAGACTAATTAAGCCTTTGTACCACCGCTAAAGTGGGTATGCCATTGCGATACCCACTGCTTTTCACTTTTTCCTCCGATCTATAAATTTAATAATATTCATTTTTCTCTATAAACTCCCGCTATCTCAGCATCTTAAGTTCTTCAAATCTTTTGTAGCTTCTCGAGGCTCATCTTAAAAGAGCACTCTCCCCCTTGAATAAACTTTTTCATTTACTATTATGTAACAAATTATTAACACCTCAGACCTCCGAGTAGTTGGGAGCCACTTCACGACACAGGATAAATTATGAAAAAAGTTTTGATGCTGATTACGCTCATCACCTCGTTGATGTTGCCCGCCATGAATGCTCAGGCCTCAACCTATGCCAAGACACAGTATCCCATTGTGCTGGTGCACGGTCTTTTTGGCTTTGATGACGTATTGTGGGTAGATTACTTCTATAAAATACCCTACAAACTTTCCAGTCAGGGTGCTGTCGTCTACACCTCTACCGTTTCCCCCGCGAACTCGACAGAAGTACGCGGCGAACAGTTACTTGCATATATCGATCAGGTGCTGGCACACTCTGGGGCAGATAAAGTAAACCTGATTGGTCATAGCCATGGTGGACCAACCGCGCGTTATGCCGCCAGTGTTGCGCCACACAAGGTCGCATCGGTTACATCAGTGGGCGGCGTAAACCAGGGCAGCAAAGTAGCAGACATTCTGCGTGCAGGCTTAGCTGAAGGTTCAACCCTGGAAGGCGTTGCTGCAACAACATTCAATGCGTTTTCCAATCTGCTGGAGCTGATTTCCGGCTCTGGAATTTCAAGCTTACCTACCGACAGTATTGCCGCGCTAAATTCTTTATCGACGCAAGGTAGCAAGACGTTTAATGCCCGCTACCCGGAAGGATTACCAAGCAGCTATTGTGCAAATGACGGTAAAATGCGTGAATCTAACGGTGTTATGTATTTCTCATGGAGTGGTGGCAGTCGCTATACTAACGTACTGGACGCCGCCGACCCCTTTCTGGCGCTGACAGGTTTGTCTTTCGGAGAGAAGAATGATGGTCTGGTGTCCTCCTGCAGCTCGCGTCTGGGCTACGTCATCCGTGATGATTATCGTATGAACCACCTTGATGAAGTCAATCAGACACTGGGTATACACCACTTGTTTGAAACTGATCCCGTACAAGTCTACCTCACCCATGCTAACCGCCTGAAATCACTGGGCTTATAATATGCAGCGCCGCGGACAAATACTGTGCACAGGTTTGGCCGTCAGCCTGCTGATCGCAGGCTGGGCGTTACGGTTTGGTTTTGGTGTATCGCAGACTCAGCCTGCCACATCAAAGCCCCCTGTCGCGGTATCCGTCCCGTCGTCGGCACTCCGGTTTCACTCCGGTACTGAAGCTAACAATGACAAACATTACACGCGTACCGCGGTAAGTGGCAGGCATTTTTCCTTAAGTGAAAATACCAGACTCGAATTCGATCGGTTTATTTTTAACAATGAGGGAAGCGCGCCACAGGTATTGAAAAAACGCTATGCAGAAGAAGTGGTCGCACCGCAGTTTGAGCCCATTTCTGCCAGTTACTTAATTGATTTGTTTACTCGCTATATTGATTATAAAGCTCAGTTGAAAGCACTGGATGAGCCGGTCATGAGTACAGATATAAAGGCCATGGCTAATCGGCTACAACTTAAGCAGGATCTACAGCAAACACTGTTTAGTGAAAAAGAGTATGATTATTTGTTTGCTCAGGATGCCGCTTATGACACTGCAGCGCTTGAACGACTGCAGATAGCCGCAGATGATGGATTATCGGCACAGCAAAAAGCCCGGTATATCGAAAGTCAGCTTGATACTTTACCCGACGCACAAAAGCAAAGTTTTCAACCAAGTATTCATGTAAACAGGCTTAATTCACTGCAGCGCAACTTTGACAATCCGGAAACGCGCTATCAGGCGGTGTCTGCTGAATTCGGGCATGAAGTCGCACAGCGTCTGAATAAGGCTGCAGATAACCAGTCTCGCTGGCAGCAAAAAGTGAAGTCATTTAAACGATGGCGCGAAAATCTGAACAATTCGGTCGAACTCTCCGCTGAACAGATAAATGCCCAGGTCAGACAAAAAAGAGAGTCTATGTTTTCCGCTACAGAGCAGCGCAGATTGCAGGTTTATCTTGAAAACCCCACGTTGCTAAAAGAAGGCAAATGAAGGGGTCGCCCTCTTTTAGTGCGCTGCCATCACCACACTCATCTTATCTGAGTGATGGACGCTGTTTGAACGCTGAACTTAGCATTGACACGCTTACTCAAACATTTCGCCAAGGAAAGCTTTAAACAGGTCCCATGCGCGTTCGGAGGCCTGTTTGTTGTATTTCAGTCCTAACTCATCGTTGCTTGCATCAGGATTAGTAAACGCATGGGAGACACCACCGAAAATGTGTAATTGCCAATCGGCATTTCGCTTCGTCATCTCATTGCCAAAGCTGACCAGCGCATCCGGATCAGCCATGGGATCATCGAACCCCTGGAAACACATTACTTTGGGCAGAATATCATCACTTCCTGGTTTACCCGGCTTACCAATGACCGCGTGAAAGGCAGACACACCCAGCACCGGGGCATTCGTGCGCGCCATGTCCAGCGCACAAAGGCCGCCAAAGCAAAATCCGGTTACCGACACATTATTCTCGTCTGTTTCAGGCTGTTCGCACATTGCAGCCAGTGCGCCTCGTAGTCGTTGCTGTAGTTCATCGCGATCTTCAACCAAAGGCGTCATCAACGCCTGATTTTCCTCGATTGTCTCACCGCGCACATCCTTACCATAAACATCGGCAGCAAAGGCGGTGTAGCCTAGTTCAGCGATACGTTTAGCGGTTTCCTCCTCGTGCTCTTTACGACCTCCCCACGCATGACAGACCATAACAGTCGGACGTGATTGTTGTCCGTCAGTGGCCAGTAAACCTTCAAAAACCTTTCCGTTAACCGTGTATTCAATGGTGCGTGTGGTAATTGCCATAAAAACCTCAATTGGTGAAAAATCGATGAATGCCAGGGTGATAACTGACTACACAGTCAGTATCAGTGAAGTAGTTTAGTTACGGCATCAGCAATGATTAGTTCATACCGGGCGTACAGAGAGTAAACAACCGCCCACGGAAATAAAAAATGCCCGCGCAGGAAGAATCTGTCTCAGGTAATTTTATGATAACATCGCTATTCGCGGTAACACTTCTGCCGCACTACCAGACACTGACATTTAACTTGTAGATTGATGCTATGCAAACGACAAACTCAACACGCTTAAATAAATTTATCAGCGAAACCGGCTTTTGTTCGCGCCGTGATGCCGATAAATATATTGAACAGGGTGCAGTACAAATCAATGGCGTGCGAGCTGAAGTTGGAACAAAGGTCGTGCCTGGCGATACGGTCAAAGTAAACGGAAAGCTGATTAAACCTGCTGACAAAAGTAAATTTGTCGTTCTGGCTTTAAATAAACCTGTTGGGGTGGTAAGCACGACTGACAGCGCTGAAAGAGCAAACATTGTTAATCACGTACGATACAAAGAGCGCATATTCCCTATCGGTCGGCTTGATAAAGACTCACAGGGGCTTATTTTCCTTACCAATAACGGTGATTTGGTCAATAAGGTTTTACGGGCAGGAAATCAACACGAAAAAGAATATGTCGTTACGGTAAATAAGCCTGTCACTGATGAATTTTTAAAAGGCATGCGCAGTGGTGTACCTATTCTGGGGACGACAACCAAGCGTTGTAAAGTCACAAAAGAAGGTCATTTCTCGTTTAAAATAATCCTGATAGAAGGCCTTAATCGCCAGATTCGTCGGATGTGTAGTTACTTTGACTTTGAGGTAACCAGATTGGAACGCATCCGAATCATGAATGTAAACCTGAAGGGATTGAAAACCGGTCAGTGGCGTGAATTATCCAAAGATGAACTTTCAACGCTGTTAAAATCGGTTGAACATTCATCTTCTGAAGCCCCTGTCGGCCATAGAAGTTCGCGCCCCAAACCGACCGGAAGCCGTAATGCAAATACGCCGAAGCCGGGTAAAAGCCGCTCAAAAAACCGCACGGGCAATACACTTAGCTTGAGCGCAAATCGCAAAGGTAAGGGAGCGCGCTGACATTGTCATTTCTCTTCAGGATAGTGTTGAGTGGACGAAAAACCTTTGATTGACTGAAAAATCAGTTCCTTACAGCTTCAGGCGGTACGTTTTTACATCGAAAGTTGCTGTACAAAAAGTAACCCTATGATTTTATTGGCACTTTTTGGAAATAGTGCTTGACCTATCGGCTTCTGATCATTAAGATGCACTCCTCAAATGGCGCAGGGCCAGTTAGCAAACTAGCACTGTTTATCCTGTTGCTGTTTACGTAATGTGGAGTGGTACCCAAGCGGTCAACGGGAGCAGACTGTAAATCTGCCGGCTCAGCCTTCGCAGGTTCGAATCCTGCCCGCTCCACCATATTTTTTCGCTATGTGCGATATCTATCGGTGCGCCCGCACTAAACCAATCAATTTACCTGGTCGTTGCTGTCATCAATGACGCTGTATTCGTTATAGTTAGCAAGCCCACTGCTTAATCCGACATTGAGCGTGCACAGTATTTCGGGCGATCGCCGCGCCCCGTTGAAATTAGCGCTTTTTCATGCGCTCGCTCTGCGCCTGTCGCTTTTCGTTTCGTTTTTCTTTGCGATCCCGTTTTTGCGGTGTCAGCGACCCTTCTTTGAATCGCTGTTTACGTTTATCTTTATCCGCCTTTTTCCTGGCCGCGGCTTCTTCCACTTCCCGATTTTCGCTGATGACCATTTCAGGTGTCTCCAGGGTAATCTTGCCCAGTTTCCCTGATTGCAATTCTTTGAGCAGAATCTCGCAAATCTTGTGCAGATTGACCCTGCCCCCGGTCATAATGGCGCCACGTTTTTTCGCAGCCGCTTCTAAAAACGCCAGTTCGGTATCCGGCAGTTCATCCAGCTGATACCGTTCCTGCATTAGCTGGGGGTACGCTTTTATCAGATAATCCGCAGCAAAAAAGCCCACATCATCATATTCCATCGCGGTATTTTTAACCGCGCCAGAGGCCGCCAAACGATAAATTGACTGGGGATTTTCCACCTTGGGCCATAGTACTCCGGGCGTGTCATACAATACGATGCCACTCCCTAAATTTATTCGTTGCTGCCCCTTGGTCACCGCAGGCTCATTACCGGTCTTGGCTATGGTGCGTTGCGCCAGAATGTTTATCAGCGTGGATTTGCCTACGTTCGGGATCCCGGTAATCATTGCGTTAATTGATTTAATATGGGCATCTTTTTGCGCACAGACACTTCGAATAAGATTAATAATCTGCTTGCTGCCAGCCGGGTTGTCACTTGAGGTAGTGATGGTTTTTACCCCTCGCTCTGATTCAAGATGCGTTTGCCAGCGTGCGGTAAGCGCAGGATCGGCTAAATCAAATTTATTCAGAATCTTTATGCAGGGTTTGTCCCCTCTGATACGGGCTATCTCAGGGTTTTCGCTGGAAAAAGGAATACGCGCATCAAGCACCTCGATCAACACATCGACTTGCTTCAAAGATTCCTTTATTTCTTTCAGGGCTTTATGCATGTGCCCGGGAAACCAATGTAACGCCACGTTATCTTTCCTTTGCAATGATTAATGTGAAAACCGTCTTTCTCAGCCTGGTTACGACACAGATGAAATTAGCACAGACAGCAACGGTTTATAGAGACAACTGATACACAGACAATGTCACTGCACTGGCCAGATTTAATGAGTCAATGTGTCCACTGCCGCTAATGGTGAACGCTTGGGCGTCACATTTTTGCAGCGCGTCAAAAGGCACGCCCCGGGCTTCGTTACCAAACAGGTAGCAGTCAAAATCTTTAAACGTAATATCGCTGATACTGGTGCCCTGCATATCCAGATAAGCAAACGTACCAAAACGCGTGGACAGACTCGCCAGAGTTACATCCATCTCAATAGGAACATGAAATATCGCGCCCATGCTTGCACGCACAACCTTCGCGTTATACGGATCGACACTACCCGGGCTAAGCAGCAGGCGGCATTGGCCAAACCATGCGAGGCTTCGCAAAATAGTACCCAGATTGCCTGGATCCTGAACTTCGTGAAGATAGATACAGCGTTCCGTTTGTGTCAGTGATTCTAAGTGAGCTTCAGGCAGGGGAACAGTAGCAATTATCCCCTGCGGTGTTTTGGTTCCGCTCAATTGCGCCATTTGCCGCTGATTAATGGTTTTGACCACATACTGATGCTGCAACTGATGGATGCATTTTTCACTGTCAGCAGTAACGTATACTGTTACCCTGGCGCGTAAGGCATCATCAATACCGGCTTTATCAAGCTCCAGTAAAAGATGTTCGCCTTCAATCAGGTAGTAGCCAAACTGAGAGCGGTACTTTTTTTGATGAAGTTTTTTAACATCGTCCAGTTTCATAACAACCTGCTAAGTATCAATCCCGAAAAGTGCATGCTGTGCGTTGTCGGCACGAGCGTTACCCGAAATAGCGTAGCCAGAGACCTGTATGAGTGCCACGCGATAAATCAAATCTATCTGGCGCTGATATCGCTATCACATTATCCGGGGTCTGAAACGGTAGATAAAAAATACAATCAGAATTAAGCATGCTGCTGACTGAATTTACCGCCGACAAGTCTAAAGTAGCGTGGATAAAACTCAAGCTTTCTTGCCTGTTTCCCTTATTAACCGCCCATTAATCCGCCTTTATCAAGCGCCAGCTTCTGCTTAGTCGACATCCGCGGTTCTGGCCCGCCACCAACAGGGCTTGCATCTTGCACTTATTGCTGCTCCTATAATGGCTCATTTTGTCACTGAGAGTAATCAATGCGCGTTTGGTTGTTGTTTGCAGCTGTAATAATGATAAGTGGGTGTCAGCTTCTCAGGTCCGCCGATAAAACTGGCCGCGAGAATGACAATGAAATAACAAAAACAGACTGGGGGACTTACCCATCTGCTCAGGCGGTGAGCTTCTCAGAGGTACTTGCTCTGGATTATGACGAGGCAACCGCAACCCTTTCATACGGTGACGACCCTTTACAATTTGGTAAACTCTGGTTACCTGACGACAAAACAGCGCCTCCCCCGCTGCTCATTTTTGTTCATGGCGGTTGCTGGTTATCGGCGTATGACATTACGCACAGCTATGCTATGGCCACAGCGCTGAAAAATGCAGGATTCGCTGTCTGGTCAGTTGAATATCGTCGCACCGGCGATCCGGGAGGCGGCTGGCCGGGAAGCCTTGATGATGTAGTCAAGTCTATTGATTTTATTCATCAACAGAAGCAATACACATTTGACCGTCAACAGATAACCCTGGCAGGACATTCCGCCGGAGGGCATCTGGCGATGCTGGCTGTACAGCAACTCTCCGGGCCAATCGGTCACGTTATAGGTCTGGCACCTATCATCGATATTGAAAAATATGCCAGAGGAAGCAACAGCTGCCAGCGTGCTACTACTGAATTTATGCGCGGAACACCTCAGCGGCGGCCGTCGCAATACCAGCAAGCCAGCCTGGTAAATGCACAATTTGAAAAAAGCGTGACAATTTTCACCGGCGATAAAGACAGTATTGTACCGCTACCTGATAATCCGCTACCTGCAGTATCATTTACCTCTGTTAAAAATGCCGGACACTTTGACTGGCTTCATCCTGGTACACCAGCCTTTGCGGCTTTCATGGAAAAACTGAAAAAATAAGTGAGTCTATGACGCATAATATTGAACAACTTGACCGCCTTGATCCTCTTGCCGCCTGTCGCGAACAGTTTGCGCTGCCGGAAAATACCATTTATCTGGATGGCAACTCTTTAGGGGCCTTGCCCAAAGCAAGTGCCGCGCGTGTGCATGAAGTCGTCAGCCATCAATGGGGCAACGACTTAATCAGTGCCTGGAATAAGCATAGCTGGATTGAGCTTCCATTGACGGTGGGAGATAAGATTGCACCACTGCTTGGTGCCGCTGCCGGCCAGGTGGTGGTAACGGATTCCATTTCAATCAACCTTTATAAATTGTTAGTTACCGCTTTGAATATGCAGCCAGGTCGCAACACCGTGGTCTCAGAACAAGGCAACTTTCCTACCGATCTGTATATGGTTCAGGGAATAGAAGCGCTGCTTGGTAGCCAACGCTGCGAACTCAACAGTGTGCCCACTGAAGAACTCGATGATGCATTAGATGAAAACGTTGCTGTTTTGATGCTCACGCATGTTAACTTTCGTTCTGGTCGCATTCACGATATGCAGCGTTTGACCAGGCTGGCACAGGATAAAGGCATACTGGTCATCTGGGATCTTGCTCACAGCACCGGTGCTGTGCCCCTCAATCTGGATGCCTGTAATGTCGACTTTGCGGTTGGGTGCGGTTATAAATATCTTAACGGCGGCCCAGGAGCGCCTGCGTTTATTTATGCAGCCGCCAGACATCATGCACAGATTAAACAGCCGCTCAGCGGTTGGATGGGTCACGCAAATCCCTTCGCATTTTCTGACAACTATGAACCCGCAGCGGGGGTCCGGCAGTTTCTGACGGGTACGCCATCTATTATTGCAATGGCGGCGTTAGATGCGGCGCTTGATGTCTTTGCTGATGTGGATATGCAGGCGGTGCGCAATAAATCGATTGAACTGACAGAACTGTTTTTATCGCTCAAAAAAGACCACGCCTGCCTGTTCGATTTAACACTTCAGTCACCTGCTGATCCAGCCGTACGAGGCAGCCAGTTATCGTTTTCTCACCCTGATGCTTATGCCATTTGTCAGGCGCTCATCGGGCATGGAGTGATACCGGATTTCCGCGCACCTGACATCGTCCGGTTTGGGTTTACGCCTTTATATCTGCGCTACAGTGATATTGCTCAGGCTATAGATATTTTAGCGACGATTATGGACCACGCGCTTTACCGGGATTCAAAATACAACCAGCGGGCAACCGTCACTTAAGCGGCGATGCAAAAAGAAAAGTAATGCAATTATCTGACGCAGCGAATAGTTAGCGTATTTCATTTTTCTGCTGCCTGATGATGGTAATATGGATAGTCATCAGGTAGCTTCGCTGGCGGGATAAAAGCAGGTTGGACAGGAATATGCCATTGATTCTTCTGCTGGTCTGTACGGGCGCCCTGAATTTGTTTCACAACACGATCAACGATATTTATGCCGCGTGCCGCCATGGATGAAAACTGATCAATACCATCGTTGTCGAACCCGCCGCGGGTTCGGTGGATATTGAATGTTTCTGAAAAGGTTCGGTCAAACTGTGCCTCTAATGCTTTTTTACCCATGACAAAACCCAGCATCCCGCCCCATGTGGCGGCCGGGTTGTCAGCATCCCAGCCACAAAGTACGGCTATTTTAACCGTCTTTTGGTAGTCACCCTCCCCGTAAAACAGACTAATCAGACTGGCTGCGAAATTGATGCCGGAGGCAAAACAGCCGTTACAATAAAGGTTTCTGGATGTCACAGTATAGCCATCTTGTTGTTCCACCTGATAACGCTGATAAACAGCGTCTCTGGTTACTTCCCACGGCACACCCTGGCGAAACCTGGCAAGCACAAAATCAAACATGCGAGCCGTGTAGGACGCATCAGGAAGTCGTTGTCGCGCTTTTTGCGCAAGCGCCAATATCTGTTCGCTATCAGGCGTATTTTTAATTGTTGCTGCCAGCGAATACATTATGACGTAAAACTCCGCAGCCCAGCGGGCATCTTCTCTGGCGGTGGTTAATATTGGCAGGCGAGCCATTTCCAGCGCAATATCAGGCCGTCCGGGTGCAAACAATCCGAATATTTCTGTGGTCAGTTGCGCATCAATCATATCGAAGTGCGGATTCTTCGACGGCTTGCTGGTATCGGGAGGTAACACACCCTGTCGCATCAGATCATGCGCCGTTTGATTCGACACCCAGAGAAAGTTTTCCTTTTCGCCTTTATCATTGGTAAAAGGGGTGTTTTCGTCAGAATAGATATGTGTCAGCCAGCCTTCACGAATTTGCTGTGCCGTTAAATGTGTGGTCTCATATTTTGTCAGCAGGTGCTGGTACAGGTACTCAATATCAGTATCGTCATCCGAGCCCCACATGCCGTCTTTCTCAAATACCCAGTCAATTGTTGCCGATAAATCACTGGGAACGCCCTGCCCCCATATGCTTGGCTGATCTTTTGTGCCCCAGTCCTGACGAGTATAAAAGTCTCCATGGGGTCCCTCGCCGCCGATTTTATCCATTTCGGTGACCAGACCTGTCCAGTTTGCAATACTTTGCCCCAGCCAGAACCCTTCCAATTTGTCCTGATAGTCAGCGCGAGACAGTGTCAGCGTTTCCTGGGCCGAAACTGACATTGCCGGAAGTGAAAGGATACTGACGAGCAACAAGAGAGAAGAAAAGGCGTTCATTTTAAATCCGGGACGTAATCGTACCGTTGAGCATGATTGAACTCGTAGCATGAGTCAATAAGTTGGTACTGTGCCTGACTTCACAACAGGAAACAGAGAATCAGATATAAAAAGTTGTATCAATGAATTAAGAGAAAATCGCATTGTAAAGGTAAACGACTACGCCAAGCATAATCATACTATCTCCTGCTACGCTGGCGCAGACAGAAAAACAATCTTCGAAAACTTCTTTGTGTAAGAGATCCTCTTTACAAGTTATTTCCTTCAATAAAAATTGACGGGATAAAAATTGCACAGAGATTGATGCACCTGAAAACATCAGGCCCAGGCCAATCTGATTTTTCGACAGCAGAAATACCGCTAGCGAAAAGAAAAACAATGACAACAGGTTTTTAAGCGTGAAGGCCATGGCGTTAGCCCTTTTTTGTTTGAAGTGTGGTGCCAGCAGGCACCACATTTACTTAATGTGTCAAACCCCAGGCGGCATCAGCTATCCACTCATCAATACCGGTATTTTCAGCCAGATATGTTCCCGCGGAATAGCCCATTCCGAAGGCCATACCCACCAAACCCATTCCCCTGAACGTAGTTAATGCCAGCCTAGCATTCATGCCTGGAAATATATTTGTGGGAGGACGAAAACCACCGTCAACGGCGTTGACAGAATTTATGTCTAAAACTTCCATTTTTTTATATCCTTATAAAGTATGTGAGTCACAAGATTTATCTTGCAAAACAACTGTAAAAGAAAAATGTGAATAAACCATCTGTCTCTCAGATCTAATTTTTATGCGTTGTTTACCTTTTAGACGGTGTTTGATTGACCTTAAGGGAAAATTGCTCAGCCATAGACCCTATAATTCTGGACATGCCTGAAATACTGCCAGCCTTATTGCGATCCCACAGGCAGTTGAGTGTCTGATGGCCTTTTCGTAGTTTGCACGACCATTTCTTGCTATCAGCGTCAAACGGCCTGAACGCGTCGGTTTTCTCCCACCCCTGCGAACAATACTGTTCAATGATCTGCTCAAAGGTTCCTGCGCTGATTTTTTCTATGATATTTAAGTCATTCCGCTTATAGCGGTAGGCAACCCATTGATGTCTGAACATTGCGAACACGCTATTCTACTCCTGCTTTACAAACGTGCGATCACGAAGGATTATCCATGAAAATGACCGCATGGTCAGTATTTTAAGTTTATCTCTTCTGGCTTTTAGTCAGAACCTTTGATTGTTTCACACTGCTTTTCTAACTAGTGACATGATGAAATGGAATTGCTCTTCTCTACGCAGTCTGTCAATTGAAACGCGCTGGTTAATCATTGCGCTATCTCGTACACTGACAGTTAATCTCTCCCTATTATCAGTCCATTATGAACAGCCGACTCTATCTTTTCATCTTTGTATTACTTAGCGGTATGGCGAACGCGCAGTCTTCCACAGATACCCCCAAAATGGATGATATCAGCGACCTGACGCCTCGCGAGACATTGGAAAATACGGTTGTTTCGATCGTTCATAATTTTATAGAGCACCTGCCCTACCTGTTCGCCGGTCTGATTATTCTGTTGTTAACCTGGCTGGTTGCTTACCTGGTTGGCAAAGTTGTTCTTAAGCTAACCCGTCATATGCGACAGTCGCTCAGCGAACTGTTCGAGCGGCTGTCGCATATTGGTATCTGGGCGTTAGGTTTATTGCTGGCCGCCATGGTCGTTTTCCCAGGCCTCACCCCCGCTAAAGCACTGGGCGGTTTGGGCTTGGCTTCCATCGCCATCGGCTTTGCATTCAAAGAGATATTTGAAAACTTTTTTGCCGGCGTGCTGTTGTTATGGAAGTATCCGTTCGAGAAAGGCGACTTTATCGAGTGTCAGTCCATTCTGGGAAAAGTAGAGAATATTTCAGTGCGCATGACGACTATTCGTAAAACCAACGGCGAACTGGTAGTGGTTCCGAATTCTTTCTTGTTCAAAAATGCCGTCAACGTATTAACTGATCAAGATAAACGTCGCATCACAGTGATGACCGGCGTGGCATATTCAGAAGATGCCGATCACGCTGTGGAGTTGCTGCAGCAAGCATTATCTCACTGTGACACAGTGGATCAGCAGCTACCCATTCAGATTTTTCTAAACGGCTTTGGCGACAGCAGTATTGATATTGAAATCACCTGGTGGACCGGGCCAACCCCGTTAGATCACAGACGCTCTCGCAGCGAAGTGGTCAGCATTGTGAAGCGTACGCTGGATGATGCGGGTATCGAGATCCCCTTCCCATACCGAACCATGACATTTAAAGAACCGCTGGTAATAAATCAGGAGCAGCGAGACTAACCAATGAGAAGCTTTTTGAGTGCGATACTCCTGGCATGACAATAATGTTCAGTCGGGCAAAGGACGTTGATAAACGTCAGAAAGAAAAGCATGATTAGGTAAGTGAAGCAGACTGCACTCCCAACGACTGAGAGAATGCAGTCTTCAGTAAACTATCGTCCGGATGCCTTTCGGGCATCTTTAAATTCTGAATCGCCGGTCCACTTTGGCCAGTCGCCATTATTTGCCAGCTCAGCCATGATCTGACCGATAAGATCCAAATCTTGCTTTACGCCACCCAGTGTCCAGCTTTCAAAATAGTCATCACCACTTTTATGATAGCGGTTAGCGATAAATTGTGGGTCGGTATCCCCCAGACTCATGAACAGGTAAGAAGGAATACCTTCACGTGCGGCCGCAAAGTGATCAGAGCGGAAAAATAACCCGTTTTGCGGTCTTGGATCAGGCTTTACGGTTCGTCCCTGAGATTTAGACACTTTCTCTACGTAGTCTTCCAGCTCTGAAACATTATCGCCATACTGCAGCGTGTAATCGGTAGCATCGTTTACATTCATGCCATCAATATTTAAAAACGCAACGATATCTTTTGCCGGAATGGGTGGGTTTTGTGCGAAATGCTTTGCACCAATCAGCCCGGTTTCCTCAGCAGTAAACGCGCCGAACATCATCGTTCGCTTGTAAGGATTCTCTTTAGCCTGCGATTTGAATACACGCGCGAGCTCTAAAACACCGGCAGTACCAGAAGCATTATCTACCGCTCCGTTCAGAACAACTTCTTTACCGTTCTCCATTCCTTTACCCAGCGCGTCCCAGTGCGCGTGAAGTGCCACCCACTCATCGGGTGACTCGCTGCCCGGTAAAATAGCCGCCACATTGCGTGACTCTTTGTGCTCGATGGTATTATTCAGCGTCAACTGTGCTGTCTGCTTCAGATCAACCGCCTCAAAGTCTCGCTGACCTGCGGCTTTCTTCATTTCACGATAGTTCAGACCGGCAGCTTCAAACACTTTTTGCGCAGCACGCAGGTGCATCCATCCCATTACGCCGACCTGGGATTGGTTTTTGTTATCATCAACCAGCGTGAATTTGGCGGTGGTGCCGCCTGCCTGAACAACGCCCCAGCCATAGCCAGCCGGCATGGTTTCATGGACGATGAACACCGCCTTTGCACCCTGCCGTGCCGCCTCTTCATATTTATAGGTCCAGCGCCCGTAATAGGTCATGGCATTGCCGGTAAAAAAATCGGGTTTGCCGGATGAGAACCCCGGATCGTTGACAAGCACGATCACCGTTTTGTCCTTTACGTCAACGCCTTCATAATCGTTCCAGTCATATTCAGGGGCATTAATGCCATAACCAACAAAAACCACATCATTATTAATTTTCACGGTCTCGCTGATGCGTTGGGTGCGGGCCACAAACTCACTGCCATTCTCAAATGTCAGATCGCCCATTTTCAACGAGAAATCCTGATCAGCCAGGATGCGAGCCAGCGGCACGTTTTGAATATAACTATCGCCAAATGCAGGTTTTAGTCCTATTTCCTTAAACTGTTTAACCAGGTAATCAATGGTTTTATCCTCGCCAGCCGACAGCGGTGCTCGCCCTTCAAACTCGTCGCTGGCAAGGGTTTTAACATCTTCACGAAAATTATCTAGATTCAGCGACTGCCCAATCTCTGACAATGTATTTTCCGCGGCATTTACCGCCATACTGCTGGAAAGCAGTACAGCGCCGGCAATGAGTTTTTTGACCATGAGGTTACTCTTTATTGATGATTTGTCTGAAGAGTAACGAATAGGGAAACCTAACACAAACGTTCACAGACCAAAGTCTGATTCCTCTGGTTAAGAAACAGATTTAAACGAGTATGGGACTAAGAAGAAATCGCGACTTGTACTAAAAGTTAGTGCACGATGAGGACGCATTTACATGAAGCATCTAATGCTCACAGAATTATGCAAAGAACGAGTCCGGAAAACGAAAACGCCGGACAATTGTCCGGCGTTTAATCACGATAACGTGGTTATCTGTTATAGCTTAATGTAATCACCGGTTTTTAAGTCAACAACGGTAATGATAAGGTCGAAGCTGTCTTTACTTATAGAAGCCATGTAAAGCAGACCTCGTGCTTCATCTAACTCCAGTCCGGTCGCCTCATCTTCAGGCATAGTAGATGTTGCATCGCGAGCGACACCCTCTACGATAACTTCAGCGGTTTCAGAAGCGGTATCAAATCGAACCAGATCACTATCCTTTACATAATAAAGTGATGCACCATCAGTAGTGATAGCTAAATCACCTACCGTATCAGCAAGTGTTCCTGTGACCTCTGAAATCGCTTTCGATGTCAAATCTACTGCACTAAATGGCACATCGGTCCAAGAGTTAAATGCAACCACAAGGCGATTAGCACTTTCGTCAAAGATTGCAGAAATCGGCGCTTCATTGAGTGTTGATTCCGCCTGGTCAACGACCAATGTACGTTTACCAGTATCAGGATTCAGTGTCAGGATTTGATTGTTCGTATTATCAACAATATAAATATTGTTGTCAGGTGCAGCTACCAGGTCGATAGCCAGACCAACAACCGGACCATTGGCCGCGTCGTTAGACGACACAACTGTTTGTTCAAGCGTGTCCAAATCAGTGGTCATGATCTCAGATCCCGTACTGGAGAAGAAACGATTGCCCACAGGGTCCAGATAGAAGCTCCATACAGTCCTGTCCTCAAACCCTTCCGCTTTTTGAACCTCAAGTAGTTCAAGCTCACCGGTATTCAGGTCCAGTACCCGGGTCGCCACGTCACTTACCATGAAGCCACTTGACTGGATATAGAGCTTATTTGTTTTGGTATTCAAACCAATATCCACAAGCTCGCTGTCGATGGTCGTCGCATTGGCAGCATCTGCAGTTACAGGATGAGAAAGCTGTTTTTTCAGGCCTTTTGAATCTGTCGCAATAATTGTCAGTTCACTGATATCAGCAACGCTGACATTTTCTGCGCGCCATTTACCAGTATCCGCCTCCACAACAGCGTTATATTCTGTGCTACCGGATGATACGGTAACTGTCGCCAGCGTTGCTTCATTTTTAGTCTCAACACTACCAAACACATCAACTTCAGTCGCTGTAACTACCCCATAGGCAGACGGGAATGTAACACTCACCTCGGGGATATATTGAGAATCGACAGTAACTTCCACAGTATCGCTTGCTGTTGCCCCTTCACTGTCTGTCACAGTGACGGTAAATGTAAGTGTCTCGCTCTGTTCTACCTGAGGGGCAGTAAAGCTGGCACTGGAACTGTCACTATTGGTTATTGCGTCTACCGCAACACCTGAGCCTGTTTGTTCCCACAAGTAAGAAACAACTGAGTCGTTGGTATTGCTATCCTGCGCCGTAGCCGTCAGCGTGACAGTATCGCCGGAAGTCACGTTCTGAGCCTCCCCCGCATCGACGGTGGGTGCGACGTTATCTTCAGTCACGGTTATTTTGAAGCTGTCCTCTACAGATGCTTCTGCGGTCTTACATGTAACCGTAACAGAAACCTCTCCAGAGGCATTAGGCTGGCCTTCAATTCTTTCAAAGTTAATGATAGACAGGCCCAGTCCGTTCTTAACCTGGGTGATCTGGGCGTCGATATCAGCATCGTCTCCAGCGGTACACAGGTTTTCGGGGATCGCAAATTTAAATTCTTCACCGACTTTAGCGCTCATATCTGCAATCGGATTAGCCACTTCCAGAGATGCGCTGGCCGTAGGTGTTGTGGTAACCGGCGCGGCTGTTTGCTCTGGCGTAGACGACGAGGAGTCGCTACCACCACCGCCACATGCGGTCAGGCCTACAGCAGACATCAGAACTAAAATTTTGGTAAATTGGAATTGGGGAGACATTTTTCATCCTTAAAAATTAATACTTCAAAGTACACGTGTACTTACATAATTAATTCGGATAAAAACAAAGATGACGCTGCAAAAGCTCAAGATGACCAGCTTCCAAACTGGCTTCTTACTTAGGTAACCCCACTATCTGCAATCCGATGCAGACTGGTGGCTTTGCGTCCAGACCTCACGATCTGTTTGCCTTTATCTGTGTGTCATCAACAGGGCGTTGATGCGAGCGAATACTAGGCTAACGATTCAGGTTACGCAACCAGTAAAAATTAAAAAACCACATCTAAATAGTAATTCTATTAATTTTCATACCCTTATATAAAATTAAATTTTACTGTGGTCTGATCTCTTCCGCGTCTTTGTCTTCGGTAACTAATAATTGTTCTTGCGCAATATCCTCTTCAATACGGGGATCGAGTGTCGCTGCCAGCGGTGATTGTGTAACATCTGAGGCACTGACGACATAATCAGAATGCGCCATCCGTTCAGCGTTCTGACGACTGTTAATCAGTGTAAGTGCGGCAAACATCATGGCACAGAGAACGGCAATAGCACCGTAGAGTGCCTGATGCCCGAAAAGTGTCATTACCTGTGCCAATACCACTGAGCCGATTCCGGCGCCAGCACCAAAAACAACCAGTAATGCTGCTGATACACCGACGCGCTCGTCATCACTAACACGGGAGTTTGCCAGTGCAGAGGCCAGTGGATAGAGCGTGAATGCAAACGTCCCGAAAAGATAGGTCAGTGCCAGCATGTGTGCCTGACTCAAATTTTCCATCATGAATGCCGCGCCTACGAACAACAACGCTAAGGCGTTGAATCGCAGTAGTAAGCTTCGGCGCACCTTGTCTGAAAGTGCCCCCATCGGCCACTGTGCTACCAACCCGGCAATAATTGACACTGACATGAATATTGCAATGCCTTGTGCATCAAAGCCGGCCTGACTGGCGAAAACCGGCGCCAGGCCATAAAAACTTCCATTGATAATACCGGCAAATGCCATCGCGGTAAGCGATTGGGGCACTATTTTAAAATAGCTGAACATACCAACCTGTAATGGCTTGAGCGGTTTGGGGTGGATGCGTCGGGTCAATGCTATTGGCACGATGCCCACGGATACTACAAAACAGACCAAAAACAATGGCGCATAACCCAGCTCAGGAAACCGTGATAACACCAATTGACCAACGACTGTCCCAAGATAAGAAGTAATCATGTAAACGGAAAAGACCCGGCCGCGCTGCTCATGATTGGCCTGCTCGTTTAGCCAGCTTTCCAGGATCATAAAATTGCACATCATTCCAATGCCCACTACCAGCCTGAGTGCCAGCCAGATATACAGATTATCAACCACACCATGGAGTGATACACAGGCAGTCACTGCCGCTGTACAAGCGGCGAATGAGCGAATATGACCTACTGACTTTATCAGGTAGTAACCGATTTTTGCGCCAAACAGAAGCCCCAGGTAGTACAAGCCTGTCAGTGCACCAATCCATATCGTAGACACGCTTTTCTGACCCAGGTACAGCGCCAGATAAGTAGTGAGCAACCCCATTCCGCCAACCAGAAAAAAGTTGGCAATGTATAAAGAAATAAACGCGCGCAATCAGAATAACCCTTTAAACATACATTATGCGGAAAGATAGACTGGTTTCACCTTGTACCGCAAAGTTTTTTAATACCTTTTGTCCCGTTGTTTAATCCCCTGCGCACAGTTAATCCTGACCATATAAAGACTATCGCGGCGTTTTCAGCAGGACTTAAGGTTGCATACGCAATGCGTTAAACCCGGTTAAAAACTCATCGGCCCAGCGATTCACAACACGTTTTGCATCTGCGGTATTGCTTGCCCGGGTAGACCACTCCAGATACATATCCTCTCTGTCTTCAAGATCTTCTATCCATCTGGCCAGAATTTCACCGCTCGTGGCATCATAGATTTCCAGATACATGGTCAGGCTACCTGACGAGCGCACATAAGTACGGTTTATTCCGGTGGTATTGATGTCCGGCGCACTGACATCCAGGTTGATGACATTGGGCTTTATCAGAAGCGTGTTATTGTCTGGCTGCGAAGTAATGGTCATGCCCGGCACATCAGCAAGTCGCTCAGTTACAGCCTGATCGACAATATTCCCCATCCGCTCACGGATAGCTTCCATATCTGCAGGCCGGATCCTGCCGGCGCGATGGTCACTGTTATAGTCCCGCTCCCAGTTTTTCCTGAACGCCACATGACTGGGCTCAACAATGATCTTGTCATAACGCTGCCAATTCAGGTCCTGCTTGATCTGAAGCTGTGAATTTCTGTCAGATTTTTGTGTCATCAACCCATCGTGCGTTAATTCACCGCGAACAGGCTGGTCGGCGGGAATCCCGGAGCAGGCTGAAAGGCTCATCAGCCCCCAGACCAATAAAAAATACCAGGGTATCGGCGTTTGTCTAAGCGTAAATGTATACATAAGTCACTCCAAAGCAATTGTAAGAACAACAATGGCAGATATCAGTAAAAGTATAGTGAATATACTGAGCAGATAATGCTGGTGATAAGCGCGTACGACAGGTAGCTTATGCGACCGGGCAAAAAATCCCTTTTCAGTACGTCATACATAAGTTGTCAGATGGCGCTATCCTCAGCTGACAACTATCTCAAGGCTATTATTCAAATTACCAAATCGAGATGTAGGAAAAAATGCATTGCCCGTGACACTTCCCAGGCTCAGAACAATCACAGATCCCTTGGTTATTACCAAACATACAGGCGGATTACTCTATACTGATAATAGCGTAAGACATCGAAAAGCGGTCAGCTTCTTTTTTAACTAACGGACCTGCCAGCCTTACCGTGGCTTTACCTTTCCTTTATGGCGGTCATACATATATGGCGGTCATACATAAATAAGTCAGCATCTTCCTGCGATCACGTTCGCCCTTTTGTATTTCACGAGGCCGACAAACCCGTATAGGTCTTTCACGCTAATAATTGCACAAGATCAAATAAGGGATTATCAAAGCCACAATAGGCATGCGAACGCATTAAGCGCTATAGCGCTTAAAAACCAAACAAAAAAATGCTTGCATGTTTATTTATACAGTACTACTGTATACACATACTGTATAAACAAACAGGTGTCGATATGAACACACAAGGTCGCAATGAGTTCCAATTACCTCTGCCTTTGGATAGTGGCGTCGTTCCGCAACCCAGACCTCGCAGCTGGCGCTACCTTTTAGCTGAAACTATTGGTTTTTCTAAAGACATTGAAGATGGCATCCGTATTCAAAAGCCGGCAAGAGCAAAACTGGCTGCATGGCTTATCAGACTGATTCAGTGTGGCCAGTGTGAAACGATTTACGTGGAAAATCTTTCTCTTACAAAAAGCGAGAAAAAACGTATTGATGCGCTGTGCGAGTCGCGGTCGGTCTCCGTCATTAATATCTCGGTAAATAGAGACGGCGCAAAGAATATTGTGGTGGGTCCGTGGTAACGCCTCTGCATCGATACGGATGATACAACACGTTATACTGTACGCCTTAATGCAATAAAACGTAAACCTTATGAATTGTTATTGTTGTTCAGGTGTCGCTTTTACAAAATGCTGCGCTCCCCTGGTAGAAAGAAAAAAGTCAGCCGAATCAGCTGAAGCGCTCATGCGATCGAGATTTACAGCATACTGTCTGGGTGACTATCAGTATATCTTCGATACCTATACGACTGCACAAAAAAAGGACCTGAGCGTTGAATCATTGGCTAAAAGCGCCAGTGGCACAAAATGGTTTGCCCTGAACGCGCGTCCAGTGGCAGGTACTGATAGCTACGTGGAGTTTTCAGCCTATTATTTTGAAAACAAAAAAACCGGCGTATTACACGAAACCTCTCAATTTGTTTTTGAAAATAATGCATGGCGTTACGACACCGGCACTATTCACCCCGATACTGGCACGATTAAAATTGGTCGCAATGATCACTGTCCCTGTGGAAGCGGTAAAAAATTTAAACAGTGCTGCATGAAACTCACTGCCTGATAGGCGTTTTTATCTTTTAAGCAGAACAGACCGTCGCGAAATTACCGGCCGTTTATTATGGCTATAGCCATGAGTGCGATATAAGCTGAAACATATAGTAATGGAAAGTTACAACCTTATCGCGACGTCAGCGTCTATCAATTTTCTATTTTCAGGATAATGTAAAAACAACAGTGTTTTTCATATAGGCAGTTTCACATAGCCACCTCCGCTATGTTTTTTACCCTAGCGCGACTAATCTTTATGCGATGCATCTTGATTACCATGACAGACGTTTGTGACGCTTATTCTTTGCAGTAACCCGCCCCAAACGTTACGCCCCTCTAAATGGTTTTACTTTTTTCCTCTTTAGGTCGCATTCTGGCGGAAGTTGTTCAATCAGATCAATGATGAGAGGCTTGTGCCAGCCAGGTCGCTTTGGCAGTCAGCGGGAAATCCCATCGGGCGTCATATACCCGGCTGACATGTCATATAGCGCAATAGCCTGATCCTCTGACCTGCTAATGAAGAATTAGAGTTACACCCCTTTGATAAAATCGTTGAACAATTCAGCAGGAGATCTTTATGAGTCATATTCTAGTGATTGGTGCCAGTGGACAAATTGGTAAGCAAGCGACAGAAAAACTACTGGATGCCGGACACACAGTCACTGCGCTAGTTCGCAACAAAGACAAACTTTCCGATGTAACTGCAGATAACCTGAACATTTATGAAGGCGATCTGGAGCAGGACTTTTCAGGTGCATTCAAGGGCTGTGACACAGTAGTCTTTTGCGCCGGCTCTGGCGCTAATACCGGCCCTGATAAAACCCTTCTTATCGACCTTTGGGCGGCCAGAAACGCGGTCGAATACGCCAGGCAATACAACATAAAACAGTTTGTTATGGTCAGCTCAGTAGGCTCTGATGATCCGGATGCCATAGACTCCCCCATCAAACCTTACCTGGTAGCCAAGCACATGGCAGATGAGCATTTACGAAACAGCGATGTGCCTTATACCATTCTTCGTCCAGGTTCTTTAACTGACGAAGCGGGCACAGAGTATGTTCAGGAGCTACTGCCAGGGGATGAAGATAAGCGCGAGATACCCCGGGAAGATGTGGCCACCGCCATTGTCTACAGTATCGATAATGAAAAGGCGCTAAACCGAATTTATGGTCTGTTCAAAGGTGATCAACCACTGAAGTCGGTTATTCAATAACTTAATCAACCTTAGCCACTTTCAGTGATAAGTGGCTAAGGTATCACAGGTTGCGTGATCCAGTTACCGTCTTTATCCTGCCAGTGCTTTTCACGGTATTGTGGATTCCCCTGCAAAGAAAGGTAGTCGACAGCCTGAATTTTAAACTTCATTACACAAAAGTGTTCGGGCGGTTGCGACATATCCTGATTTACCCGCAGAGGTGCATCGTTTTGTCTGACGGATGCAGGCCTCCCCCAGAAGTATTGCTTGCGACCAGCATCAGATAACTTACTCCAATGCTTATTGATAAGCGCCGGATCATTATCCCGCGTCAGACATGTGCCGCATACGGTAAATCGGTATTGTTCGCGCGTTTTGGAAAAGTACCAACATATCGAAGCCAGGGGCTGATGGGACAACGACGTCCACTTGCCCGAGCGTGTATCTGAGACAATAATCAAAGAATAATCTGCATCATCCAGATGACGAAAAACGACGGTCCGGTTTTCCGGAACGCCATCCCTGTCGATTGTAGCCAACTGAAAATAACGACTTTCAGGTTGATTTCTGGTCTGATGTAAACTCTTGGTCAGACGCTGGTTCCATGCTGGCATATCATTCCTTAATTACGCGTGCGTAATCTGATCGAAAAGACGATAAAAGTTTTGGGTTGTCGCCTGCGCGAGCGCCTCAACACTGACGCCTTTCAACTCGGCGATGAATTCAGCAACTTCAACCACATACCCGGGTTGATTGCTTTTACCGCGATGCGGCACCGGTGCCAGCCAAGGAGAGTCTGTCTCAATCAACAAGCGGTCCAGAGGCACTGCTTTTACAACCTCTCTGAGTGACTCAGCAGAGTTAAACGTAACAATGCCGGAAATTGAAATATAAAAGCCCAGATCGATGGCCGCTTCAGCCATCTCTAAAGACTCGGTAAAACAATGCAATACTCCCTTCGTACCGGGATCTTTATATTCGCGCAGTAATGCAATCGTATCTTCCCGGGCATCACGGGTATGGATTATCAGTGGTTTGTTTAACACATTGGCGACCTTAATGTGGTCGATAAAAGATTGTCGTTGTACTTCCTGCGTATCAGCGCTGTAAAAATAATCCAGACCGGTCTCACCAATTGCAACCACTTCTGGTTTTGATGCTTTTTGTAAAAGCTGTTCATAGCTACATGCATCTTCCTGATGTAGCGGGTGCACACCGCAAGATACCGACACATCGTCAAATGCCCGGACTTTTTCAAACATGGCATCAAAGTCTTTGACTGAAACACTGACACATAGAAAATGCTCAACGCCTCTGTTGCGCGCAAACTCCAGTGTTTCATTTAATGGCGTGTCGCCCTGTTCAAGACGATCAAGATGACAATGTGAATCTACAAACAAAATAACCTCGCATAGTGTTTCTGATAGGGTTGGGCAGTAACTTGAGTAATTGGTTCCGTATCTTATACCGAACTGGCGGGCCGTTTTATTTCGGCCAGAACACCACTCAGGATCATAATTTTATTAACGCCGGGGTTCTGCAATGCCTGGTGGGCATGAATACAGGTTTTGTACAGTTTGAAAAACGCCGGGCTATTATATTGGATAAACGTTTGATGGGCGTATTGCTGTAGCCAATCAACAATTGTGGCTGCTGACGCCTGCCACTCAGTGGCCAGTGTCACCGCATCAGCAGTCCCGCTGAGCAACTGTTCAAGCCCTTCCTGATAGCTTGGATAGCTGATACCGGCGGCGTTATCTTCCAGTGCTGCCTGTACCCGAAGCGGAGCGCCGGCGTAGGCTTCCAGTAATGCAGCATTTACGTCGGTCAAACCTTGCTCAGATAACCATGCCAGTGCCACTTCCTGATGCGGTCTGGACAGTACGTGCTTTTCACAGCGACTGATAATGGTGGGTAGTAAACGGTGCATTCTGTCAGTGACTAAAATGAGAAACGTGTTAGCCGTGGGCTCTTCCAGTGTTTTTAGCAGCGCATTAGCGGCTGACTCAGTCATCATGTCGGCACGCGGAATAATAAGCACTTTATTACCACTTAGTTGTGATGTGGCACTCAATCGTCCTATCCCTTCCCGAATTTTATCTACACCAAGCTGTTTATCACTAACCAGCTCGCTGTAATCAGGATGGGTTTGTGCATCAAACAGCTGACAGGACTGACAGGCACCACAAAACCCGGCCTTGTTCGCGGATTTGCACAACAAGGTTTTCGCCAGCGTTTGAGCCAGTAACATCTTTCCAATGCCAGACTGACCGGTTAACAACAGGCCATGATGAAGTCGATTGGCTGCGTGACGCGTTACCAAACGCTGAAAAGTATGCTCGAACCAGGGTGGCATCAGCATTCCAGAAATGCCTTTATTCTGGCGATTACATCACGATGGACTAATTCCATCGACCGCATCGTATCAATGGTAATTATGGTGTCGTCCGATGCTGCCAGCTCAAGATAGCGCTCACGGGTGCGCTTAAAAAACGCCATACCTTCCTGTTCAATACGATCTAACTCACCGCGGCCGCGGGCCCGTTGCAGTCCTGTTTCGGGAGTAACATCCAAATACAATGTCAGATCCGGCTTGAAGCCTTTAAGGGTAATCTGGCTCAGGGTCGCCATAATCTCAGCATCAATCTGACGACCGCCGCCCTGATAGGCCTGTGAGGAAAGCTCATGTCTGTCACCCACTACCCACACGTTGTCATTCAGGGCCGGAAAGATTTTATTAATTAACAGCTGACGGCGCGCAGCATACATGAGCATCAGCTCGGTCTCCTGGGCAACCGTTTCGTCCCAGGGCTGTTTAACACACTCCCTTATCGCTTCGGCCATCGCGGTGCCACCCGGTTCACGCGTAGTCACGCAGCGATGGCCCGCCGCTTCAATGCAGTCGACCAGTAGTTGGATTACGGAACTTTTACCAGCGCCTTCCAGCCCTTCTACGACGATAAATTTACCACGCATAATACTGCCTATCATTGATTAAGCTGATACTTTCGTACCGCTTCATTATGTTGTTCCAATGTCTGTGAAAACTGATGCGACCCATCACCTCTGGCTACAAAATAAAGTGCCTCGGTGGGAACAGGCTGCAATGCTGCCTTTATCGCAGGGCGCCCCGCCATTGCTATAGGCGTAGGAGGTAATCCTTTAATTACGTAAGTATTATAAGCCGTTTTTTGTCTCAGGTGAGCGCGGGTGATATTGCCATCGTACTGTTCACCGATACCGTATATGACGGTAGGATCGGTCTGCAGCCGCATGTTCTGCCGAAGCCGGTTTACAAACACACCGGCAATCTGAGCGCGCTCTGCCGGCACGGCGGTTTCTTTTTCAATAATTGATGCCAATATTAATGCTTCATAGGGCGTTTCGATAGGCAGCCCTGTTTGGCGAGCCTGCCATTGTTCATTAAGCTGCGATTTCATTGCGTCCATCGCCCGGGCTAACAACCCCGATGCTGTTGTGCCAGCAGTGAAGTGGTAGGTGTCGGCCAAAAACAGTCCTTCCAGCGACTGTAACCCTGAGGCAGGCGGCCAGGGCCAGCGCGTTTTCAATGATTCAAGTTTATCCGGGCTGAGATCAAAGTCGATGTGGGCATGATTATTAAGTATCGTCTGCCATTGTGAGAACGTCAGTCCGTCGATCAGGCTGACAGAAAACTGATGCTCCCTGCCACTGGCAAATTTTTCAAAAACCAGCGGTAATGTCATTTCAGGCGTAAGCTCGTACGTACCGGCGCGGATATGCTGATCCCTGAAAACGAGTTTAAGCCAGATTCGGGCGCTGAAATCATCAACAACGGTAATATTGGCGTTCTGTAACTGTGCTAAAGCACTATGACCTGTTGCCCCTTCGTTGATCGTTATCAACGTCGGCGATGCGATAGCCAGAGGTTTATCCACTTGTTGTTGCCAGTAGCTGATAGCTAAAGCAGCAACCAGTAAGCAAAGAATGGTTAAAAGAAGAATACGTTTAAATCGCATTAAATTCGTCCTGATAAGCTGACTTAACTTCGTCCTGCAATGTATGTACTGGTTCCACCGGATAATGATGCACCTCATCCAGCTTTAAGGTATGCACAGGTATTACCTGCATCAGCGCATTGGTAAGAAAAATCGCTGATGCGTCCTCTAACGCAGCCGGTTGCACCAGAACTTCACTTACTGTCTCACCTTGTTGCGCTAGCCAGTCTATCAGGAATTCGCGCATGACTCCTGCCACGCCACATTGCTCTAAAGAGGGTGTATACCAGTGGCCTTGTTTTAGCCAGAAAACGTTGGCAGCGCTGGCTTCGATAATTTGATTGTTATAATCACATACCAAAACATCATCGACACTGGCTGGCATGCGGCTTTTAACAAGAACCTGTTCAAGCCGGTTACAGTGTTTGGCACCCGCCAGCAGAGGTTGCGCCGCCATACATACATTACTAATCCCCACGCTAATGCCGTCAATACGCCAGCTACGGTAATGGTCAGGTAACGCATGTTGAGAAAAATACAAACAGATAGTATTTTCCTCTGACCTGCGATATCCCCGCCCCCCCTGACCAGCGCTTATCAGCAATTTCAGTGTACCGGCTGTCATCGATTGCGCCTGAATACAGATTTCAGCGCGCAGTCGCGCGGCTTCCACGACCAGGCCAAGTAATTGTGCATCCCGGCAAAGTCGGTTTATATGACGCTCAAGCAAAGCAACACGGCCACGTTGAACCATCATGGTAGTAAAAACACCATCGCCGTAATTGGCGGCACGATCGTTTAGAGGGAGTGTCTGCAATCTGTCTCGTTCCAACGGTACTCTATTTAGAAAACGAGTATATCAATCACAGCACAGAGAAGGTAGTGCACGCAGGATAAGAAAAAGGCGACCGTCGGGTCGCCTGATAATTTTATAAACGCTTGAAAATGAGTGTACCGTTGGTACCACCAAAGCCAAACGAATTACACAATGCATAAGGCGACTCAAACGCCTTTGCTTTGTGTGCTACAAAGTCAAGATCACAGCCTTCACCCGGTACATCGAGATTGATGGTAGGTGGTGCCATTTTGTCGCGTAACGCCAAAATGGTAAAAATGGCTTCTACCGAACCAGCGGCACCTAACAGATGACCGGTCATTGACTTGGTAGAACTCACCATCAGCTTATAAGCATGCTCGCCAAAAACACGTTTGACAGCTGCCACTTCAGCTTTGTCACCAGCAGGCGTTGATGTCCCATGTGCATTGATATAACCAATTTGCGCCACATCTAAGCCCGCATCATTTAATGCGTATTCCATGGATGCAGCGGCACCCTCACCGTCTTCCGGTGGCGAGGTCATATGGTGAGCATCTCCACTCATACCAAAACCTACCAATTCGCCATAGATTGTGGCACCACGCGCTTTGGCTGCTTCGTATTCTTCAAGCATCACTACACCGGCACCTTCACCCATAACAAAGCCGTCGCGGTCTTTATCCCACGGACGGCTGGCCGCCTTGGGATCATCGTTGCGGGACGATAATGCTCGCGCAGCGGCGAATCCGGCTATACCCAGTGGCGTAATGGAAGCCTCAGCGCCGCCAGCCAGCATTGCATCTGCATCACCATAAGCGATAGTCCTTGCTGCAATTCCCAGATTATGAACACCTGTTGTACAAGCAGTCACGACATTAAGGTTCGGCCCCTTTAATCCTTCCATAATAGAAAGAAAGCCCGAAATCATATTCGTTATGGTTGATGGAACAAAGAATGGTGAAACACGTTTAGGTCCACTTTCCACAAGTTTGGTGTGGTTTTGTTCGATTTGCTGAAGTCCGCCAATCCCCGAACCAATCGCAACGCCAACGCGATGAGCGTTGTCACTGGTTATAGTTAAACCGGAATCAGCTAAGGCCTGTTTACCCGCGGCAATGCCGAGCTGGATAAACCGATCCATTTTCTTCGCTTCTTTTTTTTCTATATATTCTTGCGGGTCAAAATCATTTACCTGACCGGCAAAACGAGTCGAATAGTTACTGCAATCGAAGTGGCTGATTTCACCAATACCACTTTCACCGGCAAGCACCCCACGCCAGGTTTGCTCTACCGAGGAAGCCAGTGGTGACAACATGCCAAGACCAGTAACCACTACGCGACGTTTTGTCACACAAAAGCCCTCGCATTGGAACTAGGTAGGAAATAGAAAACGGCTCATGGTGAGCCGTTTTGCTAAGAGTTAATTACGCGTCTTTATTAGCGTTGATATAGTCGATAGCTGACTGAACAGTAGTAATTTTTTCTGCTTCTTCGTCAGGAATCTCAGTGTCAAACTCTTCTTCCAACGCCATCACCAGCTCTACGGTATCAAGTGAATCTGCGCCCAGATCGTCTACAAACGAAGCTTCAGGCTTTACTTCTTCTTCTTTAACGCCCAGTTGCTCAACGATAATCTTTTTAACGCGCTCTTCGATGTTACTCATAATTCTAGGTTTCCCTTAACGTAACTAGATATAAAAAGTGCCGCTAGTTTATTTTGCAAGCCCAACGCTTGCAAGCACCAGACTAAACTAATTTTCTGGTCTAACCAGCAACGAACCAAAGTTTAATAAACAATTCTTTTACATGCAGAGATGAAAAATCTCATCACTGTCAATCAGTTAACGTGGCCTGGCCACATTAACTCATATACATACCACCATTCACATGAATAGTTTCGCCGGTGATATATGCTGCACTGTCACTGACTAAAAATGCAACAGTTGCAGCAATTTCTTCCGGACGGCCTAAACGATTTGCGGGAATATCTTTGAAGATAGCTTCCTTCTGTTCATCGGTTAACGCCTTGGTCATATCAGTGTCGATAAAACCCGGAGCGACTACGTTGATAGTAATTCCGCGTGATGCCACTTCTCTGGCCATTGACTTGCTAAAACCGATGACGCCTGCTTTTGCAGCCGCATAATTAGCCTGACCAGGATTACCGGAACTACCCACCACAGAGCCCACATTGACGATGCGTCCGTGCTTTTTCTTCATCATGCCGCGTAAAACGGCTTTCGACAAGCTGAAAATTGCGGTCAGATTGGTATCGATAATATCCTGCCACTCATCATCTTTCATGCGCATTAGCAGATTATCACGGGTAATACCGGCATTATTAACCAGAATATCCACCCCACCAAACTCTTCTTTAATGCTATTTAACACATCATCAATGGAGGCTTTATCAGTCACATTCAGACAAAACCCCTTGCCAGAATAGTCTGCCAGATATTCAGTGATATTGTTGGCACCATTTTCACTGGTTGCCGTGCCAATAACGGTTGCGCCCTGCTCGGCCAGCTGTTGAGCAATCGCTTTACCGATTCCACGGCTGGCACCCGTAACCAGCGCAACTTTAGACGCTAATTGTGACATGATTTATCCTTTTTCTGCACACGCTTGTATATCCGCCGGCGTATTAACCGCCGCCGCCTCAAGCGATTTATCAATTCGTTTAACCAGGCCGGTAAGTACTTTACCCGGGCCAACTTCATACACGCGCTCAACACCCTGTGCAGCAAGATAGCGAATCGTATCTGTCCACCTGACCGGACAATACAGCTGTCTTATCAGTGCGTCTTTAATTGCTGTTGGTTCAGATTCATTGTTTACATCAACGTTATTGATGACTGACACAGTGGGGGTGGACAACGAAACAGCAGTAAATGCCTCTTCGAGTTGATCCGCTGCCGGGCGCATAAGTTCACAGTGTGATGGCACGCTAACCGGTAACGGTAAAGCACGCTTCGCACCCGCTTCTTTACAGGCTGTCGCTGCCTGCTCCGTTGCCGATTTTTCACCGGCAATCACAACCTGACCCGGCGAGTTGAAATTGACCGGCGCTACCACCTCGCCAGTAGCAATCGCGGTTTGCTGGCAAATATCGGCAATTTTGTCATCATCCAGATTAATGATGGCATACATTGCACCAGCGCCGGCCGGAACGGCTTGTTGCATAAATTTACCGCGGGCTTCGACCAACTTTACTGCTTCGGCAAATTTCAACACGCCGGCACACACCAGCGCTGAATATTCACCCAAACTGTGGCCGGCCATGTAGTCTGCCTGGATACCTTGCTTATCCAGCAAACGAAAAATAGCGACACTGGCCGTCAGTAGTGCCGGCTGTGTGATATGCGTCTCATTTAACTTGCCGTCAGTGTCAGACTGAACAAGTGCCCACAGATCATAGCCCAGTGCGTCTGAGGCTTCCTGAAATGTGTCCAGCACTTCTGGATGCGCGTCGGCCAGTTCGGCCAACATACCGGGGGATTGCGATCCCTGACCGGGAAAGACAAAGGCTGTACGAGTCATAGTCGATCCTTATTGTTATAATGTCTTCAAAGCCACTTCAGTAGCGTACCAGAGCAGATGCCCAGGCAAAACCGCCACCAAAGGCCTCTAGCAGAAGATTCTGACCACGCTGAATACGTCCGTCACGGATTGCAGTATCAAGCGCAGTAGGTACCGTTGCAGCAGAGGTATTACCATAATTTTCCAGCGTCATTACCACCTGGTCCAGTGACATATTCAGCTTTTTAGCGGTCGCTTTGATAATCCTGAAGTTCGCCTGATGCGGTACCAACCAGTCAAGCTCAGATTTATCCATATTATTTGCCTGTAAAGTTTGCTCTACCAGCTCAGACAGCTTGGTGACCGCAACCTTAAATACCTCGTTACCGCGCATAACACCCCAGTTATCATGTACTGAAGATTCATCGCCGCGAGTGGGATTTCCCACATAAAGTAAGTCTTTATAAGAACCGGCGGCGTGGATATGTGTAGATAAAATACCAGGTTCGTCACTGGCTTCGATAACCGCAGCCCCGGCGGCATCGCCGAATAAGATAACCATGCTGCGATCAGCAGGATCCACCAAACGGCTTAGGCAATCGGTACCCACAACGAGTACCCGTTTAGCCATGCCGGATTTAACATATTGATCAGCAACACTTAGCGCATAACACCAGCCGGCGCACGCAGCGGCAACGTCAAACGCGGGAATGCCGTCTATTTTAAGATGGTACTGAATTTCGCATGCGGTACTGGGAAGTGAATAGCGGCCACTGGTGGTGGCACAGACAATCATATCGATATCGCTGGCCTGTAATCCGGCCGCATCAAGTGCCTTTTTGCATGCCTCAACACCCATGGTTGCTGCTGTTTCGTCAGCGCCTATGATACGCCGCTCTTTTATACCTGTTCTGTCAGTGATCCATTCATCGGTGGTATCCACCATCGTTTCAAGATCTGCGTTGGTACGCACTTCGCTAGGATAATAGCTGCCGGTCCCGATAATTCGTGAATATTTACTCAAAGTTGCTCCAACAAAACCGTTTCTATTTTACTTTTTATTTTTTCCGGAACACGTAAACGCGCTTCCTGCATTGCCTGATTAATTGCATAATAAAATGCATCGGCTGATGCGTTTCCGTGACTCTTTATTACAATGCCGCGCAATCCTATCAGACTGGCGCCATTATACTGGTCGGGGTTCACACGATTATAAATAGTTTTTAGAAGCGGAAGAGCAACCCGGGCCATCGTCCGGGTCCACAGATTGGCTTCAGAAAAGCGTTTCGCCTCGTTGACGACAAGCTTTGCCAAACCTTCGCTGGATTTAAGTGCCACATTGCCGGTAAAGCCATCCGTCACGACGACATCCGCATAATCGGTGAAAATATCATCACCTTCCACGTAACCTATATAATTTAAGGCTGGCGTTTGTTTAAGCTGCTGATTCGCCATTTTTACCAATGCATTGCCTTTAATGTCTTCTTCACCGACATTTAACAGTGCAACACGGGGCGCCGGCTTTCCGGTCATCTCTTCTGCCAATACCGACCCCATTACCGCATATTGAAAAAGGGTATCGGCCGTGCAGTTTACATTGGCCCCAAGATCAAGCAGCAACACTTTATGATTACCCGCGGTGGGCATGAAGGACACTAACGCGGGACGATCAACGCCTTGCAACGTTTTCAGGCGATAATAGGCGAGCGCAAGCAGCGCACCGGTATTACCCGCACTGACACACGCATCAGCGCTGCCCTGCTCTACCAGTTCAACAATTTTTTTCATCGATGAATCTTGCTTGGTGCGAAGCGCCGAGGCGGGTTTATCGTCCATCTCGACCACATCTTCACAATGCTCGATCTGCACGCGTTGCCGTTCTTCTGCATTTAAATTAGAAAGCGCGGGTTCGATGATGGCGCGTTGGCCACAAAATATGAAATGGGTATCGGGGTGTTGGCGAACTGCTCTCAGTGAGGCTGAGAGAATAACAGGGGGACCATGATCGCCCCCCATGATATCTAACGCTATGGTTAGCTTAGACAAAATGTTAATTACCAAACGCGGTTAGCGTTCAATAACTTTTTTGCCTTTATAGTAACCATCAGCGGTTACGTGGTGACGACGGTGCGTCTCACCTGATGTTGAGTCGACAGACAAAGTTTCGCATGTCAACGCATCGTGTGAACGACGCATACCGCGCTTAGCACGCGTTTTACGATTTTGTTGTACGGCCATAACTTACTCCTGGTCTCGCTTAAGTTCTTTCAAAACCGCGAAAGGGTTTGGTCGCTCATTTTCCGGTTCGATTTTACCAAACGTCATATCATCCTTACTCAGTGCGCAATCCTTCTCTGCATGAAGGGCTACAATAGGTAAAGCAATAATCAACTCGTCTTCTAAAAGCTGAAGCAAATCGACATTTCCGTGGTCGTCGACCTCTACCGGATCATAAGCTTCGGGTAACAAATCGATTTCGTCTGACCGCTGCACCGGGCTATAACAAAATTCGACATTAAGCGGGTAATCAAACTCGCCGTTACACCGTTGACAGATAAGTGTGACCTGTGTAGCCAGATGGCCGTGAAAAACAGTAAGACCCTGCGCGTCTTTTATAAACTGTACTTCTGCGTCCACCCACTCATCACAGTTAACAACTGCACCGAGTAAACGTTCCATATCTTTACTGGCAATCACGCCCTGATAATCAGAGCGCTTGACAGCACTTTTAACCGGATCGACCTGGTGAGGTAATTTCACTTTCTGCATAGGGCGCGAATAATATAGCGTCAGCCCATATCTGTCAAAGGATTAATCGGGTAAAAAGTGATTAATCGGGTATTCTCTTTCTAACAGGGCTTTTACCTGTGTCCAGGCCTGTTTAGACTTAAGCCATGCGAACCTAACCGGCTTCCTTTATGAGCACACTTTTACTGGCGTCTTCTTCCAAATACCGCAAAGCGCAGCTTAATGCACTGGGGCTAACTGTGAAAACACAATCGCCTGATATTGACGAAACCCCTCACCCCGGTGAAGCGCCCGATGCACTTGCATGTCGCTTAGCGTCACAAAAAGCGCGTAAGGTTGGCAATTTGCATCCTGACGCATTGACCCTGGGGTCTGATCAGGTCGCGGTGGTAAAACAGCAAGACGATACCATTATGCTTGGAAAGCCTGGCTCCTTCGACAACGCTGTGCGCCAACTCTCTCTATGTCAGGGCAATATTGTTACATTTTATACTGCCCTGGCTGTCTATCAGGGAGCTTCAGAAACACTGCATGTGGATGTCGAGATAACACGCGTGCACTTTCGTCCCCTCAGCGAACAGGAAATTACTGGCTATGTTGAAGCTGAGCAGCCACTGGATTGCGCAGGTAGCTTTAAATGTGAAGGATTGGGCGCACTGTTATTTGAGCGTATCGATAGCCGGGACCCTAATAGTTTGATAGGCCTTCCCGTCATGCTACTTCGTGAATTACTGGCAAAGTTTGATATTGATCTGCTTACCCTTGCCAGCCAGGCCCACATTAAAAAAGCCGCGCTAGCGCGGCAATAATATTGAATGCATGTCAGTTACAGTATCAACGATAGCAACGGGGTGATGCGCCGCCAACCGCTCGCTATTATGTACGCCGTATGAAACCGCAAGCCTGTCCATGCCAATCTGCTCAGCCATTTGCATGTCGAACACGGTGTCGCCGACCATAATGGCATCACTGGCATTTACCCCGGTCTCCGTCAAAATTTGTTCAAGCATATCGGATGAGGGTTTTGATGCCGCCTCACACGCTGTGCGTGAGGTGGTAAAAAAATGCCCGGTTTGCGTATTCTTCCAGGCCCTGTCCAAGCCGCGGCGGGCCTTGCCTGTAGCTACTGCCAGGGTTTTATTTTGCTGCTTGAGTGACGTCAGTAATTCACGGGTGCCATCAAATAACGGACATGGGGTCACATCTTTTTCAAGATAAGCGGATTTATACCCTTCCAGCAGCGCGTCGGTAAGCGTCTCATTCTGTGTATTAAACAAAATCTGAATTGCCGGTCGCAAGCTGATGCCGATGATATTCCCTACCGCTTGCGCATCCGGAACAGGCACATCGCACTGCTGGGCGGCCAGCTGCATGCAACTAACAATTTTGGCGGCGGAATCCATTAATGTGCCGTCCCAGTCAAAAATAATAAGCTGGTAATCTTTCATCTTAAGGCTTCCAGTATTGCTGTGAGTTGCGCATCCAGCGGCGCAATGAAGGTAACGGGCTCTTCTGTTTGCGGGTGAAGTAAGCGAATACTGGCCGCGTGCAGGAATAATCTGTTGAGTCCGCTTTGCTGCATTTTCTGATCAAACTCAGTATTGCCGTATTTGCTGTCACAGGCGATAGGATGGCCCGCATGTAAACAATGCACGCGGATTTGGTGGGTCCGGCCGGTTATTGGTGATGCTTCCACCAGCGTCGCATCGGTGAATCGTTCCAACACGCGATAGCGTGTCTCAGAAGGTTTGCCCGCATCTGACACATTCACCAGTCGCTCACCGGATTGCAGCACATTTTTACGCAGCGGTGCCTTCACTTTGAAGCGATTTTCCGGCCATTGTCCACACACTAACGCCTGATAGCGCTTATCCATCTGACCGTTTCGCAGCTGTTCATGCATATGGCGCAGTGCCGAGCGCTTCTTTGCGATTAAAATACACCCGGAGGTGTCACGATCAAGTCGATGGACCAGTTCCATAAATTTGGCATCCGGGCGCAACGCGCGCAGCCCTTCAATCAGTCCAAAACTTAATCCGCTGCCACCGTGAACGGCGATGCCCGAAGGTTTGTTTATTACCATAATCCGGTCATCTTCATAAAGAATCTGATCGGTCAGCGCAGCAACCTTATCCAACTTTGGATTTGGCTTATCATCAGCCACCGGCACTCTGACCGGCGGCACCCGCACGACATCGTCTGCCTGCAGTTTGTATTCAGGTTTCACTCTGCCTTTATTTACCCGCACTTCGCCTTTACGCAAAATGCGATAGATCATACTTTTGGGCACACCTTTTAACTGTGTGCGAAGAAAATTGTCGATGCGCTGGCCTGCCAAATCGGCTTCAACCGTGACAAATTTTACTTGAGGGGGGCTCTGTTCTTTCATGGCGGAGAGTATAAAGGATTTTTATTGTCTGTTCCTATCAGAGTTTGCTGTGTGACATTAAAAAACAGCCGTTTTGTCTCATAATCACCGGGCTGATTAAAATAAGTCGCGCACGCACCTTTCTTTCCTTGCTTAGTTTCATACAATGGTGCGATAATCAAAGGGTTTAACGCGCATTGAACTGCCGTAAAACCGGTTTGAACAACCGAAATGTAACAGCCGCAATGATTCGGCAGCACAAATTCATTGCCTGAAGTGAGCCGCGTAGGTAGTACTAAAACCTTCCCTCACCAGAATATTGCGGCATTAAAACACCATGTTCGCCGTTTAGAAAACAGAATTGAAATGACAATCCTGATAGCAACGACATACCGCTATGAGGATGATTAAAACGAAGTAAGAAACAGGGTCAGTCGTTCCCGACATCCACTAAATCACAGCCCGGGTGCGCGTTTGAAAGTGAAGTTAACGCGCAATGAAACAAGCAGGCTACGTGGATATTACGACGCAACAACAAAGTCCGCACCTTGCCGGGAGGCATCGTGATGAGGGTTTGCACACGTCAGTTTAATTTTGTGTCTAAGCGGCTGTAGCAAAGCAGAGTTAGATACAATGAAAAGAATGTTAATAAATGCAACTCAGCAAGAAGAGTTGCGTGTTGCCCTTGTTGATGGGCAGCGCTTGTACGATTTGGACATCGAAAGCCCCGGTCACGAGCAAAAAAAGGCCAACATTTACAAAGGTAAAATCACCCGCGTAGAGCCTAGCCTTGAAGCTGCTTTTGTCGACTACGGCGCTGAGCGTCACGGATTCCTCCCTCTAAAAGAAATTGCCCGCACCTACTTTCCTAAAGGCTACAAATTTGAAGGCCGGCCTAATATCAAAGATGTCATCAAAGAAGGCCAGGAAGTTATTGTACAAATTGATAAAGAAGAACGTGGTCAAAAAGGTGCTGCATTAACCACCTTTTTGTCTCTGGCTGGCAGCTATCTGGTTCTGATGCCGAACAATCCTCGGGCCGGTGGAATTTCCCGTCGTATTGAAGGTGACGAGCGTACTGAACTTAAGCAGGCGCTAAGTAAATTAGAGCTTCCGGACGGAATGGGTCTTATCGTACGTACCGCCGGAGTGGGTAAATCTTACGAAGAACTTGAATGGGATTTACGCGTACTTCTTAAGCACTGGCAGGCTGTTTGCGAAGAAGCAGACAAACGCCCTGCTCCCTTCCTGATTCATCAGGAGAGCAACGTTATTGTTCGTGCAATCCGGGATTATCTGCGCCGTGATATCGGTGAGATTCTGGTAGATAAAACTGCCGTTTATGAGCAGGCCGTTCAGCACATTGAGCTGGTGCGTCCCGACTTTGCTAATCGTGTAAAAAAATACGATGGCGGCGTTCCACTTTTCAGTCACTACCAAATCGAAAGTCAGATAGAATCCGCATTTCAGCGTGAAGTCCGTCTTCCCTCAGGCGGTTCAATTGTTATCGATCCGACTGAAGCCCTGACGTCGATAGACATTAACTCCGCTCGCGCCACGAAGGGTGGAGACATTGAAGAGACTGCACTGAACACGAACCTGGAAGCGGCAGATGAAATTGCTCGCCAGCTTCGTCTGCGAGACCTGGGTGGTCTGGTGGTCATCGATTTTATTGATATGACACCGGTACGCCATCAACGTGAAGTCGAGAATCGCCTGAAAGACGCGGTGCGCTCCGACCGGGCGCGGGTGCAGCTGGGACGTATTTCACGTTTTGGCCTGTTAGAAATGTCCCGACAGCGCTTACGCCCTTCTCTGGGTGAGTCAAGCCATCATGTATGTCCACGCTGCTCTGGTCATGGGACTATCCGCGGTACCGAGTCGCTGGCGCTGTCTATTTTGCGCATTATCGAAGAAGAAAGTATCAAAGATAACACCGGTCAGATTGAAGCCCAGCTGCCTGTACCGGTAGCCACTTATCTGCTGAATGAAAAGCGTAAATCCATCAATGTGATTGAAAAGCGTCATGGGGTTCAGCTGCTGATTATCCCTAATCCAAACCTGGAAACGCCACATTATGAAGTCAGCCGTCGTCGCCCCGATGAGCTGATTGATGATGTCAGTTATGGCGTGACGCTGATTGACACGCCACAAACCAATGCAGATAAGCCTGCTGCAGCACCGGTCAAACGTGAAGAGCCAGCCATTAAAGGCATGGTTGCGCCTGATGCCGCGCCTAAAGCACCGGTGAAGCCGGAAGCGAAGCCGGAAGCACCTGCGCCATCGCTGCTTTCCCGCATATCTGGCTGGTTAGGCGGTCTGCTTGGTGGTGGTTCTGCCAAAGAAGAGCAGGAAGCGGAAGAAGCACGTCAGGAACGCGAGAAACAGTCACGTAATAATCAGCGACGTGGCGGTGATAACCGAAACCGCAAACCGCGCAACAATAAACAGCGCCGTGGAAAGCCCGCAGACAGTCAGGAGCGCGATGACAGTAACAAAGGCCAGCAAAAGCCTCAGCAGGATAAGCGTTCAGGTAAACCGAGCCCGCAAAATCGTAAGCCGCGTAAACAACAGCGCGACGAGAAACCTGACAACCGCGAAATCAAAGATCAGCCTGATGATAAGAGCAGCAAAGACGCTGGGAAGGATACCCAGCCAACGCCTAAGAAGAAGCAGGTAGCCGAGCGGCGTAAACGTCGTGATATGCGTCGTTCAGTTCGGGTCCAGAAAGAAGAAACTCAGGTAAACGAGCAGGTTGATACGCAGGCTCAGGATAAGCCAGAGAATCAGGCAGCGACCACAACGCAAACCCGACAGCCAGATGCTGTGAATACGCCGGCTTCACCAGCGAAGGCACAGGAACCGGTTGTCGCCGAAGATAAAAAAGCCCCATCCTCTGACGAGCAACAGGAAGGTACGTCAGATGATAAGCGCGATAACACCGCAAACCGCGGTCGTAGCCGTCGCTCTCCACGTCATGTTCGTGCAGCGGGCCAACGACGCAAAAAAGGTGCACAGGAAGACAGTCAGTCACACAGCGGTGAGACCAGTGGTAAGACCGCATCTGAGCAAGAGTCAGCGCCTGCGACCAAAGATACAATTGCCGATCCGGTCAACAAAGCGTCTGAAATGCAGGCTAAGACAACGGGTAGCTCTGAGGACGCCGGGACTGAGCAAACGGCGCACAACGCACCGAAAAAGATGAAAGCGCAGACCGCCCAGCCCGTTGCTTATGATGAAAAGTCTGAAGCAGCAGCATATGCGACGCATTCCGACGAGTCGCAGGACGATGTCAAACAAACGCTGACTCAACAGGAAGATCAGTCAGTAAATACTGAACAAGCGCAAACGACGGCCAAGCCGGTTGAAATGCCGGACCAGGTTGATGCAGAAGCTGTCCAGAGCAATGATGATCATAAGCAGGATGAGCTGGCTCTTGATGTACCGGAAGCGACCACAAAGCCAGAGGAAAAGCCGCGTGAAAAGTACCGTGCCGATGGTCAGCGCCTGAATAGTCAGGATAGCACGCCTCAACAGGTCGAAATTAACCTTGATACCGAAGAGCGCGCGCCTGTAGTTGAAACGTCACAGCCAGAGCAAAAGGCCGTTGAAACTAACGCCGATAAAGCCAGTCAGTCTGTGCCAAAAGCTGATACACGAGGCGATGTTGCACCGACCAGCCTTGCGGCAAGTGGTCGAGGTAAAATCCGCGTATCACATCCAACAGCAGTACCGGAGACTGTCAACACTGAGTTTCAGGACGTCAGTCTGACGGCGCGTAAAGATGATGATCGCCCTTCTCTTGCTGTTTCAGGAAAGCGAGCTGTGCAGTCTGAAGCGAAATCCCGCGCTTCAGCACCTGCTACCAACCCGGGCAATAATGCGGCCTGATGGCCATCTATCCAGGCTGCTGCGTCTTGCAGCAGCCTGATTTATTATGAATGAGACAGTCGACCAGGTATTTAAAGCATGGGTGAGTGAGCAGCTTGATGATCCTGATGTTCATGCTTTTTCTCTGCTTCAGAGGTTATGGAGCGGCTATGGACAATGTTTTCGCTTCTTCTCTCCAAAATATAATTGCAGTCTGGTTGCTAAAGCTGTAAAGCCGCCCGACATACTCAGCCACCCTAAAGGCTGGAATAATAACGACAGCCATCAACGAAAACTCACGTCCTATCAGATTGAACGCACTTTTTATTCACAGTTTCGCGCCCGTCTGATGCTCCCTGCCCCTGAATTAATTACAGAAGATAAACGCGGTGACGCAATGCTTCTGATTATGACAGATTTAGACAGTCAGGGATTTGACCAACGCTATGAAACACTTAACATTGACCAGGCCAGCCTCGTGCTTCGCTATCTGGCTGGTTTTCATGCCACATTTCTCTTTTCCCGTGAGGATATCGTCACGCAGGCGCAGGGATTATGGCCCAGGGGAACATACTGGCACTTAGATACGCGTCAGCATGAGTTTAGCGCTATGGCTGATGGTTTCCTAAAACACTCTGCGCACAGGATTGACAGAGCGCTTGCCAACTGCCCCTATCAGACTGTTGTTCACGGTGATGCTAAAGTGGCAAACTTTTGTTTTACAGCCGACGCTAAACAAACCTGCAATATAGCAGCAGTGGACTTCCAGTACCCGGGTGCAGGTATCGGCGTTCAGGATGTTGCTTATTTCATTGGTAGTGCGCTAAGTGAAGACGACCAGGCTGAGGCGACTGGCACCTGTCTGGATGTATATTTTGAGGCGCTACGAAATGCTATGCCGCTATCTTCATCGGCTAGCAGGTTTCACCCTGAAGAGGTGGAACAAAGCTGGCGGGCCCTCTATCCCATAGCATGTGCCGATTTTCAGCGCTTTCTGGAAGGCTGGAGCCCCGGGCACTGGAAGCTCAACACAACACTGAATCACTATACGCAAAAAGCATTATCGTCTTTTTAGGAGTGATTCAGCATCCATTTGCCTGACCTCAAAGCGCCGGATGTTGAAGCGTCTCCTCCATCCATTTTCTTACCGTTTTAAGTAGTGGATCATTGTCCGTGGAATTATGCCAGTACATATGTATAGGCAAAGCGGGAATATCCACGGGCATCGGATGTTGTGCCAACGGTATCTCACGACAAATTTGACGGGCATAGTTATCGGGCACCGTGAGCAATAAGTCCGAATGCATTGCTACATCCGCGGCGGCAATATAATGCTCACATATCATTGCGATATGCCGGTGATGCCCACTTGCGGCTAATGCCATATCCACATGATTGACTAGCGAACGTCTGGCCGATATCAGCACATGTTGTGCCGTTACGTATGCGGTTTTCGTCAGGCGCTTGCCGAGTGGGTGGTCCGGACGGCACAACAGAACAAACGGCTCTGTACAAATCCCTCGCTGTTGGATATCGGCCCTGGCGGGCACCATTGCATCTATTGCTATATCAATCTCGCCACGGCTAAGACTTTCGGTCATTTCTTCCAGTGGTATATGCATGCTTTGAATGCTCACCCTGGGCGCATTTTCATCCAGCTTTCTCTTCAGCGTTTTAAGCAGTGATAGTTCAAAAACATCTCTGAGCCCCAGTTTTACAGTACGACTGAAAGACGACAATGTACCGGACCATGGCGTAGTAATACTCAGATGTAAGGCGTCCAGAGATTGTTGAACATCAGGGATGATCTGCTGACACCGACCCGTGGGTACCATTCGCCGCCCGTGTCGCTCAAATAGAGGATCATCAAGCATGTCCCTTAGCCGGGACAAAGCATGACTCACCGCTGGCTGGGTCAGGTTAAGGTCCTGTGCGGCTGCGGTAATGGAGCCCTCACGATAAATCGCGGCGAGTACCACAAATAAATTCAAATCAAATTTGCTATGCATGGCATTTATCATATCGCATTAACATCAATCACTTTTCTTTATTATTCACAGCCCTACTTTGTATATAACCAATACAGCAGAATAGCTTTGTCATCAACACCCGTTCCCGAAAGATTGACCCGAGGCGCTGATCGTTTTGCGATGATGTCCCCCCACTTTCGATAACGCTGCTGACCGCCAGTATTGTAAGAAGTGCCGGCTTTCACCGGTATTTCATTTGTTCGCCAACTAAGGGGGGTGGTGAAGGACCCGCCTGTCACATTTCGCTTTAAAACTGTATATCTTCTGACCCATTGTGGATTAACCCAGTGGGTCAACAGTTTTCAATGATGCGGACATCAGACTTGGTCAGCGTCTCTCACGAGTTAGAAATTGTCGATGGCCGCTTTCCTGTCAATAATTCAGCGTTTGCTTCACTGGCTAGAAACTGGATCTCATCTCGCAGGACGTCTGTATTTTTGAAAACGGCGACCGTTAATGCCTCTGAATGAGTAACATGTGGGAATTTTCAGCCGGGTACCATAAGTTACTTCACGAAGATGACAGCTTGTTAAATTAATCCGACAACGCTCGTATTGGCAAAAACCTTTACAACCGGCAGCATTCGTCATCATGTTTGATATCGAACTGTCTTTTCAGACGAACGCGTTAACATCTTTACGCCGAACACACCGACAGGTTTATGCAGGCATTTTCGTTGATGCCTTTTACTACTCTGCCCGTCTTATTACGTCCCCCTGTGACACCAAACATCACCTCAAGGGCTTATACTCGCTGTCAGCCTGAACAGTATGGCAGTGGAGTGCGAAATACTCTTACAGACGCATGTTGCACTTGTTAGATTTATCGCGCGCCAGGCAGTGCAACAGGTTACCTGATTAGAAACGATGTACGCTTTTCGCCAATATTTGCAAAACATTATTTATTGAAGCCGGAATTCAGCATGTCGTCATGGCACGAGTTATTGCGATTGCTCTTCTGGATACGCCCTGTCATTCCATGGTAGTTGCTCTTCACAGTCTTTTAATCTTTACCGGGCCTCTCACCGATACTTTCCTGGCGCCAAAACTTTTTTCAAAATTGTTACATAGAGATAGGTCATCCAACGCCAATTATTCATAAAAATGTTCTGCGATTTTGACGCTTTTCGCGTAAGCTTAAGCAAAAATAACTATAGGGAAACTGGGATTGACGATTTGGGTAGATGCGGATGCCTGCCCGGCACCGATAAAAGAAATACTGTTTCGTGCAGCATCGCGTACCAAGGTTCAGGTCACGTTAGTAGCCAACCATTATATGAAGACACCAGCGACCAAGTTCGTTAACTTGCTTCAGGTAAGCAGCGGGTTTGACGTTGCTGATGATGAGATTGTACAGCGATGTCAGTCTGGCGAACTTGTCATTACCTCTGATATTCCCCTGGCAGATATGGTGATAGATAAAGGCTGTACCGTGTTAAGTGCACGTGGAGAGCGCCTGACCAAAGAAAATATTAAGTCCCGTCTCAACATTCGAGACTTTATGGACACGCTGAGAAGCAGCGGTGTTCAGACAGGCGGACCGGCAGCATTGTCGCAATCCGAAAAACAAGAATTTGCTAACCAATTGGATCGGTGGCTCAACCAGCATAGTGCTGGTAATTAGCCGCGCGGTAATACAGTAAGAAATATGGATATTCGTATTATTTCCCCAACAGAGGCATTTGAATCCTGCTACCGTCAATATATTGAAGAACTCGGCGAAGAAGAACGCTATCCAATGCCGATGGATTTAGCCTACCGGGATTTTCCGGCCTTAATTCAAACCCTTGAAGACTACGAATACGGCTTAAATTTGCCAGAAGGGCTGGTACCCAATTCCACATACTGGCTAATCTGTAACAATAAATTGGCCGGAGTGGCCAACCTTCGACATGATCTCAATGCGCAATTGATTCACGCTGGCGGTCATATTGGTATTGGTATCAGACCCCGGTTCAGGGGAGTCGGTCTTGGTGCATTGCTACTGGCTTACACCATTGAGAAAGCGCACGACCGGGCAATCAAGCCAGTCATGGTTCACTGTTATCAGGACAACGCTGCATCGGTGGGAATGATTACCGCTTGTGGTGGCCGACTGGAAAGCCAGATTGAGTTAAACGATAAAATAGTATCGCGCTACACCATATTCAGATAATGCATTAACACATCAGGACAACACGTCTGGTGCTTACAGACATAGAAAAGCCCGTCTCAAAGCGGGCTTTTCTATGTCTGTAGAAGACTGCGTCTATCGGCGGTCGTAATTGACCGGCTTCTCAGGATGCTGATAAAACCCTTCTTTAAGCAAGCGTTTGAAACGCTGCATTTTTCCTTCTAGCGTGATTTCTTCAAGCCCTCTGTTAAATAACTCCAAAACAAGACGACTGTTTTTACGTCCTTTAGGAATAAGAAGGTGAGTCGTTACCGTTGAAAGATAGGTTTCCAGGCGAACCACGTCGTTACGATCATCCTGATTAAACTCGCGCTCGAGCAAATACCAGCCCGTCAGTTCATCAATAGGAAAAATATCAATTTCGCCATCAATCAGCGCCTGAAAATTTTCTTCGTCTGTATCAAAGGTGGCAACATTCTTATTATTTTCGATATAGCCGGTCAGCTCATCGGTATACAAGTAACCTTTTGTAATCCCCATTTTGTACTGGTCTAAATCGCTCAATGTATTCCATTGTTGCACCGGACCATTACGACGCACATAGAAAACCAGACTTTCCGCTGTTATAGGTTTGCTGTGCAGAAACTCATCTTCACGGCTGCGCACAAAATTTCCGTAAGATACCGCATCATAGTCACCATTTTTAGCGGCTTGCAGCGCATCTTCCCACTTCAGGGACGTGAATTCGACCACAACGCCGGTCTCAAGAAATGCTTCAGTGATAATGTGATTGATGTACCCCTCATGTTCCATGTCAGTTGAGGTGTAAGGTGGGTATTCCGTTGTCGCGATCTCAAGCTTTAACCATGCATGGGCCCAGCTTTGGGCGGGCAATAGCAAAACCGCCGTAAGTAATAAAGTAGTAATTCGCATCATGTATCCCCTTAAAAATATATACCCAGGCTAATGTTCAGACGGTGCGTTGTATCTTGCAAACCTCCCAGGTCGAGGGCGATTCCGGGACCTCCTGAAAACCACATATTCCGACCCTGGATGCTATCTACATACACAAACAACTTATCCCAGCCAAAACTACAACCGTTTACCCACTGGGACGATGCCTTGTTGCTTTCAACGTCGCCTTCTACCCGGCTGTACTCTGTATAGCAGCTTAAATCTGAGAGCGTTTTAAATTTGATTGGCACGCTGTATACCAGGTTTGCCATATAGCTTTGACCTTCGGCAGCCTGGAGAAACGGAAAATTGAATGACGATAAGGCGACCCGATCCCGCAATTGACCTTCTGGCGCTTCAAGATTGTAGTCAAAATCGATATATTGCAATTCAACCTTAACTGGCCCCTGAGTGTGTCGCATATGCAATGCATACGCTGTCATGTCACCATTTTCCAGTGTATCAAGGTTCAGGATATCACCGTATTGAAAAGACACGCCTAAATCGGTGGTTGCGCCTCGGAAAAAGTTAGCAGTGTAATTAGCCCGAAGGTTAATCTGGCCGTCTTCTTTATTACGATATTCACCATCATCCGCGACATCAAACGTATAGCGACCAAACTCAGCCGGATCGTTATATTCATCATTCAGAAAATAGCCAAAATGGAAATCCCAGTCTCCCCGGGTGTAATTGGTCGTTATACCGGCGTCATAGTCATCTTCAAAACCGAGGTAATAATTTACAGAAAACCAAAAACTGTTTGATGCAAAAGGCAGAAGACCAAAAGGCACTTTTGTTATCCCGCCGGTGACACTAAGTTCCTCATCGAAGGTGTAAGTAAGATCGGCATAGCGAACCGTGTCAAAATCGACATTCTCGTACCAGCGATATTCTGCTTTATAGGAAAAATTGTCCAATTCACCGGATAAGTTAAGTCGCAAGGACTCAAACTCAAAGCCGTCTCTGATTTCCGACTCTTGCCAGTCAAGATGACCATAATTAACCCGAATATGGCCGCCCAAATCTACCGGTAGTTCATCGGCAAAAGAAGACGACGCAGCCAATGCACCCGTAATGAGTACTGATAATCTGGTCAGTGTCTTTTTCATTTATCAACCTTTTTATGAGAAGCCTGGATAGCTGCGAAGACGACCTGAGGAGCGTCTGTCCAGTTTTGGAAACCTGATCAGTGCATGTGCCTGACGGGTGCAGATTTAACAGGTAACCGATACCGTTACAGATTTAAGCCTTGTCCACTATCCTTGTTCATGTAAGAAATAGATTAAATACTCCCTAGCAAGTATTCGCAGCAGGCTAAAAAAGATCACTTCTTTCTCTTTATAACCAGCGCCTTATAACATTTTCTGTTGCGCGAAACTAAAATTAGGTGAGCGTGCTGCTATCGCTATAAATTGCTGGGATTTACGTTATCGCATTGGTATTCTATTGCAGATACAAAAGTCAGCATTTATAGGGAAATAACATGAATCATGTATTGCACGTAACATATAAAAATCAGGTCTTGTCACTTAAACTTGCATTCGTGCTTTTCCCCATCGTTATGCTGATGGCTGGACTAGCATTGGGCATGCTGTTCAGCAGTAATCTCACCTTCTCATCCCCTCTGTCTCTGGTATCAGTGATTGCACCCGGTGTCAGTGCGGTAATCGCACTTGGATACGGTTTCACTTATTATTTTAAAAAAATCGATCGCCTGACCCAAAAGCGCTGAATGTCAACGCCCGACCCAAAAGGATCTGACTGGTCCTGAAAACTGTCCTTTTGACAGTATTTTTTGGCATCGTTTTTAATCATTTTTGTGGTATAACGTTGGTCGATAGTTTCATCAAGGACGGTGATGTATGCCAGCTTTTATTCTTAGTGACACCAATCTGTGGTTTAGCGCTGCAATCGCGATTGTATTGGTCGTGTTTTTGATTGAACTACTCGGCATGTTTTTGGGTGCCAGCATTTTGGGCGTCTTTGACGATGTTGAGGTAGTCAGCTCCCCGGACGCGGCTACCGGAAGTTCGTTGTCCGTACTATCCAACTGGCTTTGTCTGGATAAACTGCCCTTTATGATTTGGATGATCATATTTCTGACGTTTTTCGGCCTGTGTGGTCTGATGTTTAACGTCGTATCGCAAGCCATAATCTCATCGTCTCTGCCTGTCGCACTCTCTATTCCCCTTGCTTTTGCAATTGCGCTTCCTCTGACGGCACGATTCGGTCTTCGCCTGGCACGCCTGTTACCCAAAAATGAATCATCAGCATTATCTGCTGATGCGTTTGTGGGGGTAACAGCCTGTATTACGTCAGGTAAAGCTCAGCGCGACAACCCTGCAGAAGCTAAATTCATAGATCAGCACCAACAGCCTCATTATGTGTTAGTTGAACCGATAGACGCGCAAGATATTTTTGTTCGTGGTGATAACGTGATCCTGGTAGAAAAAGCCGAGGGTCGCTGGCTCGCCATGCGCTACCAATAGATCGGCTCTAGCCGCCAATTACCAAGGAAGTTTATAATGGAAGCATCAGCAAACATGGGGAACCTCACCTCTATTCTGATTATCTGCGGCATCGTACTGGTCGCCTTAATGGCGATCGGGATTATCTTTGCCCGGCTCTATAAAAGAGCAACAAAAGAGATAGCCTTTGTCAGAACCGGGCTGGGCGGTGAAAAAGTGATTAAGGATGGGGGCGCCATCGTCCTGCCTGTTGTGCACGAAACCATTCCCGTCAATATGAATACGCTTCGTATCGAGGTAGAAAAAACACAAAAAGATGCCCTGATCACCAAAGACAGAATGCGGGTTGATGTTAAAGCCGACTTTTATCTTCGGGTCGCCCCTAATGCCAGCGGCATTTCGATGGCTGCACAAACACTTGGAACGCGCACCACGCGGGCCGAGGAAGTGAAAAAACTGATGGAGTCCAAGTTTGTTGATGTACTGCGCGCTGTCGCAGCAGAGATGTCAATGACAGAGATGCACGAACAACGCGCCGATTTCGTCCAGAAGGTTCAACAAAGTGTTGCAAACGATCTGGAGAAAAATGGATTGGAGCTGGAATCGGTGAGTCTCACAGGTTTTGACCAGACCGACCTTGAATTTTTCAATGAAAATAATGCGTTCGACGCAGAAGGTCGCGCTCGTCTTGCCAAGATTATTGAGCAAAAGCGTAAAGAGACGAATGATATTCAGCAGGAAAACAGGATCCAGATTGAAACCCGAAACCTGGAAGCTGAAAAGCAATCACTTACCATTAAGCAGGATGAGGAAGAAGCCAGATTAATGCAGGAGCAGGCCCTGGCGTTTAAACGTCAGGAGCAAAAAGCTGAAATAGCCAAACAGCGCGAGCAAAAAGAGCGGGAGGAGCGTGAAGCCGCCATTGCCAAAGAACGCGCCATTGAAGCAGCAGAAATCGAAAAATCCCGTGAGCTTGAGACACAGGAAATTGCTAAACGAAAAGCGTTAGAGCAAGCGCGTATCCTGCAGCAACAGGAAGTAGAAGTAGCACAACAGGTTAAGCAGATTGCAGTAGCCAATAAGTCTGAAGAAGAGTCGGCGGCGCGGGCTAAGGCAGCAGAAGCAGAAAAAGCCAAGGTGGAAAAAGAAGAGGCAGTAATATCGGCAAAGCAAATCGCCGAGGCAAACCGACGCAAAGAAATTGAAGTTATCGATGCCCGTAAAGAAGCAGAGCGAGAAGCAGTAAGTATAACCGTTGAAGCTGCGGCGAAAAAAGAGGCCGCTACGAATACTGCTGAAGCTATTCTAACCGAATCCAAAGCTAACGCTGATGCGAAAATCATGCAGGCGGAAGCAGATGAAAAAGTACTGGCTGTTGAAGCGGCAGGTAAGCAGGCGTTGTATGAAGCCGAAAACACACTTAAAAATGAACAAATTGAATTACAAAAATCAATGGCTATTCTGAAGGTATTACCAGAAATCATCGCCAGTGCAGTTAAACCTCTGGAAAACATAGAGGGCATTAAGATATTACAGGGGTACAACGGCGCAGGCGCAGTACAAAATACTGCAACAGGAAACACTGATGGTGGCTCAATGGCAGATCAGGTGACCCAGGCAGCCTTAAATTACCGGGCTAATGCGCCGGTTGTAGATGCCCTGTTAAAAGAAGTGGGGCTGGTAGACAGCGAATCAGGCACATTGAGTGATCTGATAAGAGGTAACAGTCAAATTCTGGCAACGCATACGGCAGCGGCGACCAGGAATGTAGCGTCTGCACCTGTTAATCAGTCCACAAATGGTGTCGGCGAATCGCCCTCCTCTCCCACCTCTGATTAATGGTATAAAGACCTGGCAGCTGTTGCTTATAGCAGCTGCCAAATTTCTCTTTGATTTTTCCTGGCCAACAAAAGAACTATCCCCGCTTTATAGCCACCGGGCAAAGTCATCTTTATTATCAATTAGCAGATAATAGTAAGTATCCGGGGCTGCGTTGCCGTGTCACTTTTAAACACACGCATAGCGGGTAATTCACAAATGCAACTGATATGATGTCGAATAAGACGCTTATCGTTAACAGGTGTTCGACATGCAGACAGTCAGTATTTTTGTCGACGTACAAAATGTGTATTACACCACGCGTTCTGCCTTTAAGCAGAACTTTGATTACAATGCATTCTGGGCGCAGGCTACACGGGACAGAACACTCATAAACGCGTTTGCTTATGCCATAGAGCGTAATGATGAAAAGCAGAAACAATTCCAGAACATCCTCCGGGCTATCGGTTTTGATGTAAAACTAAAGCCTTTTATTCAACGTTCAGATGGCTCAGCAAAGGGCGACTGGGACGTTGGGATCACGATTGATGTGATGGAAGCCGCTCCTAAAAGTGATGTCATTGTATTGGTATCAGGGGATGGGGATTTTGGGATATTGGCAGAAAAGGTACGCAAAAAATACCACTGCCATGTAGAAGTATATGGTGTAGAGGCACTGAGTGCATCTAATCTAATGCTATCTGCTAGTGCTTTTTACCCTATTGAAAATTCACTCTTGTTATAGAGTCTCATATCTTGCTGATCATTTTTAAAGTCTAGTTTACTACGATGTGTCCTTTTGCATTGATGCTTAAGCTTTCTTTCCTTTCCCTACCCTGCAGCACGTTTTATCTGTCACGCTCGCATCCAGGTTGCAACTCCCATTGTTGATATTTTGTAAACAAAATGTTTATATAACCAACCCATAAATAATACAATATTATTAAAGGTCACCCGTTTATGAAAATAAAATCCAGATATTCTCTTTTTTTACTCTGTTTGGGAATGAACACTGTTTCGGCTTACGCAATCGACAATGGCGTCTATACGATAAACTCGCGTGCCACAGGCAAGCCTATTGAAGTTGGAGCTGCAGAGCTCACTGACGGCGCAAACATAATTCAATGGGCAAATACTAACCACGATACACAGCGGTGGCTTATAACAGAGCAAAATAATGGGTATTATAGTGTAATAAACCTAAACTCAGGCAAAGCATTGGAAGTGTTTGAGTGGTCTGAGGCGAATGGTGGCAATGTTGTCCAATACGAGTATATCGGCGGAGAATCTCAGCTTTGGGCAATTGAGAATACAAGCGATGGCTATGTCAGGTTCATAAACCAAAATAGCAACAAAGCGCTAGATCTGGTTAATGGCGATTCTTCTAACGGCACAAATGTCATTCAGTGGGACTATACGGGTAGCCGAAACCAGCAATGGCAGCTGACTAAACTGGCCAATGTCGAAACTACACCCTGGGATCCCTCCACTACCAATGGAGCAGCCAATCATTGGCCACTTTCAGGTAGCCTGGTTACGCACGATCCGACTATAGCGAACGAGAATGGAACATGGTGGATATTTCAAACAGGACCCGGAATAGCCGGTAAATCATCATCTGACGGTATTAACTGGAACGACGCGCCAGCGATTTTTCCAAACGGACTGAGTTGGTGGCAAAACTATGTACCTGACCACGATGGAAGTGATGTATGGGCGCCTGATATAAAGCCTTACAATGGCCGCACCTGGATGTACTACAGTATTTCAACATTTGGCTCAAGAACGTCCGTTATTGGACTGACCTCAGCAAGCAGTATCGCGGCAGGAGACTGGCGTGATGATGGTGTGGTAATCAATACCGTCAATTCAAATAATTATAATGCCATTGATCCGGATCTGATTAAAGCGGAGGATGGCAGTCCCTGGCTTGTGCTTGGCTCTTGGAATTCTGGTATCAAACTGACCCGCATCAATCCAATGTCAATGAAGCCTATGGGTGAATTGTATTCTATCGCAAGTCAGTCTGGCGGAAGCATCGAAGCTCCGACTATAATTTATCGCCAAGGCTATTATTATCTATTTGTATCTCTTGGTAAATGTTGTGAAGGCGTTGATAGCACCTACCGGATTGCCTACGGCCGGGCTACCGATATTCGCGGCCCATATTTAGACAAAAATGGTAATGACATGATGAATGGGGGCGGCACCATTCTTGATGCGGGCAACAGTCGCTGGATCGGACCAGGTGGTCAGGATATTTTAAATACAGATGTAATGGTCCGTCATGCTTATGATGCGAGTGATGATGGTACGCCTAAATTACTTATCAGCACGTTGAACTGGGATAGTAATGGCTGGCCCCGTTTTTAACCGTTCACTATTTCTATTGTAAACCTAAAAATAGCTTGCGCCTGAACTTCTTTACTAATAGTCAGGTTCAAGGCGCCAAGCTAAGATTTAATGCCGCAATGATCTTCATGCGCTTACCCACCCATCGTAGCTCACACAATCACGCTCAACTTCGAGCTTATTTTATGCATTTGAGAATAAAACCATGCTGAGTTCTTCTACCGGCTTTTCTGCTCCCTATCAACTTCACTTTTAGAACATCCAGTTCGGTTTAATTATTAAGGCACAAGTGCTACGCCTCTTTGTTGTACTGCTATTCAATGTGGATGAGCTAAAACGTCTAAACACAACAGTATTTTACACACAGCCAGCAGAACCGGGTTGATATGACTATCTGCATTACCAGGTCAGGTCATCAGGTATCTGGTAGTCTGCATACCAGTCATCCTGCTCGTCGCCTGCCTCTGATTGTGACTGATCCAGAGCATCAGCCCGGTGTATCACAGACGCTTCATCGCGTTCCGCAATTTTATCAGCCACCGGCATAGGTACCAGATGGTATTCTTCATCCAACCTGACTACCGCCAATCGACCTTTCGTCACCTGAACACGCACATCCTCAGATACATGCATGCGTTTCACGACGTTGTCATCAGTGAAATTAAGCACAACCTCATCCTTGCCTTTAGATTGTGAATTAATCGTGATGAGCTGACGAACCTGCGCCGCAATTGAACGCTCCTCGCGTGCCTTTTGCTGTTGCTCGTTGAGCGCACGATCTCGAGCCTTTTTCTCTTCGATTGCCTGCTGCGCAGCCTGTTTACTTTCATCCTCTGTCTGCTGCTTGCTTTTGTTCTTTATCTTTTGCTTTTTGCGCTTTTCCTGACGCGCCTGGCGAGCGGCGGACTTATCCGCCAGCCCCGCTTTGAGTAATTGGTCCTGAAGTGATGCCACAGGAATACTCCTTACTTTGATTTTTTACGGGTATCTTTTGCGGCCCATTTGCCGTTTTCATACCACGCTGACCAACCCGATGCCTTACCATTCTCATTTTCTGACATGACATACTGTTGCTTTGTCTTTCGACTGAACCGGACGACTGTTGGGTTACCATCCGGGTCCTGTTGTGGTGCGTCCGCCAGATAATAAAACTTCGGCGAAATTCGGTCCCGGAAACGGGCCAGTTCTTCTACTTTCGGAGCCCGGGTTTCCCTGGATTTGGGAAAGTTATGGGCGGCTAAGAAGATACCGGAGGCACCATCCCTGAGCACAAAGTGCGCATCACTTTTTTCACAGGGAAGTTCAGGCAAATCAACAGGATCTTCCTTCGGTGGCGCCGGCTCGCCATTACGTAACAACTTACGGGTGTTTTTACACTCGTCGTTTGTACAGCCAAAGTATTTACCAAAACGGCCATTCTTCAGCTCCATATCGCTGCCACACTTATCGCACTCGATAATAGGACCGTCATAGCCTTTTATTTTGAATGTACCTGACTCAATGTACGTGCCGTGGCACGTCGGCGCATTACCACATACATGGAGTTTACGGGTTTCATCCACCAGGTAACTGTCCATTGCGGTTCCGCACACCTGACACCGCCGCTTCGCGCGCAGCGCTTCAGTTTCCATTTCCTCATCATCGTCCACTTTCACTACTTCATCACCCGGCGTCAGGTTGATGGTGTTGGTGCAGCGTTCTTTCGGTGGGAGGTTATAACCTGAGCAGCCAAGAAACACGCCGGTGCTGGCAGTACGAACATTCATTTCGCGGCCACATTTATCGCAACTGATGCCGGCTGGAATCGCCTGATTCAGGCGCATCCCGCCTTCTTCGGTATCTTTTTCCGCCGTGAGTAATTTGTTGTAAAAGTCAGCGTAGAAATCGTTTAACACCTGCTTCCAGTTTTTATTACCAGTAGCAATATCATCCAGGTGCTGTTCCATATTCGCCGTAAAATCAAAACTCATGAGATCATCAAAGTTTTCCATCAGGCGATCATTAACGATCTCGCCCATTTTTTCGGCATAAAAACGCTTATTTTCAAGACGCACGTAACCGCGATCCTGAATGGTCGAAATGATGCTGGCATAAGTGGATGGACGACCAATTCCACGTTTCTCCAGCTCTTTTACCAATGACGCTTCATTGAAACGGGCCACCGGTTTAGTGAAATGCTGTTTGGGATCCAATGCTTTGAGACTCAGCGAGTCGCCCTTTTTAACATCTGGCAACAGCTTATCTTCTTCGCCTTTTTTGCGAATTTGCGGCTGTACTTTAGTCCAGCCGTCAAAGCGCAAAACTCGGCCCTTTGCTACCAGCTCATACTCATCGGCAACCACTTTGATCGTCGTCGCATCGTATTTAGCAGGCACCATCTGACAAGCCACAAACTGACGCCATATCAGCTCATACAGTCGCTGAGCGTCACGCTCCATGTCTTTAAGGCTATCTGCCGTTACGTTTACATTCGACGGCCTGATAGCTTCGTGCGCTTCCTGAGCGCCTTCTTTGCTGCCATAACGGTTAGGATTATCCGGCAGATATTTTCCACCGAATTTATCGCTTATATAATCGCGACAACTATCCAGCGCTTCCTGACTCAGATTGGTTGAGTCTGTACGCATGTAAGTGATGTGACCCGCCTCATACAGGCGCTGAGCCATCATCATGGTTTTCTTAACACCGAATCCCAGACGCGTACTTGCTGCCTGCTGCAGGGTTGAGGTGATAAACGGCGCAGAGGGCTTACTCTGTGTCGGTTTGGATTCCCGGCTTTCGACCGTATACGAGGCATTTTTCAGCGCCTCAACCGCTTGTTCGGCCTGCGCCTTATTGACTGGTTTGAAAGCGTTGCCCTGATAACGATTAACCAGCATTCTCAATGCTGCTTTATCTGAGGCGTTCAGATCCGCATGGATATCCCAGAATTCCTCCGGTACAAACGCTTTTATCTCACGCTCACGCTCTACCACCAACCGTACTGCGACAGATTGCACCCGACCAGCTGATAGACCGCGCGCTACCTTTTTCCAAAGCAGTGGCGAGACCATAAAGCCAACAACCCGGTCTAAGAAACGACGGGCCTGCTGTGCGTTAACTCTGTCTACGTTGACATCGCCAGGATGCGAGAAGGCGTCCTGAATCGCATTTTTGGTAATTTCGTTAAACACTACCCGTTGATACGACTGATTTTTATTGCCCAGCAACTCTCTTAAGTGCCATGCAATCGCCTCTCCCTCTCTATCCAAATCCGTTGCCAGATAGACAGTATCAGCATCTTTAGCCAGCTTTTTCAGCTCATTGACAACTTTCTCTTTGCCTTGCAAGACCTGATAATGTGCCTGCCAGTCGTTTTGGGGATCCACCCCCATTCTGTCCACCAGCTTACGATATTCGTACTGCCTTAAATAGTCAGTACGCGCTTCCTCAGAAAGCGTCTTGAGTTCCTTAGCGGGCTTTTTGGGTTCAACATTCCCCAGCGCCTTGGTAGGAAGATCACGAACATGGCCAACCGAAGATTTTACGATAAAATTTTTGCCGAGATATTTATTTATCGTTTTGGCTTTGGCCGGTGACTCGACGATGACCAGTGATTTTGCCATAAAATTAGAATAAACCTGTTTTATTTCATTGACTTAAATCGTCAATTGCTTGAATTTTGCGTCGAAATGAATGCCTGAAGGACGCCTGCGCTTTTTTAACATATATCGACAAAGTGAATGGAAAACAAGTTCTTCTTAATAGTTATTCGTTCAACTGCCTTGAAACCGCCCAAAACCTGTTCACATTTTCACCACCGCAATTGGCAATGCGTTGAAAAGCCGTATAATGCGGGCAATCCGAGTGAGGCTTTTTATGAATTTGTCGATAGTATTCACTGCTATGGCTTACGATTACGGTACATGTTCAAAAAAAGACCGCCTAACAGAATAGCACTGGTTGCTATACATACTGACCGAGGAACGCATGAAGCATTTTGAAGTGAATTTTGATGGCCTGGTAGGACCGACCCATAACTATGCGGGGCTGTCGTTCGGGAACGTGGCATCGCTGAATAACGCCAATGCGATTAGTAGCCCGCGACAAGCTGCAAAGCAGGGGCTTGCCAAAGCAAAAGCACTGGCAGATATGGGCATGGTTCAGGGAGTCCTTGCCCCTCAGGAGCGCCCTGATATCAATACGTTGCGCAGACTAGGGTTTACCGGCTCTGATGCGCGGGTGCTGGAAAGCGCGGCTAAACAGTCAAGACAGGTATTTCTGGCATGCTGTTCAGCCTCAAGCATGTGGACTGCCAATGCGGCAACAGTCTCACCCAGCGCAGACACCAGCGATGGCAGGGTTCATTTCACACCAGCAAATCTGACCAATAAGTTTCATCGTTCATTGGAACCACAAGTGACCGGGCGAATTCTTCAGGGTACGTTTGCTAATGAAAAATACTTCGCTCACCATACTCACCTGCCAGATAACGAACATTTTGGTGATGAAGGCGCTGCGAATCACACCCGCCTGTGTAAAGAATATGGTCAGGCCGGTGTCGAGTTATTTGTGTATGGCCGTCATGCGTTTGATAGTAGTAAGCCAGCCCCAACCCGTTATCCGGCACGACAAACCCTTGAGGCATCCCAGGCGATTGCCCGGTTACACGGCCTGGAAGATGAGTCGGTAGTTTACATTCAGCAAAACCCCGATGTTATCGATCAGGGTGTATTTCATAATGATGTTATCGCGGTGGGTAATCAGAACGTTCTGTTCTATCACGAACAAGCTTTTTATAAGAAAGACGAGGCTCTGGCTGAGATCAGGCAGAAGTACGGTGACAGCCCGTTACACTTCGTAGAAGTGCCGACTGACCAAGTGTCAGTAATGGACGCCATCAAAACGTATTTATTTAATACACAAATTATCACATTACCTGATAACGAAATGGCGATTATCGCCCCCACGGAATGTCAGGAGAATGAGGCGGTCAATCGCTACCTGCAAGAACTGGTCACTAAAGATACGCCTATTAAGCAGGTAAAATACTTTGATGTAAAACAAAGTATGCGCAATGGTGGCGGGCCGGCCTGTCTGAGATTACGTGTCGCCCTCAACGATACTGAACTAGATGCAGTGAATCCCAATACGCTTATCAATGATAAGCAATTTGCCCGCCTGAACACCTGGGTAGACAAACATTACCGGGATGAACTGACCGAGGACGATTTACGCGACCCGCAGTTATTAACAGAGTCGCGTGCCGCGCTGGATGAACTGACACAAATTCTGAACATCGGCTCTGTGTATCCTTTCCAGCAGGACTGATTCCGTCCGACCGTGTAAAAAGCCCTGCGATCGCAGGGCTTTTTCGTGAATGCCTTATATCCGGGCTCTGCGTTTCACCCCTTATTTCGTCTGCATTCGCCGCCTTGCAATGCAGACAACATTTTCACTGCGCAGAGATCGCTAGACGATAAACTGCTTAGAACAGCCACATGCCGCATAAAAAGTGGGCTGTGCATCGTCAGCCAGAATCTTTAAATTATGGGATTGTGACGTTTTCTTGTTTAAATCTTTTTCTAATCTGGCAAACTAGCCCGCGTTACGAAGAATAAAAACAGAAGTTTCAGGGAACATTCATGTCTCAAAACGCACACAAGTACAGTCTTACTACCAGAATTTTCATCGGACTGGTAGCCGGAACACTGGTTGGCCTTTTACTCCAGCTGGTTTTTGGAGATAGCGGTGATCTGCGCTTCACGCTATTCGGATACACCTTTTCAACCTATAACATTCTTGTAGAAGGTCTATTTTCAACACTAGGGCAAATCTTTATTGCCAGCTTAAAAATGCTGGTGGTGCCGCTGGTGTTTGTTTCGCTGATCTGCGGCACCTCCTCATTGACTGAGCCCAGTAAACTCGGACGTTTGGGCGCCAAATCCATAGGTTTGTATTTTCTCACAACGGCGATTGCGGTAACACTGGCTTTAAGCCTGGCTTTGGTTGTTCAGCCTGGTTCGGGTGTGGAAATGCCTGCAGATGTTGAGTATGCAGCTAAAGAAGCCCCCTCCCTGTCGGCAGTTATCATCGATATGTTCCCGACCAACCCGATCAACTCCATGGCTGAAGGCAAGATGTTACAAATCATCATCTTCGCTGTGCTGTTAGGTATTGCGATGGCGATGAGCGGTAAGCCGGGCAAGCGCATTGCTGACTTTTTTGAAGATATCAATACGGTCATCATGAAGCTGGTAACCATCATCATGAATCTGGCGCCCTATGGTGTTTTTGTTCTGATGGCAAAACTGTTCAGCTCTATCGGTGCAGACATGCTGGGGAGTCTGGCCACCTATTTCTTCCTGGTGCTGGCCGTGCTGTTTATTCACGGATTGGTCACCTATTCTGCACTGCTTAAAGGCTTTACCGGACTGAATCCAATTATTCTGTTTCGTAAAATGCGCGACGCCGCACAGTTCGCATTTACCACATCCAGCTCCAGTGCCACGCTGCCCGTCACTATGGAAACGGCGCAGAACAAACTGGGCGTGGGTAAATCAGTATCGTCTTTTACGCTGCCGCTGGGCTCTACGATAAACATGGACGGCACGGCGATTATGCAGGGTGTGGCAACTGTATTTATTGCACAAGTTTATGGCGTCGAGCTGGCAGTGCAGGATTACCTGATGGTAGTACTCACCGCCACCCTGGCATCTATTGGTACCGCTGGCGTTCCGGGTGTCGGCCTGATAATGCTGGCCATGGTTTTACAGCAGGTTAACTTGCCGGTTGAGGGTATAGCGCTGATTATCGGTATTGATCGCTTACTGGATATGACCCGCACGGCGGTCAATATTACCGGCGACTGCACCGTCGCCTGCATTATTGCAAAAAGCGAAAACGAGCTCGATGAGACCCGGTTCAATGATTTAGATGCTGGCCTAAAAGAAGAAGATGTTGATTTAGAACATTTTGACAGAAACAGCTAGCCGGTTACCGGCTAGCCATTTAATGCGCTGGCCGGTGCAACCTTTGCCGCTGTTGAGGCAGGATAAAGTGTTGCCAGAATTACCAGAACCACAGCAACCAAAACAGTGACAAGCACATCCATTATCTGCAACTGCGAAGGCAGAAAATTAATAAAGTAAATATCGCCTGACAATATTTCTGTTCCCAGCAATGTCTCAATCCCTTTGACCAGTGCAGCCAGATTCGGCGCCGTAAGTACACCCAGCATGGTACCGATTACAATGCCTGTCAGCCCGTTGATTAATCCCTGAACCATAAACGTCCTTCGGATTAGGCTATCTGTCGCGCCCATGGTTTTGAGAATAGCAATGGCTGCGCGCTTTTCTCTTACGGACATCACCAGTGTCGACACAATATTGAAGCATGCAACGGCAATAACCAGTGTCAGGACAATATAGACCACCACCCTAACCAGCTGGATATCGTTGTATAGATGCCCCTGCGTACGTGTCCAGTCAGACATATAGACAGGCTGCGGAAAGCTGTAACCTATATCGCGCATAGTGTCGCGGGCAGTAAAGGGGTCATTGAGTGTGAATCGCAATCCCTGTGCCCCCGATACAATACTGGCATGGGTCGAAGCGGTTGATAAGTGCATGATACCTAGATGATTGTCCATTTCCCCGCCAATGGAGAGTGCACCGGCAACAGTGAGTTTAACCAGCTTGGGGGCTTTGAACGTTAAATCCTGTGTTGATACCGGTACCAGCACACCCACTTTATCGCCTGGCTGCAAAGAGAGCTTTTGCAACAGCCCCTGCCCCAGCAAAACGGTATTCTGCGATGCTTTGAAACGCTGCCACGCAGCCGGTTTCACTTGCTGCAACCAGGCCGCATCTTTTGCATAATTAGTATCGATTCCTGTCAGCTCAACGGGTTTTAACTCACTGCCCTGCTGCAGCATACCGGTAATTTTGGTATACGGAGATACCGCGCGGACTCTGGGATCCTTCTCAAATCTGGTGGCAACGGTCTGCCAGTCATGAATGCCTTCATTGGATACGGAATACAACTCACCATGCGGCAGCACAGCCAGAATACGATGCGTCAGCTCGCGCTCGAAGCCGTTCATTACGCTCAGCAGTACAATCAGGACAAAGCAACCCAGGCCAATTCCAAAGGTTGAAGAAAAGGAGATAAACGATATATAACGATTTTTCTGCTTCGCCTGACGAAAGCGCTTTGCCAGTAACCAGACAAGACTCATTCGTGACTACCCCGTGTTTCACGAAGCAGCCCATCCTGAATGGTCAGTGTCCGGTCCATCTGCGCCGCCAGTTCAGTATCATGCGTTACCACAACAAAACTGGTGCCTAGCTCCTGGCTGAGCGACCGAAGTAAGTGATATATCTGTACACCGGTCTGGTGATCAAGATTACCCGTAGGCTCATCCGCCAGGACCAATGAAGGATTGGTCACAAGTGCTCTGGCGATAGCCACACGCTGACGCTCACCACCGGATAGCGCTGCGGGTTTGTGATCTAAGCGATGTGATAGCCCAACCTTTTCAAGCATAGCTGCGGCCCGGCTTTTCGCCGATTTAGTGGAGGCTTTGCCAATTAACAGCGGCATTGCAACATTTTCAAGGGCTGTAAATTCGGGAAGTAAGTGATGAAACTGATAGATGAAGCCCATTTCTGCATTACGCAGGGCTGCCAGCTGAGAAGAAGACAAACTTAAAAGTGACTGGCCTTTGAATTCGACCTCACCACCTGAAGCAGTATCCAGACCACCGAGAATATGTAGCAACGTGCTTTTTCCCGAGCCGGAACTGCCCAGAATCGCGATATGCTCTGCACTATCAACATAAAAGGAAACGTTATTTAGGACCTGCGTTTCACTGGCGCCATCATGATAGGTTTTGCTGATATTTTTGCAGACAAGAATGTGTTCCATCGTACCTTATAATACATGTCAGGTTTTACCTGCACGAATGGTACCGTGATACGGATAGATTACAAGATTAATCAAGAAGATAATAAGATGGCGGAGCGGACGGGACTCGAACCCGCGACCCCCGGCGTGACAGGCCGGTATTCTAACCAACTGAACTACCGCTC
>NZ_JABBXD010000001.1:800371-1002989 GCF_014750655.1 Salinimonas profundi
GCGGAGCGGACGGGACTCGAACCCGCGACCCCCGGCGTGACAGGCCGGTATTCTAACCAACTGAACTACCGCTCCACTTTTTCAATACTTTCAATAAGTTGAAACTTCCATTTTCAGGCCGTTCCCCCTCACTGCGGCGCAGATAATACGGTTATCGATATTAAGAGTCAATGGTTTTTTTGCGAAAAAAACTGCGAATCAGCGCGTTTGCGCGTCTATTGGTCATAATGCTGAAATATCGTTCAGTTTGCACCTGAAATATACCGTTTTCGCGCGCAACAGATTTTAGGTTTTGCGATTAAAAAGTCGCTTAAACCAAGAGCCGCTTTTATGCTCACTGGTGCGCGCCGCCGGTGTTTGCTTAAGACGTCGTGTAATAACCCATACGGTAGCCAGTACAACGATCAGAATAGTGCCATTTACTACAACCAGAAGCAGCACTAAGGTGCCATTGCTCATGGCTTCTGGTTGCGGTGGGGCTGAGGGCGTTTCTTTTTCTGGCGCATCGGCGGGCAATTCGTCGCCCTCCCCATTCCCGTCAGGCATTTCTGTTAGCATCTCTTCGGGTGCGGTTTCTACTACCGGTGGCGCTGCCTGAAAGGTATAAGGTGGTACATCAAGGATAAAATCGCGTCCATCGATGGTTTTTCCGTAAACAGTAAGTTTCGCCCTGAACTGCCCTTCATCCAGCGCCAGAATTCGCTGGCTGCGCGCTGCCGGTGATGGTTCAGTCAACGAGAAGTTTTGAATATCACCGTTGGGATAACGTATTTTCCCGTCAACCAGAATCGACTGAATATCCACCTGTTCACGATTCACATCAATCATTAGGGTGTGATAGTTCTCGTCACCGCTAGCCATTACAACATCCAGTTTGACCGGATTAGGATAAAGTATCAGGTTCGGGTCGACCTGCTCACGGGTATACATCGGCGTGACAACACGGAAAACGGGCTTCCACTCGCCGGCGGCGACTGAAAGATTAAATTGGCCGGTAAAAGTGCCATCCAGCGGTCTTTCATCCATGCCGCGGCCGTTATCCTCAAAGGTCGCAATAATCGCATTATCCGCCCCAAAATTATCATAATTGGGATTGTTGGTACTGACTAACTCGATCTCCAGCTTCACGACATCGCGAAATTCAGGCTGATTAATAGGTTCGTCACCATTTGACAGGTAAGCCGTTTGTTTGAGGATTTCACCGGAAAAAATAGTAGGGGGTAAAGGCTCTGCGTGCAGGGATACATCAGAGATAATCATGATCCGACTATCCGGCTTAATTTGTCCCACCGCCTGCCAGGGCCCGGGTACCGGATTTTTGATGGTGATCATGTCAAAGGCTGCATCGTCATACCATTTTACATTCTCTTCTTCTGCCCGTGACTGATAGATTTTAGATCCATCAGGACGCACCAGAACGACCGGCGCAGAACCATAATCACGAAAGAACACCATGGTGACCTCATCGACATTGTAATCCACTCTGAAACGGTTCTGTAACAGGGTGATCGAATTCTGATACTCGTCCCCCAGCCTGACAATTGGAAGTTTTGCAGCATCAGCATTTTTGTCGTCCGGCACACTGCGCTTTGCACCTGAAGTGGCATTTGGTGACTGTGCACTGTTATCTTCTGCCGGGTCAGGAGCCTGCGCGGCAAACACGGAAAGATTGACCATGGCGGCCAGCAAGAAAATAAGCGCAGGCGCTGTTGTTCGCAAAGTAATACCCGCTGAACGGGCTCTGCAAAGCCCGTTTACCATCCTTTTGTACAATCGAATTACTCGCCCTGAACGTCCCGCCACAAACATTGACCACCACTGTTTTGCACGATATCTAAACGCGCTTCATGCTGTTCTAATTCATCGGCGGTAGCGCGAATAACCTTTAATTTATTTGCGCTTCGATTAACACGGCGAATGGTCGAGCCATCATTTTCGCTATCCTGTCCACCCTGCCCGGCCAGATTCAGCTTTGTCTGGCCACCGGTCATCATCAGATACACATCAGCCAGGATTTCAGCATCCAGCAATGCGCCGTGCAGCTCACGATGGCTATTATCAATGCCGTACCGCTTACATAATGCATCCAGGTTATTTTTCTGGCCCGGGTGCGTGCGCTTGGCCAGTGCCAGGGTATCTAAAACCGAGCAGATATCACGCGTTTTGACTGACTTTGTGGAAGGCTCTTTTGCAAACTCATGATCCATGAATCCCACGTCGAACGGCGCATTGTGAATCACAAGCTGCGCGCCTTTAATGAACGCAATAAAGTCGCTGGCGACGTTTTTGAAAAGAGGTTTATCGGCTAAAAACTGATTGGTAATACCGTGAACTTCAATGGCTTCCTGCTCAATTTCACGCTGAGGGTTTACGTAAACATGAAAATGGTTGCCTGTCAGTTTGCGATTGACAACTTCTACACACCCGATCTCAATGATGCGGTGGCCCTCTTTGGGGTCAATACCGGTCGTTTCTGTATCCAGTACAATCTGGCGCATGTTTTATATTCTCGTTACTTCGGACTTTTTGCTAGTATACCAATCCCAAATCAGCTGACCATAAGCCAGTAAAAAAAAGGAGCGCCCGTGGGCAAAAAAGCGATAGAAATATATACCGATGGTTCCTGTCTCGGTAATCCCGGCCCCGGCGGGTATGGTGCGGTAATGATTTATAATTCGCATCGCAAAGAATTGAGCGAAGGCTATTTTGAAACCACCAATAACAGAATGGAGCTACTGGCGCCGATTGCCGCGCTCAATGCACTTAGTGAGTCTTGTAAGGTAGATGTGACCACCGACAGCCAGTATGTGAAAAACGGGATTAATCAGTGGATCCATAACTGGCGAAAAAATGGCTGGCGAACCGCCGCGAAAAAACCTGTGAAAAATGCGGATCTGTGGCGCCAGCTTGATGACGCTGTCAGCAAACATGATGTCACATGGCACTGGGTAAAGGGGCACTCCGGGCATCCTGAGAATGAGCGTTGCGACGACCTGGCAAGAGCCGCCGCAAACCAGCCTTCAAAGAAAGATGATGGCTTTAATTCACAATAGCCTCTGGCTGTGTGTTTACCAGTGAGCAATTAGCTTGCCCTGGGTATCGTTTTTCTCAAGCCGCTGATGGGCAGTGGCAATATCTTCTGCCGCATAAACCGTATCAAGATTGACCTTTAACCCGCCCTGACTAAATGCCCCCAGAAACCGTGCAGTAAATGCATTTATTAAATGGGCTTTGTATTCGTCAGAGCGACTTCGCAGCGTCGAGCCAATTACTTTTGCCCGTTTAGCCAGCATTAATCCCAGATCCAGCTTGTCTGCATACCTGCCTCCAAGCATGGCCAGATAAACAACGGTGCCGTCTTTAGCGAGCACGGAAAGATTGCGGTTTAAGTAGTCACCACCCACAAAATCGATGACGGTATTTACCCCCTCGTTCCACTGCTCAGAAATAATCTTCGCAAAGTCCTGCTGTTTATAGTTAATCAGACAACTGGCCCCCAGACTTTCGCACAGTGCAAGCTTTTCGTCTGTAGAGGCAGTAACAGCGGTACTGATCCGCTCAAGTTTACATAGCTGGATCGCGGCAAGACCCACGCCGCTGGCACCAGCATGAATAAGCGCCCTGCCCTGCGCCGGTGTTTGAGCAATATCAAACAGCGCCTGGTACGCGGTCAGAAATACTTCACTCAACCCTGCAGCCTCATGCATGGATAAGTGCGACGGCAGGGGCATAAGGTGCCGGGCATCAACCACGGCCTCTTCTGCGTATCCACCGCCCGGCATCAGACCAAAAACGCTATCGCCGGGTTTCCACTGAGTGACATCAGACGCAACCTCCAGGACCTCACCGGCGGCTTCAAGTCCAAGAATCTCACTTTCCCCCGGCGGTGGCGGATATTTACCCTGACGCTGCAGCGTATCAGCACGATTGACGCCGAAGGCATGCACCTTAATTTTCACTTTTCCTTTAGTCACTGACGGCGAATCAGTAGTACGAATTGCCAGCCCTTCAGGGCCCGCCTCTGAGTCATAATCAATATATCGCATTACAATCACTTTATTTGGATGGTATCGAAAGTTACGTTGCGTTAGGCAAAACAGATGATTCTGCTATACTGCGCCGCCTGTTCGAATTCATTTAAGTTTGCCTATGTCTGCCAAAATCATTCTTCAGCCTGAGCGCGAGAAATCCCTGAAACGTCACCATCCCTGGGTCTTTGCCAGCGCAGTGGCGAATGTAGAAGGACGCTGTCGAGCCGGTGACACAGTAGACGTTTACGCCAGTGATGGCAGCTGGCTGGGCAGAGGCGCCTATTCACCCGAGTCACAGATTCGCGTCAGAATCTGGACATTTGAACAGAACGAACCGGTCGATAACGGTTTCTTTATGCGCCGTATTGAAGAAGCTATTTTATTACGACGAACGGTAATCAATATGTCGACCACCAATGCATTTCGCCTGGTCGCGGCAGAATCGGACGGTCTGCCCGGCGTGACCATCGACTTGTATAATAACGTTGCGGTTCTCCAGCTACTTAGCGCCGGGGCTGACAAGCAGCGTAAAAAGATTGTATGGGCATTACAGAAATTACTGCCCAATATTGGTCTGTACGAGCGCTCTGATGTCGACGTTCGTAAAAAAGAAGGGCTGGCGCTCCAGACCGGGCCTTTAACCGACGACGTGCCGACCCGAGTCGAAATTAAAGAAAATAATGTCCGGATTCTGGTTGATATTGAACAGGGTCACAAAACAGGCTTTTATCTGGACCAGCGGGACAGTCGGGCTCGCGCCGCGCACTACGCTAAAGACAAAGAGGTGCTCAACTGTTTTAGCTATACCGGTACATTTGCCTGTTACGCACTATCGGGTGGTGCCCGACATGTTACCAATGTCGATGTTTCAGATTCGGCGCTGGCACTTGCAGAGGAGCACCTGGCACTGAATAACTTCAGTAATGATCAGGCTTCGATGGTAAAAGGCGATGTGTTTGAAGTGCTGCGCAGCTACCATCAAAGCCAAACGCAGTTTGATATGGTGATTCTCGATCCCCCTAAATTCGTTGACAGCAAGGCGTCACTGAATCGCGCGGCCAGAGGCTACAAAGATATCAACATGTATGGCATCCATACGGTAAAACCAGGGGGACTGCTGCTGACGTTCAGCTGCTCGGGGCTGATGCCTGCTGACTTATTCAATAAAATTGTGGCAGACGCCGCTCTGGATGCCGGAAGACGGGTTAAGATTATTGAAAGGCTATCGCAAGCACCGGATCATCCGGTTAGCAGCACCTATCCCGAGGGCTATTACCTCAAAGGGCTGGTCTGCCAGGTCTTTTAACTTACAAAGATCATTGGGCGGGAGGCTCCGCCCCATCGCCTGCGCTATTTCATTTCTGAAATTTCGACACCGATAATACAGCTGTTTTCCGACTCCTGAACACAGCGTACCACAGTGGCGCTGGCTGACAGTGAAGGAATTTGAGAACTGGTGGACTCAATAGAGACCTTAACTTCCGTTCCCAGCTCCACGGATGGCTCGTCGACCTCTAACGACATGCCGGTCGCACTGATATCCTTGCAAACCGCCTGTAGTGTGCGACTCGACTCATCGTCGTTTATCTGCACCTGACACGGCGAATTCACCATCATTCTGAAAAAGTTACGCTTATCATCGTATCCCAACATCTTTTACTTCTCCTGACTGCTGCTTCGGCAATACCGACCTACCTCATACCGGGCTATTTGTTATAGGCGGCAGAGATGTACTTGTCAACAGGGATCATAGGCAGGTACAACCCCGACGGATATAATGTTTTACAACACATATAGCTGCTGTTTACGAAGCGTTAACCCAAAAAGGCTTAAAAATCGGCAAGAAAATTTTGAATTCTTTTTGCCGAAATCGGATAGGCCGTGCCCAGTTGTTGCGCAAACAACGATACCCGCAACTCTTCTATCATCCAACGCCCCTCCTGCAAGGCCTCAGGGAGCTTACCCTGCGGGTACTTTTTACAGGTTTTTTCATATTCGGCAGTCACTTTCTCGATGGTCAGCTGTACCTGCCGATCTTTTGTAGGATCAATGGGTAGCTTTTCCAACCGTCTGACTAATGCCTTTATATAGCGATTCCAGTCTGCAAGCCTTGCTGCTCCGATATCGGTCACAAAGCCTGGATATACCAGAGATGCCAGATGCTGACGAATATCCCCCATGGCACCAACCATCGTCAGCGGAATATTTCCCTTCATTTGTTTCTGACACTGGTGCGCCAGTGTCAGACCGGTTTCGACCTGTTGCGCAATTTCAACCACCTTGTTATTGATTTCTCCCCTGACCCAGTCGGCACACTGGTTGAAAACACTTTCTGAACGGATAACGGTATTCTGCTCGCTTTCAAAGGTTGCCCGAAGCGCATCTATGCCGGCAAAGATACAATCATCTACCAGCGCTTTGATTTGCCCGAAAGGATTAAAATAAAGACCCAGCTTAGCTTTATTGGGCAATGTTTTTTCCAGATGCCCCACCGGTGAGGGAATGGCCGCCCGCAGAAGCACGTTCACCCCTTCGCGATGCAATTGCCGCGCTTTGTCTACATCGTCTACCAGCACAATGTCAGCTTTTGTGCCCTGCCTGACAAGTGCAGGGTAAGCCTGCACCTCAAAACCACCGACCTTTTGCACAAACGTATCCGGTAAATTATCAAAGTCCCAGGTTTGCAGGCCTTTTCTTTCCAGCTCCGGCGTTGCCGCCTTTTCAAATGTTTTTTGAACCTTGCCCTGACACTGTTGTTTCAGCGCTTCCAGATCATCGCCACGCGCAATCACCTCGCCTTTTTCGCTAACAACAGCAAAGTGCATGGTCAGATGGGTATCCACCTGTGCCAGATTCCATTCATCCGGCGAAACTTCCACGCCGGTCATCTTACGCAACTTGGCGCTGACAGCATCAAGCAGCGCCACAGGACGACCATTTTTATCATGCGGGCTGATGTCCGCCAGGCAGGCCTGTGCAAAATTGGGCGCAGGTACAAAATTTTTGCGCAGTCTTTTAGGCAAACTTTTTATAAGCGCCACTACCCTGTCATGGCGCAATCCCGGCACCTGCCAGTCAAATCCTGTCTCACTGACCTGATTAAGCACAGGTAACGGAATATTCACTGTTACCCCATCATCTTCAGCATTAGGCTCAAAATGATATGACAATGGCAAGGTGATGTTGCCTTGCTTCCAAACATCAGGATAGCCATTTTTAGCCGCATCAGGCTGCTCGCGATACACATCGTCTTCAGTGAACGTCAGCGCCACTGACTGATGATTATGTTTGTACCATTTTTTGAATGCCGCTTCGTTATTCACATCCTGCGGAAGTCGATTTGCATAGAATGCTACCAACGTTTCTTCTTCAACAATCAGATCCCGACGACGGGTTTTTTGCTCAAGCTCATCAGCCTGCGCCAGCAGCGCCTGGTTGTCTCTTAAAAATGCATAGTTCAGCCGGGTATCACCATTTACCAGCGCTTCGCGAATAAATAGCGCCTGACACAGTGCCGAATCAATTTGGCTATAGACAACCGGGCGTTTTGCCACAATGGGCAAGCCGAATAACGTAACTTTTTCATACGCGATAACGGCGCCACGCTTTTTCGACCAGTGCGGCTCTGCATAACTGGATTGGGTCAGGTGACTGGCCAGCGCTTCAACCCAGGCCGGGTCAATTCTGGCGTTTACACGGGCGAACAGGCGGGAGGTTTCGACTAATTCAGCCGCCATAATCCATTTAGGCTGGCGTTTTGACAGGCCTGATCCGGGAAAGATCATAAAACGTGTATTACGGGCGCCTAAATATTCCCTATCTTTGTCTTTCATACCAAGGTGCGACAATAGCCCGGCACAAATTGCCTGGTGCACGGCCTGATAATCGGCATCCTGATTACTTAATCCAAAATTCAGCTCAGCCAGTGATTTTTTAAGCTGGCTGACAATATCCTGCCACTCCCGCATTCGCAGGTAGTTGATGAAGTGCGACTTACACCATTTGCGAAGTTGATTGTTAGTCAGCGCATTCTGTTGTTCGCGAAAAGCGTTCCAGGTATTTAGCAGACTGATAAAATCAGATTCTTTATCCGTAAACTCACTATGCGCCTCGTCGGCCTGCTGGCGTTTGTCGCTGGGCCGCTCGCGAGGATCCTGTATGGACAACCCCGCGGCAATGACCATCACCTCGCGCAGCGCATTGGTTTTATTCGCCTCAAGCACCATTCTGGCATAGCGAGGATCGATAGGCAGCCGGGCAATCTGACGGCCGGTCTGTGTCAGAGAAATCTTGCCTTTGGTACGCGTAATCGCCTCAATTTCTTCCAGCAGCCTGAAACCATCGTTTATATTGCGGTTATCCGGAGGCTGAACAAAAGGAAAACGGCTGATTTCGCCCAGTCCCAGCGCCAGCATCTGCAAAATAACGGATGCCAGATTGGTACGCAGAATTTCAGGATCGGTAAACTCAGGGCGACCAAGATAATCCTCTTCACTATACAGGCGAATACAAATACCGTCTGAGACACGGCCGCAGCGACCGGCCCGCTGATTTGCAGAAGCCTGAGAGATGGGCTCTATTGGCAGACGCTGAACTTTCGATCGGGCGCTATAACGTGAAATCCTGGCCATCCCGGGATCGATGACATACTTGATACCGGGAACCGTTAATGAGGTTTCAGCAACGTTGGTAGCCAGCACGATACGCCGGCCACTGTGTGACTGAAAAATGCGGTTTTGCTCTGCGGCGGAGAGTCTTGCATAAAGGGGAACAATTTCCGTGTTGCGGTATTTCTGCCGGGACAAGGCATCCTGCGCATCTCTGATTTCCCGCTCACCGCTTAAAAATACCAGAATATCGCCGGGCGGCTCCGCCATCAATTCATCCACAGCGTGGATAATAGCGTCATTCTGATCGGCATCGTCGGCACTATCTTCCGGCGCATGATAACGAATTTCTACCGGATAGGTTCGGCCACTGACTTCAATAATGGGCGCGTCGTTAAAGTGTCGCGAAAATCGCTGTGGATCGATGGTTGCCGAGGTAATAATCAGTTTTAAGTCAGGGCGCTTTGGTAAAAGTTGACGGATATAGCCCAGCAGAAAATCGATGTTCAGGCTGCGCTCGTGGGCCTCATCAATGATGATGGTGTCATATTGATTTAAAAAGCGGTCCTGTTGCATTTCTGCCAACAGCATACCGTCTGTCATCAATTTTACGTAGCTGCTATCGCTGACATTATCAGAAAACCGGATTTTGAAACCGACCTTTTCACCGATCGGTGTGTCCATCTCTTCGGCTATACGATTCGCGACACTTCGGGCAGCTAGCCGCCGTGGCTGCGTGTGCGCAATCATACCGTCCACGCCCCGCCCCAGTTCCAGACAAATCTTGGGCAACTGCGTGGTTTTACCCGAACCGGTTTCACCGGCAACAATAACGACCTGATTGTTGGCAATCGCCGCTTTAATATCGTCTTTTTTATCACTGACCGGCAAAGGAGGATAATGAATTGCGGGTAGATTTTCGGCCCGCAGCGCACGCTTTTCAACGGAGCGATTTATTGCCAGCGATAATTTCTCAATTGCATCGGTATTCGCTTTCTCGCGACTCAGCTGGTTAAGACGCCGTCGCAGCCGGAACCGATCGGCACCCATCACGTCATTGAGTGACGCACGCAAGCTGCTGATCGTCGAAGAAGTAGTTGCTGAATCCAATGAGATACCTTTGCGCTTTACCAGTAAGGCGCAAGATCCTAGGCAAATTGTGCAGTTATTTCCAGTATTAACGTACTGATAAACTGAAATTCGCGACATTCAGCAAGCGCTGAGTGACACGACGTTCAGTTACCCGTTGAAGGTTACGCAGGCAAATTAACTGGCGACCTTATACCCGGAACGCAACTGTTTATCTATCGCCTTTAAAATGGCAGAGCGGTTAATACTGCCTACCAGCACACCATCATCATCCACGACAGGGTAAATCCGGGGTTTGTCCTTCAGCAGCAATTCTGCAAGTTCAATGACCGACATGTAAGGTTTTACACTTAGTGCAGGACTTTGCATGATATCGCTGACGCGACAGACCTGCTCTCTGTAATAACAGGATTCAATCATTTGCCGGATACAATCCTGTTCGGACAAAAACCCGGTCAGTCGTCCTCGCTCATCCACCACCGATCCGCCTGACTGCCCGCTTTGCAGTAAACATTCGACCGCTTCAGCCACCGGCATGTCTTTAGTCAGTTTAACCGGATGTTGGTTCATGTAATCACATACCTGCAACGATTCCATAGTGCCTCCTGGAGTAGTCACTTGCTGACTACTATTGGTTTTCAGGCTTAATTTTTATCGGCTATTGCGTGCGAACAACAGCGTTACTTTAAGCCTAGTTGGGTGCAGCTAAATGAGCGAGTTTTTCAGCGCTTTTTTTCTCTTTATTCAGACACTACCGATGTGGTCTCCAACATGTCCTTATAAATACCGATGTTAAGGGTGCCCTCTGCATCGATACTCGCTCTGTACATACCTGGTGTATTAAACGGCATTGCAATATGCCCCTGCCGGTCGATAGCGATAACACCACCGGTGCCACCTGCTTCTTTTAAAACATCGTTGATAACGGTATCCGCGGCCCGCGTAACGCTTACGCCGTGATATCTGACCCGCGCACAAATGTCTGCAGCCACATTGTAGCGAATGAAAAACTCACCATGACCGGTGGCAGAGACCCCGCAACTATCATTATCCGCAAACGTGCCGGCACCGATTACCGGTGAATCGCCAATCCGGCCATATCGTTTTGCGGTCATGCCGCCGGTGGACGTTCCCGCCACAATGTTGCCTTGGCTATCCATAACAACCACCCCGACCGTGCCCATTTTTTCGGCACCCTTTTGCCCGCCGGATGTTTGTCCGGCTGCTTTCATGCGTGCTTTTGCTTTTTTCAACGCTTCAAGCCGGTGCGCGGTATCAAAATAGCTGTTGTCGACCATCTCCAGACCTTGCTCCTTTGCAAATGTCTCGGCACCCTGGCCTGACAACATTACGTGTGCAGACTGGTTCATGACAGCCTGTGCAGCAGCAATCGGACTTTTGATGGTTTTCACACCAGCCACAGCGCCCGCCTTTCTGGTCGCTCCATGCATGATTGACGCATCCAGCTCATGCTCTTCATCAAAGGTATAGACTGCGCCTACGCCTGCGTTAAACAATGGCGAGGCTTCAAGAATCTGGATTGTGGAAACAACAACGTCCTCACCTGACTTGCCGGCTTTCAGCGCTGCATGGCCTGAAGTGATTGCCTCTTTAAGTTTTGCTACATACCGTGCTTCTTTTTCAGCAGTCATTTCTTTTTTCAGGATGGTCCCTGCCCCTCCGTGCACCACAATGGCAACGTCAGCAAATACAGACGCGGTAAAGGTGCAAAGTGCCAGAGTGAGTCCCAGCCGGCCTAACGGTTTTAGCATGTTTTTCTCCTGTACTACTGTTTTATTACTTATAAGATGTCTTTTTTGTTTATTATTTGACCACGATTGCGCAACCCAACAAACGCTGGTTACCGTTAACGTCTGTGCAAGCGATAACTGTGCCATGTTAACTCTCTTACACTATTCATCGCCTTACAGGTTGAGGACGCAACATAACGCAGTGTACACTGCCGCCATCATTTTTTAGCTGCTAACCGACGCTATGACCACAGACGCCACCTTCTTATGGCATGACTACGAAACTTTTGGCACCAGCGCAAAAAAAGATCTGCCTTGCCAGTTTGCCGCCATCAGAACCGATATGGACCTGAATATCCTCGGTAAGCCTATCAATATTATGAGCCAGATTGCCAATGATTATCTGCCTCAGCCTGGTGCGTGCCTGGTCACCGGCATCACTCCCCAGCAAACACTACGCGATGGCATGCCCGAAGCCCAGTTTGCATTGCGCATAGCTGATTATATGAGCCAGCCAAATACCTGTGTGGCCGGCTACAACAGCATCCGGTTTGATGATGAGGTATCAAGACACCTTTTTTATCGCAACTTTATCGATCCTTATGCCAGAGAATGGCGAAACGGCAACAGTCGCTGGGACATTATAGATCTGGCGCGCGCGTGCTATGCCCTGCGTCCCGAGGGCATTAACTGGCCTGTGCGTGATGACGGTACGCCAAGCTTCAGACTTGAAGCTTTGACTGCCGAGAACGGACTGGAACACGGCCATGCCCATGATGCGTTGAGCGATGTGTACGCAACGATTGCACTGGCAAAACTTATTAAAGACAAACAGCCCAGACTGTTTGAGTATGCATTGTCTTTACGTAACAAACATCATGTACTGGCTCAGCTGGATTTGTCTAAACCTTCCGTTGTGCTGCACGTTTCTTCTCGCTTACCCGCCCGACAGGGCTGCGCGTCCTGGGTCATGCCGGTCGCCATGCATCCGACCAATGCCAATGCTGTTATTGCTATCGATTTGGCCAAAAATGCGGATGCAATCATCAATGCCAGCCCCCAGGAGATTGAACAGCGCCTGTACGCCCGTCATGATGAGATTGCGCCTGACCTCAGACCGGGTCTTAAGCTTATTCACATTAATCGGTCCCCCTTTGTCACTACGGCTAAAGCCATGACGCAGGAAAATGCCGAGCGACTGGGATTAGATCGTGAGGCTTGTCTTGAGAATTTCAAAAGGCTGGCAGCGGTCAGCGATTTAGCTCAAAAGCTTTCGCAGGTGTATAGCGCGCAGCCTGAGTCGGAGCAGGAAGATGTAGATCATGCGCTGTACAGCGGCGGCTTTTTAAATGATGAGGAGCGCCGCTGGTGTAACGAGGTAATAAGCCGTGACCCGGAACAGTTATCAGCGATGTCAGAACAAACGCAGAACAACAAGCTTAAGACTATGCTGTTTCGTTACCGGGCACGAAATTACCCGCATACATTGACTGAAAGTGAACTACAGCGCTGGCAGCATCACCGCTCTGCACGCTTAACTGAAGCGGGCAGTGGCGCGTCCATTACATTGGAACCTTACCTGATGGAACTTGAGCAACTGGCAGGTCAGCACAAAGATGATGCGAATAAGCAGGCAATCTTACGTGCATTATTTCAGTATGCTGAAAACCTTTGACCTGTTACTGATATCCGCTATAGAGTATCAGTAAAGAAAAAGCGGAATGTGCCGTTAACCTGGTTGAATATGGAAAATGAAGGTAGGCTGGAAGTAGTAATGAAAGGTGTCTCCGTTACTCTGGACAATTCAAAAAATTATGTCGATATCACCTTGGATCCAGCCTCTTTTGAGCGGGAAATCGACAGTAAAAGTTTATGGAATGAGCTTCATGAAGGCCAGTTTAAAAGCCTTTATATCTCTCAAAGCGCGCTGAAAAATGCCTGTGATAAGGCGAATCATTATTTTAAAACAAATGATAAAACACCTGTACAGGAGCGTATCGGCGAGCGCCGTAATACCGAGGTGGAGTTCAAAATCAGCAGCGACGGCCTGACGGCTACCATGGTGCTTACCGCCCCTTATGGCGGACGCTTACCCACCACCGATATCCTTTGTAATATGGCAGCCAGCGCAGGCATTGTCAGGGGACTGAGTCGTAAGCGCATTGAATCGCTGCTGGTGTCGTTGAATAAATCGGCCCCGGGGGCTGTTATTGAAGATGAAGTCGCCAGAGGCCTGCCCGCTAAAGATGGCAAAAACAGCCGCTTTATTCCGTTAGTCCCCAACGCCCTTGAACGGGTGTTACGTCCCCAGACAGATGACAACGATCGTGTCGATATGCGAAATCTGGGCGAAGTGATTTGTGTAAAAATCCACACGCCGGTGTTGCGCCGCGAGCCTCCTACCCCTGGCCGCGATGGGTATGATGTTAAAGGCAACACGTTACCGGCTGTTAAAGGTAAACTTCTGGATTTCAAAATGGGTAGCGGTACCGTTGTCAGTGACAGCGACCCCGATCAACTTAATGCTGCAATATCTGGTATGCCCAAATACCGCGACCAGGTCATGAATATTGACGACACCTTCATTTGCAACGGCGTGAATGTAGGTTCAGGTCATGTCAATTATGAAGGTGCCGTACTGGTCAACGGCGATGTCACCGAAAAAATGCAGATTAAGGCTGCCGGCGATGTGACGATTAATGGATTTGTTGAGTCAGCGCGTATTGAGGCTGGCGGCGACATCATTATCACAGAAGGTGCCATGGGCAAAATGAGTGATGATGATAGTGGATTTTCCTGTCAGCTGATTGCTGCAGGCAGTATCCACGTGCAACATGGTCAGGGCATCGATATCCAGTGCACCGGCGATATTACCGTTGGGCGTCAGCTTGCCTATAGTCGCTTGCAATGCGGCGGATCAGTGACCGTAGGTCAGCTGGTTAATCCGCAGGGTAACCTGTTTGCCTGTGAGATTGTCAGCCAGGGAAAAGTCACTGCAGGCACGATTGGCGCGGTTTCCGGCTCAACGCTTAAAATCGATTTCAGTCCAGGTTTCAGTAAACTGCTGGAACGTAAGGATACACTGGATGAATTGCTCAGACAGTTACGTGAAAATAACTCCCGGCATAAAGAAAAACTCGACCTTATTAAAACACGTCTGTTACCGGCTGAGATAAAGATAAAAGTCGATGACGCTGTAGAGATGCTGAAAAATGAGATCTCTATGCTTAACTGGCTGGAACTTAAAGCACTGGAGATGCGCCAGCAAAAAGATGACTACCAGGCAGCAATTGGCGTTGTTGCGAACAAGCGGCTTTATAACGGGGTGACTCTGAAACTGAATAACCGTAACTGGCGCTCAGAACGCGAATACGACAGGTGTAAAGTCACTTACGAAAATCATCAGTGGCATTACCATCCGCAGATTTAGTATCGTCGTTAACCTGATTGTCCAGTGGCATCGTGAGTAAGCGCCACACTGTGTTATTCTGTCTGGTGGGCGGATAGGCTTGCTGTCCGACCCGCAATGTTTCATCTGGTTGTAATGCCCTGCTTTTGAAACTTCTAAAAAGCCTGTCCCACAATGATACGCTGAAGCCAAAGTTAGTATCCGTTTCATTCTGATACTGACTGTGGTGAATACGGTGTAAGCGCTGCGTTATTATAAGACGACCCAACGCATCATCAATGCGTTGCGGCAGACGAATATTGGTATGGTTAAATATTGAAAACCCGTTCAGTGCAATTTCAAAAATAACTACGCTTATAGCAGGTGCACCGGCAACGATAATGGCAGCGGCCTTGACCACCAGGCTGATTGCAATTTCTACCGGATGAAAGCGCAGCCCCGTAGTGACATCAATATGGCTGTCTGCGTGATGCATCTTATGTATTCGCCATAACCATGGTATGCGATGAAAAAGGCGATGTTGCCAGTAGATAACAAGATCAAGCCACAGCAGGCTCAAAGTGATCGCCAGCCAGACTGGCCAGCTCAAATGGTGTAGCAACCCCCACCCGTTCTCTTCAGCCATCAGCGCCACCCCAACCAGGGTAGCCGGCAACAGCACACGCCCGGTTAGCGTGCCCAGCACAACCATTGACAGGTTTGTTCGCCATCTCAACCAGCGCGACAACGGTGCCTGTCGTGCTGGCCAGATAATTTCTGCGCAGGCCATGACGGCGAAAATACTAAGAAAGCCCGCCAGTCTGAACCAACCTGAACTATCCATCACCCGCAACCTGTTTCAGTGTTTTATAGCCGCCCGCCACACGGGTAATAACGGTGATAAAGCAGGCAGTTGCAAAAATATATGCCAGCAAAGAAAAACTCTGCGGCCAGAGACACACAGCAATAAAAAACACGATGGTTTCTGTACCCTCTGTCAGCCCCTGCATGTAATAAAAGCTTTTGTGGGCAAACTGAGGCCGCTCAATCTTGTATGTCTCAGCGGCCACTGCAAACGCGAGAAAGCTGCTGCCGGTACCGATGAATGCGCACAACAGAACTAGTGCCGGTGCGCCCCACTGCAGAGGATCTGCCAGACCGAAACCAAGCGGAATCGCTGCGTAAAACAAAAAATCCAGACAAATATCAAGGTATCCGCCGGCCGCAGAGTCACTGCCCGTATGCCTGGCAAGTTCGCCATCTATCCCGTCACAGAGGCGGTTAGTTGCAATGCAAACAAGCGCTACACCAAAATAGCCGGTTATGATCGCCGGTACCGCTAAAATACCAATAAGAAAACCTGCTACAGTTACCTGGTCTGCATTAATTCCAACGCGGTGTAAGCGCGATACCACCGGTCGTAACAACGGTTTTATCCACGGGGTCAGTCGAGCGTCTAACATAATTTGTCGGTGTCCTGTTCAGGCTGAGTAATGGTAATGACAGGCCCTTGCGCGTCAAGCGCGTCATCTTCATCATGGGTTACCATTATACAAGGCAATCCTTGCTGCCTGATATTGTCGAACACCCAGCAGCGTGTTTGATGACGTGTTTGCATATCCAGTTTACTGAAGGGCTCATCCAGTAACACCGCCCGTGGCGCGGAAGCAAGCGTGCGCAGCAGTGCCACCCGGGCTTGCTGACCGCCAGAAAGCGCTTGAACCGCTCTTTGACCGTACCCCTGAAGGCCTACGTCGGCCAGCAACGTATCAGCGCGTTGTTGTTTTGATAATTCATTTTGCGGCATACCAAACATAATATTTTGCGCCACATTCATATGCTCGAACAAAAGCGGATCCTGAAAAAGAATACCTAACCGACGCTTGTGTGCAGGCAGCGCGGTCAGTTCAGCACCGTCATAACAGACCGAACCATTTTGTGTAAATGTGGCTGGCAGCACACCCGCTATCGCAGCCAGAAGTAACGACTTACCGATACCAGAGGGGCCCATGATTGTAGTAATACTGCCTGGCTTCACCTCAGTATCTACGCTAATCAATGTGCGACTGTCCTTGCTGACAGACAGAGAATGTAGTGTGAGCGTATTTTTCTTTATCATATCAATCTGACCACGCCGCGGGGTTAAAAAAGCGTAAGGGTAGCCACCAGGCCAGCGCAAAACCTATCAGAGGCATTATCATTTGCACAAGTGTATAGACTGCACTTAAACGCCTGCTGCCACCTGCGCTGACCGCTACTGACTCAGTCGTCACTGTGGCTATCGTGCCGGCACCGGGCAAAAGCGTAGGCAGATACTGACTAAAGCTAATTGCGATCCCCAGCGCAAGGGCCACCATAATTGGCGCAAACAGTTGTGGTAACTTCACTTTCCAGAATACATCGTATGGCGATGCACCTAAGCCATAGCCGACATAGGTGTATCTGATATCAAAGCGTCGATAGGCAACAGCCAGAGATAAAAAAACATAAGGCAGTACGTATACAAAATGACTGACCAAAACCGGTAACCAGACACCCGCACCAATAAACTGGCTAAACCAGGTGAGGCCGAACAAAAACGCGACACCGGGCACCAGCAGCGGTAAAAACAGCACAGCCTCTTTTTTCAGCCCCGGGCTCACGGTGGCACGATGACTTATCTGTTCCTGCTCAAGTACAAGTAAACTCAGGCCTACCGCTATCACACTGACCGGCAGCGCAATTAACAGCGCATTAAGCGCAGGTTGTGATAACGCGGTCAGACTGGTTTGCCAGTGAATAAGCGTAATCCCCAAAGGAAAGGTATCAGGAAATGGCCAGTAGGTTGCAAAAGACCAGGTTACAAGGCTTATCAGCATGCACAGCATTAACAAGATCAGTGTACCCAGAGTGAAATAGGCGATAACGCTCAGCCACCATGAAGCAAAGTTACGCGCCCCTGTGCATCGTCGACGATGAAAAAGTGCTGCAGCGCCCTTTTCAATAAGTAACCAGATAATAATCGCCAGGCCGGTAACGCCGATGTGCAGGCAAGCAGCGGCGCTGGCCTGTAGTCGCATAAAGATATCGACGTTGTTAAACCATTGCAGTACGGCCACCGCGAGCGTTGGCGGTGAGCCAGGGCCAAGAATCAACGGTATTTCAACATTGGCAGTGGCAAAGGCCAGTACCGCCAGTACCGGTAAGCGAATAAGTGGATAGAGCACAGGCCATACAACCGATAAAAAAGCCGTAGCCGGCGTATACCCCATTGTTCTTGCCACACATACTTGTTTTTGCAGCCGGTCTGCAAGGTGAGGTTGCGCCAGTACACTTAATGCCATCAATAACATGAACGGCAGCGCTTTAATAGCCAGCGCGATGGTGACAGATAATCCTAACTCATCATGCAGCAGACTGACTACAGGCGGCGCAATCCACCCGCTTAATTCAGGCGACACCAGGCGTGCTGGCCAGCCTGCCGGTGACAGAATAAAGCCTAATGCGATGGCCGCGGCGGCATGAGGAATAACCAGAACAGGACTTAACAGGCGTTGCACCCACCCGAGCATTGCGGTGTGATAAGAAATCGCCAGAATCGACAATGTACCGACAGTAGCAATAAACGTCGCCATCAGACCCGTGAACAGTGACAGCATCGCCATGTGCACAATGCTGTCCACCTGCATAAGACGAGAAAATGCCGCCAGAGAAAAGTGATGCTCGCCGATCGCCGGAAAATAAGACAAGGCAGGCAGCAGTACAGCCACAATGCCCGCCCCGACCGGGACGATTAACAATGCAATAAAAAGCCAGCGCGATACCAGCAGTGCCGTGCTGAACATTTACAGATGGTCCCCATAGCGTGTGAACCAGGCTTCACGTAACGCATCGGTCCAGCTTGCATGCGGTTCTGCCAGTAGCTGATTATGTCCATTGACCGGTAGCGCCGCAGGGTGCGCCTGCTCACCGGCAAATAATCTTGACTGTGCATCGCTTAACAATGACACATCCAGCACCGTATCATCCCCCCAGACCTGACGTTGCTTTTTTCTGGCCTGCGCCCGGGGAGAAAGCAGAAAATTCACCACTTTTCTCGCGGCGTCTTTATGCCCGCTGTTATATGGGATCCCAATAAAATGCACATTGGACAGGCTTCCATCTGCCATCGCGTAAGTGCGGGTGGAGGTAGGTAAGTCGAACCGCGAGACTGCCGCAGGGATTTCTGCTGCAGTAAATGAGAACGATACAAAAAGTGCATTGTCATCAAACAGACGCTGTAATCGCGATGCCTGGCGGGCAAAGAATTTGCCCTCGTGCCACAGGGTTGGATGCAACGCGTCCAGATATTCAAAAAGCGGCATTGTTACACGGCGCAGTGAGTGAGCATCAACCGGTGCATACAGCCGCTCGTGAGGTATATCAGGCAGGGTTAACGCAAGATACTTTAAAAAGCTGATACCCAGATAGTCCGTGGGTAACGGATAAGCGAACCTGCCCGGGTGCTGTTGGCTGAAGCTAAGCAGCTCTGCCGCATTTTTTGGCGGCACATCCAGGTAGCGGGCATTGTAATAAAAGACCATCGCGGCTTTGCCCCAGGGTGCTTCCTGCCCGTCAGTAGGAATACCAAAATCCATGGTCATATTGCGATTTTTGTCCGGATTTGTAAGCGCAAAATTGGTCAATGAAGAAACCCAGTTTTGATGCAGCAAACCGTGTCGTTTCATCGCAGCAAAATTTTCACCGTTTATCCAGATTAAATCTACACTGCCACGATCATGGTTGCCCGCGGCCTTTTCAGCCAAAACCCGGGACACCGCATCACTGGTATCAGCCAGTTTGACATGGTTAACAGTAATACCAAACTCAGCTTCCGTTTGCGTATTTACCCACTGCAAATACCGGTTGACCTGTGGACTGCCTCCCCAGGCGTGAAAGTTTATTGTCTGGGCATGCGCTGTGACTGCCCAGCTTATCAGCAATATCAGCGTGTTAATTCGCTTTATCATTCAGCGCCCAGTCATAATCTTTGTATTTGATTTTAACCGCATGGTTACGCAGGGCCTGACGTGCTGGTGCTTTAACCTGAAGTGCCTCTGCATACTCAAGTACAAGCGCTTCAAGGGAGGAGATGCCACGCCAGCCACTACTGAAATCCTGTTCGTACCATTTAAAAATCGAAGACAGATGCAATACCCGACCATCGAAAGCGTTTTGCCTGCGATTGCCTAGAAACTGTTGCGTTTGGTCCTCAAGCTGCACATCGAGCTTTTTCGCAGTGTACGCTTCGTTGCGCAAGGGCGGACAACTTCGACTGGCACAATTAACGGCAAAATGAATTCGAGGCTCACTAAATCCATTGAACCCCTCTTTTTTCAATTCATCAATACGGCCGCGAATCATGCCATGCTCAATGTCATCGAGTGTTCGCTTCTTTCCCAGCAGATCAGCGATTTGCAGCGACCAGGGTGAGGAAAACCACCCGCCAATATCTTTAATCGAAGAAATGTCTGAATGGTGCTGCAAAACCAGCAGCACTGTGTGTGCATTATAGGCGTTAATTAAGAACGCAAGTTTTCCGGCTGTGTCCCACGCCTCATACTCATCGCGAGAAACCCTGGCCAACCTGTCAACATACTGCCTGAGCCGGTCCTCATCACGTTTCCATTGACTATAATTGACCTCGCTACTGGCGCCGCCATCTGCAGTATAGGTTACATACCGGGCAAGCTGGTTGTGCCAGCCTTTATGCAGATCGTCACTGTCCTGGGCCTTAGCGCAGGTTCCGCTGGCCCAAACACTACACAGTATCGTCAGGGTAGCTATCATTCGATGCATCGCATTGCTCCGGTTGAGATTATCCTCGCCGCCAGCGATGATATTTTTCCACAAATTTAAGCAGCGTTTCCGGCGCATGCGCCCGCTTCCAGTTTCCCGCAACATACTTAGCGCCTTCCGCCCAGGTGGGGTAAGCGTGGATGGTGCCGAGTATTTTATTTAGTCCCAGATTATGCTTCATCGCCAACACAAATTCGGCGATAAGATCGCCAGCATGTTCACTGATTATTGTCACCCCCAGAATGTCATCCTTGCCTTTTTTAGTCAGCACTTTTATATATCCTTTACCAGCACTTTCAGTTATCGCACGATCAAGCTCTGAAAATTCATACCGGGTAATTTCAATATCGATGTTTTGCGCGGTAGCTTCGGTTTCATTCAAACCCACTCTGGCAACTTCAGGATCCACGTAGGTCGTCCAGGGGATCACACGGTAATCCACCTTGAACTTCTTAAATATACCGAACAGGGCATTCACTGCGGCGTACCATGCCTGATGTGACGCCACATGGGTAAACTGATAGGGGCCGACGACATCACCTGCCGCATAAATATTGGGATACTTTGTTTGCAGATAAGCATCGGTCTCGATGGTGCGATCGCACTGAATGCCTAACTCTTCAAGACCGAACCCTGATAATCTGGCCTGACGCCCTACTGCAACAATAACCTCATCATAATAAAGCGAGGTGGTTTTTCCATTTTGACTGACAGTGACAAAGCGTCCGTCTTTGTCACTGGAAAATGCCGTTGCCTGATGATCAGCAAGTACCTTGACCCCTTCATTCTGGAGGGTGCTGGTAACGAAGTCAGCCACATCAGGATCCTCTTTGCCCATTAACTGTGGCGCTTGTTCAATTAACGTGACCTGACTTCCCAGACGATTAAACGCCTGAGCAAGTTCACAGCCAATCGGCCCACCTCCCAGTACGACAAGTCTTTCAGGAGAAGTAGAGCGTGACGCAAAGCGTGCCCATAGCGTGTCAGATGTGACATAGCCACTTTCCTCAATGCCCGGCAAAGGAGGGACAAAAGGCCTTGCACCGGTTGCCACTACGATACTTTTTGTTGTCAGCGAAACCGTGCTGCTATCCGGTCGGGTAATTTCAACCGTCCAGGGATCAACAATTCTGGCGTACCCCTTTTCAACATCGACGCCTAATTCCTGATAGCGCTCGACACTATCATTAGGTGCGATACGTGCAATCACATCATGAATGCGCTGCATTATGTTGGGAAAGGGAATATCCGGTTTCTGGTCAGCTAGCCCATACTGCGATGCATGCCGGGTCTGCTGCGCAACGCGGGCTGACTTAATCAGTGCCTTACTGGGTACGCAACCATAATTTAAACAATCACCGCCCATCTCACCGGCCTCGACCAGCGTGACGCGCGATTTCACCGCTGCGCTGATGTAGGCGGTCACCAGACCACCAGCGCCCGCGCCGATCACAATCAGATTACGATCAAACTGCTTCGGTTTGCTGTAGCCCTTATACACTTTGCGGCGATTAATCAGTGCGACAACGCCTTTGGCCAGCCAGGGAAACAACCCGAGTAATACGAAGCTAAAGATTAGTTCAATCGATACAATTCCCGACAGACTATCGATTTGCGCCAACTGAGTACCGGCATTTACATAGACAAACGTACCGGCAAGCATTCCCACCTGACTGACCCAGTAAAATGTCCATATCTTCAGACTGGTCAGCCCCATCGCCAGATTGATGATGAAAAAGGGAAAAACGGGTACCAGACGCAGAGTAAATAAGTAAAATGCGCCCTGTTTTTCAATACCAGAATCAATTTTTTCCAGCCTGCCAGAAAACCGTTTTTTCACACTCTGTCGAAAAATGAAACGCGCGCTGAGGAAAGCCAGCGTCGCCCCTACGGTTGAGGCGAATGACGCAATAAGTAAACCGGTCCATAGCCCGAACAATGCGCCAGCTGCCAAAGTCAGCACGGCGGCCCCGGGCAGCGAGAGCGCTGTCACCACCACGTAAATGATAAAAAACAGGAGGGCGCTGAATAGAGGGTTGGCATCAATACTAGCGCGAAATTCGCTGACCGATGACTTTAGCCCCTCAAGGGTGAAATACTGATTCAAATCGAAAATGAAAAACATGCCGATTAGCATCACGAATACACCCAGCAGAGCAGCCTTTTTATACATAATTTATTCCTGTCCTTTAAAACCGATACTGCAACGTCGCGCTGGTATGACGCGGACGTACCGGCATTGCCAGCGTCGCTCCAAAATACCCCCCTTCAAAAACCGGCTGCCAGTTTTCTTCATCTGTCACATTCACCATGTCGATTCTGACCTGCAGTTGTGGCGAAAACTGATAGGTTGCATTTATGTCCCAACGCACCTGATCACGGATCCTGACCGTCTGTAAAAAATCCAGAGGAAATGATTTGGTATACATGAAGCTTGCCCCCAGCGTTATCGCATCACCAATATCCACCGCCCCGTTTACGCTGGCAAGTTGCGGCGCCACGCCCTGTAGTTGACGACTCGATGCTGCAAATGAAGTAAATGCCGGAGAGCCGGTGCCAGTACCCTGAATGATATCTGGCCGGCTGGCATCAAAGGCATCCCGCACCTGCCCGGTACCCTGCGCGGCGGCAGAGTCATCGTAGTGGGCATCCAGATAGCTGTAACTGCCATTAACCCAGAAGCCATCCCCCTGATAAAATGCTTCTGCTTCCAAACCAGACGTTTCAATCCCTGAATTGCTGCCATCACGGTTGCGCAGGCTACGCGTTTGCTCGAACACTGAGATTGCCGTAAACAGCGCATCAAAGGGGCTGTATTTCAGTCCGACTTCGTACAGGGTATTTTCGGTAGCAAAATTCGCCGCGGAAATCCGGTTATCAGCCCCCAGTACTGTGCCGCCCGCCATACTGTTTGACGTTGCATCATTTTCGCCGATTGCCACATAAAAATTGAGGTCATCGGTCAGTGAATAAAGGGCGTTAAGCTGCCACGAGTGAAGCGTATCGGTGTAAGTGTCGGAGGCGGGTATATCAACACCGGCGGGCGGCAACGCATCAGCCGCACTGACATCGTAATAATCTATGCGATAGCCTGCGATCGTGGTGAGCTTATCAGTCCAGTTTGAAGTGTGCTGTACCGCCAGGCCGGTTTGCCAGGTTGTGGAGTCGGTGGTATCCGATATATTAAAGTCACCCTGCCCGTCCTGGTCGATGTCGTATTGCCCGCCGGGTGAAACAAAGAGGCCAGGCCGCAGCATCACCAGGCGCTGACGCTGTTCAGCCGTTAAAGGAATAACTCTGTTTTCCAGCGGTCCTGACAAATCGATAGGGTTATCGGCTTCCGTCGTGAACTGGCTGTAACCAAGAACATCGTTATACCTGATATCCAGTGCCAGTGTGGTTAGCTGATTTTGATTAAACGCTATATCGACTTCAGTGCGATTTTGTGCTGTATCGGCACCATCAATGATTTCAACAAAACTGTTCCGGGCAATCTCCTCACGTTCAAGATGCTGATAGTAAGAAATATTTCTCAGCGCAATGTGTTCAGACAGGCGCAAGGTAAGATTACTTCGCAGAATCGATGTTTGTGCATTGTTTATGTCATCGGGATGCGTCAGTACACGATGCCGGGGTAGCCGGACCTGCCCGGTAGGAGAAATAACCGCACCGGCGCCGGGCACAAAAGACCCATCGGCCTGCTGCCCCTGACCAGTAATATAAATCCCCTGGTCAATCAGTGCCTGCGTTGGACGGTTTATCCCGGCAATATCCGGATACTCAGTATCGTAATATTCCGCAGACAGATCCCAGGTAAGTGTATTATCTGGCTGGTACCTGAACGTTGCGTACAAATTCTCACTTTTGTGTTCAGCAAAATCGTAGAAGCTGTTGGCATTTTTTATTTGTGCGCTGAACCGGACGGCTGTTCGCTCTTTCACCCAGGGGGTAGAATAATCAGCCATCAGCTCATAATCATCCCACCTACCCGCTTTAAAGGACACCCGCCCGGTCGTTTGCGAAACAGACGCCACTTTTGAGCGAATATCGACAAATCCGCCGTTGCGCTGTGTACTGCCCAGCAAGACCGTCGGTGGGCCTTTAACAACATTAAGCTGACCCACACTGTTAAATGAAAACGGAATCCCGAATCCGTTGTTACCCGCCTGACGTCGAATACCATCCTGAAAAAGCTCGCCCAGCTGGCCTCTGACTGTGGGCAAACTGGGGGTACCAAACCCACTGGCAGCATAAGTATTTGGCGCTACCTTGGCGATGTCATGTAAAGATTCAATATTATAGGTCGTTAACGCCGTTTGACTGAGGCTGGTGGCGGCACGCGGTAACGACTTCAGCGTCATGGCCGTACCAAAAATCCCCGCCACTTCTGCATTGGAAGGATTCAGCTGTGTTGCTATTCCCTTATCGCCAATGACCTCAATAACTTCGATATGCTTATCAGCGTTTTCGTCACGGACCTGGGTCTGTGTAGTCGCTGTGGCAGCATAGGCAGTTTGGTAAAGCGCGCTGGTAACAGCCAGGGTCAGATACCCCAGTGTTCCTGGTGTTAACGTCATTGTTAATTTTCCGAATATTTAATCAGTTGAAAGTAAAGACCGCTACGGGTGCAAAAAACTTTCACCCCAGGCTAAAGATAATACGCAAAACCGGAAAGAAAATAATGATTTATCCGGTCTGTAAGAGGTCAGTATCACACTATTATCACTAATACCGGAGTTTTACTTATGGGTTCACTTTTTTCCACCTTCGACAAACGTCTGCAACTTTCTTTGTTCTCACTACGTCTTGGAATTTTTATTGTTATGTTTGTGTGGGCCATGGATAAATTTGTCAATCCGGCACATAGCGCAGGCATTTTCGAGACATTCTATGGTATCGGTGGCGTCTCACATACGCTGGTTTATCTGATGGGAGGCTTGCAGTGTATTCTTATGTTGTTGTTTCTTGCCGGCGCGTTTAAAACCTGGACCTACGGTATTGTCCTTGTGCTGCATGGTGCCTCGACTTTTTCTTCCTATGCGCAGTATCTGGATGCGTTTAATAACCTGCTTTTTTTCGCGGCCTGGCCGATGCTCGCTGCATGTCTGGCACTATTTTTATTGCGTGAAGCAGATACGCTTTTCAGTGTCAGCAACGCATAACGGCAACCTGTCTTATGCGCAGTGCACACCAGCCGGTAAAAATTGTTCCCTGCCGCTGGTTTCTCTATAGTAGGAGAAGAACTTCACTCACCCTTGATAAAGAAGGATAACAATGAATAACAAAAGCTGGGTGTTATTTGCAGCGCCTCTACTGTTTTCGTGCTCACAGGCCACCAACTCCGGCACAACGGATACCCTGAGTGCCAGCAATGAACAGGTCACGACACAGGCAATAGAGGCCGGTAATGACTATCATTCATTTTCAAACCCAGAGGTCATCACGGTCACGCACCTGGATCTGACCCTGACGGCGGATTTTGAAAAGCACATTCTTGACGGTACCGCCACACTGGATTTTGTACGTCAACAACAGGACGCGCAGACGTTGGTTTTGGATACCCGCGACCTGACGATAAACTCGGTCACAGTGAACGGTGAGCCGGTAGACTACTCACTGGGCGAGCCGGATGAAAACCTGGGTACGCCTTTACGTATCTCGGTGCCTGAAGCCGCGAAACAGGTTTCAATCGACTATGCCACGTCCCCTAAGGCCTCTGGCGTTCAGTGGCTGACACCAGCACAAACTGCCGGCAAGTCGCACCCGTTTCTTTTCACACAGGCGCAGGCTATTCACGCCCGCAGCTTTATTCCATTACAGGATTCACCGCAGGTTCGTATTACTTATGATGCGACAATCAATACGCCGCCAGATTTACTTGCTGTGATGAGCGCAGCCAATAATCCTCACACAGAGCGAGACGGCGAATATCATTTTTCAATGCCGCAGCCGATTCCTTCATACCTTATCGCACTGGCCATCGGCGATCTGGAATTTAAAGCGATGGGTGATCGCACCGGCGTTTACGCTGAGCCATCCATGTTAGATGCTGCTGCCGCTGAGTTTGAGGATACAGAGAGTATGCTTGAGCTGACGGAGATCCAATACGGGCCCTATCGCTGGGATCGATATGATCTTCTCATCTTACCCCCCTCTTTCCCGTTTGGCGGGATGGAAAATCCGCGCCTGTCATTTATTACGCCGACGGTCATTGCTGGCGACAAAAGTCTGGTATCTTTAATTGCACATGAACTGGCGCACAGCTGGTCAGGTAACACCGTTACCAATGCGACCTGGCGCGATCTCTGGCTCAACGAAGGGTTTACGACTTACCTCACCTACCGGATTATGGAAATGCTGTATGGCTCTGACCGTTACAACATGGAGGCAGTACTAGGGTATCAGAGCCTGCAGGCAGATATTGATGCACTTCCTGACGCCGACCAGAAACTGGCCATTGATTTGCGTGGTCGCAATGCTGATGACGTATTTTCAGATATTCCCTACGAGAAAGGCGCACTGATGCTCAGAGAAATCGAGCAGAAAATCGGCCGCGAGGCATTTGACAGCTTTTTACTGAACTACTTTGAGCATTTTGCTTTTGAAAGTATTACCACTGACGTATTTCTCGATTATCTGGATGAAACACTGCTAAAAGATTATCCCGACGCGCTGCGCCGCGAACGTATCGAACAGTGGATTTTTGAACCCGGCATACCTGATGGTGCACCGGTACCAGAGTCGGACGCATTTACCAAAATTGATACAGTACGTGAGCAGTGGCTGGCAGGCGAGATAGAGGCACAGGCCATTGATACACAGGAGTGGACCACCCACGAATGGCTGTACTTTCTTAATAATATGCCGCAACAGCTTTCTCAAACCCAGCTTAAGCAACTTGATAGCAACTTTTCGCTGACTACATCGCAGAACAATGAAATCGCACACAGTTGGTTGATGATTGCGGTTCAAAATGAATACAAGCCTGCATACGACCGATTGTACGACTATCTTGTCAACATTGGCCGGAACAAATTGGTGAAACCTTTGTATCGTGAGCTTTCAAAAACGCCCGAAGGTAAAGCGCTGGCAACCAAAGCGTTTAATGAGGCAAAAGCGGGTTACCACCCTCTGACTATTAAAGCTAATCAACAGTACGTTAATTAAGTGAAAAAGCCCGTGATGCTGCAACTTCGGCATTGCGGGTACTCAGTCTGTGATAAGCGCGTCCTACGTACAGCATTGCTGCTTTTACATCAGTAATGCTGCAATAACGCAACGCCACCGCCATTGCGTCGAGCCTGATGCAAAATACTACATGCTTGCTCATACCAGTCATTAAAGGACCAGTTATCACGCAGGCGGGCAATACCAGCAGCCAACGTTACCGAATAACCCAACCCTCCGGCCATTTGCTCGAGCCGTTCTATCAGCCGGTTGGTCAGTAAATGTGCGTCAGCCTGGTCTGTTTGAGGACACAATAATACTATTTGGTCGTTGCTCCACCGTGCGATGACATCAACCTCACGTACCGTGGTCATACATGTTCGTCCCATCGCTCTGGCAAAGCCGGCGCCGGTCTCTGATAATGGTTTACCATCTTGCGTATTCACGGAAAGCAAATCTATGACCACCAGGGACGCGCTGGTTCGGAACCGGCGATAGCGGGCAACTTCTTCCTCAGCTTTCTGAATCATATGGTTTCGATTATAAAGGCCGGTTTCTGCATCGTGGTTACTTAAAAATTCTATAGTGCGGTTTTTGTCTAACAACACTGATTGCAAAGCATCAATTTCACGCCTTTTTTTGACCAATACGTTGTCGATGCGACTGATACGCCGATGTCGTAGATACAGCCCGCTACTGATTAATACCAGTAAAATGCCAATGTAAAAGTACGGCCAGAACGTGCGCGTTTCATACAGCACCCCTTTATTCCATTTTTTTAATAGCGCCACTTTCTTGCTTTCGGGGATGGTAGCAATCGCACCATTGATTGCGTTAACCAGCGGGCGGTCCGGATCAGAACTGAAAATAAACTGCAGCTTATCTGAAGGCTCAGCGATACCTGCTATGGTGAGAGCGCCATCATTATTTTTTTTCAGATAACTGTTTGCTCCTGGCAAGGATACAACCATCACATCGACTTCACCACGGGCCAAACTGTCCAGTCCTTCGACCTCTGATGGAACAGACACCAGAATGATATCCGGATAGTAGCGGGCAAGATACTGGCTGTTGTAAAAGCCTTCAACAACCCCGGTAGGCCGATCTCCTATTGCACTGTATCCGCTTAGTAGCGGCGTTTCTGAGCGGGTAACTAATACATGCGGGATTTCATAAAAAGGACGTGAAGCTGTGATTTCCCGGCGATTTACGGCAGCATTGCGCATAATCGCTGCCATTGAACACTGGCCACTTTCCACAAATTCCAGACTTTGCTGCCAGCTATCTACAGCTACCACGTCAAAGCGCAGGCTGGTTAGCTGGCTTATTCGGGCCATGTAGTCTGCTATCAGGCCGAGGTGCTTATCATTGCGAATACCTTCAAAAGGCATCCAGTTGCTTTGCGCACAATACGTCACAGACGCTGACGCTTGCAACGATGCTGGTATACAAAAATAAGAGAGCGCTGCCAGCGTAATAAACTGGCGAAGCAACGTCATGCAAGCCTCTGATTTAAAAGTGAAGGTTAAGATTTCAGTATTGCTGTGCCCGAAATGTAATGCAACAACTGTGTGGTGAAAAGGCGGTTGACTGACCAGAAAAAACACATATTAGGGTAAAAAACAAAAAAGCTCTCACAAAGGAGAGCTTTCAAATCCATCTCTATAGGTTTATCACAACGCTTAGCTGCGTTGACGACGAACCATCAGTAAGCCCAAGGCCAGCGCAAATATACCGTAAGCGGCAGGCTCGGGTACCACTGAAAATTCTGCCACAGCGCCATCAATCGTTATTAATTCACCATCGGCAAAATCAATTGTGGCCAGATTGAACTCAGGAAAGGCACGGTCAAATTCAAAATATAACCCAGCCATTAGCTCGTCAGAGAAAAAGTCCAGTGTCAGTAAATCGAAACCTTGTGTCAGATCAAGTGCGTTAAATACCGCATCAAACTGAAAAACATTATCTAAATCAACTGATTCACCGAAGAATTTCACGCTTTGCAACGTCAGCAGTTCCGGGTTGAAAAAATTATCAGCCATGGTGGGATCAAAAAACGGATCGTTGGCGATTGCATCGTCCAGCGCATCTTCATCCAGGTCAATTGCCAGGTTGAAGATATTTTCACCATTGATACGTCCTTCCTGGGTAATCAAAACCGCGTTTGCTGATAGTGAGGTGCCAAGTGTTGTCAGTAGCAGAGCGGCAGCGCCAAATAGTGTTTTCAAGTTTTTCATGTACATATTCCAAGTTTTTTTAAATTAAAAGGGGGCTATCCGGCCCCCGGTTTTGAGTAATATTTTAGTTACGCACTTCCAGTGCAGTTGTGCCTTGCAAGTTACCTTCATCGTCGTAGAAGCTGACCGTACCCATATAGGTCGTATCCTGCTCCAGTCCACGGGTAAGGACATTCACACGGTTAAAGCGATTTTCTACTGCACGACGTGACGAGGTCACTCGCAGGTTAGGCTCTTTACCGTTCACAACCCACACCAACTGATCGAACTCCGTCACATCGCCCGGTACATACCAGCCATGCACCATTGCAATGTAGAAGTCACCGGCAGCACCATTTGCCGCAGGCGCCGGGTTTTTGATAATGACATCTTCATTAGAGCCGGCGTTAAACGACGAACCAACTTCTGTGCATGAGTATGCAATACAACGGTAAACATACAGGTCTAAATCAGCACCCTCTGCTGCGACCATCTCATCGCGAAGAGAGAAGCGGGCTAACTCAGAACCTTCTGGAACTGTCCATGCTGAGTAAGTAGTACCAGCGCCAAGGAACTCAAACGTTTGTGCCGGATCCTGTGTCGCCGTATCAGATGATACAATAGGCGCTGCCAAGCCAGCGTAATCGATGCTGGTAGAACCGTTATAAAGCATTTGCACCGGGAAGCTACCGCGTCCGCGACGCAGGTTCACCACTTGAGACTCTGGTACATCGATCTTAATATCCGCTGCCGCTTTAACAGCAATCGGGCTTCGGACCGAATTGCCAGCACCATTGAGCGTAATTGCACCAAATGACCACTGTCCCTCAACCGCATTCTCGTTTTTGGACATCGTAATACCGTAAGCGGCCATACCATTTGGCTCTACAACCAGATCGGCAGATTCAGTAGGATTACCCTGCCCGTCAAACGTCGTTACCGTGGCATCAATACCTTCTAATCCACTTAGCGATACGGTGTAGGTACCACCGGCTCCGGTCACATCAGTCACAGTACGGTAAATGGTCTTCTCGGCACTTAGCTCACCCACAGAGATTGACGGATAGTTAAGTTGTGAAGGATCCAGCGAGAAGCCTGACGCTTCGTAGTCTGCACAGTTGTAACCTGATTCTTCCAGTACGAAATTATCTTCCTCCAGACCACACATAAAGGCCATGTAATCAAAGAAGCCAACATCATAGGTCAGGCCAGGCTGTGCAGCAGATACCGGCGCCGCATGCCCAGCACCAAAGTCAAACGGATCGGCAGGAATTACGCCATCTTCTTTAGTGACTCCCTGATAGGCGGTTGTCATCAGCGCCGAGCGGACCTGCGCCGGTGACCAGTCAGGATGCTCATCCATCAACAACGCAGCCATACCAGCAATGTGCGGCGATGACATAGAAGTACCGCTTAAGTAAGCGACCTGCTCACCCTGTGCGCCAAACATAGGCGTGTCAGTCGTGGCAGCAAGCACACGTACGCCAGGGGCGGTGATATCAGGTTTGATGATATCTTCAGTAGAAAGATTTGGACCACGCGAAGAGAAGTCGGCCATAATGTTGCCTTCTTCTTTTTGCGGTACGAAAATAGAAGCGCTTAGCTCTACATTTACCGTATCACCATTATTCAGCGCCGCAGCCAGCATGTCGCCATCCTGAGCACCAATCATGCCGCCTGGAATTTCCCCGACATAGTCGCCACCCAGTGCTGTAATCGGGTTACCTTCAACCGTAAAGACCACGGCTGCTTTTGCGCCTGATTGTACAGCGCGAGTGACTTTTTGGGTAAACGCACAATCGCCACGTTGAATAAGAACGATTTTACCTTCCACATCTGCCGCGTTTGCCAGTGGTGACGGTGTTTCACCGTCGTCATAGCATGCACGAAGAGGTTCTGCTAACACCAGTTCGCCAGAGACCGGACCAGTTTCTGCCAGAGGCTTGGTAATCGCTCCTTCCACAAACGGATACTGTTCATTTGAGTCACCGTTAGTGACTGATAGCGCATTTGTCTGACTGAAACCTTCGTAGGTTGATGCAGCAACGGTAGTTACCCACGGAGCAGGTGTGCCGATCGTTTGCGCGGCCGGACCTGAGTTCCCCGCTGACACCGAGACAAAAACGCCCGCTGCAGTTGCACGTAACATGGCCGCTGTCGGTGGATACGTCAAATCAGTTCGGCTTCCGCCAATTGAATAGTTAATAACATCCACACCATCTGCGGTCGCCTGGTCAATAGCTGCCATGGTATCCGATGGGAAGCATCCTGCCTGGTCTTCACCTTCTGGGGTCGTGTAATCAGAGTTCCAGCATACTTTGTAAGCAGCAATTCTGGCACGCGGCGCGATACCGGACATTACACCCAGCTCAGCGCCATTTTTCATAGCGACCACGTCTTCATTACCAGCTGCGGTTCCGGCTGTGTGGCTACCGTGTCCATCGGCATCCCGAGGGCCAATAAACTCACCCAGTTCGGTCTGAATCGGATACACCGAGGCAAAGGCATCGCCGTAATAACGCGCGCCAATAATCTTATTGTTACAGGAGAACGTTTCATCTTCGCCGACATCACACACGCCTTCCCAGTCTGCCGGAGCAGGACCGAAGTTATCCCCTGAAAAACTGGGGTTTTCCGGCGTAATACCGGTATCCAGGATACCGACGATAACGTCTTCACCCTTAATGCCGGATACATGCTGTCCCTGGCCTTCTGTCAGACCAAGAAATTCGGGCGTATTTGCAGTATCAATTTTTAATACTTCATCTTCCCATACGCCCACCACATCGGGGTTGTTACGCAGTGCTTTTACCTGGCTTGCAGATAATTTTGCAGAAAAGCCATTAAAGGTATGTACATAATTGTGAATCACATCCACGTTGCCCGCTGAATTAGCTATGCTCTGCTGACGTGATTTTAGCTTTTGTGTGTAGTTAATCAGCTTTTTGCTTTTCGCGTTGTACTGATTACCTTTCCCTGTCGCAACCTTATTGCTGGGTACTAATTCGCCGATATCAGCTGCATAAGTGACACCCGCTTTGTCCTTTAACTGAACGATAAAAACGCCAGTTTGAGAGCGGGAAGCTTTTGCAGACCCTGTTGTAGTCAACGTTGCTGATTCAGGCACTGTTACCTGTTGTGCTAAAGCACCTGGCACCAGTGCGGCAGTGACGGCCATTGAAACCATCGAACCCAGAAGGTGTTTTTTAAATGTCATTTGCGTCTCCCATTGACACATTTTTTATAATTATGCTGCCGGCGTATTCCATCTGACAGCACGAGCACGCGATCCCGGCGTAGGCTGAGAAGCGTATTTTCGCGTTTTCACAAGTTCCTGAAAGTTTTTGTTATTATTAGGTATTACTAATGTAAGTTTAATTGGAAATACACTAGTACCTTTCGACTATGCAAAACGAAATCCACGTTTGCAAGAGATTGATAACAACGGGTATTTATATCTGATTTCGTGTATATAGAGGGGAGAATGTAAAGAAGCCTGACAGTGATGCCAGGCTTCTTTGTTAATTACGCTTAAAAATAAACCAGTTAGCGCAATTCCTCTAACGAGCGGGAGTGGAACGAAAGATTTACAGCATTTCTATCGCGACCGCCACACCTTCTCCTCCACCGATACACAGAGATGCGATCCCTTTCGTACCTTTGGTCTGCTTAAGCGCATGAATCAGCGTGACCAGAATTCGGGCGCCGGATGCGCCAATCGGATGCCCCAGTGCGCAGGCGCCACCGCGAATATTAACTTTATCTTCGTTCAGACCCAGCTTCTTCATTGCCAGCATGGTGACCATGGCGAATGCTTCGTTAATTTCATAAAGATCGACATCATCTTTTGACCAACCCGCTTTATCGAGTACTTTTTCCATGGCTCCCACAGGGGCAACCGTAAAGTTTTCCGGCTCAATCGAGTGTGTAGCATGAGCAACAACTTTAGCCAGTGGGGTAAGACCCAGTTCATTAGCCTTTGTGCGACTCATTACAAGTAACGCTGCAGCGCCATCAGAAATTGAGCTGGAGTTTGCGGCGGTTACCGTACCGTCTTTCTTAAAGGCCGGACGCAGACTGGGGATTTTTTCGGGTCTGGCGTTACCTGGCCCTTCGTCGGTATCAACGGTCACGTCACCTTTGCGATCAGAAATCGTGACAGGTGTGATTTCGTCCGTAAATGAGCCGGATGATATGGCCTCATTCGCTTTTGACAGCGAGCTAAGTGCAAATTCGTCCATCTGACCACGGGTAATTTTTTCGTCATCAGCCGTATCCTGAGCAAAGCAGCCCATGGCTTTTCCGTCGTAGGCGTTTTCCAGACCGTCCAGCATCATGTGATCAAGCACCTGGCCGTGTCCCATGCGATAACCTGTGCGCGCTTTAGGTAACATGTAGGGTGCATTACTCATGCTTTCCATGCCACCTGCCACAACCACCTGCGCTGAGCCTGCTTTAATCAGATCGTGTGCCAGCATGACTGCTTTAAGACCTGAACCACAGACTTTATTGATAGTGGTAACCCCTGCGCCCAGCGGCAAGTCAGCTTTAAGCGCTGCCTGACGGGCTGGAGACTGTCCTAACCCGGCCGGTAGTACACAACCCATCACCACTTCGTCAATCTGACTGACATCCACATTCTCACACGTTGCCCGAATAGCATGTGCGCCCAGCTCAGTGGCAGTTACAGCCGCCAGACTTCCGTTAAATCCCCCCATCGGCGTACGTTTTGCCGCGACAATTACTACCTCTTCATTGCTCATAATGTGTTGCCTCAGTTGTTAAGTGAAAAATGACAGCAGTTTTGAACATCATTCCTGTTTTAATACGTAATCAGCCTGTTCGATGCCGTAACAATTTGTTGCCATATTGACGTTAAAGAATTGTTACCTTACCTTAACGTAAAATGCAATTTACGTTAACGTAAACCCGAACGTTGATAGTGTCAACGAACCGATATCAGTCGATATTCAGGTTTTGGCATTGCCAGCCGGGTAACCACGGGACGTAACTCACAGGTGCTGTGTCATGAGTAATCACAAATCTGAACCGACCTATACCATTGGCGAGCTGGCGCGCGAGTTCACTATAACCCCGCGTTCTATCCGCTTTTATGAAGAACAGGGGTTATTGAGTCCTCAGCGAACCGGACAAAACCGTATTTACTGTAACAAAGACCGCGTCAGGTTAAAGCTAATTTTACGTGGTAAGAGGTTAGGCTTCTCTTTGGCTGAAGTTAAAAACCTTTTTGAATTATATGACACCAACCCAAATTCTGCTGTTCAGCTGGAGACAATGCTTCACATGACAGAAAAGAAGCGTGCAGTTTTAACTCAGCAGCTTGAAGACATTACGTCGCTGATGAGTGAGCTGGATGATGTTGAAACCCGCTGCCGGGAAGAACTGGCTGAACTAAAACGAGGAAATATCGCATGAATACGCTCTATCCCACTTTGAACTTTGGCCTGGGTGAAGACATTGATATGTTGCGCGACCAGGTCTACCAATTTGCTAAAAATGAAATTGCACCTCTGGCGGCTCAGGCTGACGAAGATAACCAGTTTCCCAATGCACTCTGGCCTAAACTGGGTGAGATGGGCCTGTTAGGTGTGACCGTTTCCGAACAATATGGCGGTTCGGAGATGGGCTATCTGGCGCATACCGTTGCGATGGAAGAAATCAGTCGTGCATCTGCAGGTATCGGTCTGAGTTATGGTGCACATTCTAATTTGTGCGTTAATCAGATTTTCAAAAACGGTAACGATGCGCAGCGTGAAAAATACCTGCCCAAGCTGGTGTCCGGTGAACATATCGGCGCCCTGGCAATGAGTGAGCCGAACGCGGGCTCAGATGTAGTCAGCATGAAACTACGCGCTGAAAAACGCGGTGATAAATATGTGTTATACGGCAATAAAATGTGGATAACGAACGGCCCAGATGCCCATACGTTCGTTATTTATGCCAAAACAGATACCAGTGCTGGTGCCAAAGGCATTACTGCATTTATTGTTGAAAAAGATTACCCCGGTTTTTCACAGGCACAGAAGCTCGACAAACTGGGCATGCGCTCATCAAACACCTGTGAACTGATTTTCGAAGACTGTGAAGTGCCGGCCGAAAACATTCTGGGCGAAGAAGGTAAAGGCGTAAACGTACTGATGAGCGGTCTGGATTACGAGCGCCTGGTCTTATCCGGCGGTCCGCTTGGTATTATGCAGGCATGCATGGATGCCGTTGTGCCTTATATCCATGAGCGCGAACAATTTGGCCAGTCCATTGGTCAGTTCCAGCTGATTCAGGGCAAAATTGCTGACATGTATACACAGATGAACGCAGCCAGAGCCTACGTTTACACGGTGGCAAAATCCTGTGATCGCGGGGAAACCACCCGCAAAGATGCTGCCGGCGCAATTTTATACTCCGCCGAGCTGGCAACAAAAATGGCGCTGGATGCTATCCAGCTTCTTGGTGGTAACGGCTATGTCAATGAGTATCCTACCGGTCGCTTACTGCGTGATGCAAAACTGTATGAGATAGGCGCAGGAACATCAGAGATACGTCGTATGCTAATCGGGCGTGAGCTGTTTAAAGAGTCTGAATAATTCATATTTTTGTTTAAACCGAACTGGCGCTCTGGCCAGTTCGCTAGCTTATACTGGAGGGACACGTGCCCGTTCTACCTACTTCCATAAATACCAACTCAGGTGAATTTGCCGAAAACGTGCAACATATGCAGACGCAGGTGGCAGATTTAGCGGACAAAGTTGAAAAAATTCGTCAAGGCGGCGGCGAAAAAGCAGCAGATCGTCATACGTCCCGGGGCAAGTTGTTACCCCGCGAACGAATCGAAGCGCTGTTGGATCCCTGTACACCTTTTCTAGAAATTGGCCAGCTTGCGGGCTGGGAAGTCTACGATGACTATGTTCCCGGAGCCGGCGTCATCGCCGGTATCGGCCGTGTCAGTGGTGTCGAGTGCATGGTGGTTGCTAACGATGCCACCGTAAAAGGCGGCACCTATTACCCGCTGACCGTCAAAAAACACTTACGTGCCCAGGAAATCGCCGAGCAAAATAACCTTCCCTGCATTTATCTGGTGGATTCAGGCGGTGCAAACCTGCCCCGGCAGGATGAGGTGTTTCCGGACAAAGAGCACTTTGGCCGCATCTTCTTTAATCAGGCTAATATGTCGGCCAAAAATATACCGCAAATCGCAGTGGTTATGGGTTCATGTACAGCAGGCGGCGCGTACGTACCTGCGATGGCTGATGTCAGTATTATTGTTAAAGAGCAAGGCACTATCTTTCTGGGTGGACCGCCTTTGGTCAAAGCTGCAACTGGCGAAGTGGTGTCGGCCGAAGAGCTGGGCGGTGGCGATGTCCATACGCGCACATCTGGCGTGGCCGATTTACTGGCTAACAACGATCATCATGCGCTCACGTTGGCTCGCGATACGGTAAGTAGATTAAACCGCACCAAACCTGACCAGCTGGATATCAAAAAGCCGGTAGAACCGCGCTATCCCACCTCTGATATCTACGGCATTGTGCCTAAAGACAGTCGCAAATCTTATGATGTAAGAGAAATTATTGCCCGGGTGGTTGATGGGTCAGAATTTGATGAATTTAAGCCGCTTTACGGCACCACGCTGGTATGCGGCTTTGCGCGTATATTTGGTTACCCGGTGGGCATTGTTGCCAATAATGGCATTTTGTTTGGCGAAAGTGCGCTTAAAGGTGCACATTTTGTCGAGTTATGTGCCCAACGTGGCATTCCACTGGTCTTTTTACAGAATATCACTGGCTTCATGGTTGGCAAACAATATGAGTCCGGTGGTATCGCCAAACACGGCGCCAAAATGGTAACCGCTGTAGCCTGTGCAAATGTTCCCAAACTTACCGTGTTGATTGGCGGGAGTTTTGGTGCCGGCAATTATGGCATGTGCGGCCGGGCCTATGACCCGCGCTTCTTATTTATGTGGCCGAATGCCCGCATTTCAGTAATGGGCGGCGAACAGGCGGCCGGTGTACTGGCGCAGGTTAAACGGGATCAGAAAGAACGTGCCGATGAACAATGGTCAGCGGAAGAAGAAGAAGCTTTCCGTAAGCCGATCGTCGATACCTACGAAAAACAGGGTCATCCTTACTATGCTTCAGCGCGGTTGTGGGATGATGGCGTCATTGATCCTGCCGATACCCGTATGGTACTGGGCTTATCATTGTCAGCTGCGCTCAATAAACCTATTGAGAAGACGCAGTTTGGCATCTTCAGAATGTAAGGAGTGAGCGCATGACACATGAAGATTCTGCCGTCCTTTATCAGGTTGATGACCGAGGGGTGGCAACGGTAACGTTAAATAATCCGGATAAACATAACGCGTTTGATGATGCGATGATCGCAACACTGACTGACTATTTTCAGCAGGCAGCAAAAGATAAAGCTGTTCGCGTGGTTGTTCTGCAAGCGCGGGGGAAAAGTTTCAGTGCAGGCGCGAATCTGCAATGGATGCAGCGCATGGCGCAATATACAGAAGCGGAAAATGAACGTGATGCCATGGCATTGGCGACGATGCTACAAACATTGTACACATTGCCGAAGCTGACAATCGCGCGCGTTCAGGGGGCTGCCTTTGGCGGGGCAATTGGCCTTATCGCATGTTGTGACATTGCCATTGGCAGCCGATTGAGTAAGTTTTGCTTAAGTGAAGTAAAAATTGGCCTGATCCCTGCCACGATCGCGCCCTATGTGGTTGAAGCTATGGGTGCGCGCGTGTGTCGCCGATATTTTCAGACAGCCGAGGTCTTTTCTGCCCGTCGTGCCAGACGTCTTGGCTTGTTAAGTGAAGCCGTGACTGAGGATGAACTGGACTCAACCATCGAGGATGTGATCACCCAGGTAATTAAAAACGGGCCCAGTGCGGTTGGTCAGGCCAAGGCACTGGTGGAGTATGTTGCCGGGGTACCGATCGATGAAGCATTAATGGAAAAAACCAGCAAATGGATTGCCAGTGTGCGCGTTTCAGAAGAAGGCCAACAAGGTCTGGATGCGTTTTTGAACAAACAGAAGCCGGCCTGGCAGGAGTCAAATAATGATTAAAAAGATTCTGATTGCAAACCGGGGAGAGATAGCCTGTCGGGTAATTAAAACAGCACGTAAGCTTGGCATCGCAACAGTGGCGGTTTATTCAGACGCCGATGCCAAAGCGCTGCATGTGACGATGGCTGACGAAGCGGTGCACATTGGCCCTGCCCCGTCAAAAGACAGCTACCTTAAAGCGGATAACATCCTAAAAGTGGCACAGACCCTCAATGTCGATGCGATCCATCCGGGATACGGCTTTTTATCTGAGAACGCCGATTTCGCACGCGCCTGTGCTGACAAAAACATCACTTTTATCGGGCCGGGCCCCGACGCGATCGCCGCGATGGGTTCAAAATCTGCCGCCAAACATATTATGGAAGAGGCCGGCGTCCCGCTGGTACCTGGCTACCACGGTGACGACCAGTCTGTAGAAACGCTCAAACAGCATGCAGATGATATGGGCTATCCGGTTCTTCTTAAAGCCGCTGCTGGCGGTGGTGGTAAAGGGATGCGCCAGGTGTGGAAAGCACAAGAGTTTGACAGTGCATTACAGGCTGCCAAGCGCGAGGCTATGGCCAGTTTCAGCGATGATGTCATGCTGATTGAGAAATATCTGACCAAACCACGCCACGTTGAGATTCAGGTTTTTTGTGATACGCACGGTAACGGTGTGTATCTGTTTGAACGGGATTGCTCAGTACAGCGCCGACACCAGAAGATTATCGAAGAAGCGCCGGCGCCGGGTATGTCCGAATCCATTCGTCGACAGATGGGTGAAGCGGCGATTAAAGCAGCGCAGGCCATTAATTATGTTGGCGCCGGTACCGTCGAATTTCTGCTCGATGGTGACGATTTTTACTTCATGGAGATGAACACTCGACTTCAGGTTGAGCATCCGGTTACGGAAAAGATAACCGGCGAAGATCTTGTCGACTGGCAGATCCAGGTGGCCAATGGTCATCCGTTACCGAAAACCCAGGACGAACTTAAGTTATATGGTCATGCTTTTGAAGCCCGTTTATATGCTGAAGATCCTGAAAACGGCTTTCTTCCCGCTACCGGTAAACTGACCTTGCTGCAACCACCGGCTGAGTCGAAGCATGTTCGCGTCGATACCGGTGTGGTACAGGGTGATGATGTCTCAGTCTATTACGACCCAATGATCGCTAAACTCATTGTATGGGATGAAAACCGGGAACGGGCGCTGCAGCGTCTGCTGGCGGCATTGCGCGACTATCACGTTGCCGGCGTAACCACCAACCTGGAGTTTTTGTACAATGTCGCGGCCAGCGAGCCCTTCCAAAAGGCAGAACTGCTGACAACATTTGTTGAAAAGCATGAGTCGTTGCTGCTCAACAGCCCCAAACAGGTCAATGATCAAATGCTGGCAGCAGCAGCCATGCTGATATTATTATCGGGACAGCAGAGTCAGTCACAGCATAAAAACGACCCTGACTCTCCGTGGTCAATGTCCCTGGCATGGCGCCCCAACTTCCGGTACCAGCAAACGTTATCGTTTTGTGTGGGTGAGAAAGAACTGGATGTTGTGGTGACACATACCGGCACGGCCCAACGCACTAATCAATGGACGATGCGCATTGGTGATAATACTTATCAGGTGAGCGGTCAAATTGACGGACATGTACTGCAGGCACAAATCGATGGCTATCATCAGCGCATTGGCTGGGCAGCAGACGATGTACGCTACACGCTGTTTTCTGCCGCTGGCGCGGTCCATCTGGATTACCAGAAGCCTGACATGGGCGATGTTGGTGATACCGCTCACGATGGCGGATTTGCCGCTCCGATGAACGGCACCATCGTTGAGGTTTCTGTCAGTGAAGGCGAAGCTGTTAAAAAAGGCGCCACATTGCTGGTAATGGAAGCGATGAAGATGGAGCATAATATTACCGCCCCGTCCGATGGAACGGTTAAAGCAATTTATTATGCATCCGGCGATTTGGTTGATGGTGGCGCTCAGTTGCTGGAGTTTGAGGCAGATGAATAACTTTCCCGAAAAGGTCAGTCTTGTAGAAGTAGGCCCCCGCGATGGCCTGCAAAATGAAAAGGCTGAAGTTAGTACGCAAACTAAAGTAGAGCTGGTCGATTTACTGGCTGAAGCTGGCCATCGTCGCATTGAGACAGGTAGCTTTGTATCACCTAAATGGGTGCCTCAGATGGCTGACTCAGGTGATGTTTTCGCCCGTATTAGTCGGCGTGAGGGTGTCTCCTACTCTGCCCTGACGCCTAATACAAAAGGGCTTGAAAATGCATTGGCAGCTAATGCCGATGAGGTTGCCATTTTCGGCGCAGCCTCAGAGTCGTTCAGTCAGAAGAATATCAACTGTTCGATTGAGGAAAGTTTGGCGCGGTTTGCCCCTGTTGTAGAAGAAGCGACGGCGAAAGGAAAGCCGGTACGCGGTTATGTATCCTGCGTGTTGGGCTGTCCCTATGAAGGTGAGATTGCGCCAGAGGCAGTAGCCAATGTCACCAGAAAGATGCTTGAAATGGGTTGCTATGAAGTTTCGTTAGGTGACACTATCGGCACGGGTACGCCGTTTAAAACGCAGCGCATGCTCGACGTGGTTACCGATGTGGTCCCCGTCGACAAGTTGGGGGCGCATTTCCATGATACGTACGGTCAGGCGCTGGCCAATCTGTATGTCGCACTGTCTAATGGTGTATCGGTTATAGACAGTGCGGTGGCCGGCCTGGGCGGTTGCCCCTACGCCAAAGGCGCAAGTGGCAATGTTGCCACTGAGGATGTGCTGTACATGCTCGACGGCATGGGGATCAGTACTGGCGTTGATATGCAAAAGCTACTCAAGGCAACGTCGTTTATCATGCATTCGGTGGGCAGAAAGCCGTCATCCAAGGTGGCAAACGCGCTAATGGATGCGTTTTAACTCGCGTCTCTCGCGGCTCCTCTAGTAAAAGTTTGCATAAAATAAAAAGCAGAGCTGTCACCGGCTCTGCTTTTTTATATAAACTTCCACCACAGAAATACTGCAAGAAAACCAAACAGATAAACCAGTCCCACATAACTGAGTACGACAAGCCACCGGCCCCCCTTTAGTGTTTCATCAAGGGACGACATCTTCACCAAACGGTGGTTTAACCAGGCAAACAAAGGGGTGGTTATAAATGCCAGAGTCATTGCAAATCCTAACATTGCCAGCAGTGCAGATTTGAAAAACAACACAATGGTAAAACTGATAATGGCGACCACTGTCAGCACGCCTGAAAATTGCTTTTGCGGTATATCGGCGCTTCCTTTCAACAGAGAAAACGCCTCTGTAATGGCACGACAATAACCATCATACACAGTCAGCGCTGAGCCAAAAATACAAAGAAACGCGATGATTGCAATCAGCCAGCGAGACCATTCGCCGATTGTGTTAGCGTACAAATCTACCAATTGCTGTGAAAACCCGATACCACCGCTGGCAAGCACCTGTCCACTTCCGTGAAGCACCAATGCGCCAAGCGCCAGAAATACCAGTGCCAGCAACATCGTTGTTATGTATCCCAGGTTAAAATCAAACAGGGCTGAAGTGGGTGTAACTGACTGGGTTTGTTTTTGTCGTTTCAGCCATAAAGACGTAATCGCCGATATTTCGATAGGCGCCGGCATCCACCCCATGGTCACAACCAGAAAACCGATAGCGACCAAAGACCAGGGAGACTCTGACTTAAATGATGCAGGTGCTACAGGCCCGTTCACCGCAGCGGCCGTGGCAGCGACAAGTGTCGATACCACCAGAACGAACATAATCAGCTTGGCGATTTTATTCATTGCACTGAAGTGCCCGGCCAGCAAAATAAACAGAATGCTGGCTAATACAAGCGCCGATAAAATGGGAATTGGCAATGCTACCGGTAAAAAATAACCCAGCAAACTTGCAGAAAACATCAACAGTGCCGCCGCATTTACTACTGCTGCTATACAATTGACGCCAAGTGCAGCAACAAGGTATCCCCTGCCCATCCGGGCGTACCCCTGCTGCAGTGACTGGCCAGAACTGACGGTATAACTTACGGCAGCACGAAAAAAAGGGTATTTGAAAATATTTACAGCCAGAATCAACAGGGCCAGTTGCCATCCGTAGTTAGCGCCCGCCTGAGTTGCTGCGACAAGATGACTACCGCCTATTGCGGCTGTCGCCATAAGTATTCCGGGTCCGAGTGATCGAATAACGCGTTGAATAGAGGCGTATTGCTGCTTAACCCGCATGACTGAATCCTACCCGCATAATTATATTGTTATGGTTTTCCTGGTCAGGCAGACTGCCACGTTAGTCGCTCAGGTTCAATAAACTCACCGGTCCTTTTCTTCAGGTAAAATTACAGTCAGCGCGATAGCAATCACCAACATTGCTGTCATTATATATACCACCGAAATATTTAGAACAGACTCCAGCACCGCATACAAGGCGCCAAAAGCCAGTAAAATCAAACCTATTGCCGTATTACTGAATGCGACCAGTTCCGTTCGGCCCTGCCCTTCCCGCACATCCAGACTGTACGTTTTACGTCCTGTTCTTACACCAGTATGAGCAACAGAAAGTACAAAAAACAGCAAGCCGGATATCCATACTGACGCAGCATCAATAAGTAGCAGGCCGATACAGGCTAACACAGCAATAACGCCGGCCAGCTGCAGGGTGGTCCGTGCGCTGTAATCCGATACCCTGCCCCAGATAAGTGAGGATAGCATCGCTGCTGCAGCTTGTGCTGCAAGGTACAACGGGAGTAATGCTTCTGCGCCAGCACCACTTTCCAGCATAAAATATGGCGCCACCAATGCGGAGTGAACAAACAGCCCTCTCACTAGCACGAACCGGTATACCACGGCATCGAACTGCCAGAATGCTGTTTTTTCAGATGTTTGGTTGTCAGACTGGTCCGTATCGACATAGGTTTTTACCGGAAGCATCAGCAAGAATGTACAAAAAAATGCCGCTGCGGCGGTGAGCACCAGACCGAGTATGGCGGCAATACCTAAGCGGTCCTGAAAAAATACCATCGGTACCGCTACCAGTAAGGTCAGAATGCCGGAAAGCGTTGACGCTTTGCCGATTAAATCGCCCCGCTCTCCCTTTTGAGCAACATCAGCTTCAATATCCTTTATCGTCAGCGAGCAAATCGAGCGCCCTACACTGAGTATCACCAATGCAGCCAGAACGACCCATCCGGCACGGGTTTGCGCTAACAATAATCCAGCCAGAAATATTGCCAGTACAGCCAGCACCTGAATGATGATACCTACTCGCCAGACAGTATGTCGGGCGCGCATTTTTCTTAACAGTATGCCTATAACTGCCTGTGGTAATAACGCACCGGATTCTCTTATAGGCACCAGCCATCCAATCATCCAGACCGGCGCACCCATCGAAATCAATAATGCAGGAAGTGTCGTTTTTGCCGAGATAAGAATGTCGGCCAGTTTATTGGCTGATAACGCCGCGATGAGTTTCTTTTTATGCTGGGAGGCCATGGAGTTCCCTGTAACTGGCAAGCTGGGGCTGCCACCATGCAAGATGGTAACCGAATTGCTTCAACGGTAGCTGGTAATTACGAAGCAGTTCGTCACGCAGATCAGCAAATATCATTAGGAATATCGAACAAACTTCTTTCCTGTCATGATGTTAGCAATTACGTAGTTAGCCTGTTTATCCCTGATTTTCAACCACCGTTTTCAGATTCTCCAGACCTGTCTCGAAATCCGGGCCCATCATGTTATCAATCATCAAAACCAGATAACGATCTACAGGGTTGGCGCCGACTTCCCCACTATCACGCCAGATCACGCGGGTTCCTTCAGGGGTTGTCTCCAGTGTGATGCGACCTGTTGATCCCATGTCATATTCAGGGAACCACAGACTGTATTCAACCTGCTTATTATGCTTTAGCTCGGTAATTTCCATCTCCCCACTGCCCTGGGTCGCACTTTGCCATTTGGAATACATACCAATAGCCCGGTCGGGACCACCATATTCTATTTGCATATTCGGGTCACGCTGGAACCAGACGCCCCAACTGCTCCACTGCTTCAAATCGACGACGCTGGGATAAATTTCAGCGGGCTCAGCATCAATCACAATACTTCGGCTAACTTCATATTCTTTGGGTAACAATAAGCCAACTGCCACAAACAGCACCACAATCCCGGCCAGCCCGAAGATTATTTTTCTTAATAAGCTCATGATTTGTCCATAATGTTTAAAACTGTCAAATTATAACACTTTTTTAACATTTAGCAGATCCGGCGTCCACCCGGTGATATGGAACGACGGGGTCATCGTTACTTCGATTTCTGTATCTTATGAGAATTCAATATTTTTTAGCAGATATCGCGTAGTGAATTTAACGGATGCCGCATGATCCATTTCCGACACTTGTAACGTTTTATTCATATTCACACTGCCGGACTGGTTTCTTTGTCTGTGTTGTGTACACTGAATATCTCGCCACAACTGACCAGATGAAGGCAGCACTCTTTTCAATTTCCTGAAAAGCAGACAGGACAGGAGGATTCCGAATGGCAGATCATAATGCACGCTATATCAGTAATTTAACCAGAGATACATACGCGCTGATACTTGCCGGTGGGAAGGGCTCCCGGCTCCATGAGCTGACCAACTGGCGTGCAAAGCCCGCTCTGTATTTTGGCGGCAAGTTCCGCATCATCGACTTCCCGCTTTCGAACTGTATTAATTCAGGCATTCGTCGTGTGGGTGTGGTTACACAGTACAAATCACACTCATTGATTCGACATCTCGTCAGAGGCTGGGGACATTTTAAGAAAGAACTGGGCGAATCAGTGGAAGTGTTACCCGCCTCGCAGCGCTTTTCAGAACACTGGTATGCAGGCACCGCTGACGCAGTATTTCAAAATATCGACATCATTCGTGATGAACTGCCAAAATATGTCATGATTTTATCCGGAGACCATATTTATCGGATGGATTACGGCAACATGCTTGCCCACCATGTTGAGACCGGTGCCAAAATGACTGTGTCCTGTATGTCTGTGCCCACAGAAGAGGCCGCCGGTGCATTTGGCGTCATGTCGGTAGAAGAGGATTACAGAATTACGGGATTTGAGGAAAAGCCGGCGCACCCTGCTCAACAGCCTAACCGTGAAGGATATTGCCTGGCATCCATGGGTAATTACGTGTTTGACACAGAATTTCTGTTTGAACAGTTACGGCGCGATGCAAAAACGAAAAACTCACAAAGGGATTTCGGTAAAGATATTATCCCGTCGATTATTGCCGACCATAATGTCTATGCTTATCCGTTTGAAAACAGTACTGATGAGACAGCATACTGGCGTGATGTAGGGACTATCGACTCATTTTGGGAAGCCAACATGGAAATGGTGGCGCCGGTACCCCAGCTTAATCTATACGATCAGTCCTGGCCCATCTGGACCTATCAGGAGCAACTTCCTCCTGCCAAGTTTGTCTGGGATGAAGATGGCCGACGTGGAGAAGCGACTAACTCGGTAGTGTCAGGCGGCTGTATTATATCAGGCTCAACTCTTCGTCAGAGTCTGGTATTTTCAAACGTACATGTGCATTCATACGGACAAATAGAAGAAGCTGTTATTCTTCCGGATGTCGAAATTATGCGTTACTGCCGGTTACGCAAGGTTATTATCGATCGCGGTTGTGTGATTCCTGAAGGTATGGAAATAGGCTTCAATCACGACGTTGATCGTGAACGCGGCTTCAGAGTCTCTGAAAAAGGTGTGGTACTGGTTACCAAAGAAATGCTCGAAGCGCTTTAAGCGCTTCGTGTTTCTTCCCCTTGTTCCCAGCTTTCTATCATGTCAGTGATTTTAACGGCCAACGCCTGTGGATGCTCAAGCGGAAGCATATGCCCGCCAGGCAGTTCGGTATGTAGAATATCATTCTGACTGACAAACCGCTGCCAATGCTCCTCTTTACAGACTTCTGATTGCTGACCGGTTATAAGCAGCCCCGGGCATTTAAGCTCCCCTTTGAAACTGTCCATATTGTGCGGCACGTTACGAAAAATATCGGCTTCAACCTGCGCATCAAAAGTCAGGGTCTGCTGATCACCAATAACCGCTGTGGCTGCTTCTACATAATCAGCCACGCAGTCTGGCTGCATATTTTTAAACAGTGCCTTACTTTTAAAATAAGCCACTAAATCCTCATCCGCTGACCAGTGCGTATTTCTATTCTGGGCCAGTCTCGCAGGCGTTATTTTATCAATATAAGAGGTCAGTTTTGCGGCTTTAACCAGATGTCTTTTGGGCCCGGTTACCAGTGGTGGATCAATAAGAATTACGCCTTTAAATGATGCCGGGTATCGGCATGCCGCAATAAATGAAATAACAGCACCAAATGAATGGCCGACCGCGTATACCGATGCGCCGGCTGTGTTGCTGTGAACATAGCGATGTAATTCTTCTGCCTGATTTGACCAGTTCGAATTGACCGGCAACTGATGGTCATGACCAAACTGAGGTTTAGCCAGTATCTGCCAGTGCGCAGGAAGATAACTGAACAGTTTTTTATAGCTTCCGGCGGGAAAGCCGTTGGCATGCGCGAAATGCAATTGAACTGATGATGACAAAGAAACCTCCACTGTAAAAAGGCCATTGGCGATTGAGCAGCCTTAATGTAGGATACCACAACCTACTCATCAGACCAGAAAACCTATGCATATTGATGAACTTCTGACGCTGCCTCAGCCAGAATGGATAAATGATGATACCGCAGTTTTCAACGCGCTGAAAATCAGCGCTGACTGGGGACAGGGCCGCACTGCATTTGGCGGTGCGACTGCCGGCGTTTTGTTTACCGCTATCAACTCACTGGTAGGTGATGACCGTGTCCTGCGCGCATTTAATACCAGCTTTGTGGGCCCTATTACGTTGGATGCGCCGTTCGAGGTGCAGGTTTCCAAACTTCGTGAAGGAAAAAACGTCAGTCACTTTCTGGGCCAGATTCTTCAGGATGGAAAGGTTTGTGTCGCCAGTCAGGCTTGCTTTGGCGTTGGTCGCACATCGAAAATCCGTGTTGAGAATCATGAAGTCCATGCAATGGCGCCACCGCGCAAAGCGCAATTTATTCCTCAGATCCCGAAAGTGACACCAAAATTTCTGCGTCACTTTGATTTGGCCATTGCCGAAGGCGGTGTGCCGTTCACAGGTCGTCAAACCCACCACTATCATGGATTCATGCGTTTTACTGAAGCTCCTGAAACACTGACAGACGGCCACCTTATAACAATGATAGATGCCTGGCCGCCAACATTACTGCAAATGATGAAATGGCCAGCGCCAGCCAGTACAGTAACCTGGAATATAGAGTTTATTCATCCGCACCGGCCGGTTTCCGGAGAGGACTGGTTTGCGTATCAGGCTCACACGCGGCAGGCAGCAGATGGCTATGGCCATACTGAAGCGACCATCTGGGATAAAGACAACGAAGTCGTGGCGATCAGCCGCCAGACCGTTGCTGTTTTTGATTAGTACAACACAAATGCACTGGGGTTGAACAACGCAATGACGCTGATACATTGCAAGTTGGTGATATCCAGTGCATCTTCCAAATCATCGCGGTCAAGGTCGAGCGGCTCGTGCATATTCGCGGTTAAGTTGCTATAACCGGAATAAATTTCAGGGTATACATTATCCAGCGCCAGTGTATAACTGAGTTGCAAAATACGCTGTTCATCCGTTGCTGAATCGGACAAATCATCATGTAAATGACGCACCGGGTCATAAATGCTCGACGGTATACCCCATTGCCTGACCAGTTCAGCAGACAACTGCGCATAAGTAAAACCAAGAATCCCTTGCTGAAGTTCAGCCGGGCTTACTCTGGCATTAAATCGCTGGCCACGTTGGGCCTTATCAGGAAACATGGAAACAATGACCAGTTCACCGATGTTGTGCAGTAACCCTGATACAAACAGCCGCTCAGGCTCTTTACACTTTTTCGTTTCAGCCAGATACTTGGCCAGCAAGGCACAGCTAATGCTTTGCTCCCAGTATTTATCCAGATCAATTATTCGCGATTCAATACCGCTGAAGGCATGACTGATACCATACGCCAGCGCCAGATCATAGGCCGCGCGTGTCCCAATTACCTGCAGCGCTTTTGAAATTGTTTCAATACGATTGGGAAAGCGATAGAGCGCGCTGTTAGCGACTTTAAGAATTTGAGCAGCCAGTGCCGGGTCGAAGGTGATAATCTCAGCGACGTCATCAATACTTGCTGCCTCATCGTCCATGCACTCTTTGAGACGGGTAACCGACTCCGGCAGCACATATACGTCTTTGGCATTAGTGGCAATTTCCTGCAGATTCATCAAGTACTCCTCGGTAACCTCTTCAACAATAAAGACAATGTCGCCTTCATAGCGATATCCCGGTCTGAGTGTTATACCTTAACTGTATGTGTAAATCAGGTATTCAGCCACTAACCTGCTTATCAAATTTTGTAACTGCTTTTTTCCAAACGTTTTATTTCAATTTCGTTGTGTAGCTCGCTGGCGCTCATTGCAGTGTACCTGCCAGTTTCTTTACGCTGCTTTTCTGCGTCATGAATCAGGTCAATAATCACCTTATTAGCCGGACAATAATTTCTGGCAATGACCCCCTGGCGCACTACCTCGCCATTGAGATCCTCAATCTCAGTGGGTTTGCCGCGCTGCAAGTCCCACCACATAGAGGTACGCACAGTGGGATCGATATCCAGCATTTTTCTGGCAACGCGCCTGAACAAAAAGTTGGGTAAACACAGCATAAAGGGGAGCCACTTACCATCAATGCGAGTGACCTTTGCTACCGCGATGCGATTGACGCTGGCCACTTCAAGCCATTCACGCATCAGTTCAGCAATAATTTTTCGATACCCCCTGTCCTCCAGCATTTTTTTCACTGGCAGGTCAGACAATGCATTGACTGCATTGCTAAGATTCAGTTGAAGTTTTGCCGCCTGAACGGCACTGATATCTGACGTAAAGCGAAGAGAAAGTAATGGGTGTTGCATTGCGCGTGAAAATGCAGGTAGTACGCGCTTTATTTCCCTTGGCAGGGTTAAGGCGCCTTCAGAGCCTCTGTGCAATCCACCATCTTCCAGTTTAACTACATTAAACGGAACAACCGCGCTAAATACCTTACGCCCCGGTAACGCCGCCCGAATCTGATGTGCTGCGCGAAGACCATTCTGACAACAAACGATACTGGTTTTGGGACCCGCCACCGATTTAAGGGCCTGAGCGGCACGGGTGAGATCGGTACACTTTACTGTGAGCCAGATAACATCCGGTGCCTCATCAGCCTCCTGATCATATGCACCGACTGATGGCGCTGTCGCGCGATTACCCATAAAGTCAGACAGCTTTACCCCTGTCGCCAGTGCCTCGAGCTTCGCGTCTCGTCCTATCGCGGTCGTTCTGAAGCCATTAATAGCCAAGACGCCTGCCAGGTAGCTGCCAACGAGCCCTGCGCCAAACACCAAATGTGTCATCGTCAAATTGTCCCTGTCTTCACATCACATCAGCATGCCCTTTATCTTCGCGTTTTGCTATATTTGCCCTCCCTTGTTTTCTAAAGAGTTTAACTGGTTTGATGAGTTATCACCTGGTTGTCATCGGCTATGTCTGGCCTGAACCTAATTCTTCTGCCGCTGGCGAAAATATGATGGGGCTGCTCGAGGCTTTCCTGAAACAGGGTTGGCGGGTTACCTTTTTAAGTGCCGCCGCCGATTCTGCCCACATGATTGATTTACCTGCATTAGGCATTCAGGTGAAGCGCATCCGTGTCAACTGCAGTGAGTTTGATACATTAATTAGCGATCTGGCACCTGATGCGGTGGTGTTTGACCGCTTTATGATAGAGGAGCAATTCTCATGGCGGGTCAAAAAGCAATGTCCTGAGGCAGTGCGAATTATTAACACCGAAGATCTGCATAGTGTCCGCCATGTAAGACAGGAACTAGCCAAACATTCAGACGTGACCGAGACGACACCGGTTCCCTTTGATAATGAAATGGTGCAGCGAGAAGTCGCTGCAATCCTGCGCAGTGATCTTTCATTACTGATTTCACAGCCGGAAATTGATTTACTGACATCCCGTTTTTCAGTCAATGCCGCCCAACTTTGGCTTCAGCCGCTCATGATCGCGTCCCATCAGTCGTTGCAGACGCAGACTGACGCGCGTTCTGGCTTTACCTTTATCGGAAATTTTCGTCATGCCCCCAACTGGGACGCCTTGCTCCATCTGAAACAAACGCTCTGGCCGCTCATACGCGCAGCGATACCCAAAGCGACCCTGCACGTCTATGGCGCTTATCCGGGAAAAAAAGTAACAAATCTGCATAATCCCAGGCAAGGGTTTGTAATTGAAGGCTGGGCGCCCGATGCCCGTGAGGCCTTAAATAAACATAAAGTGATGCTCGCCCCTCTGCGATTTGGCGCTGGCGTTAAAGGAAAACTGATAACCGCTATGCAATGTCAGTTACCCAGCATCACCACCCCACTTGGTGCAGAAGGCATTGCTGACGCCTGTGACTGGCCAGGCGCTGTAACAACCAGTGATGATGAATTTGTGCAACAAAGCATCCGTATATATAACGATCGAGAATCGCAGGATGAGGCTATCGAAAAGGGTCACAAAGTGCTGCGTGAAAAGTTCGAAACGGGGTTACACCAAAAGGCGCTGACAGAAAAAGTACAGTCACTGGTCAGCGATATTCAGACACATCGCAGCACCCTGTTTTATCAGCACCTGCTATGGCATCAAAGCTTGCGCGCAACCCAGTATATGTCGCAATGGATCGAAGCAAAAGGTCAGCGGGACTGAGCCGAACAGCTGTTTTTTTGCTATACCTTCTATAGCGCTTAAAAAAGGTAACCGTGATGAACACGCTCAGGGCCATTCTTCTACCGGCTGCACTCTGCATCTGTTTTCAGGGGGCTGCGTCGCCACAGGGTCACACTGAAGCGGTCCTGTTGTGTCACGGGCTCGGTGAGACGGTGGGCATGATATACGATCAGCGCGAAAGCGGCGTTGCCGATGAGGATAACAGAGGTCTGGCTATCCTTTCGCAAATTGAGGAAGAACTGGAGCAGGACTTACTACCGGTTGTTGATGCGTTTATAGAGAACACCTCACCTTTGCCGGCAGCCTGGCGCGCCACCCTTTTTACCCACGCCTGTTTGTATGATTACACTGAAGATGCCGAACAGGTTGTATTGATGAGTCAGTTGATTAATCAACAGTGTAACCTCGAACGTACTGAGGCCTCCTGTATCGATAAGGTCTTTGCCAGCTTACCCGATCACAGAGTTATCTGAGCATTTACTAACTACCACCGGCAAGGACTCTCAACCGGCCAATAACCTGCGTGATGCCATCGGCGCGGGATTGACTAAGATGTCGCGACAGCCCGATTTGGTCAAGGTATGAAGCAAAATCGTAATTAAGAATCTGTTGTGATGAAAGCGCGTTAGCCTTCTCCAAAAGGATGGCCAATACACCTCTGATTATTTTGGCGTCTGACCAACCCTGAAACGTCATCGGTTTTTCTGTCGCTTGCCCGTTCCACAGATAAACCAGGCTTTGACAACCGGCCACCTGGTTCTGCGGTATCGCCAGCGCACTGTCTGGCGCCGGTAATGTCTTGCCAGCAAGCATTACATGTCGGGTGACTTCATCCCAGCCTCTGGCGGTGGCAACGGCCTGCGCCAGTGGCAATAATTCACTATTCACTATTGCTGTTACCCTCCGCGAAGCTTTCACTCATTTCCTGAGCACTTAACACAATGCCGTTATCCTCGTCGGTAGGAAAAATAAGTAAACCAATATTATTCTTTTGCAGTCCCGGCAACCAGGTGTCACAAAACTCACTGACTGAGAGTACGGCCGGTTCGCTATTCTGACAGGTTGTGGCGCCCCAGAGGTGAACAAGGTCCTTGTGTGGCCACACAGGCAGTATGGCACTGAAGTTTGCGACCGCATCCGTATCGGTGGGTTCAATCATCACAAAGCCTTCTTTGCCCTGCTTCATCCAGACCTGCCCGGCTTTCTCAACATAATGTAAAAACAATTCTTGTCGCTGACTGGCATCAAGTGAGGCTGCCTGCTTTACTATAGCAGGGGGTAAGGTTGTGGTAATGGTTTCAGGAAACACCTGACGACTCCGCTTGCAAATGATGCGGCATTATAAAGAGGAAACGGCCGAACCGCCAACGATCATCGCTGGTCGACGGGTGTTACGAAAGTCATTGGCAGGCAAAGAATTTTAATTTAACCCGCGCAAGGCACATGGTATTCTGGACACCGACTTTTCAGTGTATTGACAAAGATGGATTCTGAGTTTTATTTAACGTCCAATAATAACGATAAAACGTTGCCTCTGACCGAGGAGCAGTTTAAAGAACTTAAGCGAGCGCGTAAGCGTCTTTCGCTGGTTCACGCTGTCTCGCATAAATATCATCTGGTACTGTCTAATTATCGCATTATAGAGCAGCAAATGGCGCAACTTGGTGAACTGTATGCGTCACAGTATAACGTTGCGGATATTGAAAAACGCAAACCACAGCTTAATGCCAGTATTAACAATTACGTGTTGAGCGCAAGAATTTTCACCAGCCAGTTGAAGCGGCATATTCAAAGCTGCCTGCCCACCGAACGCGAACGCATTACAGAACTCAGCGAGCAAATGGATCGGCTTTATCAGCGCTCATTTGCCTATCGGTTTGTCGATGCCATGTACGATTACGTGACGTATTACGGACTAAGCTTTCACGCCTTCCATTGCCAGTCAAAAATTGTACTGGATGAAGAGGGCTCACCGCTACGCCAGTTCGATTTTAAAGCCTATATTGAACGTGAATACATCGGTGGCCCTGCTGACTTCAGAGCCTCGGTGCTGGAGGAGACGCCTGAGCGTATTGATGTGCTACAGCTACTGGCAGAATTCAATGGCTGTTTAGGGGAGCTACATACCAATGCCATGAAGATGGTGCGGGCAGTATTAAGCGAAGCCGACAGCATGGTGCGGGAATTCATGAATGTCTTTATCGGGCAATATGGTGCGCAACACGCAAATATATTCGTCGTGCATAAAACACGCGCTTTCGGAGATAAAGTCTATGAACGCTTCCCGCTTTCAATGTATCTGGATAATCGTCTTTTAACCGGGACTTCGCACGATGACTAAACAAAAAAAGCCACTGCAGCTTCCCATTGAATACGAAAGTAACGATATTATCAGCATTAACTATCGCCATTTTTCTCTATGGCTGCGTGAGGATTTATTGACCCCCCTATCTGGCGTGGTGACAGAAATAGAGTTTGAGTGGAGTGATAGCGCCAAGCAGGATAACTTTAATTCGCATTTAGACAGCATCGCGCATTATGCTCTGGAAATTATGGACTCGATTAACGGAACGTTGCGCGCCGAGAATTGCAAAATCATTTATTGTGAGGTAAACAAGTTTGCCTGTTCTGTTTCTCTGGTCGCGCCCTTACCCCAGGTGGTCTATCAGGGGCTGCAAAGCATGCCCTGCCCTGAGCGCTTTGCACTTCCGCAAATGACAAATCACGACGTCTCAGCAACAGAGTTTGTCGCTGATCGCCGCAAAAAGTGCAATCCGAAAATTGCCTGAATCAGGCGGTAACTTCTAACTGTTCACGAATTTCCGGTAATAACTCATTAATTGTTTTTGGCCTGGAAAATAAAAAGCCCTGCATCAAATCACACCCTGCCTGTCTGGCAAAGTTTGCATGCGCTTGTGTTTCAATGCCTTCCAGTAAAACAGATTTACCCAGCCTGCTGCACATCTGAATCAGCGTATCAATAATCACCCGCTTGGTCTCGCCACTGTTTTCGGCAGGTAATAATGATTTATCCATCTTCACAATATGCGTATAAGGCTCAGTCAGCTCTGAAATCGATGCATAACCAGAACCAAAATCATCAACAGCGATAGTAAACCCAGCTGAGGCAAGCTCTCTTAATATGCGGCGGGTTCCGATATCGTGCATCGCAGATTCGGTGACTTCCAGGACGATATCATCTGCACAGATAGCAAATTCATCAAGAAAACTCATAAACTGCTTGACCAACTCGGTAGAGTTAAGCTGAAGAATAGACACATTGACATGGACTTTAACGTGGCCAAGCCCCTCCTCTTTAAGTAAAGAACTGGCGATACAGACTTCACGCAGCATTTTAAGTCCAAGCTCATTAATGAGGCCGGTTTCCTCAGCAATGGGAATAAAAGAGTCAGGATGAATATCCCCGATTTCCTGACTTTTCCAGCGGCACAATGCTTCCAGCGCAACGATGTTACCCGACATATCGACGATAGGCTGATAAGCAGCATAAAGCTCGTGATTGATAATGGCATCAAGCAGCCCTTGCTCCACATACAATCGGTACTCTATAGAATCACTTTGCGCAGAGGTATAGAAAACAACCTGACCTTTGCCTTTTCGCTTTGCTTCATACATCGCAATATCAGCGTGTTTTAACAGCTCGTCCGCGCCTTTGCCATCAATGCCTTCAGCCACACCGATACTGGCCCCCACGGTTAACGTTAAATCGTTGACACTGATAGCATCGTTAAACGCTGCAAGCAGACGCTGACTGAGTTTGTTCAAATCATCACTTTGCTGAACCAGTACGACAAATTCATCACCACCATGACGAATCAGCGTGTCGTTTTCACGTATAGAGTGTTTTAGCCGCATAGCGCATTCACAGAGGACTTCGTCGCCAACATCGTGACCGTGGGTATCATTAATTGCCTTGAACCCATCTAAATCAACAAAAATCAGTGCCTGGATATTATCACTGAAAACACTGTCATTGAGCGCCAGCTTCAGATAGTTGCGATTACCCGCACCAGTCAATGAGTCGGTAAATGCCAGTGACTCAAGCTGTTTTTCAGCCCGGGTCAGTTCGGTGATGTCCGAGATGGTGGCGACAAACCTTTCCGCGTCGCCGCTTTGAGTCAGTTCAGTGACCGTCAGAAGCGCCGGAAACTCATCGCCTCGCGCATCATGCAAATGAATTTTATCGCGCAGCATTTTCTTTTTGCCACGATTGCGGGCAATAGAAAGCGGATCGATGCCAAAATCGAAAAGTGACTTTCCTACCAGCCGCTCAGGTGCAACGCCTATCAGTTCGGCTAACGCCCGGTTACAGTCAAGCACGGTGAAATCCTGAGCAAGCACCGCGACCCCCTCTGCCAGCTGGTCAAAAATAATACTTGATAGCCGCAACTTTTTACTCTGCCGCTGCCGCTCGGTGACATCAATAACCGCTCCGATATTAACCAGCTCGTTATCTACATCAATTTCACTAAAAACAATGTCCAGCCAGGTATCATTTTCTGCATCTATGCATAACGTTTTATGCAAACTTTTACCCTGGGAAATACTGTCTGTAACATCCTGCTTGTCAGCATCATCAAACAGTGCAAGGAAGGTATCCAAATCAATCGTGGTAGATGCGCCAAACTGGTGTTGCAGGCTTTTGGCGCCTGTATAGGTAAAGGAACACCCATTGCCATCTAATTCCATAACGCCCATTTTGGCCGCCTCTGCCGCCACTTTAAAGCGCTTTTCGCTGGTTCTGGCCTGCTCTTCCAATGCAAAGCGTTTAAGCGCAGTCTCGCAGGTGACTTTTATGGTTTTCACATCAAAGGGTTTGACCACATACCCATAGGGCGAAACGCTCATTGCTTCCTGTAACGTTGTGTCATCTGAGTAAGAGGTTGTGAATATTACCGGGACAGCCCGCTGCTGGGTAATACTTCGGGCAGCTTCAATACCACTGCTGCCATCGGCCAGATGAATATCCATCAGAATCAGTTCAGGATTGGTTTTTTCCACCATCTCAAGCGCTTGCTCTTTCGAGCGAGCCAGTCCGACGACCTGCGCGTTCAGTGCCGACAATTCTCGGGCCAGATAGGTAGCGGCAATAGTGGTATCCTCAACCACCAGCACCCGTTTATTTTCTATCAAACTCATTGAAACCCTTATTTACCGGTGTTCAGACAACTGACGTAATGTAGAAAGTAAAACATTGTCAGGCACTGGCTTGGTTAAAAGCGGTATGTTTTTTAATGATTCAGGCAACGTCAATGCATCACCATAGCCGGTGACGATGATACTCGGTATGCCAAGATTTACGGCTTTCTGAACAAAATCAAACGTTGTCACCTTACCCAGGTGTACATCAGAGATTAACAGTTCAGGCTGTTTATCTTTCATCTGTTGCGCTGCGGCAGATAGATTACCGGCGACCGATACATCCCTGATACCTATAGCTTTAAGCTTCTTTTGTAAATCCAGTGCAATTACCAGACTATCCTCAACCACGAGTACTCGTTCTGGCAGGCTGACAGGTTTGTTTTCAGTCGTACTGTCGTTAATAGTGTTTGTATCAGGCAACGATGTATCTGATAAATATTTTGCCGGGATCCGAATCGTTGCCCTGACGCCATCAGGTGCAAATTCAATATCAACGTCACCGGCAAGTTCGTGTGGTATGGTGTTTCGGATCAGTATCATACCAAAGCCTTCCCGCTTCGGCGTCTCAACCGGAGGGCCGCCGGATTCACGCCAGCTAATCGTCATTCCGCGCAGCTCATCGATGCTCCATGATATTGATACGGTGCCTTTCTTTTGAGAGTTTGAAAGCGCGCCGTACTTAGCCGCATTGGTAAATAATTCGTGAATCGCTAATACAACGGGTGTGGTGGCGTCCGGTTTCAATGACACATTAGGGCCGTCAAATTTAATGGTGTTGCCCTGATGGGCGTATGCCTGTATTTCGGTATGCAAAAGTTGTGAGAACGAAATATTATTCCAGTGAGAAGCCGTCAGTTGATCGTGTGCAGAGGCCAGCGCCATCATCCGGCCGGATAAAATCTGAACAAAGTCTTCGAGACCTCTGTCAGCCTGTTCAGTCTGCATCACAATAGCATTGACCAGATTAAGAATATTTCTTACCCGGTGATTGAGCTCAGAGATGAGCACTTCATGTTTACGACTGGCCTGAAGCTGCATATCACTGCGCTCCTGAAAGTGCCGGATAATCACCTCAAGCAGCGTGACACGCAATGAATCACCGCTGCGAATGTCCACATCAGTCCAGTGCTCACAGCGATCATCGTGGGTTTGTTGCCACAACGCAAAGCTCGAACGCGGGATGAGACGGCTTCCGTTAGGCCCGAATGAAACCGGCTTTTCCGGATTACCTGCCCAGTTAACCGTTTGCGTCTGCGCATTACGGAAAAACAGCAGATAGTCTCTGGGACTTTTTGATACCGGAATCGCCAGCACACCTGCAACCTTCTCGCTGCCGGTATCATAATTTTTTAAGACCTTTTCCAGGCTTTCAATAGTGATCACTTCGCTGGATGCCTGACGGTTTAAATAACGGGTAAGCTGATTTACCCAGTCAATACTGATCGCTGTACCGTCAGTGCGATAGTCTTCGTCAATGATAGCTGCAATACCATCACAGTGTACGAGCGCGCGCATGGTAGAGAATTGCTTTTCCAGCAAGGAAATTAGTGATCCCTCACTGCCAATACTGGCCATAATCTGATTATGTACATTGCGCACCCGGTTTGATTCCTGTTCACGCTCGCGCATCAGGCGGGAAGACAGCTCTAATGAGAAAATTTCAGCAAACAATTCAAGTTCCGTTCGCACAAAATAGGACGGGACCAGCGGACTGTAATGATGACAGGCAATCAACCCCCATAGTTTGCCATTGATGATCAAACTCACCGACATTGAGGCTTTTACCCCCATATTTTTCAGGTATTCAATATGGATAGGTGAAACCGCACGCAACGTAGAAAATGACAAATCAATACTGTCTTCTGAATCAGACGCCTCAGGCAGAATCGGAACCGGATCACTATCTACATCGTGAATAACACGCAGCAGGTTTTTCAAATAAAGCGCACGGGCCTGTTTGGGTATATCTGAAGCGGGATAACGCAACCCCAGAAACGAATCAACTTGTTCATTTTTTGCTTCAGCAATCACCTCGCCGGCGCCATCAGGAAGAAATTGATAGACCATAACCCGGTCAAAGCCTGTCAGAAACTGAATATACTGCGCCGTGTTTTGAATTAATTCCTGACTATTGGCGTAGCGTTGAAACTGGCTGAGCATCGAGCGCACAAATGAGTCTTCCGGGATACGATTCTCAGTGATCTTTTCAAACTCAATAATGATAAAAGTACCATTATGATGAATAGAAAGATCGACAGATACACCGGTTGACTCAATATGCCTTGAAAACAGACGTTCATTGCGCCCGGTAATTGTAGAGGCTTGAAAGGCCGAGCGAATATCGTGAAGTGTTTGCGCATCGATCCAGGTTTTCAGTGGAGAGCCGATAACCTCATCACTCCCGGCACCAAAATAATCAACCGTGTTAGCCGAGCTATACGCGATTATCCAGTCGAAACGAAGGGCAACAAAACAACCGAAGCTTTGTGTATAGCCCAGAAGATGAATAGGTTCTCTATCACAATTGGTTAAATCGACGGGTTTATCTACATCAATAAAATCAGAATTTTTCATACTTCATTTCTTACTGCATAATAGCGTAGGTATCTCCTACACAACGAAGATAACTAAGGATCAAGACGTATAATCCTATGACTACTTTTTTCACTGAGCTAAAGCGCGGTACCGCGGCATCCCATACGGCGCTTGAAGCAACCTATCCGTTTAATACGATGATGAAGCCGGATATTTTTGACCGGCAGGCTTACACCCAAAACCTTTTGATTTTAGCCAGTTTTCACAATTGTGTCTCAAAAAATATACAAAAAACAAAAAATAAGGCCTCGCTCAGCGAATTTATTGAGGCTGAGTCGGTGATGCGCGCGGTGAATCAGGATCTGAACGCATTAGGTCGTCAGCCTGAGTACCCGGATTTCCCCCTTATCGCGCAGCCTGATTCACCTGAATCTGCACTGGCTGGCGCTTATGTGTGGATGGGTTCATCAATGGGCGCCAGAATTCTTTATCGCTGGTTGAATCACGCCGGCTATGAGGAACTTCCCACTGCGTATTACCAGCAAATGATCACATTGGGTCAGCACTGGCCGGCGTTTGTTGAGCATGGTCTTGATTATGTGCAACGCCACAATGTGGATGTTGATAAATGCACCGAAATTGCCAATCAACTTTTTGACGGGCTTCAGGTATGCGCAAATACGTTAACGCATCAGCAGCAGCATCCGGCATAATCCCTTTAAAATTATAAACAGACAATTGCAAAATGTTATGAAATTTATCTCATTTAATATAAATGGTATCAGAGCTCGTCTGCATCAGTTGCAGGCGATTATCGATAAGCACGCCCCAGATGTCATCGGTTTACAGGAAATAAAAGTACAGAACGACCAGTTTCCTGAAGAGGCAGTGCGTGATATGGGCTACCATGTTTTTTATCACGGTCAGAAAAGTCATTATGGCGTGGCATTTTTAACCAAGATCAAACCTGACAATGTTCAGTATGGATTTCCCACCGATGATGACGATGCACAGCGAAGAATGATCATGCTGACGTTTTCACAGGGCAGAGAAAAGCCGCTTACCGTACTTAACGGCTATTTTCCCCAAGGAGAAAACCGCGATCATGAAACGAAATTCCCGGCCAAACGCAAGTTCTACTCAGATTTGTCAGCGTATCTTTCAAACCACCATACCCAGGATGACGATATTGTTGTTATGGGCGATTTAAATATCTCCCCGCAGGATATTGACATTGGCATTGGCGAGCAGAATAAAAAGCGCTGGTTGCGTACCGGAAAATGCAGTTTTTTACCTGAAGAAAGAGAGTGGATTCAGAAGCTTTATGACTGGGGACTGACTGATAGCTTCAGAGATCAGCATCCAAACACAGACGATCAGTACAGCTGGTTCGATTATCGCTCCAAAGGCTTTTTAGATAACCGTGGCTTGCGCATAGACCATATCCTGGCAACGCCAGCCCTGCACAATACCCTGCAGGAAACCGGCATCGATTACGAACTCAGAGGCATAGAGAAGCCCTCTGACCACGCGCCGATATGGGCCGTTTACCACGAATAGGCGGATATTCACATGACCGGGCTGCAAACCGCTGCTTTACTCCTGTTTTTGTTAAGTGTTACCTACATTTATCGCAAGGCAGATATTAAAGCGGCCTTTGCAGCTGCCCCCACCAGGCATGCCATCGTCAATGCTACTGCGTTGCTGTTGCTATTCTGGCTGTTCCGGCTGCAAACCTCACTGGGGCCGGATATTCACTTCTTACTTGTCACCGCATTAACGCTGACGCTGGGTTTCAGGCTGGCTACGCTGTGTGCAACATTATGTCTGCTCATTGTGTGTGCGGTGGGTACAGTCCCATGGGCAATGCTCGGCGTGCACGGGATCACGACGATTCTCATTCCTGTAGGATTAACCTACACGGTGTATGCACTGTCTTTTCACCGCATCCCAAGAAACTTTCTGGTGTACATCTTTTTATGTGCGTTTATACCTGCCGCGCTGGTATTGGGGGTCAGTATGCTGTCGCTTGCCGGCTATTATGTTTTAGAAGGGATTTACGACACGCATGCAATTATCGATAACTATTTAATGATTATTCCGCTGATGCTCTTTCCTGAAGCATTATTAAATGGAACCGCTATCACTCTCCTTGTGGTATACAAACCAGAGTGGGTTTATACCTTTCACGACAAATTTTATTTTGATGACTAAAAGCGTTACATAAAAAAGCGGCCAGAGACGGCCGCTTTAAGTCTGAATGATTACTCTGCTCGTTACTTATCCTGCGCAGAGGAATATAACTGCATCACATCCTGCGGGGTAATGGGCTCATCATATATTTTAAGTTCATCAACAATCCCTTTGTAAGGGGTATCCCAGAAATTGACACCAATACTCATTCCGGTTGATGGCTGATTGGAAAAGACATCGGGAAAACCTGTATTTTTGTATACTTGCTCACCGTTGAGATACACGGTTAGCACATCGTCGTCCACCGTATATACAACATGCGACCATGCGTCGACCGGAAGCTGTTTGCCGATGCCGGCGTCATACCACTGGGTACCTGACCAAATCATGGTGTTTTGTGACACACCATCGTGACCACGGGGCACCAGACTGACCCAGCTATCCGCACTGGCGTAGCCAAATAATGCAGCGCTATACATTGTCAGTTGTGACGGATTTAACCACATTGCGACACTGTACCGGTTGCCAGTAATCATATTTTCCGGCAGCTGCACGCCAGACTGACCGTCAAGCATCAGTCCCATACTGTCGATGCCACCGGTGAAAGCAGGTGCCGTGCCGGTGGTGTTGAGCTGTGCACCGGTAGGTGTACCTGCAGCAAAGTTGCCGGTAGCATCTGCCAGCGTCAGTGCATCAAAATTAAAGTCAGCGATGGGTTTTACCGGCCCTGACGAACGCACAGTAACGGCAAATTCACGCGTAGTGACGTTGCCATCAAGGCTGACAGTTGCCGTTAACGTGACCGTGGCATCCGGCTCATCGTCTGCTGGACGGGAGATTTCTCCCTGACTGTTAATAATCTCAGGATTTGACGACGTCCAGTTTACCGATGCGGCAAACAAACCGACGGCAGGCAGGGTCAAATCTGACTTAACCGCACTGATGTTTCCTAAATTAAGTTCATCAGCGGCTTGCTCAAGTAACTGCCCAGAAGGTTGTCTTTCAATATCCAGCGCAACAATTTCTGCTTGTGTGAGCGCATCATCATAGACAGCCAACTCATCGATTAGGCCCTGATATGGCGTGTCCCAGTAATTGACACCAAGGGTAAATGTGCCATTGGTACCGCTAAATACATCACTGAAACCTGTGCCTGAATAGACAGGTTCACCGTCAATATAAAGGCGAACAGTGCCATTATCTACGCTAAAAGCAACGTGGCTCCAGGTATCGACAGGTATCTGATAACCAGCAGAAGCATCGTACCAGGCGACGCTTCCACGCCATAACATGGTATTGCCATCCCAGCTCCAAGGCACCAGACTAATCCAGTTATCGGCCGCTGCTGCACCGAAAAAGGCGGGAGTAAACTGTGACAATTGTGATGGATTCAGCCACAGAGACACCGTGTAAGCATTGTTGTCAATTAGCCCGTCTGGTAAGCGCACCCCATTGCCATTTTGCAACCATACGCCCTGTTGGTTTTGGCCTGCTGAATACGCGACATTCCCCTGTAAATTGTCAGGTGTACCGGTAACCACCCGCCCTTCAGACTGGATTGCCAGCGAATCATTCAGATTATTTTCGAACTGATAAAGTGCGATACGATTAAATAATTTACGCGCCGGAACCTCAACGGTGAAGGTGCGTGTTTGTGTCTGACCGTCCAGTGTAATGGTGGCTGTTAAGGTAACAGTGGCATCAGCGGATCCCGGCGCGGGCCTGATAACCCGACCCTCTTCACTCACCACGTTTTCATTATCTGAAGTCCAGTTGATTGTCGCGCCCAGCGCTCCGGTATCTGGCAACACGATATCATTACTGGCAAGAGCAGGAACACTCAGCGCATCGGCCGTCGCCTGAACCGCTTCATCCACAGATATATCCGGAATTTGCGTTCCCCACACCGATTCCCCGCTGGTCGCCAGGGCAGTAAATGTGGGCACAAGCTTTTGAATATTATCGTTATACTGCCATACAGCCACGCCCTCAAATGTACCCACCTCATCAATCCATAGTGTCAGTCTGTTATCTCCACGAAGCCGGTACGACCCGGTGAAGTCCCCCCCGATACTACCGTTTACATCAAGTCGCAGATAACGGGAAACTTTGGCTTCGCGGTTTATGTCCTTCTCGTGATTCACAAACCGATAAGTCCCCGTGAGATCGTGCCTATCCACGATGTTCTCTCCCTCAATGGGCACATATCGATGTGGTGAGGCAACCAGCCAGTCATCATCATTGATAAACATTTCATGAACACGAATCTCGTGTCCTTCACCCCGTTGCGGGAAACGCGTGTGAAAAATCACATAATGGCGGCCGGTTTCTTCATCATAGTAGGCAGAATTATGGCCCGGGGCCATGTAGCCGTTATCACTGCCGGGTTCACCGGGGTTAACATCAAACAAATAGCCGCCCATGAGCTTGACGCCATAAGGTTCAATACTCGACCAGCTACCACTTGCGCCAAGCATGTCCTGGCCCTGCGCGTCAACAAACGGGCCCGTCGGGCTTTTTGAGCGGGAGATACGCATGTTGTAACCATCGTTTTGTTCATAGCCACCAAACGAGGTGAACAAATAGTAGTAATCTGACTCGGGGCTGTAGAACATGTACGGCCCTTCTATAGCACTATAGAAGCCCCCCATAATCTTTGTACCAAATCCCTGCCCTTCCAAAGGTTTTCCGGTTTGTGAGTCCATCTCCAGTACAAAAATCCCACCGGAATAAGAGCCATAAACCATCCACAGCCGGCCGTCTTTACCATAAAAAACATCCGGGTCTATGGCATTGGGATGGTAATTACCGTTGTAGGTTTCACCATTGATAGCCGGGTTTTCATCTCCGATATGACCGGAGCGTAAAATGAGCCCCTGATCTTCATACGGCCCTTCGATATTCTCTGATACCGCTATACCGAGATACGATCGTGATGCATCGCATAAATCACTGTCCACCGACGCGCAATGGTTGTAGTAAAAGTAATACTTGCCATCTTCAAGCTGAATGACATCTGCAGCCCAGGAACCCACAGTGCCCCCTGACCAGGCAATACCCTCGGCAGCTTCTTCCTCGTACGTATCAAAAAACGGGCTGTTTTCGACGCCATCACCGGCCACCGAATACCAGTTCATCAGGTCGTCACTTTTAGCTGCAGCCAGATGAGAGCCAAACACATAATATTCACCGTTATCCAGCCGGATTACCGACGGGTCGTGAACGCTGGCATTATCAAAGCTGATGGGCCCGTTTACAGTGGGATTTGGCCTGCCTTGTTGTGTAAAGGCGTGTACTTCGGCGCTATAGGCGGGACGTGAGCGCTGCATTGCAAACTCAACGCGTATCGCCTGTGAGACGCTGTTTAATTCAAAATAAGGCGCACCGTTATCTGTCACACCATCGGCGTTTTCAACCGGGTGACTACTGTCAGTAATAATCAGGCGCATCATATCATGGGAAGCATCCGCGGCCGGAAGCGTGACTTGATTATCGGTATAAAAACCTTCTCCCCGGACATACACAGGTTTTCCCTGAGTCACTGTGACCCCTTCAACGGGTTCCCAGTCCGCTGAAGCAAGCGAAGAAAACAACCCTGCCACTGCAATGGCGCCCACGCGCGTGGCGGCAGGTACGTACTGATGATTGAACAGCGCCTGTAAAGACAAACGTTTCATTGTCATAGCTCCTGAAAATTGCAAAAAAAGTCGACGGCTTCCTGACTTTGAGCGTTGTGTATTAGTATGTTTTGCGCCGTAAAGCGGCCAGCGCACCTACCATAAGTAAAACACCGGTTGCGGGCGCAGGCACTGATGCATAGGACAGTGAGATATCGCTTACTGTAATACTGTCAGCAGGAATAAAATCAAAATCCATGACGCCAAACTCCAGGCTTACCCACTGCCCCGCCCAGAGACTGATATCGAATTGTCCGCCTGCGGTAAGATCGATGGCATCGTTGGTGCTCAGATCGCGAAGCTGGACATAAAATAAATCGGTCGCGGCATCGGTCACAGACGCCTGAAGGTTCAGTGAAAGCGTCTGGATGTCCTCAGACAGCATGACTTCCTGAAACATGCTGACAGACCAGTAATCGTTCATCGCATCCGATGACGTCGTCAGCGTTACTCCATTGTCAGACAAAGAAAAGTTGTCACTGAATTGATTGAAGATGTTCCCCGTTTCACTGCTATCCATCCCCGACGGATAATTAAACGAAATAATCTCTGCGCGCCAGCCCGAAAAACCAGATGAAAAGTCTGTGTTAATCAGATCTGCGCTGGCTGTTTGCGTACTCAGTCCGAGCAGCAAACCGGCGCCCCATATCAACTGCCGTATTCCCGTGTTCATTGTGTAATATTTCCCTGAAATGTGTGTTTTAGTAAACGTAATATTGTATTACATAATTACTTTGTCTAATTGTGACGTAAAAGTAAACAGTTTATAACAATATTTTTACACCACAGGACAGAGAACACGCCGTTTGCGTCGTGTTCCACGCATCAATTAGGGGGATATTACAATAAGATAAGGCGACGAAAACGCCAGTCGTAGTGATATTATATGATGTTTAACATGTAGTTTATAAAACAAAAAAAGCCGGTACTTTTGAACGAGACACCGGCTTTTTTTTTAGGAAGGGTTCTTATTTGAACAGAATGTCCATAACATCGGAAAGCTCAGATTTTCCTTCGCGTATTTCTTCTTCGCTAAGACCAGCTATTTCATGCGGGAACACTAACCACTCGTCTGACTGATTAATATAATAATCAGGAACAATGTCAGTTTTGTTGTTCTGCGGCTTATACCACGGGCAGGCAATTCGCATATCAGTGGGTGTATTCAGGCGCATTAACTTGTTAATTTGATTGATAAGGGCATCGACACTTCGACCTGAATCAAATACATCATCGACAATCAGCAGTTTATCGTTTGCATTGGCATTTTCGACAAGGTAATGCAAACCGTGTACGCGAATTTCTTTGGACTGCTTATTGATTCCGTAATAGGAAGAGGTTCTTACTGCGATGTGATCAGTGGGATTTTCTTTAAATTCGAAAAATTCCTGAACCGCAATCCCGATAGGCGCACCACCACGCCAGATCCCGACGATAAAATCAGGGCGAAAGCCATCTTCATAGACTTTGGCTGCCAGACGAAAGGAATCCTGTAATAAAGACTGCGAGGTAATAAAATTCTTTTTCATGTGGCCTACCAACCTAAAAATAAAAGGACGGGGATTATAAGTAATTTAGCCCGTGGTTGCACCCCAAAGTTTGCGTACAAAATCCGCAGGAGTACTAGTCGTTCTGAAGTGCAGCGGCGGGTTGGGTCCGCATGGCCCGCAGGGCCGGATACAGACTCGCCAGAAAACACAATAATAGTGAAAGTAACGTATAAATGGCGACCTGTGATACCCGTATATCTACCGGAACGGCGGCGCCGTCGGCTGACAACGCCAGACTTACGCCCATCCATTCAAGCAGCGTATTTAGCTCCAGGGCAATAAGAACACCCAGCACTAAACCGATTACAGCACCCTTCACACCATTAAATACACCATTAAGCATGAAAACCGCCATAAGCTTTGCGCGGCTTAGCCCCTGCGTTTGAAGAATTGCAATATCGCCCTGCTTTTCACTGACCACCATCACCAGTGCAGAAACGATATTAAAAGCGGCGACTGCTATAATCAGAATAAGCATCAAAAACATCATGTTGCCTTCCATCTTCACCGCATCAAATAATGGTCCCTGCCGTGTTCGCCAGTTTTCGCTTTTTAGGCCAGCGTTATTCAACTGCTGTACCGTGGGCTGGTAGGTAAAGGCATCATTCAGAAACAGGCGATAGTCGGCAGGACTGTCATCCGCACGCCGCAACATTTTTTTCAAATCAGTTAATGCCATGAAGATGATTTTTTCGTCCAGACGCGAGCCCACGTTATGCACACCAGCAACAGTTACCAGTCGCTGGCTTGGCAACCGGCCGAAAGGCGTATAAACACTGGCCCCGGCCATCAATATTCTGACCTTATCGCCCACGCCCACCTGTAACTGGCGACCCAGCGCCTGACTGATGATGACGGTAAAGCTGCCCGGCGTCATGGAAGAAAGCTGGCCCAGTTGCATGCTGTTATCCAGCACGCTGTTTTGCATATCTTCTGCCATCACACCTTGTATCTGCACGCCACGCAGCCCGCTTTTGGATTGAAGAACTCCCTGCGCTTCTAAAAACGGCGTCACAGTATGCACATTCTCCAGTTTCTCAAGCTGCGCCGGCTCGATGTTATCCGAGTGGCTGACGACAATGTGAGGAACCAGCCCCAGAATGCGCGCTTTTAATTGCGCCTCAAACCCATTCATGACTGACACGACAACAATCAGCGCCATCAGGCCAAGCGCGATGCCAGCAACAGAAAACCGGTTGATAAAAGAGACAAAGCTGTTTTGTTTACCTGCGGTGGAATACCGCCAGGCAATAAAGGCTGATATCGGATGAAACATATCGGTCCGTCATTTGATCGAATTGATAGGTGACAGCTTATTCACTTTTACAGGACACGTTCCCGGTCCCTTTAGTAAGTGCTGCTCGCCGTGAGACAACAACGCCCTGGCGGGTCGTAACCGGCACTCAAAAATACTGATATACTCAGGTATAGTCTACGTGCAAGCGTGTAGTCCTACAAGAATTAGGTGGTAACAATATGGACACTTTGTCGCTGGAAGAAAAAAAAGCACAGTTCGATGAATTCTACGTGATTAATCACGAGCTGAAAGCAAACATCAAACCCCTTGGCAGTGACGAGGTGTTACCGGCTTACTCGGAGTTAGAAGATTCGATGCCATACGCATTTCGAATTGCCTCTGAGATGTCTGCGCTTGACGCAGCTGCGCTAAGACCTTTACGGGGCTTAAGCGATCATGCCTCAGCCCTGGCAGACTATCTGAATCATCAGTCGAAGAAAATCGACTTGATGATGTCCTACATTCTTCATCAACAGGACGAACCGGAATACCGTTTTCTCACCGTAAAGTTCGGTGGCGGCGGTATTGTGATTCACAGCCCCTCACCACTTAAGGTCGGTACAGCGGCGCAAATTAAACTGTTTTTAAGTGAAGAGGCGGCCGCTATTTTTTGTTATGGCGAAGTTATTACTTGTCAGCAGAATGAAGATGATTACCATATAGCTTTTATTTTTACCCGCATACGCGAGCAGGATCAGGAGTTACTGGTTCGGGCCAGCCTGCATTTGCAAACTTTGCAGTTGCGTAAACGCGCGCAAGCCAGAGGCGACGAGTAGATCTCCGTATCGTTTCAGGCCTTTCAACCACGTTAAGTATCAGGTGATATGACAGTAAAAAACACCACTCTGCCACTTCCAAAGAAAAAGACCGAAGGCCGAACACAGGACCACCAGCAATGGGGACATCTACAAGGTAGCAGTCATGCCCTTGCCGCTGCCACTGCGTTTGAAAACAGTCAGGGCCCGGTTGTACTGCTTACAGCAGATACCCCATCGGCCATGAAGCTTCAGCGCGAAATCGCGTTCTTTCTGCCGTCCGGCGACAGACATATCACGCTGTTTCCGGACTGGGAAACCCTGCCCTATGACATGTTTTCGCCCCATCAGGATATTATTTCACAGCGGTTAGAAACCCTGTATCACTTTAGTTCGCAGCGCCAGGGCTTGTTCATTGTTCCTGTCAACACGCTGATGCAGCGACTCGCCCCGGTTGATTATCTTAATAAATATCTGCTGATGTTAAATAAAGGGCAGACCATTGACCGGGAGCAATTCAGACGCAATCTTGAGCAGGCTGGCTACCTGCATGTCAGTCAGGTAATGAGCCACAGCGAGTTCTGTGTGCGCGGCTCTATCATTGATTTGTTTCCCATGGGCAGTGAACGCCCGTTCCGTCTTGATTTGTTTGACGATGAAATTGAAAGCATCCGGTTTTTTGACCCCGAAACCCAACGGTCGGCAGAAGAGGTCGACGAGATACGTCTGCTACCAGCTCGTGAATTTCCCACAGACAAAGACGCTATTTCGCTTTTCAGACAGCAGTTTCTTGACCGGTTTGAAGCCAGTCAGGCGCAGGAGTCAGTGTTTGCCCAGGTAAGCAAAGGCACGATGCCGGCGGGTATTGAATACTATTTACCGCTGTTTTTTGATAAAACCGCAACCTTATTTGATTATTTGCACCCGCAGACCACACTCATGCTGCATGGTGATTTACAGCAGGCCAGCGATTTTTTCTGGAATGATGTGAATGAGCGTTACGAACAGCACCGCTACAATGTTACCCGGCCGTTGCTTAAACCTGACGAGTTATTTTTGCCTATTAATGCATTGTTTGAACATATCAAACAATGGCCGCGTATTTCGCTGAAATCTGAACCGCTGGACAACAAAGCCGGGCAGCACAATGCACCCAGTCAGAAGCTAACCGAAATTGCGTTAAATCCCCAGAAGAAGCAACAGGCTGAAGCACTGCTTTCAACGCTGAGCAATGCAGCGGGTAATAATGGGCGCACGCTGTTTATTGCTGAGTCCGCAGGTCGTCAGGAAAATCTGCTGGAAATACTTCGCAAAAGCGATATCCGGCCGACGCATTTTGATTCCTATCAGGCCTTTTGTGACAGTGACGCCCCGATGGGCATTGCCATCGGCCTGGTTGAAAACAGTTTTAGCTGGCAGGAACAAGACAGTCAGTTATTCATCATTACTGAAACAGAACTGCTGGGCTATAAGATAAGCCAGCGCCGTCTGCGGGAAAAAAGAGCGACCACCGATGAAAGCGCGGTGATACGCAACCTGGCAGAATTGTCAGTTGGTCAGCCGGTGGTTCATCTTGATCATGGTGTCGGGCGGTATATCGGCCTGCAAACGCTGGATGCCGGCGGCGTCACGACAGAATACGTGTGTATCGAGTACGCCAAGCAGTCAAAACTATATGTACCGGTCTCTTCGCTTCACTATATTTCCCGCTATACCGGGGGCGATGTTGACCATGCGCCGCTGCATGCACTGGGATCAGATGCCTGGACCAAAGCCAAGCAAAAAGCCGCTGAGCGGGTGCGCGATGTGGCGGCAGAACTGCTCGACGTTTACGCAAAAAGGGCGGCTAATCCTGGTTTTGCCTACAATATTGAGTGGGAGGAGTATCAGAGTTTCGCAGACAGTTTTCCGTTTGAAGAAACAGCTGATCAGCAGCAGGCCATCAATGCGGTGATTCAGGATATGGGCAGTCCCCAGGCCATGGATCGCCTGGTGTGCGGTGACGTTGGCTTTGGTAAGACTGAAGTGGCCATGCGCGCGGCGTTTCTGGCTGCCAATCAGGGCAAACAGGTCGCTATACTGGTGCCCACCACCCTGCTTGCCCAGCAACACTATGAAAACTTCAAAGACCGGTTTGCACAATGGCCATTCAATATTCAGGTGATGAGCCGGTTTGTCAGCGGCAAGGACCAGAAATCTGTTATTGAGGGGATCAGCAACGGACAGGTCGATATTGTCGTTGGTACGCATAAATTGTTGAGTAACGACATTAAATTTAACGACCTGGGACTTGTGATCATTGACGAAGAGCATCGTTTTGGTGTGCGCCAGAAAGAAAAATTCAAAGCACTGCGCGCCGACGTGGATATCCTCACGCTCACTGCCACCCCAATTCCCCGTACGCTGAATATGTCGCTGTCAGGTATGCGGGACTTATCGATTATCGCTACCGCTCCGGCCAAACGATTATCAATTAAAACGTTTGTGCAGCAGCGCAATAAGCCGGTTATCCGCGAAGCTATCATGCGTGAGATTTTGCGCGGCGGCCAGGTGTATTTTCTGCATAATGAAGTCGATACCATTGAGAAAACCGCGCAGGAAATCGCAGAGATTGTGCCTGAGGCACGCATTGCCGTCGGTCACGGACAAATGCGCGAGCGTGAGCTAGAGTCCATCATGAGCGACTTCTACCATCAGCGCTATAACGTGCTGGTGTGTACTACCATCATTGAAACCGGTATTGATGTACCCACCGCGAACACAATCATCATGGACCGGGCCGATAATCTGGGACTGGCGCAGCTTCACCAGTTACGCGGACGCGTGGGACGTTCGCATCATCAGGCCTATGCCTATCTGCTGACACCACACCCTAAGCGCATGACGCGCGATGCTGCCAAGCGGCTGGAAGCCATTTCTAATCTTGAAGACCTGGGCGCCGGCTTTGCGCTGGCGACTCATGATTTGGAAATTCGTGGTGCTGGTGAGTTGCTTGGCGATGATCAATCAGGCCAGATGGCGACTGTAGGCTTTTCACTGTATATGGATATGCTGGACCAGGCCGTTACCGCGTTAAAAGAAGGGCGGGAACCGTCACTGGACGACAGCCTGGCCGGTCAGACCGATGTCGAGCTTAGAATACCGGCCCTGCTGCCCGAAGATTACATCCCGGATGTCAATACACGGCTTTCATTGTATAAACAGCTGGCCAGCTGTAATACCAAAGACGACATTGATGAGTTCCAGGTCGCACTCATTGACCGCTTTGGCTTGTTGCCGGATGCAGCAAAGAATCTGGTCAAGGTGGCAGAGCTTAAGCTTATTGCCCGCTCGCTGGGCATTTTAAAAATAGATTTGTCTGCTGCCGGCGGTACGATAGACTTCAGAGAAGATACCAGTGTGGACCCGGGCTATATCATCAAACTGGTACAAACCAAGCCCGAGACATTTAAATTTGAAGGCAGTCAGAAGCTGAAACTCGTCAGTAAGACCGATTCAGCCAAAGATCGTATTGCCCTTATCGAAGGAGTACTTAATGACTTTTCCCGGGAGACGCGCTAAATGAGACAAGCGCTGTATGCATTCATCGCCCTGTCACTGAGTATATTGCCTGTTGCGGCGCAGGCTCAGCAAGACTGGTGGTTTGATGTCGAAGTGATTCTTTTTGACCGTGGGCAGTCACTGACATCACTGAAAGAGCAATTCGAATATACGCCGGGTCTGGGCGAAGCGCAGGCACGCTGGGATTTACTCAGTGCATTGTTTCAACCGGACATCAGTCGGCTTAAACAAACGTTGCCCATCTGTGACAAACCTGATTCACCACTTTGGGTAAAAAAACGTTCACTGCCTTTTATCACAGGCTACCGTCCAACCTTCGATTTGGATGAGGTGATAAAGGACAGTAAGAGAGCAGATAACGCAGACGCTCTGCAGCCTGTGCAAACATCCGGTTTAAATGCGCGCCAAAATATGGAAAGCGTAAGCCTTGCTGAGGCTGCCAGCCTGTGGCTGGAATTTCACGGGCCCGCGCCGCAAACCATTGACGTACCTGATGTCCGGTTTTGTGAGCCGGAGCAGCCATGGATCAGCTGGAAAGATAATCAATGGACAATCTATCAGCCAGATAACCGGCTGCCCTACCCTGATGAAATGCCCATTGTGCCGGAAGGACGGGAAGATTTCGACGGCACGCCTCACATATTGCCCGGCGATGCCCGTGAACTGACAAAATTGTCACAGCAGATTCGCCAGACACGAGGCCTGACACGCTTGCTGCACACTACCTGGCGTCAGCCAGTAGCATTCGGCCAGGATAATGCCGCTTCGGTGCGATTATTCGCAGGCAAAGATTACAGCGATACGTTTACCGAACAGGGGCTTGCAAAAACAACGTTTGAAATACTCACGCCCGATGCAGATACGCTGGAAGCCAATGCAAAAGAACAGGAAGACTTTTTCTATGCGTTACAAAAGCGATTGCAAAATGCACAGCCGGTGACATTTAATCAGATGATGGCAGCCGCACAATCTGGCGAAGAGGAAAACCGCGATACGCCGGCGAATATTATTTCATCAGGCACCGCAGGCCCGCTTTGGCAAATCGACGGATACCTGAAAGTGTATCTGAAGAATATTAACAGGGTGCCCTATCTGCATATCGACTCCAAATTGTTTTATCGCCAGCCCATTCCGGTTGACGCAGTTAAAGATGCTGACACTCAATCGGAATACGAGTTGGTCGCCGTCTCGTTTCATCAGATGCGCCGGGTCATCAGCAAACAGTTGCATTATTTTGACCACCCGCTTTTTGGCATGGTGGTTAAAATCAGACGCTTTAAAACGCCGGAGAGCTTTAAATGAAAATTTATACCCGCGGCGGCGATGAGGGCCAGACCCGCATTTATGCAGACAAGCCGCTTAAAGTCAGTAAGGATGATGCCATTTTGCGCTGTTATGGCGATATTGATGAACTCAACAGCCACATTGGTGTGCTCATCAGCTTATCCGAAATACATCAGGATTATCTGCAACATATTCAGCAGCATCTGTTTCAGCTAGGGTATGTCATCTCAGCAACTTCATCGTTACACGATAATGATGTCACTGCGCTTGAGCAGCAAATTGATGCACTTAGTGACACCCTCCCTGCGCAAACTCACTTTATTTTGCCCGGTGGCTGCCACGCTGCCGCACAAGCCCATGTGTGCAGAACTGTGTGCCGGCGCGCAGAACGAACCCTGGTGAGCGTGGCAAAAAGCCAGGATGTCAGCGCGGCGGCTCTGGCTTATATCAACCGGCTGTCAGATTACTTTTTTGTACTAGCCCGCAGCCTGAACCAGCATGCGGATATTGCCGATGTCGGTGTGCCAACCAGAGCATAACGCACGGCACCTTAACCTGTTAATCGTTTGCGCATGCGCGCTACCATAACCGTGTCACGGCAACTCCTGCCGTGACCACAAATGCCATGATCACGTTTAATACCGCCCCTTCCCGAGCCATTTGTTTAACCGAAAGCTCACCACTGCTGTAAACAATGGTATTGGTCGGGGTGGCGACCGGCATCATAAACGCACAGCTGGCACTGATGGCAGCTGGCATCATCAGTATGAGCGGGTCGACATCAATCGCAACCGCCGCGCCTGCAAGTATGGGCATAAGTAGCGTGGCTGTGGCTGTATTTGACGTCACTTCCGTCACAAAGCTGACGACCAGACACAGCACCAGTAAGACGGCCAGAATCGGATACATCCCCACACCGCTGAATGCCTCTCCCAGCAACCGGCTCAGGCCGGATTCGGTAAACGCTCCGGCAAGGCAGATACCGCCGGCGTAAACAAGCAACAACCCCCAGGGAATACTGGTTGCTGTGTCCCAGTCCAGAATCTGACCCGGCTTGTCTTTATCGCCGTCAGGAATCAAACACATAAGAATGACCCCCGCCACTGCGATTGTGCTGTCGCCGATGTTCGGCATGCCCAGCCACTGCGTCCAGTAGGGGCGGAAGATCCAGGCCATAGCAATAGCAATGAAGGCGATCAGCACGCGTCGCTCTGCTATTCTCCACGGTCCCGCTTCGGGTAAGTCGATATCAGACATCGGTCCGACATTACGCGTTAACCATATCGCCATTAAAGGAATACCGGTCAGCACGATAGGTACCGCTGTGCTCATCCAGTTTAAAAAACTGATTTGCTCGCCGGTGGTCTGGGTGTACACACTCATAAATATAATATTAGGCGGTGTACCAATGGGCGTGCCGATACCGCCGACACTGGCCGCATACGCTACGCCCAACAGCAGCGCGGTGGCAAGACGTGGCGACTGCATTGAATGAATAATTGCCATAGCAATAGGCAGCAGCATCAGTGCAGTGGCAGTGTTTGATATCCACATACTGAGCAGCGCCGAAGTCAGCATGAAGGCGATAACCAGGCGCCTGGCACTACCGGCCCCGGTAAGCTTGATCATATAGACGGCCAGGCGACGATGTACGCCGGATTTTTCCAGCGATTTAGATAACATAAAGGCGCCCATCAGTAACAGGATGACGTGACTGCCCAGCGCGCTTGCGGCCTGGTTGTAGGTCATTACGCCCGCCATGGGAAATGCCACAAACGGTATCAATGCGGTCAGGCCTAGCGGCAACGCCTCGGTGATCCACAGCATCGCCACCAGGACCGTCAGTCCACCGGTAATCGCCTGCTCATCAGTTAATCCCGTGGTTGACAGATACAACCACATGACCACACTGCTTAGCGTACTTAGCCCAATCCATTTATAATTAACGGTCATAGCGTGCTAACAATTTTATGGCGTGTTGGTAATGATTATCAGCATCTGCCGCCGGACGACGGGCAAGCAGTGTCTCAAGACGCGGATTTTGATATGTGAACTCACTCAGGTTATCCAGAATGTGAATTGCACCGGCGGCATTATTACAGGCCAGCACCATATCGCACCCGGCATTTAGTGCCGCTTCGGCCCGCTCTGTATAGTTGCCGGCAACGCTGGCGCCGTGCATAGAGAGATCGTCCGAGAATATCACCCCGTTAAATTGCAGCGACTGGCGCAGGATCTTCTGCAGCCAATATGGCGAGAACCCGGCCGGGTTTTCATCTGCCTGAGCGTAAATAACATGGGCAGGCATTATTGCATCGATATCGGCGATTAACGCACGAAAGGGATGCATATCAGCGGCGGTTATTGCCTGGAGGTCACGCTCATCCACGGGTAGCGCTACATGCGAATCTGGCACCACGCTACCATGTCCGGGGAAATGCTTGGCGGTGGCCGGCATGCCCTGATGCTGCATCGCATGAATAAGGGGGCGTGCAATTCTGATCACCTCCTCAGGCGCATCGGAAAATGCCCGGTCACCGATGACTTGTGACTGACGATTAACATCCAGTACCGGGCCAAAACTTAAGTCAATGCCGACTTGTTTTAATTCCCACGCAAGAATATGCCCGCAGGCCGAGGCCAATGCTTCCTGATCGGCTGCGCTGCTGGTCAACTGAGCAATGTTGCCCATGGCGGGAATGGCAGAGAAATGTTCGCGAAAACGCTGAACCCGGCCGCCCTCATGGTCCACACCGATGATCAGACGCCGTTTGGCGGCTTGTTGAATCTCCTGCGTCAAAGCCCGCAGCTGGCGTTTATCATGGTAGTTGCGGCTGAATAAAATGACGCCCCCGACCATAGGGTGCTGCAAAATCTCCCGTTCTTCTGTGCTTAACTCGTAGCTTGCACAGTCGAGCATTAACGGCCCCATGTAGACTCCTGCTGGTTTATTCTTCAATTAGCGCGTGATACCCGATAGGATAGAGAAAAACAAGGAGTAACTCACGTGCTAAATTGGATGAAATGGTTATTTATCAGTCTGTTGATTTTATTGCTGTTAGCCGTTGGCGCTGTTTTTTTCACCTTTAACCAGAGTCTGCCGCAACTGGACGGAGATGTTCGCGCTCCCGGTCTGCAGTCACAGGCCGTGCTTGCCCGGGATGAACTTGGTCAGGCGATTATAACGGGCGATTCGAGACTGGACGCGGCTTATGCACTGGGCGTGGCCCATGGCCAGGATCGGTTTTTCCAGATGGATTTACAGCGACGTGCCGCAGCCGGTGAGCTATCTCAATGGGTGGGCGAGCGCGCCCTTGAGGTCGATAAGCAGGCACGGTTTCATCAGTTTCGTCAGCGGGCCCGACAAATTTTAACCACGTTACCTGATACGCAACGTCAGTTACTTCAGCGCTATTCCCAAGGCGTCAATTTTGCCTTATCCAGAATGGGTTCGCGGCCCTTTGAATACTGGCTGACATTGTCAACGCCGAAACCCTGGACGCCGGAAGATAGCCTGTTAGTGGTATTCAGTATGTACATGGACTTACAGCTTGGACAGGTGGAGCTGGATCTGGCCAGAACCGGGCTCACCCGGTACTTCGGACAATCCATGCTGGTTTTTTTAAATGCCCCTTCACGCTACCAGGCAGCGCTGGATGGCAGTAAGCTTTCTCCATACCAAGGTAACATTCCCAGCCTGGAAACGCCGTTTACAGCGTTATGGCACGGCACGGCGCCGCCTGATATCGGCAGTAACAACTGGGGAGTAAGCGGTGCCCTTACCGACTCGGGCAGCGCGATGATAGCCAACGACATGCACCTTGGGCTGCGCGTACCGATCATCTGGTACAGGGCACAGCTAAACTATCCTTCGGATAACAGCGGCGAGCAGGTACAGGTATCGGGCGTGACGCTTCCTGGGCTACCGGGTGTGGTGGTTGGCACCAACGGTAAAATCGCCTGGGGTTTCACAAATGCCAATCTGGATAACATTGACTGGCTGGCGCTGGATGATAACCATGATACCTGGCAGGTCATTGAAGACATTTCCCTGCCAGACGGCAGCTATTCTTACCATATCACGATGAGCGAATTCGGGCCGGTCAGGGAGATTGATGGCCAGCGTTACGCGCTAAAATGGGTCGCTCACCAGCCTTACGCCGTTAACCTGAATATCGTGAATTTGGATGAGGCAACTTCCGTCAGCGAGGCAATCAGTATTGCCCGGCAAATTCGCATCCCCGTGCAGAATATGGTGATTGCTGATGCAGCAGGCACGATCGCCTGGACACCGGCCGGGGCTGTCACCGCACGTTCTACCCCGACGGCAACAGCCGTGCCGGCAGGACAATACGATGCGAGCTGGTCAGAAAATGTCACGCAACTACCGGTTTACCAGTCACCAAAATATCCGCGCATATGGACCGCTAATGCCCGAGTGATTTCTGCTGATGAACTTCAGCGATTTGGTGACGGCGGGTATGCGTTGGGTGCCAGAAGTCAGCAAATCAAGCAGCGTCTGATGGAAAAAGAGGTGTTCAGCGAACAAGATTTTTATGCCATTCAACTGGATAACGAGGCGCTGTTCTTAACGCGATGGCATGCGCTGTTGAAGGACACGCTGGGGCAGGCTGATGGTGATTACACACAGGCCTTGTCGGCACTTGAAAACTGGCAGGCATGCGCCTGTGAGTCGTCGGTAGGTTATACGCTGGTAAAACATTTCAGAGCGCGGCTCATCAATATGCTGTTGTCGCCTATATTTAGCAAACTGGAAGCGAGCGGCTACAAACCAAACGGATTGTTACGGCAGGTTGAGCCAGCTATATGGCAATTGCTGGACAGTCAGCCGGATGACTGGCTACCTGCAGATACAAAAAGCTGGCAAGCATTGAAACTCACTGCATTTGAAAAAAGCACAGAGGCATTGCTTAGCGAGGCTGGTACTGGCAGCACCATGGATGATCTTAACTGGGGAAAGGTCAATGCACTGCGTGTATCACACCCTTTCGCCAGCACCGTTCCGCTGGTTGGAAAACATCTTAATATGCCGGTTGTAAGCGGCTTCGGCGATACCTTTATGCCCGCCGTACAGGGGCCGGCCTTTGGCGCATCACAGCGCTTTTTTGTCCGCCCGGGTGAGCTTGAAAAAGCGATTCTGACACTGCCCGGCGGCCAGTCAGGTCATCCGCTTTCTCCCTTTTATAAAACGGGTTTTGATGACTATGTATCAGGCCGCGACACACCGTTATTACCCGGTAAACCAATTTATACCCTTACCCTGACACCGGAGAACGGATGACGCCTGCCATCAAGCTTTTACAGCGAAAAAAAATACCGTTTACCGTACACGAGTTCGGCCACGATCCATCGGTGAGCTCCTACGGTGAAGAAGCGGCCAGCAAATTAAATGTTCCCGCTGAGCAGGTATTCAAAACACTGGTCGCACAATTATCGGATGACCGTCTGGCTGTGGCGCTGGTCCCAGTTACCGCAATGCTCGATACAAAGAAGCTGGCATCGGTTTGTAACTCAAAAAAAGCCGCGATGGCTGACCGCGATGCAATCAGCCGGCTTACCGGATATCTGCCAGGTGCCGTGAGCCCGCTGGCTCAGCGGCAGCAACTGCTTACCGTCATCGATGAGCAGGCTGAAGCATTTACCGCCGTATATATCAGTGCCGGCAAGCGTGGCGTTGATATTTGCATTGCGCCGAAAGATTTGCTGACACTAACCAATGGTGTGTGTGCTGCCATCAGCAAATAGTGGCGTCTTTACATTTTGCAACAGGCAGGCCCGCACTTTGCCAGGCCTGATATCCCCCTTTTACAGAATAACAGTGCTGAATCCCCATGTTCTGTAGCGACTGCGCGGCCAAAACAGATCGCGCACCAGAGCGGCAATACAGGTAAACTGGCACGCTCGTTTTTCCTGCAGCGCGATTTTCCAACAGGGCTACTATATGGCTTTCAAGAATACCCCTGGGGCAGCATACAGCAGACGGTATGACACCCTGCTCCCACTCAGAGGGCTCTCTGATATCAATCACCAGACAGGTAGCGTTTAGCGCGTCTGCCAAGGTAGTTACATCGGTTTCCTTTACATCTTTTATGATGTCGCTGACATACTGCTGAAATGATTTCATGGCTCCTCCTAACCTGGCATTGAAAGCGTTCTGATGACAAGGGACGCTGCGATAAGTAACAAACACCACGCAAACAGACGGCGTACTTTATGTGCCGGTAACTTTGTGGCTACGAACTGACCGGCAATCACTCCGGCGACCCCGAATCCACAGAGGGTCAGTAGGATTCCCCCATGCCATTGCGGTGCATTGTCCGTTACAACCAACGAAACCGCAGCCACCAGCGTGTTCAGTACAATCAGAACCAGACTGGTCGCGGTGGCCCGTATCATTGACAGGCCGGCGAACAGTACCAGTGCAGGCACAATCAAAAAGCCGCCGCCCACGCCCACCAGCCCTGTGATTGCGCCAGTCCCGGCCCCCACCGCCAGAATTTTCAGCGCCCCTGCATTTGTGGTGTTGTTAGTAGAAGGGGCGCGTAGCATTTTGATAGCAGCAACAATCATCAGCACCACCAATACTCCCATTTGCCAGTTAGCAGAGATCACGGCTCCTAGTAGTGCGCCCAGCGCGGCCGACGGTGCGCTTGACAGCGCAAACAGTAACAGCGTTTTGCCATCCGGCATGCTGTCATGTCGCCGCAAATTAATCAGCGAGCCGGTGAAAGCAATAACACCCACCACCACGAGCGAATGTGCAATTGCCGCCTTCTCATCCAGACCGACCAGAAAGATTAATGCAGGGACGGTCAGAATAGCCCCGCCCGCGCCAAGTACCCCCAGACTCAGGCCAATTATTATTCCGCTTAACATCGTTAAAATGACAATCACGCTTGCAAACCACACCCCTTATTTCGTATATTATAAATATACAATTTAAAGTAAATGGTTTGCAAGGTTTCCTTATGACTATTCATGTAAAATCCTTTTATGATAAACCCACAGGTACGGGCACTTATGTGGTTCATGACCTGCAGACGAAAGAAGCCGCGGTCATCGACTCTGTGCTGCACTTCGATGCTGCAGCCGGCACAATCGGCACTCACCTTGCCGACGAACAGCTTGCGTATATCAAAAGTAAAAATCTGCAATTGAAATATATCTGCGATACGCACGCGCATGCCGATCATTTGAGTGCGGCGGCATATCTGAAGACAAAGTCCGGTGCAAAAACGGTGATCAGTAAAGGAATCGGAGAAGTTCAGGCGCGCTTTTCACAACGCTTCAATAAGCCGGTGGTTGCTGACCTGTCTACGCTTTATGACATACTGGTCGGCGAAGGCGATACCCTCATGCTTGGTGATGTAACAGTCAATGTTATCGCTACCCCTGGCCACACCTCAGATAGTACCAGTTATTTAATTGAAGATAATATTTTTGTCGGGGATACGTTGTTCATGCCGGATGTTGGCACAGCGCGTTGTGATTTCCCCGGTGGCGATGCAGCGCAGCTATATAACAGCATTTCGCGTATTCACTGCTTGAGCGACAACACGACTATCTGGGTATGTCACGACTATCCGCCCTCTCACAGGCAAGCGAGCCTGCATACCACGGTGGCTGAAAGTCGACGTTCGAATCTTCATGTGAATGATAATATGAGCGAAAGCGACTTTATAAAAGTACGTACAAAACGTGATAAGTCGCTGGCAGTACCCAAACTATTATACCCTTCTCTTCAGGTGAACTTGTGGGGAGCACAACTGCCGGCACCAGAAGAAAACGGAACGCGGTACATAAAAATTCCTTTAACTACTCAGGAGAATGTAAATGCAAACTGACCTTTTTTTGCAGGCATATTTGGGCGGTATGCTGATAGGTGCCGGCGCGCTTGCTCTTATGTTGTTTAACGGCCGAATTGCCGGTATTTCAGGTATTACCGCCTCGGCATTTACTACCAAAATACAGGAAGGCGGCTGGCGCTGGGCATTTCTTGCCGGCCTCATCATTGCGCCGTTAATTACCGCGATGGCGGGCTACACATTGCCTGACAGAATACCCGGTAGTTTACTAACACTTACTGCTGCAGGCATTTTGGTCGGCGCTGGCACACGGCTGGGCTCAGGATGTACCAGTGGCCATGGCATCTGCGGCCTGTCCCGATTATCTTTTCGCTCGTTGATTGCCACCTTGCTGTTTATGGGTAGCGCTATCGTCACGGTCTCTCTGGTTCGCTACGTTTTCTAAAGGACAATATCATGAAACAGATGTTAACTGCTTTGATAGCGGGCCTGCTGTTCGGTGCTGGCCTGACAATTTCTACCATGGTGGATCCGCTTCGCGTACTGGCGTTTCTGGATGTTTTTGGTGACTGGGATCCCACTCTGGCATTTGTTATGGGCGGTGCCCTGACCGTATACCTGCCGGTTTACCAGTTTTTTATCAAGCCATCGAAGCGCACATTGTTTAATGAACCCTGTCATTTGCCGGACAAGACCAGGCTGGATGCACCGTTACTTGTGGGCGCAATTCTGTTTGGTATCGGCTGGGGGCTGAGTGGTATCTGCCCCGGGCCGGGTATTGCAAATCTGACTCAGGGATCTGTTGAAATTTTCGTATTCATCGCGGCACTATTGATTGGTATGATTGGGGTTAAACGCGCCAAAAGGTCACACTGATTTTATGAATTTACAGGAAATGGCAGAAAATGCAGGTTTTGCCGCTGAATTACTGCGGGCGATGGCCAATAAGCATCGCCTGATGTTGTTATGCTTACTGAACGATGGAGAGCGTTCGGTCACGCAATTGAACGAAGTGATTCAGATTCCTCAATCCAGCTTATCGCAGCAATTGGGCGTATTGCGCAAGGAGGGACTGGTGAAAACCCGCCGTGATGCTCAGACCATCTATTATTCGCTGGCAAGCAAAGAAGTTAAGGCGGTTATACAAACGTTGTACGACCTGTATTGCACGCCAGCGCCAGATGAGGCCTGACCTGACGCTGACGTCTGAAAAGGCTTTTTTTGCCTGACCAGAAAATTTTATTAAAATAATGCTGGACAGCCCCTGCGATTATCTATACTCTGCACGGGCTTTAGATATTAAAGCACTTTACTACTACTGCACTGTTTTTTCTCTATTCCCTTTTTTAAAGTCGGCTTTAGATTTACATATGCGCTATTAGCTAAGTTCTATCTATTGCACCAAATTATTTTTTTCTAACTTATTTAAAAAAGGCGATGATTATGTCAGCTCAAGAAACTGGTACAGTTAAGTGGTTCAACGAAGATAAAGGTTTTGGTTTCATCACTCCTGAAAATGGCGGCAAGGACGTTTTCGTTCACTTCCGTTCAATCGTTTCTGATGGTTTCAAAACTCTTTCTGAAGGTCAGACAGTGACTTTTGAAGTTGAACAAGGCCAGAAAGGTCCTCAGGCGAGCAACGTTACTGTTGCATAAGATGCTTGAAAATTGATTTTAAAAAAAGCCGGGCTAAGCCCGGCTTTTTTGTATCTGAGTCCTTACCAGGTTTACACCTCCCTTCAGCGCCCATTCCTCCCTTGAATTAAAATTTAAAGAACCAATAATAAGTTTATGTAAATGCAGGGAATGCGCATGAAACACACATTACTCCCCTACTTCTTTTTCATCCTGCTATCGCTGACGTGTTTGCAGGTACATGCCAAGGTGAATGAGCAGGTACTGACGTCACAGGAAATCGACACCGCCCTGGAACGCCTGGTTAGCACCATCGATCAGCATTATATTATTGACGAGAATCGCGCTGCACTCACTCGTCGCATCCATCGTGCCATCAATAATGGAAAGTTTGATAACAGCTTTACTTTCGGTAGGTTCAAACAAAATGTGGAAGCCATGCTTACTGAGACAAGTGGTGATACAAATTTTGAACTGCACTGGCGTGCTGGTATGACCGGTGTCGCAGAAAAACAGGCTGAACCCTATCCCGGGCGTCTCCAGTGGCAATATCTTGATGGTGGAATCGGCTACCTTGCTATTGAAGGTGATATGTTTACACATAAATGGCAGGCTGAATGGGCTCGGAGTATCAGACAGCTAGCTGATTCTACCGCGCTGATTATCGATTTGCGTCATGCCGGACTGACATCTCTGTCCCTGTCACAGCATTTTCTGGACTATTTCATTCCGGCTGGCGAGACAATCACTGGTGTCAGGTTTGCCCGAAACAAACACACCCGGCTTGTCGCCCGGGTATTAGCGGATAACCCGCTCGACAATCAGCTTCCGGTCTATATTCTTACCTCGCCGTTTACTGCCGGTCCATGGGAGTTTGTGGCGTACACAATGAAACACCAGGAGCGCGCAACACTGTTAGGAATGCCTACGATGGGGCTGGGTTATCTAACGAAAATGGTAGCACTCAGTCCTCACCTGAATCTTAAACTTGCCTACGCAGAGTTCCAGCACCCAATTACAAAAGACAACTGGCAGGACTGGGGCGTGCTCCCCCATCTTAAATGTGATGCTAAGAACGCGTTAGAGGCGGCGCAGATACTGATAGAACAACAAATTAATAAGGCAAGTCGCCAGGGAAAAGACGCTGTTAGTGTGCTGTGCAACACTGCTGATAAATCTGTTAAGACAATCTAACAGGCCGGTGCGGCGTCAGGGGGGGCGTAATCAGCCTGACCATATTATTCGTCACGCTCCCCAACAAACCTTATCTTTGTAAGACCGGAACTAGCCTGCGTCGTTGCTGAGTGTATTTTGCTTTTTCTGACGTGCTCTGTAGCGTTCCTGCCACAATTTTCTTGCCGCCTCACGGTGCTGTGCCGTAATGCCCTGACCTTCTGCCAGTGTCAGCGCTATCTTCTCAATGATCTCATCGCGCTTTTTGATAATGGCATCCGCTTTTGCAAACATACTGCTTGCTTCAGGATACTGTGCCTTTAAATCATCAATTGGTTTAAGCTGCTGATAGCGCTTTTCAAATGCTTCATTGAACAGGTCGCGCTTTGCATTGAAGATCACATACTCCCGGGCCTGGTCAGACTCAAGGTAAGCTAAATCTTTTTGGCTTAACCCGGCTTCTACACCCACCTCATGCCCCTTCTCCAACCACTCGCCAACAGCGTCAGTGTTACCATTGGCAACAGCCTGCTTAACACCGTTAGCCAAATCACTGGCGGTTAAAATATCCATCACCGTAATCACCGGTACAGGTTTATCGTGAGCAGACTCGTCAGACAACCAGACAAAATAGCCGACGATGCCTATCGCGACAATGACCAGAGCGATAATTGCTTTTTTCATAATACTACCTCTGAATGCGATAAAACCGCTTACTTTTAAAAAGCGGCTTACCCTAGCCTTTTCATTGTTATAAGTAAAGAAACGCAAAAAGGGCGGGTAACACTGTTACCCGCCCTTTTTATACTCTGTAAAGCCGTTATTCAGCTGGTGGCTTCGAGTTTTCAACCCGGCTTTTCAGCTTTTGACCCGGACGAAATGTCACCACGCGTCGCGCTTTTATCGGGATGTCCTCGCCAGTTTTCGGGTTTCTGCCCGGCCGCTCGTTTTTATCCCGCAAGTCAAAATTACCAAAACCGGACAACTTCACTTGTTCACCAGATTCAAGCGCTCCTTTGATTTCCTCGAAAAAAGCCTCCACTAAATCCTTAGCGTCTTTTTTATTGATACCCAGTTTTTCGAATAAGTGTTCAGCCATTTCGGCTTTGGTCAATGCCATAGTTTACTCTCTTAACGCTGCCCCGAACTCGGTCTCTAGCTCTTTTACCACGGTATCTACCGCTGCCTGAATCTCTGCTTCTTCCAGCGTCTTCTCCGGATTCTGCAAAATAAGGGACAAAGCCAGACTTTTCGATCCGGGCGCTATTCCCTTGCCTTTGTATACGTCGAACAAGTTTAGGCCAACTAGTTGATTTACGCCAATTTTTTCTACATGAGAAAGAATGGCACCCACAGAAATCTCATCTTTCACCGTTATTGCTATATCTCTACGGTTAGCAGGGTACTTTGAGATCGTTTTTGCTGCAGGTAATTGCCTGTTAGACAACATGTTAAGGTCAAGTTCGAATAAAAACGGCCGACCGTTTATACCGACCAGCTTGGCAAATTGAGGATGTAATGCGCCGATCCAGCCTATGGTTTCGTTACCCAGTAGAATTTTTGCTGTCATACCAGGATGCAGTGCTGAGTGCTCGGCGGCTTCAAACGTAATATCGCCTTGTTTGGCAGTAAGTGCCAGTAACCCTTCCACATCACCTTTTGCATCGAAAAAGTCAACAGCATCATCACTGCTTTGCCAGCTTTCTGCCTCGCGACGTCCTAACAACAGACCACCAATCACCGATTGCTGTGAGACACCGGCGGTTTCTCCTTCCTGAGGAATGAACCGTAACCCGGTCTCAAAAAGACGAATTCGGGATTGCTGACGCTTTTGGTTATACGCTGCGGCCTGTAGTAAGCCAGGCCACACACTCACCCGCATCACAGACATATCTGAGGCAATAGGATGCGGCAATACCATCCCTTTTACATCCGGGAAAAGTGCATCCTGTATCTTGGGATCCACAAAGGAATAGGTAATCGCTTCAGAATAACCGCGCGTCGTCAGCATAGATTTAAACACAGCCGGCGCAATCATGCTTTCCGATGCCGGCAGCATCGACAGGCTGGCGGTGGGCGCGACATCAGGAATATTGTTATAGCCGTAGACCCGCGCGACCTCTTCAATAAGATCTTCCTCGATGGCGATATCAAAACGATAGCTGGGCACTTCGGCCTGCCATTCGTTCTCCAGCTGCGTAACCTTAAGGCCAAGACGTGTCAGCATTTCGGTCACTGTAGCAGTATCAATACTGATGCCCAGTACGCGCTCAAGCCGAGACTGACGTAACACAACTGTGCGGTTAGCCGGCAAATGCGCCTCGCTTACCGCTTCTGCCACAGGACCTGCGTTACCACCACAAATAGCAATTATCAGCGCTGTCGCTCTTTCCATTGCATCACGCTGAAGTTGAGGATCGACACCCCGCTCATAGCGATGCGACGCATCGGTGTGCAAGCCATATTGGCGTGCCCGGCCGGTGATGGCGTCAGGCGCAAAGAATGCGCTTTCCAGCAGTATATTCTGGGTGTCCTTATTAACTCCAGAGTCCAGTCCACCAAAGATACCGGCCATGGCCAGCGCCTTTTTCTCATCGGCAATGACCAGCGTATCGGTATTTAGCGTTGGCGTAGTTTCATCCAGTAGCGTCAACGTTTCACCGTTAGTGGCAAGCCGTACGTGGATATCGCCTTCAATACTGTTTAAATCAAACGCGTGCAGTGGCTGACCCAGTTCCAGCAATACATAATTGGTCACATCTACGATTGGATCAATACTGCGTATGCCGCTGCGGCGCAGCTTTTCTGTCAGCCACAACGGTGATGGCGCAGATACATTCACGTCTTTGATTACCCGCCCCAGGTAGCGAGGGCACGCCTGTGGATCATCCAGGTGGATAGACAGTTTATCGTCAATACTGGCAGGAACAGGCTCGATAACCGGTGCAGTGACATCAAGATTATTCAGTACCCCTACCTCGCGGGCAATGCCACGCAAACCAAGACAATCTGCGCGATTGGGCGTTAAATCAACATCAAAGCTCTTATCTTCAAGGTTTAGATACTCGCGCAAATCCTGGCCAACCGGCGCATCCTCAGGTAGCTCAATGATACCATCGTGGTCATCGCTGATGCCCAGCTCCGAGAAGCTGCAAAGCATTCCAAAAGAGGGTTCGCCACGAAGTTTGGCTTTCTTGATTTTAAAGTTACCCGGTAATACTGCGCCAACTACCGCCACGGCAACCTTAATACCTTGCCGACAGTTTGGCGCACCGCATACGATATCGAGCAACTCATCGCCGTTAACATTAATTTTTGTGACGCGAAGTTTATCGGCGTCAGGATGCTGGCCGCACTCAACGACCTCACCGACCACCACACCAGAAAACTCACCGGCCACCTCAGCGACGTCGTCAACTTCCAAACCTGCCATGCTCAACTGTTCAGACAACGCGTGAGACGATAACTGTGGATTAACCCACTCTCTCAACCAATTTTCACTAAATTTCATAAACTACTCTGCCCTGCCTTAGTTGAACTGTTTAAGGAATCGAAGATCATTTTCAAAAAATGACCGCAGATCAGTTACGCCGTAGCGCAACATAGTCAGGCGCTCTACCCCCATTCCAAAGGCAAAACCGGTGTATTCTTCCGGATCAATATTGACCGCCTTCAGAACATTAGGATGCACCATCCCACAGCCCAGAACTTCCAGCCACTGACCATTTTTGCCCATTACATCAACTTCTGCTGACGGCTCAGTGAAGGGGAAGTAAGAAGGTCTGAAACGAATTTCCAGCGACTCTTCAAAAAAGTGATGGAGAAAGTCGTGCAAGATACCTTTTAACTCGGTGAAGCTAACATTTTTATCAACCATCAACCCTTCCACCTGATGGAACATTGGCGTGTGGGTCTGATCGTAATCGTTTCGGTATACGCGGCCCGGAGAAATAATCCGAAGCGGTGGCTTCTCAACTTCCATGGTGCGGATTTGCACACCGGATGTCTGCGTGCGAAGCATGATATCGGGATTAAAGTAAAAGGTATCATGGTCAGCACGGGCCGGGTGATTAGCCGGAATATTCAGCGCATCAAAGTTGTGAAAACTGTCTTCAATTTCCGGCCCGGTTTTCGTGGCAAAGCCCAGCTCTGAGAAAAATGATTCAATTCTGGCAATAGTCCGGCTAACCGGGTGAATATTACCAGGTTGCTCCACACGGCCCGGCAGCGTCACGTCAATGGCTTCTTCCGCCAATTTTTTGTTCATCTCTTCAGAACGTAGCGCGTCACCTTTTGCGGCAATTGCCTGTGCAATAACTTGCTTAGCCTGATTGATTTTCTGACCAGCAGCAGGACGCTCCTCGGCAGATAATTTGCCAAGGCTCTTCAACTGTTCGGTAAGTTTACCTTTTTTACCCATGAACTCGACCCTAACCTGATCGAGCGTTGCTGCGTCTTGGGCAGCGTCAATCTGACTTTGCGCCTGACTGATAATCGCTTCAAGTTCCATGATGTCCTCAATATGGCGATTGACGGGATGCTCTGTCTTAATACCAGAGTGCGTCTGAACTTCAAAACCTATAGTTTACACGAGTGACAAAACCTACCGCTACCCTAACGGGCTGATAAATCCGGCAATTATCAAAATAAATCAGGTTTGCGTGAAAGAATCGTCTTATCGGGTAAGATCAGCCGTGACGGTACAGGTAGTAAAAGGGCGATTTGCGAAGAGGAAGGTATTTACAGGTACTGAAACGAAAAACGGCGAGCATCCTGCTCGCCGTTTTCCGAAAGAACTTAAACTTAATTTAGTTAAAAAATTAAGCTAATGCGCCTTTAGCCGCTTCGACTAATGCGCTGAATGCTACCTTGTCATGTACAGCGATGTCGGCAAGGATCTTACGATCGATTTCGACAGACGCTTTTTTCAGACCGTTGATGAAACGGCTGTATGACATGCCATTTTGACGAGCCGCAGCATTAATACGTGCAATCCACAGTTGGCGGAATTGACGCTTACGCTGACGACGGTCACGATATGCATATTGACCAGCTTTAGTTACTGCCTGTACTGCTACGCGAAATACGCGTGAACGAGCACCGTAATAACCTTTAGCTTGCTTTAAAACTTTTTTGTGACGTGCACGTGCGATTGTGCCGCGTTTTACTCTAGCCATTATTCAGTCTCCTCGTCTTAAACGTAAGGCAGCATGCGCTGAACCAATTTGGTATCCGCGTCATGAACCAGTTTCTTGCCACGTAGATGGCGTTTACGCTTAGTACTCTTCTTGGTCAGAATGTGACGCAAGTGAGACTGCTTGCTTTTAAAGCGGCCAGAACCCGTTTTCTTGAAACGTTTGGCGGCACCGCTGTTTGATTTCATTTTAGGCATTGCTAAAACTCCGCATTGTTTACTATCAGCTACTTTGGTGTGCAGTCACCGTTTGGCCGGTTACATTATGCAGCAAGGTGTTTTGGGGTGCAGAATCCCAAAAACTTTAGACCATTACTGCTTCTTATTTGGGGCGAGCACCATGATCATCTGACGGCCTTCCACTCGACGTGGGAAAGACTCGCAGTTGGCAATCTCTTCCAGCTCGGTACGAATCCGATTCAGAAGTTCAATACCAATCTCTTGGTGAGCCATTTCACGTCCGCGGAAACGGATCGTGACCTTGGCTTTATCGCCACCTTCCAGAAAGCGACGCAGGTTGCGCAGTTTTACCTGGTAATCGCCTTCATCAGTGCCAGGGCGGAATTTAACCTCCTTGACCTGAATTTGCTTTTGCTTTTTCTTTTGCTCTTTCTGAGCTTTACTTTTTTCAAAGAGGAACTTGCCATAGTCCATAACTTTACAGACTGGCGGCTCGGCATTTGGACTAATCTCTACTAGATCCAGGCTTGCTTCTTCAGCAGATTGCACGGCTTCACTTAACGTCACCACGCCGACCTGTTCACCATCTTTGCCGATAAGTCTTACTTCTCTGGCTTTGATTTCATCGTTTATGCGGGCTTTTGCGCCCTGAGCCTGTTTGTTAGCGCCTTTAATGTGCTATTCCTCCAAAAATTAATTCTTTATGCCTGCCGGTGTCGTCACGACCTGACAGGCAACATTTCAAACCTTAACAACGATTACTTAATCGTCTTTTCTCCGATTTCCTTTCCGGCAAGCTCAACAAATGCGTGTAGGCTCATTGTGCCTAAATCTTCACCGCGTCTGGAGCGAACCGCTACTTCGCCAGCTTCAACTTCTTTATCACCAACGACCAGCATATATGGAATACGTTTTAAGGTGTGCTCCCGGATTTTAAAGCCTATCTTCTCATTTCTCAAGTCTGACTTTGCTCTAAACCCAAATTCCTGCAATTTTTTGACAGTTTCAGTCACATAATCGGCCTGACTGTCAGTAATATTCATGACCACCATTTGTTGTGGTGCAAGCCACAGCGGGAAAAATCCGGCATATTCTTCGGTCAAAATACCGATGAAGCGCTCAAGTGACCCCAGAATCGCACGGTGAATCATTACCGGGACCTTTCGCTCACCATCTTCAGCGACATACGTCGAACCCAGGCGACCCGGCATGGAGAAATCTAGCTGGACCGTACCACACTGCCATGCCCGATCCAGACAATCATGCAGAGTAAACTCTATTTTAGGCCCATAAAACGCACCTTCACCGGGCTGATAAGCAAATTCGATATCGTTTGCTTTCAACGCTTCAGCCAGTGCAGCTTCCGATTTATCCCAGATTTCATCTGAGCCTACTCGCTTTTCCGGACGGGTAGACAACTTCACAGCAATCTTTTCAAACCCGAATGCGGCGTAAGTCTCATAGACCATCTTAATACAGCCGCTAACCTCTTCAAGGATCTGTTCTTCAGTACAGAAGATATGCGCATCGTCCTGTGTAAAGCCACGCACGCGCATCAAACCATGCAAAGCACCAGAGGGTTCGTTACGGTGGCAACAGCCAAACTCGGCCATACGTAACGGCAGATCGCGGTATGATTTCAGGCCCTGATTGAAAATCTGCACATGGCCCGGACAGTTCATGGGTTTAATCGCATACTCGCGCTTCTCAGATTCGGTGGTAAACATGTTTTCTGCATATTTATCCCAGTGACCTGATTTTTCCCACAGGCTGCGGTCCATCATTAACGGCCCTTTTACCTCACCGTAATCATACTGACGAAGCTTCTGGCGCACGAACGTCTCAAGCTCGGTATAAATAGACCAGCCATCGTTGTGCCAGAAAACCATTCCCGGTGCTTCTTCCTGCCAGTGGAACAGATCCAGCGTTTTACCGATTTTACGGTGGTCGCGCTTTTCCGCCTCTTCCAGGCGCTGCAAGTAAGCTTTAAGTTGCTTTTTATCTGCCCAGGCCGTGCCGTAGATACGCTGAAGCATCTTGTTGTCGCTGTCGCCGCGCCAGTAAGCACCGGCAACTTTCATCAGCTTAAAATGATGACAGAATTTCATTGAAGGCACATGAGGGCCGCGGCACATGTCTACATATTCTTCGTGATGATAAAGCCCCGGCCGGTCATCTTTGCTGATGTTCTGGTCAAGGATTTCCATCTTGTAGGGTTCACCACGCTGCTCGAAGGTATCGCGCGCTTCCTGCCAGCTAACTTTCTTTTTAACCACATCATAGTTGGTTTTGGCCAGCTCAAGCATACGCTTTTCAAGCTTTTGCAAATCTTCCTGACTGAGTGAATGCTCCATATCCACATCGTAATAGAAACCATTGTCTATTACCGGTCCGATCGCCATTTTAGCATCTGGCCATAATTGTTTGATTGCATGACCAATAAGGTGCGCACAGCTGTGACGGATGATTTCCAGACCATCATCATCTTTTGCAGTAATAATTTGCAGTTGCGCATCGTTTTCGATGATATCAACAGCATCGACAAGTTCGCCGTTCACTTTTCCGGCTATCGTAGCTTTAGCAAGCCCCGGACCGATGTCAGCAGCGACATCCATAACTGAAACGGGGTTTTCGAAAGCACGCTGGCTTCCATCAGGAAGGGTAATTACAGGCATTCTATTTCCTTTACAGTGGTGACACCTACTCTGTGCCACTTGTGTATTTGTTGATGTGTTTCGTTGGCTGTGACCAACAGCGGTCGCGACATGCTCTGATGCCAAAACGCTGGAAATTATAACGGCTTACCTGCGCCATGCAATGACTAAAACCATCATTATGCACACAGAGTGGTAAAAGGCGGCAATAATCCGCGTGTCGATCAAAAAAATAGTCGAAAGCGTAGATAGTCTGATGTATCAGCTATAATTAGGAAACTGCTTGCACCATGCATGAACCATCTCAGGCGACCTCCATGTGGCATTTCATCAGCGACCATATCAGTGAAGTGACCGACCAGACCTTTATCTGTCAGCGGGCATCGGCAGTTTCTGGTGGTGACACGCACTCTTCGTATATCATTCAAAGTGATTCGCGCAGATATTTCGTCAAGCTACGTGAGGCGCACGGCCCGGACCAGTTAACCCATGAAGCGCAGGGTTTAGCAGCTATTGCGTCCACTAACACCATAAGCAATCCGGGCGTTGTATGCCATGGTGTTGCTAAAAATGATCACACATCCTACGAATACCTGGTTTTACAGCATCTGCATTTTACTCAACCTGACGATGACGGTTGGGCAGTATTCGCCCACAAGCTTGCCGCACTGCATCAAAGCAAACAGTCGGCACCGTTTGGCTGGCCGCAGGATAATTACATCGGCTTAACGCGCCAGATAAATCATCAAAGTGATTGCTGGGCAACATTCTTTGCCCATTACCGAATCGGTGTCATGCTCGAAAATCTGGCCCACAAAGGAGAAAAGTTAACACCCATCGATGCTTTTGTAGAGCTTACAGAGCAGTATCTGCAGAATCATCACCCTACCCCTTCACTGGTTCATGGCGACTTATGGTCTGGCAACATCGGTTTTACGTGCAAAGGCCCCGTGATTTTTGATCCCGCGGTGTACATTGGTGATCGGGAAACGGATATCGCCATGACTTGCATGTTCGGCCGCTTGCCTGAGGAGTTTTATCAGCATTACGATACCTGCTATTCGCTCAGTAACGGCTATCAGCAGCGACAATCACTCTATCAGTTATATCACCTGCTTAACCATGCGTTATTGTTTGGTGGGCACTACCTGAGCGCAGCAAAATCTGCCATCATTGATTTGCAAAATCAATAACCTGTCTCGCGGAGCGAATATGACAACATCAGTAGCACTGGTGACCGGCGGTGCTAAGCGCATTGGCGCCCACCTGGTCAAAACCCTGCATCAGCACGGTTGGCGCGTGATTATTCACTACCACCAATCTGATGACACGGCAAAAACGCTTTGTCAGGCTTTAAATGAAGTCAGACCCGATTCAGCAGCCACCGTGCAGGGCGATTTATGTAACCTGACAGAAATCAGTCATATCGCCGCCCAGGCACGCCATGCGTTTGGTCAGATTGACTTGCTGGTCAATAATGCTTCTTCATTTTATCCAACCCCTGTTGGCCAGATTGATAAAACAAACTGGGACGCATTGATGGGCAGTAACGTACAGGGGCCGGTATTTTTAATCCAGGCGTTAAGCGACGAACTGCAACAGCAAAATGGCAGTGTCATCAATCTGATTGATATGCATATCGACCGTCCACTTCCCAGACATACAGTATATTGCGCAGCAAAGTCTGCACTGGCCAGTGTCACACGTTCGCTGGCCGGCGAGCTGGCTCCGTCGGTCAGGGTGAACGGGATTGCTCCCGGCGCAATTTTATGGCCTGAACGTGAACTCTCGGACGCAGAAAAACAGGCTTTACTGGCCAGTATTCCGTTAAAAGAGCTCGGTAATCCGGCGGATATCGCACACGCCATGTTATATCTGGTTGATGCCAGCTATGTAACCGGACAGATTTTGTATGTTGATGGCGGAAGGAGTATCGCGTCCAATGCCAGTGCGTAACATCGCCCGGCAGGCAGTATTGGTGTTGCTGATATTACTGCTGTGCGGTTGTACCAACGCGGATATCCACGACGATTTGCAGGAATATCAGGACCGAATTACTCATGTACTTGATATCTCCCTGCCTGAACCGGCACCGCCTGCAGCGTTAGAATACCCCGACGCGCAAGCGATGTTCAGCGCTGTGGAATCCTTTAATGTAAATCTGCGTGAGTTCTACAGATTACAGGAATGTGAGCTGGGTACACTGGTAGCGCAAAGGAATACCGCGCTGGGAAAAACGGCTCATCCTTCACAACGGTATGTCTATGAAGTCACTCTGCTTGAACAATTACAGCAATGCAGTGACAGTATTGACGACCCGGCACTGAAAGAAAAACTGCTGACCTGGCGGCAAGCTAAACAATCACAGCGACCGGCTTTCTGGGCAAACCTGGTACAAACCAGTCAGGAAACCCGGGCTGCATTTGGTCGCAGTACCACGTTACTTGCCACCGGGGCTAACAGCGATGCAGGCGCTGCGATTTCAGCGCTGTCTTTTTTGAATAAAATTGAGTCAGACCCGGCGGTCAGTTTGTCGGCACTGGAGCGTGAGCTCAAAGTGCTCGACGCATCCCGTTTGCCGGCCAGGGTATGGCGTACCCAGCGCTACATAGCCACGTATCTGAACCATATGAGCAAGGCGCTGACTACCCACCTGCCCGAACTGGCGTGCCCGGCAGGCAAGCCTTCTGAGCAGGTTAAAATCTTACGCAATGTGTTTTATCTGTTTTTTATTGAAAAAATACAGCCTGTCGGCAGCAAGCTCAATCAGTATCATTACCAGATGATGCCGGTGTGGGAACAATGGATAGACAATCCCGCCCTATCTGACCCCTTCAAAACCTATTTGGAAAAACAAACTAGAGAGGAGTTTGCGCGTTATCAGCAGGCCATCCGCGAGCATGTCACGTTGTGGCAAACGCTTTTTTCACGCTGTAATTTGTCACCAACCGCCCCTGGCCAACCTTAAAGAATATTTTCGCCACCTTCGGGATCTCTTGCCTTTGCCGCCTGACGACGAATTTCCTGCGTTTCGCTGCTGACATCATCGTGGTGGGCGGACTCGGCGCCAGACGTGCTCGCTCTGCTCTCTTCAGGTTTACGTTCGGCTGTGGTCCGGGCGGCTTGAGAAGCATCATTGTGCCCGGCATCCATGATAACGGGCACGCCCTGTGGGAAAATAATTTCACGGGCATCATCAGGCATACTGATCCCAGCGTTATCGAATGTTTCGACGACCTGGCGCATCAATACCGACGCCATTTTCAATACACTGGTTCGCTCAACGTTGATCCAGAAATACACCTTCAGATTAAGCGTCGCTGAACCCAACGCGTCAATGAGAATTTGCGGTTCTGGCTCATCAAGCACGTTTTCCTGACGCGTCATCACGTCCATGGCCAGCTGCTGAGCCATTTTAGCGTCGCAGTCATAACCGATGCCAATAATAAAATGACCACGCATGTTCGGATTAGCAGTGAGATTTTTAATGACGCCTTTGTATACTGTGGCATTGGGGATTTGAATATGATTGCCATCAAAGTCAACCATAGTCGTAGCTCTGGCGGTAACCTTTTGCACAACGCCCAGATAACTGTCAATTTCTACCACATCACCGATGCGAAACGGGCGTTGCACAGTGAGCAACAGACTAGAAATAAAGTTTTCAGCAATGTCGCGAAATGCAAACCCAAGGATGATTCCCAACACGCCGGTACCGCTGATGATCGCTACTGCAAATTCTGTCAGACCAGCCAGTTTTAAAAACAGATAGGCACCAAGCAAAATGATCAGAATACTGACCGAGCGACGAGATACCGAGCGTATCAGCGGACTTTTGGTCACATAATCGAACGGTCGCAGAATAAGCGATGCCACTGGCCCGGCAAGGAAAAACAAGACCAATAATATGACAAGGCCCAAACCAATTGCAGGCAGCCGTGCCAGGGTTTGCTCCCACAACTGCATTAACGGAGAGATAACCTCTTCAGGTGCAGTGCCCTGCAGTAATCCGGGTAGAAATATTGTCGCCACATACGTTCCTGTTCGCCATCAATAAAACACATACGCAACGGCTCACTATTGGGCTCAGATTCAGGGAGCGGGAGCGCTCATCAGCCAGGCACCAAGCCCGACTGTAAAAATAAAGCAGCCCCATATGGCATGCTCCACAATAACCACTGGCGTGGATCGGGTTTGTATATACCGATAACCAAATAACCCGCCGCCACACCAGGCCAGAATAACGGCAACCCAGTTCCCGTAGACAAGATGGGCCAGCCCGAATAAGAATGTACTTACCGCCCACCGTCCCAGCTTCGAGGGCATGATAGGTTTGTATCGGTGAAAGAAAAATGTTCTGAAAATAATCTCCTGAGGAATAACCGATATGACCGGATAAATCAGTAAGGTGGTCAGCCACAGGCCGGTTTCATGCATCGGCCAGCTTAAAAATAAATCCGGCCGGATAAGGCATACAGCAGCCATCATCAGACAAGCCCAGGGTATAAAAAGCCTGAGTGTGGTTTTAAAATGCTGCAGGAAATCTGTGGTGTGCCAGAGTCTGACTCGTTTAAACTGCTTATCTGCCAGCAGCACCGCCAGACATACAATACCCGCCAGACCCAGCAGCGGCATAAGCCAGGTATTCAGATCGTTAACAAAAAAGAAGATAGCGACAGGCAATGCTACGAAGATAACAACCAACTCAGCCCATAAGCGCGTCACGACAGCATCCTTCTCACTAATATGTGACAAATTTTATACCTACAGTGCCCGGGCAGGACCGACACCGCGCCGCAAAATGACGATATGCTACTGGTCATGTAAATGCGTATTTAAAAACGCAACAATCCGCTGCTGCAAAATCACCGCGGTGCCGGTGCGCTGTAAGCCGTGTCCTTCACCTTTGAAAATTGCATAATCAACCGGCACACCGTGTTCTTCAAGCGTAGCAACAAATTCGTCCGTCTGCTGCATTGTTACAAACCTGTCAATCTCACCTTGTGCAATAAACACCGGCACACCAATTTTCTGCGCGTTAAGGGCAGGAGAAATGGCATACAGTCGTGATGCATGTTGTTCAAAATCGCCAAATTCCCTTTGCAGATATATACGATATTCCGGTAACCATGGCGGCACGGACTGCAGAAATTTAAGCCAGTTGGTAATGCCGAAACAATTGATGGCCACCTTGAACACACCAGACTGCATTACTGCAGATAAAGCCAGAAAGCCGCCGTATTTATCTCCCATCACCGCGATTTTGTCAGCATTTATCCACGCCTGTCTGCCCAGATACTCTGCCGCCTGAATCAGGTCGCGAGTGTCATCCTGACCCTGCCTGCCATCATTTAGCTGACGAAATCCTTCGCCAAAGCCTGCCGAACCGCGATAGTTCACGGCCAGCACTGCATAACCACTGGCAACCAGATGTTGAATTTTGGGGTGGTACGTGGCCGAATAAAATGAGTCGAAACCAGAATGGGCGTAAATAACCGCTGCAGAAGGTGCGCTCACATTGGCGTTGGCGGGGCGATATAACTGCGCCGGTATCTGATGACCATCAAAGCCTGATAGCCATACCTTTTCAGCAGCCACTGTATCTACAGGAGGCGCGGTTTTTTCAGCCAGATATTCCACGCCCTTCGATGAAACCCGGACAGGACTGGTAATCAACTTATCGTCAGCCTGCATCATGACGACATCGGGCATCGTTTTTGAATTGCTTGAGAGCGTCGCGGGCATAAAGTGCAGCGACCAGCTATTGCGTGACGCCGGCGAAACGTAGACTTCTTCTTTATTCGGATTGAACACCGTGATACTTCGCCGTCCGCTGCTGACATACTCAATGCCAATATGCTGACTTTCCGATTCGCTTACCGCTGTTACATCGCCAGGCACATGTGGTAATGACTGCACTGCGTCATTACGCATCGTCCATGCGTATGCCTGACGCCCTGAAGATGATTGCGCGGTGAAAAACAGCGCCTGGCCTTCTGCGCTAAAGTTTAACGGTGACAGCGGCCCCGTCAGCGCATTTTCTTTACTATCAGGTGTCAGCCAGTGATAAACAGGCTCCGGATAACTGACATCAGCGACATAAATACGATCGTTATTATCGGCCGACATGTGTAGTCCCGCCACATAGCGGCCGCTGGTGCTTACTGCGCTGACAGGAAGATCATGACGGTTAGCAAACACAGAGGTTGCCGCGAAATTATCGGTACGATAGCGAATGACCTTTTGTGAATCGCTGCCAGCATATCGCACTGCCACAAACAGATAATGCCGGGACTCACCCCACCCCACAAATTTTGCCTGCACGTCAGTACCCGGCGTTAAATCGATAAATTTACCATTATCATTCACCACAATATGCTGGCCACCATCAGCTACCGGCTGAGAAAACAACACACGCGTACGGCCTTGTCTGTCAGGTAAAAAGCCAATGGCCCGTCGCGCCACGCCGTCTTCCCCGGTGTGGCGGGTAAGCGTTTTATCATTATATGAGTAGGAGAAAACCGCTGCTGGCTGATCACCTGATGACCGGGTAAACAACACGCTGTTGTGTTCAGGATGAACACTCAGATCTGAGCGTTTACTGTAACGAAAAAAGTCCTCTGCATGTGCGTTGCGTGCTCCCTCCCCTGAAGATGACTGACACGCAGAGAGCATCGAAGTGAGTGAGATAACCAACCATAAAAAAATAAAGGAACGTTTCATCGCACAAAGAATCTGATTACCAGTGACGTTAGTTACTCGCCAGGCGTGGGAGTGGATTTACAAAGTAAGAACTTTAACGATTAATCCTCATACTATCGGGGGACGTATAAGTAAGCTCACTGATATTGACTATTTTTTGTACTCGTTCAATATGTAAAGTTATTATTTTCACGCATACGCACATAATTACAGCGATAAGGGTAAAGTTAATGGATGCAGCGCCATTAGTGACCATGGAAGCGGCTACCGAAGTATTATCATTCTGGTTTGATGAAATTGAGCCTGAGCAATGGTTCGCCCCCGACGAAGGGCTGGACAACATTATCCGTTCCCGTTTCGGTGCCCTTCACCAGGCTGCCGCCCGCGGGGAAATGTGGCCATGGCGGGCAACGCCCCACGGACGTCTTGCTGAAATTATTGTGCTGGACCAGTTTTCCAGAAATATTTATCGTAACCAACCGGCTGCGTTTCATTGCGATATCGCAGCCCTGGTGTTAGCCCAGGAAGCGGTAGCAGCCGGAGCGGACCGTGCTCTTACTGCGCAGGAAGTCACCTTCCTTTACATGCCGTTTATGCACAGTGAATCGCTTGAGGTTCACGATGTTGCGATGGAGTTGTTTGATGTAGACGGTCTGGAACAGCAAATGGATTATGAAATAAAGCACCGTGATATCTTATTGAAATTCGGGCGCTACCCACATAGAAATCAGGTTCTGGGACGCACTTCCACTGACGAAGAAAAAGCATTTTTGACGAATCCTTCTCTTGCCCTGTGAGTTAACACGTCCCGTTGTCTACTGCTGCCCGGCTTTTCGCTGCAACAAAACAGGGCCTGAGCCCACTTTTCCAAGCTTGTCCTGACTGTTATACAGGGGGCAATTTTTCATCGACAGACACCCGCACCCGATACAACCTGTCAAAGAGTCACTTAGCGCCTGCAGACGCTTAATTCTTTCATTCAGCCGGATCTGCCAGCCTGTTGCCATCGACTGCCACTGTGCCTGTGTTGGTGCAGTGTAACTGGGCAGCGAGGCGAACGCGTGCTGGATCTCATCCAGTGATACACCAAGTTGCTGGGCAGCCTTAATCAGCGAGACACGTCGCATTGTGTCTCTGCCGAAACGACGCTGATTACCCGCATTGCGACTACTAAAAATAAGTCCTTTGGTTTCATAAAAGTGTAGCGTTGATACCTTGACACCGCAGCGACTGGCCACTTGTCCTACCGATAATTCCGCCATAAAAAAAAGCCTTTACCTCAAGTTTACTTGAGGTTTTAGCATGTTCCGTGTCTTGTGTAAAACACTCATGAAGGAGCAACCTATGGATGCGGTAACGTACAGAAATTCGAAAACTCAGAACCCAAAATCACAGCGCAAATCTTTTATTTCAACTCGTTGGCAGGCATTTGTGAAACAATGGCAGGCGCTGATGAACGGCACCATGGCAATGAAATAAAAACAGCCTTTCACAGCTATTGTAGCGGTGGTACCTCGAGCCTCAGGCAACGTGACGACACCATCATGCAGACCGGAACCATCTGCTAAGTCGCGAAAACTGGTAACAGTCGACGCAGCACGTTGTTGCACAAACGTGCTGCGATGTATCACCAACATCAGACTAAAATATCAGCGATAAACCTGCTGCCAGTAAAAATGCAATACTGCCAAGGAGGGTTTCCATGACCGTCCAGGTTTTCAGAGTGGTTTTTTCATCCATTCCCAGCAACCTTGAAACCAGCCAGAAGCCAGAGTCGTTAAAGTGTGACAGCACCGTGGCACCACCAGCAATGGCAATAACAATAAAGCACAGATCGAGCTCTGATAAACCACTGGTGGCGCTGACCACCGGAGCCATCAGTGATGCTGTTGTCGTAAGCGCCACAGTGGCCGATCCCTGCGCCACCCGCAAACAGGTTGAAATAACAAACGCAGCTACAATAACCGGCATGCCTGATGCCGAGAGCAAGTTTGCCAGTGCATCACCTATCCCGCTGCTACGCAGTACACCACCAAACATGCCACCGGCACCGGTCACCAGAATTACCGCACAGATGGGCGCCAGCGAATCGGTACACAGCTTTTCCATTTTGACTTTGCCAAACCGACGCGTAAACAGCGCCAGGCACAATAGCAATGTAAGGAGTAACGCTACCGGTGTATTGCCTAACATGCGAAGCGTGTCCACCCAGGCCAGGTCATCACCGATATAGCCCGCTACCTGTAAGCTGTTAAGACCGGTATCTAAAAAAATTAAACACACGGGTACCAGTAAAACGGTCATGACCATGGCAAACGAAGGGGGGTTATCGATTACCTCATCATCCGTTGACTGGTAAAGTGCAGGAACCGGCAATATAAATTTATTGCCGGCGTAGCGACTATATAAATACGCGCCGACATACCAGGTTATGACCGCCAGCGGTAAACCCACAACCAGCAGCAAACCAATATCGGCACCCAATAAATCTGACGCAGCAACAGGACCAGGATGCGGAGGAACAAATGCGTGCATCACGGCAAAGGCGCCAGCCACCGGAAGTGCAAAATGCAGTACTGAACCCTTTACCCTGCGCGCGACGCTAAGCAATATCGGCATTAATACAATCAGGCCGGCATCAAAGAAAATGGGAAAGCCGAACATCAACGATGCGACACCCAGCGCAAATGGTGCACGCGCTTCACCGAAGCGATTTATCAACGTGTCGGCCAAAACCCTGGCGCCGCCCGTCTCCTCCAGAATTTTTCCAATCATACTGCCCAAACCAACCAGCAGCGCCACCGCCGCAAGCGTAGAGCCAAAGCCGGACATCATGACCGGCACCACTTTGTCCGTAGCAACGCCGGCAACCAGAGCGGTAAGCAGACTCACCAGAGTCAGGGCTGCAAAGGCATGCACTTTAAACCGGATAATAAGCAGCATTAACACTACAATAGCGCCGGCGCCTGTTGCCAGTAAAAATGCAGGGTCAGCGGCGTAGGTCACAGCATCCATAAAATGTCCTGTTTTTTAGTTATTCACAAACATTGTCGTTACCGGTAACATGTTACCGATAACATTTGTCACGTAAACATATTTTTAACAGCCTACCCTAAATTTACGGGAATAGGCGGAAAGGGACAGCTATGGCAGCATTAAGCATTATTGTGATGGGCGTGAGCGGCTCAGGTAAAAGCACTGTCGGCGCTGCGCTCGCCCGGGCACTAAATATAAAATTTATTGATGGTGACGATCTGCACCCTCGCGCTAATATTGAAAAGATGGCCCGTGCAGAACCTCTCAATGATGATGACAGAGCGCCCTGGTTACAGCGGATTAATGACGCCGCCTTTAGCTTTACGCATAAAAATGAAGGCGGCGTGATCGTTTGCTCAGCATTAAAAAAGGCCTACAGAGATGCTATCAGGCAAGATAATTCAAACCTTGTGTTTGTATTTCTTGAGGGCGATCAGACAATGATCACCAAGCGCATGATGCAGCGCCAGGGTCATTTTATGAAACCAGGCATGTTGGACAGTCAGTTCGCGACTCTTGAACGACCTTCCGAACAGGAGGCAGACGTGCTTACGATTTCTGCTGAACCTGCTGTTGATGAGATCGTAAATAGCATCCGACAGGCACTGACTATATCGGGATTATTGACGAAGTAGTGCGAAATTTTAGCCGGTGGCGCCGTTTGTAAAAGAAAAACCAACATCATGCCTGACGGCCCCGGCACGTTTGCCCGTTATTGCGTCCAGCAAATAGCGGGCACTGATTTCACCAATTTGGTATCGCGGGGTTATCACACTGGTTAGTGCAGGCGACACAGCCTGCCCGATATCAAGTCCGTTATAACCAATTATTTTCATTTGTTCCGGCACGGAGATCTGCTGGTCGCGGCACCAGAATAAAGCACCAATGGCCAGGTCATCGTTGGTACACAACGCTCCGTCCATGGCCGGACAGACAGACATCGCTTTTGCCATAAGTCTGCGTCCGGCGGAGAAATCTGATGCGCCGGCCATTTCTATGGTAACAGGATCAAGCCCGGCCTCATCCATGGCCTGTTCGTATCCCGCCTGACGAAGAAGAGTGCGCGTATCCATTCTGGCGGCAAAATAGACCGGCGCTCGACACCCGTTGGTTAACAGTCTCTGCGTCGCTTGTTTTGCAGCCTCCTGATGGTCCAGCCCCACCGCCATATCCAGTGGCGAGGCCGGTAACTCCATCGATTCAACGATCGGGATTCCCGCCTGCATCAACATCTGGCGTGTTTTATGGGTATGGTGGGTTTCGGTCAGAATTATGCCATCTATCTGATAAGACAGCAGAGCGGCAATCCTGTGCTGCTCTTCTTGCTCATCGTAACCGGTATGCGCCAGCAAAGTGTCATAGCCGTACTCTCGGGTCACCGACTCTATTCCCTGTACCAGGGCTGAAAAAACCTGATTCGACAGCGAGGGGATCACAATACCAATGGCTTTGCTTGAAGAACGGGACAACATAGAGGGTGCACGATTTTGAATATAGCCCAGTGTATCAATCGCAGCGCTGATTCGGGCACCCGTTGGGGCGGCCACCGTGTCCGGGTGACGTAAGTAGCGCGACACGGTCATTTTGGTAACGCCAACAGTGTCAGCAATTTGTTGTAAGGTTACGCGTTTAAGTTTACTCATTAAGGACGCCGCTGGCTGCGTGATGTTACTTGTAACATCATACCTTAACGTCAGAATATATATCAGTGCCAGTTTGATATTTTCACGCTCATTGTTGCAAACCTGAGCAGGCAAAGTTGCGTCAATTGCGATGCGTGTGTTGACGAATCAAACATTGCGTCACCATGAAAAATGTTTTCTTTGTATGCCCGTGAATCAATCCACAAAAGTGCTCAGCTAACTTTTGTTATGAAAATACTCATCAGCTTTGCCTACCGCGCCTGGTGCCGTTGGACCTTCCTGCCTGTGACAATGATGGTTACCAGTGGCTTGGATCGCATTTTTGCAAAGGATTCTACCCGCTGGTATGAAAAAGCAATCCTAGTCGGCATTTTTGTCATATTAAACGCAAAGGTAAATTATCGTCATCATGGGTGCCACACACGCGGCGGCAGAAACAGCCAGATAAACTATGAGCCTAAGGCGACGTCACAAAAACGTTTGCACCAGAATCTTGAAAGGATGACCATGCAAAAAACCACACGCAAATGGATACATCGCCTGGAAAGACGAATCGATCGATTAAGACATCGTTATAAGCGCTGGTACGGTTACTCACCGGTTGTTGTGCAACCCTACATGACTTACGGCACAGCCGATGAATTGTGGGTGGCCGGCAGGTTGCTGGAAGCCAAAGGCGTGCAGGGAGGGCTTGATGATAGTCGGTGGAAAAATCTGGTGCATATGCTGCGACGTTATCAAAGCGATGAAATTCCCTTTACCGATATTACACTAGCGCTTGGAGACGAAGAACGCACGGTGACTACTGACGCTGACGGTTACTTTCACTATCAATGGAAGAAACCGGAGGCAGACAACGTGCAGCAGCCCTGGACACAACTCACTCTGCAAACTGTTGATCCAGAACTTCCCAGGGCCGAGGAACAGAGCATTGCTGAAGTCTCAGTGCCGGCAGATAGCGCAGAGTTTGGCGTAGTCAGCGACGTTGACGATACCATCATGCGAACCGGGGCAACCAATTTTCTTCGTCATACGAAAACCGTGTTACTAAACAACGCCCACAGCCGCGAGCTGTTTCCTGGTACGGCAGAATTCTATTCAGCTCTGCAACGAGGCGCGTCAGGACACGCCAACAATCCTTTCTTTTATGTGTCCAGCAGCCCCTGGAATATTTATGATTTAATCGCAGAGTTTATTGCAATACATGAGTTACCTAAGGGGCCTGTATTACTAAAAGACTTTGGTTTGCGCGAAGATCGCTGGTTTAAAAGTGGTCATGAAGGCTATAAAAAAGAGCGTATAGAGGCAATCCTCAATACCTACCCGGAATTAAAACTGGTACTGATTGGGGACTCTGGCCAGCATGATGTGTATGCCTATCTTGAGATAGTCAAAATGTATCCTGACAGGATTGCCGCCGTGTATATTCGTGACCTGAAACCCGCATCACGCTCAGAAAAATTAAATACTGCCGCCGATAAATTTGCTGATCATAATGTACCATTTACGTTTATTGAGGATGCTGCAGAGGCCGCCTCGCATGCAGCGTCACTTAATCTGGTAACGGAAAAATCCGAGCAGGAGGTCAAGGAGGATGTGGCTGAAGCGCGGTCGCAAATGAATGCAGAGTAAAACGCGCTCTTCACTCAAAAAATATTAGCGCTTAACCTGCTTTGAACAGGGAACGATTCACCAATGACTCTGCTGTCACACAATGTATTGCTACTGTGAAAATTGCCAAGCGATAAGACTGACGTGACCGTTTATAAAACAGATAATGCGTGCTGCCTGCAGAATTAAAATCTCGTATTTTATTCTGTAGGCAGCAACCAGTGCGCAAAGCTATTTATTGCGCTGAAGCTTTATCAGGCGGCCGCCCTCTTTATCCTCAAGCACATAGATATTGCCCATGCCATCCTGCTCCACTTCGCGGACGCGCTTGCCCCACTCGTAGCGTTCTGCTTCTTCAGCCTGCCAGCTATCTTCGTCATTCTTATTGAATGTAACGCGAACAAGCGCCTTTGAAGATAAGCCGCCAATAAAGCCGTTACCTGTCCAGTCGCTGAATTTATCACCTTTGTAAATAATGAAACCTGCAGGGCTGATAGCAGGTACCCAGGCGAGTTCTGGCTCTTTAAAGACGGGGTAATCTTCATGGTTAGGTATTTTTACACCCGAATAATGATCGCCTTGCGATACCATCGGATAGCCATAATTACGACCTCTTTCAATGATATTGAGCTCATCGCCATGCTTGGGACCCATCTCATGCGTCCATAGATTGCCTTTTTCGTCAAAGTCGATGCCAAGGGGATTGCGATGGCCCAGCGTCCAAATCTGGTCAGCAACACTGCCATTTCCGAAAAACGGGTTATCTTCAGGCGCGCTACCATCTTCATTCAGGCGCAGGACTTTGCCCAGGTTCATCGCCATGTTCTGAGCCGGCGTAAATTTTTGTCTGTCGCCGGAAGTGATAAACAGGTAACCATCAGGCGAAAACGCCATACGATGGGAATAGTGCCCGTTTCCGGTCATTTTAGGTGCCTGACGCCAGATGATTTCTCGTTCTGATAAGCTTGCATTGCTATCAGAAATGCTCAGCGTTGCGCGCTCAATAACGGCGCCACTGAATTCATCGTTTTGCGGATCGCGTTCTATATAAGAAATGTATATAGTATTGTTTGATTCAAATTCAGGATGGATGATGACATCACCCAATCCGCCCTGACCACGGGGTGTGACATCAGGAACATTTTCAACTGAAAAGCGCTTTTGCTGATTTTTATCAAGCAGCCACAGCTTGCCTGTCTTTTCAGTCACCAGACTATGGCCATCGGGCAAAAATGTCATCGCCCAGGGCTGGTCAAATGACGCCATAACACTGCCCGTCAGCGAAGCACCATTGCTGCCTTTCATCTCAATCTGCTCTGATGATTCGGACTGCGCCACAGTAACAAACGATGTTGCGGCCAGCGTCAGAAATAAAGCTACTTTTTGTCGCATACTGAATCTACCCTTTTTGACGTTTGCGTTACCCACGCCACACGAAAGTGGTACACGCAAATAGTAAATAATATTAGTACTACGCGCTTTTCGCGCTAAAGCTCAAACTAATATGGTAGGCAGCGCGGGCATTTACTGGTTGGTCAATGGGTTAAGTGTAGAGCTATCAAAATAGTGTCAGGGTGTTGATTTCTCGCATCGCTAGAAAAATCGGAAAGGATTAGTCGGTCAAGAGCCACAAGCTATTGTTTAACGGTTGTAATTTAAACAACAACTTTGTACTTACAGCACACGTTAACCTTCCCTCGACAATGCTAAAAGTGTCCTATCTTGCTTATCCGATAAGGCGTCTGAATAGGCAGACATGGAGAATGTATTTAAGCCGAAACACACAGGATGAAGATAGCCGCCACTTCTTGAACATACTCGATTTCATACTATGAATCCGTATGGGTGAACTGCTATTAGCCGACCTGGTCACTCGCATTACGCTGACATAACTGACATTGGCGTTTTCGTTTTCCGAGGCTGTATGAAATTCATTATGCCCCCGGTCAGCCGGATATGTATGCCCAAGCTGTCAGGCTGGCTACCGGTACCGGCAAGAGGCCAAGAGCCTCTTCCGACGCGCTTTGTCCCACTGACCAAATGCCCCAATTAAACATATTTAACCCTCCAGGCCCCCTCTTATAACCTTCCTGAATAATCTTGCCGGGGTAAATCGTAGTAACAATCATGTCGGCGTTTTATCAACAACGTTTACTCAATCAAGTCTGACTCCCTGCATTCTGCCATTGAGTTGCACTGAAGCGTGGTACGACTTCAGCTCTTTGGGAGTCTGGCAGACCTTTCACATCAACCAGTTAGTTACTTTGGGGAAATCATGATCGACACGCTTAACATTATTGCAATGGTGCTTACTATCGCCCTGGGACTGGTAGGATTCCTCGCTCCGGACTTTACCATGAAGCAACTTGGTCTCAGACCAGACGGCAGCAACATGGGCTATACCGAAATCCGGGCGGCAAACGGCGCTTTATTTGTTGGTGCCGGTCTTGGGGCATTATTTTTATCCCTCCCTGCAGCCTTCGCGATGGTCGGTTTTCTTTATGCAGGCGCCGCAGTTGGCCGAATTACCGGAATTCTGTTCAACAACGCCAGCTCGAAACAAAGTTGGGGCTATTTCAGTGCAGAAGTCGGTCTGGCGATATATTTGCTGGCAGCAAATCTGTGAATATCTAAATTTAACTCAACTTCCTGATAAACAGAAGGTCATATGAAATCAATCATTATTACAGGTGCATCTTCAGGACTCGGTGAATCCATATCCATTAAGTTTGCGCGAGAAGGATGGTTAGTATTTGCCGGCGTTCGCAACGAGGACGATGCGAAAAACCTTACTGAAAAAGAACCTCAGATACAGCCTGTTTTTCTGGATGTATCAAAGCCAGAACAAATTAAGGCGGCGGTAGACTTCGTTTCTGAAAAACTGGACGGGCAAACACTCGGCGGACTCGTAAATAATGCAGGAATTGCCAAACTCGGCCCTCTGGCTTTACAGGATATCGACGAATTTATACAGCATTTTGAAGTCAATGCCTTTGGCGGACTGCGAATGGCTCAGGCTTTTCTCCCCCTGTTAGGCACGGATAAGAGCCGCAATGGCGATCCCGGACGCATTATCAACATAACCAGTGTCGGCGGTGAACTGCCATCACCGTTTCTGGGCGCTTATACCGCCAGCAAACACGCGATGGAAAGCATCACAGACAGTTTGCGTCGTGAGTTGATGGTGTACGGTATAGATTCAATTTCAATTGGTCCAGGCAGTGTTAAAACGCCAATCTGGAAGAAAGCAAAGGAAGCAAATGCTGCAGAGCAATATAAAGACAGCGCGTGGAAGGACTCACTTAAAACCTTCCTGGATGTGATGATAGAAGGAGGAGAGGACGGACTCGAAACGGCAGAAATTGCCGATGTGGTTTATGAGGCTATGACCGCTGAGAAACCTAAAGCACGTTATGCACCTGTACCGAATAAGCTCATCAACTATACTCTGCCCACTATGCTACCAGAGCGTCTTGTCGACAAGATATTTGCGAAGAAATTTGATATTAAAGAAGACGGTTAGCAAACTAAATCAACACACTTTAATTGTGCTGACTAAAAAGCTGGCAACTGGCAGAACAGCTCGCAAATAAAATCCGCAAGGACTTTCCCATTTTGATGGAAAATACTGTTAGGTAGCTTAAAAGAGAGGCCTGATATCAGTGGGATACTATCAGGCCTGCCAAAAAGGAAGTTTACAGTACGCTCAGCTTTAGTGAGCGCGTAACATACCCTGTCAAATTGTAAAACGCCGTATCCGGACATGATGAAAGCGCGTCAAGAAAAGTGCGAGAGCAAAACAGCTGGTGCGCCGGCATAGTCATATTCGCCGCTTCATTGCCTCACGATAATGCTCACTCCTTCTGAAAATCGGTTTATACCAGTTTGACGTCGCACCTGTGATACCAAGTTATGTTAACCGCGATTTCTGTGGCTCCGGCCCAACTTTTTAGTCGGGTACCCAACATTATAAATGTGGCTTTGGTTTGGTAGATTTATAGGATAGCCACTATCAGCAACACGATTTGTTTGCCGGCAGCCGGGATCATCCCTGTCTGGTCAAGAGGCTCGATAGTATCAGTGCACGATACAGCCAACATACACTGCAATTCAACAGCCGGGGCATAGAACAAAAGTTCGATATAAAGCGCGAGTTTCTGTCAAAGCGTGCGACGACCAGGTGGCGCAATATACTGCGGGTTGTCTGTTGAAGACTATATGGAGTTTGTGGGTCCGCTATGTACGTAATTCGGACATTGACACCAGTAGACAAAGCTAATCCCCCAAAAGACCAGCTTTGCTATTCACAATAGCCATTACAGCTAATAGCAAGAATAGCGCACCACAACACTGATTAAAAATTCGCCCATTGTCCAAAAGTAGCGTTTTAACCCTATAAGCTAATCTCGCCACGCTAAACTCTACGGCGAACTCGATGCAAAGAAAGCTCACTGTTATCACCAGAAACTGCGGAATAAATGCCTCGTCTGGGTTTATAAACTGAGCTAAAAATGCAGTAAAAAATAGCAAGACTTTCGGGTTAGACAATGCTGCCAAATAGCCTTGTTTAAATAGGTCTTTAGGCAAAGTAGAAACCAATGTTGTTTGCTCTATGCTACTTGAAGACGCGAAAAACAAATTGAAACCTAACCATGCGAGGTATAATGCGCCCAGCCATTGAAGACCAATCATTAGTTCAGGATTGGTCTCTAGTAGCGTGCCTAATCCGAGCATTGCTATCGTGATCAATATGAAGAAGCCACTAATACCTCCACATATCGTCCAAATTGTTTTTTTCCAACCAAATCGTGCACCATGGCTCAGTGCCAGTAGTGAATTAGGGTCTGGAACACAAGCAAGCCCTAAAGCAGATAAAGCAAATACACACCAAATTTCAAACGTCATAACTCACCAAATAATTGAGAAACTGAATTGGGACAGTATCTCTCAGCTTTAACATTATTTGTGGTATTATCTGGTCGTAAAATACGACTATTTAGACAAAGGATGCGCGACGAATGAATGGTGATAATGGTGTCCGCTTTCTATTGATACCTCTAAATAGTTTTAACATGCTGCCGTTTGGTGGCTTCTTGGATAAACTTCGTTTTTCAGCAGATGAAGCCGATAACAGTCAACAGCGGTATTGTTCATGGAAAATTTTATCTCACACCAAGGGATTAGTTTTTTCTAGTAGTGGTATCCCAATAAATGTAGACCTCGAACCTAGTGAGGTGCAGCTCGGGAATTTTGACTATGTGGTGTTCTTTGGTAGTCGCACTGCGATTGAATCACAGCAACAGGCAGCTTGTTACCGCTCTTTTATTCGGACCGTTGCCGCCAAAAGAATACCAATAGTAAGCATCGATAATGCTTGCTTTACCCTTGCAGAGTTGGGGCTACTAGATCGTCATCAAGTCGTGGTTCATTGGCGACATCACAGTGAATTCAAAGCGACTTATCCGAAAGTAGTCGTAAGAGATGAACAGCTTTATCATTTTGATCGCAAGCTGATCAGTTGTACTGGTGGAAGCGCAGCTATCGATCTTGCAGTGGCAATTTTGCAAAACCATGTTGGTCAGACGAGAGCAGAAAAAGGCTTAGCGGATATGCTGGTTGATGAAAATCGCAGTATGCAACACCGCCTGAAATCGTCAGAGCAAGGACTATACAGGAATCGTCATATGGATAGAGCGGTTTCTTTGATGCAAGAAAACTTAGAACAGACAATAACCGTAGAACAGGTTGCTTCGCTCATTGGCATTAGTCGACGTCAATTGGACCGCTTATTTCAGCAAAAGCTCGGTGTTTCCGCGCGTCATTATTGGCAAGAGTTACGATTACAACATGTCTACTGGCGATTGACCCATTCTGGCCATGACCTTGCGCAACTCGCAGATGAAGTTGGTGTCAGGGATACCAGTTATTTGTGTAAAATATTTAAAAAAAGATTTGGAATGACGCCAGGGTAATGCCGCCGCGACCCGATATAGTGATGACTATGTGTGTCTAGCGAGCGACCTTTCACCATCCAATTTCTGACTCATTATAAAAATTGGGGCAAGTACATTTTTCTGAAAGTATTATGAGCATAAGCTCTAAATGATTTTTGGGCAGAAACAAGTTATACCTGAGTGGCCGAAATTGGCACTAATCAGCAGTCTATATTCAACCATCGAACGTCCGCTTCTTTGTCTAAAACAGACTATCATGAATGTATTCGCAAACGGCCCTTTGTTGCCCTAAACGCACAACCTAAAAGTTATCTCATTGTGAGCAAAGAGACTCATAGGTCTACTCTTTATTCGCTTTAATCTTTTCTTCAAGATTTTTTAATCGGGTTTTAAACGCATTGTTTTCAACATTTTCTTTATAGCTTAATTCAAGAGCCTGCTTTCTCATTTCGAGCGCTTTATTCAAAGCTCCCTTTGCTTCATAACCATCAGCCAGGCTGTCATAAGCGTCCGATTTGTTCGGATAGTTTGCAATGTTGCTCTTAAAAATAGAAATAGCAGTGTCGTACTGCTCATTATGGAGTGCACTATAGCCTGCATGATTATAAGCTCGGTAGCTCGGCTTGGCGGTGAACGCATATTCGTTGGAAAGGTTCTCGTAATATTTGTCTATCGCAGTCAGTCCTCCCTCGACAACATCCTGCGTGGGCCTTAACGATGCTAATTGCTTTTGGTACGCGATGCTCATTCCTGCCAGGGCTGTCGTATTGTGCCCTTCCGATGTATCGAGGTCGGTATCGAACGTTAAGCCTTTTCGCTGATTGTTTTCAAGCAACTCAGAATAGCGCTCAAATCCACTTAGCATCTGTCCACCCTCATTACCCATGTTGATGTACAGGTACTTGTTTAATTTATCGGTGCGGCTGAAGAATTTTTCAGCGTCGCTGAAAATGACTTCATCGTGCCACCACAAGCTGGGGCTGAAGGAAAAATAGGCCTGGAACAGTTCTGGTCTGGATTGCAGGGCATAAACGGATAATAGTCCACCTAACGAATGACCGGAGAGTATGGCGTAACCATTAGTCCGGTAGTGCGATTTAATATAAGGCTTCAGCTCGGTCCCCAGGAAGGTGATAAAGTTGTCTGCTCCGCCTGATATTCCCCAATCGTTATAGCTTTCATCATAAGTGGGCGTAAAATCTCTGGTTCGGTGAGTATTGTTGATAGCGACAATAATCATCTCAGGTGCCATCCCTGACTGATTCAACAGGTCAAGAGTACCTGCGGCGTGTGCGAAATTTCCTTGGCCATCCAATAAGTACAAAACCGGATAAGATTTATTAGTATAACGATTATAATTATTAGGCAAACGGACCATCAACTCTCTGGTCTCATTTAGCACCTCAGAATCAATCGCAATAATGTTCGCCTTGCCCCGGACTTTGGCGCTGGCTTGCATAGACATGCAAAGAACCATACATAAAAAAACTAACACCACTTTATTGTACATTAAAAATTCCTTTTTATTGTGAGCCCAAATATTATGGTTGTAGTGAAGCTCACATCCTGAGTATCAGTAACTTAAACTGACAGAAAATTTTTTTGTGTCAAACCTAGTTGCTAGCTATAAAGCCTCGTTTCAATAAAATTGAGGATAGCCATCTAGGCACTATTTAGTGATAACTATACGTTTTAGTGCGACAAATCATAAACTGGATGTCCCACTTACTCTTATTTCACCCGCGTCAGTCCGGCCTTGCCTTTTGTCGTGTCTCTTCGTGGTTCATTTCCAAAATAGGACTTAACCAGCTTGCGTTTGCTCCGGCTGATTGGCAGTCGCTCACCATTTGACATTTCACACCAGGCCTGGCTACCTGAAATATGCACACTAACAACGTGTTTTTTATGCACCCAGTGAGAGCGATGTATTAGTACACCGTCATCATCCAATGCTTCTGCTATCTGATTGAGCGCGCCCAGTATGAGTGCCTTTCCGTCTGTCATCTTTACGTTTACATAATGCAGCTCAGAGCTTATCGAAACAATGTCTTTACTCAACGCCTCGGGAAGCCTTTCATAGAAGTCGTTTCTTAGTTTTTCCCGCACATCGACCTGCTTTGCCGTTGATGGAGGCTGCTCAGGGGGCGGCGGATCATCGGAATCAGTGGGTAGCTTATAGGTGACGTTCAAAAGTAAGGGAATGTTAATCAAGAACCAAATCGTAATCAGACCAGGGGCAATCTCCAGAAATTCAGACACAACATGAAACGCTGGGCCTTGCTGCTCAAGCATATCAAGCCAGCCATCAGGCTCATCTTTCAGGCCCGGAAACCAGTAATCAATGGATGCAAAAACGGGGGCGACGAGAACGGCCCCAACAATCCCTGAAATAAATAACGACACAGATACAGGAAGCCGCTTGTGGGCTATATGACTGACTAAAAAGCTGGCAAACATCAGCCCAAGCAGTGCGGTAGTAATCTGAAGCGCCCAAAACATCAGCCGCTCAAAAAATCCAAGAGCAGCAGAGGATTCAGGCTCCATCAATGTGAATAGTAATGTCAGTCCCGTCGCAGTCAGCACAAAACCACTTTTCACAGGCGCTCTGCCTAATACCGTATCACTCACTAACACGCGAAAACTCCCCAGTTCGGCTCATCGCCATTTATACAACAAACACATTGAAACTTATTCATTTATTGTACGAATTGCCGCTTTTTTTCATGAGCTGCAGATGATTAAACGGCGATGTTTACGTACCGTTCATGCAGATTATCGACAGCCTCTACAATTTTGATAGTCAGCGCGCTTCCATACCTGTAGTTTTTCGTATTGTTAAGTGATGTTCATGAATGCTTTAGAAGCGATAGCAAACCGTTGGTCTATGCTTAACGCTATCGAGAGCTATTATTATGTTAATAACGCAGGAGTCATTGCAACATGAGAAAGGCGTTCGCTATTTCACTTCTCTGTATTTCCAGCTGTCTCACTGTTCAGTCAGCATTCGCACAGAACAGTGAAGCCGCACTGGTGCCGTTACCGTCCCTGGACGACTTTACCAAGGGGCAGAATGGGTTTAGCTTCGGGCTTGGTTTAGGTGTTGAATATGAAACGGCATACGAAGGCTCTGATGAGTTCGGGCTGGAATTACAACCTGCCGGTGCCATACAGTGGCGAAACGACAACCATATTTACTACTTCGCAGGTGAAGCACTTGGCTGGCGCGGACGGGTAAGCGATAACTGGTTACTTGAAGGAGCGCTGGGCTTTGATGAAGGCCGGGAAGAAGGCGATTCCGATGATGGTCATCTGGATGGCCTGGGCGATCAGGATGAAAGTTTTGAGCTGGTTCTTCAGGCGCGCCGTGCTTTTACTTCTGACTGGCGCTATTGGCTGGTCGGCCGGATTGTCACCGGAGGCGATGGCAATCTTGGCCTTTTTGGCGTAGGTCGTCGCTTTGGAGATCAAGTCGATGGTACCGGTCACGAAGTGAACCTGGTCGCCGTATTTCACGACAGTGAATATGCTAACAAAGGGTTTGGTATAAATGCTACCCAGGCTCAGGCATCGGGTTTACCGGAGACGACTGTAGACAGTGGATTACGTTCGTTCGGCATTGATTATAGCTTCCGACATTATTTAACCGATAACTGGCAGTTATACGGCGAAGCGCTCTTTGAATATTACAGCAGTGACGTTCGCGATAGCCCGATTGCCCGAAGTGATTATGAGACCGAAGTGGGGGTTGGTGTTATTTATATATTCTAATCTTGACTGATACGGTGTAAGCAGCGCCTTCGTAAATGAGGGCGCTGGCAAACCCGTTCGGGCGTAGCGTTGTGTCACTTGCGGACATTGACCGTGAGGCAACCGGTGCACCGTTAATCCACAGATCCAGATGCGCTTTCATCCGCTTTCTTGTGCCCTGATGCTCATCGGTTTTTTTCTTTGCCGTTCTGGCAACTCAACAACAGACTGACCATCCCTTAAAATTGCGTCACCACCGTTACGCCAGGTGAACTTGTCTGGTCCATTGATGTTAACGCTGAGATCGATTCTTCAAGGGAAATAGAGCGGCCCAGAAGTTTTTCCGGAGCGAGCGTACCCGACAGAATCATGTTGAGCATTGCATCATACCGATGCGCTTGCATGCCGTGACTACCGAGTATCATAAGTTCATTTGCAACCACCTTATCCATAGGAATAGGCGGCGTAGATTGATCCGCTAGTAACAGCCCTACCTGGATATGCCGCCCCAGGCGCCGGAGTGATTTGACCGAATTAACGGCTGTAACCGGATGACCCAGTGCATCGAGTGAAACGTGTGCACCGCCTTTTGTCAGTTCGAGAATTGCCTCAACGACGTCTTCCACCTGATTCGCATTGATTGTTGCGGCAGCGCCAAATTTGTCGGCTAATTTCAGCGCTTCATCAGATAGGTCGATTGCGATAACGCGCGCGCCTAACGCGGCGGCAATCATAATGGCAGAAAGACCAACACCACCACAGCCGTGAACGGCAACCCACTGCCCAGCCGACACGGCCCCCTGATCAACCACGGCATGGAATGATGTAGCGAACCGGCACCCCAGACTGGCTGCCGTAGAATAGGCCATCTCTTCAGGTAGCGCGATCAAGTTTGCATCCGCATGATCAATGGCAACAAACTCGGCGAATGACCCCCAGTGTGTAAATCCTGGTTGCGTCTGATTTGAGCAAACCTGCTGATTACCAGAGGCGCAATCGCTACACCTGCCACAGGCGCTGATAAAAGGCGAAGTGACGCGGTCACCAACTTTGAAACCACGTACATTTTTGCCAGTAGCTTCAACGATACCCGCAAATTCGTGCCCCGGAACATGTGGTAGTACGATATCCGGATCATGTCCCATCCAGGCATGCCAGTCACTGCGACAAACACCTGTTGCTTTAACCTTGATGACAACGCCATCGGGATGAGGCGCAGGATCATTAACCTGCATGAGCTTCGGTGACTCTCCGAATTTTTCAAATACCACAGCTTTCATTGATTTCCACCTCTCAGTACCATTGATTGAGTCATCTCAGTTTACCTATATGGTGTGAAATTACTTTTCCATTAACTGTTATTTATTACGCAGTCGTGTAAACATCTTTCTTTATAAACACCCAATACGAAGGATTCTTTAAGTGGAGCAGCTTGATAGCAAAGATATAGCGATTTTAAAGCGTCTGCAGTCAGATGGTCGATTGTCCAACGCCAAAATTGCAGCCGAACTTTCAATCAGCGAAGCGGCGTGCTGGAGGCGAACGAAAAGTCTGGAACAAAAGGGCTATATACACGGGTACCAGGCAAATCTTGATCGCCGCAAGCTGGGATATGGCGTTGTTGCCTTCGTACAACTGACATATGTTGATCATGATACTGAGACCACAGCGCATTTTGAGCGGGTTATCAAAGAGTCTGAGCAGGTGTTGTCCTGTCATAATACGACCGGCGATGCCGACTTTTTATTACAGATCGTAGCCAAAGATCTTGATGAGTACAGCCGGTTTGTCGAAGAGGTGTTGAGAAAGTTAAAAGGTGTATCGACGATTAGCTCAAGCTTGTCGTTAAGAGAAATAACCTCATCTACCCGGCTGCCGCTTCGGTGAACCAAATGACATTTTATCTTTATTTGCCGCTGAAAACAGACCGTTGCCTCGGCCATGAGCCATGCACCCGTTGTAACCTTTACTGTAGATAACGAGCCATGCCAAGGGAAAGAATAAAGAAAAATCTCGAATTGGGGCCTTTCCCCCCCCCCACGATTGCGAGTGAGTCAATTTAAGACACCACAAGCGGCAGGTTTTGGCACCTGCGCACGCGTAAATGTCCGTGCGCAAGTAACAAGTATTACTGCTTGGTAATAACGGCTTTACCTTCTAACGCGACCGGCACCATGATATGGGCATAAGGCGTGTCTGCCCACATCACATAGGGGCCGCCTTCATTAGGGTCAGTGGTAATGCCCTTTAACAGCGCTTTTGGAACAATAATCATAAGGTGCGGCCCTGTTTCTACATAGTCTTCCGCCTGTTTATGATTAGGGTGATGTGGCGAGGAATTACTGACGCCCGACCCTGTCGGTTCACCCTGCAACATGTAGGAGATGCCGATTTTGTCAGCAACAAAGTCAGACTGGCTACCAACAGCAGTCATCATTTCCATCCATGTTTCATCATTACACATCGGGGCCTTGTCACCCTCCAGTGTATCTGGTAAACACGTCCATCCATTGGTCCCTTCTTGTAAAATCGTGCCGTCGCCGTCCATCACAGTCGCCTGCGCACTGACAGAATCAGGGGCCGCTGATAATGCGCGCGCTATTTTGGCTTGCTTGGATTCTTCGGCCATTCCCACAGCGCTCAGAGGGGCTATCGCCATTAAGAGTAAAAGTCTTAAGCGGATATTCATTTTTGGTTCCTCCCAGAATGGTGACTCTATTTACCAACTCGTACCAGAATGGCAAACTTCCCTGCGCTGCACGCAATAAAGTCTGTTATTTGCCGGAAAAGTCCAGCCTTAAAAGTATCGTACATTTTTTGTACAATACAATGTTTACTGGAATTATTGCCACTAAACGAAAGCTATACTCACTGCTGCCCCCCCCCGTTCGCATCCTCTCCCTTCCAACCACGCACAGATAAGATCAGACATATTTGTGTCTGTCAGATTCCTAATATAATTGCCTGTATAAATCGTGCGGCATGCTATTGAACCCTGTGACACGTCCTCAATGTGCAAAGTAGCCAGATCAGCCCCCTCCGATATAACCGCGAGCGTTGAGATCGGCTTCTTGTTTATGGCGAGGCGTGTCATCGTTTTGGGTCACCTTTCGCTCATTAAGAACTTTCGCGTCAACCGTCTATTGAGTGCCGGTAGCCCCAATTCAGGTAGATGTTGATTACATCAATCTGCATTATCGTTCACCCGCCTGCTTAGCGAGCGCTTTAGCGTATGATTTTCGAGCGTTAAGCTGTACTGCGCTGATACTGATTTCGTAACACGAGGTTTTAAGATCCACCTCGTTCAACAGTTAAGTTTCATTAACCGGAAGCGGATTGCCTCGGAAAATGAATAGGATCTACATCGTTTTTTACTGACGCTTTAGTAAAGTTGAAGTGTGCCGACCGATTTACCGCTGTGCTTTGCATTTTTGGATTATGAAATCGTTCAATATATTTAAAAATATCCGCTTTGATTTCTATCATTACCCGGCGCTACCGATAGTTAATGCTTATTATGGAGAACGATTTTCACGGCATGACGCCCCGGCTGTACGCAAATACACAACGCTGTCCCCTCCACCATATGATATTCACCATCGATCTGGCTTTCTGAACGCCTGGCGTTTGCGCAGCTTCGTCTGATAGAAATCGCGTATTGAGACTTTTTGGTTTTAATTGTTGCGGTAAATCCCGGCCACGATGAAGGGATACACGGATGAATAATAAGCTTTTTGTTTCTAAGCTGAACACCTAGAATTGCTTCTAACCCTGCTCGGAACATCCAACCGGCAGCACCGGTGTACCAGCTCCACCCTCCCCGACCGATATGCGGCGCGACAGAATAAACATCAGCTGCAACTACATAAGGCTCTACACAATACCTCAGGCACGTCTCAGCCGAATTTGCATGAGTTACAGGATTGAGCATGTCAAACAGCGCATGTGCTGATTCATTGTGATGTAGCTTTGCCAGCGCAAAAATGTTCCACATTGCGGCATGACTGTACTGGCCACCGTTTTCGCGGAAGCCTGGTGGATAGCCTTTGATATAGCCGGGTTCAAGATCGGTATTATCAAATGGTGGTGTAAACAGCAAGCTTATTCGGTATTCTGGCTTTAAAAGCCATTTTTCTACCGATGCCAAGGCACGCGCCGATTTTTCTACAGGGCCGTTAGCCAATACAGCCCAGGATTGACATATAGAATCGATACGACAGGCGTCATTTTCTGAAGTGCCCAGCCACTGGCCGTTGTCAAATATCGCCCGTTTATACCAGTTGCCGTCCCATGCGTTTTCAAGTGCTTGGCGTAAATGCTCTGATTGTGTTTGCCATTGCTTGCATCGTGACTGGTCAAGCGGCGTGTTTCGCATCCGGGCGATGCTTTCAAACTCATCGAGCGCATAACAAAGCAGCCAGCCCAACCAAACGCTTTCTCCTTTGCCTTGGTTGCCCACAGTGTTCATACCGTCATTCCAATCCCCTGTACCCATTAATGGCAGACCGTGCGCCCCAAGCGTATCTAGGCTACTTTGCAAGGCCAGCACACAATGTTCGTACAAACTATCGGTGTTCGTGGATATAGCCGCGACAAAAAATGCATCATGCTCAGACTGTGCTAATGATGGTCCTTCAATATAAGGGATTTCTTCAGTCAGTACAGACGTATCCCCTGTTGATTGCACATAGTTTGCAGTGGCAATCGCCAGCCATACACGGTCATCGGAAATATGTGTTCTCACCCCTTTGCCAGAATGGCTAAGCCACCAATGCTGCACATCCCCTTCTTTAAATTGGCGCCCGGCGGCGCGTAGGAGATGCGCTCGAGTCAAAGCAGGCTGACACAATGTGAGCGCCATCCCGTCTTGCAACTGGTCGCGAAAACCGTAGGCGCCGCTGGCCTGGTAAAGCCCACACCGCGCAAATATCCGACTGGAAAGAGTTTGATATGAAAGCCAGCCGTTGAGCATGATATTCATTGCGCTATCAGGCGTGTTGACATGGACGTTACCCAGTAAATCCGCCCACTTATGCTTAACATCAGTGAGTTCCTCACAAAATGACCGCTTTTGATAACGATGAATAAGCTGATTCGCTTCTTCCAGCGTATCTCCCTGGCCCATAACAATGACCAGATTGTGTTCTGAGTGGCCTTTCAATGTCACTGTCTGCTGTAATACCGAACAAGGATCAAACCCCTCACCTGTTGAACCGGACAATTTTGTTTTCGAGGTAAGCGCCAAAGGATGAGCATGAGTACCGTGTCGCCCGAGAAATTCAGTTCTATCGCCGGTCCAGGCTGTAACAGGTGCTTGCATCATAATAAAGGCAGTTGCACCGGCAAACTCGTTAGACCAGGGGTTTTGGATAGTCATCGCCCCTGTCGCTTGGTCAAACGTAGTGATGAGAAAAGGCGCATTTGCAGATCGGTTTTGGCCTAATACCCACTCTGTATAGCTGGTAATCGAAAGCCTGCGGACTTTAGAAGTAAGATTAGTTATACACACGTTGATCAGCTTAACCGGGTCACTGTTAGTGACCAGATGTGTAGCGGTTATTGTAAGATTATTTGCCTCATGAGAAAACACGCTATAGCCCCAACCGTGCCTAATCGTATAGGTTCCATCATCCCTGACAGGATTACTCGTTGGCCCAGTTAATGTATTCGTTTCTTCATCCTTAATATAAATCGCTTCTGCGCAAGGGTTTGTTGTAGCATCATTGAACCAGGGGGTCAGCTGATTATCTCTGCTATTTTGCGCCCAGGTGTATCCACAACCATCTTCTGCCAACAAGCAGCCAAACCTGTCGTTGGCGACCACATTGATCCAGGGAGCAGGCGTGTTCCTATCAGCCGTCAAAACAATGATGTACTCCTTCCCCTCCTCACCAAAGCCCCCAAAGCCATTAAAAAATTGCAACTTTTCAGGGTCAATATCATTAGCATTACTACCAACGGCGGGCTCGACGGATTCGCTATAGTGAGCATCTGGCTTCGATTCGTTATTTTCTGTCAGCCAGTCCACCTGTCGTCCAATACTGCCCTGACTGGCTGATAACGAAAGTCTTGCGACACTCATCAGCAGCGAGTGTACGCCTGAATGAAGCAGGTCAGAACGCAAAACATATACGTTACCCCGGGCTACTGCATCATCATGTTTGGAAGTGACGTGTGGACGTGCCTGGTTGCGACGAAGCGCCGATTCAATTGTCGTCTGTAAATCCTGGAAATAAGATGCCTGATGTTCATTAATTATTATCAAATCAACAGCTACCTGTTTCATTGTCCAGTACTCGTGAGCACTGAGAAGCAACTCCACCTGGCTCATGTCTAGAACATCATCGATTCGAATTAACACGATGGGCAGGTCACCAGAGATACCCTCTTTCCATAATAATGATTGGTTTTGCAAGTTAGAGTCACGTCTGTGTGCAACGTTTCGATAGCGCCTATCGAGGTAAAGCACGGGCGCGAGCATCTGCTGAAAAAGCGCCGCCTGCCCTGATTCAATATTCATATGTCTTAACTGAACCTGGGCTTGCGTCCAGGCTAAAGTTTTGGCTCTGGCGAAGCCGTTAGATTCGTAGTGTCTGTCGATAAGCTCTATTAGCGCCTGACGGGAAGACGCCACCACTATCCAAAACGAAACGCGGGCGCACCCGCCTGCAGGAACTATGACATGCTTTCGAACAGAGAAGACAGGGTCTATTACCGAGCCCAGTGACTGGCTTAACGGCGTGCTCCCTGACTGCCCTTTTATAGCCATAGCAGCGGCACTATGAATGCTGTTGCCACGACCGATGAATGACTGACGGCTTGTATCATATTGTTCTTTAGCAAACTCCTGGCCTTCAACTACCGCGAAATGTGCAGCCCAGATTTCGGGCTCATCAAGGGTTCGCCGTCGGCGCCGGGCAATCAACGCGCCAGAATCTTTGTGCAGGAAGGTTTGTATAAACAGTTTTGAAAATGCGGGGTGAGCGTTATCGTTCGCTGCATTTCCTAAGACAAGTTCAGCATAGGAAGTCAATTCCAGTTTCTTTGACTTAAGACCGTTGTTATGCAACGAAACACGCCGGACTTCTCCATCATCTTCTCCTGAAACTACCACTTCCATAGTACTGGTTAACGTTTGCTGTCGATGTGAAAATTGCGCATAATCTTCAGCGAAACGTCCGTTTTGGCAATATGCACTGGAGCCAATAGGCTGTAACGTTGTCGACCACAGTTTATCAGTTGCGGTATCACGGATAAAAATAAAAAAGCCATCGCTATCACAGGTGCTGTCAGCCTGCCAGCGAGTGATTGCCATGTTTTTCCAGTGACTGTAACCTGCACCTGCCGCGGTTAACATGACACTGTATCTGCCGTTTGATAGTACGTGTGTTTGCGGCGCGCCAGGTGCTTTGGGATCTAATACTCGTTCTACATTAGTTTGTGTTTTCCTGATTTCTTCTGATGCATTAATTTCCATCGCAGGGTGACTCAAGGCAACGTTACGGGGCAATCTTTCTTGGAGCAGCGAGTTACACGCCTGGATCATTGGTTCGCGGTGAAAGCGGTTGCGCATCAGGCCCCCATGCAACGCATTAAAAATAGCAACGATGGTCATACCCTGATGATGGGCCATAAAATTACGTACGATGCAGGTTGTTGTGTTGGCAGGCAGGCGACTGATGGTAAAGTCCAGCGCTTCATAAAAACCAAATCTGCCGCGGCCACCTAAATCTGCAATCCTGCGATAATTTTTACACGCTGCCTTAGGCTGTATCATTGTTGCTAAACCACTGGCATAAGGTGCAATTACTCGATCTTCAGCAAGCCCGCGTTTTAATCCCAGTCCGGGAACACCAAAATTTGAATATTGATAGGTGAACTCTAAATCCCGAGCAAAAAAAGCCGATTCTGAAATCCCCCACGGCATAGATAGCTGCCTGCCGTATTCTTGCTGACAATGGACTACCAGGCGATTTGTTTGTTCAATCAGGCTACCAGAAGGCGCCCTCATCACCAGTGAAGGCATTAAATACTCAAACATGGAGCCTGACCAGGAAAGTAGCACTGCACCAAAGCCAACAGGCGTCGCGCTGCGCCCTAATCGGAACCAATGTTTGGTAGGAATATCACCTTTAGCAATCGCAAAAAGGCTGGCCAGCCGAGCTTCTGAACCAAGAAGGTCATAACAACCGGCGTCACGGGAGTTCTCCTGTATAGAAAAGCCAATAGAAAGTAACATTCTTTCTTCATTGAGCAATACTTTAAAATTCATCGCCAGAGCCATCGCTCTTGCACGATTGCACATATCGTTAATTCTTTTTGTTAATCCTGGACTGTCATTAAGTATCAGTCGTTTATCGTCATTATATTCCAATAGCCGACGAACACAGGCGTTGATGCAAAAACGAGCATCTTGCGCTTGCTCAGCACCAACCGAATTGATCATTGTGCTAATTTTATTTACCAGAATTTGAACTGGTTGAAGTTCAGTGAGCTCGAAAGCAGGCGATTCCGTCAGTTTCCCATTTAGCTCGTCTAAAAGCTTTTGCAGCGGGTTGGCAACGCTATGGAAAGCATCTTCATGAGTTTGGATCTGCACGCGTAGCAGCCTGACATTATCCTGTAATCCGGCCAATAGCTGATGGTCGTACGCCAGGCTATGCCACTCTTCGCACGAGTTTGCGAGCGCAATCAAATGCCCTGCCAAATTTCCGCTGTCTACAGAAGAAACATATTCGGGTAATAGCGACTCCAGAGATTTGGTACCATACCAGTTATAAAAATGCCCCTTAAATTTTGGCAGTTTATCCAGCGTATCGAAGGTACCTTCGAGTCGCTGCAGTGCAGCGTCTAATCCAATCCAACCGAAATCTCTGGCGCAACATACCGATAGTAAATATAGGCCTATATTTGTCGGAGAAGTCCGATGAGCAACCTGTGGCTTTGGATCTTCCTGAAAATTATCCGGCGGTAACATGTTGTCACCAGGAGTAACGAACTGTTCAAAGAATCGCCAGGTACTGCGTGCGATGTCTCTGAGCTCTTTTCTACAACTATCTGAGGCTGGTAAAAAAGCACTGAAACGAGGACGGCTGATCCAAAATGCAATAGCTGGCGCGCTTATCCATATGAGTGCAAAGGGCAGCACCAGTGGCCATACCGGTGGTAAAACGATGACGGTTAACAGGCACAAAATTATCGACAACGTTGTACCGAAGACCATTCGTTTATAACACTGAGTAATGGAGAGATAAGGGCTACTCTCCTGCTGCGCGGCGGGCATCCATTGCAACATATTTTTGTGGCTATAAATGACACGCACCAAGGTTCTAAATATTGCATCGCAGGTCCACCAGGTCTTATCCGGCAAAAAAACCAGAGAAAGTAGAATATGCTTGCAGGCTAAAAGCGCATCAGCCAGCCACATTTTAAAATGATTGGTGAGCTTTCCCTGACTTTGGCGATAAGATGTCAGTAAAAAACACAGAGGTAAAAAGAAGGGCATTGCGAGGGTGAGCAGTACGACACTCAATAACGTAATGGTCGCAAATAATGGCAGAAACCAGGCAGTAACTATCAGCAGCAACAGTAAAGGTAAAACTAAAGAGCGCCGCAGATTATCCAGTATTTTCCACTTTCCTAATGTTGATGTTTTGTTGCCACTCTTTTTTTGTCTGTCAATTAACCATGGAAGTAGCTGCCAATCGCCCCTTATCCATCTATGCTGACGCTTAACATCAGAATCATATCGGCTGGGAAATGCCTCAATAAACTCAATATCTGAGACCAGCCCTGCACGAGCAAACACACCTTCAAATAAGTCATGGCTTAATAAAGTATTATCGGGCACTCGTCCATCCAGCGAGGCTTCAAATGCGTCAATGTCATAAATGCCCTTGCCAGTGTAGGAGCCCTCATCAAAAAGATCCTGATAAACATCTGATCGCGCACTAATGTATGCTTCAATGCCGCCAGGACTAGAAAAAACATGCTGATACCAGGACCCTTCTCCGTTTACAGGCATAGACGGCGTAACCTTGGGTTGCAAAATCCCGTGACCGGAGACGACACGGTGAAAATGCGTATCGACACGTGGCCGGTTAAGCGGGTGTGCCATTTTGCCAATGAGCTTTCTCACAGCATCACGCGAAAGCTGAGTGTCAGCGTCTAATGTGATGACAAAGCGCACCTTAGGAGGTAACTGCGGTTCGCTGCCATCAACTGCAGTGAAACTCGTCTTACTCGCGCCACGCAATAACCGGTTTAACTCATGAAGTTTGCCACGTTTACGCTCCCACGCCATCCAGCTTGACTCGCCAGGATTGTAAAGTCGACACCGATAAAGCGCATGAAATCGTTGCCCCGTAACATTCTTACCATATTGTTGATTCAACGCTGCTATTTTCTCACTTACCTGTGAAAGCATTCGCGCATCATCCTTAAGAACTTCAGTAGGCGCATCAGCACCATCAATCAATAATATATAAGCAAGTTCATCATCTTTGTATGTAAGATGATGAACCTCTAGTTGATTCACCAGATGCAATAAATCCTGTTCGTTTGTCATTAACGCCGGAATGACAACAACAGTACGAAATTGTTCGGGTACCCCTTGCTCTAGCGCCATAGCCGGCAGCAACCTGGCACTAAGCGTAGATGTAATAAGCCGGTCGGTCAGAAGTATAGCCAGCTCGCTGGCAGGTATCAGAAGCAGAACGCCTACCACCCATATTGTCACTGTAGCTAGGGAAGTCAGAGTGCTAATAGCAATTACCATCAATACGACAGTGAGCAGCGCTATAGACGTTAAATACCCCATCAGCCCACAAGTGGTGTAAAGCCTAAAGAATCTCAACGACAACGGAGGCTCAAACCCGATAATTTTTTCAAAGTCCAGCCGTCCTTGCCCAATAAGGTAAAACCCCGGGTCCGCCATTCGTCTCGCTTCTGTCTCATCGCTTTCATTCCCAGCAGCGCTACGCGCAACATCCAACAATTTCTTTGTAACCTCCAGCTCACTGAATAAGGAGCCCAAAGCGAGTTTTTCTATACAGGTGCGATAGAGATTTCGGGTAGAGAAGTCCATCTGCGAATAGCTGACATGTTTACGAAGCGTCTGTTCGACACAGCTGATTCGTTCGAACTGAACGTTCCAGTTAATATCCGCTATTAGTCGCATACTATTGATAACATTTTGCATGCTTACATTTGCGATACTGTGTTGCAGCGAAGCCTTTTGTACCACATCGGCAAATGACATATTTTGCTTGTCCAGAGCTCGCTCAAGCCATATTAGTGCTGAGGTCATAGACGCATCCTGACCGCGCAAACGTTTCACTAATTGTGCAGCAAAAATATTAGTTATATCGTCGGCCGGATAAGTAACTTGATCTGAAGGTTGCCCTGCACTATCCACAGATAATCTTAAAATAGCGTCTGCCAGTGCATCTGCGTTCATGCGCTCTGTATGACCGACCGCCAATTGTTCTGAAAGGCGACGCAGATTTTCAATAAGTACTATTCGAATGGTAACAGACACTGCCCACAACTCGCCAATAGATAGGGGGACAACCTGTTGATACCGGGTCATGAAGTGATAAAACGTGTTGATATCAAAGTGACTATCAGTATGAGCAACGTATGCCCACGCAATACCAAACACGCGCGGATAACCTTTAAAGGGGCCCTCCAATAACTTAGGCAACTGATTATAAAAGTGTTTGGGAAGGTCTTTTCGCACGTTCCAAATCTGTGCATCTACAACATGGTAGTTATCCAAAAGCCATTCTGATGCCGGTGCAATTTTATCGCCCTCCTTGAGCGCCGAGGCATTGTCATAGTATACCTGGGCCAATACTTTAGCGTTGTCGTCAAGCCGCTTTGTCAAAGCGACAACTTTTTGAGGGTGTAACGCAATTTTCTGCGTCAAGGCCAGGCTTCTGGCATGCTGCGCCAAGCGCTCCATACTTAACAATTCTTCTCGAACAGGATGTGAATCATTCCAGGGAGGAGCAAAGCTGGCAGAACGTCTGGTGGATCGAATTGACATAGAACGCACCTTTAATTCGGATAACAATAAGCCTGTTTACTATGTAAAAATAAACACTGGTCTCTTTGTTGTTGAACAAGAAAGCTTTTCTCTTCAGGGGGAAGTTCGCGTAGATGTCATCTTTTAACAAGTCGCTAGCCAGAGAAAGCACGGTAAGATTATCAGAGTAAGCATAGCGTTGAGTTTGGATGTTGTCGGTACGATATCCCACACATCGTTACATTCGCTGCTATTATGATGAACGGGAAGGTCTGAACTTATTTTTGTGTACTTTCGCGACGCGTATTATCGCGCTTAACGCTAAAAGATAACTGAGATGAGTTGTGCTACTAATTACCCGACTTTGAATCAAAAGCTTCAAGCCTGTCAGTTTCATCCTTAACCACCTGATAACACTCACAGCACAACGCTTCCAACTTTGGTCGGTCAATCACAGTAATATGCCCCCTATGATAGGTTATTATGCCCGCTCGCTGCAGTTTCCCCGCAGCTTCTGTTACGCCCTCACGACGCACGCCCAGCATATTTGCGATAAGTTCCTGGGTCATCGTTAATTTATTATCAGGTAGGCGGTCAAGCGAAAGCAGTAACCATCTGCACAATTGTTGATCTATTTTATGATGTCTGTTGCAAACTGCTGTTTGCGACATTTGCGTTATAAGCGCTTGTGTATACCTTAGCAGTAAAAGTCTGATTTGAGATTCGCTATTAAATTCCTGACGAAGTATCGCCGCAGGCAATCGATATGCAGAACCTGCACTTTGCACAATCGCCCGACTTGGTGTGCTGCCCCCGCCCATAAACACAGAGATACCGACCAATCCTTCGTTACCAACCAGCGATATTTCTGCCGATGCGCCGTCTGACATTACAAACAATAGTGATACGATAGCGTCAATAGGGAAATAGACATACTCTAATTTTTCGCCCGATTCATAAAGTACTTTTCCCAAAGGAAGAGACGTTAAACTGAGGTGTGGAAAAATATGCTCTTTTGAGTTTTTTTCCAGCGCCGACAAAAGTCTGTTTTGTAATGGTTCCATCATGTTGAGTCCTTTTATCGCGTTTAGCCCTTCACATCATCAGCTACGCGTTATTCGATAAAAAATGTTGAGGTGCTGCGTTATTTCTGGTCTGAATTGGCAAGGCAGTGAATAACCAAGAACGGTTTTTTCACTGCACTTCACTCTCTATCTAATCACTTCAGAAGTTAACGGGGAAAGTATAGTCTAAACGCTTGTTCTGTATGTAAGATAACAATACCCCGCCAGTAATTCTCACAGGCTATCAAAATCCAGTTTATGCGCTTGTCCTATTTCTCTGATGATAAATGATAGCCGGTTCAAACGGCTATCATGTGTAATTAGTGCTATTTTGTTGCAAAACCTTGCAGTAAAAAGTTGGTAATTAGTGGTACGAATAACTCTGTATAAGTTACTAACCGCTTACCACGCGATGCTTTTTTTATGATCTCTCATAAAGTTTGAATTAATTACATGTATGTTTGCTATCGAACATACATGTACGATGAAGTAGATTATGCTCATAATATCAAATCAACTGCATAGGCTTGCCCCGATGGCAAAGGTTACGATGAGCGTCGACAATCTACAACCGGCCGCGGTTATGCTATTGAATAGGAAAATCAACGCTGTTGTACCGCTTTTTAATCGTTATTGGCCAAAAGCAATGACTAATAATGGCTGGGTCTTTGAGCAATTCAGATTACTGCCCTTCGACAAAACGCACTACATCAACAAGCGCTGTCACTTACATCTAATAGAGCTCGGTGAAACCACGAACGTTGTTAATCTGCATTGGCCCAAAGTGTTGCTTTTGCAGCAGTAGCAGCATCCCTGATGCGTAGTTCTCAGCTATACAGCGGCACAGGCCCCTGGTAGCTCGGCAACGTAGTCTGAGGTAAGACGCCATAGGACACACCTCGCCCAAAGTACATTGCTTAATGCAATGTCGGAAAACAGCAATAGCAGACTATAAAAGATAGTTACCAATGCCGCTTTTTTTGACCGGTAAATACCCTGGATTGCGTGGGAAGCCGGCGCTATATGTTGCCAGACAACAGTGCAATTACGCACCGAATATATCAATACTCAGGCGACTCGCTTGCTGATGCTAAGCAATAGAAAAAGTGAGTTGCAGTATGAAATCGCACCCACTCACCCAACCAGCAGCGTTGAGAGTATTTTTATCGAGCGGACATTTATCTAGCCCTCATTCAGAAGCTGACTGTCAAATTACTTAGGGGTTTTTCGTGAAGAAGTAAGATTGAAACAATACGCAGACGCTAACCAGAGGCAAACATTATGTCACAAGCCAATGATAATAATTCCCCGCACACACCATGGCAAAGCAGAGAGCCTCCACCAGATATAGATAAGTTGGCAAAGAAATTTTTTGAGCGAATTAAAAGACTAATTCCGGGACGCGGTCGTCCAGTAGCTTTTTTTATTATTTTACTGTTCATTGTTATAGGCGCCAGTCTGTGGAGCGCAATTTATACCGTTCCCAGTGACTCTGTCGCCGTAGTGCAAAGGTTCGGTAAATACGTTGGCGATGTTTCGCCGGGTCTGCACTTCCGCTTTCCCTTTGGTATCGAAACTACTCAAATTGTTCCGGTAAAAAGACAATTGAAACAGGAATTTGGATTTACCACGCCCGACGCCACCGATCCGGTGCAAAGTCCACGTGAGAATGACGCACAGCGCGAAACTCAAATGGTGACAGGTGATTTAAATGCCGCGTTAGTTGAATGGGTGGTGCAATACCGTATCTCCGACCCCGTCAAATTTCTATTTGAGGTGAGAGAACCCAGTGAAACATTACGCTATGTTTCTGAATCGGTAATGCGTGAAGTGGTTGGTGACCGCACAGTAGATGAAGTGATTACTATTGGCCGACAGCAAATTGAATCTGAAGCCCTGATTAAAATGCAGGCTACATCAAGCAAATATGCCATGGGTATTAGTATCGACCAGGTACAATTAAAGAACATCAATCCCCCCGAACCCGTTCAGGAATCTTTTAATGAAGTCAATCAAGCCCAGCAGGAAAAAGAAAAGCTGATAAACGAAGCGCGACGAGACTACAACAAAGTTATTCCTTTAGCAGAAGGAGAGAAGGATCAGCGTATTCGGGAAGCAGATGGATATCGTCTAAAACGCATTAACGAAGCAAAAGGTGATACTGCCAGATTTAATGCGCTCTACTTTGAATATGTAAAGGCACCAGAGGTCACGCGTAAGCGCATCTACCTCGAAACCATGCAAAAGATTATGCCCAACGTCACCACTAAGTTCATTCTGGATACTGAATCTCAAGGCATATTGCCACTACTTAATCTTGATAGTGTTGAGGTTGCACGCCATGAATAAAACAACCTTATTATCAGTGACCGGCTTCGTACTTATTGCTGTGTTGATAGCATTAATTAAAGGTGCGCTGTACACAGTAGGAGAGGTAGAACAGGTCGTTGTTACCCAGTTTGGTAAGCCTGTAGGAGAGCCTATCGTAACAGCGGGCTTGCAATTTAAGATACCATTTATCCAGCAGGTTAATCCTATTGAAAAACGTGTACTGGAATGGGACGGCAATCCTTCTGACATGCCTACCAAGGATAAGCTGTATATCTCTGTAGATTTGTTCGCACGCTGGCGAATCATCGATCCATTACAATATTTTTTACGCCTGCGTGATGAACGAAGCGCGCAATCCAGGCTTGATGACATACTTGGCAGTGAGACTCGAAACGCTGTAGCCAAACACGAGTTGATAGAAATCATCCGAACTACCAAGGACCGTGTTCCACAACGCGACGAACTACTTACTGATGCCGAAAAAACACTCAACATGGGTACTTTGGTACCAATTAACAAAGGACGCAAAGTCGTAGAAAATGAAATTTTTCAGTCGGCAGCCGAAAAGGTCAATGTGTTTGGCATTGAACTGTTGGATATCCGCTTTAAAAGGATTAACTACAACGCCAGTGTGCGACCCAAAATTTACGACAGAATGGTGAGTGAACGACGGCAAATTGCTGAGCGCTTTCTTTCTGAAGGTCATGGCGAAGCTGCCAGGATCCGCGGAAACCGCGAGCGCGATTTAAACAAAATTCAGTCGGAGGCCTATCTGCAGGTTGAAAAAATTCGAGGACAAGCCGACGCCATTGCCGCACAGATATATTCTGATGCCTATAATCAAAGTGAAAAAGCTGTCAGCTTTTATGAGTTTACCCGAACCATGGCCGCTTTTCCTTCCATCGTAGACAATGGCACAACACTCATATTATCAACGGACAGTGAGATGTATAAATATATTAAAACCTCAACCTCAGAGGAAAAATAGCAAACAACCGCGACGTGCACTACTAATGATAAAATGTTGACAAGGCGAAATGGTATCTAAGGCGTCGGCACCGGTTTGTAGTTAACACCTGACTGATAAGTAGTTACTCGGTCTCGTTTTCAATGCTTCTGGCATCAACGATAAAACCCCGGAGAGTAGCGAATGAGTAAAGATGATAATTGGATTAAGTTTACTATCTGGTTTACCAAAACAACGACGATTATCTGCGGTTTTATGGGTACCATGAGCAAAAAATGGCAGGATGCCATTTTTCATGGCAACGTTAATCTTCATCAAATGACAGAATTGTCTCAGGAGATTAATCCTGATGAAACTACGAACCATTTCTAAGTTCTTGCTTGCAAAAAGCAGAGGAAATGCAGAACAGCTACCGCAGTCTCCTATTGACTGGATAACTCAACCCTTAGGCCGTTTCTTCAAGATAGAGGCAGCAGCAGGACTAATATTACTTCTGTTTACGCTGCTGGCGCTCTATTTAGCCAACTCCGGTTTCAGTTCAGAATTTGCCGCACTATGGAAAATTCCTATTGGGATCTCTATCGGCTCGATCTCATTTGAACGTTCTCTGCACGCATGGATAAACGATGCAGTTATGACGCTCTTTTTCTTTCTCATCGCATTAGAACTCAAGCGTGAGTTGGTTTTAGGAGAGTTACGTAAACCTCGACTCGCATTGTTGTCAATTTCCGCAGCGATTGGCGGCATGATAGTACCTGCAAGTATTTATCTTCTTTTCCAGTTTGGCGAAGTCGGCCAGCGCGGTTGGGGAACCGTAATGGCAACGGATACAGCGTTCGTTATTGGTTGCCTGGCATTACTGGGGACCCGAATACCCAAGAGTCTGCGCATATTTATGTTATCGCTGGCAATTGTTGACGATCTTGGCGCAATAATAGTCGTTGCACTGGGCTATGGTAACAACCTTGACTGGTTGTTTATAGGGTGTGCTTTTATCGGCTTCGCACTGATTAAATGTATGTCTTCTTTAGGCATCCGTAGTTTGGCTTTGTTCTTCGCTGTGGGTTGTGTTATTTGGCTATTTATTGATGCTGCCGGTATTCATCCTACCGTCACCGGCGTAGTGCTTGGTTTGATGACACCGACATCTAAGTGGGTTAACGAGAGCAAACTGTATGATATTGTCAATGCGCTGTGGAGTCCGATAGCGACGGAGCAGAAAAACCAGCACGCTTTTCGTAGCAGGCTGTTAAAAACCGCAGAGGCCGCTGCTCGTGAAGCATTGTCCCCGGTAGAAAGATTAGAAATCTTACTTCACCCTTGGGTTGGGTTTGTTGTGATGCCACTGTTCGCGTTCGCTAATGCAGGTATTCCCTTGAGTAACCAAGACATGCCAACTTCGATTATTCTGGCAATATTCTTCGGTTTTGTGCTCGGTAAGCCTGCCGGAATTTGTTTGTTTAGTTGGTTTGCCATAAAAACTAAGCTTGCCGAACGCCCTGCAGATTTATCTTGGGGATTAATTTTGGCGGGCGGTATTTTAGCCGGTATTGGTTTCACTATGGCAATATTTATCGCTAATTTAGCTTTCGCTCCTGCGTTAATTAATGCCGCGAAATTAGGCATTCTCGCAGCCTCCTTATTCTCATCTGTTATCGGTATCGCGTTGTTATTTTTTATTACTCGACATCACACTGCCAGCAAATTAAAAGAATAAAGAGCCCGTCGAAAAGAGGTGACTGTCATATCAGAAGGGTTGCTAAGTGGTATATCGTAAGCTTGAAAGCTGCGCATTGGGTTGTTTGATACCCCCTGTCATTTGGTTACCGCCTTACCTGATATTGAAGTGTTCAGGATCTTTTGACCAACATCGGTGTAGCTATTCGGGATAAATTTCTCAGATTAATTTAGCGTAAGCCACCATTTTATGAATGCAGTCTCTATTCGTAATAAACAGCCAATTGAATCGCCGCTTCTTCAAACAATACTTATTCATGTTTAAGCGCAAAGAAAAATACGAAAGAATGGGATTGTCAGTCTTCAATGAATAACATGTAGTAAGCGCGCAGATCTAGAAGTCTCTCACAGACTAAAATAAGAGAACAACCACTCGCTCCTTTCTTAGAAATTTGCTTTCAAATACCGGGCACTAACGTTTTGTCTCTCTTTTATCTTATAAACCTTGATCTTGCTCAACAGAACGACGATGCGAGCTTGTGCAATGTGAAATTCAGCCCGATACTATGATCACTGGCGGTATGTACTACCAGTCGACCATGCAGTTACTGGTCGTTGTTTCTGGCAAAATTGAGGAGACAGCGATGAACAAACTCTCAAACCAAAACCGATTTGATCTCGACAGTTTATTTGATCACTTTCTCAGTCCCCTTTCCTCTTCCGACCCGGGCTTTTTCAGCCCCAGAGTTGATATTACCGACAAAGGCGACCACTTTATCATCGCCGCTGAACTGCCCGGTGTTGATAAAGAGAATATTCATCTTGAGCTGCACAATGGCGTGCTTACCCTAAGTGCTGAGGTGAAACAAAATGAGAAAGAAGAAAAAGAAGGCCGGGTAATACGTCAGGAGCGGCGTTACGGGCATTTCCAGCGAAGCTTCACCGTGGGCGATGCCGTACAGGAAAATGATATTACTGCATCGTTTGAGAACGGCATTCTTAAGGTAACTGCGCCTAAAGCGCAACAGACTGAGCCTCAAAAACGGCGTATTGATATTCGGTAACACCGACACCACGAAGCTGGCCGCCTGCTGGATGGGGCGGCCACCTTCATCATTAATACTGTTAAAAAATGGGGGCAGTATGGCAACTCTCACCTTCCTTGGCGCGGTAAATGGTGTCACCGGTTCCATGCATTTATTAAAAACAGCCACCAGTACCGTACTTTTAGACTGTGGTCTGTTTCAGGGCGGTCGTAAGGTAGAGGCAAGCAACAATGACCCCTTCCCTTTTGATGCCACATCCATTGATGCGGTGGTGCTTTCACATGCACACCTGGATCACTCAGGCCGGCTTCCGCTGCTAGTCAGGCGTGGCTACAAAGGCCCGATTTATATGACGCCGGCCACCAGCGATTTAATTGATGTCATGTTAAAGGATGCAGCCTCCTTACAAATGCGGGATACCGAGTGGGAGAATAAACGCCGACTTCGTGCGGGCAAACCGCAAATTGACCCGCTCTATACGCTGGACGATGTCGAGGACACGCTGGCACTATGCCAGCCTCTGCCTTATGAGAACGAGCTAGCTGTTACCCGTGATATTACGCTGAATCTGCGTGAAGCGGGTCATATTCTGGGCTCCTCCATTGTTGAATTATTCATCAGTGACACATTACCAATCCGAAAGCTGGTTTTTTCCGGCGACCTGGGCAATGCGCAGGCTGCTCTACTCAGAGATCCCGCCAGTATCACACACGCCGATGTGGTGTTGATGGAGTCGACTTACGGGGACAGAGAGCATCGCTCCATTGCCGACACCCTGGATGAATTTGAATCAGTCATTACTCGCGCATCTGCTGACGGGGGAAATATTCTGATCCCATCGTTTGCGGTTGGCCGGACTCAGGAAATTATTTTCAGGTTAGGCGCTCTGTACCAGCAAGGTAAGCTGCCGCAGCAACTGATATGTTTAGACAGCCCCATGGCAATAGCAGTAACTGAGATATATCACCGCTATCAGGATGTATTTAATCATGAAGATATGCAGCTGATGAAGCGCTCGGGCGATAATGTCTATTCTTACAAATACAAAAGTCTGCACAGCTTTTTACCCACACTACGCTACGCGGTGACTACGCAGGAATCAATGGCACTGAACCGGGTAGAACGTGGCGCTATCATTATTGCCGGAAGTGGCATGTGTAACGGTGGCAGGATCCGACATCACTTAAAACACAATTTGTGGCGACATCAATCTCATGTGGTGTTTGTAGGCTACCAGGCCAACGGCACCCCGGGGCGCTTGTTGGTGGATCGCGCGAAACGCATAAAGATGGCTGGCGAATCGATTGCCGTCAATGCTCAGATTCATACATTGGGCGGCTTTTCGGCGCACGCCAGTCAGTCACAGCTTATTGACTGGTTTTCACATTTTGACACTCCCCGCCCCCCTTTGTATCTGGTCCATGGTGAAGACGATGCCAAAAAAGCGCTCAGACAAGCCTTATTGAAAGCAAACTGCCATGCAACGATCCCTGTGTCAGGGCAAACTATCGATATTTAAACCGCCACAGGCAGTGCACGACTACTTTTTTCCCCGTCGAGGATAAAAAACTGTAATATTGTTCACTGAAGCAAGACTAGGGATAGAACACTGAAATAAGGAGAGTTAAACGTGAACGATATATTAACCCAGTTTGAAAATGCATCAGCATTACAGCTTTCGGTCATCATTCTGGCGATGGGGCTGGTGTGGTTTTTACCCTTTTTGCTGGCGCTGGTTTTTAATCGGCGTCAAGCCAAATTAATTGCCATCGCCTGTGTACCGGCTGGCCTGTCTGTTGTTGCCTGGTCAGCACTGATGGTGTGGTCTGTGACAGGTAAGGCGGCTGAAAAATATTTGCCCAAGCGTGTTAAAGCCAAATTGGAAGCCGGCGGTTAGCCGGGACAGATAATAACGAACCGACTATGCCGCACGTTGCTGCAGCCAGCGCGCGGCGTAGTTCAATATCCGCCACTTTCTACGCATACCGTCATCTTCTCCGGTTAGGAAAAGTGACGGTTTACTTCTTTAATCCAGTGCGCTTTTTCATCTTGTGTTAAAAAGCTGGCTTTAAAGCTGTTTATTACCAACGCCTGTAACTGATTTTTGGTCATACCCAGTGCTGCATCCAGCGCTTCAAAATTACGATTCAGATAACCGCCAAAGTACGTAGGATCGTCTGAATTAACGGTAACCAATAACCCCTTATCCATTAGAGCGAATAACGAATGCTGACGCATATCATTAATCACTTTCAGCTTAAGATTACTCAGCGGGCACACCGTCAGCGGTATCTGCCGCTTTTTCAGTAACGCAACTAACTCCGGGTCTTCCAGACAGCGAACACCATGGTCAATTCTGTCTACACCCAGTGTGTGAATAGCTTGCCAGATATAATCGGCGGGCCCTTCCTCACCGGCATGTGCCACGATGCGAAATCCCAGCCTGCGGACCTGGGCAAACACGCGCCTGAATTTTACCGGAGGATGACCTTTTTCAGAACTATCCAGGCCCACCGCATCAATGTAACGATAATAAGGCTTAGCCTGTTCTAACGTATCGAATGCTTCTTGTTCGCTCAAATGGCGCAAGAATGACAATATGAGTTTTACACTCATTCCCCACTGCTGACGGGCTTTATCTATCGCTTTTAAAAAACCCGGCATAAAAATATCGTATCCGATATCGCGCTCTGTGTGGGTTTGCGGGTCGAACATTATCTCGGTATGAACAATGTTTTCTTCTTTGCATTTACACAAGTAAGACCACATCAAAGCAAAGAAGTCGTCTTCATCCAGCAGCACGCTGGCACCGGCATAGTAAATATCCAGAAAGCTTTGCAGATTGGAAAACTGGTATGCCGCTTTGATTTGCGCCACATTTTTGTATGGCAGAGTGATGTTGTGCTTGGCAGCCAGAGACCACATAAGTGATGGCTCCAGCGAGCCTTCAATATGCAAATGCAGCTCAGCTTTGGGTACCGAAGAGATAAGAGAAGATAAAGTCATAAGTTCGCTTTTAAATATTGGCCCTGCCGGGCGCTGTTGTTACAAACCGATAACATGCAATGTCTTGCACCTGACTGTTGGTTCCAGCACAATTGCGCATTGTTCACCGCGTCTGATGATATTGCTTATTTATTCTAGTCATTAAACGCATGTCTTAAAAGCCATTTTCAATTTACTCAATGATATGGTTGCCAGGAATGTTTTACATCTTGGCTATAAAGCCATCCTTCGCGGTGCTGATTTGTGTTCAGCTCAAGGCACCCTACTACCTGACCAAATGGTCAATGTACTCGTTGTCCGCAGTGCTGTACACCCATTGTCATTTTTCAGTACGAGTAAATCCATGTCATCATCATTTCTGGACAAATTTTTTAAGCTTTCCGAGCACGGCACGACGGTCAAAACCGAGATGCTTGCCGGCCTGACCACATTTGCAGCCATGTCCTACATTCTGGTGGTGAACCCCGGTATTCTTGGCCTTAGTGGTATGCCGGTTGAGGGCCTGATCACTGTCACTGCACTTTCTGCCTGTATCGGTACAATGTTGATGGCAGTGATGACTAACTACCCCATCGCACTGGCGCCGGGTATGGGGCTCAACGCATTTTTTGCTTTTACGATTTGTATGACCCGGGACATTTCCTGGCAGGCGGCACTGGGGATTGTTTTCTGGAACGGAATATTATTTTTGCTGCTGACCCTTACCGGCGTCCGAACCAAAGTGGCAGAAGCCATCCCGGCATCTCTTAAAATAGGCGTACAATGCGGTATCGGCCTGTTTATCGCATTCATCGGCTTGCGAAATGCCGGGCTGGTGGTTGATCATCCGGCAACGTTTGTCACGCTGGGCGACTTATCAGAACCATCAACCATGCTAGCGCTGGCTGGCATTTTACTGACAATCGTAGTTGTTATAAAACAAATTACCGGTGGTATTTTATTGTCGATTATTGTGCTGAGCATCATCGGTCTGTTCATTCCCACCGCTGACGGGATGCTCACGGCCAGGCCGGATGCTATTGTCGGCGTGCCCCATGGCATTCAGAAAACCTGGATGGCGATGGACTTGTGGTATCCGATTGAGCACTTCTCAGAAACCTGGGACCTGATTTTTGCGCTGATGTTTGTCAATATGTTCGATACTATCGGCACGCTGATAGGCGTCTCGCGACGCGCGCATCTGCTGGATGATCACGGAAAACTGCCGCGTATTGGTTCAGCGATGAATGCTGACGCAACCGCAAGTATTGCCGGCGCTGCGTTAGGCACCTCACCGGTAACAAGTTACGTAGAGTCAGCAGCCGGTGTATCTGCAGGCGGTCGCACCGGACTCACCGCGCTGACCGTTGCGGCCTGCTTTTTACTGTCACTTCTGTTTACCCCGTTGATGGAGGTGATCCCATTAATGGCCACGACACCAGCGCTTATCATGGTGGGCATTTTAATGATGGACTCTATCCGGCAGTTGGATTTTGATGATTTGGGAGCCTTGGCGACAGCATCGGTGGCGCTACTGGCGATGCCGCTTACTTTCAGCATCAGCGAGGGGATTGCCCTGGGCTTCATCACCTATGTAACGGTGATGGTGGGTACGGGCAAGGCACGTGAGGTTAGCCTGCTTACCTACGCGCTGGCATTGATTTTTCTGCTGCGTTACGCACTGGATTTGAAATAAATCTGCCGCGCCTGGCTACTATGGTGCCGGGCGCGTGGCGCTTAGATACCTTCGTAAGAGAAAGTCACTGCCTGATCATTCATAAACATCACTTTGATGTGTTTACTCTCTTCATCACCCCAGAGACAACTCTGCGTGCCCAGTGAGCGACTGCAGCGTTCTGCTGAACCCAGTACATCTTCCACTTCGGCCTGCGACATTCCCATTTCGAGTTTATCGTAATTTTCCTGAGTCAGCTTTGAACACCCGGTCAGCATCAAAAGCACACCACCAACGATCATTATCGTGCGTTTCATTTGTCCTTCACCTGTCTTTCACACTACCAGACAGTTATTACACGTATTAGTTATGCCTTATCTACACCAACGTGATGACTAGCGGATAAAATTTAATACCTGAAATCATCTGTCTGATACATTCACAATAAACGATACATCCATCATGACGTGGGCTGATGTTATTGGCAACGAAAAATCGCCGTATTTTTACTGTCCATCTGACACCGGCGTTTCATACTTTTTTGGCACTGTCAGACCACATCCTTTTAAGACCATATTAATCAACGTGTTGGTGGCGGTATTAAAATCGGCCCTGGTCATTTTCTGCCCCTGAAGATGTGTTATCTGAGTGGCGAAATCGGCATAGTGCTGCGTGCTTCCCCAGATATTGAACAACAGAAACGCCGGATCGACCGGATCCATTTTTCCAGCATCAATCCATTGTTGAATGACCGCTACGCGAGACGCCATCCAGGCCTTATGCGCCTCATTAAAAGCCTCGTTCAGGTTTGGGGCACCATTTATAATTTCCATGGCAAAAATGCGTGAGAGTAACGGGTGTGTTTGCGACAAAGTCATTTTTTCGCTGATGTACTCGGCCAGGGTTATGGCCGGATCGTCCTGACCGGTAGCCTGATCGAAGCGGGAGTTCCAAAGTGTCAGGATGCGCGACAGGATGGTTTGATACAACGCCTGCTTTGACTTGAAGTAATAAAGCACATTGGTTTTTGGTAAACCTGCCGTATCGGCAATTTTTTGTACTGACGCCCCACCAAAACCACATTGTGCAAAAGTCTGTTCTGCGGCCTGTAATATCAAGCGACGATTTTTATCACCTACGGATGACCCTGCTGTACTTTTTGCCATGCCTGACCCGATAGCTGTCAACACCTCTACAAGGGGTGTCAGATTTCAAAAAATAAGGCGCATAATAGTGCCACAGTATTTTTGCAACGCAACAATACATGTACATGCAGCTTACCTTATTCATCCACAACGGTAATGGCGGTGTATAATGTTAACAAAGCAAGATCGTAGTCTGCTTGACTGTAATGCAAGAACAAAGGAAAGACGATGACACTGGATAAACTCAATACTATGTCTCTTGCCGGCGCCGCAGACTGGTTCAGCCATATTTGTGCAGCCAGAAGCTGGATAAGCTGTATGGTCGAAAGCCGCCCATATCACTCTGTTCAGGCCGTTCAGGAAGCCGCAGTAACACATTGGAAATCACTTTCAGACAGTGATTATCGCGAGGCGCTGGCCGCAGAACCTTTGTTGAAAATAAGCATGATTACCGACGATGTCAGCGCTGATAAAAAGCTGAACTTTAATACGATGAATATGGAGTATCTTAAAAAGCACGGCTTCATTTTTATCACCTCGACCACTGACAAATCAGTGGATGATGTCATCAACGAACTCGATGAACGCCTAAACCAATCGACAGATCAGGAATTGTCCACCGCGCACAGCTGTTTTGGTGAGCTTATAAAAAAACGCATGCAAATACGTTTGGACCGGTAACCTCAATTCAAAAAGATGCCCCCTTGCTCTGGGGTGAAAGCCCCTGTAAACTCCCGCAGCAACCGCTACAGCGCTTGCCTGATAAATTTTTTTTGTTTTTTGTTGTAACTATTCGAGGCTGTCAGTGAGTAAACACGACCTATTTCGTGCTGGTATCGTGCACTTCCCCCACCCAACCACCCAACCGGACACAGAGGCTGAATGCTTCAGTGACGGGGCGCTGGTTATTGCGCAGGACAAAATTGTCGCAATGGGCGAATATGCAGATATCTGTGACAGGTATCCTGACGCAACACAGCATGATTTTCGCGGCAAATGGATTGTACCCGGTTTTATCGATAGCCATTTACACTTCCCGCAAACTGAAATGATTGCCTGTTATGGTAAACAGTTACTTCATTGGCTTGAGCAGTATACCTTTCCCACCGAAAGTAAGTTCTCTGAGCCTGATTATTGTCGGCAGGTTGCGCCTGCCTTCATCAGACAACTGATTAAAAATGGAACCACCACGGGTCTGGTGTTCTCATCGGTGCACGCGGATGCTGCCGATGCGTTATTTGAGGCTGCCTCTGACATAAATATGGGTATCATTGCCGGGAAAACCTGCATGGACAGAAACTGCCCGGACTGGTTACAGGATTCGGCAGACACCGCGCAGCTGCAAAGTGCACAGTTAATCAGTAGGTGGCACAAAAAAGGCCGAAATCTTTACGCCCTAACGCCACGTTTCGCCCCTACCAGCACTGAAAATCAGATGCATGCGTTAGGCGAATTGGCACAGCAGTATCCTGATGTCTTCATACAAACTCACCTGTCTGAAAATATGGATGAGATTGAGTGGGTAAAATCATTGTATCCTCAATCTGATGGCTACCTTGATGTTTACGACCGGTTCCACATGGTGCGCCCCAGAGCCGTATTCGGACACTGTATTCATATGACAGACAACGAATGGTCAAGGCTGGCAGAAAGTGGCGCAACCGCCGCATTTTGCCCGACATCTAATTTATTCTTAGGCAGTGGATTATTTAATCTGGATAAAGCACGGCATGCGGGCGTGCACCTGGCTCTGGCAACGGATGTTGGCGCTGGCACCAGCTTTAACTTGCTCAAAACGTATGGCGAAGGCTATAAAGTGGCGCAGTTAAACGGTCAGACTTTTTCAGCGCTTCAGGGGCTGTACAGTATGACGCAAGGGCCAGCTGTAGCCTACGGTTTAGATGACAGCATCGGCAACTTGAATCCGGGTACCGTCGCCGACTTCGTGGTGCTTGATCCGGTGTTTGATGAGCTCACCGCGATGCGTCTTGAAAACAGCCATTCTGCCCAGGATATGCTATTTGCCCTGAGCATGCTGGGTGACGATCGGGCGATATATCAAACCTGGATTGCCGGTCAGTGCCAATATGAGAAATAGTAAAATGCCCTAATCAATTGCGGGGCGTCGTACGGGTGCGTTTCAATGAATGCGGCGAACGAATAAGTAGAACGTAAGGAAAGTGGTGCGTCTACCCTGACTCGAACAGGGGACCTCTACCATGTCAAGGTAGCGCTCTAACCAACTGAGCTATAGACGCATAGGTCGTTAACGGCTGATGCGTTAAGATGGCGCGTATCATAACGGGGGCATTGCATTCAATCAAGGCATTTTTTGCATTGTGTGAACTGTTTGCTCATTTGGTGAGCGTATCTTCCTAAAATCACACCAAACGCTAAAAACAATTAAAGGGTAACGGCTTTACGTCATCCATAATCGTATCGTTTTCAACCTGTTGCATAAAATGGTCGCCCAGCCTGTCAGACTCACTGATGACAGTCTCCCAATACGGTATGCGTTGTTCCGGGCTCATGGTTTCAAAATCTTTTCGATCCGGAATTTTCTGATACGGCAAACTTTCCACAAAGCTGGCTGAGGGCACGACCATAACCACGCTATCATAACTTGAAGCATGCACCAGACGCTTTTTAAGCGCTTTATCAAACCACCCTGTTACTGGTCTTGGATAAAAATGCGGATACAATGCCAGCCCTTTATGCGGACCGAACGCCAGGTCAAAGTGATAATCAATGATGCCGCCATCCCGATAGACACCTGGTTTGGCGCCAATGATATTCGTCACCCCGTCCAGCACCATAGGTATCGAGCCGGAGGCAAGCAGCGCATCTTTAATATTGTTGAATCCCAGTTCAGCACGCTCGGTTTTAAGCCCATATGGATCGTAAATTTCCAGACTACTGTCTGGTGCTGAAAAGAGGGTTCGCGTAAAACTGCGCTGGAGATGTTTCCTGTGCAGAGCGTTCGCTGCTGCGCTTAATGCCAGCCCCGATAACTGTGAAAGTTTTCCTTGTCCAGATACCAGCCCTTTACAGCGCGCTGCGATGATATGTGCTTTAAATCTGGGATTGGTCAATACATCCTCCTGACCATGCTCTCCCAGCATATCGCTTAACAATGATTTAGCTTTTGCAGTGATCTCCCGGGATGTTGGCTTGTCTGAGTAAACGGTATTGGCGTAGCGCGTGGCCAGACGATTGATGGCGGCCAAAGGATCCCGCTGCACTGCACAAACTGCTCTGAAAGCCCCTGCTGACGAACCAATAATCTGCATTTGTCCGCCCCGGCTGCTGAAATACTCAGGAAACATGACTCTGTCGAGCCCGGTTAATACAAACCATTTGGGACCACCGGATGCCCCGATAAAATAATCAAACAGCAATGGATGAAAACCATGTTTCTTGAGCAAGCGCAGGGCCCGCGGACCTGCAAAAATATCTAAAGGAGCACTCACATCTGTCACCACAACTTATTCATCACTTTAAGGTTAATGTATCATTTTTACGCGGCATGCTGGAATTTGCGTTTCAAATACATATTTATCACAAAATTGTATTTCGGTTTTCATACATCATGTCCCTCCGATCGCTGATCCGCGGATTGGAATACTGCATCTTTAACGACTTAAAATTTATACGATCAGCAGCAAACTGTGTATATAACTGGTCTGATGTCAACTTATATAACCCCGTTTTTTTTGAAAAAAAGCCGGTATTTTTAATGTCAGCAGCTAGACACAGGAACAGGAAAATGCTTGGGAATAAGTGTTTTTTATCCACTGGGTAAAAATTACACAATATTTTTAAACCTTTAAAATCATAATGTTACAACCAAGCCCCAAACTACTTAACAAGGTTATCCACAGAATGCGTGGATAACACGTGGCACTTATCCCAAGATAGTGATTTAATACCTATCTCTTCTGGCAGTTAAAGTTGCAAACCATGGCTATTCAAACGCTGGCCGTTTTACCACAACAATTCAACATCCACGCGATGGAGCCTGATGAGGTCATTCCGCAGAGTGTTTTTAACAGTGATATCTATTTCATTGGTAAAACCGGCGATCAACTTTCCCTCGTTGTTCCTGACACCCTTGAAATTGATTCTGTGGATGTCGATAAAAACTGGCGAGTCCTTGAATTAATAGGCCCTTTACAGCTTTCTATGGTAGGGATCATGGCGCAAATCGGCCAGGTACTGGCAAGAGCAAAAGTCAGCATTTTTATCGTTTCCACCTTTGATACAGACTTTTTCCTGGTAAAAGACAATAAACTGAGTGTAGCGGTAAGTGCGTTGCGTCAAGCAGGATATACGGTGAACGAATAACGGCTATGTCAGTATCTCCACGCCGTATCGATATCCCAAGCCCTGTTTCAGGTACATTATGCAATGGTTCAGCGCCTGTCAGTATGTATCAGACGCTGTTCGACGCTACAGTTTTCCTCAATGTGACAGGCTCACAGCTTTTTGCGCCATTTGACGGGTACCTCAGTCAGGTTGATCTTCTGAACTACAGTGTTCGCTATACCTGTTTAAATGGTCTGCAGTTCTGGTTTAGGATCGGAAATGCCACGCGCAAACTTCACACTCAGGGGTGTCAGGTTATGCAGCCAGCAGGTAAGAAGGTTTCAAAAGGAACATTGCTTATGCAATTTAACCCTGCACTTCTCAAACAGGTTGATTCGCTGACAGCCATGATTATGCTCGTTAACGCGGCAAAGTTAAAACAAGTAGATATAAAAAAAGCCAGGCAGTACCTGGCTTTAGAAGATTCTTTGATGTCGCTGGAAATTTAGCGCTTAGTTAGAAAAATTATACTCTAACGTAATTTCAGCCTTTAATAACTTTGAAATCGGGCAATTTTCTTTCGCATCTTTCGCGATATTTGAAAATTCACTTTCATCGATTCCACTAACTTTGGCATCCAGTGTAAGCGCTGAGCGTGTAACAGCAAAACCGTCACCGTCTTTTTCCAGAGTAACTTCCGCATCGACTTTCAGCTCACCGCTGTCATAGCCTGCATCGGCTAATGCAAATGATAATGCCATTGCATAACAACTTGCATGGGCACCGGCGATCATTTCTTCCGGGTTAGTACCAGGCTTGTCTTCAAACCGCGTGTTAAAACCGTAAGGTTGTTCAGAAAGCGCACCACTTGCCAGGCTTACATGACCCTGACCTTCTTTACCCAGTGGCTGATAATGTGCTGAAGCTGTTTTTACAATCGCCATGTTATCTCCTGTGTCGCTATAATGAATTACGTGTTTTACAACTTGCTTAGACAGATGCACAGGGCATGCCGACTCGCCTCATCGTCGCAACAAGTCAGTGAAGACGTGCCCTGGAGCCGATATTCTTAAATTCTTTGCGTTGGTCAGAAGCGATATAGCTGTAATAAGTGCAGCGACTCTGTACCTTTTGCAGCACACTTTTTATTTACAATTCTTGGGTAAGCGTCGTTTTGCATCGCCATAAATGAAGCGATAAACTGCTGAAAAATGTTTAGGAATAGATGAATGACAACGACGCTTTATGGCATTAGTAATTGCGACACGATAAAGAAGGCGAAAAAGTGGCTGGAGACAAACAACATTAACTACCAGTTTCACGATTTTCGTAAAGACGGGTTAAGCCGTCAGTGGCTTGAGCAGACTGAGGCAAAACTCGGTTGGGAGACCTTATTAAACAAACGCGGTACAACGTACCGTCAGCTGGATGAGCAGACTAAAACGAATATGACCAGAGACACTGCGCTGGACATTATGGCTGACTCCCCCGCCATCATTAAACGCCCCGTGCTGAGCCACAACGCATCACTTTATGTTGGTTTCAAATCTGATGACTATGAGGAAATTTTCAACCATGAGTGATTCAAGCGTCATTGCGCTGGCTAAAGATTTGATCAACAGAAAATCTGTTACGCCTGAGGATGCCGGATGTCAGGAAATGATGCAGGCAATCCTGGCCTCAGCAGGGTTCAAGAACGAAAGTCTGGTGTTTGAAGACACCACAAACCTTTGGTCCAGACGCGGCACACAAGGCCCGCTTCTGTGCTTTGCCGGGCATACTGATGTTGTTCCCAGCGGACCTGCCAGTGCGTGGCAAACGCCCCCTTTTGTCGCCACCGAAAAAGAAGGCTACCTGCATGGACGGGGCGCGGCAGACATGAAAGGCAGCCTTGCCGCAATGCTGACAGCGACATCGCGATTTGTCAGTGATTATCCGACGCATCGGGGCAGTATCGCCTTTTTGATTACCAGTGATGAAGAAGGGCCATTTATTAATGGTACAACCCGCGTTGTGGATACGCTGGAAGCCAGGAACGAAAAAATCGACTGGTGTATTGTGGGCGAGCCCAGCAGTACCGAGTTTGTTGGTGATGTGGTTAAAAACGGACGCCGTGGATCACTGACCGGTAATTTAACGGTTCAGGGTATACAAGGTCACGTTGCCTACCCTCACCTGGCACGCAATCCTGTTCATGAGGCCGCACTGGCGTTGTCAGAGCTTGCCCGCACGCACTGGGATGATGGCAATACGTTCTTCCCCCCCACCAGCTTTCAGATCTCTAATCTGCATGCGGGTACCGGCGCAGGAAATGTTATTCCCGGTGAATTGAACGTCTGTTTCAATTTTCGATTTTCTACGGAAGTTACCGATAATCAGCTTATCGACAGAGTCACAACGATTCTGGATAGCCACAACCTTGAGTACTCACTGGACTGGACCTTTAACGGCCAGCCTTTCCTAACTGACAGTGGTGAGCTGGTTGATGCCGTTCAGTCAGCTATAACATCGGTGACCGGCTCGCCGGCTGAGCTGTCTACGGCCGGCGGCACTTCTGACGGACGCTTTATTGCACCTACCGGTGCGCAGGTTATCGAGCTTGGCCCGGTAAATGCCACCATCCACAAGATTGATGAATGTGTGAAGATGAGCGACCTGGAATCACTGGAAGAAATTTATTATCAGACTATGGTGAGATTGCTCGCATGAGTACTGCCTGGTTAGGTATCGATAATCCCTGGCTGTGTGATGCGGGTAACGGTCACCGCTTACATTCTGATGTTGTCGGCCCTTTCGTCGCTTTGCAGGATGCTGCCAGGGCCGACGGCGTCGATTGCCAGTTGGTCAGCAGTTTCAGAGATTTTAACCGACAGCTGAGTATCTGGAACCGTAAATGGCGTGGTGAACTACCGCTATTAGACCTGGATGGCGTACCGCTAAATCATGCCAGACTTAGTGACGTTGAAAAGCTTCATGCCATACTGACCTGGTCTGCCCTGCCCGGCGGAAGTCGCCACCATTGGGGGACCGATATAGATGTTTACGATAAAGAAAGCGTTATGAAACGTCGTCATGATTTTTCTTTGGTTGATGCAGAATATCGCGACAACGGCCCCTGTGCAGCGCTGGCTCTGTGGCTGGATGAACATGCCGGCTCCTACGGATTCATGCGACCTTTTTTAAACTGGCATGGCGGAGTGGCCTGTGAGCTGTGGCACTTATCGCATCAGCAAACCGCTACCCGCTTCGAGCAGTCGCGATGTTGCGCAACACTTGCTGATGCCCTTCGCAACAGTGACATGGAAGGCAAACAGATTGTGATCAAACACATCGAAACCCTGTATGAACAATATGTACTGAATAAGGGAACTTCGTCATGAGTCTGGGTTGGATAATTTTGATCATCGCTTTGGTGATCGGGTTGATCGCCGGCAATATTCTGCTGCTGCGCGCAAACAAAAAGTTTAACGTGCCGCCTGATTACGAGCCACGTAAGTACGATGATGACAATGAGGATAAATGGTAGCGGGCACTACAACCCCGCAGCCCTTACCGCTGTACCGCTGATGCTGACCATCAGCATACTGCCCTTATCGCCCATTACTTCATAGTCAATATCAATTCCGACCACCGCATTAGCGCCCATATTGCGCGCTTCCTGCTCAAGTTCTGAAAAAGCCATTTTACGCGCTTTTGTCAGCTCGTCTTCATAGGCCCCTGAGCGTCCGCCGACAATATCTCTGATGGAAGCAAAAAAATCTTTGAACACATTGGCGCCCATGACCGCTTCACCAATAACGATGCCGTGATACTGCTCTATAGTATGGCCTTCAATCGTTGGGGTGGTTGTCAGTATCACTGGATCTCTCCTTAATCAGATATTGTTGTAGATTATGTTTATGCCGCTGCAAGGCATCGGCGGTATAAGGTACAGCTGGCTGACGCCCCCACACAGGCGATGGCCAGGCTATATCATCGCTGAACCGTGCCACATGATGTACGTGTAGCTGCGCCACCACGTTTCCCAGCGCCGCAACATTGAGCTTTTCAGGTAGGTACAACGTTGTCAGCGCACGACACACCATTGCTGATTCTTTCAGAAACTGATGTTGTTTCGTTTCGTCCAGCTCAAACAGTTCACGTACACCAGGTTCTCTGGGCACCAGAATCACCCACGGAAACTGGCTGTCATTCATTAAAAGTGCGCGGCACAGGGGCATGTCGCCGATCAGTTCAGTATCCGCCTGTAACCGGCTGTCCAGTTCAAACATTGTCGCTGCCTAGTGAGGTGGGTACCACGGTCAGGATTGCCCGTTGGCCGATAGCGACATTGGCATTCGGAAAAACAATCGCCTCACCATCCTGCTGCGCCACATATTCAGCACCGGTTTCTGTGGCTAACACTGTTCCGGCCTTAAAGTCTGTGAAGTTGGGCGTATCATCGGCAAAATGCAGTTTAAAATCTTCTTTTTGTTTATTGATCACCTGATTGACGGTGTAAATCTCAACTGTTTCCAGATCCACCTCGGGCGCGTAATCTGCCTCAGCTATCAATGCGGTAATGGCCACACGCGCATCCTCAAAGCGGGACATGTCATTCTCACCAAACGGCCTGACCTTACCCAGTTCAACGGTAAATGCATGTGCCTGGTGAACGTGGCTTGAGTAATAGCTAAAGGTCGTTGTAGGACTCTGACTTAGCAAAATCGTTTTCACGCCGCAGGCTGCCAGAAATGCAATTTGTTCTCTGCTGTGCGTCCGCTCATGCAAAAACGGATAAACGGCAAATTTTTCGTTTTTAGATTCACGGATAGCGGTATGCAAATCATAATGAAGGCGTTCTGCGCTGGCACCCGCAAAAAAAGATGTAACCGCTTCCTCCAACGCTTTAGCACGATGACGCTCCGCATTAATCAGCCCCTGTCCGTCAGAATGCGCGCCGCTGAACAACCGGTTCATATTTTCATCGACAAAACGTTCGGCAATATCCATTGCCGGCAGATTACCGAATAAAAAAAGTATGCGGTGAGCCGGTGTCATTTTCTGCGTCAGTATGTTGGCAACCCACGCATCACATAATTCAATCGGCGCGGTTTCGTTGCCGTGAACGCCGCAGGATAACACGATGCTTTTTGGCGTATCTGCAGGTTTTGCCGGTTCAAATGCAATGATACCGGGCGCCTGAATATTCACCTGCACACCGTTATCCAGCGTGAAAGACAATGGATGTTCGAAAGAAGAAGGCTGAGTGCGGGAGCGATGTAAAAAATCACCGGACTGAATAAGTTCTGCTTGCATGGAATTTAAAATCGTTGTTCAAACCGATGCCAAGTCTACCCAGATCCTTATCTAAAAGCCAAATCCTACTGCGTTAACTTTTGCCGCAAGGGCGAGCTACCAATGATTATTTCCTGATGGTACAACGCGATAAAATCGCGAAAGGGAACGGCTTTGGAAAATAAAAAGCCCTGCCCTTTGACCACATTCAGACGTCTGAGTATGTGTAAGTGCGCTACCGACTCGATGCCTTCAGCCACAACTTCACAGCCCTTTGCGTTGCCAATAAGGCACGCTGCCTGAAGAATGGCCTCATTCATAGGATCGCGATGCAGTTGTAAGACAAATGCTTTGTCTACTTTCAGCGATGAAATTGGCAAATCACGAATTGCTGTAAGATTTGAGTAGCCCTTGCCAAAATCATCAATGGCGACACCCACCCCGATCTGGCGCAGCTTGGTAATCTGCTCTGTGACCATGGCAGAGTTGGACAAGGCAACATCTTCAGTCAGTTCAAGCTCCAGACGCGATGGATCCAGCGCAAAATCGTTACACAGGGTCTGAATTTGCGGAATCAGCTGACTGTCGTAGAGTTGCGTTGGAGAAATATTTATCGATAACGGTATGAAAATATTTTGTTTGGCCAGATAGCTTAGTGCGCAACATGCCTGTTGTAGCGTCCAGTACGCCAACTCCCGCATCATTTGATAAGACTGCGCCGCCTCAATAATGGGGCCGGGCAAAATGATACCATCTACCGGATGGTCCCACCTCAGTAAGCATTCAGCACCGACAATTTCAAGGGTTTGTAAATTGACTTTGGGCTGAAAATACAACGCAAGTTCGTGTTGACTGATCGCCCGATGTAAATCAGCTTTCAGCGCAACACGCTGCCCGGTCGCAAAGTCAGGTGACGACCCGCTGGCAATAGCAAAGCGCTCATAACGATTCTTTTTGGCTTGCCGGAGCGCATTCTCGCCCTGGGTAATAAACGCAGAAACACAAAAACGTCTCTGACGACCTACCACCGCCCCGATATGAAACTCGGCAATAAAAGTGTGTTCAGCGTAACTTACTGGCGTGGAAAAATGCGCGTTGAGCGCTTCTGCTCTTCGACGCATGGCACCAGAGGTCGTGCCGCTGGTAAACATAATGGCAAACACGTCACCGTTTAATCTGCCAAACGCCGCGACATTGTCAAACAGGCTGGACAGCCGGTTTGCAATTTGAAGTAAAAGACGATCACCTGATGCCAGGCTCATGCTGGTGCTCACATCAGAAAAGCCCGCTACATCAACAATAAGTGCAGCACACCTGTCACAGGAAAGCCCTACCGCTTCAGCGCGTTGTATAAATGCAGTCCGATCCGGAATAGCTGCCAGTGATTTAAAAAGCGTACGCATTAATTACTACAACAACAAACATGTTACTTCCCGATGGGCCCTTTAACACCTGGTAGACATACTCCTTATAGCGGCATCTCTATAAGGTTCTTTCAAAACACACGATTCTCAAACCTGTATCAAACACACTACCACGCTTAATAGAACCATGCCCATACCGAATACAAATTGAGCACTAGTTTACTGCAAATTTAGGGGGGTGCATCTGAATACGATTAATACCGGATCATTGCGACCAATAGCATGGCCAGCCCTCTCGCGAAATTGCTTTTGCTTTTTTCCTTATGTAAAAAGTGAGCCGTTTTGCAGGCTGTTTTTGTATATAAGCTATATACTTAATTTCAGTTTACGAAACGGACCATCGTGACCGCCCTGTTGGAATCGCGGCAGACTGAGCAAACGACATCACGTCTCAAATAACGATGGAGTAAACTATGAGCCTTCCCCGCTTACAGAATTTCATTGACGGCCAGTTCATGGCAAATAAAAGCGGTGAGACAATTACTGTCCTGAACCCTGGTACTGGCGAAGCGATTTACGACATTGAGGTCGCTGACGAAACAGTGCAAGAGGCAGCAATTGAAAGCGCCAAAGCAGCATTTAAGAAGTGGTCAGCCACCCCAGCTGTTGAACGAGCCCGCGTCTTGCATCGCGCAGCAGCGTTATTGCGCGAGCATAATGACGAACTTGCCCGGCACGAAGTGCTGGATACCGGCAAGCCGCTGCAGGAAGCGCGTGAAGTTGATGTTGTCACCGGTGCCGATGTAATTGAATTTTTCGCCTCATTAGCTCCCACGCAAGTCGGCCAGCAACAGGATTTGGGGGGCGACTTTTATTACACCCGCAAAGAACCACTTGGCATATGTGCAGGTATCGGAGCCTGGAACTACCCGATTCAGATTGCCTGTTGGAAATCAGCCCCTGCACTTGCAGCGGGTAATACGATGATTTTTAAACCTTCTGAGGAAACCCCTCGCGGTGCCATTGAGCTGGCCAAAATCTATATTGAAGCCGGTGTACCGGCTGGTGTCTTCAATGTCGTCATTGGCGACGGTAAGGTCGGGCAATGGCTTACCCAACATGAAGATATCGAAAAAGTTTCCTTTACCGGAGAAGTGGCAACGGGTCGCAAAGTGGTTGAGTCAGCCGCGTCGACCCTGAAAGATGTCACTATGGAGTTGGGTGGTAAATCGCCGCTGCTGGTCTTCGAAGATGCCGATATATCTCAGGCTGTATCAGCCGCGATGCTGGGGAATTTCTTTACCCAGGGCGAAGTGTGCACCAATTGTACCCGGGTATTTGTTCACGAGAGCATAATGGATGCATTCATGGAAGAGTTGGTATCGCGCACCACTAATAACATCCGTGCTGGCGATCCAATGGATCCCGAGGTGAATTTTGGTGCAATGATCTCCAAGCCTCACCTTGATCTGGTTATGGATTATATTGAAAAAGGAAAAAATGAAGGGGCGCGTCTGGTCACCGGCGGCAATACAATGTCACCGGATGATGCGAAAGGCGGCTTTTTTGTTGAACCTACCATTTTCGCCGACTGCACTGACGATATGACTATCGTAAAAGAGGAAATATTCGGGCCGGTGATGAGTGTACTGTCATTTCGCGATGAGGAAGAAGCAATACGCCGCGCAAACAATACCCCACTTGGACTGGCTGCCGGCGTCATGACACAGAATGTGACCCGGGCGCACAGAGTTATCCATCAATTGCAGGCTGGTATTTGCTGGGTCAACAGCTGGGGCGCGTCGCCAGCAGAAATGCCGGTTGGCGGTTATAAAATGTCAGGAATCGGTCGGGAAAATGGCATCGAAACGCTGAATCAGTATACCCAGACTAAATCTGTTTATATGGGCATGGTCGAACTCGAAAGCCCGTTCTGAGGAGCCAAAATGGAAACATATGACTATATCATTGTGGGTGCCGGTTCTGCAGGCTGTGTACTGGCTAATCGTTTATCAAAAGACAGTAACAACAAGGTGTTACTAATTGAAACCGGTGGTAGCGATAAAAGTATTTTTATTAAAATGCCTACCGCGCTTTCGATCCCGATGAACACCGAAAAATATGCCTGGCAGTTCTATACCGAGGAAGAACCGTATCTGAATAAACGCAAAATGCATTGCCCAAGGGGTAAGGTGTTGGGCGGCTCCTCATCAATCAATGGCATGGTGTACGTGCGTGGCCATGCCCGGGATTTTGATGAGTGGGAGCAAAGCGGTGCAAAAGGTTGGGACTATCAGCATTGTCTGCCTTATTTTAAACGTGCCGAAGAGTGGTACATGGGTGGCGATGAGTACCGCGGTGGTGAAGGACCGCTGGGTACCAATAACGGCAATGAAATGAAAAACCCGTTATATAAAACATTTATCGAAGCCGGTAAGCAGGCGGGTTACGCCGAAACATTTGATTATAATGGCGCACAGCAGGAAGGCTTCGGCCCTATGCATATGACCGTTAAAGACGGGGAGCGCTGCTCGTCGTCGCGGGCCTACCTTGATCCAATCAAAGACAGAGACAATCTTACCATCATCACTCTTGCAACCGTGCACAAGGTATTGCTGGACGGCAAGCGGGCAACCGGCGTGCGTTATCAGGAAGATGACGATATGTTTGATGTCACAGCCAGCAAAAAAGTGATTCTGAGCGCAGGCTCTATTGGCTCACCCCACCTGCTTCAGTTATCAGGCATTGGCGATAAAACCCATCTGGCCAAAGCGGGAATAGACTGCATCCACCACTTGCCCGGCGTCGGCGAGAACTTACAGGATCACCTGGAGTTTTACTTCCAGTTTCGCTGCAAACAACCGGTTAGTCTTAATAGTGAACTGGGCATGGTATCCAAAGGGCTTATCGGCGCGCGCTGGATGTTATTCAAATCAGGTCTTGGTGCAACGAACCATTTTGAATCCTGTGGTTTTATTCGTTCTAAAGCCGGCGTTGAATGGCCGGATCTGCAGTATCATTTCTTGCCTGCGGCCATTCGCTATGATGGCAAAAGTGCTTTTGATGGCGACGGCTTCCAGGTCCATATCGGCCACAATAAGCCGCGCAGTCGCGGTTTCGTCAGAGCGAAGACAGCCAGCGTGGATGATGCACCCGCTATTCAGTTTAATTATCTCCAGCACGAGGACGACATTGAAGGTTTCAGGGCGTGCGTAAGATTAACCAGAGAGATTATCGGGCAATCGGCGTTTGATGAGTATCGGGGCGAGGAAATTCAACCCGGTGAAGATGTACAGACTGACGAGCAGATAGATGCGTTCGTCAGAGAAGCTGTGGAGAGTGCTTACCATCCATCCTGTACCTGTAAAATGGGCGAAGATGAAATGGCTGTAGTGGACTCTCAGACACGGGTACATGGGATCGAAAATCTTCATGTCGTAGACTCGTCTGTGTTTCCCACGATCCCCAACGGAAATTTGAACGCCCCCACAATAATGGTCGCCGAAAAAGCGGCAGATCACATTCTAGGCAATACACTGTTGCCGGTAGAAAATGTGCCCGTTGTGGAAGAGCAAAACTGGCAAAGCGTTCAGCGAAGCCAGTCTTTATCAGCCTCACAACCTTAAATCGCCAGGACAGCAGCGATGCTGTCGAACAAGGCGATTCAGGGCTGCGTAATCAACAGGTAAAGCGTCTGGCTTTACCTGCATCGCGCACGACCGCTCAAGTCGTGCGATAAAATCGAGAGGCTGACCATTACTCTTGCTGTGTGGAACCCCCTTCTGCGCAGCGCAAATACGCTAGCAGGACGTGCATCTGCCAACTTTTTTGCACAATAACTGACCGTTGCTGTTTAACCTGAACCATACGGGGACAACAAAATGAAAATAATGAAGATAAAACTGGCATCTGCAGGTGCGCTTTTACTGTGCCTGCCAGCTCAGGCCGACTGGTCCAGCACCGTTACACTGGCATCAGATTACATGTTCAACGGTGTCAGTCAGACTCAAAATGATCCGGCGCTGCAGGCAAGTCTTGATTATGCCGCTAGTCAGGGCATTTATTTGGGCGCGTGGACCTCAAATGTCGATTTTGGTGGTGAGACGGAACAGGAACTGGACTTTTACGCCGGTCAGTTTAAGCAGCTATCCGAAGACTGGACATTGGACTACGGTATCGCTTATTACACCTATCTGGGAGATTCTTCATCCAGTGATTTTAACTACCCTGAAGTATGGGCGAAGTTTGGCTATACCTGGGATTGGGGGGTAACTGAATTTAACGGCTGGTACTCCTGGGACTACTTCGGATACGGGGGTGGCCACGTTATTGGCATGCTCGCTCACACATTTACCCTGGCAGAAAATCACGCTATCAGAATTAATGTTGACACCTCTAATTCTCTTGATGGCGACCGATGGCTGTGGAATGGCAACGAAAAATCGTATGTCCATTATCGTATCGCCTATCAGACAAGCTGGAAAGGATTTCAATTTGAAGTGGCGGCTGAAGACACAACCCTTGATCGGAATACCGCTGATGAACGGATAGTAGCAAGCGTTAGTCGCACATTTTCATTTTAAAACCGTGAAGGTACAACCTGAGCGAAACTTAATATTTAGATTTCTTATAAATATAAAATCGTATGCTATAAATATAAGTAAGGTCGTATATCGATTCATCAGGAGTATGTAAAATGCTCGGTCGCAACGACGTCAGCATAGCGAGAATTAAGCGCAATAGCACTTCTGTGGCAAGTGTGGTTACTACATTTTCTCTATGTATTGGTTTTTGGCTTGTATTGGCTGACGATGAAATCGTTTCATGGGTGTTCGGCGTTGTTGCGGCTTCGACCTCTACGTTTATTCACTACCGTTTAAAGTTACCAGGAGTAGGCTATTCATTTGGGTTGCCGCGCCTATCTGCTCTTGCCCGACTTCTTTTTTTCTTTCTTCGGCACTCTTTGCAAGGCGGAATAGATACTGCCAAATTAGCGTATCAGCGCCAACCTTGCGCTGAAGAATGTGTGTTTCAATACCAGACAAAACTAAAGTCCGAAAAAGCTAATTTTCTTTTTGTTCAAATGATAAGTCTTATGCCAGGCACACTGGGGATCAAATTAATTAAAAATAATGTTCTCATTCATTCACTTAGCAGAGAAGCAACCAGTATTGGTGTTTTACAGGATAGCGAAGCGGTAATCAGTGCGCTTTTTGAAAGACGGACGTCACAATGAGCAGCCTGTACACCATAGTGGCTGCAGCGCTCTTACTGTGTCTTATCGCGGGCCTGGCAAGAGTTATCAAAGGACCTGAAAACACCGACAGAATGCTTTGCGTACAGCTTTTCAGTACAACGGGGGTAGGATTTCTGCTGATACTTTTTGTAATAAAAAAAGACTCGGCAATTCTTGATACCGCGCTCGTTATGGCCTTGCTGGGGTCATTAGTTTTTATTACCTATGGTGTGTTTAAACAGCCAGGCGGCCAGGCGAATGACCATGATTCTGAATAGCTTTACAGTAGCCTTTTTGTTAGCCGGGCTGTTCTTTTTTGTCAGCGGCTCAATAGCCCTACTCCGTTTCCCGAGTAGTTTGTCACGTCTGCATGCCCTGACTAAAGCAGACAACCTCGGATTGGGGTTAATTGCATTGGGCGTGCTTTTTCAAACATATTCGTTGCTTCAAGCAGTTCAAATTTTACTGATCTGGGGACTCGTGACCTTTTCAGGCGCGGCTGGCGCATTTTTTATTGCGCGTAAACACTATAAGGACATCATCAAATAATGTTAATCATTGCAGACATGATGCTCATTATTTTTACGATCATTTGCGGGCTGGGCGCGACGATGTCATCAGCACCTTTTCGCAGTATTACCTTTTTCATTACTTTCGGTCTAGCGATAGCCCTTTGCTGGGTCCGCCTGGACGCGCCGGATGTAGCCCTGGCGGAGGCGGCTATTGGGGCTGGGTTGAGTGGTATAGTTTTTTTGAAAGCATATAAGATTCTGTCCAATAGCACTGATCAGGAGCGCGATGATGACCAAACCATTAGTTAACGGTCAGCGATTCACTGCTTTGATATGTCTGGCCATGTGTATCATCAGCCTTATAGTCGTAATCCCGGTTGGTCCATCTTTATCTGCCGCCTCCTTGATACAAGAGCATCTCAACAATAGCGGGGTAGAAAATCCCGTAACGGCAGTCTTACTTAATTACAGAAGTATAGATACCTTACTGGAGCTTGCTGTTATTTACGTAGCAGTATTACCCGTTTGTGCGTTGAGTTTTAATCAAATAACCACTGTACGTTGTGTACATTCAGATACTGTACTGCGGGGATTAACATCAGTTGTTGCTCCGGCAACAATTATTACCGCTATCTATCTGTTATATAATGGAACGCGTTTACCAGGTGGTGCTTTTCAGGCAGCCGCACTACTGGCGGGCTTATCAGGCTTGATCGCGTTTTCCGGATTCCGACACTTCTTGAAGCAAAAGGCGCTCAATAATACTTTGATGGTATCGGGAATATTGATATTCACTGCAATCGGGTTTTCCCATTATATTCTGCCTGCATCCTTTCTGGCTTACCCACGTGAATACGCCACAACGGTAATTATTACTATCGAGATATTTGCAACCGTTTCTATCACAGCAATTCTCGGCCGTTATATTAGCGCACTTCCTCAAGCAAGAATAAGTCTATGAGTGAGCAATCATTATATACCGTTTTGGGTATAGGGCTTTTTTGGTTAGGTTTGTATCGAGCACTTACTGTTAACGCTCTGCTCATCAAAATTATCTCGTTTAATGTGGCAGGTGCCGGAACTTTTATGATTTTAATTGCCTCTGCATACCATGATACTTTGCCGCCTGATGCAATTCCTCACGCCATTGTCTTGACAGGCATCGTTGTATCTGTTGCGACATCCGCCTTAGCCATTTTACTAGCGCTTCGCAGCCAGTCCTCCTCAACTACCAAAACATCAGCTAATGACCACCATCGTTAACTATGAGTGGATTGTCATTTCCCTGGTATTGATGCCGCTGGTTTTCAGCTGTGTTACGTTTGTATTTAGTAAACAGGCTTGTAATATCGTCCTTTTTTGCACAAGCCTACAGTGTATTTTATGGTTACAAGGCATACTCTGGATGCCCAATGAACCTTTTTCTATCTACATTGGTGGTTGGCAGCCTCCTTTGGGCATTCGGCTAAGCGTGACCGGAGCAGGTTTACTTCTGACGGGGTTTAGCTGTTTTCTTTTCTTATTAATAAGTTTTTTTGCGCGCAGCCAGGCCTCAGCAAGCTTCCCCAGAACATTCTGGCCTCTACTTTTAAGCTTACAAACGGGGATCACCGGTCTTTTCTTTACACACGATTTATTCAACGCATACATTTTTCTAGAGATAACTGGTATTTGTTCTGTGGGACTGGTCGCCCTTTCTCCAGGTGACAAAAGTTATAAAACTGCGTTTAATTATTTGTCTGTAAACATTGTTGGCTCTCTATGCTTTCTATTTGGCGTGGCGCTAATATACCGCACCTATGGGGTATTGGACTTTATCATGCTTGATGCCGCAATAGATAGCGCACATGTCTCCCCTATCGCCTACCTCAGTGTATTCATGATCATTACCGGGCTTGTCGTAAAGTCAGCACTGGCTCCTTTACATGGATGGTTACCCGAGGTGCATGGTTCGGCAATGCCGCTGGTCAGTGCACTCTTATCGGGGCTGGTCGTAAAATGTGGGATTTATTTATTTTTTGTCCTCTGGTGGACAACGTTTTCTTCTCTGATAACTCCGCCATTGATATGGGTACTAAGCCTGTGTGGTGCGGCGGGAATTATTATTGGTACGATCAGAGCTCTGCAGGCTGACCACCTAAAACAGATGGCGGCATACAGCACGGTAGCGCAAATTGGTTATCTGTTTTTATTCATGCCGATCATTTCGCAATCAGAGCAGTTGAGCACAGAGATATTCGCCGGCTTTTTGCTATTTATCGTGGCTCATGGATTGGCTAAAACCACTTTATTTCTTGCTGTAGGCTATTTGAAATCCGTTCACAATTGTGTAACCCCTAGCTCGTTAGCAGGTTTTGCTCAGCAACAGCCTCTAATTGTCGGCGCGATAGCGGTTTCTGCGATTTCGTTGATTGGCCTTCCGCCAAGTGGTGGATTTACCGCCAAATGGGCGTTACTTTCCTTCCATGCTTCGGCTGGTTCATGGGCGCTTTTTACCACAATACTAGTAGGCAGCATTTTATCTGCCGTGTGCTTTTTTAATATTATGATCCACGCGATATCTGCTCCACCAGCCCCCGAATACGGGGAGACAATAATCACCAACGGACTACTACAACAGCGTGTCATAATCGTTTTGCTCTCGGTGCTTACTGTATTATCTGGTTTTTGCTGGCCTTTGTTTGCACACTTTTTGCGATGGGGAGCAACATAGTGGCTGTAGAGTCTTGGCTGCCTGTTTTCATTTTGCTGGTTGCTTTTGCTGCTGGTTTTTGCTGTTTATTGATTCCAGAGCGGCAGCGTATTATCCGTAATGTGACCAGTCTGGGATTTGCGCTAATCGGAATAGCATTAATCATTACCACAGCATTCGGTGTTGCCCGAAATGCTGACTTTACGGTAAAAATCCCATTTTTCACCCAAGCAAGCATTGCTCTTCATGTTGATGCATTATCTATTCTTTTTCTAACGCTTACCGGCGTACTGTGGTTACTCACCAGTATTTATGCAATTGGTTATCTCACGCATTATAAGAACAAGTCGCGTTTTTTTGGTTTTATTCATTTAAGTGTGGCGGCGACTTTGGGCATCGCGTTGTCAGCCAATCTGATCACGTTCGTTATCTTCTACGAAATGCTGACACTGGCTACATTTCCGTTGGTCGCTCATAAAGGCAATGATGCTTCGCTTAGCGCAGCCAGATTATACTTGCGATATACAGTTGTTGGTGGTGTATTGTTGCTTGCCGGCACAGTCTGGCTCAGTGCTGTGGGTGGCCCCATGCCTTTTACGCCCACCGGCGTACTTTCAACACTTGAAATATTTAGTGACCTCGAATTAACAATTATTTTTGCCCTGCTTATAACCGGTCTGGGCGTAAAAGCAGCGCTTGTCCCCTTACATAGCTGGCTGCCCGCTGCGATGGCGGCGCCTGCACCGGTCAGTGCATTACTACACGCAGTCGCTGTGGTGAAGGCTGGTGCGTTTGGTATCGTGCGAGTAGTTTACGATATTTTCGGAATTGAATTTGCACGTGATCTAGGGCTGACATTTTACCTGGCCATTGCAGCCAGCATCACGATCATCTATGGATCGTTACTTGCGTTAATACAAACCGACATCAAAAAGCGCCTGGCCTTTTCAACGGTCAGCCAAGTCTCCTATATAGCGTTAGGCACCGCTATCGCAGGCCCAATAGCAACGATTGGCGGCCTAATTCATTTAGTACATCAAGGACTTATGAAAATAACGTTGTTCTTTTGTGCGGGTATTCTTGCCGAGCGGTTAAATATAACCTCCATTGATCAATTAGACGGGGCCGGCAAGCAACTTCCACTTCCTATGATTGCGTTTACAGTGGCCAGCCTAGGGATGATTGGGGTCCCTCCTGTTGCCGGTTTCGTTTCCAAATGGTATCTGAGTAATGGTGCTATTGAAGTTGGCGCTTTTTGGGTATTAGGTGTATTAACAGTAAGTGCGCTTCTGAATGCGTGTTATTTTTTGCCATTATTATACCGCATATGGTTCAAGTCCGTACCAGTTGAACGCTTAGTAAAAACCCACTCATACAGCGTTTTAATGACAATACCAGCTGTTATTACAGCTCTGTTTGCCTTGCTGGCAGGTTTACTCGCTAACTTTTCGGTCAGCCCTTTGAACTGGGCCAAGCTTATTGCCTTTCGCGAGTACGCTCGCACATTTGTTTATCCTGATACAGAATCCATCCATACGGACTACCTTCTGCCTGTTATAATTGTGCTGCCTCTTGTCTGGCTTGCCTGTTGTTTGGCAGCAAAAAAACAAAACCTGTTAAATACGTGGTCAGCCCTGATTACATTGCCAGCCATTGCCCTGGCTTTATCTGGCAAAGAACTGCAGTTTTCGATGGGGAGTCTGTTTTTCTCCAGCGACTTTTCGCTCCATGTCGAAAACCAGTATTTCTTATTGCTATGCGGAATCGTTTGGACTTTCGCGCTGTTTTATGCAAAAGGTTACCTTTCTGTATCATCTGCCAAAACAACATTTTACGTATGGGCGTTACTCGCCTTATCAGGCAATATCGGTCTAATTCTGGCTGATGACTATTTTGCTTTTATCACCTTCTATACCCTGATGAGCCTGTCATCTTACGGCTTGGTTATTTTCACTTTACGCAAGGATGCAAAGACCGCTGCGCGTTCTTATATTCGATGGGCCATACTTGCTGAGCTTTTACTTTTTGCAGGTTTCAGTTTGCTTTCTCAGTGGCAGCTGGATTCATCGAATATCGGTCTTCAGCCTGTTTCACAGATCCTGCTTCTAATCGGTTTCGGAATAAAGCTGGGTATGTTTGGTCTTCATTTTTGGTTGCCACTTGCCCACCCAGCAGCTCCTGTCCCCGCCAGCGCTGTATTAAGCGGCGTTATGGTAAAGGCAGGCCTGATTGGAATATTAAAATTTTTGCCAGAAATGTCGCCGGAACTTGGGACGTTCCTGATTTATATTGGCGTATCGGGCATTCTGGCTGGTGCGGTCGCAGGTCTGTTTTAGCAACACCCAAAAGCGATACTTGCTTATTCAACCATCAGTCAGATGGGGGTTATTATTACTGCATTAGGCTCGGCTGTCGCTACCAGCCAGGATTGGACTGTAGTGACACTTTGTCTGGCGATGTATTGTTTACACCATGGGATAGTTAAGGCCGCGCTGTTTTTCAGCGTAGCGGCGGTTCCGGCAAACCAGAAGTGGTCAGTTCGTGATTGGCTCACCGTTGCACTGCCTGCTTTAGCTCTGCCAGGCCTGCCTTTTACTGGCGCCATGTTAGCCAAAGAGCAACTCAGTGCGTTTACAACGCATTCAGTTGCGCAATTTGGTCTGACTGCATCCGTCGTGGCAACCTCAATGCTGATGCTTCAATTCATCGCAAAGCTACGACTACAGGCCTCCCCCTCAACCGCAAGATCAGGCAATGTCAAAATAGTCGCTTTGATGATGAGTGTAGCCTCGCCGTTCACGCTTTGGTTAGTGCCAGGTGTCATCGAAGCCGTTGCGCTGACATTTGACACGCACAGCAAAGCGCTTTTACTTACACTTTTGGCAATTGCGGGTTATATGCTTTTTAACAGATGGAGTAATCCTGACGTACTCGATTTACAGGGATTAAAGGCTTTGGCACAGCACAAAGTGTCATTCCTGAAACTTCCTGCTTTTACACTTCCTTCATTTTCAATACCTCGCTTACTATCGAAGTTAACGTGGCGAGTTATCTCGATAAGATTTGAGTATGGGCTTATACTTTTTCTATCTGGCATGCTTTTACTACTGATTTTGAACTTGATGTTACCGTAGGGGATCAAAGAATGAAGTCGTTAAAAAAACTGTTAGTTATCGTAGACGAAGAATCTCCAACAGCCGATAGCAAAGCTATAAAGTGCGCTATCAGACTTGCTAAACGAAATGGCGCTACTATCAAGTTGATAGATGTCATACAGGCTCCCCCCCTTGCTGTAAAAATGTATCAGGGGATTATGAGTGCTACCGATCTGACTGAGCTTGTCAGAGAAAAGCGTTCAAATATTCTTGATACTCTGGCAACCAGTATCAGAGAGGATAGTCTTGATGTCTCATTTGAAGTTCTTGAAGGTCGCCAGTTTATTGAGGTAATCAAACGGGTGTTAATTGATGAATATGATCTCATCATCAAAAGTGCCCATCCTGTAAAAGAAAGCTTCGACAGTAGCGATTTTCATCTGATAAGAAAGTGCCCATGTCCGGTATGGTTGATTAAAGAATCAAGGTTCGATCCCAGGGAAGATATATTGGCCTGTATCGATCTAACCCAGGAGGAATCTGAGGAGGGCCAACAGTTGAACCGCCTGATACTGGATTTAGCGGCCTCCCTGGCTTCCATGGAGGGCGTTTCGCTTCATGTGCTTACGTGCTGGTCGCTGTACGGTGAGTCTATGTTTAAAAATATGCCTTCTTTAGGTGTTAACAACGACAAACTCGAATCTATGCTTCAAACTACAGGTCGCGAAAAAAGACAGCAGTTACAGGACATTCTGAGCGACTATCAGAAGTGCTCCACTTTTCCTCACCTGATAAAAGGCCAAGCTACTGACTGCATTCCTGCGTTTATTAACAGCCATGAATTCAGCACCGTCGTGATGGGAACTGTTGGCCGTACTGGTTTGCCCGGCTTTTTAATTGGTAATACATCAGAAACGGTGTTATCCAGAATTGACTCATCCGTTATTACTGTAAAACCGGATGGCTTCGAAACCCCGGTTAGACAATAAACGTCCAACCGGGTTGTCAGACTCAGCATCTGTCGATTACTTCGTATATGAGTATCGTCAATACCGAGCAAATCTAAGCATTCATGTATAAAAAGAAGCTGCTTTTCTTCGGACTGATCTCTACCCTAATCCTACTGATAGCATTAGGAAGTGCAGCGGTGTCTGCACATTTGACCCGAGAAAATTTGCAGCAGAGCCAGATTGCTCAAAATCTACTTACCGAACACCTGCAGCTATCCAGTACCTCATATCGTTTGTTCAAGCAACTTACCGATGAATTGCTTTTCGGTCGCGGTGCAAATCAGGCCAAGGTCAGGAATAAGCAGCAACTAATTAACGAGTCACTAATCCGTATCAAAATGCTGGAAGTTGTTCAACGAAAAGCGCTGGGTAAGGAAGTAACTGCAGGCAGTATTGAAGACACAGAAGAGCTTCGTCAGTTACTGACGAATATCATTGATGAGTTTAATGCCATCACGGCTGACAATCTGGCGCAGCCTCTTGGGCAACAATCTCGAGTACAATTTTTACTTGAGGACACAATTGACAATCAGTTTCGTGAAGCAATAAATGCTGCTGTGGCGAGACAAACCCGAGTAGTTACGACCATCAATACAAAGATTGAAGTCTTAAATACGGCCATCGTTTGGGTCACGATTGGGCTTGGTGTACTAACAGGACCTTTTATAATTTTAGGCTGCTTTTGGCTGTTTAATTCGCTTTATCAGCCTTTAACAGTTCTAAAAAGCGGTACGGATGCTATCGCGGCGGGGAATTATAACTTTCGTTTGCCGCAAACTCTGGATTCTGAGTTCAGTGATCTGGTAAGAGCCCTCAATGCTCTGGTGGAAAAGCTCGCAATACACGAAGCAAAAGCGCAAGCCAACAGAAAACAATTAAAATATGAGGTTGCACAGCGAACCCGGGAATTAACTGAAGCGAACAAGCAGCTCACAAATATAGACTCACGGAGGAGGCAGTTTATTGCTGATATTTCTCACGAATTGCGAACACCATTAACTATTATTCGCGGTGAAGCGCAGGTGACACTACGCCAGCAAGCGCTGTGTGAAGGCGATTATAGGGAAACACTCACCGCAATATTGGAACAGGCGGTAAGTTTAAGCCGGCTAGTTGATGACATGCTGCTTTTGATTCGCGCAGAAATGCAGCAATTACATCTTGAGCCAGAATACACAAAACTTTCACAGCTGATTGAACATCAGGTGCAATCATGGCAAAAAGTTTATGCAGAACGCCAAATTAGTTTTGTACATCAGATAGCGCTAGAGCAGTCTCTATTTATAGATAAACAACGCATTGCGCAAGTGATAGCAATTTTACTGGAAAATGCGCTTAAATATTCCCGCTCCGACAGTCCGGTTCGCGTCGTCCTACATGCAGGTACCCACGGATATACCTTTTCTGTTGAGGATGAGGGCGATGGTATATCTCCGGCCGACCAAGCGCAGATTTTTGAACGCTTTGTGCGTTTGCGCGGCACAGGAAGTGGCCTGGGACTGGGCTTGCCAATCGCTAAAGCGATTATAGAAGCGCATCAGGGTTCAATTCAGGTGACCTCAGAACGTGGACATGGCGCAAGATTTTCTGTTTTTTTACCCTCTCAACAAAGTAATCGTAATGAAAATATTAATCGCGGATGATGAGCAACAGTTATCAGGTTTTTTGAAGCGGGGGCTGGAGTCTGAACATTTTGAGTGTAAGGTAGAAAATCAGATTGATAATCTGGTAACCAGTGCGCGACGCTTTCAGCCAGATATTATCCTGCTTGATCGAATGTTCGGTGATATGGACAGTATTACTGTTCTGGAATATCTAAAGAAGTTGCCCGAAGAGCCGTTAATTCTGCTATTAACGGCAGTGGATGATGTTAAAGATCGTGTGGAAGGCTTGAAGGCTGGCGCTGACGATTATCTTTGTAAACCATTTGATTTCGACGAGCTATTGGCCAGATTACAGGCTTTAAGTCGACGACGCGCGCCCTTAAACTCTTCACAGGCTCACGGACACAAAGTGGGTAACCTTATTTTGGACACAGACTCTCGAGTTGTAAGTGTGAATGAAAATGAGCTTACACTGACCAAATTGGAATATGACTTGTTGCTTTATCTGGCCGAGAATATAGGTAAAGTGCTATCGCGGGAGAGGATTTTAAGCCGAGTGTGGAAAGCACACTCAGATCCGCTTACAAATGTGGTAGACGTTTATATCAGCCGACTGAGAAAACAATTGCCAGCAGAAAGCCGCGTTGTGCTTGAAACACTCCGCGGCAATGGCTATCGACTAAAAGAAATCAATTAGCGGCTGACAGGTATTCTGGTTTAGTCACCAGCTTCCTGACACCATGGGCGCCTTTTTCCTGGAATGGATTATCCTGACACCACTGACCTACGGTAGCAATATCTGTATATATCACCTCAGGACGAACACTCCAGCTGACTTTTACCGGTGAGGACTGCTCGTTATATGAAGGCCCGGTAGTAGAACCCAGATATTCTACAGGTTTGCCTGTGTTGGTGGGGATATTTACAGCCTGGTCGTAGCCATTTATCTGGCGCACTTCTGTTAATGTTTTAAAATCTGCTGCCTTATTGTCATTAACCAATACCAGCACCTGCGCTTCAACCCGTAATTGCGGGTTGGCAACATTGTCACTCAAACAGGAACTTAATGTCGCGCCCGGATCGACATTTGCTGTCGAATATACATAGTGCAACTCGATGGTATCTCCCGGTTTAAGACTTTTACCGCTTACCGGGCAAACATTTTGAGTGAAGGGCTTTAACTGCGAATCTGTGAGCGAGCCACTGTAACCAAATCCATCCTGCCATCTATCACCTGCTGGCGTAGTAAACTCCCCACCCTGATGTTCGGCAGAAGCATGGAAGTGTATATTACACAAATTCATACTCGTCCGGTTAGGTGCAGCCGAGAACACCCGTTTATTGCTGCCATATAACTGGTCGATATTTCGGGGCGACTGCGGACCGTAGTCAGTCCCCTCCGGTCCGTAAACAGAACTGCTTTGTGTCGCTAACGCACCATCTGATGATATCGCCTGCGCACTGTCTACCGTTGTTGCAAGTGTTGAGATAACCATGATTGATGTTAGAGCAGATAGTGTTTTCATACTTGTTTCCTCCAGTCTTTCATTAAAGCGTAATAGAAAAGCCTGTCTGAATCTTTGCACCCTCATTAACAGAACATTAACGGCGGATGAATTTTGTGTGAGTGATACAATCGCTTTATTTATCTTTATGTATCAACGACTTTCATATCACGCTTCTACAAGTTTTGGGTTGCCAGGTACATTTTGCTACCCATTTTCGCTTATACCTCGTATGCTAAGAACTGATATAAACCGAAGGGCTTTTGCCTCGGGTCTTCAAAATGGACAACGATATCTTGCAGGAGGCAATATGAAACACGTAGTAACGGTATTGGTGATGGCAGCCGCCTTTGTCGCGGGCTATTTCATCGGCCAAACTTCTCAGCATGACAACCCCACGACCGAGTAAGCAGTCGCTCAACTGGATAAGCAATCTTCCCCGGAATCTGTGAACTCAGTCGCACTGCCACAATCGGCGCCTGCCGTGAAAGCTGAACGTACCACAACAACGGCGAAACCTTTTCAATCTTCCGTAGACGACGCTGAGCCTGCATCCTCTGTCAATTCTCATTCCTTTGCTAAACAGGTGGTTGCAAGTACAACACCCGTTAATTTGCGTGAAGATGTCTCACGGGATGTACAGCGCAAGCAAGCGGCTTTGGACTATCCCGTGGCGCAGGAAGAACTGGAATACTGGAGCACAAAGCATAAGTCTGATTTGAAGGCCTACATGGACACTCATCTGGGCGAGGCCTCGGACTTTATGTTTGAAAAAATCTTGCAACAAAATGATTTGCTCGATAATCCGCTTGCCAGCGATACGATTGAAGATGACATGGCATGGCGACATAAAATGGAGCAGCAGCTTACCGATTTAATCTGGTCACTGAATACTGACGAGTCATTGTCGATAGAAAGCCTGGTGTGTATTCAAAAGCAGTGTGAAATTACGCTAATGGCTTCAAAGCCCCATTCGGTGGCCAGAATGCATATGGAAATTACCTCCCGTACTGATCAATTGGGAATCATCAAAGACTCCCCCAGCCCAATCTCACTGATGCTGGAGAATGAAAATTTCTGGATGTACATGCGTTTGAAGTTTTCTGCAAAGTTTCAATGCGTAAGGGCTCTGACGCTGCTTACACGATTCTGCTTTTTTTTCAGATAGTCCTGGTACCAGTGAAATAATACCAGTCAGGATTCAGATACCCATATCGCTGTCCAGTGTGGGTATCGAGCGCGATAAATGCGAAATCCGTCTTAAATAAACCGGTATCGCAAACTATCACGGTATGCGCCGCGTAGGGATCAGTGTGAATAAACAGGAGATCCCTAATGACAGATAAAATTTTGTGTGTGGCAGGAGCCAGCGGTCTGGTTGGCTCTAATATTGTAAAACAGGCACTGCAAAAAGGTTATCACGTCCATGGCACAATGCGTGATGCCAATGACGAATCCAAAACAAAATATCTGATGGCATTGCCCGGCGCGGCTGAGCGGTTATCTTTGTACAGCGCTAACGCCGAAGACAGCCACACCTTTGATACCCCACTGAAAAATGCTGACGCGGTATTTATCGCTTGCTTCCCCCCCATTTATAAAGCGAAAGATGGTACGCCAGCAAAAGAGCTGGACCGTGAACGTGGGTACGATGAAATAATTCGTCCGGTTAGGGACGGTTGTTTACATATTCTGGATGCAGCCAACCGCCAGGGCGTGAAGAGTGTTGTTTTGTGCTCATCGACTTCAAGCACAAACCCGCCAGAACCCGTGGAAATTAAAACTGAACAAAATGCGGTGTCTGATGCAGAGCATCAGATGGACCAGAAGAAATTTACCTCTGCCGAGAAAATCGTCATGGAGGATGCTGCCGCCTATTTTTGTCAGGAGCACGGGATGCGTTTGTGTGTCATGCTTCCAACAATGATGACCGGGCCGGTAATTATGCCCCAACACCTTGAGGGTGACAGTCACGCTCGCTTTATTGAAATGCTCAATGGCAAAAATACGCATCACGACACGGTGCCGGCTGGTTCTATGTCAATGTCACATATTGAAGATGTTGCAAAGCTTTTTGTGGCCGCCTATGAGTCGGATAACGCCCAGGGCCGATATTTTGCTGTCTATGACAGCTGGAGCTGGCAGGCAATTTACGAAGAGGTGGCGAAACATGTGCCGGAAAGCGCGCTTCCCCAACCACTGGAGGGTGAGCCGGAAACACCGACAAAGTTTGATTTTTCTAAAAGAAACAGTCTGGGTGTAACAATGCGGGATATTCCAACCACACTGGAAGAAACCTTTAACTGGATGAAAACCGACCCGTTCAACGCAGTATATAATCAAAAATAACCTGTGCAGGCTGTGGAAGTACTTACACAGCCTGAAATACGTTCGGTTATTCTTTGCAAGGGAAATCACATCTCTTTACAGTCTGTCAGGAAGACTTTGATGTGTCAGCATCTGACAGACTACCCATACCAGATTTTATATCCTCCAGTATAAGATAAAAGCACGGCACGATGATTGACATAATCGCCGTGGCAAACACAATACCGAATCCCAGTGAAATGGCCATGGGAATTAGCTGGTAAGCCTGTCTCGATTGCTCGAGTATAATTGGCGTTAAACCTCCGAATGTGGTCATCGTCGTCAGTGCAATAGGACGAAATCGTCTGACACCGGCTTCAACAATGGCATCATACACCGGAATCTCGGTTGCTCTGCGGTTGGCATAATCCACCATAATCAAAGCGCCATTTACCACTACACCCGATAAAGCCACTAATCCCATCAGACTGACTATAGATAAATCGTACCCGAACAGTACATGACCGGCTACCGCACCGATGGCGCCAAATGGAATCGCGAGCATGACGATGAAAGGTTGCGTATAACTTCGAAAGGCGATAGCCAGTAAACTGTAAATGACAAACATTGCCATAGAAAATCCAATCCACAACGTGGAGGTGGACTCGCGCATTTCCGCCTGTGAACCACGAAATGTCCAGGTCAGACCGGGATATTCACTTAATAATTGAGGCAGCACCTCCTGATTTATGGCATCAAGCACCTGATTAACTGCACCGGCAGGTTCAACATCCATGCCTACGGTAATAACCCGGCGACCATCCCTGCGATCCAATGCGCTGTATGACTCAGACTCTTTCAGTTTCACCACATCCATAAGGGGCACCTCACCGCCGGAGGGCGTCATGAGAATGAAGTTATCAAGAGTACTTTGCTGTTCGCGCTCTGTGCGTGGCAGTTTAACCCTGACTTCAACTTCGTTGGTGCCCCGTAACTGGCGCAGCGCTACTGCACCATAAAAAGCATCACGAATCTGGCGTCCCACATATTCGGGCGTTAATCCCAACGCTTCGCCCGCCGGTAACAAGGTAAAATCAAGCTGCATTTTACCCGGACGATAACTGTCGTTGACATCTCGGGTCTGTGAGAATGCTTTCATTAACTCCACAAAGCGCTGGCTGGCCTGTCCCAGCATCTCAAGATCATTGTGGCTCAAATCAACACTGATGTCGTCGCGCCAGCCGCCGGGGCCGCGCTCTGTTTCAAAGGTAATTTGATTAACGCCCTCAATATCGCCAATCTGCTCCCGCCACAATTCGATAACCGCAATGGCACTCATAGTGCGCTCATCCGGCGGCAGCAAAACAATCTCTACATCAATAAAGCTTTCTCCACGGACATTGGTTTTTATGCCTTCCGCTACCTCAAAAAGATTCTCACGCTGAAACATGTCATACGTCGCGTTGGTGATATTCTGCGCCACCTCTGCAGCTTTAGCATCGGTCGTACCCACTGGCAGCCGAACTCCGGCTTCAATTTCATTCGCCGCCTCTCTGGGCATCATGATGATACCCAGGTGGTCGCTGGTGGCAAAGGCGCCGGTGACCGCCAGCAAACATAGCGCGCACACTAATGTCAGATAACGGTGCCGCAGGCATCGGGTCAAAAAGGGTTTATAGCGATTTTTGATGAAGCGTTCCAGCCCGTCGGCAAATCCGGCTTTAACGCGCGCAACAACTGACGGCGATGTGGACGCCTTTTCCCGTTTGCTGTGCGCTAAGTGTGCGGGCAATATGAATAAAGCTTCGACTAATGAGATAAGCAAAACCGTGATAACCACTGCAGGCAATGGCCACCAGAACAACCCGGTGGTGCCGGGCATAAACATGACAGGCAAAAAGGCAACAATGGTTGTCAAAATGGTGAATGTCACGGGGGCGGCAATATCCTGCGCCCCTTTTATGGCCGCTGACAAACCATCTATGCCCTGTTGACGGTATTCATGTATGTTTTCGCCCACCACAATGGCATCGTCCACCACAATTCCCAAGACCACCAAAAAGGCAAACATCGAAATCATATTTATGCTGACACCGATCATGGGTAAAAACATGATGCCACCCACAAATGAGATGGTCATTCCCATCATGATCCAGAAAGCCAGGCGATACTCCAGAAACAGACTCAGAATGATCAGCACAATAACGATGGCCATCCAGCCATTGTCCAGCAACAAAAAAAGGCGGTCATTAAAATCTTCAGCTCGGTTGCTGTCGATGCGGTAACTCACCCCTTCTGGCAGAGTGTTATCCAGCTCGGCAAAAATACCTTCTACGGTTTGCGCTATCTCCAAAGGTGACTGCTGCCCTACCCGGAATATTTCAATCTCTACACTTGGCTGCCGGTTAAATTGTGAGTGAAACCCCGCTTCCTCAAACCCGTCGTAAATCGTTGCTATATCGGCCAAATACACAATATCGCCGGATTCATTGGTCACGACCGGGATCTGACCATATTCTTCAGCCCATTGTTTGCGCTCTTTGACGCGGACTAATATTTCACCTTCGTTGGTTTTTATTTCGCCGGCAGGCACATCCTGCGATGCCTGTTCGATCATTTCGGCAACCTGGGATAGCGTAATGCCGTATTGTCTTAATGTCTGTTTAGGTATTTCAACATGCGTCACGTAGTCGGGTACGCCGCCTATTTCTACCTGCGTTATTGCAGGTTCGCTGACCAGCCGATCTCGAAGTTGTTCAGCCAGCTTTCGCAAGGTCCAGATCTCCACATCACCATAAAGGCCAAGCTCCATAACATCGCGCTGCTGAACCTGCATACTGACTTCCGGCTCTTCTGCGTCAACCGGAAAGGTTCGGATACGGTTGACCGCCTGATCAATATCCTGAAATGCCTTCATCCGATCCAGACCGGACACCAGCTCCAGTGAAATCATGCCACTGCCTTCACGTGCCGTAGAAGTCATTTCCTTGATCCCCTGAACACCCCGAACGGCCTCTTCTACCGGTTGCAATATGCCTTTTTCTACCTCTTCAGGAGACGCTCCGGGATATTCCACCATCACTTCAACAATGCCCAGCTCAAACTCTGGATATACCTCCTTTTGAATGGTGAAGGCCGTAATAATGCCGCCGCCCAGCAGCACTAGCATCAGAAGGTTGGCCGCGATGGAGTTTCCGGCCATCCAGGCAATGGGATTAAACCGGCTGCGATGCTCAACGTTGCCGCTACTCATGCGCATCTAACCGGTTTTTGGCTGAGTCGGTTTTATAATGGGCTTGATTCTGAGCAGACTGGTTGCCGGTTATTCTGACCTGCGCCCCATCGCGCACGACAGCCAGGTTGGTAGTGATTATCTTATCGCCTGGCTCGATCCCCTTGTCAATATAGGCATATTGCTCATCCCGATAGATGACAGATACTGTTATAACCTGAAGCAGATTATCCTGTGCTACCCAAACTGTGTTGTCCTTTCTTACATAACTGACTGGAAGACGGATAACATTTGAGAGCGTTTTGGCCGGCAAACTCACCCTGACATAACTGCCAGCGATGACCGGTGCGAAAATATCTGCGTCTTGCTCACTAACCTGCGTTAATAACGGATCTTCGACCTCTATCAGAACCGTTGCCATTCGGGTCTGCGCATCAAGTGTGGTGACAACTTCTTTAATTTTGCCTTCGCGTGTGACGCCGTCGCCCCAGACAGTGCTGTTTTGAATTTTAACGCGCTGTGAGTCGTTATCAGATTTATTATTGGTGGGCCGGGCCAGCCACTGTAACTGACTCGAGGGCAACGCCGCTTCTATCCAATAGTTTTTTGTACCGACGACATTAGCAATCGTATCAGCAGGACTCACCTGAGAGCCGAGATTCACATCCTGGCTGGTTATCTGACCGGTAAATGGCATGTTGATTGTCGTACGCTCAAGGGCAAGTTGCGCCTCGCGCACAGCCACCTCGGCCTGTTCCATCTGTGCCCTGACCTGCTTTAACTGGGGTTCCCGAAGTATTAGCGCACGATTTTTTTGCGGTACATCGCGCTCCAGCGTTGCCAGATCGTTGCGTGCCACTTCCTGCTCGCCCATTTCAATGTCCAGCAGCGCCTGCGCTTGTGAAAGATCGCTCTTAGCCCGCTGTAGTGCTAACTGATAATCTTTCTGATCAAGCTTAACCAACCATTGGCCTTTCTCAACAATATTGCCAGGGACAAAGCTTTTGGAAATGGCGTTTATTTCACCAGACACGCGGGGGCGTAGCATCACCTGCTGCGCGGGAACTACCTCACCCATTGCAGTGATCACTGGCGTATGCTCGCTACGCGTGGCTGTCATAATGTCAACCGGCATGGCATTGCTTCTGGTGGCCCCATCTTTTTCGGCCACAGGTTCTGTAGAGTAGACGGTTATCACCGCCATTGCTGTAGCAGCGATAACGATAAAACCGACCAGAAACGAAATTTTGTGCGATGTTCGAACCATAATTAGCTTATTTTTCAAAACTATAATGTTCGTTACGTCGATAGCCTAAAATAAGACTACCGACAATATTACATCTTATTTACACGCCGACAACGTTTTGGCAAAGGTGAAGGGATTATTCGTAATCTGTACCTAACGCATCGTGCTGAGATTGTTCAATGACATCGCTATCAGTCTTTTTCTGTTTGGGTGTTTGGCTCTTTTCCACCATGCGTTCTTTTTCTTCTTTTGCTATCAGTTTTTCACGCGCTTTCTGGTTGGCCAGACGCTCAGCATCATCCATTTCTTTCTGGCTTTCTTCGTTATATTGCTTCTGCATGGCCCGGGCTTCCCGCTCAGCTTCACGCGCTTGTTTCTCACTTTCGCGTAATGCTTGTTCAGACTCTCGCTTTTCCTCCCGCCATTGCCTGGTGAGTTCTTTCTCACGCTTTGCATCTTCACGCGCAATCTCAGCCGCTTCTTTTTCTGCCTCGCGTTGCGTTTCATCTGCTGCTTTTCGCGCTTCACGCTCAAGTGCTTTCGCTTCTTTTCTGGCCTCAGTCATCTCTTCACTTTGCTGTGCCATTGCATCATTTGCAAAAGCGGTAGCCCCGACAACCCCCGCAGCCAACAGTGCCGATACAACTAAATTAATTTTTCTGTCCATTTGCTAGCTTCCTGTTACATATAGGATAAACCTGATTAATCTGTGTACGCATCAGCCAGCAAAAAAAGACCATAAAAAAGCCGCTTCATCAGCGGCCTTTTTCATCTTGTGTTGTGAGCTTAACGAATCTTTTGTTGCTCTACCGGGCACGAGCCTAGTCGCCATACGCGATCAACATAATCCTGGATTGACCGGTCGGAAGTAAACTTACCCATCATGGCAGTATTGATAATGACCATCTCAGCCCAACGTGATTTATCACGGTAAGCTTTGTCGACCTCTATTTGCGCATCGGAATACGCTCTGAAATCTGCCAGTACGAAGAATGGGTCGCCTAAATCAAGCAAGCTTTGCTTAATGGAAACCAGCGCTCCGGGTTTGCCTGGCGTAAAATAATCCGTTTCCAGCCAGTCCAGAATCGCTTTAATCTCCGCATCCTTGTAGTAATAATCCTTAGGATTATAACCGCTTGCTTTAAGTGCATTAACGTCTTCTACCGTCATCCCGAAGATAAAAATGTTGTCCTCGCCAACTTCTTCTGCAATCTCAACGTTAGCACCATCTAGTGTGCCAATCGTTACTGCACCATTTAGCGCCAGTTTCATATTGCCGGTGCCTGATGCTTCTTTACCCGCTGTACTGATTTGCTCAGAAACATCACACGCTGGGATCATTTTCTCGGCCAGCGACACCCGATAGTTGGGCAGGAATACGACTTTCAGCTTGTTACCCACGCGCGGATCGTTATTAATTTTATCCGCCACCTTGTTGATGGCGAAAATGATATCTTTGGCCAGCTTGTAGCCTGGCGCCGCTTTCGCCGCAAAGATAAATACCCGTGGGTGCATGTCATAATCCGGATTTTCCAGAATTCGACGATACAACGCCATGATGTGAAGTAAATTCAGGTGCTGACGTTTATATTCGTGCAGACGCTTTATCTGGATATCAAAAATAGCGTTGGTATCCACTTTAATGCCGGTTGATGCGAAGATTTCATCTGCCAGCAGCTGTTTATTTTTCTGCTTCACGTTCATGAACGCTTTCTGGAATGTTTTGTTGGTGGCATGGTTAGCCAGCCCTTCCAGCTTCTTCAGATTCAGCGGCCAGTCTTCGCCCACCTTTTTATCCACCAGCTCTGACAGTAACGGATTACATGCTTTGAGCCAGCGCCGCGGGGTAATGCCGTTCGTCACATTCGTCAGTTTATCCGGCCATAGTGCGTCAAAATCCGGAAACAGATTTTCTTTCACCAGTCGCGAATGCAGCTCAGCTACACCATTGACTTTAAACGAACCAATCACTGACAAGTGCCCCATACGCACCATCTTTTCGGGGCCTTCCTCGATAATAGACAGTTTTGCTTTTTTGCTATTGTCGCCCGGCCATTTTTTATCAACTTCATTCATGAAACGATGATTAATTTCATAAATGATCTCAAGGTGTCTGGGCAGAATTTTTTCCAGCATTCTGGCAGGCCACTTTTCTAACGCCTCAGGAAGTAGCGTATGGTTAGTATAAGCAAAGACCTGGGTACTGATATTCCAGGCGGTATCCCAGTCTAGTTCAGCGCGGTCCACCAGAATTCGCATTAGCTCCGGAATCGCTATTGCCGGGTGCGTATCATTGAGCTGAATCACCACCTGTTCTTTGAAGCGGCTCCAGTCGTCTCCGTGCGCTCGCTTATAACGGCGAATGATGTCCTTAAGTGAACATGAACAGAAGAAATATTGCTGAATCAGACGAAGCTCTTTACCTGCTTCGGTCTCATCATTGGGGTACAGCACTTTCGAAATGGTTTCAGCCTGAATGTTTTCACGCTGTGCATCGACGTAACCACCGGCATTAAAAACATCCCAGTTAAAGTAATCTGAAGCCTCTGATTGCCATAAACGCAGAACATTGACTGTTTTGCCACCATATCCTACGACTGGAATATCCCACGGTACCCCTTTGACAATAGAGCCGGGGTGCCATTCTTTCTGTATGCCACCATTATCACCGTATTTTGTTTCTACATAACCAAATAGCGAGACTTCCTGAATGGATTCAGGGCGGCATATTTCCCATGGATTTCCATAATCACGCCAGCTGTCAGGGCGCTCAATCTGCGCACCACTTTTTATTTCCTGTCTGAACAGGCCATGCTCGTAGTGGATACCGTATCCAATGGCCGGTAACTCCATGGTGGCGAGCGAGTCGATAAAACACGCGGCAAGGCGGCCCAGACCACCATTACCCAGCGCCATATCCGGCTCTTCTTCCAACACATCGGCCAACTCAACACCCAGCTCTTTTAACGCGCCTTGTGCAACATCATACAGACCGAAGTTCTGCATATTGTTAGACAATAAGCGCCCCATCAAAAACTCAGCGGAGAAATAGTGCACTGCGCGCGTATCATTCATGTAGTGCGTTTTCTGAGTACGACGTAATCCTTCCAATACGTTTTCCTGGATTGCGGCGCATGTGGCCTTCCACCAGGCGTGGTTGTTGGCTTTGTTTTCGTCCGTGCCAAGTGTTGAATGCAAATGGCGGATGATAGCGGCTTTGAAATCGCCTTTACTGATCTTCACATCAGGTAAAGAAGATGCCTGAGAAGCATTGGCTACTTTCGCGTTCATATCACTCTCTCTCTTAAATTTGAAGCCTCGTTCATAATTCAAACGACGCTAGCGCTAATTGTGTAATAAAATTACAGAATTGAACAACAACTGAAAGCAATATAGCAATGAAATTGGCGCTTGTTTGTAATATTTTTGTTAAATCTGACAAAAAAAAAGGCTTTTTTTATAAAAAAGCCTTTTTGTTAACATTTCTATTACAATATTAAATCAAAACATAAACAAGATCGTTGTTATCCGATTATACTGCTGACTAATTGTTCAGCTTCCTCAATAAGCTTTTGTAAGTGAGCTTCACCTTTAAAGCTCTCAGCATAAATTTTGTAGATTTGTTCAGTGCCTGAAGGTCTCGCCGCAAACCAGCCGTTTTCAGTTGACACCTTTACGCCCCCGATAGCCGCGTTATTGCCCGGAGCATGTGTCTGAACACTGACTATAGGGTCGCCCGCCAGTGTCTCACTGGTAACAACCGATTTATCCATGTCAGACAGCTTGGCCTTTTGTTCCAATGATGCTGCAACATCAATACGCTGATATACCGGCTCACCAAACTTTTCCGTCAGTGCCTGGTAGTGCTCGCCGGGATCTTTGCCTGATACCGCCAGTATTTCTGCTGCCAGTAAACACAGAATGAAACCATCTTTATCCGTGGCCCATGTTTTGCCGTCACGTTGAAGAAAAATGCCTCCGGCACTCTCTTCACCGGCAAAACCGATGCTGCCCTCACCCATTCCCTGAACAAACCATTTAAAACCAACCGGCATTTCAGCTAACTCACGATTAAGCGAACCTGCGACGCGATCTATCATTGAACTGGAGACCAGTGTCTTGCCAACTTTTAAAGAAGCAGGCCAATCAGGCCGATTGTTATAAAGATAATTTATCGCAACGGCTAAGTAATGATTGGGGTTCATCAGGCCGGCGCTTTTGCACACGATGCCATGACGGTCAAAATCAGGATCATTTCCCCAGGCTAAATCAAACCGGTCTTTAAGCTCAATTAACCCTGCCATCGCAAACGCTGACGAGCAGTCCATACGCAATTTACCGTCTTTATCTCTGCGCATGAAGCCAAACTGCGGATCGACGTTTTTGTTTACCACGTCGATGTTCAGGTTGTATTTTTCTGCAATTCGCGCCCAATAGCCCACGCCGGCTCCGCCTAATGGATCGGTACCCAGCTTCAGGCCTGCCTGACTTATGGCATCCATATCGACAACTTTCGCCAGGTCATCAATGTAAGGTTCCATGAAGTCATCTTCAGTGACTAAATCGCTGGCTAACGCTTCGCGTAGCGGCAATCGTTTCACGTCGGCGTTATTGTTGCCGATAAGGGCATTAGCCCGATCCTGGATTACTTTTGTAGCATCGCTGTCAGCCGGCCCACCGTGAGGCGGATTATATTTAAAGCCCCCATCTTCAGGAGGATTATGCGAAGGTGTGATAACAACGCCGTCAGCAAAGTCTTCTGAGCGATTCAGGTTATAACGGATAATCGTGCGGGAAATAACTGGTGTTGGCGTGTAACCCAGACTGGCATTGTCGCTTCGTTGTATGACCACAGAAATATCATTGGCACTAAGCACCTCAATGGCGGTCATCATTGCCGGTTCGGACAACGCGTGGGTATCCTTACCGATAAACAGCGGCCCGGTGATATTCTGATGCCGACGATACTCAGCAAGAGCCTGACAAATTGCCGCTATATGCACATCATTAAATGTGGACAGGCTGGCGCTCCCCCTGTGGCCGGATGTGCCAAAGCTTACCGCCTCCGCCTTATTCATCGGGTCCGGCGCGTAGCTATAATATTGTCCGACTAATTGCGCCACATTGATAAGCTGTTCGGGTGCGGCAGGCTGACCTGCCTGACTGTGATGTGCCATACGGTATCCTTTAGAATTTGAGGTTGTGAAGCGATATGCTTAATCAGGCGAAACGGTTCACGACTAATTCCCGCGTAGCCGCATCATAACCAAGCACCTGCAGAACCTGTTCCAGCATCGCTATTTTCTTTGCTGTATTATTATTTGTGACCACCCAGTAAGGGCTGTCAGGTATCTGCTTAGGGTTTGTACTGCTTCCGGTTTTTAAAAGTGCATCTTTGGATGTTGCAAAATATATACGATTTTTACCTTTTATTTGCTCCACCTGCGCAAAGTTCTGCGGTTGTAATTCGTGCAACTGAGCAAGAATAAACAAAAACAAATCAACCCGTTTAGTGTAAGGCTCAAGAACCTCTTTGCTCAGACGCGACGTAATATCATTACCGGCAGGTGCAACCGGTTTAGCTACTGGCCCATGACCTGCTGAAGGCGTGTTCGCTGCCGGATTTGCCGTCTTATTTGCAGAAGGCGCTGACGGCTTTTTTTCCTGAGGTCGGGTCGCTGCAGTTTGCGTTGTTTTGGCCTGCAGCACGGACTTACCATCAGCGCTGACTTTCTGCGCTGCACCGTCCATTAGCAAACGACGCAAAATATCAGACGCACTCTCGCCGATATGCTTTGTCTGCCCTGCTATAAACGCATATAAATCATCATCTATATCAATACTTTTCATATACTACTTCCTTAACAATCTGCCCCATTATAGACAACACGCCTGTTCGTCGCAGCACTTTATCGTGCCTAATTTCACCCGATTTTTATACACGATATCATTGATTTGTTCCGTTACAGCTATACTCACGTATCAGTTTCACGCTTTGTGGAATATTAGCCCGCTGATATTCTTAACATTGACTTATCTAAAAGTGGTAGCACGGATGATTAGATCAGATTTTGACGCGCTGATTGGCGCGCTTGGCAAGCATATTCTGGGTAAACCTCAGCAAATTAAGCTTGCGCTCACCTGCATGTTGGCACAGGGTCATCTCTTAATCGAAGATTTACCGGGTATGGGTAAAACAACGCTTTCGCACGCACTTGCCCGCCTTTTTAACCTGGATTATTCACGTATTCAGTTCACCTCCGATTTGTTGCCATCAGATATGCTGGGCGCCACCATCTTCAATGCCCAGACACAGGATTTTGTGTTTCGCCCCGGACCGGTTTTTAATCAACTGATTCTGGCCGATGAGATCAACAGAGCAAGCCCTAAAACACAAAGTGCACTGCTGGAGTCAATGGAAGAACAACAGGTTAGTATTGATGGCACCACTTATCCGCTACCCACACCGTTTTTTGTTATTGGTACCCAAAATCCTACGTTTCAGTCTGGTACCTATCCATTACCAGAATCCCAGCTTGACCGGTTCCTGATGAAGATTTCGCTGGGCTATCCTGACTGGGAGGCGGAAAAGGCCATGCTCAGTGACGCCGGGATAAAAGATGATACTGTCAGCTATAGTGTTGAACAACTATGTGACTGGCAGCAGCGGGTCAAAAAGGTGCACGCTTCTGATGCAGTAATCAATTATATTCTGCGTTTGGTGACTATGAGCAGAACCACGCCAGGCTTTCCTCATGCACTTTCTCCGCGAGCCAGTAAAGCGCTGCTTCAGGCGGCGCGGGCCTGGGCGTTTATTCATAATCGTGACCATGTACTGCCCGATGATATTCAGGCGGTATTTGTGGCCGTGTCAGAACACAGGTTAAGAGCGTCTTATCAGGATACTGACGAAGACACCTCGTTTAGCCAGCGCTTGCTGGAAAGCGTAGATCCACTGGCAGCCTGATATGTTCGGACGCCTTCGAAACCGGTTGCTGTTAAGGTGGCTGGCGGCGCGCATCCCCGGGCACCGCAGACATACATTGAATATGCAGTCGGTATTTATCATGCCGACACGCTTTGGCGTTTATTTTTTTGTACTGTGTGCAGCGCTGTTCATCCTGGGTACAAATTATCAGAACAATCTCTTATTGTTACTTTGTTATTTTTTTCTTTCCGTGTCACTGGTGACTATTTTCACCAGTTACCAGAATTTCGCCCGCTTGCAGATACAGGCCAGGGGTGTGAATACCGTCTATGCCGGTGACGAAGCATCATTTCAGATACAATTGTCTTCCCACTCCCATCAACCGCCTGCTGGTCAGCTAACTATCAGATGGTGGGGACATAAAACCGGTATTGTGGTGGATTTAGATGACAGTACGGAAGAGGTTCACCTGCCCCGCGCCACCTTCCGACGCGGTGTATTTGCCCTACCACGGGTAACTTTTAGTTCTCTCTATCCGCTGGGCCTTTTCAGGTGCTGGACGCATCTTGATTTCGCGCAGCCCATGATGGTCTTCCCGCGCCTTGAGCCTGTCGGTGATCACCATGTCAACTTCCAGCAGAGTGTCGGTAAGGGTACAACGCTGACGTCCGGGCAGGAAGACTTTGACAGCCTGCGCGCATATCGTCAGGGCGATCCTATTGCACGTATTGCCTGGAAATCGCTTGCCAAAGGTGCCGCTCCTGCCGTAAAAACCTTTAGTGAACCGGCGAATTTTAATACCCGCCTTCAGGTTAATCCGGTCAGTCAGACACTTGAAAAAGACATTAGCCAGACCGCGTACCTAGTTGTAGAACTCACTCGTCGCCAACAACCTTTCGCGCTACAGATTGGCCCGCATACCTATGCAGCCGCTACCGGGCGGGCCCACCGCGATAAATGTCTGCGCGCACTTAGTACCATCGGAACACAGGTATGAAAGGGACAGGACTGCCGGTCAAAGGGCATCGTGCCACACTTATTTTAAGTATAGCCATGCTTGTACTTACCGTTGTTCTCAACCAGCCGTTAATGGGCTGGGTGATGCTGATGATGACCTGTGCAGCTGTAATACGCTTTTACCTCTTCAGAGCCGGACAAACACAAAAATTAAGTCAGCGGTTGGTTAATCTGCTGGCGGTACTGGCATGCATTGCACTGGCCTGGTTCAGCGGTCAGCAAGGTTTATTGGAGATTATGGTTAACCTGTTAGTCACCGGCTGTGCATTAAAACTTCTGGTCCTCAGGCGAACGAAAGATTTTCTGCAACTGACAGCCTGTGCTTTTTTTCTGACAGGCTGTGCCCTTATCTTTGAACAGGCATTGTCTACAGCGATTGTGCTTAGCATCATTGTGTTGTTGCTATTACTTGGGCTACAACAATTGTATGCACCTCAGCTAGCGTTCAAAAAACACCTTTCGGCCAATGTTAAGTTGGGACTACAAGCTTTACCCATCGCCAGTTTGTTATTTCTTATAATGCCCCAGCTACCACCGTTATGGGGCATGCCTGCCGGGAAAAGTACACAAACCGGTCTGAGTGAGAGTATGACACCCGGCGATATCGCCGCACTGACCCAATCTACCGATCGCGTTTTCACCGCGACCTTCAGTCAAGCTTTACCGCCGCCACAACAGCGATACTGGCGTGCAATGGTACTGGAATCGTTTAATGGCAATACCTGGACGGTGAGCGAATACCGTAAGCAACAACAGTTGCTTTCTCAGTTTACTACCCGAACCTTAGAGGCAGAACCTCAGGGTAACTGGGCTGAATACCAGCTGATCATTGAGCCAAATGCGAGCAAGTGGCTGTATGCTTTGGATGTATCAAGGCCCGCGGATCGCGCATCCTTAACAAAAGTGATCAGTAATCAGGACTACTCGCTCTCGACGGTGCAGCCTGTTATGAGCAAGCAATTATTCGATATGCAGTACAATGCAGACGCAAAAAAACCATTGGCGGCAAACGGTATCGACACGCAGCTTAACTTGCAGTTACCGGTCAGTGGAAAAAACCCGCGCGCAAAGGACTGGGCACAGCAACTAAGACATCGTTACAGCGATAACAACGCGCTTGTCGACGCCATAATGCGCTATTTTGCAGACCAGAATTTTTCCTACACTCTGACCCCGGGCGCTATGCCTGAGCACCCTGTTGATACATTTTTGTTTGAGCGACAAGCTGGCTTTTGTGCTCACTATGCCAGTGCGATGACATATGTGCTTCGTGAAACCGGCATCCCGGCACGAATTGTTTCCGGCTATCAGGGCGGAGAAGCCATTACACAAAACGCGCTGAGTGTGTACCAGTATGATGCACATGCATGGGTGGAAGCGGCCCCCGATGGGAAGACATGGGAGCGTTTTGATCCCACCGCCATGGTAGCGATGTCACGCCTGCAATATGGCTTTCAACAATCTATGGCTGATCAGCATGCTGACATGCCCCTCTTCTCCAGAGCGAGGGCCAGAGATTCTGCACTGTTGGGCGGTCTTTTTGCCATGATTGATACCGTTAATTATCAGTGGAGTCGCTGGGTACTGGGCTTTGATAATGAGCGCCAACAGGATATGTTAACTGACATATTGGGCGAAAAGACAACGACAAAACTGGCCTTATTCGGGCTGGCTGTGATGTTATTTATCACCGGCTTGCTCGCGCTGTATTTTATTCCTAAACCTGCGGCCCGGTATACCGATGAGATACAGCGCCTTTACGATAGTTTGTCTGCCCGCTTACATAAATTAACCGGCGTCGAGCGGGCAAACCTATCCGCCAGACAATACCTTCATTTACTGGCCCCTCATCTTGATGCACAAACCTTTTCATTGTTTGAACAGTTTACGCAGCAATACGAAAAAATCCGTTATGTGCCATCAGGCCAACAGCGAAACCATTACGCCAGGTTACGCAGCCAGCACCGTATTTTGATGAAGCAGTTAAAAAAAGGCATGGGGGGGTTCAGGCCTTCGCCCCTGACTGAAGAATAAGGAAAGTGCTGCTGTAAACGGTAGACGAGCAGCCAGCGAAACATAACAGGAACAAGGACTACCACCAATGGAAACGGACCACTGTTTAGCACTACCCCGCCCTGCCATACCGCTATTGTTGTCACCATGGAACGTCGCAGATTGCAATGACGACCGCCTCTGAATAGTGATGACAGAGAGCTGTGGACTACTACGATTTCAGCGGGTTCCTGCTTCGCGGTGCTGACCATCATGATACAGCCAGCACACCCTGCAAGCACCCATAGCGTCCAGACCAAAGCTATTGCGCTGATTAACGTCACCATATAAATTTATGTCATGCTGATAAGCAACTAAGTAAGAATGTACGCCACAGACAGGCATAAAAAAACCCGCCAGATGGCGGGTTTTTAACAATTAAATCAGAAGACTTATTTTGCAGCTTTACGTGCTTTTGCTTCTTCAATAACCTTGTCAGCAACATTATTCGGGCAAGGCGCATAATGGCTGAATTCCATTGAGAACTGACCACGACCCGATGTCATTGTACGAAGTTGGCCAATGTAACCAAACATTTCAGACAGAGGAACGTCTGCCTTGATACGTACACCTGTTACACCTGCTTCCTGATCCTTGATCATGCCGCGACGACGGTTAAGGTCACCGATAACATCACCAACGTGATCTTCTGGCGTGAACACGTCAACTTTCATGACTGGCTCAAGAATCTGTGGTCCTGCTTTTGGCATAGACTGACGGAATGCACCTTTAGCCGCGATTTCAAAGGCGATTGCAGATGAATCGACCGCGTGGAATCCACCGTCAAACAGTTCTACTTCAACATCCAGTACCGGATAGCCCGCCAACGGACCTTCTTCCATCATACCCTTAAAGCCTTTTTCAATGGCCGGGAAGAATTCTTTAGGTACGTTACCGCCCACAACAGTAGAAGTGAACTGGAAGCCAGAGTTCGTTTCGCCTGGCTTGATGCGGTAATCAATCTTACCGAACTGACCAGAACCACCTGATTGTTTCTTGTGCGTGTAGCTATCTTCAATCGCTGTTGTGATAGTTTCACGGTAAGCAACCTGTGGTTGACCTACTTCAAGCTCAACGCCATAAGTACGCTTCAGGATATCTACTTTGATATCCAGGTGAAGTTCACCCATTCCTTTCAGGATAGTTTCACCAGAATCTTCGTCAGTCTCAACCTGGAACGACGGATCTTCAGAAACCAGTTTACCGATAGCGATACCCATCTTCTCAGTTGCACCTTTATCTTTAGGCTTAACAGCGATAGAGATTACCGGCTCAGGGAAGATCATTGGCTCAAGCGTACAAGGGTGGCTGGTAGAACACAGCGTGTGACCAGTCTGTACGTTCTTCATACCAACAATGGCAAGAATGTCACCAGCATGGGCTGTTGTCAGCTCAGTACGGTCATTTGCGTGCATTTCAACCATACGGCCGATACGCTCAGTTTTACCTGTTGCACTGTTAAGGATGGTATCACCCTTGTTAAGTACACCAGAGTAAACACGAACAAACGTTAGTGCACCGAAGCGGTCGTCCATAATTTTAAACGCCAGCGCACGGAATGGCTCATCAGTAGAAACTTTCGCCACTTCGCCGGTAGGTTCGCCGGTGTCTTTATCTGTCAGTTCTTGTGGGTCAACTTCAGTAGGGTTAGGCAGATAGTCGATAACGCCATCCAATACCAGTTGTACACCTTTGTTTTTGAAGGCTGAGCCACAGAATGTCGGGAAGAATTCCAGGTCGCGCGTACCTTTACGTAAACAACGCTTGATATCAGCAATAGACGGTTCTTCACCATCCATATATGCCATCATCAGTTCGTCATCCATTTCTACCGCAGTCTCAATCATCTCTTCGCGATACTGGGCAACTTTGTCTTTCATGTCGTCAGGAACATCACATACTTCGAAGTTCTCTGGCAGACCAGTTTCGTCCCAGATATAGGCTTTTTGCTCAAGTACGTCGATGATGCCGTTGAAGTCATCTTCAATACCGATTGGCAGTGTCATTACCACTGGCTTAGCACCAAGAACTTTCTTGATCTGGCCGATAACACGGTAGAAGTCTGCACCCATACGGTCCAGCTTGTTTACGAAGATAACCCGGGCTACGCCAGATTCGTTCGCATAACGCCAGTTAGTTTCTGATTGTGGCTCAACACCACCAGAACCACAGAACACACCGATACCGCCGTCAAGGACTTTCAATGAGCGGTAAACTTCTACCGTGAAGTCAACGTGTCCAGGAGTATCGATGATGTTCATACGATGATCTTTCCAGAAACAGGTCGTTGCTGCTGACTGGATTGTGATACCACGCTCAGCTTCCTGTTCCATGAAGTCAGTTGTTGACTCACCATCGTGCACTTCACCGGTTTTATGGATTTTACCGGTAAGTTTCAAAATACGTTCAGTTGTGGTTGTTTTCCCCGCGTCTACGTGGGCGAAAATACCAATATTTCTGTAATGAGATAAGTCTGCCATTAGTTCACTTTCGTTGGTTCAGAGTAAAAAAACGGCGGGATTATAAAGGATTTCAATACCAGATTGACAGCCCTTTCCGCAAAAAGTATAAAACTTATCCAGCGGTTCCACGCCACCATTTAAATTAATTGTTATTATTCAATAAGCTAGGCGATATTCAGGAAATTACGTTTCTCGAACAATTGTTACCGTAATTTCATCGCGATCATGATAAAGGTGCCGCAGATGCATGACAAACTTATCATCAAGTTTTTCAAGCCTTGCCTTCAAAGAGGCAATAGCCTCGGTCACCGTTTCAAACCGCTTTTTCATAGGTAACTTTAAATTGAACACGGCGTGATCAGTCCATTTCTTAACTAACCAGTCACCCATCAGCTTAGCCACCCGGTCGGGTTGCTCTATCATATCACAAACCAGTAAATCTACACGGCCCATCTGCGGGCGATAGCTAAATCCATCTGCGGCAAAATGCTCAACCTGCCCTGTCGCCATGAGGTCGTCATCTATAGCACCGTTATCTATGGCCTCTACATGCATGCCCCGTTTAACAAGCTGAAAGGTCCAGCCTCCCGGACACGCTCCCAGGTCCACGGCTCTGGCGCCGGCCCGAAATATCTGCGCTCGCTGGTCATCAGTAAGCATCGTCAGAATGGCTTCTTCAAGTTTCAGGGTTGAACGGCTGGGGGCACCGGTTGGAAATTTCAGACGGTAAATCCCGTTGGCATGTGCGCTTCTCACATCCGGATAAGAGTAACCCACCTTGCACTTGTCGAAGTCTGTGAAGAAAACGTGGATCCCCCGACAATCAGGTTTTTCTTTAAAGGTAAGGCAATAATGTTTTCTTAACGCCTGACGCAACACGACAGAAAATTTGCGACAAAGCTTTGCCAGGTCTTTGCCTTCATCGGTATCGGCATGATCGACAAATAGCATCCCGTTTTTCATATCCGGGTTATCATGCGCTCTCACCGCATCAAGTACAGGTCCCAGCCGGTCAGTTTTATCCAGTGCTTCAAAGGTGTCAGTCACGACAAAAAGTTGCCGGGCGAAAATCGTCTTGGCGACAGAAAGGTTGTGACCGAGTCGATCGGCATCCTCCGCCTGATGACACATATATTCCACATATCCCTGCCCGGGCGAGAACACCGGATACCCAAAGCAATTAAGCAGCGCGGCTTTTTCTGTCAGTTCTTTGCTCAAATCAGCTTCATAACCGGCCCGACAGTATGCAAGTACACTAGCCATTACACTCTCCTTTAATCGCTGCAGTCAGGACCAGTATCCACCCAGCCATGAGTATGAGGCCTCCTACCGGAGTAACGGGACCCAGCCAGCTTAGCTGTGCCAGAGTGAGTAGATAAATACTACCGCTAAATAGCAATACACCCAGGATAAAGCTCCAGGCAGCAAGTATTGCCAAAGAACGTTTTAGCTGAGGCAGCCCGGCAACCAACAGTAATGCTAGACTATGATACATCTGGTAGCTCACAGCGGTTTTGAACGACTGAAGTGACGATGCACTTAATATCCCCTCAAGCCCATGGGCTGCCAGAGCGCCAAGGATAACGGCCGTCAGCCCTCCTGCTGCACCGGCACAGATGATTAATTTCATGATGTTTTACCTTTACTGTGCGCAAGCATAAATGTAGCAGCGGTGCGCGCTGCGTTACTCAAATTATCTTGCAGCGTCGCGTCGCTTTTCTTGCGAGGCTTCAGGCTGTGATCACCGTCGCTGAGAAACGAGACCGTGATTGTCGATGCCAGAGGGTAGTGTTCAACTTCTGCCTGTGTACCAAATGTGTCACGTTCCCCCTGACAGATACACACTGGCTTAGCGATAGTTTCCAGATGCCCGGTTCGCAATTTCTCAGGCTTTCCCGGTGGGTGAAAAGGATAGCCAAAAACCACCGCTCCACGCGCCTCGCTGGCGTCAAGTATTTGGGTCGCTACCCGTCCGCCCATCGATTTACCACCAATAAACGTCGGCAAAGATTCAGACTCGCGAATACTCTTGTCCAACAGCGCGTTAAAATGTGATTCCAACGCGGTCATTTTTTCCGGAGGACGTCGTTTGCCAGTTTGCAGCATGGTTTGCATATAGGGAAAGTTAAACCGCCAGACTTCGATACCAAGTTCTGCCAGCTGGCGGGCGATATCTTCCATAAACGGGGTTTGACAGCCTGCGCCGGCACCATGGGCAAAAATAAAGCGACAAACTGGCTTACTACTGGTTTTGGTAATCTGATAATCAAACATTTTCCTGCTCTTCTTCTACCTGCGCGAGAATCCACGCTCTGAACGCCGCTATTTTGCCTAAATCAGCCTGAGACTCATCACATACAACATAAAAAGCGTCCCGCGATTCAACACGCTCTGAAAAGGGCATGATTAACCGGCCTGCATCAATTTCCGGGCGCGCCAAGATGGTATTTGCCAGCGCGATCCCCTGGCCTAAAGCAGCGGCCTGGAGCACCAGCATCGAGTGACTGAATACCGGCCCCTGATTGACATTTACGCCGGCCACCCCAACCTGGCGCAGCCAGGTTTTCCAGGCGTCGCGACTCAAATCGTGCAGCAATACGTGATGTTTCAGATCGGCCAGGCTGGACAATGGCTTAGGCCCGCTGAACAGACTGGGCGCACACAGGGGAGTCAGAAATTCCTTGTGTAACTTGTCAGCCTGAACACCGGACCAGCGACCTTTACCGTAATAGATCGCCACATCCACATCGTCATCCAGAAATCCCTCGTCAAAGTCTACCGCTTTGATGCGAACGTCAATGTCAGGATGTTCCAGGCTAAACCGACTGATTCGTGGCACCAGCCATTGCGATGCAAAACTTGGCGGCATAGCAACGGTAATCGCGCCTTTGCTCCCCTTCGCCAACAGTCGCTCAGTGGCTTCCTGAAGACTTTTAAAGATATCCTTGAGTTCAAGAAAGTAGGCTTGCCCTTCTTCTGTAAGCAGCAAGGTGCGGTTGCGTCGAATGAACAGCTTCATGGATAAGTATTCTTCGAGCGCCTTTATCTGATGGCTGACTGCAGCCTGCGTTACAAACAGTTCATCAGCCGCTTTAGTAAAACTTAAATGGCGCGCTGCAGCCTCAAAGGCTTTCAGAGCATTTAGTGGCGGTAGTCGACGTTGCATATACAGCCTCTGAACAGATGACAATTCGATGACAAAAGCATTAGTTTATCTAATGATCAACCCATACTTTTACTCGCTTTAAAAACAACCAATTAGTGTCTATTATTTACCCGCAATCAGGAAGAGAGCTTTATTAACAATAAGTTACGCGCCTGATTTGTTAAAGCTGTTAACAATAGCAGCACAAATTTTATATAAATTCTATTAGGTGTGAAATGAAAAAACTACTTTTATCTACCGTTTCTGTCATGGCATTTGTCAGTGCAGCAACTGCGCAGGCAGAAACCACACAGCCAGAGACTGCATTGAAGAAAAATGCGTTTGTTATCGAGCTTGATAAAGACAGCATGAACCTGCAGATTGATATGAAATCTATCGTCGCAGAACAGGCAAAAGCAACCCTGGAACAGGGAAAAGCCAAATATCTATCCTCTGCATTATTCGCCTATCAGCCTGCGCAAAAAAACACTGTCGCCGAGGCAAATACCGGCGAGTAAATAAGCCACTACACCTGATACGATACAGGCAAGCTTGCTTGCCTGTATTGACGTTCGCTCTTACTAACTGGCGGATGTATCCAGTTGCTCAAAACCTTTTACAAGCTCATCAAGCGCTTTCATCTGCGCCAGATACGGTTCCAGTTTAGATAACGGCAATGCACACGGGCCATCGCACTTCGCTTCATCCGGGTTTGGATGCGCTTCAATAAACAAACCAGCGAGTCCCAGCGCCATGCCGCTGCGCGCCAACTGCGCTGCCTGCGCGCGCCGTCCGTCAGCCGAGGATTCACGACCACCAGGCATCTGTAGCGCATGGGTAGCGTCAAAGATGACTGGCGCGAATTCCTTCATCGCTTCCATCCCCAACATATCAACCACAAGATTGTTATAGCCAAAGCAGCTACCGCGCTCGCATAAAATCACATTCTCATTGTCAGCTTCCGCCAATTTGTTAATGATGTGGCGCATTTCATGAGGCGCCAGAAATTGTGGTTTTTTTACGTTTATAACGGCACCCGTTTTGGCCATCGCCACCACCAGATCCGTTTGTCGGGCCAAAAATGCCGGTAACTGAATAACATCGACCACCTCTGCCACCGGTTGCGCCTGGTGTGGTTCGTGAACATCCGTAATCAATGGCACATCAAATGTGGACTTAATTTCCTCGAAAATTTTCAGCCCTTCTTCCATGCCCGGACCGCGAAACGAATTGACCGAAGAACGGTTCGCTTTATCAAAGGAAGCTTTAAATACATAAGGGATATCCAGACGACTTGTCACTTCTTTGTAATGCTCTGCTATGCGCATCGCCATATCCCGGGACTCAAGTACATTCATGCCACCGAAAAGAACAAATGGCAGGTGATTGCCTACCTGCGTGTTTCCGACAGGAATAACACGTTTAGAAACCGTCATATCAAACCCTTTTTAAAAAATAACTGCTTGCTTGGTAAAGGCCACTCTGGCGATAAGTACAATCCAGGTGAGTGCGCCGATAAAGCCAATCCAGCGCAATGGCGCCGAGCGTCCCCATTTAAGTGCAAACATGCCCAAAAGAATATAAATGACTAACCCAACCACCTTGAAAGTTAACCAGTCATTGATAAATGGCCACTGAGACAAAATACTACACAGCCACAGCGCACTGGCCAGTAGAACCGTATCAATAACGTGCGGCAATATTTTGGCCCACTTTTGCTCCAGCACCCGGGGACTGGCCTGTAACAAAATAAACCGAAGAATGAATAGCAATACGCTCAATGCGACCGCTGTAAGATGAAGATGTTTCGCCATCATGTACATAATTTTTCCTTTTTGTTACCGCCATGACTCAAGAATTATCGGTTACTATTACAGGCATTCGCGGCAAGCGCAATGTATTGTACTGGCCAAACCTTAGCGCTCACCGCGTCTGCCCAGGGTCACCCGTGGCTGACCCGCCAGGTCATTCACGGTGGTAATGTCATGAAAACCCTGTTGTTGTAGCAGCGCCTGCACGGATTGCGCCTGATTGTAGCCATGTTCAAGCAACAGCCAGCCATCTGACTTTAAGTGCGCAGGGGCCTGGGCGATGATATAACGAATATCATCCAGTCCGTCTGCACCCGCGGTTAATGCAGAGGCGGGCTCGAAGCGCACATCACCTTCAGCAAGATAATGACTGTTTTGCTCTACATAGGGCGGGTTGCTGACAATCATTGAAAATGTCTGCCCTGTCAGCGAATCAAACCAGTGGCTGTGCGCAAATACCGCGTTTTCAATGTGATTGTACCGGGCGTTTCGCCTGGCCAGCTCAACTGCATCAGCCACTCGGTCAACACCTGTTACGGCAACATCCGGGCGTTCTGAGGCTATGGCAAGGGCAATCGCTCCGGTGCCGGTACCTAAATCACATACCCGGGCCTGCCCCACTGGTAACCGGGCAAGTGCCTGCTCTACCAGCAGCTCCGTTTCAGGCCGTGGAATCAACGTCGTGGGACTGACATGCAGTGTCAGCGACCAGAATGCTCTGGTCCCGGTCAGATAAGCTACCGGCTGGCCGTCTGCCCGCTGCCTGACCAGCGCCTCAAAGCGTGCTTTCTCATTGGCACTTAATTCATGCTCGGGCCAAGTAAACAGATAGGTCTGAGGCTTATCTATCACGGTACACAGTAGTATGCGCGCATCAATGCCTGCACTGTCACTGTCGGACAACTGGGAAACGGCCCATTTAAGGGCCTCAGTGATTTGCATTACTCGTCAGCAAGTGATGCCAGTAGATCCGCATGATGTTCCTGGCGGATAGGCTCAAGCAGCGCGTTCAGATCGCCCTGAACCACATCATCCAGACGGTACAGAGTCAGATTAATCCGGTGATCAGTAACACGGCCCTGGGGGAAGTTATAGGTACGAATACGTTCAGAGCGATCACCACTGCCCACCAGATTGCGCCGCGTTGACGCCTCTTCCGCAGCTCGTTTTTCCTCTTCAATCTGATTCAGTCGCGCCTGCAGGACAGACATGGCCTTGGCACGGTTTTTATGTTGAGAGCGTTCATCCTGACACTCAACAACCAAGCCACTGGGAATATGGGTTATCCGAATGGCTGAATCGGTTTTATTGACGTGCTGACCACCGGCACCCGAGGCACGGAATGTATCCACTTTCAGATCGGCCGGATTAATATCAATGGCTTCTGACTCAGGCACTTCGGGTAATACCGCCACTGTACAGGCTGACGTGTGGATGCGCCCCTGACTCTCAGTTTCAGGGACACGCTGAACGCGATGCCCGCCGGACTCAAACTTCAAAATGCCGTATGCACCATCACCGGCGACATTGGCGATGACCTCCTTGAATCCGCCATGCTCGCCTTCACTGGCACTGACCAGCTCTACACGCCAGTTCTGGCTTTCTGCAAAACGGCTATACATGCGAAACAAATCACCGGCAAAAATAGCGGCTTCATCCCCACCGGCACCAGCTCGTATTTCAAGAAAACAGCTATGGTCATCGTTGGGATCTTTGGGCAACAGCAAAATCTGAAGTTCCTCTTCCAGCGTTGCCAGCTCAGCTTTTGCGGTTTTAATTTCTTCTTGCGCCATTTCGCGCATTTCAGCATCGTCTTCTTCAAGCATTTCATTGGCAGATGCCAGATTTTCTTCAGCCTGCCGATATGCATTAAAACCTTTGACGACATCTTCCAGCTGGCTGTATTCCTTTGACAGGGCGCGAAACTTTTCCTGATTACCGATGATGTCGGGATCGCCCAGCAAGGCCTGCACTTCATCAAAGCGCTCGACCAGATTTTCAAGCTTACTGACAACCGACTCTTTCATAGTTTTTATTTACCTTATTCCTGACGCTGATTTGACTGATTATCCAGTTCCAGTGAATCGCTCAGCCATTGTTTCAACGATGAATCACTGGTGGCGGCGGCCTCACGCAATATGCGGGTAGGTCCATGCATCAGTGTATTCGTTAACTTATACGCCAGCTCTTTGACCACATCCTGCGATGCTTTGCCCTCTTCAAGCTGAAGCAAGGCTCTGGCAACCAGCTCGTCGCGCTGACCAGTGCCGCGCTCTCTGAACTGTTTAACCAAATCAATGGACTGCTGGCTTTGTTGCCATGACAGATAGGTTTCTACCTGTCCGGAAATTATTTGTTCTGCTTCCTCGGCAGCCTCTTCACGTGAGGCCAGATTTTGTTCAACAATATGCTGGAGATCATCGACCGTATAAAGATAGGCATCACCCAGTTCATTGACCTGCGATTCAATGTCTCTGGGAACCGCTAAATCGACCAGAAACATAGGCATGTTGCGTCGCTGCTTGAGTGCACCTTCCACCATTCCTTTGCCGATCAGCGGCAGCTGGCTGGCCGTGGAACTGATAACAATATCAAAATTATGTAACTGTTCGGGGACCTGCGCCAGTGTAAGGACATTGGCGCCTAGCTTATCCGCCAATGTTTGTGCGCGCGCTACGGTTCGGTTTGCCACGTGCAACTTCGTTACGCCCTGCTCTTTTAAATGCTGCGCCACTAATTCTATGGTTTCACCCGCACCAACCAGCAATACAGAGCGTTTTGGTAATGCAGAAAAAATATGCTTGGCCAGCTGAACGGCAGCGAACGCGACGGATACCGCATTGGCACCGATATCAGTATCGGTACGCACTTTCTTGGCCACAGAAAACGTGTGCTGAAAAAGCCGCTCAAACTCTGCACTGACGGTACCGCTATGACGCGCATCGTTAAAGGCTTGCTTTACCTGCCCGAGGATTTGCGGCTCGCCCAGAATAAGCGAATCCAGGCCCGCCGCCACACGCATAATGTGTCGAATAGCTTGTTCTTCAGAAAACTGATAGCTGTGCTCGCCGATGAGCTGTTCATCCACATGATGAAATTGCGCCAGCCAGCGTAAAATCGATTCACAACTGTCAAATGCCCCGTTTACGTAGATTTCAGTACGGTTACAGGTCGAAACAATCACCGATTCGCTCACCCCTTCCTGCTTTTTTAATGAAGACAGTGCCGAAACCAGCGAGTCTGGTGTAAAGGCAACTTTCTCACGCAAAGCAACGGGTGCAGTTTTGTGATTGATTCCGAGGGCAAGTAAGGTCATTTATGTTCATCTGGCGACTTCGGAGCGGCATTGTACGAAAAAGGCAAAATTATTGAAAGTGTTGCTGTAATTGTGTTCCTATATAAAGGTTAATCAGACCAATCGATTTTTTCTTATGTGCTTACGCTATTTTTCTGCCCTGCTGTGCCTTTTCCTTGTCGCAGGCTGTTCCACGTTGCCTGATGGGCCGGAAGAATCTGTTGACCTGCCCGCGCAGCTGGAAGCACTCAAAGCGGTCAATCAATGGAAAGCCGCCGGTAAAATGGCAATCAGACAAAACAATGAAGCGGTGAGCGCCACGCTCAGCTGGCGCTATGACCAACCCGACTTTCAGTTCAGACTGACCAATTTGCTGGGCATTACGTTGGTAGACCTGCGTTACGATGCCGGCGATGCAGTATTAAAAGCTGACGATAAGGTATTTGAAGGCAACGACCCACAACAGGTTATTGCCCAGGTTACTGGCTGGCAGCTTCCGGTTCAGCGACTGCTCGACTGGATAAAAGGGTTACCCGGCCCCACCGACCAGTATCAGTTAAATGACAAACAACTGCTTGAGTCACTGGCACCCGGGCCGTGTAAGGGATGTGGCGAATGGAAGGTCAGTTATGCAAATTATGGTCAGGTGGACAAGGTATGGTTACCTCATGCACTGACCCTGACCAATACGCAACAACCTAATACATTTATAAAAATCAGAATTGATAGATGGACACTGTAGTCATGCCGCAGTCATGGTGGCCCAGCCCCGCAAAACTGAATCTTTTTTTACATATCACCGGTCGCAACGCAAATGGTTATCATGAGCTGCAAACGTTGTTTCAGATATTGGATCGCGGTGACCGTCTGGCCTTTGAAATAAACGATAACAGCCATATTGCGCTGGCCGACTCCCTGCCAGGGGTGCCCGATGAGGACAACCTCGTGGTGAAAGCCGCCCGCCTTCTGGTCAAGCATACCGGAACGGATAAGGGCGTCACCATCCATATTGATAAACAATTGCCCATGGGCGGTGGTATCGGTGGCGGGTCGTCCAATGCAGCGACAACGCTGGTGGCGTTAAATAATCTTTGGAATTGTCAGTTATCCGACGAAGAACTTGCCACCATCGGACTGCAATTAGGGGCCGATGTGCCTGTGTTTATTCATGGCAAAACCGTGTTTGCTGAAGGGGTCGGAGAGAAATTTGCACCGGCCACGGTGCCGTCAGCCTGGTATCTGATTGTAAACCCGGGTGTCCATGTAAGCACGCCGGCTGTGTTTGGTGAACCTGAATTGCCCAGGCAAACGCCGCGCCTTGCGTGGTCAGCCTACCATTACGAGAATACGCGCAATGATTGCCAGGAAATTGTCTGTAAACGCTATCCCGAAGTTGCAAAATTATTACAGTGGTTGGTACACTACGCCCCGTCGCGGATGACGGGCACAGGGGCGTGCGTATTCGCCACTTTTAGTGACCAGCAGGAAGCCCGGGATGTTCTGGCAAAATTGCCCGCTCACTGGACTGGCTTTGTGGCTAAAGGTGTAGCTGAGTCGCCTTTGCAACTAAAACGACAAGAAGTGAATACCGCTCCGGACAAAATGTAAAATACAATTGGGGTATAGCCAAGTTGGTAAGGCAGCGGGTTTTGATCCCGCCATTCGTAGGTTCGAGTCCTGCTACCCCAGCCACCTCTATTTTGAATGCACTGAGGAAACACTTGTGCCAGATATGAAGCTCTTTGCAGGTAACGCCGTACCAGAACTTGCCCAGAAAGTTGCCGATCGTCTCTATACCAAGCTTGGAAACGCCAGCGTTGGCCGCTTCAGTGACGGTGAAATAAGCGTAGAAATTCATGAAAACGTCCGTGGCTCGGACGTTTTTATTATCCAGTCTACCTGTGCCCCCACTAACGATAACCTGATGGAATTGATAGTGATGATTGACGCCCTGCGCCGTGCATCGGCCGGTCGTATCACAGCAGTCATGCCCTACTTTGGTTACGCCCGCCAGGATCGACGTGTGCGCTCTGCACGCGTACCTATCACGGCAAAAGTGGTTGCTGATTTCCTGTCAAATGTTGGTGTGGATCGCGTTCTGACCATCGATTTACACGCAGAGCAAATTCAGGGATTCTTTGACGTTCCTGTAGATAACGCGTTTGGTACGCCCATCCTGCTTGCAGATATGATGCGTCGCGAACTGGCTGATCCGGTTGTAGTATCTCCGGATATTGGCGGTGTTGTTCGAGCGCGGGCAACCGCGAAACTGATGAATGATACCGACCTGGCCATTATTGATAAACGTCGACCTAAGGCCAACGTGGCACAGGTGATGAATATCATCGGCGATGTGAAAGATCGTGACTGTATTATCGTGGATGACATGATTGACACAGGCGGAACACTGGCCAAGGCCGCTGAGGCGCTTAAAAGCCATGGTGCTCGTCGCGTATTTGCTTATGCGACCCACGCTATCTTCTCAGGCAATGCAGCGCAGAATCTACGCGAATCTGTTATCGATGAAATCATCGTTACCGACAGTATCCCGCTCAACCCACAGATGAAGAAAATCGATAAGGTTAAGCAATTGACCTTATCTGAGATGCTTGCTGAAACGATTCGTCGCATTAGTAACGAAGAGTCAATATCGGCGATGTTCGAATATTAACAATTGCCCTGTTTGATGATGAAAGGCGATGTTTATCTAAACTTCGCCTTTTTTTTATGGTGCGGCTGTGCAGATGCAAGCGGGTATGGACATTGCCCGTCTTCGGCGCGTAATGAACAAGTACTCACATTCATTGTCTATTCAGGCAGCGTTGTGCATCATACCACTATACAACTTACAGGGATTACGTTATGAAATATTCAGTCTGGATGCTACCGCTTACGCTGCTGTCCGTTAACGCATGCAGTCAACAGCAGTTAAAGGCAGATCCCATCGAAACAGAGCAAGCTATGCAGTCTACGTCAAAAGAAATATCAGGCACGCTTATTTATAAAAATTTAGAAGGCGGTTTTTTCGGTTTTGACTCGGATAAGGGTAATAAGTATACCTTACGCAACCTGCCGCCGGAATTTAAAAAGAACGGCATTAAGCTTCAGGTCAATGGCCGGGTCAGAAACGATATTATGACATTTACCCAGTATGGCGATGTTTTTGAGGTAGAAAGCGTCAAAGTGTTGGATGAAAGCGGGATAAAACCTAAGAATAATGAGCTTTAATCCGCGCGAGTATTTGTCACACCATAAGTTCGGTGGTAGAATTCGCCGCCCTTAAAATTTAGGGTCGCTGCAAGCTTGCTTTTAAGCATGCAGTACGCGATGTGCTTTTGGTCGCGGAAGCGCATTTACGATTAACTAATTAATTTTGGAGACATTCAATGTCTGACACTATTTTTTCTTTGGATGCCAGCGTCCGTACTGATAAAGGGAAAGGTGCGAGCCGCCGCCTGCGTCGTGCAGATCTGGTACCTGCGATTCTTTACGGTGGTAATGAAGAGCCAGTATCTTTAACGCTTGATCACAACAAAGTAAACAACTCTGCTGATTATGAAGCGTTTTACTCTCATGTTCTTACTTTGAACATCGACGGTAAAAAAGTTGAAGCCCTGGTTAAGGACATGCAACGTCACCCGTACAAGCCTAAAATCACGCACATCGATTTTCAGCGCGTAGTTGCAGGCGAAGACGTTCACACAAATGTTCCTCTGCACTTCATTAATGCAGATAAAAACGACGCTATCAAAGCTGGTGGTATCGCAGAGCATCATCTGAATGAAATCGAAATCACCTGTCTGCCAAAAGATCTGCCAGAGTATATCGAAGTAGATATCGCAGATCTGGAAATGGACGGTACTGTTCACCTGTCTGACGTTAAGCTTCCTAAGGGCGTAAGCTCTGTTGAGCTGGCTAAAGGCGACGAAGATCACGATCTCACTGTAGTGACAATCAAAGCTGCTCCTAAAACACCTGTAATTGACGCTGAAGAAGCTGAACGTGAAGGTGAAAGCGAAGAAGGCAACGAGGAATAATCCCTCTTGACTGATATTCGTCTTATTGTGGGCCTGGGTAATCCAGGCCCCGAATACGAACAAACCCGCCATAATGCAGGCGCCTGGTTTTTAGAAGAACTGGCTGCACGCTACAACACATCATTGACACCTGAATCCAAATTCTATGGAAAAACAGCACGCATTACTGTGGCTGGCCAGGATGTCCGATTGCTCTACCCCAGTACATTTATGAATAAAAGTGGTCAGGCAGTAAGTGCGCTGGCAAATTTTTATCGTATTGAACCAGAACAAATGCTGGTAGCGTTTGATGAACTGGATTTACCGCCGGGTATTGCAAAATTCAAACAAGGCGGTAGTTCAAGTCAGAACGGTGTACGAGATATCGTAACCCGGATGGCTAACAACAAGAATTTTTTACGCTTACGCATCGGGATAGGTCACCCGGGACACAAATCCCGCGTTACCGGCCATGTATTGGGTAAGCCCGCAGCAGATGAACGTACGGCAATGGAATCAGCTATTGATGAAGCGGTACGATGCACAGAGATTCTGCTGAGCGAAGACTTAAAAGCAGCGCAAAACCGGCTTCACGCGTTTAAAGCCGAACTCACCAAATAAACTAATCGATACAAGAGGCTAGCATGGGTTTCAAATGTGGTATCGTCGGCCTGCCGAATGTAGGTAAATCGACGCTATTTAACGCTCTTACCAAAGCAGGCATTGAGGCAGCAAATTTTCCGTTCTGTACCATTGAGCCCAATACCGGGGTTGTGCCTGTGCCGGACCTTCGCCTGGACAAGCTGGCCGCCATCGTCAATCCGCAACGCGTGATTCCGACCACCATGGAATTTGTTGACATTGCCGGATTGGTAGAAGGTGCGTCAAAAGGTGAAGGTTTAGGAAATAAATTCCTGGCGAATATTCGTGAAACCGATGCAATCGGCCATGTGGTTCGCTGCTTTGACGATGAAAATATTGTTCACGTAGCCGGTAAAGTCAGTCCTCAGGATGATATTGATGTCATTAACACCGAACTTGCACTTGCCGATCTGGAAACCACTGAAAAGGCGCTGCACCGTGTTGCTAAGCGTGCTAAAGGCGGTGACTCTGAGGCCAAGTACGAGCTGAAGGTGCTGGAAAAGATTAAGCCTCACCTTGATGAAGGTAAGTTGCTGCGTGCGTTGGAGCTTGAAAGAGAAGAACTGGCCGCTATCAGCTATATGAATATGCTGACGCTGAAGCCAACGATGTACATTGCTAACGTCAACGACGACGGCTTTGAGAATAACCCTTATCTGGATCAGGTTCGCGAAATCGCCAAAGGCGAAAATGCCGTAGTCGTTGCGGTATGTGCGGCTATCGAGTCTGAAATAGCAGAGCTGGACGATGATGAGCGCGAAGAGTTTATGCAGGATATGGGACTGGAAGAACCGGGCCTGAACCGCGTAATCCGTGCTGGTTATAATCTGCTTACCCTGCAAACCTACTTTACTGCCGGGGTAAAAGAAGTCAGAGCCTGGACCTACCCTGAAGGCTCTACGGCGCCACAGGCGGCCGGTAAAATTCATACTGATTTCGAAAAGGGTTTTATCCGCGCCGAGATTGTCTCTTATGACCATTTTGTTGAATATAATGGTGAGCAAGGGGCAAAAGATGCGGGCAAATGGCGTTTAGAAGGCAAAGATTATATCGTTAAAGACGGCGATGTGATTCACTTCCGCTTCAACGTTTAAGCCTGAAATGTTCTGATAAAAGCCGCTGAATCTTTTCAGCGGCTTTTTTGTTTCGGGTTACCGCTATATCTGTCTTTCCCGTCTTGTACGTTTCGCATCACTGTGTATAAGAATGAGCAGCCCGATACCGGCAATGATGGCGCCGCCAGCAATCAAGGCCGTCATTTGTTGCTCCAGTAATAAAGGTAATGACCAGGCATAACCCAGGCAGATAAGACCGAATAAAAGTCGCATTTGTGACTCCTGTTTACCGGGTACCCAATAGTTAGCTAACGCTTTTGGCAGCAAATGCTACGCCGTACAGCGCACTTCCCGCCGCAATGCCGTAGCCTACGCCTTTTCCAAAAGCAATTAGTGCCGGAACAAAAAAGATGCCCCCGCCAATTTCTTCGCAGTCTGATAGAGTAAGTGCTTGCATCAGTATCTCCCTATTCAAATGCACCAGAACCATAACCCACAGCCAGCATGACCAGATTAAGCCCCACATCAATACCGATTAAAACCGGGATTATGCCACCATTCACATCTTGTATTTCACAGGCAGTCAGCGTCTGCATATTACTCTCCTTGGTAAAGTGTTAATCGCTTTGTAGCTTCACGCTACGAAATGACTGTAGCGTGTATCGATGTTGTAAAACACTGACCCTATGAACGTATTTAAGTCGCTGCCCTGTCCAGACTCTGCGGCGGTAGCTGGCACAATCCAGACAGAACACTTACACTTTTACCTTCCAAAAACGTTATCAAAAAGCCTACCGGTGCCGGATGAGCTCAATAATATGGTGGGTATCAGCCAGCACATGCAATAATCTGCCATCGACTCGCAGCGTTATGATGCCATCGTGGCGGTCAATGATATGACTGCGACGAAAGTGGCGATCGCTCAGGTACCTGCCCGTACCTCTTATATAATGATAGGGGCGGTGCTGACGCTCGATGACCACTACTGTGTCACGTTCACGATACCCCGAATAATGCATGCCATGCGCATCACGTCGGTCGCTGTAATAGCGCGGCGATCTGGTCTCGTGACGTTTTTCGTACTTATGACTGTGCTTGTGGTGACCATATGCCTTTGCGTGTGCGGGAGGATCAGCCATCACTGGAGAAGCGGCAAAAGCGCTAAGTAGTAACAAGGTCGACGTAAGTTTTCTCATTTTCTGTCTCCGTTAGCATAAATACCTGGTTACTTTAGCAACCCGAAAATGAATGCAACTTGAACAATGGCTGCACTAACGTCTTCAGCATGCCTTAAAATACACAGCGGGCGGGCTGATGGTGAAAATGGCTTATGGTAAACTCAGCCTTACTTTTGCAACCGAATTGTAAGCTTCCATGACAAAATACACTTTGCCTGGCTTTTTGCTCGCTCTGCTTATTGCCCTGCCCTTAGTCGCGTCAGCCAATGACGAAGATTTTTATTACACAGTCCCTCAGTCAGACCTAGTCTATCTGCAAACCAATCGAGGCACTGTGATCATTGCACTGACCGACAGTATCGCGCCTGAACATGTAAACCGGTTTAAAACACTTGTTAAACAGCGCTTTTATAACAATCGTTATTTTTATCGGGTGATAGAAGGTTTCGTAGCCCAGGCGGGCACAAACGGGACACATAAGCAGAATAGCAGCACCTCACCGCTACCCGGCGAATTCACGGCGACGTCAGTAGAGGGGTTTTATGAAGTTGAACGCCCAGCCCCGTTTGCCCCCGTAACAGGATTTATAAATGGCTTTCCTGCGGCAACTACCCCCGATCGCCAACGTTATTGGCTGACGCACTGTCCGGGCATGGTCGCGATGGCCCGGGACAATAAGCCGAATACCGGTAGTACCGAATTTTATATTGTTTTAGGTCAGGCACCGCGTCATCTTGATCGCAATATGTCAGTATTCGGGCGTGTGGTCGATGGGATGGAGGTATTGCAACAGCTTCCTCGAGGCGATCGCAGCAATAATGGTGTTTTAAGGGACTTTTCAGAAGACAGTGAATTGATTGATGCAAGATTAGGGGAAGATATTCCTGCGTCGCGTCGTAAACAGGTTCGCATACAGTTGCCTGGCCACAGTGAGTATGTAAAAAAGGCCGCTCAGGCGCGTTCTCTGGATAATCCTTTTTATGCGGACGATGCCCTGGCACCACGTCCACTGGACATTTGCTATTATCAAACCGATATTGAGGTTAAATAACAGTCAGATTAAACGCTTATCAAGCAGATAGTTAGCGGTTAATACATAGAATCGCGACGCTATTTCAGGCAAAAAATCCCTGTTTCCGGCCTTTCTAGTATATATTCTGGTCACTTGGCAAAAGATAGTAAAAAAGGGGTTGACTGCCCCCCTCCATATTCGCATAATACGCGCCACTTCCTGAGAGGGAAGAGAAGTGTAAGGCTACGTAGCTCAGTTGGTTAGAGCACATCACTCATAATGATGGGGTCGCAAGTTCGAATCTCGCCGTAGCCACC
>NZ_JABBXD010000002.1:0-101795 GCF_014750655.1 Salinimonas profundi
TGGGGTATAGCCAAGTTGGTAAGGCAGCGGGTTTTGATCCCGCCATTCGTAGGTTCGAGTCCTGCTACCCCAGCCATCCTTTTGTTCTCATCCAGACACTTTTTTCATTAGATATTCGATTATCCGTTGCAGAATAATGCCGGGGCTACTTTCGCATCTGTCCATGCGTGGTAATATGCTGGAAAATAATAAAATTTTTTCCTCAAGGATATACTGTGTTAGACACGATTGTTGCCGCTGTGAACAACGTTCTGTGGGGCGAAGGACTGGCCTTACGTGCTGATGTACCGGTTCTTGGGCCTGTTGATATCGCCACAGGCCCTCTGCTTATCTACATGCTGGTCTTTTGCGGCATCTGGTTCACCGTGAAACTCGGTGGTGTTCAGTTTAAGCATTTTTTCCATATGTTCTCTGTCATGAAAGGCAGTACACGCTCAACCAAAGAAGGCATCAGCTCATTTCAGGCCTTATGCACAAGTTTGTCTGCCAGGGTGGGTACAGGTAACCTTGCTGGTGTTGCAGTGGCCATTTCATTAGGTGGCGCCGGCGCTATCTTCTGGATGTGGATGATAGCGCTTATCGGTATGGCCACCGGGTTTGCTGAAAGCGTACTTGGTCAGCTCTATAAAGTTCGCGACGATAATGGTGAGTTTCGCGGCGGGCCCGCTTATTACATTAAGCAGGGGTTGGGAAAAACCTGGCTGGCAGTGGCATTTTCATTGTGCCTTTTCTTCGGTTATGGCTTTGTTTTCAGTGCGGTGCAGGCAAACACTATCACTGATGCGCTGGAAAATGCCTACGCCATCCCTACCCTGTATTCCGGCCTCGCGATTATCCTACTGGCGGCGCTGATTGTGGTTGGCGGATTGCGGGGAATTGCCCGGTTTGCTGAGCTGGCTGTGCCATTTATGGGCGTAGGCTATATTCTGGTTGCGTTAGTCGTCACTGCGATTAATATCACAGAGGTCCCGGCCATGCTCGGGCACATCATTTCTGCTGCGTTTGGTTTGGAAGAAGCCGGCGCTGGTGTCTTGGGCGCTGCCATTAAAAATGGTATCCAGCGTGGTCTTTATTCAAATGAAGCCGGCTCTGGGAGTGTTCCCCATGCTGCTGCAGGTGCTGCGCCTAACCCGAATCATCCGGTTTCACAAGGCTATGTACAGATGTTGGGCGTCTTTTTTGACACTATTATTCTGTGTACCTGTACGGCGTTTATCATTTTGCTGGCCGGTAATGAAAATGCCGCTGAGGGCATGGGCGGTATTGGCCTGACACAGGATGCGCTGAGCATTCATATTGGCGCATCGGGCACTGACTTCATCTCTGCGGCAATCTGTCTGTTTGCATTTACCTCGGTCGTCGCAAATTATGCATATGGTGAAAGTAATCTGCATATGTTTCACCTGGACAACAAGCCAGGCCGGTTAATTTATACCGCAGGCTATCTGGGTATGATTTTATGGGGATCCATGGCAGCGCTGCCCACAGTGTGGGCAATGGCGGATATGGCGTTAGGGCTAATGTCAGTGATTAATATTATCGCAATAATCTGGATGACGCCGACGATTGTTTCAATCAGCAAAGATTACTTCGCCAAGCGACAACGTGGTGAGCGTCCCGAATATAAACAGGGTGACTGCTCTATTCAGGGCAGTACAGAAGAAAATATCTGGTAAAAAAAAAAGGCGGCCTGCAGGCCGCCTTTTTATTATAGTTTTTCAGGATTCCATTTAAATTTTTCAAATGGTTCGTCTACTGGCGTATTGGCCAGGTGATTGGTGTAATTACTCATAACCTTTTGTGAGAGTATTTGCACGATCTCCAGCAGCTGCTGGCGGTCATATCCCACGTTAAAAAATTCGCTTAACGAATCGTCATCAATACGACCACGATTGCGGGTAATGGACAGTACTGCGTTTTTCAGTACATTCAGTTTATTGTCACTGAGTTTTTCGTCATTTCTCAGCTCATTAATAAGCTTATCTTCCACCCCCATGTTTTTAGCGATGCCAGTGTGTGCAGGCACACAGTAATGACATTCGTGCTCAACATTCACGGTTTGCCATACGACGGTCAGTTCATCTTTGTTGAACGAGGTTTCCTGCGCCAGAGCATGAAGTTTCTGATAACCTTCAAGCAGCGTCGGGGCTTCTGCCATAATGCCGTGCAAATTCGGGATCATACCAAAATCTTCTTTAGAGGCTTTTAACAGCGGTTTGGCCTTTTCCGGGGCGCTCTGCTCATCATGGATGGTGTATTCAGACTTATTCTCAGACATTATTCATACCTGCTGTTTGGTGAATGTAACTCTGTATATGGGTTTACTTGAACAATTGTTCAGGTAACAATGAAAAATCATCCTCTTTAATCAGATAACGACAGGTGCACTGTGTCTGAGCGATCTAATGAGATTCTGGATAAAGCCACAGAATTATTCTGGGAAAAAGGTTATCAGGCGACCAGTATGCGTGATGTCCAGGATAAGCTGGATATGCGCCCGGGCAGTCTCTATGCGCGCTTTCCCGGCAAATCCGCCCTGTTCGTGCAGGTCATTCAGCATTACGCAACTCAACTGCGCGCCCGCCTCGAGCTGACCTCCGATGAAACGGAGTTATTGACCGCAACGCGACGATTTTTGTCCGATGAATTACTACGCCCACCCAGCAAACGTTATCAACGTCAGTGTTTGTTAATTAACGCGATGGCAGAGCGCTCGAAACTGGGGACCGATGCCGCGCGGGCTTTAGACGACGCCCTGACGGAAATTGAAAAGGGTTTTACAACACTGGTGAGTGCACTGCAAAGCGCCGGGCAGATCACTACGTCAGTATCACCGAATCTTATTGCTACCTGGTTGCAAACACAGTTTATCGGCCTGCGCCATAGTGCGTATCGGGCCGGAAATGATGAAGCAATTCATTTTTTTATCGATAAGCTTATGCTCGATATTCAGGGACAGTGGCCCGCTACCCCCTGAACATCATCATCAGAAGCTGTATCACCAGGCTGATCATAATCAAAGGCCAGATCCATCGTGCTATTTTTGATGCCGTTTCACTGCTGACACGCATGTTAGAGCGTTCAATCAGCGGGATAATGATAAATAATGCTAAAAACAAAATCCCCAGAATAATCAGAACTTCCATTACTGGATCCCCATTGCGTATTTAAGTACCAGTCGCTTGGCAGGTATCGCACGTTGTGCCACTCTGAGCATTTTGTTACGCAACCACTTGACGGGCGGATTATCGTTACTGAACAGCCAGTAGAATCCGTCCATCGCACTCATCATCGCCAGATTATCCCGACGTCTGACCGGCTCGTACTTTTGTGCAAGCACCTCATCCAACGCGCTAATATTTTCACATGTACTGATAAGATTAAGTAACAAAGCAACATCTTTAAACCCAATATTCACGCCCTGTCCGGCCAGAGGATTAATAGTATGGGCAGCATCACCGAGCAAAATAGCCTGATGTCTGAGATAGTGCTGGGCGTGCATGCGTGTAAGGGGAAAAGCTGCTTTGCCAACGACGGAAAAATTACCCGCGTGAGCCGGAAATGCGTCTGCTATCCGCTGTTTAAGTGTAGTATGATCCATCCGGCTTAACTGCTTAACTGTTGTGGCGCTGTCGTACCAGATAAACGAGCCCATATTATCGTACATGGGTAAAAAGGCGCGCGGCCCGCTGCTGTGAAACTCCTGCCATGTCCAGTCTGCCACAGGCTCATCGAGTTTCACGACGACGCCCAACGCATGCTGTTCGTATTGCCAGCCGCTCACACCGATTCCGGCTTCGCGGCGCACCACCGACTGTGCGCCATCTGCGCCGATGACCCACCGGGCACTTATGGTTTGTTCAGAATCAAGTAACAGGTTTGCAACCGATTCCCCGTCAACATTCTGGTTAAACTGGATAGAGGCTGGGGCAGCTTGGAATAATGACAGCTTCTGACTGTGCGCATTTTCTTGCGCCGCTTGCAAACACGCCAGTTGAATGAGCCGGTTTTCAATGAAATAGCCCAGAGTATCAGTATCAGCCATACCAGCATCAAAGTCTGTACGGGCACCGTCGTCTTCCCACACTGATAAGCGGTCGTACTTACGAATACGCGCAACGGGAATATGCTGCCAGGCGCCCAGCGCTTCTAGCATCCGGGCTGATGCCAGCGATATGGCAGACACCCGCAAATCCGGCGGTTGCTCTGCGTTAAAGGGTTCAGGTAACCGGGGCTCTAACAGGGCCACTGAATATCCCTGTTGAATCAAACCTAATGCGGTTGCCGCACCTGTCATCCCTGCCCCGTTTACACAAAAATCGTACATACGCCCTCCTGCCATTTATAACGGTATTATGTCCTAATCGATGGTGGTAGTCATGAACTGTTAAACAGGTTATACGGTGATAATGAATATTTAATCCGGCGGATTGGTGAATCGCTGGGCAAAGCGCATTAAAACAGGTAAAATACGCGGCTATTTTGAACATCAACCGACACCCGCTAGTTGTAAAAAACGATACGGGTAAGCGCCATCTATTTGGTGCTCTCACGTGTGTTTTTCCTGTACCCTCAGGCATTGCTGTGTGCCGGTAATCTAACATTGTATTGTAGTGGCTATGACTAAGAAGCTGTATATCAAAACCTGGGGCTGTCAGATGAACGAGTATGACTCGGACAAGATGGCCGACTTGCTGGATTCCACGCACGGCTATGCGCGCGCTGAAGAGCCGGAAGATGCAGATGTTATTCTGCTTAATACCTGTTCAATTCGTGAAAAAGCACAGGAGAAGGTGTTTCATCAGTTAGGTCGCTGGAAGCATCTTAAAAAAGACAAGCCGGAGCTGGTTATCGGTGTCGGCGGATGCGTGGCTTCTCAGGAAGGTGACGCAATCCGGCAGCGCGCCCCGTTCGTCGATCTTGTGTTTGGTCCACAGACGCTGCACCGCCTGCCGGAAATGATTAAACAATTACAGGGCGGCGCGAAATCCGTCGTAGACGTTAGCTTTCCTGAAATTGAAAAATTTGATCGGCTGCCTGAACCTAAAGCAGTTGGCCCGACGGCCTTTGTTTCTATCATGGAAGGCTGCTCAAAATACTGCAGTTTCTGCGTTGTTCCTTACACCCGGGGAGAGGAAGTCAGCCGACCGCTCGACGATGTCCTGCTTGAGGTGGCGCAACTGGCTGAACAAGGCGTGCGTGAAGTTAACCTGTTAGGACAGAATGTTAATGCCTATCGTGGCGAGCAGGATGATGGCAGCATCTGTCGTTTTTCTGAACTGCTGGAGCTGGTGGCCGCTATCGACGGCATCGATCGCATTCGCTACACCACATCTCACCCGGTTGAGTTCACAGACGACATCATTGCAGTGTATGAAACGGTTCCTGAACTGGTTGATCATCTTCATCTGCCCGTCCAAAGTGGCTCAGATCGCATCCTGAACCTGATGAAGCGCGGGCATACCGCATTGGAATATAAGTCACGTATTCGCAAGCTGCGTAAGGTTCGCCCCAATATCAGCATGTCGTCTGACTTTATCATTGGCTTCCCCGGAGAAACCGACGCCGATTTTGAGGCAACGATGGATCTCATTCAGGCGGTTGATTACGACCTGAGTTTCAGCTTTATTTACAGCGCTCGCCCCGGCACACCCGCAGCCGATGCAGTTGATGATGTCAGCGAAGACACCAAAAAACAGCGGCTATATCTGCTACAGCAACGAATCAACCAGCAAGCTTTGCGCATCGCCAGAAACATGGTAGGCACAGAGCAACGTATTCTGGTTGAGGGACCGTCTAAAAAGAACCCAATGGAGCTGTCCGGGCGTACTGAAAATAATCGTGTGGTAAATTTTGAAGGTTCACCGGATATGGTGGGTGAATTTGTCGATGTGAAAATAACCGATGTGTTCACCAACTCACTGCGTGGCGACGTGGTGCGTCGCGAAGGTGATATGGGGTTGCGTGTGGCAGTTTCGCCCCAATCTATTACAGCAAAGCATCAGGCGACGCAGCCTGATTCACTTGGCGTGGGCCAGTTTGTCCCATCAGCCTGAACACTTTTTGCGAGGATTTAAGCAGCTTGAGTAATTTGGTAAGTAACGAATTTGTACTGGAACCTGCCGATAATAAACGTTTGTCGGTTTTATGTGGGCCGTTTGACGACAACATTAAACAGATTGAGCGTCGGCTGGGGGTTGAAATCACCTACCGGAATAACGCTTTCAAAGTTCTGGGCGAGGATGCCCAGTCAAATGGTGCGGCGCAGTTACTCAAAGATCTTTATGTAGAAACGCAGCCGGTAAAAGGCCAGCCTGCAGAGCTTACGGCTGAGCAGGTTCATCTGGCAATACAGGAATCCCGGGTGCTGGAAAAAGACAGCAGCGGTACTAGCCACGGTAAAGACGTTACTATCAAGACCAAGCGTGGGGTCATCAAGCCCCGCAACCCGAGTCAGAGTCAGTATGTGGCGAATATCGTCAACCACGATATTACCTTTGGTATCGGCCCGGCCGGTACCGGTAAAACCTATCTGGCGGTGGCGGCCGCGGTAGATGCACTGGAACGGCAGGAAGTGCGCCGTATTCTGTTAACCCGCCCGGCGGTTGAAGCCGGTGAGAAGCTGGGCTTCTTGCCTGGTGACCTGTCTCAGAAAGTCGATCCTTATCTTCGTCCGCTTTACGATGCCCTGTTCGAAATGCTGGGTTTTGAAAAAGTCGAAAAGCTGATGGAGCGAAATGTGATTGAAGTCGCACCGCTAGCCTATATGCGCGGACGTACGTTAAATGATGCCTTTATCATTCTTGATGAGAGTCAGAACACAACCACTGAGCAGATGAAAATGTTCTTAACGCGTATTGGCTTTAATTCCAAAGCGGTGGTCACTGGTGACATTACACAAATCGATTTGCCTCGCGGGGCGCGTTCTGGTTTACGTCACGCTATTGAAGTACTTAAAGAAGTCAAAGATATCTCTTTCAACTTCTTTACGGCCAATGATGTTGTTCGTCACCCGGTCGTCGCGCGCATCGTTCAGGCCTATGAGTCGTATGATTCGCAACAGGAAGCGCTCAAGCAGGCTAAAAAAGAACAGGCGCTAAAAGAGCAGCAACAAGCCAGTGATGATTCCAGCGCTTCATGACGGCACTGATCGATATACAAATGGCGTTCGACGGCGATGATACGATCGCCGCTGACATTCCCTCACCTGAAAACCTCCAGCGCTGGGCTGATACCGTCTTTGCATACCTGGCGCTCAATGATCAGGAATTCACCGCACGGTTTGTGGATCGTACAGAATCACGTACACTGAATCACCAGTATCGGGGTAAAGATAAGCCTACCAACGTGCTGTCTTTTCCCTTCGAATCACCACCGGGTATTGAGTTACCACTATTAGGTGATTTGGTTATTTGTGCACCGGTAATCAGTGAAGAAGCTGAAGCACAGAATAAGACGGTGGGTAATCACTATGCTCACATGATTGTACACGGCATTTTGCATTTGCTGGGATATGACCATATTGATGAGGCTGAGGCCCAGCAAATGGAGGCCCTCGAAATTCGCATTTTGGCTGAATTAGGCATTGACGACCCTTACCAAGACGATTACTTTGACCATTGACTAACAAATTAAACGGACACTATGAGCGACGATAATCCCCACTCTACCAACGGCTCTTCGCAAAAAAGTTGGATCGACAAAATCAAACTAACCTTTTCCGGAGAGCCGCAAAGCAAGCAAGATCTGGTAGAAGTTATCACCGAAGCGGAACAGCGCGAAGTTATTGATCCCCAGACGCGGGAAATGATCGAAGGCGTGATAAGTGTTAATGACATGCGTGTCAGAGACATTATGATTCCCCGCACACAAATGACCACCATTGATATCGATCAGAAAGTGGAAGAATTTCTTCCCATTATGCTCGAATCCGCTCACTCCCGCTTTCCCGTTATCAGCGAAGACAAAGACCACATTGAAGGCATTCTGCTGGCTAAAGACTTGCTGGTTTACATGTTCAACTCCGAGCAGGAGTTCAATTTAAAAGAAGTGATTCGTCAGGCCGTTATCGTTCCGGAAAGCAAACGGGTGGATGTACTGTTAAAAGAGTTTCGTCAGCAGCGTTATCACATGGCTATTGTGGTGGATGAGTATGGCGGCGTATCCGGACTGGTTACTATCGAAGACATTCTGGAATTAATAGTAGGTGAAATTGAAGATGAATACGATACCGAAGAAGACGGTACCGATGATATTCGTCCTTTGAACAAATATACCTATTCCGTTAAAGCGTTGACGCCGGTCGATGAGTTTAATGCATTCTTTGAAACCAGTTTCAGTGAAGAAGAAGCCGATACGATCGGTGGCATTGTTTTAAAAGCGTTTGGCCACATGCCTGCCACTAACGATGAAATCTCCATCGGAGATATTCATTTTAAAGTTACAAACTCAGATAAACGACGCCTGGTACAGCTAAAAGTGACCATTCCCTCTCTGGAGTAATTCTTCTGAACGCGTTTTTTTCTGTGGCTCTGCTGATTATAAGCGGGGCCAGTCTGACATTTGCATTTTCTCCGTTTTACGCCTGGCCAGTTACGTTTCTGGCTGTGGTCATTGCTATCCGGCAACTGCATACACGACCAGCCTCCGGGTTTTCTACCGGGTGGTGGTTTGGCCTGGGCTGGTTTGGTGCAGGGATCAGCTGGGTTCACGTCAGTATCGCCACATTTGGCGGCATGCCGCTCATAGCATCAGTGGGCATCATGGCACTATTGTGTGGATACCTGGCCCTTTTCCCTGCTCTTGCTTTTTATCTGACTAAACGGTTTTTTACGCCCGCACTATGGCCCATGTCACTACCCGCCACCTGGTTTTTTACCGAGTGGCTGAGAAGCTGGTTATTAAGCGGTTTTCCCTGGCTGTCCCTCGGATACAGCCAACTCGAAAGTCCACTGGCAGGATGGTTTCCGGTTATTGGTGAAACCGGCGTTACAGCGCTGGTCATGTTGGTGTGTACTGCTACTGCCATCTGGTCTTTCAGCAAAAAGCTGGTGCCTGTTGTACTGCTGATCGCCATCACTGCGATAAGCGGTATGGTGCTTAATCAGCATCGGTGGGTCACCACCACTGACCAACATACTGTGAGCATGGTGCAGGGCAACATCGAGCAATCTATCCGCTGGGAGCCTGAACAGGATGCGCCCACTATGGCGATGTACCAGGCAATGACTACACCTCTGTGGAGCAGCGATATTGTGATATGGCCTGAAGCGGCCGTGCCCAAGTTGGAATATCTTGCAAACGGCTATTTGCACGCGCTGGATGAAAAAGCAGCATCCACTCAGACCGCTTTAATCACCGGGATTGTTGATTATAATTTTGAAACCAAAAATTCCTGGAACACGATGATTGTGCTGGGAACTAAATCTGCCGGGGAAGCCGGTCACTATCGCTATGGCGGTAGCAACCGGTATCAAAAACACCATTTACTGCCTGTTGGCGAGGTTGTGCCATTTGAGAGCATTTTACGCCCTCTGGCCCCGCTTTTTGACCTGCCAATGTCATCCTTTTCACGAGGCGGGTTTGTGCAGGAAAATATTGTGGCTAACGGCGTGCGCATGGCGCCGGCATTATGCTTTGAAATCGCTTTTCCCCGCCAGGTTTCAGCCAACGTCCATCAGGATACCGGCATGATTATTACCGTAAGCAACGATGCCTGGTTTGGTAAATCTCACGGTCCGGCGCAGCATTTACAAATCGCCCGTGTCAGGGCGAAAGAATTGGGGCGTCCGGTAGTCAGAGCCACCAATAATGGCATTACCGCCTTCATTGATGATGCGGGTAACGTAACCAGCCGTTTGCCACGATTTGAGCGTGCCAGTTTAACGGAGAGCGTATCCGCCACCACCGGATTTACACCCTATCGCTTTTTGGGTGAGTGGCCAATGGTCATTCTGTTGCTGATAAGTGTCGGAACTGCTCTGTATTTACAAAACGGGCAAAAAAACAGCGATAAGTAAGCACCGTTTTCAACTTTCAAATGTCAGGTGAACCATGCGTTATCTTTTAAGTTTTATTTTAGTGATCGTTTCGCTGCCGGCTTTATCAGCGTCCCTGGTTGTGACAGCTGACCGGATGCTGGATGTAAAGCGTGGTAAGCTCATCAATGACGCCGTGGTGGTAATAGAGGATAACGTTATCAGTCAGGCAGGAAGCGCCCAAGATATCACTATTGATAACGATGCCCGGATTATCCGACTCGGTGATGCAACGCTGCTGCCGGGACTGATGGACATGCATGTGCACCTGACCAGCGATGCTGCCACACATGGCTACAAGCGATTGGGCGTATCAGTGCCACGAGCGACGCTCAAAGCAGTGAAACACGCATCAGATACATTGCACGCCGGATTTACCACAGTGCGCAATGTCGGAGCACCCGGATTTGCCGACGTCGCTTTGAAAGACGCAATCAACGCGGGTGAAATAACAGGTCCCCGGATGTTTGTGGCCGGTCCCTCGCTTGGCGTAACCGGCGGGCATTGTGACAATAACCTTTTGCCCTTTGACTATGCCCAGACCAGTGACGGTGTTGCCGACGGCCCCTGGGAGATTCGCAAAGCGGTTCGTCGTAATATCAAATACGGGGCTGATCTTATCAAATTTTGCGCAACCGGTGGCGTCTTGTCCAAAGGTACCAAAGTGGGTGCACAACAATATACTGCTGAAGAAATGCAGGCATTGGTGGAAGAAGCGCACCTTCGTGGCCTGACCGTCGCTACGCATGCCCATGGCACATCGGGTATAAAAGCAGCCATACGCGCCGGGGTCGACTCTGTTGAACATGCCAGCTTGTTAGATGATGAGGCCATCAGGCTGGCAGTAGAAAATAACACCTATTTATCCATGGATGTTTATGTGACCGAGTATATCCTGAGTGAGGGGAAAGCGGCGGGCATCCTTGAAGAGAGCCTGGCTAAGGAACGGACCGTGGGTAAAACACAGCGGGAAAGTTTCAGCAAAGCCGTCAAGGCAGGCGTTAAAATGGTATTTGGTTCTGATGCGGGCGTTTATCCGCACGGTGATAATTCCCGACAGTTTGCGCGGATGGTTAAATTTGGCATGACGCCCTTACAGGCCATACAGGCAGCAACAATCAATGCTGCATCACTGCTTAAACAGCAGGACAAACTGGGCAGTGTTGAACCGGGAATGCTGGCAGATATTATTGCAGTTCCGGGAAATCCGTTGGAAAAAATTCAGGTGTTGGAAAATGTTACGCTGGTGATTAAAAACGGGGAAATAATCAGACAACCTGAAGACTGAAACTCACGGCCATCGGCGGTATATATTTTTCAGCTCGCCTTTCGCTCTCATATTGTTTAACTCCGTCTCAAATGCATCGCGCAAGGCTTCATCTTTGATTATCGCCCCATATGGACGCGCCTCAAAAATGGGGTGAATGGCGAGCTTTATATCCGGGTAGTATTGCCTCATTATATAGGTCAGCAATCGGCGCTCTCCGATAACCACATCGGTTCTTTCATTTGCCAGTAATTTCAGTTGCGCCTCTCTGTCAGCGATCTCCAGATAGTGATCGTCAGCAATGATATTGGCAAACGTTTCCCCAAGCACATACCGGGCGGTTTGATAAGTAACAATGCTTTTACCCGCCAAATCGTCAATTGTATCGATCGTCATGTTTCTGCTGCTCAAGGTGACGGCAACATCTTCGAATGGGAGATAAGGTGAAGTCTGAAAGCCTATTGCAGAATCAAACGCCGCCGGGCTGGCGATATCATACTTACCGTTTCTGAAATCCTCTATCAGCCGATTGTATACGAGCAGGTGAAAGTCTGGCTGATAGCCAAGTCGCTCAGAGATACTGCTGATAATATCGACGTCGATGCCGACCACACCGCGTTCTTCATCATAATAAGCCCAGGGCGGACCAACATTCACCGCTACTGACAGTGTTTTTTGCGCGCTCACACTGATACTGAAAAGCAGTAAAATCAATGCTGTTAAGCGCTTACAAATTTTGGCAATACGCATGTTTCCAACCTACTCAGGCGCTCGGAGGGGGTGTAGTCAGCCGCACTTTTTTATCGGCCAGATCTTTCAAAAGTTAAATAGAAAAAGCATGCTTCATTTGCCGCATTACCCAACTTTAATGATCACTTTATCAGTCTCAGGGTTACATATATACATTATTATACAATGAGATGAATTATGAATTTATACATTGAGTCGCTGGAGGGGGGCTACTACGTTGTCGCTACTGGTGAGCAAGACAACCGTAAACCGCTTATGGCATCCCAGGATAAACCAAAGACATTTAATTCTATCGATGAAATCAGAACGCATTTCGAAGATAAGACGTTCGATGAAGTATGGTTACGTCAGGCGACGCCCTATGAAGAAATGGTGGGTCAGGCTGACAACGATTCAGAACTTGAGATCGAAATAAAATGGTAACGCTACCCTAAGCGTATTGTTTAAATAACCGGAGACAACTATGGCAGGTGGATGGGCCAAAGATGGTGCAGTTCAGGAACAAATTGATGCGAGCGTCGAAGACGGAGTGGCCCGGGCTAAGGGCAGTATTCCTCAGGGTGAAAGTGCCGAGTTCTGTGAGCTCTGTGATGAGCCTATTTCACAGGCCCGACGCGAAGCAATACCGGGCGTACAAATGTGCATTGAGTGCCAGACTGAACAGGAGAAAAAGACGCAATCTGTGTCGGCGATGAATCGTCGAGCCAGTAAAGACAGCTTACTGCGATAACGTTGTCGCTACCGCAACTGATTTTTCATCACCCAGTTGCGTTATCGATTGCTGAGGTTTTCACATCGCTGCGCAGCTTCGTTTGCATTACCAGCCTTTTCAGGCGTAAAACTTATCGAGACTGAGGTCAGCACTGGCGTTTTATCCGGGTTGCCTTCAGCTGGCTTGTAACGCCAGCGAGCAAGCGCGGCAAGTACGTGCCGGTCAAACATGCCTTCAGGATATGAATTAGTAATCTTATATCCATCAGCGCGCCCCTTGCTGTTGATCAGAAAAGTGACACCTGTGCAGCCTGCGAGACTTTCTCTGGCAGCTGCCGGAGGCAGCGCCGGATCTTTTCTTGTTGCCAGAATCCAGTATTTTTCCAACAGATGTTGACCATCTTCTGCGGTCAGGTCGACATATTTTTGCGGATAGACATGTTCAGATTTTGCAGAATCAGTGGTGTTGCAGCCAACAGCTATCAACGGAAATAATAACAAACCAAATTTTTTCATCGCTCGTCCTTGTAGCTAAAAAGCGGTAGCGCCATTTGCTTACCGCTTACATCTTCTCTTTTACACCGTGATATTTAACGTTACGCTGTCTTTGACCATCGCTGTCATTATCAGGCGTTTTTTTGCTTTCACTCAGAGTTTTTACTTGAGAACTGAGCGAATTGTGTCGGTGGATAACGGTTTCACAAAATGCTGCTCAAACCCGGCTTCCTTCGACTCCTCGATATATTTTTCTGTGCCCCACCCGCTTTGCGAGAAGAACCTGACATTCTGTGCCTCGGGTAGTTTTTTAAGGATTCGGCATAACTCATAGCCATCGATGTCAGGCATGCCAATATCAAGAAAAACAAAGTCAGGTTTAAAGCGCTTAAACGCTTCTTCGGCCTCTTTGGGCGAGGTGATACCTGACGCTTCAAGCCCCATTGCCTCAGACAGTAAGCAGTATGTATCGACAAGATCGGCATTATCATCGACAAACATTATCTTTTGTTGGCGAGTGGATGACACTGGCGTAGATTCTGTATCCGACTCTTCAAAGGCCTGTTTTGAAATCGGTAAACGCACCTCGAAAGTGCTGCCTTTGCCCTGCCCTTCACTGAATACTGAAATATCGCCGTGATGTAATGTTACCAGCTTATGCACTAGCGTAAGGCCGATACCCAGTCCACCTTTGGTGTGGGTAGAATGCGCATCAATTTGCGTGAACATGTTAAAGACATCTTTGAGCCGGTCTTCGGGAATGCCCATACCGTTATCTTCAACAGCCACCACGACCATTGGACCTTCTTCGCGAACGTTTATAGAAATTTCGCCTTTGTCTTCAGTATACTTGGCCGCATTGTGAATGATATTTGAAAAAATCTGACTCAACCGGGCTTTGTCACCAAATACAGTGACGCCATCCTGAAGATAGTGAAGATCCAGTTCATGATTTTTGGCCTTGATGTGCTGGTCAACAATTTCCAGTGAATCGGAAATAACGTCCTGAATGTTGACCTTCTCAAACTCCAGTTTCACTTTGCCTCGTGTGATCCGCGACACATCCATTAAGTCGTTAATCAACTTAGACATATACTCAGCCTGACGATTGATGATAGAAGTCACTCGCGCCCGGGTAGCTTCATCTGAGGCCGTCTCTAAAATACTGGCGCCTGACATAATAGGCCCAAGCGGATTGCGAAGCTCATGCGCCAGTGTTGCTAGAAACTCATTGCGATACTGATCCTGCTTTTCCAGCTCTTCAATACTGATATGCATGCGCTCCTGCACCTCCAGTGCGTAAACCAGAAACATGCGGTTCAGGCGATTTGCAGTATCAATATCTGCCTTATCAAATTCAGTTGAGCGCCCCGTGATCGTTCTCTCATTAACCTGAAAAGTGGTGCGTGGCTTTAACCGCTCTTCTTTTGATGCAGCCTCGGATTTTTCACCTTCAGAGCCTATCCATTTTTGTACACGATGTTCCTCTTTTCTGAACCAGGCCGTGAAATACTGCTTTTTTTCAAATAATGGAATAATCAGAATGCCGGCAATATTGTAATGCTCAGCTTCTGGCCACTCTTCATACAGCGCGTCATTTTCATAAGGAAATCCGGTCGTGTTCCGGGCGCTGCTAAATATAGATTTAATTAAATCTACTGGCAGGGTGTCACCTAAAACAATGGTTTCGTATTGTGAGAAGTAAATAAATCCGCAGCTATTCATCGCCTCCAAAAAGGCTTTCTCGCCGCTTTTCACAACCCGGCCGATGGGATTAGAGGGGCCGATTTTATCCAGCATGCCATCGACAGCTTTATCGATTTGCTGTTTTTTCTTACGCGCAATTTCTTCCTCTTTGGCCCGTAAGTGCCAGCTGAATAACTGACTTAAGTTTTCACACTGAAGCCGAACATCCTGAGGGATATATTTTGCGTCGCGATGATGACAGGAAATCAATCCATAAAGCTCGCCCTCAGTGACCAGTGAGATTGAAAAAGATGCTCTCAACCCCTGATTCCTGATGTACTGCAAGTGAATAGGGGAAAAACGCCGTAATAGCGAGCGGGTAAGATCAAGGGGTTCGCGATTTGATTGTTCAATGGATGGGATCAGCGCTGCGGCCGGTAATTCTGTATCAGGGGTCAATCTAACCCAGTTTTGCGTGTACAGCTCGCGCGCCTGACTGGGTATATCGCTGGCAGGAAAATAAAGATTCTTATAAGAATCCATATCGTCTGCCTTTGCTTCAGCAATCACCTTTCCAGAATAGTCATCATGGAATTTGTATAGAACCACCCTATCCATATTTGTTAAATACCGGATGGTTGACACCATTTCCTGCGCCATCTCGCTTAACGAATTCATCTCTTTAAAACGTGGTGCCACCGACATGGCATACAGCTTGATAAATTGTTCTGCGCTATAGGCATCTCTGAATTCGGTCGCCGGCTCTAATTCGACAACGTACTTGCCGTTTGCATTGTAAACCACAGCAAGATAATCGTTATCGGTATCGGGTTGCAGTAATGCTTCATCAAGCTCAATTTTGATTGGCAGGCGGATTTTATTCGCTGACACCCGTTCGAAAGTATCTTTTAAAAACGCTTTCGTATCGGTTTTGGGACAAAGGATATCGATGAAGTGTTTGTCCAGAATAGATTCTTTGAAGATTTGCTGTGTATTTTCGCTGACAACACTTATCGTCAGGTCATCATCTTCGAAGGCAATCAAAAAACCATAACTTTGAATAGCTTCCGGAATATGAATAGGTTCATCTTCACAATTTTCAAAATTAAACGTTATCTCGCCACTCTTATCAGACATTCAACTATTCCGTAATACCTGGCCTACTTTCATATAGTTATAGTTGGGCCATAAAAAAATACTGTTCATATTTACAATTTTTGTCATTGGCGAGATCACACTTGTACGTGGGCTGGCTATTATTTAATGTGGATAACGGTGTCACGTTTTTATCTGTGGACAAACGTGTAAACTAACAACGATTTTTCAACACCGGTTGAAACTGAACAGCTATCTGATGCTCCGTCCAAGAGGTCAGACTATTACATATTGCTTGAAGAAGGATATGCCCTATGCGCTCTATAGATTTAACGCCCTTATACCGCTCGTTTATCGGCAGTGACCATCTGGCCAGCCTTATTGATGCTGCCACGCAATCTGAAAAACAAAGTGGTTATCCACCGTATAACGTAGAAATTCTCAGCGAGACCAAATACCGTATTACTATGGCGGTCGCAGGCTTCAGACAGGAAGAAATAAATATTGAGATGCTTGAGAACACGCTGACCATTTCCGGAAAAAAAGAGCCCCGCGAGACGGGTGCGCCAGAGCGAACATTTCTGCATAAAGGCATTTCCGACCGCGGCTTTGAGCGAAAATTTCAGCTGGGAGACAATGTCAAAGTATTAGGTGCGGATTTAGAGCACGGTTTACTTAACATCGACATGGAGCGGATTCTGCCTGAAGCTAAAAAACCTCAAAAGATCGCGATCAGTAAAAGGCTTTCGGATCTGAGATAGATTATTTACGCACGTACTCAGGCATGTTGCGGATCACCGCCGTGCCTGACAGGTAATCGTGAAAACCCCGTTTGTTTTTATCAAAAATAATCCATATAAACCCCAGAAACAGCGGCACGATTGATATGATATAAGCAAAGTAGCGAACCACCGATTTGGTAACTGATGGTTTTGCGCCAGTGTTAAAGTCAACCACCTGAATCCCAAGTAACATTTTTCCTGGCGTCCCAAGGTACTTCTGCCAGAACCAGATAGTAAGCACAAACGGAAGAATATAGCCCAGTGTCACGTTCAGCCAGTTAACTTCACCACTGCTGGCAATCAGTACTGAGCCCATCGTCAGGGTGACCGGGACAGTGATAAACAAGAAAAACATCACTGTGTCGACCAGAACGGCTAAAAATCGACGCATAAAACCTGCCGGTTCAAATTCAGTCATAGGTATCCTTTTAAACGAGCCAGCCCCAGGGCATTGCAGGTTGAGGCATCTTTAATTTGCCCGCTGATAATTTTTTCGTCCAGCTCATCCAGCGATAACTGGTGAACCGTAAGGCCCTCTTCTTCCGGATCCAGCTGCTGCTCACCGGCGGTAAGCTCGCGTGCCAGATAAATATGGTATCCCTGATTGCACATACCATAAGCCAGATACTGAAACCCCACATGCTCCATAGTGCCCGCTGTCAGACCTGTTTCTTCCTTTAGCTCACCAGCAGCGAGTGTCAGCGGATCAACACCCGGCGCGTCATCCCAGGTACCCTGTGGAAATTCAAGCTGGCGCTCGCCGACTGGATACCGATATTGCTCAACCATATAAACCTGATGATTGTGTACAGGAATAATAATGGCAAAATGCGGCTTTTCTACCACACTGTACAAGCCCTTCGCGCCGCTGGGACGTTCAATCTCATCTTCTCTGACGGTCATCCACCGGTTTTGATAAACCGTTTTAGAGCGCAGTGTTTTTATCTCTGTTTTGTCTTTATCACTCACTCACGGATTCCTGTTTTGTCATACTTATGATACCCGGGATATTTTCAAACCAGTCAACGAACATTTCATGCTCTTTCTGCCCCACCATAATCGGGGAAACATGCGACTCCTCGTCATTCACATAGCGCTGCACATGAGGGTACTGCCATCCACCTTCATTACTGATATTACTGACCGGATCAGTCTGCGCGCCATATACCAGTGTGGGTACACCCAAAAGTGGTATCGCCGGTAGCATATCAGTTTGCGCCATCGTCACCCCACCGCGGGTAAGGGCCAGTTCAGCGCCCGCTTCTATTGAACTGTCCGGTACCAGCATATTCAGCCAGGGGCTGAACGTTTGCGCCACACCCAGCGACGCTTTATCAAAACGCTGCATCGGCGCCAGCAATACTAATCCGTCTGCCGCCTGGCTTTCGCGCGCGGCATTGACCGCCGCCAGTGCGCCCATTGAGTGACCAACAACAATAAGCGGACGTGGTGCGTCTTTTAATTCGGTACTGATAAAATCAGCCATTTCCCGGCCGTCGGCAACTCCATAGCTTCGTTGCGAGTTTGCCTCGCCATGACCGGGCAAATCCGGCGCGACCACATCAAACCCCAGATAATGGAAGTAGCTTATGGTAAATGCCCAGATATTCTTATCCCCGCCATGACCATGAAGCAGGAGCACCGTACCTTGATATTGATTCTCCAGCTGCTCGTCTAACAGCAGCACTTTTTCTACCACTTTTGAGCCTGAATCCACGCTCGATGTTAATTTCAGACCGTATTCGGACGTGGATGCAGTATTGGTATCGGTTGGTTGAGCAGGAGAAGCCGCACTGTACAAATATTGCGTGCAAAATGACGTGGTACTGCTGCAATAATCCCTCGTGGAGACATTTATTATTTTATATAACTCGTCAACACTTCCCTTACTGAAAACAGGTTTCAACTTTGCATTTTCAATCTCATCAGCGACTAAACCGGCGCAGCCGGAAACCAGGAAAACCAGTGCGCAGATATTTGTTATGGTGAGAAAGCGTTTCACTGTTTTTTGTCCTTAAAAAAACCATTCCTGTTACAAACAAAAAGGGAGCCTCGGCTCCCTTTGCTTAAATATATTCTACTTCAGTAATTTCAAACTCAACGGTACCAGAGGGCGTTTCGATGTTCACCACATCATCTACCTCTTTGCCAATCAGGCCCCGCGCGATGGGCGAGTTAACCGAGATCAGATTGTTTTTGATATCCGCCTCGTCGTCACCCACAATGCGATAGCGGGTTTCTTTATCGGTTTCAAGGTTCATGATGGTCACCGTTGTGCCAAAAATAACCTTGCCGGTGTTTTCCATTTTGGTCACATCGATAATTTGCGCGTTGGAAAGCTTACCCTCGATATCCTGAATACGGCCTTCGCAAAAGCTTTGTTGCTCGCGCGCCGCATGATACTCAGCGTTTTCCTTCAAATCGCCATGCTCGCGCGCTTCGGCGATGGATTCGATAATGCGGGGGCGCGTTACAGTTTTCAGTTCGTTAAGCTCGTTGCGCAGAAGCTCTGCACCGTGAGCAGTCATTGGATACTGAGCCATGGTATTGTCTCACCTGTGTTTTTTGGATTGTCATGATCAAAAAAAGTGCGCCATTAAGGCGCACAGTTTTCGTTATTAATGTAAAACAGGATACCTCGTATCCTGTTTTTTGTCATCAACGTTTAATTCGCGCGTGTAATTCCTGTACGGAAGTAGCACGATCGCGATCATCTGCCGACTTAGCCTGAACCGTTGCAAACGCAGCGTTCATGGTCGTTGTATAGGTGATTTTATTAAGCAGTGCTTCGCGGCGGATATAGACAGAGTCGGTGATTGCCTGACGTCCTTCGGTGGTATTAATGATGTAGTCATATACCCCGTTTTTGATGGAATCAACAATATTTGGCCGCCCTTCAGATACTTTATTAACAACCGAGCTCATGATGCCAGCATCATATAACTGAGTTGCCGTACCGCGGGTACACTCGATCTCAAAGCCATTTTCCGTCAAAAGTTTTGCCAGCTCAATAACACGGGCTTTATCGGTGTCTCTGACTGAAAGCAGCACCTTACCTTCTTTAGGCAATGGTGCACCAGCGCCCAGATTGGCTTTGGCATAGGCCTCTTCAAACGTTTCACCAACGCCCATGACCTCGCCGGTAGAGCGCATTTCAGGACCAAGCAGCGGATCAACACCCTGGAACTTCGCAAATGGAAGAACCACTTCTTTTACCGCGTAAAACGGTGGGATGACTTCCTCAGTCACACCCTGCTCTGCCAGGCTGACGCCCGCCATTGCCCGCGCAGCCACTTTGGCTAACGGGATACCCGTTGCTTTTGATACAAACGGTACCGTTCGCGCAGCACGCGGGTTGACTTCAATCAGATAAACTTCGCCATCCTTCACCGCGAACTGGGTATTCATCAGACCAACCACGCCCAGCTCAAGTGCCATATCTTTAACCTGCTGACGCATCACATCCTGAATGTCTTTAGGCAAAGAATGTGGCGGCAGTGAACAGGCTGAATCACCAGAGTGAACCCCCGCTTGCTCAATGTGTTCCATGATGCCGCCGATGACCACATCGGTGCCATCACACATCGCATCGATATCGACTTCAATAGCGTCGTCCAGAAAACGGTCCAGCAATACCGGCGAATCGTTAGACACCTTCACCGCCTCATTCAGATAGCGTTTCAGGTCTTTCATGTCATACACGATTTCCATTGCGCGGCCACCAAGTACGTAAGATGGACGAACGACCAGCGGAAAACCAATCTCGTCAGCCCGCTCAAGCGCTTCCTGCATATTACTGACAGTTGCATTGGCAGGTTGCTTCAGACTTAACTTATTGACCATGTGCTGGAAACGCTCACGATCTTCAGCGCGATCAATTGCATCCGGAGCGGTACCAATGATAGGCACACCATTAGCCTCCAGTGCACGGGCCAGCTTAAGTGGCGTTTGTCCGCCGTACTGTACAATCACACCTTTAGGCTTTTCCTTTGCCACGATTTCAAGTACATCTTCCAGTGTCACCGGCTCAAAGTACAACCGGTCTGATGTATCATAATCCGTTGAAACCGTTTCCGGGTTACAGTTGACCATAATGGTCTCATAACCGTCCTCACGCAGTGCCAATGCAGCATGCACGCAACAATAATCAAATTCGATACCCTGACCGATACGGTTTGGCCCGCCACCCAACACCATGATTTTATCGTTGTCAGTGGGGTTGGCCTCACACTCTTCGTCATACGTCGAGTACAGATAGGCTGTACTGGTGGAAAATTCCGCCGCGCACGTGTCCACGCGCTTGTACACCGGGAAGATATCGAACCCACGGCGTACATCACGCACGTCACTTTCAGCAACGTTAGTCAGCTCAGCAAGTCGCGCATCTGAGAAGCCTTTACGCTTCAACGTGCGCATCATCTGTGCATCGATATTACTAATACCCAGTTCGGTTACCTGGTTCTCTAACAGGACCAGATCTTCCAGTTGTACCAGATACCAGCGGTCAACATTGGTCAGCTCGAAGACTTCATCCACTGTCATGCCTAAACGAAACGCGTCAGCGATATACCAGATCCGCTCTGCACCAGGCTCTCTGAGTTCATAAATCAGCTTACTACGCGCATCCGCATCATCCAGATTAATCATGGGGTTGAGGCCCGTGGCACCGACTTCCAACCCGCGCAATGCTTTTTGCAAAGACTCCTGCTGATTGCGGCCAATTGCCATGACTTCACCCACCGACTTCATCTGCGTGGTCAGGCGATCGTTCGCCCCGGCAAATTTTTCAAAGTTAAAGCGTGGAATTTTGGTAACCACATAATCGATGGACGGTTCAAACGATGCCGGCGTCAGACCACCGGTGATGTCATTGTCCAACTCATCAAGGGAATAACCCACTGCCAGTTTCGCTGCTACCTTGGCGATCGGAAAGCCGGTCGCTTTGGACGCCAGCGCCGAAGAGCGCGAAACACGCGGGTTCATTTCAATGATAACCATTCGCCCGGTTTCAGGGTCCACACCAAACTGAACGTTAGAGCCGCCGGTTTCAACACCAATTTCACGCAACACAGCCATTGCTGCATTACGCATAATCTGAAATTCTTTGTCTGTCAGCGTTTGTGCAGGTGCAACGGTAATTGAGTCGCCAGTGTGTACGCCCATAGCATCGAAGTTTTCAATGGTACAGACAATGATGCAGTTATCATTTTTGTCCCGCACCACTTCCATTTCATATTCTTTCCAGCCAATCAGCGATTCATCTATCAGTAGTTCATTGATTGGTGAGAGGTCCAAACCGCGGTGACAGATTTCATTGAACTCATCGATATTATAAGCAATACCACCACCTGAGCCACCCATGGTAAAAGACGGTCTGATAATGCAGGGAAATCCGATGCGGGTAAGCACATCGTGCGCTTCTTCCATGCTGTGTGCAATCTCAGCGCGAGGGCATTCAAGTCCGATGTTTCGCATTGCCTTATCAAAGCGGTCTCGGTCCTCTGCTTTATCAATGGCATCAGCGGTAGCACCAATAAGCTCAACATCAAACTCCTCTAATACCCCCTTGCGATCAAGCTCCAGGGCGCAGTTCAATGCGGTCTGGCCACCCATTGTGGGCAATACGGCATCAGGACGTTCTTTTTCGATGATTTTGCGCACCACTTCCCAGTGAATCGGCTCGATATAGGTAGCATCAGCCATTTCCGGATCAGTCATGATGGTGGCAGGATTCGAGTTCACCAGAATAACCCGATACCCTTCTTCACGCAGTGCTTTACAGGCTTGCGCGCCTGAGTAATCAAATTCACAGGCCTGGCCAATTACAATAGGCCCGGCTCCCAGTATCAATATACTTTTAAGGTCGGTACGTTTTGGCATAGTGGGCGTGTCCTACTGCTTTGATTGTTCGATAAGTTCAATGAAGTGATCAAAAAGCGCGCTGGCTTCCTGCGGACCCGGGCTGGCTTCAGGATGCCCCTGAAAACTGAATGCCGGCTTATCTTTGCGGTGAATCCCCTGCAAAGACTGATCGAACAAAGAAATATGTGTGACTTCAAGGTTATCCGGCAGATTCGTCTCATCAACCGCAAAACCATGGTTTTGGCTGGTGATCATGACCACATTACGTTTCAGATCTTTGACCGGGTGGTTAGCACCATGGTGACCAAACTTCATTTTCACTGTGGTCGCACCGCTGGCAAGCGCCAGAAGCTGATGCCCAAGACAAATTCCAAATGTAGGGATACCTGCATCAACTATCGTGCGAATTGCCTCAATGGCATAATCGCAGGGTGCCGGATCGCCCGGGCCGTTAGACAAGAATACGCCATCCGGATTCATTGCCATCACCTCAGAAGCTGGCGTCTGAGCGGGTACCAGGGTAATTTTACAGCCCCGGTCCACCAGCATACGCAGAATATTGTGCTTAACACCGTAGTCATAAGCCACAACATGAAACTTAAGCTCTGAACCTTTGACATAACCCTGACCTAATTGCCATGAGCCGTCATCCCACTCTCTGGGAGCTTTAATACACACTTCTTTGGCTAAATCCATGCCTTTAAGACCCGGATAGTTTCGGGCCTGTTCTAACGCATCCTGTTCATCCAGTTCATCAGTGCACACAATACAACCATTTTGCGCACCTTTATCCCGCAACAACCGAGTGAGTCTGCGCGTATCGATATCAGCAATACCTACAACTCCTTTTTCAGTCAGGTATTCTGACAGCGTCTGGGTTTGTCTGAAATTGCTGGCAACCAATGGTAGATCGCGAATAACCAGGCCTTTGGACCAGATTTTATCAGCTTCGACGTCTTCAGGGTTGGTACCGGTATTACCGATGTGGGGATAAGTCAGGGTGATGATTTGTTCAGCGTAAGAGGGGTCAGTGAGGATTTCTTGATAACCTGTCATGGAAGTATTAAAAACGACTTCCCCGACGGCCGTGCCTTTAGCACCTATCGCCGTACCTTTAAAAACAGACCCATCCTCTAACACCAATAGGGCAGAATTAGCCAAGTCAACCTCCAAATTAAGGATAACCGAGAGTTCCAACAAACATTGTTAAAACACACAAAAAACGGGAGGTGAGCATCATCATCAACATCCCGTTTGCAGTCTTTGCAGCTAATAAACCTGCACTGAGCAACCGTCAGCGCAAAATCTTGGCAAATTCCAATAAGTATACAGCAGTATTTAAAACAGGTCTACGGCGATTTGAGAAAACTTATAAAAATACCCATTTAGACGCGAAAAATCATGAAACACCGTGAAACATCCACTTTAGTGGGAAATCCGGTAAAGATAATCCTGTTTCCTCCGCCCGGTCACGTGGTGGCTTTCTGTCGAAAAAGCAGCCGAAAGTCATGTGACAGACAGCAAACCTCAGTCGTGTAAGGTGTTGTATTCTCATCGCATACAGATGCCCTCATAACCGCACCTTTCTGCCGATACGTGCGCCAGTCGCCTGCTAACCAATCATCAGGAACCGGGTTATGACTGATTCGTCTGCGCACCGCCTTATGAACGTCAACCTTTATTAATCTGCTAATGCCAGTACATCTTTCATCGAATACAGGCCCGCTGACTGCGTGGTGAGCCACTTTGCTGCTCTGACAGCGCCGTTGGCAAAGGTCAGACGACTGGATGCCTTGTGCGTAATCTCCAAACGCTCGCCAATATCTGCAAACATCGCCGTATGCTCACCCACAATATCGCCACCGCGGACAGTAGCAAAGCCAATCGTTTCGTGTTCCCGCTCGGGCTCATGGCCTTCTCTGCCATATACGGCACATTGTGATAAATCTCTGTCTAACTCATCTGCAATCGCTTCACCAATGGCCATGGCGGTGCCGGACGGGGCATCTTTTTTAAAACGGTGATGCGCTTCAGTAATTTCAATATCCGCGGTGCTTCCTAGCGCATTGGCGGCCTGCCTGACCAGCGCAAGCATCACATTGATACCCACACTGTAATTCGCTGCGAAAACCACGGGTATGTGTTTGGCGGCATCCCGTAAAACTGACATTTGTTCATCGGATAATCCGGTTGTGCCAATAACAACAGGCTTCTGGTTTGCTTTGCACCATTCCAGATTGTGTGTCAGGGCGGCCGGAAGCGTAAAGTCGATCATCACATCAATGTCTGATGGTCTGAGCGTGTTGACCGCGCAACAATCTACAGACAACTTGCCAACACCAGCCAACTCACCTACGTTCATGCCCACCCAGGGTGAATCTTCTCTGACTGTGGCGGCAGCCAGTTTTGCGCGCTCATCGTTTTGTACAGCTTCAATAAGCACACGGCCCATACGACCATTTGCGCCAAAGATACCTACCTTCATACTTTTATTCCCATACTCATCGTTACCCAGCATTTTGCCTGATGAAATTACGCTTGCAACTCATCTGCGTGTATATTACGCGTTCATACGATATGCTGCTTTTACCTTATAAGGCGCTTGCGCAGACAGATAATGCCTGAATGATGGAGAAACCGATGGAACGCCGCCTCGTCTGGGACCTGCCTACCCGACTCTTTCACTGGCTGCTTGTGGCCAGCCTGATTGTGCAGTATCTGACTGCAACCTGGATAGAAAACGCCATGCAGTGGCACTTTTACTGCGGTTACTTTACTCTTGGCCTGCTGGTATTTCGTCTCCTATGGGGCCTGGTCGGGCCAACCTACGCGCGCTTTACCCACTTTCTGACCTCCCCTGCCACTGTCCTCAATTACAATAAAACCCTGTTTTCTCGTCATAGTGTGGCCTATACCGGTCATAATCCCCTTGGTGGTTATGTAGTGGTACTGATGCTGACAATGCTAATTACCCAAGCGGTAAGCGGGCTGTTTATGACAGACGACATATTTATGGAAGGGCCGTGGTATGCCAGTGCCAGTCAGTCAGTCCAGAATTGGATGAACACACTACACCGAACAGGATTTAACTGGCTGCTGGCAATTATTGCACTGCATATTACCGCTGTGATTTTTTACGCAATATTTAAAAAACAGCCGCTCACGAGCGCTATGCTGCATGGAAAAAAGTCTACCAAGAAGCCCGCAATCCGTTCATCAAAACTCTGGCTCGCAGCCTTCCTGGTAGTGGTAACCGCTATTTTAATTTACTATCTTGTGGTCATTGCACCACCGGCACCGGTTACCGAAGAGGTGTATTATTAAAAGCGCTATGCTTGGACACGGCGTCCCTGATATTAACTGATCACGCCTTTTTTACGCATGCATTGTTTTACATCGTCAATGGCCTGGGGATCATCAATGGTAGAAGGCACATTGAGCGGTTCATTGGATACCATTTGTCTTAATACTTTTCGCAATATTTTTCCTGACCGTGTCTTAGGCAGGCGCGGAACAACGATCGCCTGTTTAAAGCTGGCAACTGGTCCGATAGCATCGCGTACCATGGCAATAAGTTCAGCCTCCAGTGTGGCCTCATCGATAGCAGCACCGTCTTTTAGCAATACCATCCCCAGCGGGACCTGCCCTTTCATACTATCAGCCACGCCAATAACCGTGCATTCAGCCACCGCGGGATGTGCAGCCAGTACTTCTTCCATTTCGCCGGTGGAGAGTCGGTGACCTGCTACATTTATGACATCATCGGTTCTGCCCATAATAAAAACATAACCGTCATTATCTTTATAGCCTCCGTCACCAGAACAATAATAGCCATCGTAACGTGACAAATAGCTGGCCTTAAACCGTTCATCATCCTGCCAAATGGTTGGCAGACACCCTGGTGGTAAGGGCAGCCTGATGGCAATGGCCCCCTGTTCACCTGCGGGCAGCGTATTGCCTGATTCATCCAGCACCTGAACATTGAAGCCAGGTACCGGCAGCGTCGAGGAACCGGGTTTTGTGTTAAATGCCTCGATGCCCACTGGGTTGGCACAAATCGGCCAGCCGGTTTCTGTTTGCCACCAATGGTCTATCACCGGTTTGCCCGTGTGCTCGCGGGTCCAGTCATAGGTAGCGGGATCGAGTCGCTCGCCAGCCATGTAAACAGCTCGCAGACTGGACAGTGCCTGCGCGTTAATTTTCTTACCGTCGGGATCTTCCTTTCGAATGGCTCTGAAGGCCGTTGGCGCGGCAAAAATCACATTCACCTTATACTCTTCTATCACTCGCCAGAAAGCACCGGCATCTGGTGTCTTAACTGGTTTGCCTTCATACATAATCGTCGTCGCCCCGTAAATTAAAGGACCGTAAATAATGTATGAGTGGCCCACCACCCAGCCAACATCTGACGCCGCCCAGAAGACATCCCCTGGTTTAATATTGTAGATTGCGCTTAACGAAAAATTCAGCGCGACGGCATGACCGCCGTTATCGCGTACCACGCCCTTGGGTTTACCCGTGGTGCCGGAGGTGTACAAGATATATAACGGATCGGTGGCATTCACCGACGTGCAGGCAGCAGGCTGCGCATGTTGCGTCACGTCACACCAGTCACTGTCCCGGGTGGCGTCCAGGGTAGCGGAGACTTGTTCGCGCTGATAAACAATGCAGTGATTAACCGAATGACTGGCCAGTCTGATTGCTTCATCCACCAGCGGCTTATACGCGATGACACGATCAACCTCTATACCACAGGACGCGGTGACAATCACATCAGGTTTAGCATCGTCAATTCTGACAGCCAGCTCGCGGGGCGCAAAACCGCCAAACACCACAGAATGAATAGCCCCAAGCCGAGCACAGGCCAGCATGGCAATCGCCGCCTGGGGAATCATTGGCATGTATATGACAACCCTGTCACCTTTTTCCACGCCTTTTTGCTTCAATGCTCCGGCAAACTGGCTGACTTCATTAAGTAAGTCTTGATAAGTAAACGATTGTTTTGTGCCTGTAACCGGGGAGTCGTAAATGAGAGCAAGCTGATCGCCTCTGCCGTGCTTCACATGATGATCAAGCGCCATGTAGCAGGTATTCATCTGACCATCAGCAAACCATTCGTCCCGACCTGCTGTGTCAGACAATATTGTTTCGGGAAACGTATACCAGGGAAGTTTTCTGGCCTGCTCCTGCCAAAATCCTCTGGGGTCAGAAATCGCGCGTTTATACTGTGATTGATAATCCATGATAGTGTCCTGTGTAGGCAAGCAGACGCTGTAGAGTCTGATAAAACCGTTCGACTCTCTCTACACTAGTACACTTTTTCAACATCAGGGATAAGACTTCAGCCTTATATGCGTATACCCTATCCCGCCTTGCGGCCGTTGAGTAGCGTCACCCATGCATCTTCAACCACCGGTCTGGATAGATGGAAGCCCTGAAACACCTGGCATCCGCGTTCAGTTAAATAGCGCAGCTGAATATCATTTTCAATCCCCTCTGCTACGGTACTTACGCCCATTGCATCCGCCATATCAATAATGGTATTCACAATGGGCACTTCCTCCTGCGAGAAATTGATCTCATCAACAAAGTATCGATCAATCTTCAGCTCACTAATGGGAAGCTCTTTTAAATAACTCAGACTGGAGTATCCCGTGCCAAAGTCATCAATCGAAAAGCGAAAACCAAATACAGCCAACATCTCCATCCGCTCACGAACAATGCTGATACCGGATACCACTGTCGTTTCGGTGATTTCCAGCTGTAATTGTGCTGGCTGGATATGCCAGCGCTGAACGATCTCCATGAGTTTATCAGCAAAATCCGGACGCGCGATGTGGCGCCCACTGATATTAACCGCAATCCGGGTGATTATGCCCTGCTGATGGCAATGCGCAAGAATGCGACATGCTTCTTCCAGTACCCAATACCCAATATCGACAATAACATCACTTTCTTCGGCTATTGGAATAAACTCGCCGGGACTGACCGGCCCCAGAGACGGCTGATTCCATCGTAATAGCGCTTCAGAGCAGACCACATTGCCATGTTCGTCAAACTGAGGTTGAAGCATCAGATAAAATTCGTTGTTCTCAAATGCCTGAGCAAAGGCTTTACCGATAAAGTTGTGGCGCTCGTAATCTGAAAATGCGCGTCGGTCAAAAGCAACCTTGCCCGCCAGGCCTTGCCCCTTTGCACGGTTACGGCCGAATTCGAGAATGCCGACAATTTTTTCATAGGTTGCCAGATTGCCTTCTATTAGCGCAGATGACACAGAAGCACTGATGGGGTGAAGATGGTCATGTAATGTTATATCGGCGAGCACATCCCGTTGCAGCTTCCACTCTGCTTCATTTCGCATCTCTTCAATTGCAGTATCGCTGGCATCAAATGGTGCGCTGAATACCAGAAAAAAGCGGTCTGCATCGCCGCGATAGGCGTTAAATAAAGCCGGGACATGGGTTTCGATGCGTTTAGCTAGAATTTTCAGGATGAAGTCACCAATGTCTTTACCAAAGGTAAGATTGAAATGAGAGAACTTATCAACGTCAAACATCAGACAGTACAGGTCCTGATCACGCTCTCTGGCCTGACGTATTAAACCTTTAATATCCCGCTCAAAAGATTTCAGGTTCGGCAGACCGGTAATATCATCGAAAAATGCCATCCGATACATCGTATCCGACGCTTCTTTTCGCTCGGTAATATCGCTGATAATAATGACATACTGTTGATAGCCATCCTGAAAAATGGGCGTGACAGACAACTCGATAGGAAACTGCTGACCGTTATTTCTGGCGCCATAAAGCTGATGCTCCTGACTTATTCCCACGGCGCCAACCAATGTCTCAATAGTGCTTTTCGCTGCAAACAGATCCGGCACGAGGTGTGCGATATCTGTACCAATGTAATGCTCTGCAGCAAGGCCGAATATGCGCTCTACAGCCATATTGACAGTGATAACAGTACCCTGATCGTCCACGGTAAATATGGCATCATTGAGGTTGTCCAGTATGGTTCTGAAGTAGGTCGTAAAGTTGTGCTGGGTATCTGACAAGCGCCGCTGCTCAGTAATATCACTGATCGTCCCGACGACACTATGGCTAACGCCAAGCGGCCCCGGGCTGGCTGTTATTTTTGCCCACCGCTGTTTGCCAGCACCGGTAAAATATGGGACTTCCAACTGCTTGGTGGTATGGTGTATACATACCTGCTGTATTAATGCATCAATCTGCTGACGGGACGCATGGGGAAAGGTCGACAATGAGCGATGCAGCGCGACAACATTGTTCCCCTGAAAACCAAACAGCCGGTAAGTCTGTTCACTCCAGAGTATAGCGTTGTCTGCGACCAGAAACTCCCAGCCACCGGTTTGCGTTTTGGCACTTATATTTTCAAGTACACTACAGCAATTTGCTGGGGCACTATCGCCCTGAACATCAAAAGTCCGGTGGAACTGGTAAATACTATCGACACAAAGCTGGATTACCTGCTGCGTGTTGTCAGATAAAGCACTATCAGACAGGCGACACACAATAATCAGCGTACATGTTGCGAAGTGTAACGGGCATAGCGCCCAGGTAGTGTTATCTGCTACAACGTAATCGATATCTGCGTTTTGCTCATCATCGCATTCGATGTATGAACGAACTACGGGTTCTGCTTCGCCACTTTCGCAGTCATCACAGACAAGTGACAAATTTTCATCATCACAAATATAAACATGTACGTCAGTAACATCTCTGTAATCACGAATAACAGATACTACTGTGGCGATACGTGCTCTGTAGCCGGGCTTAGTCAATATTTGCCTACTCGCTTGGCTATTCACAGGCTTATCTCCTTTTAGCCACAATCCAATGTCCACTGGTACGCTCACCTTTGCGCTGAGCCGTGTCTACCCGACAGCTCCAAAACGTGACGTAACCTAATTATCTAATGCATAGCAAAACGTAGTCTATAGATTAGATTATGCCAATTTAAACGGAGTAATTTCTGTGCTGGGGTGATGCGCATCGAGGGTGTCACAGGCAGTAGGCGCCTGTAAAAAATCAGGCGCAACTGTGATTTGATGTGGGATCAGGGGCGAGTGGGTGTATCTTCAAGTAGCTTAATGATTTCCTGATGGTTGCCCGTTTTGGCAAGGTCAATCAGATAGCTTTTTTGAAGCTCATCGAGCATTTCATTAGTCAGCAACTGCTTTACTCTGTTGACTTCCCCATTGGCAATGGCTGATTGCAACCCTTCCATTCCTGCGATGCTTTTGTCGCTGGGTGCATGATCATCTTCAATCGTCATAAAGAACTCCCCTCAAATAGGCTGGTTTAAGCGTGCTAAACTCTGACACAACGTCAGCTTCTGCATGCCTGTAAAAACATTTTGGTGTCTGCGCTACCCTTTTCGTCAGGCAAACTAATCCATTTTATAATCGTCGTGACATGCTTTGCAGGTACTACCGAGCTTGCCAATGGCATCCCGATACGCGGATTCGTCGCCCGACTTCGCCACACTCTGCAGGTTTGCAGCTGCATTTTTAAGATCGGCAATCTTGCTTTCCACATCATCAAAGTTTGACCACAATGATGCTTTGGCTGATGATTCAACACCGCTGTCACTGGTATCTACCCGAAGGTAATCAGATAACATCGCCGCAAGCTGTTCCATACGCATCGCATTGGTTTCCATTACCTGCGCGTCATAGTCAATTTTGCCTTTTGCCATGCCGCCAAGTGGTGCAATGTTACTTTTAAGCAAAGTGAATACTGACTGTCGATATTCAACATACGCCTCGGCATGTTTTTCTGACATTGCCCTGGTCACATCAGCCGCTTGCACGGGCAGGCCGATAGTCAATCCTGCGACAGCGGCACTTATTAACAATACACGCTTCATTGTATTCATCCTTTTTTCCAATTATTGGCTTATCTACGTACCAACCTGCTATTCAGCTTAACTGATCACTATGGGCCCTGGCCTATTTGCAATCATGGCATCGCCGACCGGCCTATTTCGAAAAGGCAAAAAAAAGCCCTTCGTAGTGGAAGGGCTTTTTAATGATTAGTTAGTCAGGTCGTCAAAAAACTTTTTAACCCCGTCGAAGAATCCCTGCTCTTTGGGGCTGTGCTTAGATTTTGCTCCGCCCATTGATTCATCGAGTTCTTTCAGCAAATCTTTTTGCTTTGATGACAGATTAACCGGCGTTTCGACCACAACCTTACACATCAGATCGCCGACCATTCCATTGCGCACAGACTTAACGCCTTTACCGCGCAAGCGGAACATCCTGCCGGTTTGCGTTTCAGGACTTACTTTCAGCTTAACTTTGCCGTCAAGCGTTGGCACCTGAAGCTCTCCACCCAGCGCTGCTGTAGTAAAGCTCAGTGGTACTTCGCAATACAGATTGTTGCCATCACGAGAAAAGATATCGTGCTGTCTGACATGAACCTGAACATATAAATCGCCTGCTGGTGCACCGGCTTCACCCGCTTCACCTTCGCCATTTAAGCGAATACGATCGCCGGTATCCACACCCGCCGGAATCTTAACCGACAGTGTTTTGGTCTTTTCTGTACGGCCCTGGCCACGACAGCTGTTGCACGGGTCACTGATAATTTTGCCGCGCCCCGAACACGTTGGACAGGTTTGCTGAACGGCGAAAAAGCCCTGACGCATTTGCACCTGACCGTTGCCGTGACAGGTTGGACACGTTGTGGGTGACGTACCTTTTTTCGCGCCTGACCCATGACAGACTTCACACTCGACCAGCGTCGGCACTCTGATTTCTACATCTTTACCACGAACCGCTTCTTCTAACGATAATTCGAGGTTATAGCGCAGATCTGCACCCTGACGTGCTCGTGACTGGCGCCCACGGCCACCACCAAAGATGTCGCCAAATACGTCGCCGAAAATATCGCCGAAGTCAGCGCCGCCACCGAAGCCCGCGCCACCGCGATTAGGATCGACGCCGGCGTGTCCGTACTGATCATACGCTGCGCGCTTCTGATCATCAGTCAGAATTTCGTAAGCTTCCTGAATCTCTTTGAATTTATCTTCAAGTGCTTTGTCGCCCTGCGTGCGATCAGGGTGATATTTCATCGCCAGCTTTTTATACGCTTTTTTGATATCGCGTGCGCCGGCGCTTTTATCAACGCCTAACACTTCGTAGTAGTCACGTTTCGACATATCGCTACTTTTCCTACTTCGTTACTTCAAGTGCCTGAGATCATCACACACTTTATCAATCGGTTATCACAGTACAATTTCATTGCCTTTACACAACAAAAGGCGCAACAAGACTATCCTGCTGCGCCTGAACTGTGACGTAATTCCGGGCTAACCACCCGGAATGCCGGACGACAGCTTACTTTTTATCGTCGTCTTTTACTTCTTCAAACTCAGCGTCCACGACGTCGTCGTCGGTTTTACCCTGCTGCTGCGCTTGATCAGCATCACCTTCTGCACCTGGTTGGCCGCCCTGTGCCTGCGCCGCTTCCATCAGCTTGCCAGACGCTTCAACCAATGCCTGCGTTTTGGCTTCGATTTGTTCTTTATCTTCGCCTTTCACCGCAGCTTCCAGGTCAGTAATCGCCTGCTCAATAGGTGCTTTATCTTCTTCAGATAGTGCATCACCCACTTCGTCAAGCTGCTTACGCGTGGCGTGGATCATGCCGTCAGCTTGGTTACGCGCCTGAATCAGTTCCTCGAACTTCTTATCCGCGTCTTTATTGGCCTCTGCATCAGCGACCATCTTTTCAACTTCATCATCGCTCAGACCTGAAGATGCCTTGATAGTAATTTTCTGCTCTTTACCGGTATCTTTGTCTTTAGCAGATACGTGTAAAATACCGTCAGCATCAATATCAAAGGTCACTTCGATTTGCGGCACGCCACGTGCTGCCGGACGAATACCTTCAAGGTTAAACTGACCCAGAGATTTATTACCGCTGGACTGTTTACGCTCACCCTGCAGGACATGCACGGTTACCGCAGACTGATTATCTTCCGCTGTAGAGAAAGTTTGCGATTTCTTAGTCGGAATCGTCGTGTTTTTCTCAATCAACACGGTCATCACGCCGCCCATTGTCTCGATACCCAGAGACAGCGGTGTTACGTCAAGTAGCAATACGTCTTTCACATCACCGGCTAATACACCACCCTGAATCGCTGCACCAACAGCAACCGCTTCATCAGGGTTAACATCTTTGCGCGGCTCCTTGCCGAAGAACTCAGACACATATTTTTGCACTAACGGCATACGCGTCTGACCACCAACAAGGATAATGTCTTCAATGTCGCTTACCGACAGATCCGCATCAGCCAATGCCTTCTTGACCGGCTCAAGCGAATTTTTAACCATATCTTCTACCAGCGACTCAAGTTTGGCGCGGGTAATCTTGATAGCAAGGTGTTTAGGACCTGATGCATCAGCAGTAATGTACGGTAGATTCACTTCCGTCTGCTGCGCTGAAGACAGCTCGATCTTCGCCTTCTCACCGGCTTCTTTCAAACGCTGCATGGCCAATGGATCTTTACGCAGATCAATGCCTTGTTCGCGTTTAAATTCATCAACAAGATACGTGATGATACGGTTATCAAAATCTTCACCACCTAAGTGGGTATCACCATTTGTAGCCAGAACTTCAAAAGTGTGTTCGCCATCTACCGCATCAATTTCGATGATAGAGATATCAAATGTACCGCCACCAAGGTCATAGACTGCAACAACGTTGTCGCCTTTCTTCTTGTCCATGCCGTAAGCAAGCGCCGCGGCAGTTGGCTCGTTGATAATACGTTTAACTTCAAGACCGGCGATACGACCCGCATCTTTCGTTGCCTGACGCTGAGAGTCGTTGAAGTAAGCCGGTACAGTAATAACTGCAGCGGTTACTTCTTCGCCCAGGTAGTCTTCTGCGGTTTTCTTCATCTTTTTAAGCACTTCAGCAGACACCTGAGGTGGCGCCATTTTTTCACCTTTTGCGGCTACCCAGGCATCACCGTTATCTGCTTTAGTGATTTGATAAGGCATAATATCAATGTCACGCTGTACTTCTTTATCTTCAAAGCGACGACCAATCAGTCGCTTGATAGCAAACAACGTGTTTTCTGGGTTAGTTACAGCCTGACGCTTAGCAGACTGACCAACCAATGTTTCACCGTCATTGGTGTATGCAATGATCGAGGGCGTGGTGCGATCACCTTCCGCGTTTTCAATTACGCGTGGTTTGTCGCCGTCTAACACTGCGACACATGAATTTGTTGTACCTAAATCGATACCAATGATTCTACCCATTACGTGTCTCCGAAAATATGTTCTGTAATTTCTGCACTTTTAGTGGGGTTATTTCCGCCACTTTTCAATACTCAACAGCAAAAAGTTTTGCTTATTTATCAGGCTTTGGTGTCAACGCCGCTATCAGGTGCGCGTGCCACCATCACCATGGCCGGTCTTAACAGACGACCATTTAATTCGTAACCTTTCTGCATGACCGTCATCACCGTATTCGGTTCGTGGTCTGCACTTTCCTGCATCGCCATGGCCTGATGCAATTCAGGATTGAAAGCTTCGCCCTGTGGGTCGATAGTCTTAACGCCAAACTTTTCAATGGTGCTGATAAATGATTTTTGTGTCATTTCAACGCCATCAAGCAAAGGTTTGACTGCATCGTTGGAGCTGTCGCCAGCCTCAAGCGCGCGTTCCAGGTTATCTACTACAGGCAGTAGCTCACCCGCGAAACGCTCCAGCGCAAACTTTCTCGCCTTCTCAACTTCAGCTTCTGCACGACGGCGCGCATTTTCCATATCAGCACGGGCCCGTAAAACGCCTTCCTGCTGATCTTTGATTTTTGCTTCCGCTTCGCTTAATGCTGTTTCAAGTGCATAGATGCGTTGCTGCGCGTCATCATCACCGGCAGCGGCTTCTTCTTCGCTGACAACCTCACCTTCCTGAACCGGAATTTCCTGTGCCTCTTCCTGCACGTTTTCTGCGGTTATCTCAGCGTCATTTTCTGGCTGCGCCTGCTCGTCGCGCTTTTCGCTCATGCCTACCTCCAACTAAATATTCAGGGCAATTTTTCGTTACCCCTTCAATAGGGTCGTTCAGTGATTTTTCCAGCCCCTGTATGCAAAAAACTTTGTTATTTAATCTTTTGCTCAGTCAGTGCTGAACTGCGTGTGGGCTTAGTAATGGGGTTTGTTTGAGCAGCTTCAAGGGTTACCTATAAGATTTCCCTTACTGTTACCTGTGAAGCGCGGTCAACTTGCGGTATGTTATTGTCTGGTAACTCGTTTAATTATAAAAACCATGCTAAGTATCTGGACTGTCGGCGCCATCGTGGTGGGATATCTGACGTTTTTGTTCATTGTCGCTTTTTTAGGTGACAAGTACCTGAAGGCCAATCAACAGCATCCGATTCTCTATAGCCTGGGATTAGGCGTTCACTGCACATCATGGGCATTTTTCGGCACCACCACACAAGCTGTACAGTTTGGATGGGCGGTGGTACCCACCTACGCTGGCATCATACTGGTAATGATGTTTATGTTTCCGGTGTTATTACGCATAAACCGGCTTTGCCAGCAGCACAGCATCAGCTCGCTGGCTGACTTCATCGCGCTTCGTTACCAGCGTTCACACCTCATTGCCGCTGTTATCACAGCGATATGCTTTATCGGCGTGATCCCCTACATTGCCTTACAGCTGGATGCGATAACCAAAAGCATTAACTTGCTGGCGCCGAACGCCCGACAGGGTCTTAACACGGTTGGCATCTACGTTGCTGCTTTAATGGCACTGTTCGCCATTTTATTCGGCACCCGAAGCCTGAGCCTCAAAGAGAAGCACCCTGGGTTATTACTCACTATCGCCGTTGAGTCTGTGCTCAAGCTGATTGGATTATCTGTCGTCGGCCTGTTTGCCTGTTATGTCCTGTTCGACGGCCCCCTGGATCTGGTGGCACAGGCTGCGCAGCACCCGGCATCCCGCGACATTCTTTATGCTGACAATGCGCCATGGGTTTACCTGGGGCATGTGCTGTTAGGCGTGTGTTCCATGTTTGTTCTGCCCCGACAATTTCATATGAATTTTGTCGAAAGTAACGGTGATGGCGAGCTTCGCACGGCTCGCTGGCTGTTTCCGTTATACCTGTTGAGTATGACTGTATTTATTTTGCCGCTGGCGCTGGCCGGGCAGATGCTGCTGGACACCGCAGTCATTAGCTCAGACGAATTTGTACTGGCATTACCGTTATCCCAGTCAAACCTGCCGGTTTCAATGGCGGCCTTTATTGGCGGGCTCTCTGCCACCACCAGTATGATTATCGTGGCGACACTGGCGCTAGGCATCATGATTGCCAACAATCTGATTACACCACTCTGGTTGACTATACGTCTGAAAAAACGCTCAGTAAGTACGATGAAAGCCAGCGGCATTCTTACTATCCGGCGCATTACCGTACTAGTGGTACTATCGGTGGCTTACTGGTATCACCTGAATGTCAGTCAGTCAGCGCCACTGGTCAAAAGCGGCATTATTGCTATTGCCCTGCTGGGTCAGATGCTGCCGGCAATGTTATTAGGCATGTACTGGCAGCGCAGTACTGTTACCGGCGCCTATATGGCCATACTGACCGGTTTCGCCGGCTGGCTGGCCTGGGTGCTTTACCCCAGCCTGCTATCGAGTTATTACTTTGAGCCCGCGCCCAGTGATAGCCAGTTAGCCGGAGGCTTCGTGCTTAGTTTGCTGGTAAACGTAGTGACATTGGTACTTATCAGCATCATGACGTCATCACGCCACACCGTTCATGATGAAGAGCCGCTCAAAACACCGGCGTTGATGATTCGGGTGGCCAACCTGATGCAATTAACACAGCGGGTGTTAGAGCCACAAGAACAACAGCAGCTCAGCGAGCAGCTTGCGGGCAACAGCGCGGCGGGCACGGGCTATGCCAGTGCCGGGTTACTGCAGAAGGTCGAGCGGCTGCTGGCAAATCAGGTAGGAACACCGGGTGCCCGCGTCCTGTTAAGTGCACTGGCAGAAACCAGACACCATGAACTCCCCGATCTTGTAGACTGGGTCGAAGAAGCTTCAATGTCATTTCAGTTTAATCACGAAGTGCTACAGTCGTCAGTACAACATATTCATCAAGGCATCAGTGTTCTGGATCAGCAATTATGTCTGCTGGCATGGAACAAACGCTACGAAGCGTTATTTGATTACCCCGCAGACGTGCTTGAAACCGGCATGCACATTGAACAATTGCTGCAATACAACGCTAAACGCGGGCTGTTGGGAGACAGTGATAACGTCGACAATGAGATCGCCAAGCGCATTGCCTTTATGCAAGAAGGAACCCGCTATAAATATATTCGCCGCCAGCCAGATGGAAAAGTCATCGAGCTTAATGGCAGTCCCTTACCCGGCGGTGGCTATGTTACCACCTACAGTGACATTACCGAGTACATCCAGATTCAGGAAGCCCTTGAAAATTCAAAGCTGGCACTGGAAGACAGAGTCAGGCAACGCACCGAAGAATTGCAACAGGCGCGAAATGATGCTGAACGCGCCAATGAAAGTAAAACGCGGTTTCTCGCTGCTGCAGGGCATGATCTGATGCAGCCCTTTAATGCTGCCACCTTATTTGCTTCTCTACTGACTCAACGTACAACCGGCACGGCGCTGGAAGAATTAAGCCAGGGTGTCGTTTCATCATTAAACAGTGCCGAAACGCTCCTTTCTATGCTACTGGATATGACAAAGCTGGAATCCGGGGTGATGATACCGGAAGTATCCTGCTTTGCGCTTAACGATGTGCTGACCCCACTGGTACAGGAATTTTCTGTCATTGCCCGTCAAAAAGGACTGACGCTTAATTATCCGCAGACATCAGTGTACGTTCATTCTGATAAGCGCTTGCTGCGGCGTATTGTGCAGAATCTGGTCTCCAACGCAATTCGTTATACAGACTCAGGAACCGTGCTGGTTGGCGTCAGAAGATGTGCGGATAATACTGTTTCCATCTGGGTATGTGATACCGGTACCGGTATCGCGCCGGAAAAACAACAGGAAGTATTTACTGAGTTTCATCAGCTGGACGCCAATGAAAACAATCCCGGGCTGGGATTGGGCCTGACTATCGTTGACCGCATAAGCCAGCTACTCGCCCACCCTATCCGACTGGATTCAATGCCGGGAAAAGGCACGCGATTTACCGTGACATTACCACGAGTAGCCCGCCCGGTGAATCTACCTTCACCGCCAGTCAGTGTTGAACAGTCAAATTCATGTACGGAACAATTTCTGGTAGACAAATCGGTGCTGATTGTTGAAAACGATCCTGACGTGGCCAAAGCCATGAAGCTGACGCTGGAACAATGGGGCGCTACGACACTGCTGGCAGATAATCTGGAGTCTGCGCTGGCAGCATGCTCTGCGCCCCCGTCTTTGATGGTGGTGGATTATCATCTGAGTAACCAGCAGACAGGGACATCCGTTGCCCTGCATTTACGTGAGCGATGGCAGCATGCTGTACCCGGTATATTAAATACGGCTAAACGAGACGAAAATATCAAGGAGATTGCAGCCACCGCACAGCTTTACTATTTACCTAAACCCGTCAAGTCGCTGGCCTTGAAGCGCGCGATTAAGCGATTACTCAATTAGTGTTCAGCTACCAGTTGATTAAACAGGACACCCGCCTGGGTACGGTTTACTACCTGTAACTTGCGTAAAACAGCGGAAACGTGCTGCTTAACCGTAGATTCAGAAATAGAAAGCTCAAATGCAATTTGCTTATTGAGCAGCCCGGCTGCCAGCATTTTTAACACGGTGTACTGATGTGGCGTAAGCTGGGCGAGGTTGTGCGCAAAACGGGTTTGCTCAACAGCTTCAGGCTGGAGAGTGTCGTTTTGCACATGCTCGGGCAACCAGTTTTCGCCCTGCATGATTTTTTCAACAGCAGAGGTTATTTCATCCAGCGGGGTGGACTTTGGGATAAAACCGCAGGCGCCGATATCCATAACCCGCCGGATAAGCGCCGGCTCATCCTGCGCAGATACCACAACGGTGAGTATATCCGGATAACGATTCAGTAGCTCTCCCAACCCGTTGAGGCCCGTGGTACCCGGCATGTTGAGATCTAAAAAGAGAAGCTCAACCTCGGGGTTTGCCGCCAGGGTATCCAGGGTTTCCGCCAATGTGGAGGATTCCAGAATAGCTTCACCGACAACGCCGCAAACTGCCTGTTTCATTGCAGCACGAAATAACGGATGATCATCAGCGATAAGAACAGGCGTGGACATAAGCAAAGAACAACAGGTTGCAAAGTTGTTACTACTATATCAACGAAATGAAAACCCGCAAGAGAAAACAAAAAAAGGCAGGTGTGACCCTGCCTAAGACAACAAATGTTGAAGCGGTTGTATTAGAAACGGTAGCCCACAGTTAAATGAACGGTACGGGGATCGCCGTAATAACTGATTAGCGTGGTGTCGTTACCCAAGCCCGGGCCGAAGCTGCCATCTTCATTCTGGGTCACAAAGTCATACCCTCCCACGATATATTCTTCATCGGTCAGGTTTTTCAGATGCAGGCCTCCGTACCAGTTACCTTCCACACTCTCCCAGTTCATACTCAGGTTGACCATGCCATAGGCATCCTGCTGAATAAGGTCACTGGTTTCGAAAATCAGATATTCATCCCGGTAATAATAGTTCGCATTGAATGTAAAGAAGCCATATTGGGTATCCATGGCATAGTTGGCGGCCACATTCAGCGTATTTTCCGGTGTGCTGGCAAGCCCGATGAGCGGTGGCACAGCATTATTCTCTTCAATTTCAAAGTCGATGAAACCGTAAGCAACGTCAAAGGACAGGTTGTCAGTGGCCACAAAGGTAGCCTCGATCTCTATCCCTTTCGCTGACGTTTCAGCCGCATTGCGCAGACGCTGTTGCAGCGCCGTCGGGTCGTTCGAATTGCCTTCTATGCCAATATACTGCCGATCCTGATGGTCGTAGCTGAACAGCGTGGTATTCAGTCTGAATCGGTCGGTTAAGTCGCTTTTCATACCAATTTCAAAAGAATCAACAATTTCAGGATCAACACCCGGCTCATTGGTCGTGGCTCGCGGGTTGAATGTGCCTGATTTGAAGCCCTGTGCGTAACTGGCGAAGAACATCATGTCTCTGGAATACTGATATTCAATGCCTACCCGAGGTGTAAAGCGTGACCAGCTTTCGGTCGCTGGTGCATCAAGTACGCCGTCGCCGTCGGTGTCTGTGCCCAGCACCTGTGGAATGGGTACCATGTCGGGTCTGACAAACCCGTCAACCCAGCCGCTCTCAGGATACAGGTTGTACAGAACAGTACCATTATTGACCGTTGCCTGTTTTTCTTCATCGGTGTAGCGTGCACCTAATGACAACGATAACTTATCGGTTACATCATAATTGACCTGCGCATACCCGGCCCAGCTTTCACTGTTGTTACAGCCTGACACTTCACGGGTAAAGCCAGTGGTGCCTTCCGGGAAAACGCCTGCTGCGGCAAAGTCTCTGCCCAACACACCCAGCACCGCATCAAAGACACCACAGGACTCACCATCGTAATAGTACAGACCGCTGACCAGCGTCATGCTGTCGCCGGTATAATTAAACTGAAATTCGTGGGTGTCATTCTCATCTTCATAGATGGCCGGTACATCAAAGATATCCAGCTGGGTATTATCAAAGTCGATATTAGTGGGTGAGTAACTTTCCCGATGCGAACCGATATACTTGACCTGCATGGCGTCGTTAATATCGTAGCGCGCCATCCAGCTATATCCGTCTAACTCAACCTTGTTAGTGGTAGGAAGGCTGGAATAAGAATCAAACACCGAGTCGGGTTGAGGCGCGTCAGTCCGCAGGCTGGGAAGTAGGCGATATCCGCCTTTTGCATTTGAGTCGTCTTCTGTTTTATCCCAGCCCAGGCGGAAAAATAAGTCATCACTGGCATGAATTTCCAGAGAAAGACGTGCCGCCCATAAATCTTTATTGTAGTTTTCATTATCCTGACCAGGTTGCGATAAAATCAGGTATTCACCAAAACCGTCACGATTCAGATTGGCATAACCAAAGCCCAGATAGACCGTATCATCAATGAGCGGATACTGACCGGTGACCTTAATGTCGCGCTGGCTATAACTGCCCACAGTGCCCTGAACATTCAACTGCGGCTCGCCCGTCATTTCGCGGGTCACATATTTTACTGCGCCACCGATGGTGTTTTTCCCATACAGGGTTCCCTGCGGTCCGCGCAGCACTTCAATGCGCTGTACATCCAGTAAATCCAGAACCGCGCCCTGAGGACGAGCAACATAGACATCATCAATATAGATACCGACGCCCGGCTCATACCCCCACAATGGGTCTTGCTGACCGAGACCGCGGATGAAAGCGGTCAGTGTCGAGTTTGTCCCACGGCTGGTTTGCAATGTGGTGTTGGGCGAAAACTGTTGTACTTCGGTCAGTACGCTGATGCCTTTTTCCGTCAGCTCAGCCGCGCCGATGGAGGTTATCGCTACCGGCACTTCCTGTAAGGTTTCCACCGTTTTACGTGCAGTGACTTCAATTCTTTCTAACTTGCCCTTCTCTTCATCGGCGTTGTCTTCCTGTGCCAGTGTGACCGGCGTATAGGCAAAGGCAGTTGCTACAGCAGCCGCGCAGAGTGTACGACTAAAACCAAGCGATTTTATCTGGGTGTGTTTCATAACAGGTCCCTATTATTGTCTCTATCTTTAGAATTCGCTTTCTTAAAGGATGCGGTCAAAATCTAATCTAAAGCCTTTTTTCCTTAAGGTATCTAGTACCTTAGTACGTAGTACCATCGTACTATGTCAAACCCAGCCCTCTGTCGGCAGAATAATCACGTTCCTTTGAGGCTCTGCGGTCACAGAACAAATAAAAGGAAACGCATTATGTTGAGTATGACTGGCCTGCTGCTGGGCCTGGTATTGCTGATTATTCTGACTATCCGGGGCATGAATTTATTTATAGCCGCCCCGTTATGTGCATTAATTGTGGCAGTTACCAATCACATCCCCCTGTTTAGCGGCGACAGTAATTTTGTCACGCTTTACATGAGTGGCTTCTCAGGCTTCATTGCCGCCTGGTTTTTTATGTTTTTGCTGGGAGCCATTTTTGGCAAATTCATGGAAGACACCGGCGCTGCGGACTCTCTGGCACGCTGGATTGTCGATAAGCTGGGCTTTAAGCATGCTGTGTTGGCGGTCGTGCTGGCCTGCGCGATTCTAACCTATGGTGGAGTGAGTCTGTTTGTCGTTGCGTTTTCTGTTTACCCTATGGCGTTGAGTTTGTTTAAAGACGCGAACTTACCGCGCCGCTTTATCCCAGCGACCCTGGCGTTTGGTTCAGTCACCTTTACGATGACCTCTGCCGGTTCCCCGGAGATTCAAAACTGGATCCCCATCAAATATCTGGGCACCTCACCCTTTGCAGCCTGGGAAGTCAGTCTGGTGGTAGCAATCTTTATGGCATGCTTTGGTTACTGGTGGCTCAAACGTATGATTGGCAAGGCTGTCGCCAATGGAGAGCATTTTGAAGCACGCGATCATGACCCGGATATTCCTGAGCGCGATTATCCTAATCCGGCAACCGGCCTCATCCCCCTTGTTGTAGTATTACTGCTCTCGTTTTTTCTACACGATACTATCGCGCAATATGCGTTGATTGTAGCCCTCGGCGGCGGTGTGCTGACGCTGATGCTGGTCAACTATAAGCATTTTCAGAATTTACCTGGCGCCATCAATCTGGGCACCACAGGTGCGTTGGTAGCAATTGGCAATACCGCAGCGGTAGTGGGTTTCGGCAGTATCGCTAAAAATACGGATGCGTTTATGAGCACCGTCGACCTGATGACCCAAATTCCGGGAAATGAACTCATCGGCGCGGCCATTGCAGTAAGTGTGATTGCCGGACTGACCGGCTCTGCGTCCGGCGGACAAGCCATCGTACTGCCTCTGGTGGCACCGCATTATCTGGATCAGGGCGTAGAGCCGGAGGAGTTGCACCGGATTGTTTCCATCTCATCAGGCGCACTCGACTCATTACCCCATAACGGCTATGTTGTTACCACTATCCGGGCTATCTGTCACGAGACACATCAGGCTGCATATGGACCCGTCGCTGCGTTGACTGTCATTACGCCGCTCATCGGTCTGGCGATGGCCATTACGATGTTTACGCTTTCTTAAAACAGGAATTTTTCATGATCGCAAAAACACATTTCGCTGCCCGTATAATGCTCATCGCGTTGTTTTGCTGTAATACGGCGCTCGCCCTGCCCCTGGTCGAAAAGCAAACATTTACAACCAAACAGTTTGCCCTGTTCTCGGGTAAAGTACTGCCTGAGGTAACCGTGGGTTGGGAAAGTTATGGCGAACTGAATGAAGCAAAAGATAATGTTATTTTAATTACGCATTATTTTTCCGGCTCTTCCCACGCTGCCGGTAAATATCATGAGGATGATGCCCAGCCCGGGTACTGGGATGCCATCATCGGCCCGGGTAAGCCCATTGATACATCAAAGTATTTTGTCATTAGTGTGGATTCACTGGCTAACCTTTCTGCGTACGATGACAACGTCATCACAACCGGACCGGCATCTGTGAATCCTGAGACCAATAAACCGTATGGGCTCGATTTTCCTGTTGTCACTATCCGTGACTTTGTGAACGTACAAAAAGCGGTACTGGAAAGTCTGGGTATCCGCAAATTACATGCTGTCATTGGTCCGTCGATGGGGTCGATGCAAGCTATCGACTGGGCAAGTGCTTATCCGCAGTGGGTACCCAGAATGGTATCGGTTATCGGCAGCGGCCAAAGCGATGCCTGGACAACCGCTGCATTGGAGCACTGGGCGCGTCCTATTCGGTTGGATAAAAACTGGAACGATGGCGATTACACCCGTCAAGAGCCGCCTACAGAAGGGCTGGTATCCGCACTGATGCTGATTACCCAGCAGGCGTTACATCCGGCATTTTTTAATCAACAGGGCAACTCGATCGATTATCAGCCGGTAGAACCGGCCCCGCTGGAAGATATTCGTCAAAGCCATTCCATCGTTAACTGGCTTGAGCAGCGCGCCCGAAGCCGTGCTGATAAAATGGATGCCAATCACTTGCTTTATCTGGTCAGAGCCTGCCAGCTATTCGTGGCAGGACACAAAGACAGCCTGCAGCAAGGCCTGTCAACAATCAAGGCCAAAACCCTGTTTATGCCTGCCGCCAACGACTTGCTGCTTATGCCGTACCTCTCTACCCGTACTTATGAACAGTTACGCAAAGCAGGAAAAAACAGTCACTATGCAGAATTACAAGGCAACCTGGGTCACCTTGAGGGTGTGCTTGATATCCAGGAGCAAGGCGAGAAACTCAAATCCTTTTTAAATGATGATAAGTGAGGAAACCATGAAGGGATACGTGATTACACTGGGACTGGCGTTGTACAGCGCTTCAGCCCTGTGTCAGCAAATGAACATTGATACTGACAATATCACCGTTTCCGGGTTGTCCTCCGGCGGATACATGGCGAATCAGTTTCATATTGCCCACAGTGATAAGGTCAGCGGCGCAGCGATCGTTAGTGCAGGCCCCTACTATTGTGCGCGAAACGATATCACTATCGCGCTGGGTGCCTGCGTGGATAAATCAGAGCCGATTCCGCTACAGACCTTTTCTAAACGCGCTGAGGAATGGGCCGCGCAGGGAAAAATAGCACCATTATCTAATCTGAGTGAGGATCGCGTCTGGTTATTTCATGGCACCCGCGATAAGCGGGTGGCACAGACTGTCACCGCATCACTGTATGAACAATATCAGGGCTGGCTGACCAGTGGCGATATCCAGTATGTAAAAGACAAGCCGTTCGGTCATCTGTTACCCACCGTAAACAGTGGTGTATCCTGTGACAGTTCTGCCGCGCCCTATATCGGAGATTGTGATTATGATGCAGCTGGCAAGGCACTTTCTTTTTTACTCGGTGCGCTAAAGCCGCCCGCAAAAACCTTATCGGGTGAGGTGGTTTCGTTCAATCAAAAAGAGATTGGCGGGTCCAATGCAGACACGCTGGCCGAAACAGGTTTTGCCTACGTGCCTGAAAGCTGTAAAACAGGCGAGGCTTGTCAGGTGCATGTGAGCTTTCACGGCTGTAACCAGTATGCTGATGAAGTGGGTAAAGCGTATGTAGATAATGCTGGCTTTAACCGTTGGGCTGACAGTAATAACCTTGTGGTTATTTATCCGCAAACGAAAAAGTCGCTCTTTATGCCCTTAAACCCCCAGGGATGCTGGGACTGGTGGGGCTATACCGGTGCAGATTATGCCACCAGAGAGGGTGCTCAGATTCAGGCTGTAGACGCCTTTATAGCGTCATTTGCAAAAACCGATAAACAGGATAAGTCATAATGTCACATACAATTTTTATAACCGGTGGAGCCAGTGGCATTGGTTTCGGTCTTGCAGAAAACCTGGCAAAAGATGGCCATCATGTGGTCCTTGCGGATATCAATGAACAGGCTGTTAACGAGGCCGCACAGCGCCTCATTGATCAGCAATTAAACGCCAGCGCGGTTGCTGTAGATGTCACTGATGCAGACGCCGTAGCGGCGCTGCCAAAGCGTTTGGATACCCTGAAAATTGATATTCTTATCAATAATGCAGGCATACAACATGTGTCGCGGCTAGAAGATTTTCCCGCCAAAAAATGGCAGCAGCTTATTGATATTATGCTGGTCGCCCCCGCCCTACTCAGTCAGGCATTCTTACCGGGTATGCGGGAACGAAATTTTGGCCGGATCATCAATGTAGGCTCTATACATTCTCTGGTTGCCTCGCCCTATAAGTCGGCCTATGTGTCTGCCAAACATGGCTTACTAGGCTTTGCCAAAACACTGGCGCTGGAAGTCGCTGATGCAGATATCACCATTAATACGCTCTGCCCGGCCTATGTTAAAACACCTTTAGTTGAGAAGCAGATCGCTGATCAGGCAAAGGAAAATGGTATCAGTGAAGATGAAGTCATCAACGAAATCATGTTAAAGCCGATGCCGAAAAAAGCCTTTATCAGTATTGAGGAACTGGCCGGTACAGCGCGCTTTCTCATAAGTGATGTGGCCCGCAATATTACCGCCCAGACAATGGTACTGGATGGCGGCTGGACCGCCCGCTAACGCTTTCATTTATCTTTATTTTTGTGCTAATGTCCCAACCATCGCAGATGCCAGGGACATTAGCATACCATGCCCTATAAAACGGTCGGCCTTATCGGCAAACCCGGTCACACCGAAACCCTCACCAGTCTTAAGCACCTTATCGACTACCTCCAGGCCAGAGGTTGTACGGTCCTGCTTGAAGAGCACATCCAGCAGGAACTGAACGCGCCAGACCTTGAAGCGCAGAATCTTGTGGCAATTGGTAAGCATGCCGACCTTGCGGTGGTGGTGGGTGGTGACGGCAGTATGCTTGGTGCAGCCAGAGTACTATCGCGATTTGATATTCACGTAGTCGGTGTTAATCGCGGTAATCTTGGCTTTCTGACTGATATTCATCCGGATGATATTACCTCACAGCTTGATCTTATCTTTGCCGGCGAGGCCATTGCAGAGCAACGTTTTTTGCTGGAGGTAGGCGTATATCGGCATGAAAAGCTTAAAAGCAGCAACACCGCAGTGAACGAAGTGGTTTTACACCATGGAAAGGTGGCGCACATGATGGAATTTGAAATTTACATTGATGAACAATTTGTTTTCAGTCAGCGCTCTGACGGACTTATTTTGTCAACACCGACAGGATCAACTGCCTACTCGCTGTCTGCGGGCGGCCCCATTCTTATGCCCCGGCTGGATGCGGTTACTATGGTGCCCATGTTTCCCCATACGTTAAGCAGTCGTCCTATCGTTGTTGACGCCAACAGTACCATTTCGATGCGGGTATCGCGGGCTAATTCTGATAGCTTGCAAGTAAGCTGCGACAGTCATATCGTGCTTCCCGTGCTACCCGGCGATGAAATTCGTGTTCAAAAAAGCAAGGATAAGCTGTCGATGGTACATCCAAAAGGCTACAATTACTTTAACGTTTTGCGCAGTAAACTGAGCTGGGGTTCAAAGCTCTATTAACAGCACGCCGACATCGCAATATATCCGCCTTTTACCGAACCAGGCATGTTGAAATTAATCAAAATTAACTGTAAATAAGTAGTAATAGACGATTGATAATCGCACGTTAGGCAACCTGACTCTATACAAGAAGGATACAGTTTTGACAGTTAATACCACGGAATGCGGTTTATATCTGGAAGCGCAAAAAGAGCAGATTTTTGCTCAGTGGGAAGAACTTGCCAATGAAAAGTTGAAAGCAGCTTCTAACGCGCCGGATTTAATTGTCAGAAATTATCTTCCCTATTTTCTGGCAAACCTGGTGTCCGAGCTGAAAGCATTTGAATTGGAATCTGGCAGCGACATCGAAAAAATCAATAACATTGATTTTGACGCGAAATACAGTGATGAACACGGCCGCTCCAGAGCGTCGGTAGCACGTTATACGGTCGCACAGGTTATCCAGGAATACTCACTGCTCCGTCAGGTTTTGCGAAGTCGCCTTTATGATAACAACATCCTTTGCCTCACCACCGCTGAGATAATTGACAGATTCATCGAAACCAGCTGCGCGCAGGCGGCACAACAATTTGCTAACTCACTGGACGAAGTTCAGGAAAAACTTATCAGTGTTATCGCTCACGATTTAAGAAACCCTATTTCAGTCGCCAGAAGTTATGTGGAAATCGGTGAACTTGGACTCTCAACCTCTGATAAAGTGTTTGGTTCACTTAAGCGCAGTCTTGAAAGGGCGCTGAAACTTATTAGTGAATTACTGGATACCACACAACTTGAAGCTGGCCGTGGCATGACATTTCGCTTCGAACAGAAAGACATGGTTAAAGAATTAGGCGTTGCCACGAATGAAGCGCAGGAAGTCTATGATAATCCTATCCGCTTTGCCACTGAGCTGGAAACCGCTCATGTCGTGTGTGATCACATGTCTATTTTACGCGTTGTAGAAAACCTCATTTCTAACGGTATTAAGTACGGTAGTGTAGAAAGCCCGATAACGCTCTCGCTTGAAAAGAACACCGATGAGATTCTTATCAGTGTTCACAACGAAGGGTCGTATATTGAGCCAGAACAACAGAACTCTATGTTCGAATTTTTATCCCGTCACACCGGCGGCAGAGATCAGAGAAAAGAGGGCTGGGGACTAGGCTTGTACCTGGTAAGACTTGTCGCGAAAGCACATAAGGGTAAGGCGTGGATTGAAAGCGATCGTGGGACTGGCACTACCTTTTGTATCTCAATAAAAAATGAAGCCCACCCGCCCGGTTCTGCATTTTCTGAGTATACCTGATCTATCACCTACCAATGTGTCATTATTTTTTACACAATTAGTAATAAAGTTGTATGAATAATATCTATATTATTGATTGTTAATATATTTTTCAATGTGGCACGAACATAGCTTCCAGTAGTGTAACCGAGAGGGCATGTATGCCGTCTTTACACCCCATTCGCAGTTTAAAAAAGGAAAGTTATGAAGAAGGTGATCGCATCATTTATTGGCGGTATTGCGCTACTAGCAAGCGTAACAGCCAATGCCAGTCTGATTGTAAATGGTAGCTTTGAAAACAATACTGTTAACGCCGGTGGCTGGAAATCATTCAACTCTTCACAGGTTGATGGCTGGTCCTCAGAAGCCGGTATTGAAATCTGGAACAATCTGAACAATTTCGCCGCGTTCGACGGAGCACAATTAGCTGAATTGAATTCAAATGGCTCTGGTTATCAAAGCCTTTACCAGAGCTTTGCATCTGACGCAGGGCAGGTTTACGCGCTTGATTTTGCCCACACGGCCAGAGACAACCTGAGCGAATCGTTTAAAATTGTGATAAGTGATGCAAATAGCGACACTACGCTGTTTTCTGAGGTCATTACGCAAACGACAAGACGTCAATGGAATACGTTTAACACCGTATTTGTAGCCTCATCTGATATGACAACGATTACCTTTACCTCATTAAACAGCGGCTCCACTGGCAATCTGCTTGATGCTGTTAGCGTCACAGTACCGGAACCCGGTTCTTTGGGGTTGATGGTACTGGGCTTAATCGCCCTTGTGTGTGGCCGCGCAAGAAAGGCATAAGACAGCCGCCTCCCTTACTACCCCTATAAAGAGAAAAGCCATGCATCTGCATGGCTTTTTTTTTGACTGAAGCATTATGTTGAAGACGCGTGGCGCGATGAGCGGCGAGGCGTCACGGGCTTGTTTGGGCGACCTCTGCCATTCTTATCATCTGTGGCGCCGCGCGCGTTGGATGAACGCTTTGGCTTTTTCGGTTTATTAGGCTTTTTAGGGGGTGATAACCGCGTTTCTGCCAGGGATAATTCTGGTTCAAAACCCGCTAATTTCTCCCGTGGAATCAGGGTTTGTATCAGCGTTTCAATATCCTTTAATTGTTGATATTCATCTGCGCTGACCAAAGACCACGCTTGTCCTACAGCGCCTGCTCGCCCTGTTCTGCCGATTCTATGCACATAATCAGCGGCGGTGTTGGGCAAATCAACATTAACCACGACAGGTAACTGACTGATATCGATGCCTCTGGCCGCAATATCGGTAGCGACCAGTACATTTATATCGGAAGATTTAAAATCTGCCAGCGCTTTGGTTCTGGCCCCCTGACTCTTATTGCCGTGAATAGCAGCACTGGGAATCCCCGCGGCATCTAACTTTTTGGATAACCGGTTGGCTCCATGTTTAGTCCGGGTAAAAGCCAATACCTGCTTCCATTTATTTTGCTTCACCATAGAAATCAAAGCCGGCATTTTACGGTTTTTATCTACAGAGATTAATCGTTGGTCAATTTTATCAACGGTGGTGTTTGCCGGCGTGGTGGAGATTTTCACCGGATCACGGGTAAGAGTTTGTGCTAATGCAGTAACCGTTTCTGAAAAGGTTGCGGAGAACATCAGTGTCTGTCGCGCCTTAGGCAATAATTTGATAATCCTTTTTATATCGTGGATAAACCCCATATCCAGCATGCGGTCGGCTTCATCCAGTACCAGCGTTTCGAGCTGGTCGAATTTAACAGCATTTTGCTGGTGCAAATCCAGTAAGCGGCCAGGCGTCGCTATCAGAATATCAACCCCTTTACGAAGTCGCTTCATCTGCGGGTTAATACCCACACCACCAAACACCACTGTGGTATTAAGTGGCGTAAATTCGCTGAGTTCTCTGACATTTTGTTCCACCTGAGCAGCAAGCTCCCGGGTCGGTGTAAGGATCAGAGCTCTTACATGGTTGCCTTTGGGTGGATTGCCCTTACCTAACCGCTCCAGAACCGGCAGGCTGAAGCCCGCGGTCTTACCTGTACCGGTCTGTGCGGCAGCAAGTACGTCGCTGCCTGATAAAATGACAGGAATTGCCTTTTCCTGTATAGGTGATGGTGTTTGGTAGCCCTGTTTTTCAATGGCCTTCATTAAATTATCTGACAAGCCCAACTGGGTAAATGACATATAAACCTCAAAAATAATAGAGAATTTGCCGGTTATGTGCACGCGGCGCATTCAAAAAATAGTCATGTATCCTGTTGCGACAGACAGAACACCGTAATTCGTCGACTTCAGACTGTAGACTGTGTAATTAACATTCAGTGTACAGTTGCTCTAAATAACAAAACTCAATACCGGATACGCAGGATGATGGTGACCACGTTAAACATCAGTGAATATGCCAAGGCGCGCTCTTTTACCATTGGCTGTTACAGTAATCCTGTAAACCAAAAGGCAGAGAACGCCTGTCGCATGAGCTATAAACACGAAAATGATAGCGATGTCAGACAAACTTATTTAGCTTAAAACGGAAAGTTTCTGTTTTAGAGGGACTAACGGCAGAAGCAAAGAGAGAACGTAATTAAAGCCAGTTCAGAGCGGCGCGATAGTATCAGTGAATGTGCGTGTTGACCAGCACTATCGCGTTTAATACAGAAAAGTGTCCGTATCGGCACGGCGCAAGCGGTCAAACGTGTTACTGCGCCTCAACATCCGGATGGGACCAGCAAAAGCGCTGTTGTGATTAATCACGCTATGCGCCGACGGTAAACGTAGAGAAGCATAACCTGTTCAACGCGTAACAGGTTACCCAATAACGCTAAGTAATATTATTGATCCAGTGGTGTTTCAAAATCTTCTGAAAGATCGAAGTCACCGGTAGCGGTAACCAAACTATCATTATCAAATGTCAGAATGAGCTGTTTCTGGAAATCTTCTCCACGCTTGCGCATTCCGCGCTTCATATCATATACATAATACCAGGTATCATCATTGAACGAGTCTTCAACGACAGGGTGGCCCAGAACATAAATTACCTGGTCTTTAGACATACCCTTACGCAGCTCTTTAACATCACGTTCGTCAAGAAAATTACCCTGAGGGACATCAATTCGATAAATCCAGTTTGAACACGCCGCTGTCGACACAGTCAGCGCAGCCAGTAGTAGGTATTGATACAACTTCATTCGAGAATCTGGTCCAGTTACTTTTTTATGATCTCGTAAGCGGAGTACTGCCCCGACAATACGAATTTTGATGCGGAGCATGCTACCCCACCCCACTATGACCAATCAACCGCTTATTAGTTCGATCCTGAACTTTTCAGTAATTCTCTGGCGTTAGCTAACGCCGAATCAGTCACCTTATCGCCCGCTAACAGTCGTGCTAGTTCATCAACACGTTCTTGCTCGGCCAGCGCCATCATCATTGTTTGAGTACTTTGTCCATCAGTAAGCTTGGTTACAAATAGCTGGTTATGGGCTTGCGCAGCTACCTGAGGTAAGTGTGTAACACACATCACCTGACTGCGCTGTCCAAGCTTACGCAATAAACCACCTACGATAGATGCAGTCGGGCCACTGATTCCGGTGTCGACCTCATCAAAAATCATAGTTGGTGTCGCACTCTGATCACTTGCCAATACCTGAATAGCCAGCCCAATTCTTGATAACTCACCGCCTGAAACCACTTTGTCTAGTCGATCAGGATCCTGACCCGGATTGGTAGAGACCAGTAACGTTACCTCATCCAGCCCACGATTTGAGGGGGTTTTATCGGCATTGAACGAGACATCGACCACCACGGTGGCATGCGCCATATTCATCTGGCGTATCTGCGTTTCTATCTTTTGAGCAAAAATGGTGGCGGCATCATTTCTTGAGTCCGACAGTTTACGAGCAGCGGTCATGTAGTCTGCTTTTGCTTTTTCAAGTGCAACGGCTATCGCCTCAAGTTGGTTATCTTCATCTTCCAGCTGCTTAAACTCTTGCGTCAACGCCTGATGCAACTCATACAGATGCTCAGGTTCAACACTGTGCTTTCTGGCCAGCTCAAGACATTTGCTATAGCGACTTTCCACTTGCTGGAGCCTGAGCGGATCGATTTCGAGCGCGTCACAATAACTGCGAAGTTCAGATGCCGCTTCTTCGACCTGAATCGACGCATCATTCAGCATGGTGATAATCGGAGAGAGACTTGCATCGTGCTCCTGTAACTGGATGAGACGCTCCAGACTATTCTGTATGACCGAAAGCGCATTGCCCTCATCATTCTCGTACAGGTTATAAAAACTGGTCTGGGCTTGTTCCAGTAAAGCCTGCCCATTGCTGAGTCTTTTATGCTCTGTTTCAAGCTCTTCAAATTCATTATCTGCCAGTGCAAAGTCGTCCAGTTCTTCAACCTGATAGACCAACAGCTGACGCCTGTCAGCGCGGGTTTGCGCTTGTTGCTGTAATAACTGGAATTGCTTTTGCGCATCGCGCCACTGTTGAAAAGACTGATTGACAGCGCTCGTCAGCGCCTTGTGATTGGCAAAGCTATCCAGATGATTACGCTGCACATCATCTTTTAACAGTTGTAAATGCGTGTTTTGTCCGTGAATCGCTAACAGAAACTGACCAAAACCTTTAAGTTGTTGCAGTGATACCGGGACGCCATTGATAAAAGCTTTTGAACGCCCCTCTTTAGAGACTACCCGTCGAATGAAGCAGCTTTCCGCGTCGTCATCGGCTTCCAGTTCATGCTCTGACAGCCAGGCCATTGCCGCCGTATTTCCGTTGAGTGCAAAATGCGCGACGATTTCAGCCTTAGCGGCTTCTTTTCTGACCGAGCCTGCATCCGCACGCTCACCAAGACACAAGCTCAGCGCATCTATGGCGATAGACTTACCTGCGCCGGTTTCACCCGTAATTGCTGTAAGTCCCTGTTCAAAGTTAACCGTCAGTTCCCGCACAACAGCAAAGTTTTTAATAGACAATTGAACAAGCATAAAAACACTCTATAGATATACAGTACTTGTTTATTTATACAGTAATGAAATTTGTCTGGCAAGTAACTTGGGGTGATGTTTAATGTTTCCTGATGTGTTGCCTTATCTTGGTCGTGTTTATTTCATTTAAGCAGGATAATCAGGCAATCACTCAGTATACCAGGCAAGAGCAAGTCGTTAATTTTGCTGCTCAGCGATAGATAAATGAAAGTTAATCATGTGATGAAAATAGATTTAGGCAAAAGCGGCGTAAGAATAGGCAAGCCATTTATTTGGTTAAGAGTAAAGTAACGTAACAGAAACTTAAAACCACAAAGGTGAACTATGAAAACTATCGGTTATGCAGCGAAATCATCTGACGCACATATGGTGCCTTATCATTTTGAGCGCCGTAATTTGCGTGACAATGACGTCTCCATAGAAATTTTATACAGCGGTGTATGTCATTCGGATTTGCATACGGTAAATGGCGACTGGGGCGATCAGCCTTATCCACTTGTTCCCGGTCATGAAATCGTTGGTAAAGTTATTGATGTGGGCTCACAGGTTTCTAAGTATAAGGTGGGCGATCATGTCGCGGTAGGCTGTATGGTCGACAGCTGCCAGACGTGCGACCAGTGCGAGAATCATGAAGAGCAATTTTGTCGCGATGGTATGACGCCGACCTACGGTGCACCTGACAGACAGACAGGCGAAATCACGCAAGGGGGTTACTCAAAGCATATTGTAGCGCGAGAAGAGTTTGTGATGCGCGTACCAGATTCACTGGATATGGCCCGCACGGCGCCGATCCTGTGCGCCGGTATTACCACCTATACACCGCTGAAGAAATTTGGCGTAAAACAAGGCAGTCGTGTCGGGGTAATTGGCCTGGGCGGTTTGGGTCACATGGCGGTTAAGCTTGCGGTGGCGATGGGCGCTGAAGTTACGGTGCTAAGCCGATCGGCTAAAAAAGAACAGGAAGCCAAAAATATTGGTGCCAGTGGCATCCTCGTTTCAGACGATAAAGAAGCGATGGAGGCATCTGCCAATGCGTTTGATGTCATTATCGATACAGTGCCGGTAAAGCATGACCTTAATCCCTACACGCCTCTGCTTGATATTGACGGGACACTGGTGATTGTTGGTCAGATTGGTCCGATGGAAGAGCCCATTACGGCACCACTGGTGCTGGGCAGACGGCGCGTCGCGGGATCATTGATTGGTGGCATAAAGGAAACGCAGGAAGTGCTGGATTTCTGCGCTGAGCATAACATTCATCCTGAATGCAAAATGATCAATGCTGATGAAGTCAATGATGCGTTTGCCCATCTTGAAAAGGGTGACGTGGCTCACCGCTTCGTTATCGACATGTCGTCGCTGTCTGTTGACGCGTAACTTTCTGTCAGTGTTATATTATGAGGTAAATTAGCAAACGCCAGTAGCAGAGAGCATCAATGATCGATTTATCAGTTGAAAAAGATGAAGAGGCCCAACCTCGTCCTGATGATTGTGACATGTTAAGTGCTGCTCTCTGTGCGTTTGCACCTCATGATGGCAATTTTGATCTTGCAGGGGGGCTGTTGCACGTTGTGCGCTCTACGGAAGTACAGAGCGAGACGACATGTGTTCTATCACAGCCGAGTATCTGTATCGTTCCTCAGGGTGCCAAACAGGTCACTCTGGCAGATACCACCTTTGAATATGATTACAGAAAAATGGTGGTATATTCAGCGGCCGTTCCTATCAGTATTCGGGTCACGCAGGCAAGTAAGGACGCCCCCTACTTTTGCCTGGTCATTCCATTGCACCCTGAAGCATTACATCGCTTATCTGCAAAAGTGTTTCCCGAAGGGGTGCCTGAGCGCAAATCCTCGCGCGCAGTTTATGTTAAAGACGCTAACGCCGGCATCATTTCAGCAGCCAATCGTATGCTCACCATTCTTACAGAACAAAAAGATGCAGACTTACTGGTACCACACTGTATTGATGAAATACTGATTCGCCTGCTGCGCAGTAAAATGGGCCCGGAGGTTTTACAGATTGCACAGGCAGACTCGGCCATCAGAAAAGTGTCAAAAGCGATTGGTTGGATAAACAGTCATTTCCAGCAGCCGTTGTCCGTTGATGAGCTGGCTTCCCTTGCCGGTATGAGTGTGTCGGCATTCCATTCTCATTTTAAAGCTGTCACAGCACTCAGTCCGCTGCAATTTCAAAAACGTTTGCGACTGCAGCATGCCCGCGCGCTTTTGCGCGAGGGACGCGCAGGCGTAACGACCAGCGCACTGGAAGCGGGCTATACCAGCGCATCCCAATTCAGCCGCGAGTATTTGCGTGAATTTGGTCATCCGCCATCAAAGGAATTGCCTTAAACGCGCCTGCGTTCTCTTTTCTTTACAACTAAGAGATGTCGACATCTTTACGGGATTCGACTTTAGTCCTATGTCAATTGCATAAGCCATTTTGCTTGTTTATTGTAATTCCATGCCCGCAGTTCAGCAAAATCGCTGATGCGTTAATGTAACAACGTTTCCTCATCTAACGTGCCCTAGCATGGAGCTTTTATTTATGACGTTGCATCACACGACCCCTTCTACTGGTTTCCCCCTTACTCAAAGTTACTTTTCTGGACCTGAAAGTCCTGCATTGAGTGAATTAACTATCGGCCAGCATCTTGATAAGATTGTCGACAAGTACCCACATCATGACGCCATTGTTGTGTCTCATCAAAATATCCGCTGGGACTATCAGACTTATCAGAAAGAAATTGACCGGGTCGCCGCCGGTCTGCTCGCAATTGGGGTTGAGAAAGGCGATCGCGTCGGGATCTGGTCGCCGAATAACATTGAGTGGGCATTAATTCAAATGGCTACCGCCAGGATCGGGGCGATAATGGTGTGTCTAAATCCGGCTTACCGACCTGGTGAACTGGCGTTTGCACTTAACAATGTTCAGGTAAAATTTCTGGTAATGGCTCAGCAATTCAAATCATCTGACTATGTGCAAATGCTTTATGAGCTGGCGCCGGAACTAAAACAAGGCGGGCATAGTGAAGTTAACTGTAAGGCACTGCCCCACCTTGCACGCGTCATAAGTATCGGTGAAAAGCAGTGTGACGGGATGCTGCCTTTTCATGAGTTACAGCAGGCGGGAGGCGAACAGGATCATGCGCGGCTGCAACAAATAGCGGTAACACTGACAGCAGATGAGGCGATCAATATTCAATTTACTTCCGGCACCACCGGTAATCCGAAAGGCGCGACTTTAACTCACAGAAATATATTAAATAACGGGTTGCTGGTTGCAGAAGCAATGCGGTTTTCGCAACACGACAGACTCTGCATTCCGGTCCCGTTATATCACTGCTTTGGTATGGTTCTGGGTAATTTGGTCTGCCTGGCCAGGGGGGCATGTGCGGTCTATCCCTGTGAATCCTTTGATCCTGTGGCAACCTTACGCGCTGTAGAAACGGAAAAATGTACAGGCTTGCACGGTGTGCCCACCATGTTTATTGCTGAGCTGGAATTACCAAACTTTGCTGACTTCAACGTAAGTACACTGCGTACCGGCGTGATGGCGGGAAGTACGTGTCCTGAAGAACTTATGCGAAAAGTACACAACCTGTTCAACATGACCGATGTGGTTATCGGCTATGGTCAGACAGAGTGCAGTCCTATCAACCATATTACCGATACCGACGCACCGTTGGAAAAGCAGGTTAAAACAGTGGGCCGTGCCATGGCCCACACGGAAGTTAAAATTGTTAATGAGCACAATGAGACTGTGCCGATTGGCAGTCCGGGAGAGATTTGCGCCAGAGGATATTGTGTCATGCAAGGATACTGGGATGATGAAGCGAAGACCCGCGCCACCATCGATTCGCAGCAATGGCTTCACTCCGGCGATTTAGGTGTCATGGATGAAGAGGGCTACGTAACAATTGTTGGTCGCATGAAAGATATGATCATCCGCGGCGGTGAGAATATTTATCCGCGGGAGATTGAAGAGGTGCTTTATCTGCATGAGGATGTCAGCGACGCCGCTGTGTTTGGTATTCCTGACGACAAATTTGGCGAGCAGGTATGCCTGTGGCTAAAAGTGAAAGACGGCGCTTCGCTGGATGAGCAGGCTATAAGGGAATACCTGAAGAATGAACTTGCCTATTTCAAAGTGCCTCGGTACATCCGTATCGTCGATGCTTATCCGATGACGGTGACAGGTAAGATTCAAAAATTTAAAATGCGTGAGACAATGGTGAGTGAACTGACGCAAACGCAATCTGCCTGAGATAAAAAACCGGATATGGGTTTCATATCCGGTTTTTCTTACCGTCTAAGCCAGCAGGCTGATAATTTATTGAAGCGTTGAGCCTCGACCGGCCTCTTTAAGATAATTCTGCCAGGTGTCATGGTCTTCTCTGACCACATCTTTATTGATCGTGCAGCCAATGAGCTGCTCCAAGTTTTTATTCATATGATTTCTGAGTTTACCCAGGAAGCTGGCTTCAGCAATAATATCAATGTGATAGATTTTCTCTTCACACCGTTTACTTTCGAGCCAGTCTGTCACGTTACCGGCAAACCTTTTGGCTTCTACCTCTGATGCATCTTTTCTGCTCATGGTGTCAACCCCCTGCACCGCATTACTTGGAGCTGAAATAGCGCCGGGACGGTCAGTGACCAGGCTTGCATCAGATGATCTGCCATCATCATTGAGTAATGTCACGACAGGCTCCAGGCTGCTGACACCGTCTTTCTCGATGAAAATTTTTGCTTCTGCTTGATTAGCGACTACCAGATACGATTTACCTAACATGTCTGCTCCTCTTTTCAGGGTTCTAGATTTATAACCCCGGCAGGCGCAAAAAGTTCGGTAGAGAAAAGTAAAAAGTGGATTTCAGGCACACAAGGATACGGTAGAAAATGTCCACCTATCGAAAAGTAACTCCGCAAAATATGTTTGGGTATTCAAATCATCGATAACCACAAATTCCAGATTTTTAGCATCGACCATATAGATATAAAGACACCGTTAACAGCTGAGTCGCGCGATCACATTGTGCTGCTGACTTTCAACAGATTGCATCGTAACTGAACAATAATCACAAAACTCTGACAGTGCCTGAATGACGCTTGAATTGAGACTGGCCATAATAAAACCCGGATATTTTTAATACTTACCAACGCTATTTTTGTAAGTATTTTCCGAGACCCGAGGCGAAGCAAGACGATGAGTAAAAAAAAAGGATTATCTAGACGAAAGTATAAGCTTTTCCTTGCGTTGCGTGATAGCGTAGCCAAAAATTTTTATGCTGATAATTTCTACTATGCAATTTGAACAACGTCATGGCTATATCCAGAACACGCGCCCTCTTGCGTCTCTCAGTGATTTTGTAGAATCGGTTGCTCTTATCGCGCGAAAACTTGACTGCGATCCCCGGGCTTTATGGTTTCGTGGGGTAGAAAGTTCGATGTATCGGCTAACACCTGTCATTATGCGCTCCACGCAATGGCGCGATAATATCGCGGCTGACAGAGAACGGACCATTTTCGATGACTTTGTTCGCAGGGTTAAACATTTTCAGCCCGAAGACGCCTGTAGCAACCGAACCTTTTGCTGGTACACCATGGCCGATCGATTTGGCATTCCCACACGATTATTGCACTGGAGCACCAGCCCGCTGATAGCATTGTATTTTGCAATCTGGCAACAGGATGTAACAACGCCCACTGTGTGGGTACTCAATCCTAATGCTTTAAATGAAGTGACGCTGGGTCACAATGAAGTGTTTAAAATGGACGGGGAAGAACTGAGTGAAAGTCATCAGCACACGCACGACAGTTATGCTTTCGGTAGCCATAACCTGCCGGACTTTCCGATTGCAGTAGCCAATTGTTATACAGATGCAACGATTAATGCTCACCGAACACGTTACACCGTGTCAGGGAAGCGAAAATTTGGTCTGGAAGATGTTGCGAAAGATACCAAAAAGCCCATTTTGATGAAGATTCGGTTTGGCCGCAGCGAAGAGTTTATCCATCAGCTTAAATCACAGTTATCTCAGTTAGGCGCAAGTCCGCAGGATATCACGCCCGGCATTGAGGGCATTGGCCGGGCGATCAACTTTGAACATAGCCTATGAGTCGTCAGAGTTTTCCGACAACCGTGACACGCTACTGGTAACATTGACTGCCCCGGCTTCAATCTTCTCCATAGTCAACTGCACCCCGCTGATATAGTGACTATTTTTATCGACATGCTGCTTCACACGATGCATGTGAGCCGATGCTTTTTCGGATAACCGTTTATTCTCATTAACCACTGATTCAATTTCCACCGTTGACTCATTGGTGCGCTGGGCGAGGTGGCGAACCTCATCAGCAACGACGGCAAACCCGCGGCCGGTTTCACCGGCTCGCGCAGCCTCGATGGCGGCATTGAGCGCTAACAAATTGGTTTGCTCGGCAACCCCCTGAATCGTAGAAACAATTGCCTCAATGCGCGAAGACTGCTCACCCAAACTGTTCATCAGGACACTGGTTTCATTGACCTCATTTAACGTTTCATTGAAGCCATGGACCGCCTCCTCCAGCGACGCCTTGCCATCCATAGCCACCTGCGCCGTTTCACGGGCAGTGGACAATGCGACTTCCGTTGTTTTCAGCACAGAGGCCTTTTCTCGCACCGATTCTGTAACGTTGGTGGCAAATTTTATCACCGACACGACCTTCCCGAAGTCATCGAATACGGGGTTATAGGTGGCTTCAAGCCAAACTTCCTGATTATTTGCATCAAGACGCCGATAAAGCCCTGACTCTACTGTTCCACGTGCGAGGATTTGCCAGAAGTCGGGGTTTTGCTGGTAAAACACATCGTCACAAAACATGCGGTGATGTTTGCCGATAATTTGCGATTTTGTGTACCCGACGGTTTTAAGGAAGTTAGTATTGGCTTCTTTTATTGTGCCATCGGGTTCAAATTCAATAATCGCGGTTGAGCGATCCAGGGCATTGGTCAGTGCAGTCAGTCTGAGCCACTGCTCATGCTTGAGCGTCACATCATAGGCAATTTTTATCACCGACTCGGTTTTACCATAGTCATCGGTGACAGGAAAATATGTGGACTCGAGCCATACCGTGCGTCCGGACTTGTGCACGCGCGCGAAGGTACCGCGCACCGTTTTCCCTGCCTGCAGGTCTTGCCACAGTGCCTGATACTCGTTGGAGGCTGCAAATGACGCAGTACATAACGCCGAGTGACGTTTACCGATCAATTCGCTTGCCGCGAAGCCCATCATGTCGGCAAATTGATGATTTACTTCTGAGACAACAGCGTCAGGCGTAAATTTGACCAGAGGAACGGCGTGACTCACTGCATCGTAAAACGCCTGATGCTGAGATAACTGTGAGGAAATATCTGACACCGTCTGATGGTGTCTGGCAGTGCGCATAAACATGGTAAAACCCTGTGTTTTGGACACCGCGACAAACAGGGTTACGTAGCAAGGTACGAAAGTGAAAGACAGTGTCGGTATGAGTTTGGGAAAATGGATACGCGACACTAACAGATAAGATCATACTTAAGTATTAATTATAATTTAATAATGCTTTATTATTATTCAGTGATAACTATTAAAATCGATAACGCGCAGCGACCCGCACCGCTCTCGGCTCGAAAATATGATAGTGAATATCTTCAATGCCTTCAGCAGATTCGCCCTGCTGTCTCGACGCGTAGTAATAGTCAACATCGTGATCATCGCTATCGGTCAGATTAAGAACGCTAACCGTAATCTGCCATTGCTTCCACGTTTTACCGGCCTGTAGATTAAATAGCATACTTGAGGGCGAAGAGATACTTTGATCTTCTGTCAGGGGGCGATGACCAAAATAACGCATGCGAAGACTACCAAACCATCCGTTTTCAAGGTCAGCACTTATTCCGGCCTGCAAGACGTGCTTTAACGCTCCTGGGATACTGTCGCCGGCAGGGTCACTGTCGGTGAACTGCGCATCTGTATAGGCGTACTCCAGGTCAAGACTCCACGCGGGCGCAAAGTAATAGTAGGCGGTGAGTTCCAGACCATGACGCTTGCTCTGCCGACTCGCTTCAGTATTGCCTGCATCACCGACAAATAATAGCTCACTATCCAGCTCAAGCTGCCACAACGACAAAGAAGCATTGAGGGTTTCATCATAAAATGCGCGCACGCCAGCCTCAAACCCTGTGGTTCGAACCAGCGGATTCACCTGCTCCACGTGCTCGCCGGAGACCGGATCAACATTTATTGTTGTCCCTCTGGCATCATTTGAGTGTAAGCCCTGCCCCGCGGAAGCATACAATTCCCACTCCGGTGACAGGGTATAAATCAAACTTCCTTTCAGCGAGGAAATAGCGTCAGACGCATCTCCACTATTTAACGAAAGATCCACACCAAAACGATTAATACCCGCGCGATCGCGTACGGAGAAATCAAAATAATCGATGCGTGCACCCACCACACTGCGAAACGCGGAAGTCCATTGCGTTTCGTTTTTAAAAAAACTGCTCAGGCTGCTCTGTTCTACTGCATCACTGCGAGTTGTGCCCAACCGGGTTCTGGCCTGGGTCGCGTACAATCCCACCTCATCAATATCATCAACCCTTGTTTGCACACCAAGCTGTGTCACAGAGGGCGCTCCGAAGGTGGTATGACTGTTCGTGTAACTTGCCTGACCGCCGTATATCATTCGATCATCGACTTGCTCAAACTGGTCGCCTTGCGCTGGATTATCTAAAAAATAGGTGAAATTGGACCATAAATTTAAATCATAGGATATTGCGTAAGCAGATACGTGCCACCTGTCACTGGACCAGTCTGCACTGAGACTGTAGCGACCAGACTCCCCGCCAACAGTTTCATCGATTGAGCCAAGGTTACCAATTCGACCGGCGCTTACAGCGCGAGAAGGGATCTGATCAGCACTGTTCCAGCTGTTGTCATAGCCCATGAAAGTAACAGCAAAGTCACCCTCCCCCAATGCTGCGCTCCATTTAATTAATGCGTTGGTTTTATTGATATCTTCATTGATATCTGTCCAGGGCCCTTCGTAAAAATGCTTCTCAGCGGCTACCAGCCAGTGCCCGGCAGGACCGGTAAAGTTAGTCACGCCAACTGCGCGTCGATAACCATATTCGCCAAGAGTCACTTCGGTCATTGGCGACGGTGCTCTGTTCATCGTTTTCAATTGGGCACTGCCCGCCCCGCTAAAATCACCCACTTGGGGATAATATACGCCTTTCTGGTACGTTAAAGACTGGATAGTTTCGGGGATGATAAAATTAAGGTCGGTATATCCCTGGCCGTGACCATGCGTACGCATATTAACCGGCATACCATCAACTGACGTGGCAAAGTCAGTGCCATGGTCAAGGTTAAATCCACGCAGAAAATATTGGTTCGCTTTTCCGGAGCCGCTGTGTTGAGTAGCAACCATGCCTGGCACAAACTCCAGTACATCACCGGTACGCATCAATGGCCGTAATTGTATTTCCTGTTGACCGACGACACCTTCAGCAGCAGATATAGCGTCACCTACAAGATTGACCTGCCGGCTTTTAATTTCAACAATTTCAATATCATGGTACGCAGCAAACGTGCTAAGGCTGATTAGGGAAAGTGGGATAGCGGTGAAAGTGGCTCTTTTGTGCACAATATCGTCCATAAGTTCATGTATTTTGGACAATACTCACTTCAGATGATTATAGATGCAGCATTTCGTTAAAATGGTGACATAAAGCGCTGAAAAAATATTAGGATAATCAGGTAAACGGCGGTTTTAATTATGCAACGCTTCCCAGCATCCATCCTTGCGGGACATAATATAATCCTCGGTAAAATCCGGAGACTGCAATATCATTTGCGCATGATTTTTATCAATAAGCTTCACTTCCAGTGACAAACTATCATAAAGCTTCGCAACAATGTTATGAGCGGCAAGCTCCAATGAGTGCACTGAGAGCTGGCGGATAGTGCAAAAATAAGACAACGCGTCCAAAGCATCGCTGGACATAAATGTTGATTTCAGTTGTGGCACAGACATGATAAAACCTATTACGCTTTCACAGTGTGTCATACGCACTTGTTTGCAATAGTGGTCAAAATTTTGTGAAATTTATACGAAAGTATAATTTTGCAAACCATTACTCTCATTTCTCGCCGTCTTCCTTTTAAATAAACATCACTTAATCTTCCGCAAATTCAGCTGACTGGAAATGTTCAACGTCAAATCAGGTTTTGGTGTTGATCTAAATTTTTTTTAAGACTAAAGAATCTCTATCAGCACTATCAAATAAGAGAATATTAATGAGCGATGATTGGTTTCATCTTCTGAACACGATCAGTATTGCTTTTTTTGCTATATCAGGTGCTCTGGTCGCCTACGAGGAAGAGGTGGATAGCTTTGGCGTTGTTGTACTGGCCGTGATTACTGCAGTGGGTGGTGGGACCCTGCGGGATGTATTATTGGATCAGCCCATTTTCTGGATAGCTAAGCCGGATTACCTCTATTCAACTTACGGCGCTATTATCGTTACCGTTATATTAATTCGGTTAAACTCAGGGATATCGAACAGGTTGATGATCGGATTCGATGCATTTGGTCTTGCACTCTATAATGTGATTGGTATTGAAAAAGCACTAATAAATGAAACCGGCATGGGGGTCGCCATAACGCTGGGTACGGTAACGGCTATTTTCGGCGGTCTGATGCGCGATGTCATCGCCCGCAAGGTGCCACTGGTTATGCGCTGTGAGCTCTATGCCACTGCATGTATTGCCGGAGGGCTTGTTTATGCCGGGTTACTGTATGCAGGCGCGCCCTATCTTTGGTGTATTGCAGCCTCGCTGGTAACCACAATCTCATTGCGTCTGGGGGCCTTAAAATGGGGATGGCGAGTCCCGATTTTTAAAAAAGATATTCCCTGATGCCCCAAAATATATCATTTCTGCCGGTTCAAAGAATTGATCGTAACGTACAAATTTACGATGTGGTATGACGTACAGTTAACTTAGTTGAAATTATTACTTACTCACACAGGACATTATCTATGAGCAAATCCTACCCTGACATTATCCAGCGCATCTCGTCTAACATGAAGGGATTACGCAACAATATTCCTGATACTATGCAGGGCTTCTCCGCAATGGCTAAAGGTGCAACATCTGACGGTGCATTGGATAAAAAGACCAAAGAACTGATCGCGCTGGCAATTGGTGTATCGACGCGTTGTGATGGCTGTATCGGCTTTCACACGAAGGCATTGGTTGAACTGGGCGCAACACAACAGGAAGTTGAAGAAACACTGGCGATGGCGATTTATATGGGTGGTGGCCCTTCCTTGATGTATGCAGCAGATGCAATGCAGGCGTTTGAGCAATTTAGCGAAAATAAATAAGGAAAATCGCCCGGCTTGTGGTCGAAAGGGAGGTAGCCGGGCATGAATCTTCTCAGAGCAGTTTTTAAATGGCATCTTCATTTAACTACTACTTTTAACCAGTACTCTTGCACCACGGCAGTGCAATATCGCTATCATCCTCTACCACCACACGTGCCATTTCAGACATGCGGCGAGCACTATGTTGACTAGCGATTGGTTGTTATTTTTTCGCTTGTAAATCCTTCTTAGTACTGTAGAAAGGTAACACTAATATCGAGCGTCTGTATTATCGATTATGCCTTGTCATCGTTTTTGTGACGTTCTTCATAATCCTTTTTATCTTTAACCCATTCTTCAATAGCAGAACCCGGGTCTTCCTCGCCGGCAATACTTTCATCGTCGGGTACGCCAGCCTCGGCTTCATCTTCGCTGATTTTGCTGACGTCTTCTTTCTTGTCCTGATCGGTACTGTTTTTACTGGTTTTATCATGTGATTTTGTCATGCTACACCTCATAACTAAATTTTGGTAAGAATCGTGCATGATTCTTCATCTGTGCATTTACCAGCACAGCGTAAGGATATGTTTTGCCCTGCTATGTAGTAAGTACTTCTTTGTGTTACGCCTTCTGCCAGCGACTAGTTCACCCTTCATGGGACAGGCAACTTTTTAGCTAACACTCGAATATTTCACTTTTATGACAGTTGTGTGAAATAAACTAGATCCTTGCTAAAGATTGGTATAGTATAAAAATCGTAAAAGAAGAACAGGAGGATTTATGATTAAGTCTGTAGCAAAGTTCTTTCAGCGTAAACACCCATACACAGTGGCTTTTTATATTGGAAGAAAAAACACTCAGAAAATTTTTGACTGTAAGATTAAGAAAAAGTCTGAACTCTTTTCAGGCAATTAATCCAATAGCCAGCACGTTATATCAGGTCTGATTAAGTAACGGGACCACCCAGAAAGTAGAGTCACGCTTTTTCAGAATTTTATTTTCGCCCCGCTCGCAGTACGATCTCGCTGTATATCACTGATAACTTGTCAGACAGCGCAGAACAGGGCTATAGCGTGTAGACACAAAGAAAAAGGCTCGTTTAACAACGAGCCTTTTTTTGTGCAGCTGATTTAAAATGTGACATCCCACTGCAACCTGAATCGGGTGTCATCATAATCAGAATATTCATCACTGCTTAAATTGTATTTTGTAATATCTGCCGTGAGTTTGTTGTTATGGCCGTTTAAAAACCAGTTTACCGCTATCGCCCTTTCCCGGTTGGTGTGGGTATTAAAATCGATTTGCGATTCATAAGCCGCAAATCGCGCAGCGACTTCCACATTTTTTGGCCACCAGGACAGTGACCGATGAATGAAATACCCGCCCTGAGCATAAAAGCCGTCAAGCTCCAGTGTCGGTTGACCCGAAGCGCGCACCTTCTTTTCATGGTACTCGCCCTGCCAGCTGAAGCCTTTGTACATAAGTGCGGAATCAAGGGTGAATTGATTGACATCATTTATCTGCCCCTCGACAGTGGGCCAGCGCTTCAGCTGACCGCCACCGGACGATGAAAAGCGACTGAACAGGCTTTCATAATCAGCCCAAGCGTAAGCTACCGAAAGCGCAAGATCATCATGCCCACTAATATCGCTGCCCACAAAAGCTACACCATTACCGGTCGGGTTCCACTGAACTCTGGCGAAATATAATGGCCTTCCCGGCCCTGATGTACCATTACCCCGTCCCTGACCACTGGCAATACCCGCCCAGTAGTTGATGTCTGCGCGCGTCCCTTTATTTAATTGCCCATACACCGAGATGGCTTTATGCCGGTCGATGGTAAACACGCGATTGATAAGTGAGCGCTCCAGCATCTGCTGGCCACCACTGCTGATACTTCTTTCTCTGGAATATTCAAGCTTCCACTGACCGGCTTTTACTTTCAGCGCATCATATTTTTCAAATCTGAACTGGTAATCAAGCAGGTACTCATCAGATAGCTCGTACTCCCAGGAGTAAGTAAGCCAGGACTTTCCAACATGGCCTTTTGCTTTCAGACGGGCACGATTGACATTATATTCGTCATCTTCTGCCCCCTTAAAATCGTCCGGCTCTCTGGGCACATCCGGAAATTTAGATGAGTAACGAAATTGTCCCCGGATATTTACCTGCATCGAAGCAAACTTATCGTCACCGCCAAAAAGTACACCAGACTGATTTTTTCCAGGTATCTTCACCCACTCAGTATTCACCAACTCTGCATGTGATGAAAACACTGACAGTACTGAACAAAGGGAAAGCAAACGAACAGAAAAACGCCGCGCCAAAGTGGCCTCCGAAATTACGAGAAAGTTAACGCCCATTTGCCACTGACCGCAGCGATGGCCGATATGTCGCGAAGTGTACGTACTCGCCTGACGCTGTCAACGAGATTGTCATAAAAATGACATAAAAGTGTCATAACGTCAGATAAGTGGTGCACCAGCGTCAACCTATACGTTAGCCGGCGGGAAGGGTATCACCCCGATTAATCGTTTTCCTTCAGAAAAGCCTGCCAGGCCAGCCCGCTGCTGGCCCGCCGATATGTTAGAAACGAATTACCGAACGAATGCTTTCGCCTTTATGCATAAGGTCGAATGCATCATTAATCGCGTCCAGCTCCATCGTGTGAGTGATAAATTCCTTAAGCCCGAACTCGCCATTCAGGTATTGCTGCACAATACCCGGTAGCTCACTGCGTCCTTTAACACCACCGAATGCCGAACCTTTCCACACGCGCCCGGTAACTAACTGAAAGGGTCGTGTTGATATCTCCTGCCCTGCTCCTGCCACACCGATGATGACAGATTCTCCCCATCCTTTATGACAGCACTCAAGCGCCTGCCTCATCACATTGACATTACCGATGCACTCAAACGAGTAATCAACCCCGCCATCGGTCATATCAACGATGACTTTCTCAATCGGGTCAGCGTACTGGGCAGGATTCACCAGATCGGTAGCGCCTAACTGACGAGCAAGCGTGAATTTGCTTTCGTTGATGTCAATCCCGATAATCCGGGAAGCGCCCGCCATTCTTGCCCCGATTATGGCTGACAAACCTATTCCGCCCAGCCCGAATATTGCCACGGTGTCACCTTTGCTGACCTTTGCGGTATTAAGCACAGCGCCCATACCCGTTGTCACACCGCATCCCAGCAAGCAGACTTCTTCAAGCGGTGCAGCCTTATCGACCCTGGCCAGCGATATCTCAGGTAATACTGTATATTCTGAGAACGTAGAGCATCCCATATAATGATAAATTGGCTGACCGTCTTTTGAAAAACGCGTGGTACCGTCCGGCATGACGCCTTTACCCTGCGTTTCTCTGACCGCCTGACATAAATTTGTCTTGCCAGACAGACAGAATTTGCACTCACCGCATTCTGCCGTGTAAAGAGGGATCACATGGTCACCGGGCTTAACACTGGTAACCCCCTCACCGACCATCTCTACAATACCGCCGCCCTCATGGCCTAATACGGCCGGGAATATCCCCTCCGGATCGTCACCACTTAATGTGAACGCATCAGTGTGACACACACCACTGGCAACAACCCGAATCAATACTTCACCCGCTTTTGGTAAAGCGACATCAATCGTTTCGACGCGTAACGGTTCCCCTGGGCCCCATGCTACAGCCGCTTTCGCTGATATTGAGGTCTGGCCCGGTGATAGTGAAATTGTCATAATATTTCTCCCTCTTTGTCATATCGGGCAGTATAACCACTTCACCTATTGGTATAATCCCCCTAAAATGAAAGACACTTTTTCACTCGTGAAATAATAAAATGAATAAATGGACGGGCGTTACCGAATTTGTTGCAGTCGTTCAAAGCCAGAGTTTTACGAAAGCGGCTGCATCACTTAATTACAGTGTTGTGCAGGTCAGTCGCGCAGTAGCAGCGTTAGAAGAGCGCCTGCAGGTCAAACTGCTTAACCGAACCACGCGGCGTGTTTCACTCACTGAAGCCGGGCAAACATTCTATAGTCGTTGTGAGCCCATAATAGAATTACTCAGCGATGCCGAAGATGCGGTCGCAAACCTTCAACATAAGCCAGCCGGGCTGCTTACCGTAACGGCACCTGTAGCATACGGCGAGACATTTATCGCACCATTGCTGACTGCATTTCTGCAAGCCTACCCGCAAATATCGATATCACTGATGCTGACCAATGATTTGCTCGATTTACGCGAATCAAATGTTGATGTCGCTATCCGGCTTGGACATCTGAATGACTCGACACTTATCGCTCGCCGGCTTACTGACAGGACCGTTCATACCTGTGCCAGCCCCGCCTATCTGGCACAGCATGGTACTCCGGCAGCCATTAAGGATTTGCGTGAACACAGCTGCCTGGTCGGCACGATGGACTTCTGGCGATTTCAGGTAGCCGGTAAGCCTCAGACTATTCGCTTATCCGGCAAAATTCGCTGTAACTCTGGCCGGGTGCTGTTAGAGCAGGCCACTCAGGGGCTGGGGATTGTTCAGTTGCCTGATTACTACGTGCGCCCGCTTATCGACGACGGGCACCTGACAGAAGTGTTAAATGCACACCGTATGCCTGCCGAGGGCATCTGGGCAGTGGTGACAGAACACAAAAAAATGAGTACAAAAGTGCGTATATTCATCGATTACCTGCGCCAACAGCTGGCTGCCGACGCGCCATCACTGGCAGGAGATGCCCCGCCTGTGTAACAATGCGCTTTTAAACCATGCATATCAACACTATGTCAGCCAGACCTGAATCACCACGCTCCACGTCGCACTGTGAAAATTGTGCCACCGAATGCAGTACACATACGTTACGTTGTGAAAAATGTGGGCATGTGTCCTCTCGCTTTACCTACAGAAGCAGAGTAGCAGCATCTGCACTGGCATTATTTGGCGGCGCGCTGGGCTTACATCGTTTTTATCTTGGGCAGTGGCGCGGTGTGATTTATTTACTGTTTTGCTGGACACCAGTGCCCTGGTTGGTAGCGTTAGTTGAATGTATTATATTTATGACAACCGACCAGCGACGCTGGAATCAGCGGTACAATCACGGTATTGGTAACGGGCATGAAAGCGCGCGGGTACTGGCAGTATTTTTGATTACCGGCTTTTTGCTTATCGCCGGCGCGCTGATTACATCACTTTATATCCCGTTTAAGGCATTTTCTGATCTGTCGGGTTTACAAAACCAGGTAAGAGCTTCACAAACCCTGGGCAAGTCTGCACAACGTTATATACAGCAAACGGGGCGTCGCCCGTCACAACTCAGCGATCTGTCGTTACCGGGGGCCTTTACAGAAAAATACGGGCAACATATCCAAATTGTCCGGGGCAGGATCTCCATGCAATTTGACAATGCCGGCAATGCGTCGGCCGGTGAACTGATTATGGAACCGGTTATCGTCGGTGACGACGTTTTATGGGATTGTTCTGAGTCCACCGTTCCAGCTGTGTTTCATCCGAATATCTGTAAGTAACGATAATGAACTACCTGGCTCATCTTTATCTGGCGCAACCTGGCCCGTCTTCGCGATTTGGGAATTTACTGGGCGACTTTATGCGCGGCAGTAGGCCAGAAATGTTCAGCCACGCTGTACAGCGTGGGCTGGCTAATCACCGGTGGGTGGATAAATTCACCGATAGCCACGTCGAAGTCACAACACTCAAGCAAAAAGTATCCCCTGCCCGCCGCCGCTTTGCAGGCATCATCGTTGATATTGCCTTTGACCATTTCCTGATAAAAAACTGGGCAACTTATTCGGTCCAGCCTCTGGATCCATTCTGTCAGTCGGTTTACCGGGATTTGTCCGACTGCTTGTCTGATATGCCCGTCAATATGCAACACACGGTAAAAAGTATGACTCGGCATCAGTGGCTGACAACGTATGGCAGTTTACAGGGTGTTGCCCGCGCGTTGGATAACACAGCCAGCAGAATTCGCTTCACTCATAATTTTTATGACAGCATTACTGAGATTGAAGCAAACTATGCGAATATGGAGGCGGCGTTTCACCGTTTTTTTCCGCAATTGAAGCAAGCCGTATCGGATGCTTCCCTGGAAAATCCGGATGAAATTAAAGTGTGAGAGCCCGACCAATACCTAACTCAATAATAAATAATATGCCCCCGATAAGTCCGCCCACCAGCGTCCCGTTGATTCGCACTTTTTGAAGGTCTTTACCAATATTGAGTTCAATTTGTTCAGCCATTTCCTGCTCGTCCCAGTTCTCAATAGTGGTTTTAATATGGCCGGTAAGAAAATCACTCATCTGCGGCCCCATGTAAGTGGCAGCCTCTGTCAGATAGCGATTAATAGAGGCACTGACCTCTGGCTTTTCATCTAGCGTGATGGCCATGTCTTGCAACAGCGTTGCCATGTGCGCCTGTATACGGCTATCAGGGCTGGATAAATCTGCATCCAGTCGGGCATAAAGATCATCAAGAATATGGGTGATATACGTATGTAGTACCGTGTTATCCAGCATCCGGTCTCTGAGCGAATTGAGTTTGTGGGCCAGGTCCGGATCGTGTTTAACATCATCGATTAGTTGCTGGACATACGTATCAAAGCGTTTGCGAAAAGGGTGGTCCGGGTCTTCATTAATATCATCAATGGTGCTGATGATGGCTTTCGTTGCCACTCGTGCTCCCTGTTCGCTCAGCCACGCAGAGGGCAGTATTCGTTCCAGTCGACGATGCTCGGTTTTCAGCCACAAATGTAGTTTATTGGTAATGAACCGCTGCGCGGCCGGGCGCTGAAGCAATGCTGCTGCTTTTGCTATCATCTGGTCAAGCAACTGTTGATGGCGCCCTTCCCGGGTAAGCACTTCCAGTGTGCCACCTGCCAGTGGCGATAAATCAATTCGCCGCAGCATCTTGCTAAGATTAGTCGTAAACAGACGGCTTATTTTTTCATCATTGACGAGCGTCAGACCACCACGTGCGATATCGGCACCAATGCGGGCCGTACGACGCGCATTGTCAGGCTGTCTTAACCATTTACTGAGTGCTTGTGCCGGCTGACTTTCCTGAACCAGTGAGGCGATGGCCTGTGCATGGAAAAATTTTTCCTGCACAAACTCAGACAAATTCTGAGCGATCATATGCTTGTTAGCTGCCACGATATTTGTATGAGGAATGGGATACCGTGGCGGAATCGGTTTGAACAACGCAGTAACAGCAAACCAGTCTGCCAACCCACCTATCAGTGCAGCCTCGCTGGTCATTTTAATAAAGCCGATAAGCGTTTGCCAGTTTGCCAGCGACGTCGCATTTTCACCAATGGTAGCCGCAATAAATAGCATTGCTGCACCAAGCAGCCAAATCAGCGCGATGCGTTTTGCTCTGGCTAGTTGCTGTTCTTTCACCCTGACCTCTACATAAATCATCGCTCAGCAAGGGAGATGCCCAAACATTACCCTGCACCTGTGAGTAATACAAAAAAGGATATTGCAGGATTATCCTGCAATACCCTTTTTATGCTATCTGAGCGTCGTAATTATCACTAATCCCACTGGGGCGCGAAATCAGGATCAACGATTCGATCACCATTATCAAGCTCGTCAATACGGTTGATATCATCGTCGGACAATTTTACTTTATCGAACTCAAAATTATCCTTGATATGATCAGGATTGGTTGACGATGGAATGGTGTAGTAGCCTTTTTCTACCATCCAGGCCAGTGTGACCTGTGCAGGTGTAGCATCAAATTTTTCACCGATGTCTTTAAGCACATCACTGTCCATCACCTTGCCCACGGCAAAAGGCATATATGCTGTCACTTTCATCCCGAGTTCTTCAGCGCGTTCAGCAACCTTGCGGTTCTGCATGTACGGATGAAGCTCAATCTGATTCGTGTATATTTCGCCTTCACCCAGAATTTCAACGGCTTGCTCCATCTGAGCAATCGTGAAGTTGGACACACCAATATGTCGCGTCAGACCTTCATCTTTTGCCTGTTTCAGGCTTGAAAGATATTGCTCCATTGGCACCTTATCATGGGGAGACGGCCAGTGAATGAGCAGTAAATCCACATAGTCGAGTTTCAGTTTAGCCAGGCTTTCATGGACGCTTTCGATAAAGCTGTCATTGCCAAAATGATCAAACCAGACTTTGGTGGTAACGAAAATGTCATCGCGATCCATATTTTGGGTACGGATCGCATCACCTACCTGCTCTTCGTTGCCGTATACCTGCGCCGTATCGATATGGCGAAAGCCAACTTTAAGCGCATCAACCACCGCTTTGTGTGCAGTGTCGTCTTCTAAACGAAAAGTACCCACGCCGATGTGTGGCATGTCTTGCATAATTAAACTCCTCACTTGTTACGGTTAATGCTGCCAGCGAGAAAAACGCTATAACGCTTACCCAGCACGGATTGTCGTATGATGTGCTACGCAACCGGCGTTTAATAAGATCGTAACGATATATCTGATACGACAGTCGCACATGTCATCAGGACAGATTGCAGCAGATACAACAGGGAGAGTCTAAAATTCAGAAAAGGTGTAAACCTGATGTGAAAGAGACAGGCGCAGAATAACCCTGCGCCTGTGATATCAACGTTTTTTCGTCTGTGCTTCTTTGCGGGCCCGGTGTTTTTTTACCGAGCGACGCATACGGCTTAAGCGGGCATGGTCCAGCTTGGTCTGGCGCACATCGACCAGGCTTTGTGTTTCGTCATCCAGCTGCACCAGACGACGCAGCGCATTAACATCGCTAAGCTCCAGCTCAACCCATGCACCGATAGGCAAGCGCTTTTGCAGCTCTACAGGTCCATAGCGTACCCGTATAAGACGACTGACCTGAACGTCCTGAGACTCCCACAAACGCCTGACTTCACGATTTTTGCCTTCCTGAAGTGTCACGTTAAACCACTGATTCATACTTTCATCATCATTCGGGCGCGGCGTTATTGTGGTAAAGCGGGCAACACCATCATCCAGCTCAACGCCTTTTTGCAGCTTAGCCAGTGTAGGCTTTGATACTTCACCAAATACCCGCACCGCATATTCACGCTCCACTTCGTTTTTCGGGTGCATCAACCGGTTAGCCAGCTCACCATCATTGGTAAACAGCAGCAAACCGCTGGTGTTAATGTCCAGTCGTCCTACTGCAATCCAACGGCCCAGACGGATAGCAGGCAATCGTTCAAATACGGTCGGCCGCCCTTCAGGATCGTGCCGACTACATAGCTCACCCTCCGGCTTGTTATACATCAGCACCCGGCACACCGGCTTTTCGGTTTGTCGTGATAACAGATGACCGTCAACACGAATTTGTGCTTCTGGCTCAACCCGGTCGCCCAGGGTCGCAACACTGCCGTTCACTGACACTCGGCCCTGCTCTATCCAGCGCTCCATTTCCCGGCGGGAGCCCAGGCCCTGATTCGCCAGGACTTTTTGTAATTTTTCACTCATTGGTGGGTAAACTCTCAGGTTCAGGTTTATCGTTCGTACGGTCTGACATTGCAGACGGTACCTCTGTATCGTCGCTATCCTGATTTGCCAGTACATCAAATTGTTCAGCACTGGGAAGTTCGGCTAACGATTTTAACGAAAAATAATCAAGAAACGCTTTGGTAGTGGCGTACAACGCCGGCCTGCCTGGCACTTCTTTATGACCGACGGTTTTGATCCATTCGCGCTCGGTCAGTGTCTTTATAATGTTACTGCTGACAGCTACACCGCGTACCTGTTCAATCTCGCCACGCGTAATAGGCTGTCGATAAGCAATAAGCGCCAGTGTCTCAAGCATGGCTCTGGAGTACTTAGGTGCACTTTCTTGCCATAATACGCTAAGTAAGGGCGCCAGACTGTCCAGTGACTGGAAACGATAGCCACTGGCTACTTCAACAAGCTGAATGCCACGGGGCTGATAGTCCAGTATCAGTTCCTCGATGACGCTGGAAAGCTGCTTGTCGGACACCGCAAACGCTGCCAGCGTGGTCTCCCTGAGCCGGCTTTTACTCATCGGTTTATCTGCTACAAACAGGGTCGCTTCGACCAGCTGTTTTAGCTGAGCACGATTAATCCTCTTCATACCCGCCCAATTTTACATAAATTCGGGCATAAGGTCCTGCCTGCGTGCACAAAATCATTTGTTCTTTAACCAGTTCCAGTATAGCCAGAAAAGAGACTACGCACCCGGCTCTGCCCTCATCAAAGGTGAATAATGCATCTAAAGGCGTATAGTGCTCATCACTCACCTGTTCCATAATCCGGCTCATGCGCTCGCGTGTGCTGAGCACTTCCTTTTCGATAGTATGGTGCTCAAATGCCGCTGCGCGTTTCATCGCATTTCTAAAGGCGTGGACAATATCATCCAAAGCAACGTCGGGATCAATTTTAACGGGCTGCACAGGCTGCCCCACTTCGCCCCTTACGGCATAAATGTCGCGGCCAATGCGTGGTTGCGCATCAATTTCCCGGGCAGCGTCCTTTACCACTTCATATTCTTTTAAACGCCGGATAAGCTCTGCTCTGGGGTCGTCCTCCTCTGCGTTATCAGAGGGCGGTTTTGGCAGTAATAACCGGGATTTAATCTCTGCCAGCACGGCAGCCATGACCAGATATTCTGCAGCCAGCTCAAGCTTAAGCGCAGTCATTGCTTCTACGTACTCCATGTACTGCGCAGTAATCTGTGCCACCGGCAAGGTGGTAATATCAAATTTTTGCTTTTTTATCAGATAGAGCAGGAGATCGAGGGGCCCTTCAAAGCTTTCTAAAATAACCTCAAGGGCCTCAGGGGGTATATACAGATCCTGAGGTTTTTCAATTAAAGCCTGACCGTGAATAAACGCCAGTGGGAGCGGTTGCTGAACCGGTCCGGCATCCTGGAACTCACTCAAGACCGTTGTATCCGCAGCATCATAACCGGCCTACACAAACGGCGATACATCGCCGCTTCCCTCACGTAAAACAACAGCCGGCCCCTCTGATACATCTATCACTGTGGTAGGTTGTTCGCCCAATGGCCCGCCATCAATTATGAGGCCGACACGCTTTTCCAGCTTATCGCGGATTTCTTCGGGATCGGACTCTGCCATGCGCTCCCCCGGTAATATCAGCGAGGCAGACATCAGCGGCTCATTGAGGGTTTCGAGTAATTTCAGGGCTATAACATTATCCGGAACCCGGATGCCGATGGTTTTCCGCTTTGGGTTTTGTAGCCGGCGTGGTACTTCCCGGGTGGCTTTAAGAATAAATGTATAGGGCCCCGGTGTATTGTTTTTGATCTGACGAAACGCAGTATTGTCCACTTTTGCATAAAACGAAAGCTCCGACATATCGCGGCACATCAGTGTGAAATTGTGGTCTTTCTCAATATCACGAATCTGGCACAACTTATCCAGCGCCTTTTTATCGTCCATCTGACAGCCAATGGCGTAACCTGAATCAGTGGGATACACAATGACCTCGCCCTGACGGATCAGTTCACAGGCTTGCTTTAGTAAGCGTGGTTGCGGGTTTTCGGGATGTATCTGAAAAAACTGGCTCATAATAAATACCTAAAGTTATCAGGATGCTGATAAATCCCAGCTGTCCCAAATGCGCGTAAGCGATGTTGACGGTTTTGCACTGCGGCCCAGTTCAGTCCAGCGCGATGGAAAATGAAAATCAGAACCGGTAGACACCTTAAGATCGTTCGACACAGCCAGCTCATCAATCAACATCTGCTTTTGTTTACCAACGGCGACTGATGCACACTCGATAGCATCGCCGTCGGCTTGACTGAACTCATCGACCAGTCGACGCAACCATTTTGCGGTCATATCGTAATGCGCTGGATGGGCCAGCACCGCTTGCCCGCCAGCCTGATGAATAATATCCACCGCTTCAGCTATCTCCGGCCATTGTGCCTTAACTGCCGCCCGTTTACCTTTTCCCAAATACTTTTTAAACACTGCATCCATGGAACTGACACCGTAATCACTGACCAGAACCCGGGCAAAGTGGGCGCGTGTTATCTGTCCCTTGCCGGCGTTTGCTTTCGCTTTTTCATACACGCCATCGAAGCCACACTTTTCAAGCTTATCGGCAATTCTGTGCGCCCGCTCTTCGCGCCGTTCGGCTTGCGCCGATAAAAACGTCGTTAACGCAGGATGCTGTGTATCGACCTGTAAGCCTACAATATGAATATCAAAATTGTGCCAGGCCGTCGATATTTCCACACCATCGACAATGAGCAAGGGGCGTGAGTGCTGACGCTGCGCCTCATGTGCTTCGGGTAACCCTGCTGTAGTATCGTGGTCGGTAATAGCCAGCACATCAACCTGCATGGTATGCGCGCGTTGAATCAGCTCTGCCGGAGAAAGCTGACCATCAGAAAACGTGGTATGGCTATGTAGGTCAATTTTCACGAATTTTTCTCATTAAGGTTGACACACGGTGCGATTTGTTTTCTTCTATAGGCATACTATACAGTTTAACAGCCATCGTTGGCTAACGAAGTTTACCCGGAATTTATTCACCAATGCCTGTTTCTTTTCAACAAATCGCGCTTCACCGCGCTATCTGGTGGTGGCACTCCCTGACTTAACGGGCGGTGTGCGCATTGGTGCGTGTAAATAACACAGAAAAAAGCCCGTCTTGTACGGGCTTTTTTTGTTTTAGCAGGAGATATCATTCAATGAGCTTAGCCGAACTGGGCGAACAGCCCGGTAAAGTAGAAACGATTATTCAGCAGGCGCCTTATTTGCCGGATCCCCTGGCAGCGTATTCGCACATCTGTGCAGCCTCTTCGCACGCTTTGCTGCTTGAATCGGCCGAAATCGACAGCAAAGACGATCTTCAAAGCCTGTTAATGGTGGATGCAGCTCTTCGCATTGAGTGTCGTAATGAAACAGTTACCGTTACCGCATTAAGCGATAACGGCAAGGCGACCTTACCCTTGTTCAGTGAATATTGTCCGGCACAAGCCGCCTGCTCACTTAGCGAAAATAGCGCGCTGATGACATTCACTTTGCCCGACAGTACTTTTGATGAGGATGCGCGCCTGAAAGCGGCCAGTGTATTCGATGCGCTGCGTCTGGTGGTTAACCATATTGTTGCGCTTCGCGACCATCCCCAGGCTGTATTTCTGGGTGGTGCATTCGCTTATGATTTACTGGCGACATTTGAAAAGTTACCAGAAGTAGCAGAAGGCCAGAACGATTGTCCGGATTTTGTTTTCTACCTGGCAGAAACTCTGCTGACTATCGATCATAAGTCGAACACCACGCAATTGATTGGCAGTGTGTTTTCAGGTCCCGGCGTGGCCTCAAATTATTTCAGTGTGGCGCAGCGTCTGGAGAGCCTCCAGCAGCAACTGAAGCAAGTCCCCGAATCTGCAGGGCACGATCTGCAAACTGATGAGGATGTCAGTGTTTCGGTCGATACTTCCGATGAAGCGTTTATGGAAAATGTCAATTATCTGAAAACCCATATTCTGGCCGGGGATATTTTCCAGGTAGTGCCTTCGCGAACATTTTCACTTCCCTGCCCCTCACCGCTTAGTGCCTATGCTGCACTGAAAAAACAAAATCCCAGCCCGTACATGTTTTATATGCAGGATGCTGAATTCACCATCTTCGGTGCATCGCCGGAATCGGCGCTTAAGTACGATAAAGCCAGTAATCAGGTAGAAGTGTATCCTATCGCTGGCACCCGACCACGCGGCAAGCGTGCTGATGGCACCATTGATGCAGACCTGGATAGTCGTATTGAGCTTAACCTGCGCGAGGATGAGAAAGAAAAATCAGAACATATTATGTTGGTAGACCTGGCCCGCAATGACGTCGCTAAAGTGAGCGAGCCGGGTACCCGGTATGTCAGGGATCTGCTGAAAGTAGACCGTTATTCTCATGTCATGCATCTGGTTTCCCGCGTGGTCGGCCAGCTGCGCGGCGATCTGGATGCGCTGCATGCTTATCAGGCCTGCATGAATATGGGCACACTGGTGGGTGCTCCCAAGGTCAGTGCAGCCACACTCATCCGTCAGGTAGAAAAGCAGCGTCGGGGAAGTTACGGCGGTGCTGTTGGCTATATAAATGGTCACGGTGATATGGATACCTGCATCGTTATCCGTTCGGCTTTTGTGAAAGATAATACGGCCTATATTCAGGCCGGTGCCGGTGTGGTTTATGACTCTGATCCTCTCAGTGAAGCCAATGAAACACGCAGTAAGGCGCAAGCAGTGATTAACGCGGTGAAGCACGCGCAATCTATGAAGGAGTCTGTACAATGAGTCAGGCGGTGACCGTTTTCCTACTGGATAATATCGACTCATTTACCTACAACCTGGTGGATGAGCTCAGAACGATGGATCTGAATATTGTTGTTTATCGCAACACGGTTGATGCGCAGACATTATTCGAGCGAATGCAGGCGCAGGCAAAAGAGTCGGCAGTTTTGCTGCTGCTTTCGCCCGGTCCCGGCGCACCGCATGAGGCGGGCTGTATGCCGGAGCTGTTAAAACGGGTTGAGGGCGTGTTCCCGGTGCTGGGAATATGCCTGGGCCACCAGGCTATTGTTCACCATTATGGCGGTACCATTGGCAGAGCAGAACATGTCATGCATGGAAAATCCTCCATGATCACGCATAATGGCAGTGCACTTTTTGATGGTTTGCCACAGCCTCTGCAGGTTGCACGTTATCATTCACTGGTGGCAACGTCATTGCCGGACAGCTTAACGCCGGTTGCAACCTGCGCGACCGTATCCATGGCAGTGCTGCATGAAAATGACAGGATGCTGGGTTTTCAGTTTCACCCGGAATCCATTTTAAGTGCGCAGGGCAGTCAGCTACTTAAACAAAGTATCCACTTTCTTACTGATCAAGGAGCGTCTCATGTTTGATGCCACCGATGCGCTGAATACGCTCTATGCAGGCGAGTCGCTTTCCCAGACGCAGTCGTTTGCGTTGTTTAACAGCATTATGCATGGCGAGCAGCCCGATGCGGTTGTGGCCGCAGTTCTGGTTGCCCTTAAACTGAAAAAAGAGTCACCGGTGGAAATTGCGGGCGCGGCCAGTGCCATGGTGTCCAATGCCCTGCCCTTTCCTTCGCCAACCTATCCGTTTGCTGACATCGTAGGGACCGGCGGCGATGGCCACAATACTATTAATATCTCCAGTGCGGCCGGTGTTGTTGCTGCAGCCTGTGGTGTGAAGGTGGCCAAGCATGGAAATCGTAGTGTTTCTTCACGCTCAGGCTCTGCTGATCTGTTTCGTCAATTTGGGGTAAATTTAGAAATTTCACCGCAAACCGCCCGTAGCTGCCTGGATGAAGCCAATTTCAGCTTTCTTTTTGCACCGGTTTACCATGCAGGCATGCGCCACGCAGCGCCGGTCCGGGCATCTCTTAAAACCCGGACACTGTTCAATATTCTTGGCCCGCTGGCCAATCCGGCGGGTCCCAGCCATGGTGTATTTGGTGTGTATTCGCCAGACTTACTGGACGCGTACGCTCAGACGCTAATGCTACTGGGTCAGCATCGCGCCCTGATTGTTCATGGCAGCGGACTGGATGAACTGGCATTACACGGCCCCACTCATGTGGTTGATTTGGAGCATGGTGATAGCCGGCACTACGATGTGACGCCCAAAGACTTCGGGCTTCAGGAATACCCGTTAAGTGCCATTGAAGGCGGCGATCCGGATGAAAATAAAAAGCTGGTCGAGGCAGCACTTGCTGGTGAGGGAGATGAGGCGCACAAAGCGGCGATTGCGATGAACTGCGGGGCGCTGTTGAAAGTCACCGGTACCGTCGATACATTTAAACAAGGTGCAGAACTGGCCATGTCAAAAATGGCAGAAGGCGCACCGCTTGATGTACTCAAGCAGGTGGCCACAATCAGTCAGCAGGAGAACAGTCATGGCTAACGTACTTGAAAAGATTGTCGAAAATAAACGTCAGGAGCTAATCGAGCAGAAAACGCGGTTAGATATCGACACGGTAAAAGCCGGGCTTCAGCGTTCGCAAAAAAGTCTGTTCGCTGCACTCGCCGAGCCACAGGCGGGCTTTATTTTTGAGTGTAAAAAAGCGTCTCCCTCAAAAGGTTTGATTCGCGACCCCTTTGATCTTGATGAGATTATTGATGCCTACGCGCCGCATGCCGCAGCAATTTCGGTGCTCACTGACCAGAAGTATTTTCAGGGAAGCTATGCAAATCTGGAGCGGGTCACATCCAAAGTATCCCAACCCGTATTGAATAAAGACTTTTTCATCGATCCGTATCAGGTCTATCTGGCGCGCTACTATCAGGCTGATGCGATACTGTTGATGCTCAGCGTGCTAAACGATGAGCAGTATGCTGAACTGGCTGATATTGCAGATGATCTGGGACTGGACATACTCACCGAGGTCAGCAATGAAGAGGAAATGCATCGCGCTATCGCGCTTAAAGCCAGCATAATAGGGATCAACAACCGTAACTTGCGGGATTTAAGCACTGATCTTGGCCGTACCGAAGCACTGGTACCTATGCTGGAAGATGCTGACCATGACTTCGTGGTGATATCAGAATCGGGCATCTATACCCATGAAGATGTACTGAGGTTAAGTCCGTACTGCGATGGTTTTTTGGTTGGTAGCGCGTTGATGGCCCAGCCCGACTTACCTATGGCCGTAAAATCACTTATTTACGGCGCGGTGAAAGTATGTGGTATTACCGATGCCGACGCCGCCTATACCGCATTTAAATCCGGCGCCAGCTTTGCCGGCTTTATTTTCGCGACACAATCGCCCCGGGCGCTGTCCGTCGACGCCGCGCGACAGATAGCTACGGCGGTACCGGGCAGCTATGTGGGTGTGTTTGTGGATGCGTCAATAGACGATATGTTACACGCGGTGCAGACAATCGGACTAAACGCTGTGCAGCTTCACAATAACACCGACGCCACGTTCAGGCAGTCGCTGCGTAATCAGTTACCAGAGTCCTGTCGGATATGGCAGGTCGTAGGGGTCGCTGATGCACTGCCCGACAGTGTGACCACATTGCTTGATGATGACACGGTTGATTATGTATTACTTGATACCCGTGTGGGGAGCCAGACAGGCGGCACGGGTAAGCAGTTTGACTGGTCATTGTTAGCCAGCCTTGCTGATAAATCCCGCGTTATTCTGGCAGGTGGTATTTCACCCGACAGTATTGTTGAGGCCAGGCAAACCGGTGCCGCCATCATCGATGTGAGCTCGGGGGTGGAGTCCTCACCCGGGCGCAAGTCGGCGGATAAAATCCAGACCTTATTCACAAATTTGCGAAATTATTAGTTTCAATTTTATACAGGAATTTCCATGAATCAGTTAGATCCAAAATTCGGGGAGTACGGCGGAATGTATGTTCCTGAGCTACTTATCCCCGCCCTTGATCAGCTTGAGCAGGCGTTCATTGATGCACAAAAAGACCCGGAATTCGAAAAAGAATTTCAGGCTCTGCTCAAAGACTATGCCGGCCGCCCCACTGCAATGACACTGACACGTAATCTGGTCAGCAACCCCAAGGTTAAATTGTACCTGAAGCGTGAAGATTTGCTGCACGGCGGCGCCCACAAAACCAATCAGGTATTGGGACAGGCGCTGTTAACCAAACGTATGGGTAAAACGGAAGTCATCGCCGAGACCGGTGCTGGCCAGCATGGAACGGCTACCGCGCTGGCCTGTGCCCTGCTGGGTTTGAAAGCGCGTATTTATATGGGCGCGAAGGACGTTGAGCGTCAGGCCCCGAATGTATTCAGAATGCGTCTGATGGGTGCAGAGGTGATTCCGGTCAATGCAGGCTCAGGGACACTCAAAGATGCTGTTAATGAAGCGATGAGAGACTGGTCCGCTAACTATGATAAAGCGCATTATCTGTTAGGTACGGCTGCTGGTCCTCACCCCTTCCCCACTATCGTTCGCGAGTTTCACCGGATGATTGGTGAGGAAACGCGCGCTCAGATCATGGAAAAAGAGGGACGTCTGCCCGACGCGGTCATCGCCTGTGTTGGTGGCGGCTCCAATGCAATTGGTATGTTCGCCGATTTTATTGAAGAAGAAAGCGTCAGGCTGGTTGGCGTGGAGCCAGCTGGTAAAGGACTCCATACCAAGGAACATGGTGCAACCATCTGTACAGGTTCAAAAGGTATTCTGCATGGTTCAAGCACGTATATTATGCAGGACGAAGAAGGTCAGATTGAAGAGAGTTATTCCGTGTCAGCCGGGTTGGATTATCCGGCAGTAGGGCCGCAGCATGCCCACCTGGCCGATACCGGACGGGCTGAATATGTGTCGGTAACTGATGATGAAGCACTAAATGCCTTTAAACTGCTGGCGCGAAAAGAAGGTATTATTCCGGCGCTGGAAACCGCCCACGCACTGGCTCATGCACTGAATATGGCAGATGACGCCGAGGACGATACCATATTAGTGGTTAACTTATCTGGCCGGGGTGACAAGGACATCGGTGTTGTTACAAAGTTATTGGAGGACGATGTTAATGGATAGATATGCAGCAATGTTCAGCGCCCTTGAGCAAAAAAATCAGGGCGCATTCGTCCCGTTTGTCACACTTGGCGATCCTGATCTTCAAACCAGCGAAAAAATTATCGACACCCTGATTGAAAGTGGCGCGGATGCACTTGAGCTCGGTCTTCCCTATTCCGACCCTATTGCCGATGGCCCTACCATTCAGGCCGCCAGTATCCGTGCCCGGAAAAGCAAAGTGACCACGGCGGATTGCTTTGCGCTGCTTACCCGAATTCGTGAACGTCATCCTGACATTCCGGTAGGGTTGTTGTTATATAGTAATCTGGTCATGGCCAACGGACTGGATAACTTCTATCAACGCGCAGCACAGGCCGGGGTAGACTCTGTGCTTATTGCTGATGTGCCGCTTCGGGAAGCTGCCCGGTTTATTGATGCTGCAAATTCCCAGGGTATCAAACAGATTCTTATTGCGCCGCCCAATGCCAGTGAAGAAACGCTGGAGCAAATTGGCAAACAGTCATCCGGTTATACATACTTACTGGGCAGAGCCGGTGTGACAGGCGCAGAAACTGCCGCGCAGATACCCGCTGCATCACTGGTGGAAAATCTGAGTAAATACCACTGTGCTCCGCCTCTGCTTGGTTTTGGGATCTCTAAACCTGAACAGGTTAAAGCCGCCATTGAGGCTGGTGCGGCCGGCGCTATCAGCGGCTCTGCCACAGTCAACATCATTGCAAAGCATCTGGAAGACACACCAGCAATGCTAAGCGAATTGAGTAAGTTTGTCAGCGGCATGAAAGCTGCCACTCACAAGGAAAGCTGATGCTTTATATGATATGCGCGACAGATACGCCCGACAGTCTTGAAAAGCGATTAGGCGCGCGGCCGGACCACCTGGCAAGGCTTGAAGCGCTTAAAGCTGATGGGCGACTGGTCATGGCCGGTCCGTTTCCGGCTATCGATTCACCTGATCCGGGTCCGGCGGGTTTCACCGGGTCGTTAGTCGTGGCAGAGTTTGCATCTATCGATGAAGCAAAGCAATGGGCGAACAATGATCCCTACGTCAAGGCAGGTGTGTACGCAGATGTTGTGGTGAAACCGTATAAAAAAGTGTTGCCATAAAGGCTTCGTAAAGCTGTAAATGCGGGTTCAATAGACCGAACATAAAAAAGCCGGGTGATTATCATCCGGCTTTTTTTCGGCTCTGATTAATTACAACTTCACTTTATCATGCTCGCCCATCTCTTCAGGCTCTATATCCTTGCCGGTCATCATTTTAAACATGCCTTTAAAGCTCGGATCGGCTTCCCAGATTTCTGCATCATCCAGCTCAAACCGCATCATCTTCAGCGAGGGATCATCTTTACCCTTCTCATACCATGCCTCTACCGGCTTCGACCAGTACTTGTCTATGATCTCGTCACGAGTCTCCTCAACAAGCTTCCCCCGAATACAGGCATACATATCGTGTCCTTTACTAGAGAAGTGGACCATGGCGTTACCGCCTGAAGCGACGCGGTTTGACGTTGTGGTGTAAAACCAAAATTCGCTGTCTGCTTCTTTATCAAGCTGCGCGCGCATCGGCTCTGATGGTTCATTGGTATCTGTCAGGCTCAGCATAACGTTAGGGCTGTCAGCCATTGCTTTCCACATTTTTGTTCGAATATCAGTAGACATACTCTCTCCGGGTTATTCGCGCGGAACAGAAACTTGCGGGGGTCTGAAAACGCTGTTGCCCGCCTCACGCGCGTTTTAATTTTACTATTCAGTCAGCTTTGTAATGCAACGCCCGCACCATGATAAAAAACATTATTTATCATAAATTTACGCTCATTGAATATTGTCAGGACAAGAACGACAGGTAAGGCCTTCGCAGTTTGTGCAAAATTTCTATCCTTTGTGTCTATGGTCAGCACATTCATGCTCAATTCAGATAAGCCCTGTATAGTATTATCAGGCTGGAAACAGTACATTAGTCTTATCTCGGTTATTAGGAAGCACAGTGCTATGAAAGCGTTGATTTTTGTTCTCATTATATGTGGATTGAGCGCCGCTCCTCTGGCACTTGCACAGCAGTCGCCGCCGTCCAAAGAAGTGAGCCTGAGTAAATCTCAGGCGGCTGAAAAAGCACAAAAACAAGTTCGTGGACGTGTGCTTAAAGTCGAACAGGATCGCGACAATTATCGGGTAAAGGTGCTGAAGAAATCCGGCCGGGTAGTGTCTGTGGATGTGGATAAAAAGTCCGGCCAGGTAAAACGTTCAAAAAAAGAAGAGAAGCGCTGATGCGGATTTTAGTTGTTGAAGATGATAGTCGTTTACTGACGCAGCTGGACAAGTTGCTTCAGGATAATGGCTACAGTGTCGATTTAGCAGACGCCGGCGATCATGGATTGTTTCTGGCCACTGAGTATCCTTATGATGCAGCCATTATAGACGTAGGCTTGCCTGTGCTGGATGGTTTTGCACTGATCAGAAAAGCTCGTCAGCAACAGGTAAAGACGCCCATACTCATTTTAACCGCCCGGGACCGCTGGCAGGAAAAGGTGGAGGGCCTTGATGCAGGTGCTGATGACTATCTTACCAAACCATTCCATAACGAAGAGTTACTGGCACGGGTAAAAGCGTTGATACGACGGGCGGCGGGTCAGGCAAATCCGGTAATTGAACGTGGCCCAGTCTCGCTGGATACCGTTTCACAGCAGTTAAAGGTGAACGAAAGGTTGCTGGATCTCACAGCCTATGAATACCGGGTGATGGAATATCTGATGCTCAACCCTCAAAAAACGGTGTCTAAAACCGAGTTAACCGAACATATCTATGATCAGGATTTTGATCTGGACAGCAATGTGATTGAAGTCTTCATCGGGCGGCTTCGTAAAAAGATTGATCCTGAGGGCACCCTGCATCCCATTGAAACCTTACGAGGCCGCGGTTATCGTATTAATCCGCAGTTATGAGACGTCTCTCCCTTAAGATAAGAAGCCTGCTTCTGGCGGTGGTTGCGCTGGTAATATTTTTACCTGTCACGGCCTACGTACTTGAGGATGCGTATTCCACCAGTCTGACACAAGCTAAAGCCGATGAGCTCAAGCTGATGAATCTGTCTCTGATTTCAGAGTTTGAACTTAGCGAGACAGGCATCCAGATGCCGGATCTTCTGTATGACGAACAGCTCAATCTCCCTGACTCAAGTTTCATCGGCATTATTATGCTGAAAGATAAGATTGTCTGGCAATCAGCTTCATCATTAGGCGCACCTGACTACACCCGTTTGCCTGCCCCGGCGGTTGGTCAGTCTGTTTTTGAGCAAAATTACCGTCTGCAGCCTGATAATACAGCTCACTTTCTTTATGCCTATACTGCTGAGTTTGCTCAGGGTGATGATTTTATCCCCGTGCGTTTTTATGTATTAAACGACACGGCAGCATTTTCTGCCAAGCGCGCATTGTTTTTAGAAACCGTATGGAAAGGACTGGCCGGGCTGGGTGGACTGTTATTGTTAATCGTCAGTGCCGGGCACGTATTGATACTGGCACCGGTACGCACGCTGATAGCGGAAATTAAACAAGCCAGCGATGGCAAACAGGAAAGACTTACTGCCCGCTATCCAAAAGAATTCGATGGCCTTAAGAAAAGCATTAACCAGTTAATCGCGACAGAATCGCAACAGCGCTCCCGTTATAAGAACAGTCTGGGCGACCTGGCACATAGCCTTAAAACGCCGCTGGCTGTGGCAATGGGTACCAGCGGACTGCCTCATGAGGCCAACGATGCTTTGGAGCAGGTTGATCTACTAATACAGCGTCAGCTAAAACGGGCGACCGCCGGGACAAAGGGATGGCAGGCGCCGGTACCCGTTAAACCGGTCAGTGAAAAGCTAGCCCGCAGCATGCAAACGATCTACAGAGATAAGTCACTCACCATAGATGAACGTACCAATGACAATGCGGTTTTTTACGGTGACGAAACAGATCTATTTGAAATCCTGGGAAATTTGCTGGATAACGCCTGTAAAGCGGCAGACGAAAAAGTCAGCCTGTCTGTCACAACAATGCACAATGCGACTATTATCATTGTCGAGGATGACGGCCCCGGCATTCCCGCCACGCAGCAGCATGAATTACTGGGTCGCGGCGCCAGGCTTGATACCTATACCGAAGGTCAGGGAATTGGGATGGCCGTGGTCAGTGATCTGGTGGATATATACCAGGGCCAGATTATCATAGAAGACAGCACGTGGGGCGGCGCTCGTATACAGATACGCCTGCCCTACCCCGACGCGCACTAAGCCGGGGCTTTCTTTTCACTGGCACTAGAGAGCAAGATTGCCAGCCAGCGGCTTTCAGAACGCGACTCCAACGCTATTTTCACCACCATGGTCAGCGGCACTGATAACAACATCCCGACTGTACCGAGCAGCCATCCCCAGAAAATCAGGGAAAGAAATACCACCAGCGTGGACAATCCCATTCCCCGTCCCATCAAACGCGGCTCGATGAGATTACCCATAATTGTATTTACCAGTACAAAGCCCAGCGCCGCTAAGCCCGCCGAGGCAAAACCATACTGTACAAAGGCAATCAGTACCGCTGGCAATGCAGCGATAATTGATCCGATATTGGGAATAAAATTGAGCATAAATGCCAATACCGCCCACAGCAAAAAGTGGTCTACCTGCATGACGTATAACCAGATACCGATAATCAGTCCGGTTGCCAGGCTTACCACAGTTTTAATCGCCAGGTAGCTGTTCACTGAGCGTATAAAACGGTCGATGTACTGCATTTTCATATCCGGATCAGCCAGTGCGGTATGTAACCTTACCGGAATACTACTGGCTTCAAACAACATAAAAATTACCGTCAGCAGAATAAGAAACAGGTTAGATAGCACGCCTCCCATGCCGCTGATGAAGTTTGTAGCAAGCGACATGGCCAACCCCGGATCGAGCTGGGAAGTGATTAATTCACGGTCGACATGAATATTCATGGCCGCCAGCTTATCGATGACCCAGTTAAATTCGTTGTCCAACTGACTTCGGTACTGGGGAAGGTTCTGCCTGAAATCTGCCAGTGACTGGCCCACCAGCCCCGCCAGCAGAAAACCAATCACGACAATCATCACAATCACCAGTGATATGGATAACCATTTGGGGACGTGATGCCGTGATGCCCAGTTAATCAGGGGGCTACAGGCAATAGCAATAAACCCGGAAAGGAAGAATGGCACCATGATCGCGGATGCTGCTTTTATCCCTGCCAGAACAACCACAAGACAAGCTAATACTATCAACGCTTTAGCGGTGGGCGATTTAAGTTCCATAATAAACGATATTTCCGTTTTTTAAGTACAAATTTGATACTGTCGGTATTCTATACATCAAAACATAAATACGAGCAATTTCATGAATTTGAATCAGGCTACAATCAAAATTAAAAATCTACGCCTTCGCACTTACATCGGTATTAATGATGATGAAATCAAGAACAAACAGGATGTTGTTGTTAATGTAAAAATTCATTATGACGCTGGTCGGGCGACCGACAGCGACAGTGTGGAGGATGCACTTAACTACAAAACAGTGACAAAGTCCATTATTGCACTGGTGCAGAATAACCGATTTTCGTTACTTGAAAAATTAACCGCAGAAGTGCTTAACGTTGCAGCTGAGCATCATTGGGTCACTTTTGCCGAGGTAGAGGTCGATAAACCGCATGCACTGCGGTTCTCAGATTCTGTCTCTTTAACACTCTCCTGCCACAAATAATAAAGGAGCCGATGTGCGAATATTGATAACTGGCGGTACTGGTTTAATTGGCAGGCATCTTATCGATCGCCTGCACTTAACGCATGAAATAACCGTGCTGACCCGCGATAAGTCACGCGCGGCATCGGCCTTACCTGAGAACGTCTCGCTGATAGGGTCGCTGACAGAGATTGCTGATTTCAGTACTCTGGATGCCGTCATCAATCTGGCTGGCGAGCCGATTGCCGATAAGCGCTGGAATGCGATGCAAAAGCGACGTATCTGCGATAGCCGATGGGAAATTACCCGCGAACTGGTCGCCAGAATCAAAACGGCATCGCAGCCGCCTCACACGTTTTTGTCCGGTTCGGCAATTGGCTACTATGGCCGACAGGGTGATACGCCGGTTACCGAAAAAAATCACACCGTACACAGAGAGTTCACCCACGAGCTTTGTCAGAAGTGGGAAAATATCGCGCTAGAGGTCAGCGACGTCAGTCGCGTGTGCCTACTCAGAACCGGAATTGTATTGGCAAAGGGGGAAGGCGCACTGGATAAAATGACGCTCCCATTTAAGCTGGGTTTAGGGGGTAAAATGGGCGATGGCAAGCAATATATGTCATGGATCCATATCGATGATATGGTCAAAGCTATTATATTCCTGCTGAATGAAAACGACTGTGAGGGCGCCTTTAATATGACCGCGCCACACCCGGTGACCAATAAAACCTTTACCAGTACCCTTGCCGATGTGCTTCACCGGCCCTCTATATTTACTGTTCCCTCATTCGCGCTGAAAGCGGCAATGGGCGAAGCTGCCGAGATGCTGCTGACAGGTCAGAAAGTACTGCCTGAAAAACTACAACAGGCAGGATTCACATTTACCCATCCGGATTTAGAAGGCGCTTTGAAAGACATATTCAACAGCTGAAATTCTCCGGTGCTGCAATGAGTCCAAAGAACAGCGTAGATAAAAGGGGGGCATCCCCTCTTATCTACATAATTTTACGAAGTAAGTCGCTGGTGTTAAGCGTTAGTAAGCGCCAGCATCCCACTGCTCCTAATAACCCTACCACAACTGCACCGGTGATCGGCGCTATCAGCCAGTAAGAAAAATGGAACGACGGGGTCATGTTAAACAGCTGTGTTTGTAACAGGTATAAGCTGAACTCATTGGCCAGTGCAGCCATGAAACCTGCTACCACACCGATAATCACAAACTCATAAATCACACTTGAGCGAATTAATCGCCCCTTCGCGCCCAGCGTTCTAAGAATAGCCAGTTCCTGTTGCCGTTCATCCATACTTGCTTGCACCTGTGCAATAAGCACCAGCGAACCGGCTACCAGCACCAGAATTAAAATAAACTCTACTGCCAGAGACACCTGTTCAACAATTCCGCGAAGCTGATTGATGCGCGCATCCACATCGAATAACGTCACCGATGCAAATGGCTGCAATAAGCTGGTGAGTTCTGGTTTTCTCTCTGTCGGCAGATAGAAGCTGGTAATGTAAGTGGGCGTAAATGACGTCATCGCCTCAGGCGATAAAACAAAAAAGAAATTGGGTTGCATGGTCTGCCAGTTCACCTGACGAAGACTGGTTACTTTCGCCTTCACTATCTGCGAACCGATATCAAAAGTCAGGGTATCGCCCATTGCTATCTCAAGCCGAACAGCAACTTCGCTTTCTACCGAGACTTCATACATATCATTTGTCTGAGACGGCGTCTGCGCATTGCCGTGCCAGGAACCGGCAACAATACTGTTTTCTTTTTGAAGCTGATTTGACCAGGTGAGGTTTGCCTCACGGCCCAGCCCATCCTGGGTGTCTTCCTGATCTTCGGGCTCAACATCTTCTTTGGTGACTTCCGTGTTGACCCTGCGATCGTTAACAGCAATAAAACGTCCGCGCACTACCGGATAAAAGCGATCGATGGTGACATCATTCTCAGCAAAGTGTGACTCAAGCTGAGGGCGCTCATCCTCAGTGATGTTGATCATAAAGTAGTTTGGCGTTCCTTCAGGCAACTGCGCCTGCCACTGCTTAATCATATCATTACGCATTACCAGCACGACCAGCAGCAGCATAATCGTAATAGAGAAACTGATTAGCTGAACGCTGTTATCCATGGCCCGCCTGCGAATACGCGCCCAGGCAAGTTGCCATGCCCCCATTTTACTGCTTCCGAGCCACCGCCCCAGCCTGATAAGACCGAAGGTGACACAAATCAGCGCAGCTACCAATACGATGCCGGAAACAAACAAAATAGCGCTAATCTTCAGGTTCTGGCTGTAAGCCCACATCAGCAAAAAAACAGCGGAGCCTGAAATAGCAAACTGGAATGTTCTGGAGCTCAGGCTGGAGTCCATATCCCTGCGCAAAACCCGCAGCGGCGGAACAGAAAAGAGTCGTAGCAGCGGATACATTGAAAACAGCACGGCGCAGATAACGCCAGTGAAAACGGCGATAAGCACGGGCCGCCAGTGCCACACTGCCAGACTTACTTCTACTTTATCCGCTAATGCGCTGACAACCATCTGCTGAATAAGCACCCCGGCAGCAATACCGATTGCGATGCCCAGAACCGCAATAAACATCACTTGGAGCACATATACCTTTCGTATCATTGATTTGCTGGCACCCAGCGTTTTCATGATGGCGACTGGGTCGTAGTGACGCTGGCTGTAGCGCTGAGCGGCCACCGCAATAGAGACAGCTGCCAGTACGATGGCCAGTAAACTGGCGAGCAGAAAATACTGGCCTGCACGTGCAACGGAGCGCCCAATGGGAGATTCATCATCCTGGACCGATTGCCAGCGATGAATCTCTTCATCCAGTTGTGGTCGCAACCAATCATAGTAGGTTTCAAGTTGCGCCTCATCACCGGAAAAGTACGCTTTGTAGGAAACCCGGCTGCCTGGCCCGGTAATATTTGCTTTTTCCAGATCCGCTATGCGAATCAGCACAATCGGGTCGGTACTGAACAGGCTAAAACCGGCATCGGGTATCTCAGATAAGACTCTGGTGACTTCAAATGAAGCCTGACCAATTTCAATACTGTCGCCCACTGACACCGCTAAAAGCTGGAAAAGACGCGAATCTATCCATGCCTCGCCGGGATTTGGCACCTGACTAACTTTTTCTTCGGTGCCAAAGGGTTTATCGGCAACAGTGATTTCACCTTTTAGCGGATAGGCACTGTTCACGGCCCGAAGATCGGTTAATGACATTTCCTGTGGTCCGAACACCATTGAACGGGTCTGAACCTGTTGCGCGGTCTGTAGCGACTGTGACCGAGCGGCGCTGAGCCACTCGGGCTTCAGGGGTTGTCGGGCCTCAAGCTGACGGTCTGCAGCCAGAAAACTGGCCGAACGTTCAGTAAGGGCGCCTTGTAAACGCTCGCTAAAAAGTGACAGTGATAATACGGCGGCCACTGAAAGAATAATTGCCGCCAGGATTATGGTCAGCTCGCCTCTGCGAGCTTCATGTTTAAACAGGCGCCACGCCAGGCTGAAAACTCGGTTCATATTATGCGATACCCTGTTTCAAGGTGTCATCCGAGCTGGTTTCGCTGAGCGCGCCGGCCTGCATGGTGAGTTGTCGCTGACAATGCCGGGCCAGCGCTTCATCATGGGTAACCAGTATCAGTGTCGTGCCTAAGTCACGGTTTAGCTCAAATAACAGCTTTTCAATTTTCTCACTGTTAGCGGCATCCAGATTTCCGGTAGGCTCATCGGCAAACAAAATTTTGGGCTTGCCAATAAACGCCCTGGCAATAGCTACGCGTTGCTGCTCGCCACCGGACAACTGATTTGGATAGTGGTTAGCGCGGTGGCCCAGCCCAACCTGTTCAAGGATTTCTTTTGCCTGTTCCCGAGCATCATCAAAACCCGCGATTTCGGCAGGCAACATCACGTTTTCAATCGCAGTAAGGCTTTGTACTAACATAAAGCTTTGAAAGATGAAGCCTACTTTAGCGCCTCTTAACTGCGCCCGCTGTTCTTCGTCCATCTCGTGCAGGGGTTCATCATCTAAAAAGATTTGCCCGCCTGAAACCTGATCCAACCCTGCCAGCAAGCCTAAAAGTGTTGATTTACCGGAGCCCGACGCGCCGACAATAGCAACGGTCTGACCAGACTTGACTTCAAAGGAGATGGGTTTAAGAATCTCCAGTTCACCTTCGTTCGTACTAACTATTTTGGTTAACTGGCTGGTTTTAATCATAAAGGAGTCACCGCGGTCGTGTTTATTATTCATCGTCGATTTTCGATAAGACAAGCCTTGCTTGTTCTATTTTTACCTCTGTTACTGCTGGCAGATCAATCCTTTGCACAAACACAGCAATCAGAAAAGGCCAAGACATCGTTACTGATTCTGGGCGATAGCCTAAGCGCGGCTTACGGCCTTCAGACGCACAATGGTTGGGTCAGTCTGTTACAAAAGCGCTGGGCAGACGAGGCGCTTCAGATTGAGATAATAAATGCTGCGATAAGCGGCGATACCACTGATGGCGGATTATCTCGTTTACCCGGATTACTGGAGCAGCATTCTCCCACGCATGTATTAATCGAGCTGGGCGGAAATGATGGTCTGCAAGGCCACTCTATCACCAAAATGAAGAAAAACCTCAACAATATGATTGATTTGGCACAAGCATCAGGCGCCACTGTTTTTTTGCAGGATATGGAGATACCGCCGAACTACGGAAAACGCTACACCAGTATGTTTGCTGATGCATTTGACGATGTCGCGCAGAATCAGGAGGTGCCACTTATACCATTCTTTCTGGAGTCTGTAGCACTGGATAGATCACTTATGCAACGCGATGGCATCCACCCGAACAAACAAGCGCAGCCACTGATTGCCGAATTCATGGACACAAAATTACGTCCGTTAGTTGAGTAATACATATTTAAAGCCAAAAAAGCCGGCGGTATGCCGGCTTTTTTATCGTTAAAATGTTAAGGCTGTATGTATTGAGATGTCTTGCCATCCTGCCCGTAAAAATTCTGATATCTGTCGCGAAGCTCAGTCTGGCGACTATCCATATCGATAGGCTCACCCTTTATAAAGACCTGCTCAGCATATTCGGTAACTTCCAGAGGATCGCCACTCCATATAACCACGTCAGCCTGTTTACCAGCTGCCAGCGATCCTACCCGATCAGACACTCCCAGAATACTGGCCGGATTGCTTGTAAGGCTGGCAATGCCCTGCTCATGGGTAAGGCCGTTAGCAACCGCATTACCAGCATGTTGTGTCGCCAGGCGAATATTATGGGTCTCCATGCCCACAGCCACCTTAACGCCGGCTTTTGCCAGACGGGCGGCATTTTCAATGCTTGCACCAATGGCCTCAAAGCTATCTGGCAGGTTCATTTCCGGGTTCATGATGACCGGGATATCAGCCTCGGCCAGTTCATCGGCAACCCGCCAGGCCTCTGCTGCGTCCATCAAAATAATATTCACTTCCGGATGCCGCTTTTTAAACGCCAGTATCTGAAGGATATCTGATTTACGCTCTGCTTCCATGACCAGCGGCATATCCCCGCTTAAAATACGCTGGAGCGCTTCGATATCAGCCCGAGTGTTCAATCCTTCCCACACTGTATCGAGGCCCGGTGCTTCGGAAAGTCCGCTGGCTTCATCAAACAGTTTTTCCAGTGTCACCCATAATGCAGCGCGCGAACCGCCGGAGTGTTCGGCACCATTTCCACCGACATCCAACACCGTAAAGGCGCGTGGTTTAATGATTTCAGCACCTTTACCCAGGGAAATCACACTGCCCTGCCCCTGAAACAAATAGTCTGTATAGGAGATCGTAGTGGCCGCAGACGTCACGCCTTCAATGCGTGATACATCAATGACTGTTGAGTCGGGGTTAATGGCATAGCTTACATCAAACGCTGCCCCGCTATGCGAAACACTGGCATCACCCACTGAGGCATCAACCACACCCGCCCAGGATTCAACCTCGACCAACCCCAGCGATGTCATGGCTCCCACCAATCCGGGTGTCACGACTTTTCCACTAGCATCATACTTGCGGTAGCCATCAGGCACATTTACATCGTTACCAATGCTTTCGATGTTGCCATCGCGAATAAGCAACGTGCCATTTTCAATAACACCCTGTTCGGTCTGGGTGTAAATTTTTGCGCCTGTAATCGCAATGTTCTGAGCCAACGCGCTTTGAGCAAAGCCTGCACTGGCAAGTGCTGCTGCAATGATTAGTTTTCTCACTGGTTTTCTCCCTGAGCTGCCTGACCCACTTCAAAGTCACTTTGTGGTTGCATGCGCGGATCATTCAAATCAAAAACCTGCCCGCCGTCGATATATACCTTTTCTGCTTTTGTGTAAGTGGAGAACGGGTTGCCGGTCCACAGCACGAGGTCCGCATTTTTGCCCGCCTCGAGCGATCCGGTTTTATCAAAGATACCCAGTGATTTTGCCGGATTAGCTGTTAGCCAGACCCATGCATCCGCCATTGAAATATCAATGCCAGCACGCTTACCATCAGACCATGCTTTGGCCGCTTCCTGGTTCAGACGCTGAATGCCGATATCGCTGTCTGAATGGACAATTGCACAGGCTCCCGCTTTTTCGACCATCGGTATATTTTCACGGATACCGTCATAGGCTTCCATCTTAAAGCCCCACCAGTCAGCCCACATCGATGCACAGACGTTATTTTGCTCAAGCTTATCAGCAATTTTGTAAGCCTCGACTGCGTGATGGAATGAGCTGATTTGATAATCAAACTCCTTCATCATATCCATCATGGTGACCATCTCGTCAGCTCGGTAACAATGCATATGCACCAGAATGTCGCCATTCAACACACCGGCCATGGTCTCCAGGTCAAGATCACGCTTGGGCGGCGTAGCCTCTTTACCTGCGTCTACGTCGGCTTCATATTTTTCCCATTTACGCATGTAATCCTGCGCATCAGACCAAGCCTGACGGTAGCCTCTTACATTACCCATGCGAGTCATCGGGCCGCCTTTTTTACCATAAACACGCTTAGGGTTCTCACCGCAAGCCATCTTCATTCCATAAGGGGCTTCAGGGAATTTCATATCCTGCATGGTGCGGCTAGGCACATTTTTCAGCACGACCGAGCGACCGCCAAACAAGTTGGCAGAGCCAGGTAGGATTTGAAGTGTTGTGACCCCGCCGGCCAACGCACGTGCGAAGCCTGCATCCTGTGGCCAAACAGAGTGCTCGGCCCACACACCGGGTGTGACCGGTTTGGTCATTTCATTACCATCAGATAATGACCCGATGGCCGGTGATGGATACACCCCAAGGTGACTGTGATTATCTATGATACCGGGCGTTACCCATTTGCCTTCACCATCAATGACGCGAGCATCATCGGGAAAATCGATGTTTTCCCCCACTGCCTGAATTTTGCCATCAGCAAAATACACCATGCCGTTATCGATTTTATTACCCACACCGTCGATTACCGTAACATTGGTAATTACAGTGGGCTGTCCTTCAATGGGGGTATAGGTGCTTGGGTAGGGATTTGTATCTATGTTGACTTTTTGGGCCGCCTGTTCGCTGTCGTTCCCCGAATTCTGGGTTGACTGACAGCCGCTTAACAGCGCAGGAACCAAAAACGCCAGCGCAGCAGTTACGCAAGTGCGAGTATGAGCCATGGTGTTTCCATCTTGTTGTAGTAACAGGCATTATTTGCCTGTCGGTTTTGTTATAAGTCGTTTAGGAAGTGATCAATAAATCACACCTTTATACTACGCTTACGCTACTTCAGGTTCGATGGAAAACCAAATTTTTGAGACTAAATGCCAGACTATTGCGAAGACTGACGACGCAGCACTGCCACAATATCATCAGCATTCTGTAATCGACGGATATCGTTAAATAACTGCTCGGCCTGCGGGAATTGGCGTTTAAGATAACCACACCATTGTTTGATTCGATTAGGGTAGTAACGCCCCTTATCCCCATAAATTTCATAACCGGAATACTGGATTAACAAACCGGTCAAAGCCTCCCAGGACATCGGCGACGCCGTTTGTTTAATACAATTAGCAAGATTTGGCAGTGCCAGGGCACCACGCCCTATCATGATATTTTCACATGCAGACTGTTGCTGACATTGGTAGGCATCTTCCGCACTCCAGATTTCACCATTGGCGATCACAGGAAGCGTCGTCTTACTTTTTATCTTTGCGATCCAGTCCCAGTACGCCGGTGGTTTATAGCCTTCCGTTTTGGTTCGCGCGTGGACAGTAAGCTCACTTGCCCCAGCCGCTTCTATGGCCTGGGCATTGTCTATCGCCTTTGATTTATCATCAAAGCCAAGACGAATTTTTGCTGTTACCGGAAACGATGACGGAACGGCCTCCCGCACGGCTTTAACAATGTCATAAAGCGCCTGGGTTTCCTTTAGCAACACTGCTCCGCCCCGGCTTTTATTAACGGTTTTGGCCGGACAGCCAAAATTTAAATCAACACCGGGTGACCCCAGCTCTATAGCAGTCAGTGCATTTTCAGCCAGCCATTGAGGGTGCTGACCCAGTAACTGGACTCTGACAGGCACGCCCGACGCCGTCTTGCCGCCATTCTCAAGCTCCGGACATAACCGCAGGAACGTTTTAGCAGGCAGCTTTTGATCGACGACACGGACGAACTCAGTGACACACAGATCGAAACCACCAACTTGCGTCAGCATTTCCCGCATCAGATGATCAACCACGCCCTCCATCGGAGCAAGTACTACTTTCATATCTGTCATTATCACAATATTAGTGGGGCGCGCAGTTTATCAAACGCCCGGACTGACTCAAAGTCGCAATATTGCTAAATGTTAACGATGGCCATGTTCACGTCCATCGCCACAGACATGCCATAAGCACACATAGATACCAAATCGTTGAACCAGAAAGTGCTCAAAGTCATCACGGCTGGGGGCCGCTTTTGAGATAAGTTGCTGCTTGTTATCAGCAAAGATAAGTGCGGTAAATTGAAACACGAAAAAAGGCCTCTTGATCAAGAAGCCTTCAATATACATTTAGACGTCTATACATTCAAACGTCTATACGTAAATTTACAGATTTGCAGCCATCAGATAGTCCAACGCGCCGGTAATAGCGGCGACCTGCGCCTGATTACACTGCTCCGGCGTTGCCTGCTGGGAGTCAGGATAAACCTCTGTGGTTGTTACAAATGTGGCATCTGTCATACCACCACACAAATGCAGCTTTTTCTTGTCATAGCAAATGACACCCTCAGATTGAACCGGTTCTCCAATTAAGCGTCCCTCATCGTCACTGGGTGCGATGTGCGTCACCTTGCGGACCGACTCTATCACTGCTTTTTGAAAATCCATTTGCGGCGCCTGAGTATTGGCAACCGTGTAAAAGCCGTCGGGGATATTCCAGTTAGTATTGGTAATGCCATCGCGCGCTGCCAGAGCCGGACGAAACTCGCTGTTATCCGTGTCGGTTGTTTCATGCAGATCAATATGCATCAGAAAGGACACATCCAGAGAGTCCAGAAACTGCATAACAAGGGCTGATTCGGGCGCCGGACTGTCTTTATAAAATGAACGATTTGGATCCATCGCCATGGGGTTCCAGCGATTAATGGTCTCATATCCCCAGGGGCTAATGCAGGGAACAATGACGAAATTAAATCGCGAGGTATACCGCATTACATCGTTATTGATAAACCGTAATGCGCCCTGGACACCACTGGTCTCATATCCATGTACACCACCCGTGACAAGAATGGTAGGTTTAGTCTGAGACATCGGCTCGCTGACCAGCGCGTAGAGGGGATATTTTTCTTCATCATAAGGGAGGGCACCGTACTGGACGATGGAAAAGCCATCCAAACTGTCAGGTATTTTCTCTAATACCTCTTCGCGATAACTGCGCTGAATTGACTGTTTTTCTTTCCACTGCGCTTTTTCTTCATCTGACCAGGGCTGGCCTGGTGTCCCGATGGGATATTCCTGCATAGATTGATTTCCGCCTTATTTTAAAAATGACAATGTTAACACAGACGACCCGAATGCTGCGTCTGCTGTGTGCAGATGCTTACGGCTCATCATTATGTTAGGTTGAAATACCACAGAATTTGTTTATTAAGTTTTGGCAACATGCCATTACGCAAGCGATCTATATCGCTACCGAACAAGAAAAGATATCTATTGGAAAGCACAGACCGCATAAAAAGGAAAAAACATCGATGCGTAAAATTTTACTTTGCCTGATGGTACTCATTGGAACCAGTACTGTATCTGGTTCACTCTTTGCCCAACAAGGCAAAATGATTGTTGCAACCAAAGAAGCCCCGCCGTTCGTTATGAAGAATGAGGACGGTGAATTTGAGGGTATCAGTATTGCGTTGTTCGAAAAAATTGCTGAAGCACGCAATTTGCAGTTTCAATACGCTGAAACTGAGCTGTCGGATATGATTTCAGGTCTTGAATCGGGTAAATACGATGCTTCTATTGCTGCGCTGACGGTTAACGCGGACAGAGAATCCCGGATAGACTTTACCCACCCGTATTACACCACTGGCTTAGCCATAGCGGTACCTAAAGATGAAAGCCGATTAATGGCAGCAGTTTCAGGCTTCTTTTCATGGAAGTTTTTTGTCGCACTGGGTGGGTTGTGTCTCTTGCTTCTCGGGGTAGGTCTGGTCGTCTGGCTTGCAGAGCGAAAGGGTAACAAAGAACAATTCGGAGGCGGAACGGCCAAAGGGATTGGCGCGGGCTTCTGGTGGGCTGCCGTTACCATGACTACCGTCGGTTACGGAGATAAGTCACCCGTTACGCTTGGCGGTCGCATCGTGGGCTTTATCTGGATGTTTGCTGCAATCATTATCATCAGTAGTTTTACCGCTGCTATTGCGACCAGTCTTACCGTGAGTCAGTTACAGACCAAGGTTCAGGGCGTGGATGATCTGCCGGGTGTAAAGGTTCTGACACTGACAAATTCAGCAAGCGCTTCTTTTCTGGACAACCGTAATATTGACTACAAGACGGTTGAGACGGTGAACGATGGATTAGCGGCACTGCAAAAGGGAAATGCCGACGCGTTGGTATATGACAAACCCATCTTATCTTATCGCATCAACCAAAGCTTCAGTGAAGATGTTACCGTGCTGCCTGATGTTATTGACAGACAGGACTACTCTATTGGATTGCCTGAAGGGAGTCAGCAACGGGAAAAATTCAATACCTCGTTATTACGAATCATCAATACACGGGAGTGGCAGGAAACGGTAGACGAATATTTGGGCGAGCCTTAAGTCGCCCAGTTTTGTTATTCAGCGCTGATCGTATCGTGTGCTATCAGCGCTGATGACCAGGTGAAACAATTTTTGGTAAGCCGGTAACTCAACTGACGCGTTGATGTTGTTCGCTGAATATCGATGATTCCCGCAGAAAAAACTGTACACTGGATCAATGATTCATCACTCAATCGTGCGGTGACTGATGTATTTTTCTCAAACTTAAGCACTTCCTTTACATCCAGTCTTTGCTGATAACAAAAAACAGATAATCCATCCATTAAACCACTTCCCGTGGCTTGGTCTGACACATGTAAATTTAAGTTCATCGAACATGCCCAATAATGCTTTCATGCAGCAGTGTAATCGCTTTCATTCCAAAAACTATTGAACTTTAGTGCTAAGTAATTTTACGCAGCGGTGGATGAGGCAAACAATTAGATATAGAAAGTCAGCCTCCAGGAATGCTGTTTTTTTAATATAACGTCTACTGAAGGATATCAGGTGCTTCCTACCCTTCACTCTCGGGCTGTGCACAAGTACGTTCTGTCGCGTTCCCTACGCGACAGTCGACCCCTTCTGATTTGTATTTCACAAAGTACGTTGAGATAAACGGATGATAAAAGGGTTCTCATCCGCCACAGATGCAAAAAAAAAACCAGCCCGAAGGCTGGTTTTTGTTTATGGCGTCCCCTAGGGGATTCGAACCCCTGTTACCGCCGTGAAAGGGCGGTGTCCTAGGCCTCTAGACGAAGGGGACTGAAAATCTTCTTTCGAAAGCAACGCTTTCG
>NZ_JABBXD010000002.1:101895-156987 GCF_014750655.1 Salinimonas profundi
TTACCGCCGTGAAAGGGCGGTGTCCTAGGCCTCTAGACGAAGGGGACTGAAAATCTTCTTTCGAAAGCAACGCTTTCTGGATATTCAGCAAGGCGAATTCACGTTAGTGAATGAGCGACCTTAAACCTAAGACGGTTTCAAAAGCAAAGCTTTCGATATTTTCAGGAAGATAAGATAAACCAGCGAACCAGCAACCTCATCCTTTCAGAAAATGTGGCTGAAGACTTTCAATCTTCAACCTGACTCACAGTAAAACTATGAGTAGAAATTTGGTGGAGCCAGGCGGGATCGAACCGCCGACCTCTTGCATGCCATGCAAGCGCTCTCCCAGCTGAGCTATGGCCCCAAAACTATCAACACATCGTAAAACCGATGCTGTTCCGTGACAGCGGGGCGCATTTTAGGCATACCCCACTGCCCTGTCAACGGCTTTTTAGAGATTTTTTATGAATTCTCTCTGTTTGCTACAAAAGTAAGCGCTTTGTCTATTCTCTGGCCAACTTTTTCCTTAGAAATCAAATTCAAAGTTACATCCAGAGAAGGAGAATTACCGCTTCCAGTTGTCGCTACACGCAATGGCATACCTACTTTTCCCATACCTATTTCAAGTACTTCTGCGGTCTCATTAATAGCCTGCTGAATATTTTCAGGGTTCCACTCTTCAACCGCCAGCAACTTATCTTTCACTGTCTCTAGCGGCTGTTTCGCTACCGGACGAAGATGTTTTTTTGCTGCTTTTTCGTCGAATTCTGAAAAGTCCTCGTAAAAGTAACGACTTATTTGTGCCATCTCTTTTAACGTTTTAACTCTGTCCGCCTGTATAGCAATAACAGCTTCAAGTGTCGGACCGTTTTCCAAAGCAATGCCCTGCTCGCCAAAATGCCACTTAGCATGGGCCGCAACTTCACTTGCGGGTAACGACTTCATGTAATGCTGATTGAGCCAAATCAGCTTTTCGGTATTAAACGCTGATGCTGACTGACCAATCGCATCAAGGCTAAAGTGTTCAATCATTTCATCCAGCGTAAATATTTCCTGATCACCGTGCGCCCAGCCAAGACGAACCAGATAATTAATGACGGCCTGAGGTAAAAAGCCATCATCGCGATATTGCATAACACTCACTGCACCATGGCGTTTGGATAATTTTTTACCATCGTCCCCCAGAATCATAGAGACATGGGCGTATTCAGGAACCGGCGCACCCAGGGCCTCAAGAATATTGATTTGGCGTGGCGTATTATTAATATGGTCTTCACCGCGAACAACGTGGGTAATGCCCATATCCCAGTCATCGACGACAACACAGAAATTATAGGTTGGTGTACCATCACTACGCTGAATGATCAGATCATCTAATTCAGTATTACTGATCTCAATTTTACCGCGAATATGGTCATTAATAATGACTTTGCCTTCCAGCGGGTTTTTAAACCGAACAACGAACGCTTCACCTTCAGGATGATCGGTTCTGTCGCGCCATGTACCGGGGTACCGGGGCTTCTCACCACGTTCTTTTTGCGCTTCACGGATTTTGTCCAACTCTTCCGAGCTCATGAAACATTTGTAGGCCTTTCCCTCGTCCAGCAGCTTTTGAACCAGTTCTTTATAACGATCGAAGCGCTCAGTTTGCAGATAAGGACCTTTGTCCCACGACAATCCCAGCCATTGCATACCATCCAAAATTGCTTGTTTTGCCTGTTCGGTAGAACGTTCTATATCTGTATCTTCAATACGCAGGACAAATTCCCCGCCCTGGCTTTTTGCATAAAGCCATGAATAAAGTGCTGTTCGGGCTCCACCCACATGAAGGTATCCGGTGGGGCTTGGCGCAAATCTGGTTACGACCGACATAGTGACTCTCTATAGTAAAATCAAAAATATGGGCGCATTCTACCAGCGTTATGAGAAAGTCAAAATACTCGTTTAGGTATTCTGCGGTTTACTCAGCGGTGGCAGATTACGTGATTAAACAGTAGCAAAACCTGCAAGTTGATGACTTTTCACGCAATCAGTTCAATCACAAGAATTTTATTGTTGACAGTTCCAATGGCGACTCTATAATACCGCCCCACTTGCCCAGCAAGGCAGGTAAGAAGTTAGAGGACGCTTAGCTCAGTTGGGAGAGCATCGCCCTTACAAGGCGAGGGTCACTGGTTCAAGTCCAGTAGCGTCCACCACTTATTCTCTATAAGACTAACTTCAAATGATTATGGACGTTTAGCTCAGTTGGGAGAGCATCGCCCTTACAAGGCGAGGGTCACTGGTTCAAGTCCAGTAACGTCCACCACTCTTTTAAAAAGGGTTGGCGATGCTCACTGGTTCAACACTTCGTTGCAAGTCGCAGTAACGTCCACCACTCTTTCTATAAGGGCGGACAATCAAATATTCGGACGCTTAGCTCAGTTGGGAGAGCATCGCCCTTACAAGGCGAGGGTCACTGGTTCAAGTCCAGTAGCGTCCACCATTCCCTTTGTTCAGCAGCTCCTCTCAAGTTGTATTAGTATCCACCACGTCTTGCAAAACATCAGCAATGGGTCTCAGGCTCAATACGTCGTTTCGGGCTACAGTAGCGTCCACTATTTCCTTTTTTTAACACGTCGAATCAAATTGCAGTGATATCCATCACTCCTTGCAAAACATCGGCGAGGCTCACTGGTTCAACACGTCGTTGCGACTCACAGTAGCGTCCATCACGGTTTTCCCAGAGACCGTAGAATCGCATCCTCGACACATTACTTCCGGCATCAGTCACAATCGCCTTTTCGCTGAAATACTTAAGCGCCTCTGTGTCAGTCCGTCTTTTAAGTTTATGAAGACGCCATTGAGACTTCTACAGCTTAGAAAAGTCGCTGCATTGACCGGCTGATACTATTTCAGAAATGTGATCACCCTATCATCCACTGTAATCATGAGCGATATTTGCCCGTTTAAAACCCAAAAAATAATGCATTAAGCGATTGTGCCGATATAGTGGTAATAACCAAAAATTATCGGCAACAACTATGGATAGAACGGCCAGTCAACGCGCACTGATTATCAGTCATACACAGCGTCACGTCAGAGTACTTAAGGCGCTACTGGCTGATTTACAGCTTCCTGACGCTGCGATCGCTTCCAACCAGCAAGATGCCAGTCAGTTTTTGGCCGCAAATCATTGCCACCTGATAATTTGCGTCTGCCAGTCGGCAGCGTCAGATCCGGTTTTTGCAATTTGCCTGCAACTTAAACAGACAAACCAGATCCCGCCGGACGCGGGGATACTGATGATTTCTGATAAAGCAGATGCCGAAATGGTCAATGCTATGCTTGATATTCAGCCTGATGATTTTTTAATTACGCCATTTACCAATCACCTGGCTACAGAGCGTCTAACCCGGCTATTGCACAGAAAGCAGGCTTTACGCCCTGTTTTCCAGTCTGCAGCATCAGGACGTTATGTTGAGGCGCTGGCAGACCTTGAAACCTTGCTGGGTGGGCAACCATCCCAGGATATCTATCCACTGGCTTTAAAGCTGAAAGGTGAACTGCTTGCCAGAAGCGGCAAGCTTGAGGGGGCGAAAACATTCTACGAATCTGTTCTTGCCCTGCAGACTTTCACCTGGGCCCGCACAGGGCTGATTGGCTGTCTGATTGAGCTGGAAGCGTTCCCGGATGCAGAAAAGCAAATCCTCTCGCTCACGTTACACCCCTCGACGGCCATTATTGCCTATGATCTTCTGTCGCTTTTACACCTTCGATTAAAAGACTACGACAGCGCCTTTGAGGCCACCACCCTTGCATGTGAACTTTCACCCAACAATGTAACCCGCCATCACGATACCGTTCGTATAGCGCGCTTATCCAAAGATTTTGAAGGTACAGTAAACGCCGCGCAGAACCTGTTACATTGCACTCAACGCAACAATCTGCATGATCCTCAGTACTATTTATTATGCGCTCGGGCCTGTATTGACCTGGCAATGACAACCGATGCCTCACAAACCCGGACGTTGATTGAGCGAAGCCGGCATCTGACAAGACAGCTTGAAGAGCAGTTTACTGCCGATGTGGATCGAGAAGATCTTATTGTTATCCGGGCCCGCTTATTATATCTGGAGAATGAGGTCAGCAATGCGCGGCAGCTTCTCACTACCCTTGAGGTTGCACGTTGGCCGTTACAATCTGATGAAACACTGATTGATAAGGCAAAAGCGCTGCATGAGGTGGGCTTACGACAGCATGCACTAAAAATTTTGAATTTTCTGGAAAAGCGCTCGCAACACGGACACAACGATGAGATTATCAGTGCTTATATTGCACAGCAAAAACATGATAAGGAAGACATTGCCTTTCCTTCACGGGCACTTAATGACAGGGCCGTAAGGGCCTTCAGGGAGCAGCAATTTTCTGAAGCACTTGTGATATTGCAGCAGGCCTTCAGACTGATGCCTAAAAACCCTGCGATTGCGCTGAATCTGCTTCAGGCAACCCTTCATCAACTAACGCACAATGCTAACGCAGCCACCGTCTCCTGGGTAAAGCTCAAAAGGTGGATTGACGAGTGTCAGTCAGCCATCGAGAGCAGTACACTCAATGAGGAACAGCACATACGTTATCAACGCTTGCAGGTAGCGATGGCAGCAACACTCAGTCAGTAAATTCCAAACCGCTAGATCTCTTGTGAATATACCACCACATCTTCGCTAAACACGCTGTCTTCATAAAACTGGCTGTGGCTATAGGTCATACCCAGCTTTTTCATGATTGCTATTGAGTTGGCATTATCAGGCAGCGTAACGGCTGAAAATTTAGTGATCCCGGTGCTCGCCAGACCATCTCTTATCCCTCTCGCGGCCTCTGATGCAAAGCCTTTTCCCCAAAACGCACGCTTGAATCGCCAACCCAGCTCAATGTTGTCAGCTTCCGGATGTGAGGTAAAAAAGCCGAACGGGCGCACCAGGATCCAGCCAATTGCCTCGTCAGTATCTTTTAAAATAACTTTCCACAGCCCCCAGCCAAGCGCCGGGTTAGCATATGCAGCAAGACGTGGTAAAAAGACGGTTTCTATCTCATCGCGGGTGGTTTTAACACCGCCATTGAGATGCTTCATGACTTCTTCATCCTGATCAAGCTCCCAAAGAAAGTCAGCTTCATCAGCAGTGATATAAGAAAACTTCAGCCTTTCGGTATCAGCAAATTCCATGCTACACCTCTGCAAATAGATGTGGTTATTCTAGTGCAGGTAATTACCCCCCCAGCATGGCCAGATGTTTTGTCGCGCCGGTATGTCCTTCCTGCAAAAAATGTGAAACTTTCTTATCAGCCAGAGAATCAGTAATGAACTGTTTCACTCCTTCGACATCCCCTTCAGCTAAATAGGGGCGAAGTTCCAGACCCTGTTCACTGAACAGGCATAAATGTAACTTACCATTAGCCGCAACGCGAAGTCGATTACAACTTTTACAAAAATCTTTACTGTAGGGCATGATAAGACCAACCTGCCCGGCAAAATCCGGATGGTAAAATTCCTGTGCCGGTCCGGCATCTTTTGCCCTTAGTAACGGTTGCCAGCCTTCAGAAATTAGACGCTGGCGGATAGGCTCCCCTGACACGTGCTGTCGGGAAAAAAAGTCATGATGATCACCGGTTTCCATCAGTTCGATAAAGCGCAGTGTTACAGGCGTATCCTTCAGCCAGGATAAAAAGCGCGTAAGCCGGTTAGCATTGAAGTCCTGCAACAACACAGTGTTTATTTTAACCTTGATACCGGCCTCTACCGCGATATCGATGCCCTTTAGAATTTGTTGCAGCTTATCCTGTCCGGTAATTGAAGCAAACTGGTTCGGGTCGAGACTATCGATACTGACATTAACTTGATCCAGGCCAGCATCAGCCCATTTCCGGGCATCTTTATAAAGACGGGCACCATGAGTGGTTGTAGCGACCCTGCGGATCCCGGGAGTGGTTGCAGCGTGATGGATTACATCGCAAAAATCGCGACGCAGACTTGGCTCACCACCTGTGATACGTACTTTGGACGTGCCCATCTGAGCAAAAGCGGTAATTAACGTCTGAATTTCGCCTAGCTGCAAAAAAGCACTATTGGGGGGACCATCATAGCCATCCGGCAGACAGTACTGACAACGAAAGTTACAGGCTTCGGTTATCGATAATCTGAGGTAGTGAAAACGCCGACCGTAACTATCTTCTAACAAAGTAATACCCCATATTGATGCATTGAACTACTGTGCCACAAATTCACCGTGTGGCAAAAGAAAACCCCGAAGAGATTTCCCTGTTTCTACCTTGTACGCGGGATGCGTCCAGAAGATTACTGCATGCTGGTTGCGTCTGAATAAATCGTGTTGCCGTGATATCTGCTCCGCTGGCACTGATTCTGCTTCCATCCGTGTCAATCAGTCATCAGGCCCCGGGGAGATGTAATGAATAATTCAGCCAGCCATTTATCAGTAAAGACTGCTTTGTTATGAAGAGCAGATATATTCCCAGCATAGATGGGCTGCGAGCGCTGGCGGTTTTATCAGTTATGTTGTTTCATCTTGATGCATCGTTGCTACCCGGCGGATTTACCGGTGTCGATATCTTTTTTGTTATCTCAGGATACGTCGTTGCACGCTCTCTGGTAAACCATCCTCACACCCAATTTTACAGCTATATTGTCGCTTTCTACAGACGCCGGGTAGTACGCATTTTCCCTGCACTGCTTTTTTGTTTGGTTATCACTTCCGCCATCGTTGTCTTGTTTATTCCGCAGGCGTGGTTGAGCAAATCCATATCAGATACCGGTCTTGCTGCATTTCTCGGGTGGAGCAATATCGCCCTCGCCGCAAACAGTGATACGTATTTCTCGCCATCGGTAGAATTTAATCCCTTTGTCCATACATGGAGTCTGGGCGTTGAAGAACAGTTTTATGTAATTTTCCCGGTATTATTTTACTTTTACCTGAAAGGTAAAACGCGGCTGGCGCTGGCCGGGCTGGCGATTATCTCATTTGCCCTGTCGGTGAACTACAGCCAGTCAGATACCAATGCAGCCTATTATTTGCTGACCAGCCGCTTCTGGGAACTGGCAGCCGGAGCAATGCTGTGTCAATGGCACGCCAGCAAACGCTTTCGCGAGGGCGGACATAGCCTGTCGGCCGCTTTCACTGGCATTACCTGCATTCTCCTCGGCTTTATCTTTGCCAGTAAGAGCGCGTTTCCCTTTCCGTGGGCGCTTCTGCCTGTGGCCGGGACGGTAATTGTTATCCACTACTTTGTCTGCGCCGGGCAAACCGGAATGTTGACCCGGCTATTCTCGCTACCTTTTGTTCGCTATATAGGAAAAATATCTTACTCACTGTATTTATGGCACTGGCCGGTTTATACCTTTTTCCGCTGGTCTGTGGGGCTTCAGAGCCCGGTAGAATGGATGCTGGCGTTTATCATTACCTTTGCCATGGCGATGTTCTCCTACCATGTCATTGAGCAACGCCTGAGTCACACACCGCAGGTCACTGCCATGCGCCCTGCAAGTACTATTGGCGCTGGTCTGGCTGTAATTTTAGTTAGTTTTGCCGGGGCCTCTTACGCCTTTGATCACCAAAAGCGATTAAGCCAGAGCGTAACCAGTAACCGGTATGTATGGTACCCCTACTACTCGCATTCCTCTGACGTACAGAAAGGCAACGCACTGGCTGACAGAACCATTTATGTCATTGGTGACTCCCATGCCGGCGCTTACGCCACGATGCTGCGCATGCTTGCCGATGAGACCGGTATCAATACGCAAATTCATAGTCAGGGTGGCTGTGGCGCCGTCAATATGCGCGAGCCGGTGATGACCGCACAAAGTCGCTGTGCGCAGAAACTGGAAAAGTGGCTGTCGGATATCGAAAAAGAAGCCGGTCCCAATGATATTGTTTTTTTTGCCACGCTGAAGGCGTATCGATTAACCAATCAGTACCGCATGTACCCACGCAGTAAAGATGAGTTGAAGTCACAAATTCGCAGTGAAAGTGCGCTGAAAAAGCGCGAACAGGCAAAAGCGGAAAGTATTCGTATTGTGAAGCGCATGAACCAGGTTACCAACAATATACTGACCGATGCTCCAAAACCGGTGTTTTCCTATATTCCGTTTCGCTGCAGCGACTGGTTTAACCGCACAAATCCCACGTGTGAGGGTGGTCCGTGGCAAGACCGTGAACAAATGGAGCAAATGCGCAAGCCGGTGATGGAGAATCTTCAATCACTGAAAGCGTCGGTTCCCCGCTTGCTGGTGTGGGATCCGCTTCCTACCCTGTGTAACAGCACGCGGTGTCCGGTTTACGATGAAGATAAAACCCGTTATTTTGACGGTGATCATCTTTCTGCACATGGCAACCGCCTGCTATATCCCTCATTCAAACGAGCTGTTTTTTCTCTTATCAACGAACAAAACCTTGCAGGGACAATGTGATAAGTGGCGCGCTACTAACTTGTGCGTTAGCATGAGCGCGTCTACTTTGCCACTAACGGATAATCATGCGACGCTCGCGATTCGATATTCCCGCCGATACGCCAGTGCGCTGGCAAACTGTTAAGCAGCTTTTACCCTATCTGCTGGAATTTCGCGGACGTGTGGCGCTCGCCCTGTTTTGCCTGATACTGGCTAAAGTCGCCAGTGTCGGCCTTCCTTATGCGTTAAAATACACTGTCGACAGCCTGGACGTAGATGATTTAAGCACGGTGGCGGTAGCGGTCCCGATTGCGCTGGTTGTGGCGTACGGCACCCTGCGCTTTCTAAATACCATTTTAGGCGAGGTGCGCGACACATTATTCGGCCGGGTCACTGAGCGGGCGATGCGTCGGCTGGGCCTGAAAGTGTTTCAGCATTTGCATGATTTGGATGTTGGGTTTCACCTGAGCAGACAAACCGGTGGCTTATCCCGCGATATTGAGCGAGGCACCAGCGGAATCAGTTTTCTGCTTCGCTTTCTGGTGTTTAATATTCTGCCCACCTGCCTGGAAATCATAATCGTCGTGACGCTCCTGCTGACCCAGTATGGCGCGTCGTATGCCGGGATAATTGTCACTGCTGTGATTGTTTACGTCGGCTTCTCAGTGAAAGCGACCAACTGGCGGACCCGCTATGTCCACGAAATGAATCAGGCAGATTCCCAGTCTAATACCCGCGCCATCGACAGTTTGCTTAATTTCGAAACCGTAAAATATTTCAATAACGCCAGTTATGAAGCCCACCAGTACGATACCTCGCTGGCGACATGGGAACAAAGCCGTCGGCGCAATCGTTTGTCTCTTTTTGCGCTTAATGGCGGACAGGCCTTGGTGATAGCACTGGCCGTCACAGCGATGATGATCAACGCCACGCTGGGCGTGCTTAATGGTGACATGACCCTGGGCGACTTTGTACTCATTAATGCTTTCACTATGCAGCTTTTTATTCCGCTGAATTTTCTGGGTTTTGTTTACCGTGAAATCCGCGGAGCAATGGCTAATATTCATAACCTTTTCAACTTACTGGAAATTACGCCTGCCGTTACTGATAAACCGGACGCCGGTAAGCTGCAAATTACTCGGAGCTCTGTGAAGTTTACCGATGTATGCTTTAGCTATGAGCCGAAACGTCAAATCTTACGCGGTATTAGCTTCGATATAGCGCCGGGTCAGAAGGTCGCGGTAGTGGGAAGCAGTGGTGCAGGCAAATCAACACTGGCAAAGTTGTTATTCCGGCTATATGAGCCTGATAGCGGTCAAATCAGTATCGACGGTCAATCTATTGCATCGGTAACCCAGGCTAGTCTGCGGGACTCCCTTGGCATCGTGCCGCAGGATACCGTATTGTTCAATGACTCACTGCTGGAGAATATCCGCTACGGTAAACCTGACGCCAGTGATGCTGAGGTAGAAGACGTTATTCGTCTAGCTCACTTGTCAGATTTTGTCAGTAGTTTGCCAAATGGCATAATGACACAGGTGGGTGAGCGGGGCCTGAAACTTTCCGGTGGTGAAAAACAACGTGTGGCTATCGCCAGGGCTTTACTGAAACATCCTGCGGTGATGATTTTCGACGAAGCCACCTCCTCTTTAGACAGCCAGAGCGAAAGCGCCATTTTACAGGCACTGAAAGAGGCAGCTCGCGCCCATACCAGCCTGGTTATTGCACACCGGCTCTCTACCATTACCGATGCGGATAACATTCTGGTATTGCACGACGGACAGATTGTTGAGCAGGGAACACATAGCGAATTATTAACGCGTCAGGGCCGCTACTTCAGGTTGTGGATGGCTCAGCAGGAGAACACGCAGTGAATCCGGAGCACATTCGCGATGCAATCAATCAGGTTATGCCGTTTGGCAAATATGCAGGCAGACGCTTATATCACTTACCCGAACCTTATCTGGTCTGGTTTTATCAGCAAGGTTTTCCAGCCGGGAAGCTCGGCGAGCAACTGGCGCTGATGTATGAAATCAAGCTTAACGGTCTGGAGCGGGTCGTTGCCCCGCTACTGGATGCTGATTAATTAACTTCCCTCTTGAACTTGCAATACGCTTACTAACAACTGTACACTTATACATGTGTTATTTTTGTAATTGGTGAGTACCATGTTTACCCGCCCCAAACGTCAAAAGCAGGTCATCATCGACAGGCAGATTCATCATCTGCATCAGGTAATGGCTGAAAAATGTCTGTCACAGCCTGACTACTTCATTGCTATTCAGGTCAACCTGAATCAGCGCTATGAAGAAGGGATGATCAGCTATGGCAGTTATTTACTGTGGCAGGGAATTCTGGAGGCCCGGGATAATCCGGATGTATTTTGCCAACTACTGCTGGCAAATGATTCCCGAACAAAAGCATTAAGACGAAAAACGATTTTTACCGGGGTATTAACCGAGGCTGAGCGGGAAGAAGCGCTGACGACATACATCGCCAGCGAAATGGCGTAACAGCCGATAATCAGCTACGCAAGTGGTCGGCAACAAGAAATGCCATCTCCAGCACCTGATCAGCATTAAGGCGCGGATCACACTGGGTTTTATAAGCCTGCGCCAAATCGTCATCACTGATCTGGTATGCCCCTCCGGTACACTCAGTCACATGCTGTCCGGTCATCTCAAGATGGATGCCACCAGCATGGGTCCCTTCAGCAGCATGTGCCGCGAAAAACTGACGGATTTCACCCAGAATGGCATCAAAGTTACGCGTTTTGTAGCCATTGCTCGCTTTGATGGTATTACCGTGCATGGGGTCTGAGCTCCACACAACATTACGGCCTTCCTGTTTCACCCGGCGTAGTAAACGTGGCAGATTTTTTTCAAGATTCCCCTCGCCCATCCGGGTAATAAACGTCAGCCGGCCGGGATCATTTTCCGGATTTAATGTATCAGTTAAGCGAATCAATTCATCCTCATCCATTCCCGGTCCGACTTTCACACCAATTGGATTATGAATACCTCTGAAAAACTCTACATGCGCATGGTCGAGTTGTCGGGTGCGCTCACCAATCCAAACCATGTGAGCAGAACAGTCATACGGCTTGCCGGTAAGTGTATCTACCCGGGTTAATGCCTGCTCATAATTTAGTAACAGCGCCTCGTGTGAGGTAAACAGAGAGGTTTCATGCAACGCCGGCGTGTTAGTCGCATTAATGCCGATAGTATCCATAAACTGCAGCGTATCCTGGATCCGGCGGGCAATGTCCTGGTAACGTTCCTTGAGCGGATTATTCTCGACAAAGGCCATATTCCAGCGGTTAACCTCGTGCAGATCTGCCAAACCACCTTGTGCAAATGCGCGCAATAAGTTCAGTGTGGCCGCACTGCGATGATAGGCCTCAAGCAGTCGGGCAGGATCGGGGCGACGCGCCGCTGCTGTGAATTCAAAATTGTTAATGATATCGCCGCGATAACTGGGCAATGTTACCCCGTTAATCGTCTCTTCGTTGGAAGAACGCGGCTTTGCATACTGACCGGCCATACGCGCCACTTTGGTCACCGGACAGCGACCGGCAAATGTCAATACAATCGCCATTTGCAGAATGACTTTGAACGTGTCACGAATTTTCGGCGCGTTGAATTCATCAAAAGATTCAGCACAGTCGCCGCCTTGCAGCAAAAAGCCTTTGCCCATACTTACTTCACCAAGCTGGCGGCGCAGTTCACGGGTTTCAGCGGCAAACACCAGCGGCGGATACTTACTTAACGTTTCTTCAACGCTGGCTACCTGGGCGCTATCTTCATATTCTGGTTGCTGCAGGATCGGTTTTGATCTCCAGCTATCGGGTTGCCAATTATCCACGCGGGCTCCTCAACTAGTGCATTTTTTAGGGTTTATCCAACCGGGCCATCATACTGATGAGAATCATTGTATCGTTGTCGGAAACAGACCGACCCGGTTGGGTCAGCTTATCACATAATCAATTATGCAGAAGGCCATTGAGGATGTATTTGTAAAGCATTTTGGTTATTTGTTATGACGAATTTGATGCCAAAGCAGGTTTCCAGCAGATCTATTGAGAATGTCTGGTGCACGGGACCGCTGGCCAGACAGCGCCCGTTTTTTAACAGCAGTGTCGTATCGGCAAACCGGGCGCTGATGTTGATATCATGACAAGACATAATGACCGTGTTACCCAGTTGACAAAGCTCGCGCAAAAACAGTAGCAAGGATTGCTGATGCCTGACATCCAGCCCCTGCAGGGGCTCATCAAGACACAATACTGCCTGCCCCTTCTCAACCGCCTCCCAGACCTGCGCAATACACCTGACAAGATTAACCCGCTGCTTTTCCCCCCCGGACAACTGACTGACCGGACGCGCAAGCAAGCGCCCAATATCCAATGCCGCTATCAGTTTGTCATGTGGCGGCTTGCGCCCGGCATAAAATTGAATATAACTGTGCGCCGGGATATCGAACGCTGCCGTACTGTTTTGCTCATGAAAGCCCCGAAACCCCGCCAGGCGTGGTGCGGGCATTGCGGTTACTGGCTGCTCGTTAATCCGGCACTCACCACGGCCGGGTTCAAGGAGCCCGGCACAGACCTGCAGCAATGTTGATTTGCCCGCCCCGTTCTCGCCCAGAATGTGACAACACATACCCCGGTCAATCTCAGCACTGATTCCGTGTAGCCGCTTATCAATGCCAATTTCATTGAGCGTAATCACGACATTCTCCACTGGCCTTTGTAAAGGGCAATAAGCAAAAGCGGGCCGCCAATGGTTGCGGTTACCATTGAAACCGGTAGTGTCATCCAGCTTACGAGTTCGCTGAATAAAGCGACTAACAGCAACACCAGCGCACCGCATAGCGCACTGGCAGGCAGTAGCAGGCGGTTATCAAACCCGATGACCATCCTGAGAAAATGCGGTACTAACAAGCCCACAAAGGCGATTGAGCCTGCCACCGACACCGCGGCGCCAACACATAGCGCGCAAACAATCAGATTATTACGCACCAGGCGCGCGGGCTCAGCGCCGGCTGCCGCTGCCAGCGTCGAGCCGCCATACAGCCAGTTCAGTGCACTGGCCTGCGATAATTGATAAGCAATCCCCCCAACAATCAACGGTCCGGCAACGGCCAGTATCCACCAGTCGGTCTGATACAGGCTACCCATGAGCCAAAATGTCAGGTTTCTTAACGCCTGCGCATCGGCCAGAATATATAACCAGGCCATAATTGCACCGGCGATGGTCGATATGGCGATCCCCGCCAAAATTACGGCCGTGGTAGATGCACGCAGTCTGCGTGCCACTATATAAATCAGCCATGTAGAGAGCAGCGCACCACCAAAGCATGCCAATGGTAGAAAATAAAAATAGTTAATATGGTCGAGCTTTAGTGTCAGTAACACCAGTGCGGCCATCAGGCTGGCGCCACTTGAGATACCAATTATCCCCGGATCTGCAAGAGGGTTATGCAGGGTAACCTGCAAGGTCGCAGCGCTGACAGACAGGCCTGCGCCGACCAGAATAGCAGTAAGCACCAGTGGAAGCTGGAGTTGAATGATAATATGCCAGACCATACTGGCCGACATCTCTGAGACCAACAGATCCTGCCCCAGTATTGCCATGCTGGTCAGCAGGCAAAGTATGAACAGTACCGCCAGGACGCCTCGCGAGTGCTGCTTCACTGTTTTTTCTTAATGTCCTTAATTAATCCGTCGCTGGCCTCTTCAATAAGTTCCAGCACCAGTTCAAAGCCTTTCTTCCCCCCATAGTAAGGATCGGGAACCTCGTCATATTTACTGTCTGCAAAGTCCAGAAAAAGGCTGACTTTTGCATGGTGTAAAGGCTCACTGACTTTTTTCAGGTTCTCGAAATTACTTTTATCCATCGCCAGAATGTAATCAAATTTCTCAAAATCTGATGCATCCACTTTGCGGCAGGTGATTCCAGAAAAATCGTAACCTTTTGCCACACCGGCAGCTTGCGAACGTTTATCCGGCGGATTACCAATGTGATAGCCGTGGGTACCCGCAGAATCGATGTCAACGGATAAGCCCGCCTCGCTGGCCTTTTTACGGAACACGGCCTCTGCTGTGGGTGATCGGCAGATATTGCCCAGGCATACAAAAAGTACCGAGGTTTTATTCAAAGCGTTATCCTTTTACTTCCAGTCATTTTCAGGTTTATTCCCGGTCAAGCAGGAATTGGTGAGTTATTCATTCGCGGGCGCTAGCTTGCCACAGATTCGCGCTATCATAAATATCGGGTACGGTGATAAGCAGTGCATCAAAAAGCGAAAAGGGCAGAATTGGTACTCTGCCCTTTATGGTTAGTAAGGTGTCGTGAGATTTTCTCTGCGTGACCGTTACTCTACTTTTAGTGTTCCTTTCATCATGCTGATATGACCCGGGAACGAACAGAAGAACGTGTAATCACCGGATTTTTTCAAATCGCTGACAGAAAACGTCACTGAACTTTCTTCGCCACCGCCAATTAGTTCGGTCGCAGCGATAATACGCTCATCATCCGGCTTCAGGTAACCGTTATCGATTCCCGCGGCCATGCCATCTGTCGCTGTAGCCTGCGCCTCGTCTGACTCAGTCAGCACCCAGTTATGACCCATGACTGACTTTTCCATTTGTCCGGTGTGAACCAGCTTTACCGTGAATTCTTCGCAGGAAGACGGTACGGTCATTTCCTTTTTGTTGTACTGCATAGCATCATTACTTTCGATAGTCGCCTCGCATTCACCGGACTGCGCATGAACTGCGCCGGACGCCAGAAACGCAGCACCGGCTAAAAGACTTGCTATTTTTTTCATGGTATATCCTCGTATCTCTGATGAAAAACGCGTAGCTTAACGCTATCGAAAACCACGCTGTTGTCAGATTTACGGTTGAGCGTGCCCAAATGGGTCATTTCTCGGCTTTTTCTCACATGGCTTTAATCTTTTAAGCTATACAAGAACAGCGCTAAATACGGTAACCTAACCTTTTTAATGGAGCCTTATAGTATGTCTGCACACGTGCTGATGTTGAGCAGTTCGCGCGCCGGTAGTGAAGATTATCTGGAACACGCAAAATCTTTCATGTTCGGCCATCTGGGTGATCAACGTGACATTCTTTTCATACCGTTTGCCGGCGTCACCATGACCTGGGACGCCTACACCCAGAAAGTGAAGGAAGCCTTGCCGGAGTTTTCCATCACGGGCTTACATACGTTCGAGAATCCTGCTGCGGCACTTAACAGTGCAAAAGCCAATAACCAGGCCATTCTGGTGGGCGGCGGCAACACCTTCAACTTATTGCACACTCTGTACAAACAGAATTTACTCGACCCGTTAAAAGCAGTTATCGCAGACGGCACTCCCTACATTGGCTGGAGTGCAGGCTCAAACATCTGCGGTCAGTCCATACGCACAACCAACGACATGCCTATTGTTGAGCCGGCATCCTTTGATGCGTTGGGCGTTATTCAGTGTCAGTTGAACCCGCACTACAGCAATTACGCGCCGCCGGGTCACAATGGCGAAACGCGGGATCAGCGCCTGGCAGAGTTCACAACGCTACATCCCCAAACGCCCATTATTGCCATACCCGAGGGCACTGCGCTTAGTCTGACTGATGGCCGCCTGACGCTGCTTGGTGATGTTGAAGGGTTTGTTTTTCTGGGCGAAGAGAAAACCGCTATTCAGCCCACCGCCGATCTAAGTCAGTATATTAGCTAACCGGCTCCGGCTGAGTTCGGCATCGTGGTAGGGAAGCTCAGCCAGAAGTGGCGCATCTATCGCATCCTCAAGCGTTTGCAGGTTTTCGGCATAATACGGCATTGGTGTGGCTGACATAGAGTTGGCCACCCACCCGTGGAGCCGTAAGCCTGATTGCGCGACTGCCTGAACGGTCAACATCGCATGATTAAGACACCCTAATCGCATGCCTACCACCATGATTACCGGTAATCCGAGGGCACTGACCACATCAGGCATCCACAGATTATTTCCCAGTGGCAATTGCCAGCCCCCTGCCCCTTCCATGATCAATAGATCCGGCTGACATGCTTCCAGCGCGTGATATCCTGCCACCAGCCCCTCTTTTGAGATTGTTACATCCGCCTGTGCAGCAGCAATATGCGGTGCAATGGGTGGCATCAGCGCCACCGGATTTACCTGTGTTAGCGACACTGGCAGATTACTGGCCTGCCACAGCGCGAGGGCATCCTCGTTGACAGGCTGACCGTCAATCAGTTCACAGCCTGCTGATACCGGCTTATACCCTGTGACCTTCAATCCAGCATTAGCCTGGGCTTCCAGAAGTCTGGTGCTAAAGTAGGTTTTGCCAACTTCGGTATCCGTGCCTGTGACGAAAAAAGACTGCATTATTATTGTTTCTCCAGAACCAGATGGCTTACCCGATAAGTGAGCGGTAATAACCCTTCGGGTGTTTTGTAACGCTGATACGCGCTTTCTAGCAGCGTAAGCTGCCGGCGAGACAGTGCAGAGACTGACGCGTTATCACATCGCACGCCTGCTCCCACCGATTTTATCGAGCGAAGCAAAGACAAGATATCTGCGAAAGTATCTGTGTAGGCAATATTTTCAGCCTGCAGCACCGTAAACCCGGACTCCTGCGCCGCTGTTAGCCACTTTTCGTGAGAAGCCATGATGTTGGTTACCGCGGACAAACCAGATGCACGCCGGCTGGCATTGAGCTGGCCGAACGACCCGTCCGTCATAATGCTAAGTGTGGCAATACCAGCGTGTCTGAGTATCCGGGCAACTTCTGACATAGCCAGATTGATGTCCTGACACCACTGCATGGCCATGCTTGAAAACACCACATCAAACGCGTCATTGTTAAACGGCAAATGCTGCGCATCGGCAACGCAAAACGACAAATGCGGATAATTCAGGCTTGCGTACTCCACCATCCCCCGAGCAAGGTCCGCGCCACTGGCATCAAAGCCACGCTCCGCCAGCAAAGCGGTATTACGACCAGTGCCGCATCCGATATCCAGCAGGCGTCCTGACGATACCGGTATTTGCCTGATAGCCTGCGCGGCAATGTGCTGCTGTATTGATGCCAGCCTGTCATACTGCGGCGCAGCGCGGCTGAATTGTCTGGCTACAGCCTCACTAAGAACTGCCTGTGTCATGACTCGGCCTCTTTAGCTAGCTGCAACGCATCACTCAATGCATCAATATCCTGACGAGTGTGCACTGCGCTTAATGTAACCCGAAGTCTGTCGGTTCCTTTGGGCACCGTAGGGTAGCGGATTGGCGGCACCCATATCCCGCGTTGTTTAAGAGCCTCGCTCAAGGCAACAGCCTGCTTGGGCCCGTCGGTCAGCACTGGCTGAATGGCGGTTTGAGACTCTGTTGTTTTGAAGCCTGAATCGTGCATGCGTGTTTTAAAATAATGGATATTATCGTTGAGCGTTTTCTGGCGGCGTCCGTCGCGCAATTGTTCCAGCGAATACAAGGTAGCCAGGGCCTGCGCCGGTGGCATGGCTGTGGAATAAATATAATGTCTGGCCGTGTTTATCAGCAGTTCAATAAGCTGACGCGAGCCTGCGATAAATGCCCCCGCCGTCCCCACCGCTTTACCAAATGTTCCCATTAGTACAGGCACCTCACATTGCGATAAATCTGCAGATTCTGCGCAGCCCAGTCCCTTTTCGCCTAACACCCCAAAACCGTGGGCATCGTCCACCATAAGCCAACAGCCATGCTCACTGGCAATGTGTGCCAGCTTTTTCAGTGGTGCCTGATCACCATCCATACTGAATACACTTTCGGTAGCAATCAGACTGTTGGTCGGTAAAACGTTTTCTAACAATGCTTTCAGATGTTCCGGATCGTTATGCGCGAATCGCTTAAATACAGCCTGTGAGGACATTGCCCCGTCAATAAACGATGCATGCATCAGTTTATCTGCAACGATATTGCCCGGCTGTGCAAAGAGCGCCTGAAGCAACGCCTGGTTGGCTGCAAACCCGGAATTGAACAACAGCGCGGCTTCCCGGTTCAGGTGCTCGGCCAGATAAGATTCCAGAGCACTGTGCGCGGTGGTGTAACCCGTTACCAGTGGTGACGCGCCACTGCCTGCGCCGTACTGCGCAATGCCTTCTACCCAGGTTTGCTGCACCCCTTCATCATGTCGCATGCCAAGGTAATCATTGCTGGCAAAATGCAGATAATGTTGTCCGCCAATACTAATGATGCCGTCTTTTTCGTAATCAACGGTAGCGCGCTGACGTTGGTAACCTTGTTTGTGCAGCTCCGCCAGCTTGTCGCTTATCCAGTCAAAGGCCATTATGCCTCGACTGCCGACGGCTTGGTTGCATCGTAAAACAGGTCCGGCGTGGCACGATCAGCTATTTCTTCCTGCAGCGTCTGGGCATGCGCCTCATCAGAATAATCGCGGGTGCGCTCGGTATTGATGCCCAGCTTGCGGAAAAGCTGTACATCTTCATGGGTGTCAGGATTTGAGGTTGTCAGCAACTTGCAGCCATAAAAGATAGAGTTTGCGCCGGCCATGAAACACAGTGCCTGCATTTGCTCATTCATATTTTCGCGACCTGCCGATAGCCGGACATGCGATGCTGGCATCATGATCCGCGCAACCGCGATGGTTCGGATAAACTCAAACGGCTCCAAATCATCAACGCTGTCTAACGGCGTCCCCTCTACTTTGACCAGCATATTAATAGGTACACTTTCTGGCTGCTGGGGCAGATTTGCCAGGGCGATCAGCAGTCCTGCCCGATCTTTGCCACTTTCCCCCATTCCGACAATGCCACCTGAACATACATTCATGCCCGCCTGGCGGACATTATCCAGCGTATCCAGCCTGTCCTGATAGGTGCGCGTTGTGATGATATCGCCGTAATATTCCGGCGAGGTATCCAGGTTATGATTATAATAATCCAAACCAGCCTGTTTGAGCGCAGTCGCCTGTTCACGAGACAACATACCCAACGTCATGCAGGTTTCCAGGCCCAGTTTTTTGACCTCTGAGATCAGCTTGGTCACATACGGCATATCCCGCTCTTTAGGATTTCTCCAGGCTGCGCCCATGCAAAAGCGGGTCGAGCCGGCCGCTTTTGCTTCTTTTGCCCGCTCAATAACTTTTTCGACTTCCAATAAGCGTTCTTTTTCCAGCCCGGTGTCGTATCGGGCGCTCTGGGGACAGTATTTGCAATCTTCCGGACAGGCGCCGGTCTTAATGGACAACAATGTTGAAACCTGTACTTCATTGGGGTCAAAATACGCCCGATGCACGGTTTGCGCCTTAAACAGTAAATCGTTAAATGGCATGGCAAAAAGTGCTTCAACTTCAGCGGTCGTCCAGTCGTTACGAATTTCCTGCGACGACGAGACAAATTGGGGTGCGGCGGTCATGGCCTGTCCTTTACTAATGATAATTGCTGGCTTAGTCTATGCGCAGCAACAGAGTTGTCAACTCTGACCAATTCCAAACATTTACCAGTGGTTACATTTTGAACAATATCGAATTTGATAAACGCCATATTTGGCATCCTTATACGTCGGCCGTCAATCCGCTCCCATGCTATGAAGTGGCGGGTGCGTCAGGGGCAACGATTCACCTTGCTACCGGTGAAACGCTGATTGATGGGATGTCCAGTTGGTGGGCCGCCATTCACGGTTACAACCATCCAGCGCTCAATGCCGCCGCCCATGCTCAGGTCGATAAGTTCTCACATGTTATGTTTGGTGGTTTAACCCATGAACCTGCCGTCAACGTCTGCCGACAATTACTGGATATGGCCCCCGCGGGCATGGCACGGGTGTTTCTGGCCGACTCCGGTTCAGTTTCTGTAGAAGTGGCGCTTAAAATGGCGCTGCAGTACTGGGCATGCCAGGGAAGAGCCGGTAAGCACAAAGTGATCACTCCGCGAAACGGCTATCACGGTGATACCTTTGCCGCGATGTCAGTCTGCGATCCGGTGAACGGGATGCACAGCCTGTTTTCAAATGTCCTGACTCCGCAACACTTTGCTCCGGCGCCGCAGACCCGGTATGACCAAACCTTCAGCGAAGATGATATTTTGCCGCTGGAGGAGTTATTTGATGCTCATCACAACGAATTGGCTGCGTTAATCATTGAGCCGATTGTTCAGGGCGCGGGCGGTATGCGCATCTATCATCCCGAATATCTCAAGCGGGCGCGTCAGCTGTGTGACCAATATAACGTATTACTGATTTGCGATGAGATTGCCACTGGCTTTGGTCGCACGGGAAAACTCTTTGGTTGCGAGCATGCCAACATCAGCCCTGACATCATGTGTGTAGGAAAAGCCTTAACGGGTGGCTATATGACACTTGCTGCTACGCTGTGCACCGAAGATGTCGCGTTGGGGGTTTGTCAGGGCGAGCCCGGGGTGTTCATGCACGGGCCAACGTATATGGGGAACCCGCTGGCCTGCTCGGTGGCCTCGGCAAGCCTTGCGCTTATCAGTGAGAATCACTGGCAAAAACAGGTTGCTGATATTGAGGCCCAGCTGAAACAGACACTTCCGGATTGTCTGTCACTGGCGGCGGTCAGGGATGTCAGAATCCTGGGCGCTATTGGGGTGGTTGAAACGCATCATCCGGTGGATGTTGCACGCCTGCAACGGCATTTCGTCAAAGCCGGTGTCTGGATACGCCCTTTTAATAAACTGGTTTATATTATGCCGCCGTATATTATAAGTGGTGATGAGCTCAAACAATTGACGGACGCCATCTATATGGCACTGAGCCAACACTGACTTTACGTTAACCGACTAACGAGGACCTGCATGAAAATTCTTGTAAATGTGTTCGACAAGATTATTTTCGCCACGATATTTATTCTGGCATTGCAGGTGCCTATTCTGGCTGACCACTACCGACAGTATCTCGCCGGCTATCACGATGCTACAGCGCAAAGTGTGGCGGAGTATGAGCAACTGGCAACCAGATATGGATATGCGTCAGCGGATGCAATGATCGAAGATTTACAAAAGAATAACGAGCCTGTGGTGCGCGAAGATGCCACCAATAAAGCACAGCAGATCCAGCAACTGGCTGTGATCAAACAGGGAATAGCGACGCTGGATAATGGCAATTACTTCTCACAGGCGTGGTATATGTTTACCCCCGCGCGTTTCACTACGCTCAAGCGTGTGGCGGAAAACTTTTCGCCCTCCGTGCCACTTTCACCGACTGCCGTCATCTTCAGCCTGGTTGTGGCTATTCTGGCCAATTTGCTGATTTGGACACCGGCCTTGTGTGTCAAAGGGGTAAAAAGATTTCGCAAAAAGTCTATCCGTTTTGCACAATAGGTCTTTCAATTTTTCAAAGTGCTGTAATACCGTATTGTAAATATTACCTCATACTTTTTTTATAGATAGGCGGGATAGCAGCGTTTATCACTTTTAATCAGCAGCTTATGTCATTTTTGTGACAGTAAAGTTTCAACCGGTATTCATTTTGCAACTTTCAATATGAGTCAGACCTTTACTGGGCGGCCCGTGAGAGATAAGCCAATCGCGCTGAACTCATTGACCATTAAGTAAAAGGCCTATTGATAAACGCGAAAAAACAGGTTGTATTATGAAAAATGACAACACGCTATTAATCGGTCAGGTGTTGCAATTAAGAGACAAATTAGTTGCCAAACGCCACGCAATTCCCTCTTCAATGTTGGGTGAATGGTCCAGACTGCAACAACGTACTACAGCGTTTGATATTAACCGTCCTTTCGATATGGCAATCAAAGGTACGCGGTTTACCAAGCCCAATGTTTACGGCGGAAGCAGTGGCGAACTCAGTGACTTGGTAAACTCGCTTAAAGAATTTAACAAGCGCATGATGCGCAGCAAAACACACCACTAGCGTGAAAAAGCCCTGCCTACGCGGCAGGGCCGATTATTACTGCAGTTCTGATTTTGCGCTTTCCGTATGTAGCCAGGCGCAGAAAGTCCTCCCGCGACAACGGAATATGTTGAAATTCCACATGTTCATCGTCACCCGGATCCGGATCGTGAATATATACGCACTGGTCATCAACGCCGGTGATTACAACCCAGTGCGGCGCTTTTCTTTTATCGAAGGCATAAGTACTGATCAGGCAGACCACCGCTTTGCCATAATCTAACGCCGTTTCGATATCGCTCAGTTGCCATTGAAACTGCCTGATAGCTACACCTTCTTTTCGTGCCTGTCCGGCAAAATCGGTTTCCACCAGCTCAATGATTTGCTTTTTATGCTCGCTTCTCACGCCATCGGTAAAAAGCGGCAGGGCCTGATTCATCCAGACCTCAGCTTCAAAATTGCGCTGGTGAGCTGACAGCGCCAGACCTACCGGGTGACTGCCACCATGACCGGAGGTCATATAAATAGTGGTTGCCTGACGCCATATTGTCAGCTCTTCATGCTGCGACATGTTGCTGTGTTTATTTAATGATGTCATTGCCATCATTAATGCGGCGGGCCCACAGGTAAATTCCGTTGACTGCTGATACCAGGGATACAGTTCATGCTTGCTTTGACTGGCTGGCATTCGCAACGCTTTTTGCATTCTCAACGCATCGCTTTCGTCTTCATAATAATGGTTATAAATGCCAAACTGATGAAACCCCAGTTTTTCATACAGGGCAATGGCTGCCCTGTTGTTCACGGCAACCTCCAAACGCATAAAGGGCTTTCCCCGCAATAATGCCCTCCTCTCCAGCTCGTCAATCAGTTGCGCCGCAATGCCCAGGCCTCTGGCCTCTGGATCCACCGCTATTGAATATAACCGGGTGAGTAAAGTGCCACGCCGGCACAATAGCAGCGCGTATCCGACCACCAGACCGTTAGCCCGGGCCAGTACAAATTCGGCATGCGGCGCACTCATGTAAAACCGCATTCTGCGCTTGCTCAGCCTGTCTGAGGTAAAGCACCGCTGCTCCAACTGCCACAGTGCATCTATATCGGCGTCTGCCACCTTACTGAGTGAAACAGCATGGCCAGACATGACCGCTTCCATTATTTTCCTCTCTTTTCTAAACGATCAGCAAACTCCTGCATGATTATCTCATACAGCGCTTTGCCCAGATATTTATCTTCAATTCCGGCTTCGAGACTGGGGTTGTCGTTCACTTCAATAACAAACACATTGTGGCCGTCCTGCTTGATATCTACGCCGTAAAGACCATTACCCACCACTTTGGCTGCTTTTACTGCTGCCTGGAGGACTGGTCGCGGCACTTCAAATGTTGCCATGGTGACAAAATCCCCTGAGTCAGTTTGATCACCATCGTGGTGATAAATCTGCCAATGGTTTCTGGCCATAAAATACTTACAGGCATAAATTGGCTTGCCGCCCAATACCCCGATACGCCAGTCATAATCCGTAAAGATATACTCCTGCACCAGCACAAGGGCAGAAACACCGAGCATTTCACGCAGCTTTTCCTCAAGCTCAGCGGCACTTTCAACTTTGTAAACACCTCGACTGAAAGAGCTTTCCGGTAGTTTTAACACCAGCGGCAGTCCCAGCTCACTAATCAGTTTCTGGCAGGCATCTTCATCCGCCTGGCTGACAAACCGACTTTTTGGTGCCGGTACATTTTGATAAGTAAACGCATCCTGCAAAAAAACCTTATTACAACAGCGAAGTATAGACTGCGAATCGTCCATCACCACCAGACCTTCACGCTCAGCAGCGCGCGCCAATTGATAGGTACTGTGCTCTATGGCCGTCGTCTCGCGAATAAACAAGGCGTCGTAATGCCCCACATCTGCCGGATTAAGCTGCGACACAATTTCAGCATGGATCCCCACATTCTCGGCAGCTTTAACAAAGCTTTTCAGCGCCTTTTTATCACTTGGCGGGGTGATTTCGTCAGGATTAACCAGAATCGCCATATCCCAGCGCACTTTTTTACCTTTAGCCGGGGAGCGCCATGCAGAATCAGCAAACGCTGTCAGTTGCTGGATGGCATACCGGTGCATGTCCGCTGGCAATGCATTAAAGCCAACCACCCGACATTCGGCGTAACCGATGGTCGCCCCGGACTCACTGGCAACATGCATCGTTAACTGCATAATCGGACACGGATAAAGTGCAAAGGCGCGTTGAGCAACCATGGCCAGCGACGGCTCAAGAGTTTGACCAAATACCACAAAACATGTTGTCGGCAGCTCAGTAGCGTCAGTGCCTTCCAGCGTATCGGGAAGCGTGACCCTGGGCGGCATGTGACTATCCGACGCCATTCGCATGTCATTAATGGTATTGACCGCCGGCAGCACCCGGTGTTTACGCGCCTGGGCAAGCAGTGAGCAGTAATAGCCACGGCTAAGATACTCGCTGGTATCACACAGGTTAATTACGCGCGTCTTGGGCTCGTTGAGTTTCGGGAAATTTGCCAGATAATCATCAAAGGTAATGACATTCAATCCAGAACTGTCAAACAGCTGGACGTTGTCGGCAATAATCAGTGTCTTGTGCATATAATCTCTAATTGGTTTTTTTCGTACACACCTGTTAGCCCCATTGAGTAACAATTGTGCTTTTCGCGAAGTTTACGGTAAGCCCTGTAATTGAAAAGCAAATTCAGAGAGGGAAATTTTGACCGTTACGATAAGTATTTCTGATAAGCCGGAAAAGTCCGGTCGTCCCCCCTGTAAAGTAGCAGAAGGTGGGGCGGTACGTAAAAACTTCCCCCCGAGGTAATCGCTTTGGTATAGAATGTGCCAGTTATTCTGGCAAGTTAATGTGGCTATTCAGGCACTGCAGGTCAGTGTTACCGGTTTATATTTAGGAGGTGTTATGGAGTTAGCAATCGTCGCGATTTTGGTCGGACTTCCGGTTTTGTTATGGAGCGCAGGTAAGTTCGTCGATGGCGCATCCGGTGTCGCCCGCCATTTTAATGTATCGCCTCTTATCATCGGTATGCTGATCATTGGCTTTGGCACCTCGGCGCCGGAAATCATTGTTTCAGTGTTCGCGGCACTTGAAGGAAATTCCGGTATCGCGCTGGGTAATGCGTTTGGCTCTAACATCGCCAATATCGCACTGGTGTTAGGTATCACAGCGCTTATAAGCCCCATCGCTGTGCGCTCAGAGATCATCAGACGCGAACTCCCCATTATGCTGGCGATTGTTTTTATTGCCGCCTGGCAACTGCTGGATTTAACGCTGTCAAAAGATGATGCTTTTACCCTGTTGGGCTTGTTCGTGCTTTTACTTGGCTGGAGTTTCTGGCAGGGAATGAAAGGCGACAGCGATGCGTTGGCTGAGGAATATAAAGAGCAGATTAACAGCGACGCTACCTCTGTCAAAATGAATCTGGTTTGGCTGTTGGCAGGATTGGTCTTGCTGGTTGCCAGTTCAAGAATTCTCGTATGGGGCGCTATTGAAGTGGCGCAATACTTTGGTGTCAGCGACACCATCATCGGTCTTACTGTTATTGCCGTGGGTACTTCCCTGCCCGAACTGGCATCCTCGCTGGTTGCCATTCGCAAAAAAGAACATGATCTGGCGCTAGGTAACGTCATTGGCTCCAACATGTTTAATACTCTGGCGGTGGTAGGTTTAGCCGGTATTATTCATCCTACGCCTATTGAACAAAGCTTCTTCTACCGCGACATCGTTATCATGCTTGTTCTCTCGGTCGCGCTGTTTGTCTTTTGTATCGGGCTGAAAGGACGCCAGGGTCGGTTAAACCGGTTGGAAGGTGGAGTGTTTGTTGCCGCTTACATCGTCTATACCTGGTACCTGATTAACTCGGCTTTTCTAGGTTAGGTAAATGAGAGTGTCATCACCAGAAGCGTCAGTAAGCCAACCACGGTTAATACGTAGAGGTTAATACCGTAGTTATCGCCCTGGCGCCGGTTTCGCCGGATGCGCAGCAACATGGTTGAAAGTGTCAGTATCAGACAGGCTTTGACCAGAAAGAATAACGTGCCGACATGCTCCCGGGACCAGTCGGTCTGGCCCGGGATGTTCCAGAAACGCTGCACGCCGGCGATAAAATCTGGCCTGGCAAAATGAAACACCACAAAGGCAGCAACCAACAGCCCCCAGGCTAAGACATTAACCACCATAACAATTTTATACAGGCTGTCATTCTCACGGGGGGTGCTGCGTCTGTTGACCGGCTGACCACTTTTATCTTTATACTTCAATTGATTCAATGAACTCTGGCATCCGTTTTTGGTTTAAGTATACTATCGGCTGTTAATACGTTAGAAATCTGTCTTTGTCTTAAACCGGCTCATCAAAGCGTGCCATTGCGTGCACAAAAATTCGCGCAAGCGCTTTATTGCGCTGACCCGACGGTCCATTCGGATTCAACACGGGAACTCATTCGGTTTGATTAAACAAAGGCACACTTATCATGAGTGTGCGATGATTTCTGACCTTGTAAAATTTTTAAAGACGGAGAATTCATAATGACGCATGCGCCCGTAGTCGACGTGCTTGCCGGCAAGTACGCTGTTGGCGAAACGGTGACAGTAAAAGGTTGGGTAAGAACACGCCGAGACTCTAAGGCTGGTCTATCTTTTATTGCACTGCACGATGGAAGTTGCTTTGATCCTGTGCAGGTTATCGCGTTAAATTCTCTGCCTAATTATGAAGAGGTTCAACGCCTGACAACGGGGTGTTCTGTTGCTGTTAAGGCTAGTGTCAAAGAATCTCAGGGAACAGGTCAGTCACTTGAGCTGGAAGCTGAATCTGTAGAGGTGCTGGGGTGGGTGGAAAACCCGGATACCTACCCGATGGCGGCAAAACGCCACTCTATTGAGTATTTGCGCGAATACGCGCACCTTCGCCCACGCACCAACGTTATAGGTGCGGTGACCCGCGTGCGTAACTGTCTGTCTCAGGCCATCCACCGCTTTTTCCACGAGCGCGGCTACTTTTGGATCAGCACACCGGTGATCACAGCCAGCGATACTGAAGGGGCCGGCGAGATGTTCCGCGTATCGACATTGGATATGATGAATCTGCCGCGCACAGAAAAAGGCGACATTGATTACAAGGAAGATTTCTTCGGCAAAGAAACCTACCTGACAGTATCCGGTCAGCTGAACGTTGAAACCTATTGTACGGCGATGTCCAAAGTGTATACCTTTGGCCCTACATTCCGTGCTGAAAACAGCAATACCTCCCGTCACCTTGCCGAGTTCTGGATGATTGAGCCTGAGGTGGCGTTTGCTGAACTGGCTGATGTCGCGCAACTATCGGAAGATATGCTTAAGTATGTGTGTAAAGCCGTACTGGAAGAACGTGCAGATGACATGGCGTTTTTTGAGCAGCGCATCAATAAAGATGTGGTATCACGTCTTGAAAAGCTGGTCTCATCAGATTTTGTTCGCATGGACTACACTGACGCTATCGACATCTTACAAAACTCAGGAAAAGCATTTGAATTCCCGGTTGAGTGGGGTGTGGATCTGTCTTCTGAGCACGAGCGTTATCTGGCAGAAGAGCATGTTGGTGCGCCTATCATTATGCAAAATTACCCGAAAGACATTAAAGCGTTCTACATGCGCCTGAATGATGACAACAAAACTGTCGCGGCGATGGATGTACTGGCCCCCGGTATTGGCGAAATTATCGGTGGTTCTCAGCGTGAAGAGCGTCTGGATGTGTTCGATGCACGATTAGAAGAGATGGGGCTGAGCAAAGAAGATTATGCCTGGTATCGCGATTTGCGTCGTTACGGTACTGTCCCGCACGCGGGTTTCGGCCTGGGCTTTGAACGTCTGGTTGCGTATGTGACGGGCATGCAGAATGTCAGGGATGTAATTCCTTTCCCTCGCACGCCAGGCAGCGCATCATTCTAATGCCTGAGCTACCACACTTTTGCTAAATAGTGTGAGTACATAAAACGCCTATCTCAAAAGCCGGTCATACCGGCTTTTTTTGTAGCGCCGACAAAGCAAACCAGTAACAAATCACAGCGGAAAACGGCGGTCTGACGGTTGTTTCACGTCACTGAACGCACTTAACACAATGATCTTATTGGAGGTTACAACAATATTCTCTATTATTAAGTGTCATCAAGGTGCAATGCGCCCTACCCAATTTAATCGAGCAACATAAATGCATAACCAGGGGCAGCCCGTAACCATAACCTGTGAGCAGTGTTACACAGATGTGTCGATACCTGCGCTGAACCATTGTCAGCAGGCATTATGTCCTACCTGCCATCATGATTTGTTGTCGTTTCGTAATGCTGGCTTTCAGCATAGTCTTGCGTTTGCATTATCAGCACTGCTGTTTTTGGTACTGAGCCTGCCCTTCAATTTCCTGATTTTTAAAAGCAATGGTCAGCAACACAGTATTCATATCTCCGATGCGCTGAATGTTCTGGTGCAACAGGATTACGTGTCACTGGCTGTAATAACCGCACTGGCTATTCTTATCATCCCCTGCATTGTTCTGATTGGAATTGTATTTCTTTGTACCGGTTATCTGGCCAATCGCCGCGCGCCTTCATCCCGCCAATGGTATAAAACCGTGAAGATACTAAGTCAGTGGAGCATGGCGGAGGTCTTTATGGTCGGCACCCTGGTGAGCCTGATTAAAGTGACCAGTATGGCTGAGGTCAGTTTTGGCCTGTCTTTTTTTGCTTTTATAGGCTTTGCCGGATGCCTGACGATGAGTCTGGTAAACTTTGACAAAAACAGGCTGGGGTTGTGGTTGTATAAAGGCCGGTTGCCCAAACCGGAACCGGTTACAAGAGATACCGCCGCCATAAGCATCCAGCGCACCTGGGCGTTACTTCTGGCCGCCACCGTGCTTTATATTCCGGCTAACACCCTGCCTATTATGCATACCCAATTATTTGGCAATGATGAGCCAAGCACAATCATAGGGGGGGTCATTACCTTGTGGCAATCTGGTTCATATCCGGTAGCATTGGTGATACTTATTGCCAGCGTGATTGTGCCGATAGGAAAAATCGCGATTCTGAGCTGGCTCAACTTTACTGTTCAGCATCAACACTCGAGGGGTAAGCGTACCCGAGCCCGCTTTTACCGGCTCACCGAAGCAATCGGGCGCTGGTCTATGATCGATGTGTTTGTAGTTGCGATTCTGGTCGGACTCATTCGCCTTGGCAATACAATTTCCGTCTACCCCGGCCCCGCCGCTCTGGCATTTTGCGCTGTGGTTTTTGTGACGATGATAGCGGCTATTACCTTTGATAGCAGACTGATATGGATAAACAGGAAAGCATTAAATGACTGAAAAGGCGCATGTGAAATCAACCCGCCGCATATCGAAAATATGGCTGGTGCCGATTTTCGTTATCCTTGTAGGAGGGTGGATGGTCTACACACAGTGGCGCGACCAGGGCCCGCTTATCACCATTGAGCTAAAATCCGCATCGGGTATTGAAGTCAACAAGACGCCAATCAAAGTCCGTGATGTTGATGTAGGACAGGTCAAAAAGATTGAGCTTAAGCCCGGGCTTGACGGCGTATTAGTGACAGCGCGCATGGAAGCTAGTGCAGCGCGATTGCTTACCGACAAAACGCAGTTTTGGGTAGTATCCCCACGCATCAGCTTTTCCGAGGTTTCCGGCCTTAATACTCTTATATCGGGCAGCTATATTGCAATGTCAGCCAATGATGAGGGCAATGAAGAACGACAATTTGTGGCACTTGAGCGGGCGCCGGCCACGCCCGTGGGCACGCCCGGCCTTCACCTGACGTTGAAAAGCGATGACCGTTTCGCCTATAAAACCGGCGACCCCATCATCTACAAAGGCTTTAAGGTAGGTGAATTTGAAGAATCTGAGTTTAATATTGAAGAGCGCCAGGTGTATTACTCGGCGTTTATTGAAGCGCCGTATCATAAACTGATCACCAGTAACACACGGTTCTGGAATGCCAGCGGCGTGAAGCTGCATCTAAGTTCCAGTGGTGTTGAGATCGAGACAGGCAGTCTGGAGACGCTACTTGCCAACGGCATCACTTTTGGTATCCCTGAAGACTCGCCGCCTGGCGAGCGCATCACCGGTGAATCCAGTTTCAGTATTTATGAAGATGAATCTGCAGCTTATAACACCCGCTATAAAATCGCCGCTGAGTACGTACTACTGATTGACGAAACCGTCAGAGGACTGACGGTAGGTGCACCGGTGGAGTATCGTGGCATTGAGATTGGTGAGGTCAGTCGTATCAACGCTACCGATATTGCAGGTGGTAATATTCTGGACGAAGATTATCCCATTCCGGTGATTATAAAAATTTATCCGGGCAAGGTGCGCCAGCAGGATAATCAGGAAAGTCTGGAGTTTGTTAAACAGACCTTGCGTGGCTGGGTCGAGCGCGACCTGCGCGCCACACTGCGTATGGGAAATGTGCTCACCGGCGGCTTATATGTTGATCTGCATCATGCCCAGAAGATCAGTCAGACCAGCATGAAAACCATTAACGGCTTTGAGGTTATCCCCACGGTCTCTAATGAGTTCACGCAAATAACCCAAAAAGCAGATGCTATTCTGGATAAAATTAATCAGTTACCTTTAGATACACTGGTTGGAGATACGCGCAAGGTCATTGAGGACATGCAAGCCGCAGCCAACGCGCTTGAGGAAACCAGCAACAATGTCGGTGTAGTCTTGGAAGATCTGGACACCAAAGCGCTGAACCGTAACCTGAATCAGGTACTTACCGATGTCTCAACGCTACTTAAAAATTACTCTGAAGGCGGTCTGAGTCAGGGTGAGATCCAGGAAACAGTTGATGCCATGCAGGAAACGCTGAGAAATCTGCAGCCGCTGCTTCTTCAACTGAATCAGCGTCCCAGTAGCTTTATATTTCCCAACAACAGTGGCACCGATCGTCAGCCTAAAGCGAAATCAGGAGAGCGCGAATAATGATAAAATCAGGTTTACTGATAGCAGGTCTTATATTGTTAGCCGGGTGCGCCTCAGAGCCGGTATCGCTGAACTACTATTTACTTCACTCACCGGCAACCGAAGAGGCGGCATCAAAGGAGATTACCGGCAGATTACGTATTGATAAAATCAAATTACCTGATTATCTCAAGCAACGTGGTCTTGCCATGCAAACCGGCCCCACTACGATATTGTTTTCATCTCAGCATGTCTGGGCAGAACCACTGGCTGGCGATTTTTTGCAGACCCTGTCGGCCAATTTATGGCAAGACCAGGGCATTGAGGTTTTCTCCCAGAATATCTACGACAAAGCCCAAACCACCGGTGTAACGCTGGTCATCGACGACTTTATTGCCACACACAAGGGATTTGTGGTGCTGAAAGGTCAGTACTGGCTGTTTCCTGATGATGGCGAGCCGGTCAGCAAGCGGTTTTTCCTGCGCGCTGACCAGCAGCAGGATGGTTTTGAGCATACCGTGGAGCAAATGCGCGAACTTATTGCACAACTGGCTGCAGAGATGGCAAACGAAACCGCTCAGCTGAAAATATCTGAAGAACCACAAAATCAGTAAACCACATTCGTGTTAAGTGCTGTTTAATATATCGTTACATTTGTACAAGGTTTGTCTTATCATTCAGGAGTAGTATAGGGACAAACCTTCGATAGAAGCGATACAACATGAAATGGTTAAAAGTACTCGCCCCGGTAGGGGTTATTCTTGTTGGTATAGCGGCCACCTATGGCGTTGTGGCTACCGCACCAGAAGAAAAAAGCAGTGAACAGGTAGACACACGGCCTTTGGTCACCGTGGATACACTTTCTCCCCAGAATCATACCGTAACACTGACATCTTATGGAGAAGTCACACCACTGGAAACAACACAACTGGCCGCCCAGGTGGCTGGTGAGGTGATTCAGTGGAGTGAGGGGTTTATTCATGGCGGACTGGTCCGTCGCGGCGATACACTCTTTACCATTGAAAAAGATGCTTACGAAGCTGCTTTGCTGCAGGCAGAAGCTAATCTGAGTGCCGCCCAGGCACAGCTTATTCAGGAAAAGGCACAGGCAAGGGTCGCCGAACAGGAAGCCAGGCTGATGCCTGACACCCAGGTCACCGAGCTTTATTTGCGCAAACCACAGCTGCTAAGCGCACAGGCATCAGTGAAATCTGCTGAAGCAATGCTTAAAATAGCGCAGCGGGATCTGGAAAATTGCGAGGTAAAAGCGCCCTACGATGCACTGGTAGTGTCGCGCGAAATTGGTGTGGGCGATTATGTGTCGCCGGGCACGCTGGCCGCCACCATCCATAATATTGAAACGGCAGAAGTCACCTTCCCCATCGCCGGCTTCGACAGACATTTGTTACCCGAAAACCTTAGCCGACTTGCCGTAAAAGTGTCTACGGATGCCCGCCAGGCGTCCGTTATTGAGGGCTATATCCACCGCGACTCCGGTGTGGTAGATGCTGCCACACGCCTGTCTCACCTGGTGCTTCGCATTGACGACCCTTACGGCATTGATAGCAACACGCAGAAAGTAAAATTTGGCAGTTACGTCAATATTTCGTTTAAAGGACGCACACTCAAAGATGTCTACCGTATCCCCCAGGAATTGGTGACCAACAACCGTATCTGGTTGATGGACAGTGACCAAAAACTGGTCCCAAAAAAGGTTGAGGTGGTGCATGAAAGTGGTAAACATTTTTATATCCGCGCCGATCTTGCCAACGCAAATGTGGTTATGACACTGCCGGAGTATCCGCAGCCGGGGATGGAAGTCAGAGTTGCCCGGGATAGCGATCACCTTGTCGCGCAAAAGCAGTAGAGGGCCAGCATCATGACTATGCCAGTTGACACGCATCGCGGCCTTATCGCCTGGTTTGCCAGAAACTCCGTGGCGGCCAATTTGTTAATGGGATTCATTTTGCTGATGGGACTTATCAGCTTTATGAGTATCCAGCGGCAAATGTTCCCTAATATAGAGCTCAATTACATCACCATTTCTGCCCAGTATCCGGGCGCTTCTCCCCAGGAAATTGAAGAAAGTATCCTTATCAAAGTGGAAGAAGCTATTAAAGATGTCACCGAGATTGAACAGGTGGTATCACGGGCCTTTCGAAACTCAGGCACGGTAACGCTGGAGATTGATAAGAAAGCCGAGTTGACCGACGTTCTGGACAAGGTAAAATTTCGGGTTGATGGCATTGCTACTTTTCCTGCGGGCATGGAGCCGGTCAATATTTCGCAGCAGGAATTTGAGCAAAATGTGATTGAGATGCCGCTGGTGGGTGATGTCCCGCTTAGCGAGCTGAAGCCGCTGGCCAAAGAAATTGAAGATGAGCTGCTGCAGCTAGGTTCTGTGTCACTGGTTGATGTCGGCGATCCGGATGATGAGATTGCCATTGAAATACTTCCGGATATGTTGCGCAAATACAATCTTACGATTGCAGATGTCAGCCGCGCGATCCGCGATTATTCGGCCAATATTTCCGCCGGACAATTACGTACTGAAGCGGGCCTGATTTCTGTTCGGGTGGAAAATCAATACTATCGTGGCAGCGATTTTGCGCAGATCCCGGTTAAGATCGGTCAGAATGGCGCCAAAGTACTGCTTTCTGATGTTGCCACTATCACCGATGGCTTCACTGAAGGTGAATGGTATTTCAGTTATTCGGGCAAAAACTCCATCTATATGGCAGTAAAGGCCACCCGCACGCAGGATATGGTGCCGGTGGCAGAAACGGTAAAAAACTATATCGAGAGCAAAAATAAAACATTGCCAGACGGCATAGAGCTCAAAGTTCTGGTGGATATGACCTATTATCTGAACGCCCGTCTGGAGATGATGCTGATGAACCTGGCTGAAGGGGCACTGTTAGTAGCACTTCTTCTGACACTGTTCCTGCGATTCAGGCTAGCGTTCTGGGTTATGCTTGGCCTGCCCATCTGCTTTCTTGGTGCCTTCATGCTCATGCCTTTATTTGGTGTGACTGTAAACATTCTCTCACTGTTTGCTTTTATCATGGTGCTGGGGATTGTTGTCGATGATGCTATTGTCATTGGTGAAAGCGCGTATACAGAAGTAGAGAGTAAGGGCGGTGGTGTAGATAATGTGATCCGGGGTGCCAAACGTGTTGCGACTCCCGCCACTTTCGGGGTACTGACCACCATTGCGGTATTTGCCCCCTTCACACTAAGTAGTGGCCCGGAAGGTGCGTTTTTCTACAACATCGCGGTAGTTGTTATCCTTTGCCTGGCATTCAGCCTTATAGAGTCAAAGCTTATTCTGCCTGCGCATATTGCACATACCAAATTCCCGCCTGTGAAACAGGATTCATGGCGCGCGCGTTTTAATCATCGTTTTAACGGCTTTGTGCACGGCCCCTATAAACGGCTCGTGGAGAAAGCCACCCGCTGGCGCTACAGTGTGTTGGCATTGTTTTTTGTGGTATTGATGATCAGTGTCGGCCTCATCATGGCTAATTATGTGCGCAGCGTGCCCAACCCCAAAGTGCCGCACGACTTTCCGCAAATACGCATTGAAATGAACGAAACCGCTTCCGACAGAGCGGTGATTGATGCGCTGAAAATTATTGAACAGACAATCTGGGACGTGGACGCCAGGATCAAACAGGAAACCGGCGCCAACATGGTGCGCGATATTCTGGCTTTCAATCAGGAAAGAACATCCGGACGGGTTGTCGCGCCTCTGGTGGATGAAGATGCCCGCCCCTTTGATACATTTGAATTAGCCAGACGCTGGCGTGAAGCCATGCCCGAAATTCCCGGCATGAAATCCTTCAGCGTCGCTGATGATGTTAACAGTGGTGGCGACGACGGCGAATTTGGCTTCTTACTTTACGGCGCGGACATTGATGAACTTAATGCTGCCGGCCGGGCCTTTATTGCCATGTTGCAGCAGCAGAAAGGGCTGTACGATATCAGCTCAACGATCGATCCTGACAGTAAAGAAGTTCAGATGACGCTGCGTCCTGTAGCTTACGATCTTGGTATAACGCTGTCTGACATTGCCAATCAGGTAGGCGCAGGGTTTTACGGAGGCGAGGCGCAGCGTGTTATCCGCGGCGATGAGGAAGTACGCGTGATGGTGCGCTACCCGCAGCTGACTCGTGAACAGTTTTCTGAACTGAAATATTCGGTGATCAAAACCCCGGCCGGCCAGGATGTCATGCTCGGTGATGTGGTCAATCTGGTCGAATCACCAGGCATCAGCTATATACGCCGAGAGGAAGGCTATCGCAGTGTATATGTCTGGGGGTCTATTGATGAAGAGGCCGTCGAGCCGGATGCGGTGATTGAAGACGTTAACAAAACCCACATGCCGAAGCTCAAAGAAGATTATCCTTCAGTCTTAACGCAACTGGGCGGCGATATTGAAGAGCAACAGGCACAGCGTAATGAACAACAGATGTTCTTTTATGCTGCGATGATCATGGTCTACGTGTTACTCGCGGTTCCGCTGAAAAGCTACGGGCAACCGCTGATTATCATGTCAGTTATTCCATTTAGCATGACCGGCGCCATATGGGGGCACTTCCTGTTAGGGCTCGATCTGTCGATGATGTCATTTTTTGGCATTATTGCGGCGGCCGGTGTCGTTATCAACGACTCGCTGGTGATGACCGATTATGTCAATCAGGCCCGCCGTGAAGGGTTTAGTATCGCAGAATCGGTTACCCGTGCCAGTACGGCCCGTTTCAGAGCCATTACGCTGACCTCTATTACGACCTTTGCGGGTGTACTCCCCATCCTGTTTGAGACCAGCCTGCAGGCCGCTTTTGTTATACCCATGGCTGCAGCGCTGGGTTTTGCGGTAATGTACGCAACCCTGGTCACGCTGATTCTGGTGCCCTGCCTGTACATGATACTTGAAGATGTAAAAGGCGTGATGAAACGACTGATAAACCGGCTGCGTAGAAAACATAACAATGGAGAACAAGATACTGCGCCATCAACGCAGCACTCCTGAAAACTCTGCTGGTAACCGTCGCTTATCTTCTCATTAGGCTGTGGTGACATTAAAAAGCCCCCTTTCACTTAAGGGGGCTTTTATTTACTTAGCCGCATCGCGCTGCTTTTCTGGTTTGTAAAATGGTAGGCTTTGGTTATTAAAACTGTAAGGAAATCGTAAAACATGAATAACTACACAATCCGGCCTGCCGAGCAGGCCGACGCCTCGCTGATTCTCAATTTCATTATAGAGCTGGCCCGTTATGAAAAGGCCGAAGATGAAGTTGAAGCCAGCGAACAGGATATCAGGAACACGTTGTTCGGGGACAACGCCACATCGCACTGCCTGATTTGTGAAAGTGATGACGGGCATCCTGTGGGCTTCGCTGTGTATTTTTATAACTATTCAACCTGGCAGGGACAAAATGGCCTGTATCTGGAAGACTTGTTTGTCAGTACCGATGAGCGTGGTAAAGGTGCGGGCACCGCGCTATTAAAATTCCTGGCGCAACATGCTATTGAACACAACTGTGGTCGTTTCGAATGGAGCGTACTGGACTGGAACAAACCGGCTATCGACTTCTATGAGTCCATCGGAGCGAAACCTAAAAGTGAATGGCTGGGTTATCGATTAAGCGGTGACGCCCTGACAAAGTTCGCGAACAGCTAATACTTTCCCCTTCGTCACAGGCTGATGGCATTGTTCATCAGCCTTACTCCCGCTTATCTTAGCTGGACACACCCGGTTACAATCTACTGCACCTTACAGCAAGTACCGAATATCATAGTTATTTACATCCTCACGCCACTAAGACAGGATAAAGACACCGATTACTACGGCTAGTCTGATTGAGCAGCATAGTCTGCGTGCTAAAGTAATCCGCCTACAACAGAACAACTGACCATAAAGTCAGTGATATGGAGAGATGAATGCAAAAAAAAATGATAGTGACCGCTATTGCCGCTGCGATAGCACTGTCGGCATGTACCAGTAGCCAGGACACCAATACCGCTAAAGTAATGGCTGAAAGCCAGCAAGCCAATACAGATAACGTGCTGATGAGAAAAAGCACCCTGCCCTACCAGACGCCTGAGTTCGACAAAATTAAAATTACAGATTATGAACCGGCGTTTGAAAAAGGTATGCAGGAGCAAAGTGCGGAAGTTAAAGCCATTGCAAACAGCCCTCAACCTGCTTCTTTTGAAAATACAATACTGGCGCTGGAGAACAGTGGTGAGCTGATAAAGCGTACATCCAACCTGTTTTTTAACCTTTCCAGCATCGCCTCCAGCGATGAAGTGCGCCGTATCGAGTCTGAAATGACACCGCGCCTGACTGCACACGAAGACAACATTTATTTAAATGATGCGTTGTTCAAACGCGTGAAAGCCGTTCACGACAATAAGTCATCACTGAGTGATATTGACCAGCGTCTGACAGATTTTTATTACAATAAATTTGTTCGTGCCGGTGCTAATCTGTCTGACGCAGATAAATCGACAATGCGCAGTCTGAACGAGCAGATTTCAACATTAGAAACACAGTTTTCGCAAAATATTCTGGCATCATTTAAAAATGACACCATCGTTATCAAAGATGAGTCAAAACTTGCCGGGTTATCAGATAAAGAAAAAGCGAATCTGAAATCAGCAGCCGAGAGCGCAGGTAAACAGGGCTATCTGATTTCACTGGTCAACACCACACGCCAGCCGATCCTGGCCAGCCTGGAAAACCGCGAATTGCGCAAGCATATCTGGAAAACCTCCGCGAACCGCGCGATGGATGTGAATGCCCCCATCATTTTAAAACTGACAAAATTGCGCGCGCAAAAAGCGCAATTACTGGGTTTTGAAAACTGGGCGTCATACAAAATTGACGACCAGATGGCCCAAACACCTGAAAATGTATTTGAGATTCTCGATGACCTGGCCCCTAAAGCGGTGGCGCGGGCTAAGCGCGAAGCGGCTGATATTGAAGCCATCATGCATGAAGAAGGTGTGCAGGGTTCTGTGAAGCCCTGGGACTGGGCGTTTTACGCTGAAAAAGTACGTAAAGATAAATACGACTTCGACGACAGCCAGGTAAAACCCTATTTCGAGCTGAACAGCGTGCTGGAAGATGGTCTCTTCTTCGCGATGAACAAATTGTATGGTATTCGTTTTGAAGAGCGCAACGACTTGCCTGTGTATGTGGATGATGCCAGAGTGTTCGAAGTATTTAACAGCGATGATTCAAGCATCGGGCTGTTCTTCTTTGACCCTTATGCGCGTGAAGGTAAGGCCGGTGGTGCCTGGATGAGCGAATTCGTTACCCAGAGTTTCCAGAATAATCTGAAGCCAGTGGTTTACAACGAGCTGAATATTGTTAAACCCGCCCCCGGAGAGCCAACGTTACTTTCCTATGATGAAGTCAGCACCCTGTTCCATGAATTCGGACATGCTGCTCACGGCCTGTTCTCGCAGGTGAAATACCCCAGTCTGGCGGGTACGGCTACTGCACGCGATTTTGTGGAGTTTCCTTCGCAGTTTCACGAAGACTGGGCTATCGACCCGGAAGTGCTGGCAAATTACGCGAATCATTACGAAACCGGCGAGCCTATTCCCCAGGCGCTGCTGGATAAAATGCTCAAAGCGGTAAAATTCAACCAGGGTTTCAATACCACGGAATACCTTGCCGCCGCATTGCTGGATATGGAGTGGCACATGCTAAGCGCTGACGATAATGTCAGTAATGTTCCGCAGTTTGAACAAAAAGCACTGGCAGCCCATGATATCGACTACGCGCCGGTTAAACCGCGTTATAAGTCTAATTATTTCAGCCACACGTTCGCAGGCGGCTATTCGGCGTCTTATTATGCATACCTGTGGACCGAAGTACTGGCTGCTGATGCGTTTGCCTATATGGATGATAACGGTGGTCTGAGCCGCGAGAATGGCAAAAACTACCGACAGGAAGTGCTTTCCAAAGGTAACAGTGAGGACCTGATGGAAAATTATATCGAGTTCAGAGGACAAAAGCCTGAGGTTGATGCGCTACTCAAGCGTCGAGGCCTGAAAGAGTAATCACAGGTATAAAGCCCGGCGCCCGCCGGGCTTTTTTTATTATCCCAGCAGGCGCTCGATATAAGGCCGCACAGCATCAACCGTTTTACAGTGATTAGGGATAGATGTTGACTGGTAACCATCACCCAGAAACGCACGATCTTTTTCAATCAGCACCCCGGTTTCACTGCCATTGTCGACAAAGGTAACTTCCAGTTCTCTGGCACCAAATAATGAACGCGACTCAGGTTTAAACTCATATTCCTGATAACAGGGTAAATGCGAAACAAATTCACGTGCCCTGACGTGGCCCGCTTCAATATCTGATTTAAACAACCGGTAACCACTGTTACTGATAAACTGTAGCACCGCCATCTGGGTGTCTGAGGGTAAAATGGTTAACGGATCTTTGTCGCTGCCATCCATCCCGCTTTTAATATCCAGCCCGGTTTGCAACCAGACTTTGCCTATACGCTGCCCGAACAGCTCGGTGGCAGGCACTTCAGGATGCAGCTGCAGTGAAAATTCATTGGTCAGTGTTTCTCCCGGCTGGACAGTCAGATCGAAGCGCTGGTTCCAGTGCTGCAACACCACACTTTTGTTGTATTTGACTTCACTGTCGCCCACGTCTGCCTCGGCTTTAGCATCTGCCATAATCGCAAACTCCAGGCCGTTGATGTGTTGTTCAACTTCGCCCCCTTTGATCAGTACCTCAATATCAAACATCTCACCGGCACGTAATTGATCAGACTTTAAAATTGCATCAACTGTGGCCTTACCAATGCCCACCCGGGCTAACAGATTCTTTAACATAGCGTGTCCTTGATTCCAGATATCAGCATAACGCTACCAGCGCTGACCCGAGTGCTCAAATTTAGAATGTAACGAAATACTGCCCTGACGAAAGTAATATATCGCGTTCACCTCTGAGTAGTTTTCTTTTTCAACTTTCTATTGACAGTAAACATTAAGTTAACGTAACGTTAATTATATTACAATAATATTGTATTTTTGTTATATGCGTCATCAACTTCTGACCAGCGTCGTGTTTTATTCAATAATTCTGTTGCTCAGCTTTCGAAAGATAATCTGAAAGAATAGGTCTTACTATGAAATCTAAATTGCACGCTACCCACCCTTCTGTATCCTCTTCGCGGCTTTCGCTCACCGCACTTTCAATCGCGCTTAGCCTGGGTAGTCTGACCGTCCATGCACAGGAGTCGAGCGACGCGCAAGAACAGGATGTTGAGGTTATTCAGGTAAGTGGTATCAGAGGAAGCTTACAACGCTCTGTTTCATTGAAAAGAAACTCAAACCAGATTGTTGATGCCATCTCGTCAGAAGACATTGGTCAGTTTCCTGATACCAACCTGGCAGAATCATTACAGCGTATTTCAGGTGTTGCTATTGACCGTAGCGGTGGTGAGGGTCAGTCAATAACAGTGCGTGGCTTTGGCCCTGAGTTTAATACGGTGTTACTTAATGGCAGAAGACTGGCATCGGATACAGGTGCCCGCTCCTTTAATTTTGATGTGCTGCCTGCCGAACTAGTATCTGGTGTAGAAGTTTATAAGTCCCAACCTGTACATTTGGATGAGGGAGGTATTGGATCTACGGTCGTGATGAGAACACCGCGTCCGTTAGATTATGACGGTTTCAAGGCTGTATCATCGATAAAAGCACAGTACGAGGCGCTATCAGATGAAACCAGCCCTCAGTTTTTTGGCATGGTCAGTGACACATTTAACGATGATACGGTGGGCGTGTTAGTTTCATTGACACAGCAAAAGCGTCAAAACCGGATAAACCGCCTTCTTACTGACGGATATCTGGTCCTCAACCGTGACGATATGACGAATATTGCCGGTAGCCTTGCAGAACAGGGATACGGTGCAGATGAGCAGTTTTTCTTCCCGCAAAACCTGAATATTAGCCCGATTCATGAAAATCGCGAACGCACCACCTTTAGCTCCACTTTCCAGTATCGTCCTTCACAGGATGTAGAGTTTACTCTGGATGCGATGTACAGTGACTTTGAAGTTGAATCACACACCAGTAACGTCGGAATATACTTCACTCCAACGCTGATATCTGACGCCACGTTCGATTCTAATAATGTAGCGACCAGCGTTACCGAAAACAGAAATGCCGACGCTACCGAGGCACAACTCAATCGTCCTACGAACCTATATGCGGTGGGCTTCAACGCTGATTGGTGGATCAATGATCAATTCAATTTATCATTTGATACATCCTGGTCAAAGGCTGATTCTGGCGGAGCGGAAAATACTGACGTCGTTGTCGCGGGGATCGGGATACAAGACGAAAACTTCAGTACTGTTTCTTACGACGACAATGGCTACCCAACTGTAAGTGGCGTGAGCGATGAGGCATTAAGCGATCCAAGCCTGGCCAGAGCGCATTTTACATTGCGTGGTACTGGCGGCGGAGTGTTTGGCGGCGGACAGGATTTTGAGGATGAAGTGTTTCAGCAACGCGTGGATGCAACCTGGGCTGCGAATAAAGAGCATTTGGTGGAAGTCACGTTTGGCGCACAGTACTCAAAACAAGATCAATCGCTAACCATCAGGCTTTCGCCGGACAACGTGCTGTGTGCTTACTGTGGCTTTCAGGTAGATGTTCCTGATTCGCTATTCTCACAAACAGGGATCAGCAATGATTTTTTAGGGGGGATAGGAAATCTTCCTTCCAGCTGGGTATCTTTTGATATTGATGAGTTTATCAATTACCTGGAGTCCGACGAGGCGATGACAGCCAGAGACAATGCGCTGGGGCTCGAAGCAGGCAGCACGGCTGCATTACTGGAACAGTCCGGCGGTTTTGATTTGGCGGTAAGACCCACCTCATCACAGGTTGAAGAAGAAATAATGGCTGGCTACATCAATGCCGTATTTGAAGGCGAATGGAGTGGTATGCCGTGGACCTGGAATGTCGGGGCCCGTTATGTTCATACAGAAACGACTGCCATCGGGGTGTCGCAGATTCTGCAGGATTTGACATTTGCCGCTGCAGATTTATATACGCCCGTCCTTTCTGGCGAAGAAGAAGTTTCCCAGACCAACACGTATGACTACTTTCTGCCAAGTACCAATTTTAAACTCAATATTACCGATGAGCTGGTAGGACGGATAGCGCTATCCAGAACAATGACGCGGCCACCGCTGGGCTCACTGTCTCCCAGAACAACACTCGGCGCAACCCGGCCCGGTAACCTGTCGGCCAACAGCGGTAACCCCGATCTGCGTCCTTTTGTGGCAGATAATCTCGACGTTACCCTGGAATGGTATTACAGCGAAAGTGGCTATCTGACTGCCGGCTATTTCAGGAAAGATGTGGAAAACTTTTTGGTTAGTACGGTCGAAAACAGAAGCTTTCCAATTGCCGATTCTGAAAATCTGTTTGAAGGTGATCCTGTCTTTGAGGTTAGTCTGGTAGACAACGCAGAAGAAGCAACCGTGGACGGTATCGAATTGGGTGCGCAATATACCTTCGATTCTCTGCCTGGATTCTTGAGTGGGTTTGGCGTTACCGCCAATGCCACTATGGTAGACAGCAACGCCGAACTGGATGTGGGTGATACCACCCAGACTTTCGCGTTGGTGGGATTAGGCGATACCTACAACCTCATTGCATTTTATGACAAAGGCCCTTATCAGGCGCGGGTGGCATGGAACCGTCGCGATCGATTCCTGCAAACAGCACGTGGCTTTGGCGGCGAACCGACCTACGTGGCTGAATACGATCAAGTCGATGTACGTGTCAGTTATAACATCAACGAGGATATGCAGGTCTTTCTAGAAGGCATTAATGTCACTGATGAAAAAACCAGAAAAGAAGGCCGCTACAGCAATCAGATTCTGCTTCTTGAGGAGACCGGCCCTCGATACACCGTCGGAATAACGGCTTCTTTTTAACAGCATAAGACAACCCGATACTGATATTTTCTATAAGGGACAAACATGAGAAAAGCAATAGCTGGCATTCTATTAACGTTGACAGCATCCGGTGTTCAGGCGGCTCTGCCCGTTATCGTGACCAGTCCGGACGGCAATATTGAGGTGGTAATAGACAACGCCGGTGACGGACCACATTATACGGTAAAACTGGATAACCACACTTTTTTGGAGCCATCATCACTGGGGCTGAAGACATCGTTAGGTGATTTCTCAGACAATCTGACCTACGTTTCCCACCAAAACACGCAGCAAGATGAGCATTACGAGCTAATGCACGGCAAGGTGAGTAACGTGCATTATCAGGCAAACGGTGCAGTGATAACTTTCACTGGTAAAGATGATATCCAGTTAGAGATTGAATACCGGGTCAGTAATCGGGACGTGGCGTTTCGGTACAGATTATCCGGTCCGGAGACGCTGACGAGGGTCAAAGTGCTGGGCGAGGCAACCACCTTTAATCTGCCCGATGAAGCGACCACCTTTATCACACCACAAGCTTTACCCGAGACCGGCTGGATGCAAACAAAACCCAGCTATGAAGAGCCTTATACCTTTGACGCGCCCGTCACTGATTCTTCTGCAAACGGCGTAGGATATACATTTCCGGCCCTGTTTAAGAACGCACAACATGGCTGGCTTTTAATCTCGGAGACGGGTGTGGACAGTACCTATGTGGGTTCGCGCCTGGGCGAGAGTAACAAGCAAGGTGTATTTCCACTTGCCTTTCCTCAGGAGGGGGAAAATTCCGGTATCGGAGGCACGTATGCTGCTATGTCGATGCCTGCTGTGACGCCATGGCGTACTATTACACTGGGCAGTACACTTGCCCCAATCGTAGAAACGACGGTGTCATATGATTTGGTCGAGCCGCGCTATGCCGCCTCTCAGGATTATGAGATGGGCAGAGCAACCTGGAGTTGGATTGTCTGGCAGGATGACAGCATAAATTATCAGGATCAGCTCAAGTATATCGACCTTGCCGCCAAACTGAATTTTGAATATGTACTGATTGACAATTGGTGGGACCAGCGAATCGGTCGGGATAAGATAGAGAAGCTTGTGGATTACGCCAGTGATAAGGGCGTTGGCATTATTCTCTGGTACAACTCGAACGGATGGTGGAATGATGCCCCCCAAACTCCACAGGATAAGATGAATACCAGCCCGGCCAGAAGAGAAGAAATGGCATGGTTGAAAGCGATTGGCGTAAAAGGGCTTAAGGTCGATTTTTTTGGCGGCGACAAACAACAAACCATTCAGTTATACGAAGATATTTTCACCGACGCCAATGATTATGGCCTGACGATAACCGTCCACGGTAGTACATTGCCACGTGGTTGGGAAAGAATGTATCCCAATTTTGTCACATCGGAAGCGGTGTTGGCATCTGAAAACTTGGTGTTTGAACAGGATGCACTGGATAAGCATGCGTTTAATGCGACCATCCTGCCCTTTACACGTAATACCGTCGCATCAATGGATTTCGCGCCTGTCTTTCTCAATGACCGGCTTTCTAAGGAACAGAAGTCAGGGACTATCAGGAAAACCACCGATACCTTTGAACTCGCTACGGGAATTCTTTATTTCTCTCCGGTTCAGCATTTTGGCTTAACGCCTAATAATTATCATGAGCAACCCGATTACGTGCTTGAGCTACTGAAAAAAATGCCAACTGTGTGGGATGAAACTAAATTTATAGCCGGCACCCCCGGGGACTACGCGGTACTAGCACGTAAGAAAAACGATACCTGGTATATTGCAGCTGTTAACGGTGAAGACAAAAAGAAATCGATTGATGTCAATTTGCCAATGCTGTCAGGCAAGCCTGTAACGGTATATTACGATACCGCCAAAGGCGATACCAAACTACAAAAAGCGACCATCAGTAACGATGGTAATTACACATTTACGCTTCGCCCACAAGGTGGGATGGTCATCACAACACAGTAAAACGTTGTTTGTTTTTGACCAATGAAACGCTCTCTGTCTGGCAAAGCCACCGCATCAGGCCTTTGCCAGCTGTTTCATCGCTCAGAGGTTACACGAGGTGTTTTTACCTTTCATTTTCAATATGACAGGCGTATTTGACAGTTACGTCTGAACTTTCAACACGCCTTTCACCGTAGGCATAAGAAACCCGCTGTTTGCTCTTGCGCTGACTCCTCATAACTCTAACGGCTATCAGGCTATTACACGCTTGAAGCGTCAGGTGAATAAATGAAATTTTTCGTTTCAATATTATGCGTATCATTGTCTGGTATATATGCGCACACGGCTCAGGCCGATACCAGCAACTTATCTGCTGCAGTGACAGACGTTGCAGGCAAAAAGATATGTGATCGTTTGCAGAATCGGTTTCGGGGCTTACAACAAAAAAACCAAAATGAGGAAAAGGTTTATAGCGGCACGCTTTGGATACATTCATGTCAGGTCAGCTATGATGATAGCCAGCAAAACAGCATGACATTGTCACTTGGCATTAATGGCTGGCGCTGGCTGGACAGAAAAAAAGAGGTGCTGGGCGCCGATTTCAGCACCGATGAATTCGCCAGATTCAAGGTTGATGTTGATTTGACCGGCAAGGTCATTACGCACTACGCGCCCCAGACAAAACGCCTGGCTTTATGGTTCAAACCACAACAACCACCGAAGGTAAATTTTAAGGCAGCAGGTGATGTGGACATCGACAAGGATAGTATGTGGGGCTCAGCGCTGGCTGGGGCCGCAACCCTGATTGGCCAGTCTCCTGACACAATAGCCGATGAAAAGCTGGCTAAAAAGGGTGAGCAGCGATTTATGGAAAAAATAGCAGAAGGGTTTAGCGCCGCGATAGACTTTTGTTCGGGAAAAGTCATCTCGGAACTGGGTCAGCCCGATAGGAAAACCCTGCTGGGCAAACTCGACAAAGAACAATCATCCGGCTTTAAAAATGTGGATTTGGCCCCTTCTACATTTTTACTGTTCGGTCCGTATGGTGAGCAGTCCCCTTCCCTGAATCTTGTACTCAGACAAGACAACTCAGATGAATTTAAAAGTAAGTTACTTTGTGTCGATGACGCAGTTAAGCTGGCTGAGGCGTATATGACGGGCAGCGATCGAACACCGGATGTACCTTCTATTGATATCGTCAGAGAAAATGCTGAAAACGGTGATATTTCGCTTACCGGTAAGCATCAAACCTGTCCGGTTGTCGCAATGTTTGCCACAGATAAAAGCGTAAAAAAACACGCGGCATTTAAATTCAGGGTACAGGATAACGACGAGCCTAAACCATTAGCGGTATGCAAATAACAGTGCTAAACAGCAATGACAACTATCCGTTTTACTAACTTCCGGTTTGGCGTGAATTAGGGCGCTGCATCACTGTCTGGTGTGGCCGGCGGTAATGCCGATCAGCATGAAGGAAAACCGCACAAACGTTCAGCCTTACCCTTCGTCACGACCCATCCTACAACTAAACTACCCAGCCCGGCTAAAGACGGTTTATGCGGTTTCTGTATCTTTTACCTCATAAATTTCCAGCCAGTCGGCAGTTTCGGTTATCGATTGTGCGGTCAACTCACGCAGCAAAGTCTCAATCTCTTTAGCGGTGAATGCCCCGCTGCCCAGTGCAGAGATGTTGCAATGGTAACCAAGCAACACCTCCCGGGCGCTGAGGCTTCGCTGCGCGGATATTTCAAATTCAGCGTGATTACGAATTGCAAATGCCGTGGTACCAATCACAGGCAACCAGGCGGCCAGCAAACCACACAGTTTCGAGATGGTGTAATATTCCGGCAAGTAGTATGTTAGCAAAATCTTCGTGGCGACAACGATGATGGTTGCGACAAACATGCCTTCACTGATTTTAGCCAGTCGCCTGCCCATTTGCTTTGTAGCGATAGCATTGCGTGTATGGTAGTGATACTGCTCGTGTATCCAGTGCTTCTGTGTAAACCTCAACGCATCAGACAAATATGTCTGCTCCATCTTGCGTCCGGAGAAACCTGTCCAGCGTAAAACGGTTTCTGTGTAAAGGTATGCCCAACAGCGCTCAGGCCCACCGTGGCCAAGAAGGTTTCTCCCTAATACCTCTTCACTGTCCCTGAACCGGCGCATGGGAAAGTGACTGCTGAAAAGTGACAAGAATAATGTCGGTCGCAGAAACTCGGCAATACAGCGGTATTCAAGCCAGCGGTCGTGTAACCGGGTGTAGTGGTCACGTTTATAAAGGATATAAATCAGTAGTAATAGCACCATTTCTATCAGTGCACAGATAAGCGCGGTCTGTCCGTATAGCACCGGATCGGAAAAAGCGATAGCCAGTGCTGCCACCATTAACGCTGCCGCACCGAAAAGATAAATATACAGAAATGTGCTGCGGTGCATGGAAGCATAAAAACTGGCAAGGCGATCTGCACGCAAATAGGCCGCAAAATAAGCGTGGCTGGCGGGTGTGTGAAAGTTTTCGGCCTGAGGTGAATCGCCATCGTCGGCCAGCTTTGCTGATTGCGGTAATTGCGCTTCGTGTCGACGGACTTCTTGCTTAATACTGTCTGATGAAATGAGCATGCGCCTCAAACATGCAAAACCATTATGGAGAAGGCTTTTGCGGCCACGTGTCATAGTCACAGGGCCGCGATCATTAAAATCTGGCACTATTTCAGGCCTTAGCGATAAGCCCGGTTCGCTGGCAAATACATTAAAGCGCTGTAAAATTCGCCAGGTAAGGTCATTTTTTCGCACGTCGTCAGGCGCGCAGAGCAATGTATCAAATAGCAGAATATGGCCCAGCCATTTATGCAGAGCGGTCTCGGTAAAAGGTTCAGTGATGGTTTTGCCATTTTCCCGATGCATAAAATACAGCTGGCAAGCATACTCAGTATCAATCCAGATGACGGGTATCTTTTCAGATAATGCGAGTGTAGTTGTCCAGGCAGTACCATAGCCTGCCTTGTCCTTGCCATCGTATAGCGCGATCAGTACGTCACAATTTTTTACCAGCACCTCAGCGCAGTCCCGATAAGCGATATCAGCCTCTTCGCGTCTTCCGTCTAACTCGAGCACTTTCGATTCAGGTGTCCCGTAATGCGCTTTTTGCAACAACTCAAAATAGATACGCTGACTATCGGCATCAAAGTCTTTGGCATATTCACGGGCATCAAAGGGTAATACGCAGGCGAGTTCGTAATCCTCTTTGACCAGCGAAGGCTCCAGTAACAGTCGGTCAGCGCCATCGGCCATGGAAGAGATAAGCCTGAGTACAGGCTCTGCTTTTGCGTATAGTGTCTGTGCATGGGCATGCGTATGGCAGCGCTTCAGCTGTGTGTTGATCAGGCTATAAAGCGTTGTAATTTGCCTGATCAGGATATCGTTATCCTGGCTGATACTGGCATGTTCGCGATGGCCGGCAACGCCTACTCTCAAGGTCATCGGCACTAGAGGCGAATCAACAAACTGTTGATAAACAGAAGTGACAGCACGATCAGACATAATCAGTGTTCATAAAAAGATTTTCCGCTCACTGGTCGAAGAGGCGTGGACTGACAGCTAGTAGTCACAGCCATACTGCCAGATGACAAACGCCTGTTAAGCGCGAAAGCCCATGTGACTGGTTGATTTTTGAACTAGACTGTAAATATTATCATAGTCGAATATACCTCCTATGCCCACCTGCAATATTTTTGTATCCTCGCCAGGGGACGTGGTGCTCGAGCGCGCTTTAACAGCACGGGTCGTTGAGCGGCTACGAAAAATATTCGGTCATCGCAGCAAGCTCAATCTGATGCTGTGGGAAGAGCAGCCACTGGAGGCCAGAGAATCATTTCAGCCGCAACTGCCCGACCCCGCCAATGTTGATTTATTTATACTTATCTTATGGCAACGCACAGGTACATTGTTACCTGACTCAGCCATTCCTGCGCCATTAAAAGGCCCGTTAACCGGCACTGAGTATGAGTTTGTATCAGCCCGTAACGCCCAGCAAACTCAGGGCAAACCGGCAATGATGGTGTATCGCCGCACCGACCGTGCTGGTCAGAATGCAACCCCAGTGAATGCGTTTTTTAATCGACACTTCACTGACAATGAGCAGCGCTTGAGTAACGCGTATCATCAGTATAAAACCATCGGTGAATTTGAATGTTTACTGGAAAAACACCTGCATCGCTGGCTTGATGATTTTCTGCCCACGCCCACCGAAACAGAAATGCTCAATGCACGGGGATGGTACAGCGGTAACCCGTTCCAGGGGCTTAAAGCCTTTCGCTTTGAACATGCGAATGTGTTTTGCGGACGCGATGATGCAATAGCAGAGTCGCTGGAAAAGCTTAAGTTTAAAGCAGCCATGCACCAGCCGTTTCTGCTGATTGTCGGCATGAGTGGTGCGGGAAAATCAAGTCTGGCCCGAGCCGGCATTTTACCGGCGTTTTATAATCCTGATCTGTTACCGGGTAGCGGACCAGTACTTCGCGGTGTGATGCGTCCGGCGGATATTGAGGGGGATCCTTTTCGTGCTCTGGTATCAGCATTAGCTGCCAATAGCGCACAACAACTTGTTCCCAAAAATCAGATAAGTGCCACCGCAACACTGTCCAGAGACAACAAGGCGGCGTTCATTGCGCAAATCCGCGACGCACTGAATACACATCACCCTTCTTGCACACTGGTTATTCTCATTGATCAACTGGAAGAGCTTTATACATCAGCGGCTATTTGCGACGCTCATCAGAAGCGCTTTGCCGAGCTGATTGCCGCACTGGTGGAAGAATTAGATATTTTTGTTATCGCTACATTGCGCAGTGACTGTTATCACCACCTTGGCGCCACCCCGGATTTTCTTCGTCTGAAGCAACATGGTGGTCAGTACGACTTGTCGCCGCCGGCGCTCTACAACATTCGCCAGATGATTACCACGCCGGCAATGGCCGCGCACTTACACTTTGAAGAAGGTGGAAAAGGTCAGCCCCCGCTGGATGAAGTCATCGCGGATCGTGCCGCGCAGTCGCCTGAAAGCCTGCCGCTGCTTGAGTTTACTCTTACTCAGCTTTATGACATGCGCACACCCGGCGGGATGCTGACATTTCAACATTATAAGTTACTGGGGGGCATTGAAGGAGCGATAGCCAGCCATGCTGAGGCCGTTTTCAGAAGGCTCAGCAAGCCGGTGCAAAAACGCTTTGCTCATGTGTTCAATCAACTGACCAGCTGTGACCAAGACGGGCGCTATTTGAGAAAATGGGCAACCTGTGACCAACTACGAAACGATGCGAAGTCACGCCAGTTAGTGGATACGTTTTTGCAAGCCAGACTACTAGTAAGCGAAAGAAATCCCGATGGAATAGAGATCGTTACACTGGCTCACGAATCCTTGTATATTCATTGGCCCAGACTGGCCCGCTGGCTGCAGGTTAACCGGTGGCTGCTTAATCTTCGCAATCAGATGTCCGATCAGGTAACGCGCTGGCGTAAGGCTAATCGTGACCCTGCCCTGCTGCTCAACGCCGGCAAACCGCTTGATGACAGTAAAACCCTGCTTAACAGCGACCTGACCCTGACCACTGACCAGATCGATTTTATCAAGGCCTCTGAGCGTCGCGCCCGACGCGCCCGAATAGCTCGTTACGCGGCAATCGGTGCCCTTATTGCCACCACCTTATACGCCACAAGCGCGTCCTTTTCCGCCAGACAAAGTCAGCAATCCGCTGAGCGCAGTCTGGCCAAAAGCCAGGATCTCATTGAGTTTTTAATTGGTGATCTTCATACCGAGCTGGACAAACTGGGGCGGCTGGATGTGATGCAATCGGTCGGTGAAAAAGCCCTGACCTATTTTGCTGAGCTGGAGGAGACACAGACCAGCGACGCAAGTTTATTAAACCGAACTAAAGCGCTGTATCAGATAGGCAGTGTGTACATGGATAGCGCGCAATATGATAAAGCCACTCAGGCATTTGAACAAAGCCTGGTCCAGGCCAGAAAACTGACCGCACAATCGCCGGATACGTTTGATTATATTTATGAACAAGCGCAGGCAGAGTTCTGGTTAGGTTATGCAAACTGGGTGGCAAATGATCTGGATAAGGCAGAACAGCAGTTTCTGGCATACCGCGACGCCGCACTCAGGCTCAGGGATCTTGCCCCATCGCGCACTACCGCCTTAATGGAGGTCGCCTATGCAAATTCTAACCTCGGTACGCTGGCAGACAGCCGCGGCGATATTGATGGCGCTATCGCGTATTTTCTTAAAGCCGCAGAAGTTACCGTGCAGGTTGTATCGATAGCGCCTGAAAACCTTGATGCCATCGCAACCCTTGCCGATGTTTACTCCTGGCTCGGGTCTGCCCACCAAAAACAACTCAAATTAACGCAGGCACTAAGCTTTTACCGCAGTGAAAAGCAGCTTTTTGAGCAAATTGCGCGTCTGGAAAAAAGTTACCGTGCCCGCATCAATGTCGTGTTGGCGAACAACCGCCTGGCGAAAGTAGAAGTTTACAGTGGCAACCTTGATAGCGCCGTTACCATTTTCCAGGCACAAAGAGAAACCGTTGAGGAGTTGGTGCGCCACGATCAGGACAATACGCGTTGGAGAGAAATTTTAGCCTCTATCCACGCTTATCTGGGCGAGGTGTATTTGCTTGGCAACCAGTTAGCCCTTGCCGAGCAAAGCTTCAACGACAGTTTTACTGTTGATGCACGACACCCTGAACAGGGAGGTAACTACTGGACAGCAACCTATTACCATCGCCATTACTGGTACTGGCGCTTACTCAGGGCACAGGGTAAACATTCAAAAGCGCAACCGTTTGAAAAAGTGCTGTTATCAGCCAGTGATCCGGCGGCCAGACTCTGGCGCTTTCGAGTTGGCAGTTTTCTTAAGCTGCCGGACGTTGATATACCGGATAATTTGCAGGGTCCGGGCGCATTAATAGCCTTATTTGAAAAAGCATTATCAGAGCAAGATCACCAACAATTGGAGAAACTGGTTTCAAAAACACCGGAGCTTATCTGGCAGTATCCGGAACTTGCTGCGCTGCAAACGGATATACAAACCGCGCTGGCGCTTAACTCACTATGACATGGAGACCACACTATGTCAGTTGATGCACTTACTATTCTACCACCTGACGAGGGTATAACTGCGCACGCCGGTAGCTAACACGCGGGGCAACCCACACAGGGGCGTGAACGATAGACCAACACAATAAGCTTTAACAAAACGAAGAAATTTTTACGGCTTAACTACAAACTCAGAGGAATAATCAATGAAACTTACCTATGCATGGGCCTTTCTGGTATTCGCCGGTGTGCTATTAGCTACTGCAGCGCACGCCAATCCTAATGCTGTTGACGTTGAATTTAAAGCTGATGAGGATGCACCGGATAAGCTCACATTGTACCGGGATAACCAGCCTATCGATATTATTGAGTTTACAGAAGACAAAAAGTTTATACGCTTTCATTTTCCTGACGGCTACGCTGACTTTGATTTGAAAGTATTTGAGCAAAACGAAGTCGCACAAAAGCAAGAAATTATGAAAGCGTATGCTGACAATGTCCAAGCGGGTATCGAATCTTTTAATTCGCTCTGGCGAGGGCACGCATCCAGTGCGCAAAATGCCAGAGAATTTCAGGTGCACTCTGTAGCCAGCAAATTATTGGTCGTGCGTAATAAAAATGTGGATGGTACCCCGGAAGGTGTTCTGCACGATTACATCATACGATTCACTGTCAACGGCACCACCTATTTACTTGACCCGAGTATTCGAAACACGCGGCCGAACTAACCAGCAGCGATTACTTCATCTTACAAGCACGTGACATCTGGTTGGGTGAATCATGTAACGGCAACTATCGTTTTCGCGTTTCAGATTTTGCGGTGAAGGCTATCGCTGCCTTTTGTATCTGGCGAAGAGAGGGTTTCACTGGCGCCTTTCACGGTGCTCGCTCTGTGGGCAGCCTGCGGCTGTGCAAAACGGCTGTCCTGCCGTTTTGTCGAACCCTTAGACTCGGCTTCTCATTCTTACTTACTCAACAGACACAAAGGAACCGCCTCTAGGGCGGTTCCTTTGTATCTGGCGGAGAGAGGGATTCACTCGTGCCTTCCATGGCGCTCGCCCTGCGGGCAGCCTGCGGCTGTGCAAAACGGCTGTCCTGCCGTTTTGTCGAACCCGGGGTTTTCATCCCTACTCTGTTAAACACAAATAAAAAAGCCCTGCACGAGGCAGGGCTTTTTTATTTGAATCTGGCGGAGAGAGAGGGATTCGAACCCTCGATACGCTATAAACGTATACACACTTTCCAGGCGTGCGCCTTCAGCCACTCAGCCATCTCTCCAAAATGCTTTAAATATTTACTCAAAGCGCGCGTATAGTAGGTAATGTTGCCTGATGAATCAAGGCTTCTTAAGAAAAAAAGCCCTGACAGGTGATTTATTACGCAGAAGCCTGTTTGGCTTTTAGTGACGCAGAAAAGTCCAGCATACGATCCAGTGGAATCAATGCTTTTTCCCGTAACGCATCATCGACAAAAATTTCGTGCTCGTCTGTGCCTTGTGTCAGTGAATTATATATCGCTTCCAGACCGTTCATTGCCATCCACGGGCAATGCGCGCAGCTCTTACACGTTGCGCCATTTCCACCCGTTGGCGCTTCAATAAATGTCTTGCCCGGTGTCAGTTGCTGCATTTTATAAAAAATGCCTTTGTCAGTAGCAACAATAAACGTGTCGTTGCTCATCTCCTGCGAAGCTTTGATTAGTTGGCTGGTTGAGCCTACTGCATCTGCCATCTCAACCACTGAGGCGGGTGACTCTGGATGGACCAAAACTGCAGCATCAGGGTAGATGGCCTTCATATCCTGAAGCTTCTGCGCGGAAAATTCGTCGTGCACAATACACTCACCCTGCCACATCAGCATATCTGCGCCGGTTTGTTTGGCAATATACGACCCCAGGTGACGATCCGGCCCCCAGATGATTGGTTTACCCTGCTCGTCCAGATGCTCAACAATTTCCAGCGCGATGCTTGAGGTAACTACCCAATCAGCGCGTGCCTTAACCGCTGCAGAGGTATTTGCATACACCACTACGGTGTGGTCAGGGTGCGCATCGCAAAACGCTGAAAACTCGTCTACAGGACAGCCTAAGTCCAATGAGCACGTCGCTTCAAGCGTGGGCATAAACACTGTTTTCTCAGGGCTGAGAATCTTTGCCGTTTCGCCCATGAACTTTACGCCGGCAACGATAAGCTTTTGCTCATCAGCGTCGCGGCCAAATCTTGCCATTTCCAGCGAATCAGCTACACAACCGCCCGTCTCTTCTGCTAAGGCCTGAATTTCGGGGTCGGTATAATAGTGCGCGACCATCACTGCGTTTTGTTCCTTCAGCAGCGCTTTAATCTTTGTTTTTAACTCAGATTTACGCTGCTCTGATAACTGAGCAGGTTTGGCAGGAAATGGATAATCTACTTGTTCTACGCGAAATGCGACTGTCATAACGTACTGACCTGGATAAACGACAGCTAAAACGGGGGACGAAGTATACCCCACTGTCATAAAAATTTCATGCTTTTGAAATAGGGGTAAAGTGTAATATTTCAAGAGCGGCGTATGAGCTGTAGGTACGCAGTCCCCTTCCTGAAAGTTTGCCCACCAACTAGACGATGATGATTGTCGTGCTGGATGATTCGCCTGCTTCACAGCCTCACCCTGCGGGCCGTGCTAAAGCACGTTCACCCCCGCGTTGCTCGGGATGTCGAACCGCTTCGCTTACTTCTAATCCTGCGCGAGCTAAGAAAATCTTTTTGAGATAATTT
>NZ_JABBXD010000002.1:157087-263183 GCF_014750655.1 Salinimonas profundi
ACAGAGAAGATTGATTGAAATGGTGGGTCGTGCTGGATGATTCGCCTGTTTCACAGGCTCACCCTGCGGGCCGTGCTAAAGCACGTTCACCCTCGCGTTGCTCGGGATGTCGAACCGCTTCGCTTACTTCTAATCCTGCGCGAGCTAAGAAAATCTTTTTGAGATAATTTGGAACAGAGAAGATTGATTGAAATGGTGGGTCGTGCTGGATGATTCGCCTGTTTCACAGGCTCACCCTGCGGGCCGTGCTGAAGCACGTTCACCCTCGCGGTGCTCGGGATGTCGAACCGCTTCGCTGATTCTAATCCTGTGCGAGCTAAGAAAATCTTTTTGAGATAATTTGGAACAGAGAAGATTGATTGAAATGGTGGGTCGTGCTGGATTCGAACCAGCGACCAATTGATTAAAAGTCAACTGCTCTACCAACTGAGCTAACGACCCATTTCAATATGGATATGTCACACTGCGGTGATAACCATGGTAACGCTGCGAGTGGTGGGTCGTGCTGGATTCGAACCAGCGACCAATTGATTAAAAGTCAACTGCTCTACCAACTGAGCTAACGACCCTTCGCATTGTTTAGAAAGTTTCGCCACCATCTAAAAGATGGTGGGTCGTGCTGGATTCGAACCAGCGACCAATTGATTAAAAGTCAACTGCTCTACCAACTGAGCTAACGACCCGTCACTTTCTGGTTGTTGCCTGTCTGTGGCAACGGCGGCATATAATACTTATTTCCTGATGGGGTGCAACCCTAAATGTCGTTTTATTTGCTTTTTTTAGCAAAAATAACATCAAGTGGTCAAAACTACATCAATACTATCAATAATTAGCCGCAAAGCCTCATAACTACTGATTATCAAGGCCTGCTAATATTAAACGAAATTAAAAAATTTAAGCGCGTCATTGCACATTAAAATTAAGAAAGTCTCTGGTAAATGAGACTTTCTTAATCTTATAAACTATCTAACTTCGACTCAGCCAAACGTTTCGCAGAAGAGTTAGGATAGTCAGAAATAACACGATTAAAGTAATCTCTGGCGGTTCCGTCATCACCCTGACGCTGCGCAATAACCCCCAGCTTCACCATTGCCTCGGCACGCTTGCTGGATTTGGTATATCGCTCTACAACCTGGCTGAACTGCTCTTCTGCCTGAGCCCATTCACGCTTGTTAAACAGTAACTGCCCTAACCAATAGTGGGCGTTTGCTGAATACTGGCTATTGGGATAATCGTCAATGAAAGAACGAAAAGCAGGAATGGCTTTGTCGTACTCTCTGGATTTCAGGATCAGATTCACGGCATTGTCGTACGCTTCATCTTCACTCATCGATGGCTGAGAAGCATTGTCAGATGAGGACGAAGAGCTGTTTGACGAGCCGGAAGACGACGAGGTGCTGCTGTTGCCATTACTACCTTGCTGGCCGGTAGACTGTTTCAGCGCTTCAACACGCTTATCAATTTCCAGATACAGTTCACGCTGGCGTTCAAGAACTTTCTCAAGCTGATTCGTGTGAACCTCAACGGATCCACGAAGCTGATCTATCTCACCCTGCATGGTATCGATTTGCTGCTGTAATCGATGCTGCATCTCGGTGCGGCTATCCACCATTCTCTCAAGAACAGTGATTCGCTTTTCCAGCTCTGCCGTGCCTGAATTATTAACATCATAAACAGGTGCCTGAGCCATCGCTGTTGCAGAAACAACGAAAGCGGTGCCACAGACACCGCTTAAAAGCGCTTTACTAAGCAAGGAAAGGCGCATTACTGATAAACGACCACGCCACGACGGTTTTGTGCCATCGCGTACTCAGTTGAGCCCATCACAGCCGGCTTTTCTTCACCGTAAGATACAGTCGATAACTGATCACTGCTTACACCTGCGTTCATCAGGTACGTTTCAACGGCTTGTGCACGGCGCTCGCCCAGCGCAATGTTGTACTCTGGCGTACCGCGGCTGTCTGTATGACCTTCAATAACCACTTCCTGGTCAGGATTCTGAACCAAAAACTCAGCGTGCTTGTCCAGAATTTCACGGAATTCAGACTTGATCGTGGCACGGTCAAAGTCGAAGTAAACCGTTTGTTCTTCTTTCAGTGCTTCAAGTTGTTCCTGAACCATTTCTTCCTGGCGCTGCATACGTTGCGCAGCTTCGGCCTGTACACGTTGCTCTTCAGCTTCACGTGCCTGACGTTCAGCTTCAGCTTGTTCCTGGGCTACACGGTTACGCTCTGCGGCAAGCTCTTCTTCGCTCGGTCCGGATGAACAAGCCATCATAGTCACCACTGGTAAGGCGATAACGAAGCTTCTCATTACTTTATTAAGTTGCATCCTCTTAATTCCTTATCGTTTTTTTATAATTAATCTATTTCGTTAAAACAAAAATGGTGACCAACTCGGCGACTTAACCTGGCCGTCTGAGGCTGGTAACCTTGCCTTAAAGCGACCGTCCAACGACACTAAGGATAATACCTGCGTACCATTGTGCAAGGTGCTATAAATTATCATGCTTCCGTTAGGCGCGATACTGGGCGATTCGTCCAGATACGTTCTTGTAAGCACTTGGATAGAGCCGTCCTCTAGCCCCTGACGTGCAATGCGATAGTCCCCTTTGGTCTGATTGACCAAAACCATCTCTTTACCATCAGGCGTAATTGTCGCCCCTAAGTTCTGTTCTCCATCAAATGTCTGACGTCTAACTTTACCTGTACCTAAATTTACGCGATAAATCTGAGGTTTACCACCCCGTTCAGAGCTAAATATTAAGCTCTTTCCATCGGGTGTCCAGGAAGGTTCAGTATCAATCGCACGGTTGCGGGTAATTCGGCGCAGCTCTTTGGAAGCAATATCCATGACATAAACTTCCGGATTACCATCTTTTGATAAAACCATCGCCAGTTTTTTACCATCGGGAGAGAATACCGGTGCGCCATTGATACCAGGAAAATCCGTCATGCGCTCACGCTTCATGGTGTAGATATCCTGAATGAAAATTTGCGGACGCTTATTTTCAAAACTTACATAAGTCAGCTTTTCACCATCTGGTGACCACGACGGCGACATCAGTGGCTCGGGTGAAGACAACAGACGGGTTTCATTCTCGCCGTCATAATCTGAGATAACTAACTGGTAAGGCAGCTTGTTCGTTTTACGATCTTTAACTACCACATAAGCAATGCGCGTAAGAAATGCACCACGCTGGCCGGTCAGTTCTTCATACACCACATCGGAAATGCGATGCGCATACTGACGAAAGTCCGATGCATTAATAACAGCTTCGCGTTTAACAATGACGTGATCGTTACCGCGCTTGCCGCCTGTCGCCTGACCTCTGAGTACATCAATGAGTTCATAGCTAACTTTATAACGGTTACCGCCCTGCTGCTCGATGCTACCCACAAGCAATGTATCAATGCCTTTTCCTGCCCAGCCGGAATAACTCACGTCACTGGCGGTGGAAGGATACTGAGGCATTTCATCAGGCGCCATGGGGTTAAACTTACCGCTTCGCATTAAATCGGCACGAACCACTGATGCCAGTTCCCCAGGAAGCTCACCGTTGCCTTTCCAGCTAAAGGGTACTACGCCGATGGGACGGGCGTTATCCACACCTTCGGTAATTACAATTTCCAGTGAGGCATTGGCACCCGTGGTGACAAGCACCAGTGCCGCAGCCAACCATAATCGCATTGTCTTTTTAATCACTACAGTTCCACCGTTAAATTTATATCTTTAAGTTCCTGATACACATCTGGTTCATCAGACATGGGTAATTTGTCAGGCCGTCTCACCGCAGCTTCCGCCGCCCGACACAAAGCAGGATCACCACTTAATGTCTGAACCTGAGTAACAAAGCCCGTCGTTGCCAGACGAATATTCAGCCTGCACTGCTTTCCTTCATAGGCTGAGTCATTGTACAGATTCCTTACAATGGTCTGCTGAATCATCACCTTGTACCGATCCGTTTCAGAAAGCACCTGCTGGCGACGGCGTTGACGCTGTGCAGCCTGTTCTGCTTCACGTTGCTCACGCTCCAGCCTTTCCTGCTCTGCCTTTTCCTGCGCTTGCTTACGTTTGCGCTCGGCTTCAGCGCGCTCACGCGCTTCCCTTTCCTTTCTCTCTTTGGCTTTTTGGACCGCTAAACGTTCCAACTCTTTCTGTCGTTTGGCTTCTTCCGCTTTTTTTTGCTCTGCAGCCTTGGCAGCGCGCTCAGCGTTGATGCGTCGCTGGCGCTCAGCTTCTGCTCGCCGCGCGGCCTCTGCAGCATCCCGCTTGCGCTGTGCTTCCGCCTCTGCCTGGGCCTGGGCCTCTGCTTCGGCTTTTTGCTTGTCAGCAATAGCCTGCGCATCAATAAAGGTCGCTTTAATCACAGGTTGACTGGGCGCAGGTGAAGGCAATGGCTCTGGCGAAAAACTGACGCTGATAAGCAACACTGCAGCAATCGCAGCGTGGATCCCAAGTGACTTATACAGCGCTGTTTTATCGTCAGGCCAGCGCGCCTTGTTGAAAAATGAAGGTCTTTTTTTTGGCATGCTGTCAGGACTCAACCGGATCAGTCATTAGACCCACCGAAGGCACACCCGCGTTTTGCAGCAACACCATCAGTTCTATCACTTTATCGTAAGCAACTTTACCATCACCTTTAACAACCACCGGGGTGTTAGGTGTTTGTTTCAATTGTTCCTGCACAATTGCTGCCAATTCATCACCCGCGATGGGACTTTCCTGCGCATCGCCGACATTAAGATAAAACTTACCTTCGACATCCACTGACGCAATCAATGGTGGCACATCTTCCTGCTCGATGGGCTGGGCGCTCGCTTTCGGTAAATCAACTTTTACACCCTGCGATATCAATGGTGCGGTCACCATGAAGATGATTAGCAAAACCAGCATGACATCAATGTAAGGCACCACATTGATTTCAGACACCGGCCGGCGGCGTTTGCGTATATACATGCTTAACTCCTGGATGAATAATGGTTATCAGCTGGCTTGCTGATGCTGAGCCGCAACCGCCTGGCGATGCAGAATGGCCGAAAACTCTTCCATAAAGTTGCCGTAATTATTCTCCATTTTTTCAACCTTGTTGCTGAACCGGTTATAGGCAATAACCGCCGGAATCGCGGCGAACAGACCAATCGCCGTTGCAATCAGCGCCTCTGCAATACCCGGCGCGACCATTGCCAATGTTGCCTGCTGAACTTCACCCAGTGCAATAAAGGCATTCATGATCCCCCAGACGGTGCCAAACAGACCAATATAGGGGCTAATGGAACCGGCTGTTGCAAGAAAAGGAAGATGGTTTTCAAGGCCTTCAACTTCGCGGGACATTCTTACCCGCATGGCCCGGTACGTCCCATCAACAATTCCGTTAACCGCAGTATTGCCTTTGCGAAGACGAACAAACTCTTTAAAGCCGGCACAAAATATTGCAGACATCCCCGTCAGATTCGAACGGGCTGAAAGCTCCTGATAAAGTCGGTTTAAATCCGCACCAGACCAAAACTTATCCTCAAACTGGCGCATTTCGCTCTGCGCTGCTTTGAGAGCTTTTGTCCGCTGGAATATAAATGTCCAGGAAGCCACCGAAACGCCCATAAGTAACAACATAACCAGCTGAACAACAAAGCTGGCTTGTAAAAATAAACCAATAAAGGTTAAATCAGATTCCACGCGATAAATCCCCTAATAATGTGCGTGGTATTTTTCTGGCTCTCATTTTGACCTGATCCACGCACGCTACCCTAATATCAGCGTCAACCAGCAGGTCACCGCTTTCATTTTTTATTTTCTGGTGAAACACCAGACTAGCGCCTTTCAATTCTACAATCTGCGTATTAATACTCAACAACTGATTAAAACGGGCAGGCGCATAGTTATTCATTTCGACCTTTTTGACGACAAAAGCCACGGATTGTTCCAGTAACACGTCCTGGTCATAGCCCAGCTCACGCAACCACTCAGTGCGAGCGCGCTCGAAAAACTTCAGATAATTCGCATAATAGACGATTCCACCTGCATCCGTATCTTCGTAATACACCCTCACTGACCAAATGTGCATAGTTATTCTTTCCAACCAAATAAAATTAATAGCTAGCAGTTACAAAAAAGCGATAAAGCGCCTTAAAAACAGCCAGACCAACAAGCCCGGAGCCCAACATTCTGTAGACATTTAATGAGAATAACAAGAATTTATAACAGACAGTTAACAGATTAAAAATTCTAATCTGAAAAAATAATTTTCCTCAGTTGAGGGAATTCAAATCTCGCTTATAATGCGCGTCATCTGTCACACAGACATCACGGCAAACAGCCTGATGGTTGAGTTTTTCTCCTGTTAGACATGAGTTCCCTGGAATTATTTCCTTCAACACTTGTTGTTTTGGCCCGTTCATTTGAGCGGGCTTTTTTTATGCCTGAAATAAATTACAAAAAGCGCCTATCGTGGCGCTTCTATGGGAAAACCAAAGTGCAAAAACGCCCGCTGCTGAACAATTCTGCCTCGCGGTGTGCGTTGCAAAAAACCTTGCTGAATCAAAAAAGGCTCAATGACATCCTCAATGGTTTCTTTTTCTTCGCCAATAGCCGCAGCCAGGTTATCCAGCCCCACCGGCCCGCCATCGAATTTTTCAATGATGGCAAGCAGTAGCTTTCTATCCATGTAGTCAAAGCCTTCTTTGTCCACATCTAACATATCAAGTGCTGCAGCCGCGATATCGGCAGTCACGCTTCCATCAGCCTTGATTTGCGCAAAGTCTCGTACCCGACGCAATAAGCGATTTGCAATGCGCGGCGTACCCCGGGAGCGACGCGCGACTTCCAATGCACCGCCTTCATCCATCTCCAGATTAAGATAATGCGCGCTGCGACTGATGATAGTGGTCAAATCCTTCACCGAATAAAATTCCAGCCGCTGCACAATGCCGAACCTGTCGCGCAGGGGGGATGTCAGCGATCCGGCGCGCGTGGTTGCGCCAATAAGTGTAAAGGGGGGAAGATCAAGTTTAATTGAACGCGCTGCAGGGCCTTCACCAATCATAATATCCAACTGATAGTCTTCCATCGCCGGATACAAAATCTCTTCGACTACTGGACTTAAGCGATGAATCTCATCAATGAACAACACATCGTTGCGTTCCAGGTTAGTCAGCAGCGCCGCCAAATCACCGGCCTTTTCCAGTACCGGTCCGGAAGTGGTCTTTATGCTCACATCCATCTCGTTGGCCACAATGTTAGCCAACGTCGTTTTACCTAATCCGGGAGGACCAAAAATTAATAAGTGGTCGAGCGCATCGTCACGGTTTCTCGCCGCCTGGATGAAAATTTCCATCTGCTCGCGAACGTGGGGCTGGCCGGTGTAATCATTCAGCAGTTTTGGCCGGATGGCGCGGTCGATGACATCTTCATCAGCACTGGCTGTGGCGTCTATTAAGCGATCAGCTTCAATCATTAGATAATCCTGTTTACAATGCCGCTTTTAAGGCTTCACGAATGACCGTTTCGCTGTCCATATCGTCCTGGTAAACCCCTGCAACCATCTTGCTTGCCTGTGCCGGTTTATATCCCAGCGAGACCAGCGCGCTGGCCGCTTCTTCCCTGACATCATTTACCGGTACCCTTGCCTGTCCGGGCGATTCATCCATGGGTAAGGTGGGCAACGACATATCCTGCGCTTTGCCAAATTTTGCCAGACGATCTTTAAGTTCTACCACTAAGCGCTCTGCCGTCTTTTTTCCGATACCCGGCATTGCCACCAGCGCGCTGACATCTTCATGTTGTACTGCACTTAAAAATTGACTGGCTGACATGCCTGATAAAATTGTCAGCCCCAGTTTTGGGCCCACGCCATTAGCTTTGATAAGCTCACGGAACAATCCGCGCTCCATTTTATCCGCAAAACCAAACAACAACTGAGCATCCTCTCTGACCACAAAATGGGTATAGACAGTGACTTGCTCGCCGGCGGCGGGAAGCTGATAAAAGCTGGTCATCGGCATCTGTATTTCGTAACCCATGCCCGCTACATCGACCACAATTTCAGGAGGTTGTTTTTCGAGTAACTTACCGCGGATCTGACCTATCATACTGCTTACCTCTTACCGGAGCCGGCCGCGGACCGTTTTACGGGCCTGCCCCGCCAGCTTGACTAAACTCTGTTCTGAATGTGCATGGCATAATGCCACTGCCAGCGCATCAGCTGCATCTGCCTGCGGTGTACCGGGCAAATCCAGCAAATGTCTGACCATATGTTGTACTTGCGTCTTTTCAGCGCTTCCCTTGCCCACCACAGCCTGCTTGATCTGGCGCGCTGAGTACTCTGCCACCGGCAAGCTTGCCTGGGTTGCTGCCACAATCGCAGCCCCCCGGGCCTGACCCAGCTTTAATGCCGAATCCGGATTTCGCGCCATGAACACTTGCTCAATGGCAAATTGCTGTGGTTGGTACTGGCGGATAATCTCGCTGACGCTGGTATAGATTTGCGCCAGACGCTCAGGCAACTGTTCGGCCTTAAGCCTGATGCAACCACTGCCAACATAGACTAGCTTACCCTGCTTGCGGGCAATCAACCCATAACCAGTAATACGGGAACCTGGATCTATACCCAGTATTATCATTATTTTGCTTCCGGTACAAATGTCTCAACAGCTTCAACATTTGTTTGCGACCACAGTCGCGACAAAGCTTCTGCTTTTGAAAGCCATTCGTACGCTGAATGTTCAGTGAGAATTAATGTCGTATCGCTGTCTACCTGAGCAGTAAACACATGCTCCCGGTTGTAGCGTGTGCCTGGCGGATAGCGGTGCAGCCACTTTTCACGAATCTTAAATATATTGGTGGTTTGCTGATCCACGATAGCCTGATTGTCAGGGTGTAATTGTAACCCGGTTTCCTCAGCCACCTCTCGATATGCGGTTTGTAGCGGCGTCTCACCGGCCTCGATAGTGCCGGTGACCGATTGCCAGAATTCAGCATCATCGTTACGTTGCATAACAAGCACGCGGTGCTGCAAATCGTACAGCACCACCAATACTGACTCAGGTCGCTTCAACGACATTTAATCAGTGCTTTTTTTCACTACATCAATGGCAAGGTCGGCCAGTTGCTGTGGGTTAGCCGGACTTGGCGCATCCGTTAACGGGCAGGCCGCGGTCGTGGTTTTCGGGAAAGCCATTACATCACGAATTGATGTAGCGCCGGTCATCAGCATAACCAGACGATCAAGACCAAAGGCCAGACCGGCATGAGGTGGCGCGCCAAATTGCAGCGCTTCTAACAGGAAGCCAAATTTATTTTTCGCTTCTTCTTCGTCTATACCTAATACCGTAAAGACCGCCTGTTGCATCTGCTGATCGTGAATACGCACCGAGCCACCGCCTAACTCAACGCCATTAAGCACCATATCATAGGCATCTGACAGTGCATCAGAGGGATTATCAATCAGTCCCTGCGCATCTACGCCACGTGGCGCGGTGAACGGGTGATGCAATGCATGCATCTGACCGTCGGCTTCTTCAAACATGGGGAAGTCAACCACCCACAATGGCTTCCAGTCGCCTTCCAGCAGATCGAAATCTTCGCCCAGCTTAAGACGCAACGCGCCCATCGCTTCGGTTACAACGGTTGTGCTGTCAGCACCAAATAACAAAATATCGCCCTGCGCTGCGCCGGTACGCGCGATGATCGCATCGGTGATATCTTCGCTCAGGAACTTCAGGATTGGCGATTGCAACCCTTCCTGACCCTGTGCCATTTCATTGATTTTTATCCACGCCAGACCTTTAGCACCATAAATACCGGCAAACTTGGTGTACTCGTCAATCTGTTTACGTGACATGCTGGCGCCGCCAGGCACACGGATAACAGCCACGCGCCCTTTATCATCGTTGGCCGGGCCGCTGAAGACCTTAAACTCGACGGTTTTAAGCAAATCTGCCACATCCACCAGCTCAAGCGGGTTACGCAGGTCCGGCTTATCACTGCCGTAACGCTGCATCGCTTCTGCGTAAGTCATACGCGGGAAGTCACCCAAATCAACATCTAACATTTTCATAAACAAATCGCGGATCATGCCTTCTGTGATTTGCATCACGCCGTCGGCGTCCAGAAAGGTGGTTTCCAAATCGATTTGGGTAAATTCTGGCTGACGGTCTGCTCGTAAGTCTTCATCACGAAAACATTTAACGATTTGATAATAGCGGTCCATGCCTGACATCATCAGCAATTGCTTGAACAGCTGAGGAGACTGAGGCAGCGCAAAAAACTCACCTTTATGCGTACGGCTAGGCACCAGATAGTCACGTGCACCTTCCGGTGTGGCTTTGGTAAGAATCGGTGTTTCAATATCCAAAAACCCATCATCTTCAAGATAACGGCGCACGGCAGCTGTTACCTGCGCCCGGAACTTCAGACGCTGGCTCATCAGCGGGCGACGCAAATCCAGATAGCGATAACGCAGACGCTGTTCTTCAGAGTTTTCCTGATTCCAGTCCAGCGGCAATACAGACGATTTACTGAATATTTCCAGACCGGTACCCAGAATCTCGATAGCGCCAGTGCGCATTCCATCGTTGACCTGTCCTTCGGGACGAGCACGAACCTTACCGGTCAGTTTTACGCAAAATTCGCTGCGCAGCTTGTTAGCTTCTTCAAGTACTTCAGGTAAATCCGGGTCAAAGACTACCTGAACAATACCTTCACGATCGCGCAGATCGATAAAAATCAGGCCGCCTAAATCGCGGCGCTTATTCACCCACCCGCAAAGAGTGACTTCTTGTCCTACATAAGATGAATCGATATTCCCACAGTAATCTGTGCGCATGGTCGCTGACCCCTGGTTGTTTTACTAAGCTGTGCCACGAGAATTTGCTAATTTACCCCGGTATTACCTGCTAAAAACGGCAATTTGTTAAAAAAGCTATCGGGCAATCAGTTGCTGTATGTCAAAATAAGGCCGCATAGTATAAACAAATGCGATTTAAAGCCCAATGAGAAATCAACATTTCCCTGACCGCGATTTGCCGGCGCCGCTTTATCTGGGCTTACCGATATGGCAGCACCCAAGCTGGCCAGGTCTGTGGTTGCCCCCGACGCAGGCGCGAACCAATGCACTGAACGCGTATGCGGGGCACTTTAGCAGTGTGGAGGGCAACAGCACCTTTTATGCCCTGCCAGACAGTATGACCTGCCAGCGCTGGTATGAAAGCGTGCCGGCAACGTTCAGGTTCACGTTTAAGCTTAATCAACAGGTCAGTCATGCTGACAATATTCTGCTTAATGCAGACATTCTCGGCGCTCAGCTTTCGTCGTTAGCGCATTTAAAAGAAAAACTGGGGCCACTGATGCTGCAGTTGCCTGCCCGTTTTTCTCCTGAACGCCTTCCTGAGCTGGTGCAATTCATCGCAAAATGGCCAAAAGATTATTGTCTGGCGGTAGAAGTCCGTCACCCGGCATTTTTTGAAAAAGGACACGCCGAGAAATCGTTAAATAACCTGTTAAAAGAACACGAAGTGAATCGGGTGATGATGGATACCCGTGCCCTGTTCAGGGGACAAGTATCGTCCGAGGCTATGTTAGATGCACGGGAAAAGAAACCGCGCCTCCCCCTGCATGTCTGGGCAAGTGGCCACCAGCCGGTCATCCGGTTTGTTGGCCATGACGATAATGAGATAAACAAACAGTGTTTATTGCCCTGGGTGGACAAATGTCATGCGTGGCGAATGGCGGGAATATCACCGTTTTTATTTTTACATAGGGCGGATAACAAAGATGCGCCATGGTTGGCGCATCTGTTTACTGATTTGTATAACAAGCAATATCCTGAACAGGCATTACCGGCCATCCGGTTATCCGAACAACCTGATCAGCAGGCATTATTCTGAAGCGTTTCTGAAATCACCAGCATCAAGCTCGTGTTTTTTCATCAACTTGTGCATATCAGTGCGGTTTCTGCCGGCCAGTTCAGCTGCTCGTGTTACGTTACCGTCAGTCATTTTCAGCAGCTTGTACAAATATTGCTGCTCAAAGGCATCCCTGGCTTCAGTTAGGGTTGGCCAGCTTTGTTTTGTAGCTGACAGCGCCTGCTCCACCAAATGCAATGGAATCACCGGCGTTTGAGTCAGTGCCACACACTGCTCTACCACGTTAACTAACTGTCTGACGTTGCCGGGCCAGTCTGATTTGACCAGGTGCTGCATGGCGTCGTCTGAAAACTGCGTAACATTAACGCCGTGGCGCTGACCACTTTGCTGTAATAAGGTTCTGGCCAGCAGCGGAATATCTTCGCTGCGCTCTTTCAAAGACGGCAGCTTCAGATTGACCACATTCAGTCGGTAGTACAAATCTTCGCGGAACGTGCCCTCTTCCATCTCTTTATGCAAATCTTTATGCGTTGCTGAGATAATGCGCACGTCGATATCCACGTGTTTGCTGCTACCAACCGGACGAATCTGACGCTCCTGTAACGCACGCAGTAATTTAACCTGCAAGGTCATCGGCATATCACCAATTTCGTCCAGAAACAGTGTGCCACCATTGGCTTCCCTGAACAGACCCGGCGCAGCCTGTACTGCACCGGTGAAAGCGCCTTTGGCATGACCGAACAATTCTGATTCAAGCAGATTCTCAGGTAATGCACCACAGTTAATAGCCACAAAAGGCATATCAGAACGATTGCTGGCACGATGAATGGCATTTGCCAGCAGCTCTTTACCGGTACCACTGGCACCGCTTATCAGTACGCTAACCTCGCGCTGTGCAATCCGGTATGCCTGATCAAGTACATTGGTCATTTCCGGTGCACGGGTAACAATATCCTGACACCACTCGCCCGGCTGCGCCGCCTGAGACTGGCTTAACGCCTTATTAAGCAAATTGCGCAATTCATCATGATCAACAGGCTTTGGCAGGAATCCAAAAACGCCACGCTGCGTTGCTGCAACAGCATCAGAGATAGTGCCGTGAGCGGTCATCAAAATCACAGGGATATCTTTACGTATCCCCATAATTTCCTCAAACAGGCTTAATCCGTCCAGCCCCGGCATTCTTAAGTCGCTAAGTACAACATCGTACTCTTCACTGCGAATCTTTTTTAATGCTGCCTGTCCGTCTTCAACGGCCGTTACGCGAAATCCTTCTCCTTCAAGACGGATTGTCAGCAGGCGCAATAAACTCTTATCATCATCCACCAACAACAACTGCGGATTTGCTTTTACGGATTCACTCACTGCTGGTTACCTCTGTTTTTATCCATCAATGTCGCTTCTACTTCTAATAATTCTTCAAGTTTTTTGCGCTGAGCCTCTAGCTCTTCTTTAAGCGCTTCGCTGGACTGCGCCTGCTCTGCATTTACTTTATTCAGCACAACCAGGGCTGATTCTAACTCCAGCATTTCATTGTTCGGCGCAATCACCATGGTTTCTACCAGCGGGGCAATATTGCTTTGCAGTTTTGGTTTTAAAATATTCAACCAATGCTGCGCACGGAGTCTGTCCTGATAAGGCGTATCTACCGGTAACGACAGCAGGATCTTCTTGAGCAAATCAGAGGTGCTATCCCCTAAATTCGCGATGGCCTGCTTGCGGTCAGGCCAGCTTGTTTTATCGGCGCTGAGCCATATTCCGGCCCAGTGTAAAAAATCACACTGATGCGCAAACTCTTCCTGATCTGGCGACACCAAACAAAAGTCATCACTATCATCAATAACAACGACAGGCTGCGGCTTATTTTGTTCAGGAGGAGCCGGCTCGGATTGTTCTAATCCCGCACACCCACTCAGTACTGCTATGAAAGGCAGTAAAATCAATTTTTTCATTATTGTTTTACCTCACGCGGGATAGTCACTCTAAAACACACATCAGCATCTTCAACATCCACAACAGACACGTCGCCATGCATTAGTTTTGCACAATCTGAAACAATGGATAATCCCAATCCTGTTCCAATGACATTGTCATTACGCGGATCATCGCCTCGGGTAAAGGGCTCAAACAAGCGTTTGACCGCATCCGGTGCAATCCGTTTCCCCCTATTTGCCACGTCCAATACGGTATTGCCATCCCTTTGATAAATAGACAAGTTTATTGGACGTCCTACCGCGCCATGGGCCACGGCATTAGAAATCAGGTTATCCAGAATCCGGCGATATAACTCTTCATCCACCACGATGCTACTGGTGCGAATATCCACCGTTACTTCACGATCCTGTAACGCAAGGGCGTAGTCTTCAAGACAGTCTTTTACCATTTGATTGGGATCGACGTCGGTGAAGGTTGGCTGCGCCTGTTGCAGCAAAAGATTATAATCTAAAAGTTTCTCAACCAGTGTATTTAATCGTTGAGTACTGGATGTCAGGAGAGAAAGCACCTCTACCTGCTGGGTATTCAGTTCTCCCACGACATTTTCTGACAATAAGCTGCAGCCCTCTTTGATACTGGCAAGGGGCGTCTTCAACTCGTGCGCGGCATGTCTTAGCAATGCGGTACGTATGTGTTCCAGTTGCTGAAGACGGTCAGATAACCAGTGCAGATCTTTTTCCACGCCGATAAGCTCAGAGGGTGCATGGGTGGAGAGCGGCGGCAGTTCACCCTGCTGACGGGCCAGCATGCGGATAATCAATTTAAGCTTTTTGACCGGATTAACAATCAGCTGACTGCCCAGCAAAATAAGTAATAGCGAAACGCTGACCAACATGGCGGTAGACCAGGCCTGTTTTGCCTGCATGGCATTCAGATCTTCTTGCTGGATGGCAAGGCGCTGTTGGATTGCCGTGTCCACATCCTGACGCATTGCTGACACGTTATTACTCAATGAATTGAGATACGCACTGAGCAGCATCGTATCATCGATGTTCCGGAAGGTTTTAAGCTGGGTGATGTCTTTTTTAAGGGTGGTGCAGGTGCTGCTTTGCGGTAGTGCTTCACAGATAGCTTTTAATGCATCTATAAACTGCACGATCGCATTGTCGCTGAGCTCAGCCACCGTTTCGTTTTGTATGATGGCGTACTGGCGAAGCGCGCGTTCTAAATCAATAGACGCTTCATCAAGTTGCTGCATCAGGCCGACAACATTAACTACATAACGGGTCTCCACACTCGTCATTTGCCCGACCTTGGCCAAATCGTTCTGACTTTGCCAAAGTAACGCAATGAGAGGGACCAGTGCCAGTACAAAGCTGGCCAGTGTTAATTGTCGTAAAGAACCGAGTCGCACTGCTTACTCTCTGATAGTAAATCGGCCATTGAGAATGGCACACCCCAGAATTGCGAGCAAGTCAGACGAATACTTCGTTGCTTCATAATCCTTTGAAAATTAAGACTGTGTAGTCACTTTCGCAACATACTCGCCTTCAGCTAATTCTTCTTCGCTTAACTTACCGTCGCGGTTATTATCCATTGCACCAAACCGGCGTAAAAGCGCTGTGTCGCTTACCGCTTCTTTCAATGATACCTGACCGTCCTTATCAACATCTAAGCGGGCGATGGTTTCGTTTTGCGCGTGTGCATTGGCTATTGCGATGGATTGTACCGCAATTGCAGTCAAAAGTATTAGTAAAAGCTTTTCTACACGTTTCATGTGTCCTCCTGATTTAGCAGTGCCCGGCTGGCGTCGGCATATTGCTAAAGTTGCTAACTCGATAATCAGAGTGTATCGGGTAACTTTTTTCAAAAGACTTTCAGCAGTAACTATGCCAGTTAAAAAAACAGGCTATTTATCATAATTTTACTTTGTATTAACCAGATATTACCGGCATTGGTGTTGCAAATAGCGAACACCTTCGCCGCTAGTTTGAAACGTGGCGGGAGGCTGAATCAGTGAACGAGAATCGCGCAGGCAGATTAGCCACCTCCTCCAGGGGGATGGGCTTACTAAACAGATACCCCTGTACATGGTCACAGCCATGTTCAAGCAGATATTCCCACTGACTGACATGCTCAATACCTTCAGCACAAATGGTCAGGGACAAACGCTTAGCCAAATCAATAATGGAGTTGGTAACCAGACGACTTCGATCGGAAGTGCCTAATTCACGCACAAACTGCCGGTCAATTTTCAACGTATCGATAGAAATCTGGGTAAGATAACTTAAAGAGGAATAGCCGGTACCAAAGTCATCAAGCGCGATCGCGCAGCCCATATTACTCAACCGACGGAAAAACTTATTGGCAAACGCAAAGTTCTCCAGGTATGCGGACTCAGTTACTTCAAACTCGATATATTCAGGGTTAACCTGCTGCTGCGTAAAGATACTGTAGATAAGATCGAACAGTCCTGAATGGCGTAGGTCATGGCCTGACAAATTCACTGCCACGCGGAATTTGTCTTCAAAAACAGACTGCAACAGTGGCAGCTCTATACTGACCCGCTCAATTACCCAGCGGGTGATTGCCGATATTTTACCGCTTTGCTCGGCGATAGGAATGAACTCTGCCGGATTGATCATTCCAAATTCCGGGTGCTGCCAGCGTATCAGCGCCTCAAAGCCCACAAGTTTGCCGTCACGTGCCACTTTTGGCTGATAGTAAAGGACAAACTCATCCTGAGAAATACCCTGATCGATACTGTTTGCAATAGACAGTTTACGCTTGTGCGACTCAACCATTTCGTGCGTGAAGATAGTATAGATCCCCCGCCCTTTTGCTTTTGAACGATACATCGCTAAGTCTGCATTGCTCATCAGCTGACTGAGCTCAAAATTAGCATCTGACGCTTTTGCGATGCCAATACTCACGCCAACGGTTAGCGCAAGACCACGAAAATGAAAGGGTTCAGCAAAGGCGTCAATGACCCGGGTTGCCAGATTTTTTAGACTAAGCTCCGTAACATCACGATCCGGTACGATAATAAACTCATCGCCCCCCAGTCGCGCAACCAGGTCTCCGTCACGCAGCATGGTCGTGACTCGGTCAGCCACATCAATCAGAATCAGATCGCCGATTTCATGGCCCAGCGAATCATTAATCCCTTTAAAGCCATCCAAATCAAAAAACAGCAGTGCGATATCTTTTTCCAGACGGCGGGAGCGAGCCAGTTCAAGCCGCAGGTTATCCATCACAAACTGGCGGTTTGGTAAACCTGTCAGGCTGTCAAAATTTGCCAGCCGCGTCATGGTCTGTTGCTGTTCCACTAACGTCTGATTTTGCTCCTGGTTTATAGTCAGCTCGGCTTCAATCGCATCCAGCAGCGTATTGACATGAAAAGCCAGCTGCCCGACTTCATTTGCAGAGCTTGTATCGAAACGCTGCGTATAATCTTTGGTAAAACTCAGCTGGTGCGTAAATGCCGACAGACGACTTAATGGTGACAACCACCGGTTTAGTAAAAAGAGTGTGATAGCTATCGTCAGTAACGTGGCTACGATGACAAATGGTAAGACATGCAGAAGCAGCGTCTGCCAGCTGTCACTGACAGGGGTTTCCACATCATTGATAATGACCACATAGCCCAGCGGCACACCATTGTCAGAAATGCGATTAATCGCAATCAGTTCATCGCCCACCCGGTAGCTGCCAGAGGGTTGTGTCAGCAGCCTGTCAAACTGACGTTCTTTCGCCAAATTGAATATTGATGAGGAAAGTGCTGGCTGCGAATAGATCAGTCCGCGTGCATTGTCATAGACTCTCGCCCCCAGAATATGCTGGTAGGACGCCAGATTAGTCAGTTCCTTTTTAATACGATCTTTATCGGGGCGGCGTTTAAGTAACTCTGGGGTGAGATCTATGGCCAGATTCGCGGTCAGCGCGTTAAGATCCTTTTTAACTGACGCTGTATAAAGTTTTTCATGTTCGATAACCGTCAGCCACATTACCAGCGCCGAGGTGATCAGCACCGCGCTGACCAGTAAAATGGCAATGGGCGTTTTTATAGTTCTTAGCACTGTTACAACTGCCTTGTTCCCACATGCTCTTTGACCTGCCCTGCCAATGGCGAGGGTTAAGAATCAGTGACTGAGAGCTTCGTTTTAATAAACTGACTATGGGGGATATAAAGTAAATCTGCAATCCGGCGGATAGTATGTTCTTCCATAGGTGCCAGAGACTTATCCGCGTACGCAATCTCCCACAGACTGGTTAAGATAACCTTTTTCTTATCATTATCACACCTTTCGTTGATCACTTGCGTGAACTGCACCAAGTCAACGGCTTCCTCGGCCGTTTGCTCACCTTCATCCAACAGACTTTCCAGTGTTGGTTTATCCAGAGAAAACTGGCGTTGCAGAATATCGCGGTAAGCCTGCTTTTCTCTTTCATCGGTATTATTGTCAGCGCGGATAACCTCACTAAGCAACGCAGCAGTCGCTAGCTCTACTGAAAAGCTCTGATCCTGTTCATCGTCACTGGAGCGTTTAAAAAGTTCAACTACAGATTTTAACATTCACTGATTCCTATCTTTGGCTATGCTACCTTTTTACGACACCTGGCCATAAAGGTTTGTTCAGCCACCTTATTCATTCAGTGCAAGGGTAGCCTTAATTGTGGTGCCATTATCAAAAAGCGCTACGTGCTCACATAAATGATGAATCAGGGACAGTCCCCTGCCATGTGCCATGTCCGGCCCTGCTGACTGTGACAGTGAATCTGTATGAAAACCCGCGCCTGAGTCACTGACGGTAATTATCAGCGACTCCCCCGTGTCAGAAACCTGTGCATCGACCGTGATTTCGCCGGCATTCAGAACGGCCAGTCGGCTGGCGCGCAACTGGTAGTAACGGGAAAACCCCGACGCCGTACTTTTAAGTGATGAATCCAGATTTAAAAGCCCATGTTCAAGTGCATTATTAAGAAGCTCGGAGAGTACGGTGAACAGTTTACTCTTTACGCGCTTCAAACTTTCCTGAGCGCATAGTAAATCCGTAAGTTCCGATACCAGTTCCGGTCTTTTCAACTGAGCAGGTTGCAATCGTGTAGAAAGCCTGAAGGGAATAGTGGTAATGGGCGATACCGCGTGATGACTTAACGCCTGACAGCGAAAGTACATTACCGTCATATCGTCGGCCTGTGTATCGGAATGACGATACTGTAATGCTGCATGGTAAATGTCGGTTGCCCCCACATTCGCTTTGGCAAAAAAGGATTCAACACCCTGTTCGCCCAGCATCTGACCATCTTCGCCCGTCACTTCCACCAGCCCGTCAGTAAACATCAGCAGTTCATCGCCTAAAGCGCATTGTACGGTAATGCATTTGCTCTCAAACTCATCGTCGTCAAGCACCCCCAGCGCCATATGCGCAGAGTCGTAATATGTCATCCTGGCTGAGGTCGCAGATTTTACCAACACGGCCGGCATGCCCCCTTGCCATAAACGATGACAGGTTCCGGCGGCATCAACGTGGCCGATAATGGCAGCAAAAAACATATCTGCTGGTAGCAAATCCAGTAAAATTCGATTGAGCGTTTTTGCTATTTGCTCTACGGCCAGCCCCTGCTGGGTCAATGTGTTGAACGTGCGGGAGACAGGCAATACACCTATGGCCGATGCCAGACCGTGGCCGGTGAAATCGCCTATCAGATAATAGGCGCCGCCATCGGGACTCATGGTATGCAAACAGACATCACCGCAAAATTGCGCAGCGGGCGATGCGCTGACATCGAAATGCTGTTCAAGCTGCTGACTGCGCCGCACCACATTGTTAAAAATGTGCTCCACTATTGTATGTTCACGATCTATCGTCAGCTGATGCTGACGAAGCCGTTGATTTTGCTTTTCAATATGCTGACCGAGGTGGCGGATCCGGGTATGGGCGCTTATCTTGGCCGCCAGAACCAGCTTATCAAAGGGTTTTGAGACAAAATCATCGCCCCCCACATTCAGACAGCGTACCAGGGCGGCCTTATCTTCCAGCGATGTAATAAAGATAATGGGTAAATACTGTTCAGGTGATAGTGCTTTTATCTGTGGGGCCACATCATAGCCGCTGATGTCCGGCATGATGACATCGAGCAGAACCAGATCGGGTTTTTCAGACTGACAGGCGGCAATAGCAGAGGTCCCGTCAACGGCTTCAATGCAATTATGATAACCCTCTTGCTCCAGCATGTGCCTGAGCAAAAACCGGTTCAGGGCGTCGTCATCTACGATGAGAATTTTGATGCTGGACGACATAATGGTTCAGCTGATCGTAAACTTTTTATCAAACCGGGAAATTTGTAAAATGCGGGCTACCTGCGGGCGACAGTGGGTGATTTTGAATTCGATATTCCGGTGACTCAGGCTTTTCTGCATATTCAATAACATGCCTAATGCTGAACTATCCATATACTCAGTTTTAGCCAGATTTACCTCTACAATATTCACCTGCTCGGGTATCGTTTGATAGGCTAGCTTGAAATCCTGCACTTTTGCAAAATCAAATTTTTCATCCATGGCAATGATGAGACGTTCGTTTTTATCAACGGTTTCGGTAACTAACGACATACCTGTTCTCCTGCTAGGCCGTAACCATTCATGGTATTCGGCGCGATGCAGATAAATATAGTCAGCAGATGCGCACAGCGCTATTAATTTTTCATGCTTTTTCTACCATAATGTAGAGCAATTTTTAATTAGCCGGAAAATTCTATGAGTGACTCTAATCTGGTTTACAGCACAGACTCGGGCCGGATAAAGCAATCCGACAATACGCAGGCGCCGCGATCAGTGTCAAAAGATGGCATAGTGAGAATCAGCCGTGAAACAAAAGGTCGAAAAGGCAAAGGCGTCTCTATCGTTTCCGGGTTAGATATGGATGCCAAAGCGCTAAAAACACTGTGTACCGAACTTAAGAAAAAGTGCGGGTGTGGCGGCGCAGTTAAAGACGGTACCATTGAAGTTCAGACCGATGATCGTGAAAAGCTCAAAAGTCTGCTGCAAGCCAAAAATTATACCGTTAAACTTGCTGGCGGCTAACTCTGCCCTTTGCTGCACCGCAGGTGCAAAATAACAAAAATCAAAAGTGAGATATGTCGATGGAAAAGCTGTCTATTCAGGATCTTCACATCGTGCTGGTCGAACCCTCAGATACCCAGCGCAAGATTATCACCACCCTACTCCTGAAAGAAAAAGTAAAGGAAATAGATGCTGTCAGTACGCTGGCCGAAGCGAAGGCGGCGATTAAAGCCCACGGTGCAGACCTGATTGTCAGTGCCATGTATTTTGAGGACGGTACAGCCATAGAGCTCCTGACGTTCATTAAAGAACATGCCGAGCACGCGGCTATCCCGTTCATGTTGATATCCAGTGAAAACCGCCTCAGTAAACTTGAGGAGCTTAAACAGGCGGGTGTGGCTGCGATCCTTCCCAAGCCATTTGAACCATTGCACCTGTCTCGTGCACTGAACGCCAGCCTTGATTTGATTAACCATGACGAGCTCGATTTGGATTTCTTTGATGTTCGCGAAGTTCGCGTGCTCTTGGTCGATGATAGCCGCCTGGCCAGAAATCACATCCGCCGGGTATTAGAAGGCATGGGCCTGGAAAAAATCAAAGAAGCAGAAAACGGCGCGATGGCGCTAACACTGATAAAGGATGAGTCATTTGATTTGGTGGTGACCGATTACAATATGCCTGAAATGGACGGCAGAGAGTTATCGGAGTTTATCCGCTTCAATCCTGATACTGCACATATCCCGATTATCATGGTGACATCTGAATCTGCGGATAGCGCGCACATGGCAAACATTCAACAAACCGGGGTTAACGCGTTATGCGATAAACCGTTTGAGCCGACAGAAGTAAGGGCGATGCTGGCAGCCCTACTGGGTGAATAACAGACAGCACTCAGATCCTGTTACCACATAAATATCAAAGCCGCTATGAACAGCGGCTTTTTTGTCTGCACACCCTGTAAAAATGAGTTGACAGAAACGGTTTACCCTCATAGAGTCAGGCTATGAACCTAATACATCACGCTCGCGCATCGTTTTTTGCTTTTATCACCTTCACCTGAGGGAGGCGATGCCGCGCGTAAAAACCTCCCGCCGGGAGGTTTTTTTTTGGCTACACCGGAGAGTACCCCATGACTGTACCTGCACTTGATGAATTACGCACACGGATAACTGACCTGGATAGTGAGTTGCTGACTTTACTCGCTGAGCGTCGTGCTTTGACCAATGAGGTGGCAGAAACAAAAATCTCACATCAAATTCCGGTACGGGATATTAAGCGTGAGGAGCAATTACTGATTCGACTGATTAAACATGGTCAGGAGAAAGGGCTGGATGCACATTACGTCACGCAGGTTTTTCACGTCATCATTGAAGACTCAGTGTTAAATCAGCAGGCAATGTTAGCCGAGCGTGCCAATCCTGGCAGCGCCTTACCGTTAAATCGTGTGGCGTTTTTAGGTGACCGGGGCTCCTACTCTTATCTTGCTACGCAAAAGTACTTTTCCCGCCGTCCCGGGGAGTTACTGGAAATCGGCTGCCAGAGTTTCAGTGAAATCGTGCAAAAGGTTGAACACGCGGAGGCTGACTACGCGGTTCTGCCCATCGAAAACACCACCTCCGGCAGTATTAATGAAGTGTATGACCAGCTGCAACATACAGAGCTCAGCATTATCGGCGAACTGACACACCCCATTCGTCACGCCTTACTGGTTGCCACGTCCACCTCGCTGGACAAGATAAAAACCTTGTATGCGCACCCGCAGGTATTCACACAGTGCAGCCACTTTTTAGCTGAACTGGGGAACGTTGAGGTAAAAACTATCGACAGTACCTCGTCGGCCATGCTGAAAGTCAGTGAATTGCAACGTGATGATGTTGCCGCTATCGGCAGCGAAGCCGGCGGTAATCTCTATGGGCTGTCAGCCATTAAGTCAAACCTTGCCAATCAAAAAGAAAATCACAGCCGTTTTATTGTGGTCGCGCGTCAGGCAGTGAATGTGCCTTTGCAGGTGCCGGCTAAAACCACCCTGGTAATGTCTACCATTCAAAAGCCCGGTTCACTGGTGGAAGCGTTGATGGTGCTCAAAAATAATGAAATAAACATGACGAAACTGGAGTCACGCCCTATGCCGGGCAACCCGTGGGAAGAAATGTTTTACATTGATGTTGAGGGCAATACCGCAGACGGCCCATTGCAGCAGGCCATTGATGAGCTGAAAAAGATTACGCGGTATCTTAAAGTGTTAGGCTGTTATCCTTCAGAGGAAATCAGCCCAACAAAGGTCGCTGCGGCAAGTGCGTTATCTGAATAAAAAAGCAAGCGTTAAACGGGTTGCTCTGTAAGTGAGCCTGAGACGATTTCAGGCTCAAACCCGCAAATCTTATTGCGTCCGGTTTCTTTGCTTCGGTAAAGTGCTTCATCAGCGCTGGCATACAGACTATTAAAGTCATAGCCGCACTGGGCAGAGTCTGCCACGCCGAAGCTGGCGGTAACTGAAAAGTCATGTCCGGTAGGTGTAGTATCTATTGCAGCAATTGCACTGCGGTAATTCTCTGTAATCACCATGGCTTTTTGAACGGTGCAGCCGGGTAACAGTAACGCAAACTCCTCGCCGCCCATTCGCCCAAGAATATCCTGCCCCCGGCATACACGCTGAATGGTTTTTACCACCTCACGTAATACCCAGTCACCAACCACATGTCCGTAAGAGTCATTAATGCGTTTGAACAAGTCCAGGTCAAAGATAACAAACGCGAGGTCTTGCTCCGTGCGCGTGTGATAACGCAAATTAGACTGCGCCAACTCCGTAAAATAGTGCCGGTTTGCCACCCCGGTAAGCTTATCGGTTCGGGCCTGAAGCTTAAATTTGCGATGAATACGGCGTGTGACAATCAACCAGGTGATAATCACTGCAGCCAGTAACAGAAGAGAAAGAATAACAAGGTAGCTATTCTGCAACTCTTTTTTATGAAGCCTGGCTTCGGTTTTTAATAGCGCATTTTCTTTATCCAGCAATTTAATCTGGTTGGCTTTTTCAATTGCTTCGTTTTTGGCTTTGGCTATTGCTATCTGCTTTGCAGAAACTTCGTCCACGAACGCTTTTTGAAGCTCAGCGTATTGTTTGTAAAATGTTAAGGCCTTGCTACTGTTGTTTCTGTACTCTTCGATTAGATACAGCACATATAATGCATCGACGTTGGGTTTTGTTGCCCCCATTTCAGACGCTATATTCAAAGCAGTTAAAGCCTGTACTTCGGCCTCACTGATACTATTCGATTCAAAAAGTAGCGTTGACATCAAAGAGTGATATTCGGCTTTGATTCGGGGGTAGCTGATAGAATCAAATATTGCCCTGTTTTCTATCAGCAGCTCCTGCGCTGCTCCGTGATCCGCATTATTGAGATAGTTTTTTGCCTCAAGAATAATAGTAGAGGCTATCACTACGTCCTCTTCTGCGAGTTTGCATGCTTCAAGACCTTCTTTGAAGTTATCTTTGGAAACAATATGTTGCCGATTTATCTGAGACTCAAAAATTAAATTTTTACCGAAACAGACAGAGCGCAGATCTGAAGTCAGCGAAAGCGCTTTAGATGCGCTACTATATGCATTGTCATACTCGTCCACCTGGTTATAAAATATTGCCAGTCCCAGGTATGCTTGTGCAGCAGCTTCAGAGCCAGGCGCCACAAGCTGAGATAGTAATTGCGTGACCGCTTCAAAACCTTCGCTATAATTACGTGTAATTGCGAAGATATTCAGAAGTGCGGTGGAAGCATGCAGCCGAAGCTCAGAATCAGCCGTATTTGCGATTACACGCTCATATTTTTCAATCGCCGCCAGCGGCTGGCCTGAAAAAGCTTCCCGGTACCCATCCAAATACTCAAATTCCAGTTTTTGCTCGATACTGAAAGAATGGTTGTGTGTCGCTAAGTTATCTAACAGAGCAGCAAATTCCACAGGTGCTTTACTTTTCAACTTCCAGGCTTGAGCAAACATGCCCTCGACATCTTTTTCAGATGCGAACGCACAGAACGCCCAGAGACTTAGTAAGAAGAAAAGTAAAGCGCTTTTCATGATTAGTGCATTATTACCTTATCTGAATCAGAAGGTGCTGGTGTATCGGTTTCTTCCTCATCATCTTTTTCAGGAACCATCAAACACCACTGTTTCCTGTTTTCAGGGAGTTCATTATCAATTTTTTCAGAAAAAATCGTTTTCGCTTCACTGCGTTTTTGTGCATCTGCGCCTAACTGCGCTAACAACTGAATTGCAGACATAACTTCTCTCACTTATTATAAATTTTTATCAATATACTGCGTTATTTAGGTTATCACTATAAACGCAACACTGTTAATTTTTTGTCAAATCACTTCCAGTTTGAGTTCGTCAACGCGCGCCACAATTACATCATAATATGAGTTTTGGACTACTTCTTCGAACCTGAAGCCTAAACTAGTCAGTAATTTTTTAATGACGAGGTGACTCTTTGCGAACCTTGCAATTACCTCTGTCTGATTCAAATCTTTAAATGCAAATTGACACACTCTGCTCAGGGCCTCTGACGAGTAACCTTTTCCATTTTGACTTTGAATAAGCATAATCCCTATCTCACACTCATCGTGATTCAAGAATTTAAGCATTATCAATCCGCAATCTGATTTTGAGTGCTTGTTAGTAACCCTCCATATGTATTGTTTAAAATAAGCTTTCTGATTATTTCGAATCGCTGACTCAAATAATACCTCGGCTTTTTCAGCACTTAATGCAGGGCCAATTTTGCGCATTACTTTGGGGTCCTGATATAGTGCGATAAACATTGCGCGATCAGATTCATTCAATAAACGAAAATCCAGCCTGCGTGAACTAAATTCCATCACATATTCTCTGACAGCTTATTCAGTCGGGCGACCATCTCAGCATCTTCTGTTTTAGTTTGTGATGGCGGGATAACCAACGTTGTATGCTGATGTACTTTTGCACTACTCAATTCATTTAGCGCCAGCCACTCGATACGCACATCTTCAATCGGCAAGACGGCAGCTTCATACAGCGCCACCTGGTGTGAGTCAGGATAGAAAGTCTGCAAACATTCCTGAAGTAAGGCTCGGTAGCGATTGTCAGATGTGAATGCTTTATGGGAGCGGTCCCCGGCCATCCCCACCTGCCATAAAATTAATAACGCAGAGGTATCCACTACCTTACGATTTACCATAAATTGTGTGGCTTCGTAGTGAATACAGCCGGACGTACCCGGATCCAACCCCATATCCGCGTACAGGCAATCTTCGGCGGAAACACCCGGCTCCATGTGCGCGTGGTACCCTTCCTGTCTGGCTTGTTGAATAACCTTATGCGGCGCGAGGGCAAACACACCGGGATGGCCATAAAATGCGCCCACCACTTTTTTACCGGCCCGCACTTCGGTCATCATTGCATCGACCATCTCGCGATATGTTTGTCGACGATCTTTGCCCTCAGCGTAAAACGGTTGCAGGCTTCTCACATCCTGGTTCATTTCTTTTATCCAAAGCTCAACATAACTGTCAGAAGCGCTGGAAAAAACAACATCTGCCTGTTCAATGTGACTTCTGGAAAGTGGCGTAATGTGTGAGCCAAGTGTCATTCCTACGCCGACACAGACTATGCTGCCTTGTTGTGTTGTCATGTATTTGTTTTACCTTTGCTGGCAGGTTGCAACGCGTGATGAATGGCCTGAATCATATGACCCGGAATATCAACTTTGGTGGCAAAGTGTATCTCACCGGTGTCACCTGCGCTGCGATCAAAAATGGTGTAGTAGTTATTTAACAGGGGTAATCCCAGAATGATTTGGTTTGGCCAGCCTGGCAGATAGCAGAACTTAAAGGTTGCTTCGCCGGGTGCAGGTGCGTGTACCTGCCAGTAAGTGTCCGGCGTTAGCGTCAGCGTGATCGCTTCGTCGTTACTCCCCAGACAGGTGATATGAATAGCTGGCCACTGGCTCAAATCAAGTGACGCGGCATCAATGCCGACTTCCTCGCCAGTGAAAGCTTCGTAGTGCGCTAACAGCGGTGCGAAGTTCGCGTTGCAGGCGATCAGTTGCCTCTTCATTTCTTCGAAAATTGCCTGAGGCAGTACTATGGCCGATGCGCCGCTATCGACAATGCCATTGGTGCAGTAGCTTTCGACATGCTTATCATCAAGCACCGGGCCGGGAATCAGCTCGCCGTTACCAACTTGAATGCTCTGCACATGTACGTTGTAGTATTTATCGTGTAGCACAGCCAGGGTTTTAACTGGCTGCGTATACAGATCACGGTGAAGTAGCGGGTCACCCAGTACAAACAGGCCATGATTCAGGTGGTGCGCCAGCAACTTTTCAACAGGCTGATGCGTTTGCGTATGATAAATACTGGATCGATGGGTCAGTAGGGCGAACTGATTGGCTATCGCCCCGCTTTCTTCAAGACGGGTAAAGTACGGTGAAACATGGGTTTTCGGGTAGCGATGCAAAAACTGCGAATAGTGCGAAACATCCTGTGCAGTATGCTGCATTACATAAGGATAGGTTTCGCGCGGATTGACGTTTTCGGTCGTGAGAAATTCGGTAAGGTCGTAGGCGTTATCCAGCGACGTATAGGCCAGCCCGAGGATCCCATCAGCATCTAGAAAGCTGGCCACCTGCGTTTGCGATGTCAGCGCGATGGATACGTCATCCAGCGCCACGTGATGGTAAGGCAAACCTGCACGGATACTGGTCTGCACTACAGGCCCGTACCAGCCACCTTTACCATATTGCACGTCCTGGACCAGTGTGGTGCCCGTTAAATGACTGTCCCGGCCAGGCTGATAACTGTCATCATGGACGACAAGCGCACTACTGCCAGTATCTAAAATGAGGTTTACCGGGTGATGTTGGGCGCCAACATAAAAGCGCGCAGTGTACCCCCCTTTAGCGTACACGTTGGTTAACGGTACTCTGATGGATGTCACATCAGCCACCCAGTCTGATCAGGCCAGATGCAAAAATGCAGACGCTTATCGAATCGTCTGCATTGAGAGGTCACAGCATTAAACAGTGCCATATAGGTTTGAGCTTTGTAGATACGCTTACGTTATTAATGCGTTATCGGCAGCAACCCTGGTTTCTTTAGGTCTTTGCCCATGCCAGCTCACATTTTGTCATCATCGGCTTTCAGTAAAAGCTTTTTACTGTCCTTCAAGGACTTGCGCGCATAGGGGCCAAACCACTGTGCAATGCTATTAAACTGCTTAATAAACGCTGACTTATCATTTTTTCTGAGAAGCGACAGCGCTTCACCAAAGCGTTCATGAAAACGCGCCAGCAATTCAAAATTTTCTGGATTATTGAAAATGATATCCCCGTAGAGCTCAGGCGGTTGAGCGAATAAGCGGCCTACCATCGCCAGTTCCAGCCGGTATATGGGCGAACTGAAGGTTTTAAGCACAGACAAATCAGGGTTTTCGCGGCTTAAATGAGCACCATAAACAAATGTGTTGAAATGGCGCATAACCTGAATATACGCCATTGCCTCATCATGCTCTGTGGCACCACTTTTATGTAATGTCGCGCCCCACGTTGTCATCTGATCCATCAGCCACTGACATTTTTCAGTGTCGCGACCTTCAGTAACCACAACAACCTGTTTAATCATACCCGGCGCATCAGGCCCGAACATAGGATGCAACCCGATAACTGGTCCGGCATGCGTCGCCAGCATGGCCTCTAAAGGACGCTTTTTAATACTGGTGACATCAGCAAGGATACAGTCAGGCTTTAGCATGGTCAGCGTCGCGATCACCTGCTCAGTCACATTAATCGGTACTGCCACAACGACCACATCAGCCTGAGACAGCCTTTTTTGAGCCAGACCATTATCCCAGTCAGTCTTTTCTACCGAGGCAACCGAGTATCCGCTTTTAGAAAACAGCGAAACAAACACACTGCCCAATGCGCCACCGCCGCCGATAACGACAATATTGCCAACATCGGGATTCACGCAACGATAGCGGTTGTTTTGCGTGTGATAGGATTCACGCATAATCCGGCGCAACAAATCCTCAATCAAATCAGGGGAAACGCCGGCGTGCTCAGCCTGCTCACGGCGTGAAGCAATCAGGCTTTTTTCCCGCTCAGGCACATAAACCGGCACGCCCGATTCAGCTTTAATTTTGCCTACTTCTGTGGTTAACGCCGCCCTTTGGGCTAATAGGTCTACAAGTTGCGAGTCTAGCGCATCAATGCCCTGACGTAATTTATCAAGGCGTTGTGATGTATCAGTCATATAAGTCCGTGGTTGGGGTTTCAGGCCACCTGAATACGTTTATCCTGACGCATCGGGAGCACAGTAATGAGCCTGTCACGCATTTGCGTTAACAATTGCTCTGTTGTGGCCCAGTCAATGCAGCCATCTGTAATGGATACACCATAATCCAGCTCATCAGGCTTTTTGCCGTCAGCTTTTTGATTACCTGCAAAAATATGGCTTTCCAGCATAATGCCGATGATAGACTGATTCCCTTCAAGAATCTGGTTAACCACGTTTTTTGCCACTGCCGGTTGACGGCGATAATCTTTACTTGAGTTAGCATGACTACAGTCTACCACTAACCCGGCGGTTAATCCGGCCTGCGATAACTCTTCCTCGCAATCCGTTACGCAAACCGAATCATAGTTGGGTTGCTTACCGCCGCGTAAAATTATATGGCCGTCGGGATTGCCCTTGGTCCCGATGATGCTGACCTGACCTTCCTTATTGATACCCATAAAACGGTGCGGTGATGCCGCCGATTTAAGTGCATTGATAGCAATGTCCAGACTGCCATCGGTACCATTTTTGAAACCTACCGGCATCGACAGACCGCTGGCCATTTCACGGTGGGTTTGCGATTCGGAAGTACGGGCACCAATTGCGCTCCAGCTGAAAAGTTCGGCCAGATACTGCGGGCTGATAGGATCAAGCGCTTCTGTTGCCACTGGCAACTCCAGTTCAGCAAGCCAGATCAGCAGTTCGCGAGCTTTGCGCAGGCCGGTTTCAATATCAAATGTACCATCAATATGCGGGTCATTGATAAGTCCTTTCCAGCCAGTTGTGGTGCGCGGCTTTTCAAAGTACACGCGCATCACAATAAACAGCGTGTCCTTACAGGACTCATGCATCTCTTTTAGACGCAGCGCGTAATCTTTTGCAGCGTCGATGTCATGAATAGAACAGGGACCGCAAATGACCAGCATGCGGTGATCACGACCATGAATAATATCTGAAATGGTATTGCGGGCATCAGATATGGCACCTAAAGCTTTATCAGAAACGGGCAGCGCCTGACTTAAATCATCCGGCGTGACCAACACATCTTCAGTGCTGATGTGCACGTTATTAACGGTATCTTGAATCATATTATTACTCATACAAAAATCAGGTGAAGCATGCCAGCTGTAAACTTTTAATTACAAATCAAAAAAGAAGCTGGCGCTCTGCGTGTTGACTTTTTATCAATTAATTAATAAAGGCGCAACCATTCATTGGCGTTGATTTCATGTAATGCGACAAACGCCGAATTCAAACGTCCTGTAGCCGGTTATTGCGCTGATGAAACCACATGATAATCAGGCACGACGGCATTATCTGGCACTATCGCTCCGGGCAATAGCGTAACGTTTTGTCCCAGCCTGGCATTATTTCCGATACATATGGGAAATGCCTGCTGCATGCCGCGCAGACGTTGAGTCGGGTCATTGTGATGTTGCAGAGTTGCTATGACACAACCCTGCCCTATCACAACCGACGTGCCGATGGTCACCGGTGCGGCATCCAGTATGACCACGTTTTTATCTATTCTGACCGTATCGTCGGCAAAGATATTCATGCCGTAGTCGCAAAAAAATGATGGCGATATAATAGCGTCAGCATTCGGCAACAAGGTGCGTAACAGCGCCGCGCGCTGTTGGCTATCCGGACAGGAATTAAATGCAACACACATCGCTTTTGCTGACTGTCTGGCACGGCGCAAAGGCTTGGCATTAGTCTGATACCAGCGACCTTTGACCATATCCTGCCATAACGGTGTGGTGGTGATGCTGTTGTGCATTTTCATTCCCCTGAAACGAAAAAAGCCCGCAATCTGCGGGCTTTTGAAAAGTTAACAATAACGCAAGGATTAGTAATCTTAGTTAAGCTTCTCTTTGATACGTGCAGATTTACCTGAACGCTCACGAAGATAGTAAAGCTTAGCACGACGAACCGCACCGCGACGTTTCACTTCAATAGAAGAAACTGCGGGGCTGTGTGTTTGGAAAACACGCTCAACGCCTTCGCCGCTTGAAACTTTACGAACGGTAAAAGACGAGTGAAGACCACGGTTACGTTTAGCGATAACAACGCCTTCGTAAGCCTGAAGACGCTCTTTGTCACCTTCGGTAACACGAACTTTTACACTGACTGTGTCGCCTGGGCCGAACGCAGGAACATCAGTTTTCATCTGTGCTTGTTCAATATTTTTGATGATATCTTGACTGACTTTGCTCATCATATCCTCTCGTCCTAGTTAACTGTCATCTTGCTGCAGCTGCAACTTGAAAACTTCAAGCAGTTGCTGCTGCTCCTCAGTCAGAGCTAGGTGATTTAACAATTCAGGGCGACGCTGCCAGGTTCTTCCCAGCGATTGCATAAGTCGCCACTGCCTGATTTTTTCATGATCACCACTTAACAACACAGAAGGAACCGCTTTACCATCGAGTACTTCGGGCCGCGTATAATGCGGACAATCCAGTAACCCGTCAGTGAAGGAATCTTCAATGGCAGAAGCATGATGTCCCAGTACACCGGGAACCAGCCTTGCTACCGCGTCCATCAGGACCATTGCCGGTAGCTCTCCACCACTTAGCACGTAATCGCCAATCGAGACTTCTTCGTCTACCTGATCTTCAATAACGCGCTCATCGATACCTTCATAGCGCCCGCACAACAAAATTGTACGGTCGGATTCAGCCAGGCGCTTCACGCCAGCCTGATCCAGTTTCTTACCCTGTGGGGATAAGTAAATGACCTTGCTATTTTCTCCGCCTGCCGCTTTGGCAGCCGATATTGCGTCAGTTAAAGGCTTAACCATCATCAACATACCCGGACCACCGCCGTAAGGGCGATCATCCACTGTGCGGTGACGATCGTGCGTAAAGTCTCTGGGATTAAATGTATCGACTGACAATACCCCTGATTTAACTGCTCTGCCTATCACACCCTGTTGGGTGAACGGGCCAAACATTTCAGGAAAAATACTGACAATGCCGAACCACTTTTCCGCGGTCACTTAAAACCCCGGGTCCCAGTCGACCGTAATTACTTTGCCTTCTTTATCCACCGATTGTATGACTTCATCCATTACAAACGGCAATAATCTTTCTTTCAGACCAAATGCATCTTTCGCGTTAGCTCTGACCTGAATAATGTCATTCGCTCCGGTATTAAATACATCTTTAACCACACCCAGATCGTAACCTTGCGTAGTTACCACCTGCATGCCGGTTAGCTCCCGCCAGTAAAACTCATTGTCATCGAGTTCCGGCAACTGATCAGCTGAAATCGAAATATCAAGATTTTTGATGCGCTCAGCGTCATCACGTGTCTCAATACCTACAACTTTAGCGACCAGTACTTTGCCATGGGGGCGCCACTGATCTATTTGATATTCTTTACCATCACCCAATAACCAGGGTTGATAGTCGAAAATACCTTCTGGTGTATCAGTATAAGTGTTGATTTTGACCCAACCTTTTACGCCGTGAGGCGCGCCGATTTTGCCAATAACCACTTTGTCAGACGCTTGACTCATTTATACCCACCAGTTAAGCAGCTTACGCTGCAGATTTTTTTGCTTCTTTTACCAGGCTGTTAACGCGCTCAGATAAGCTTGCGCCAACACCAACCCAGTATTCTACACGGTCCAGATCAAGGCGAAGACGCTCTGACTGACCCTGTGCAGTTGGGTTGAAGAAACCGACGTTTTCGATGAAACGACCGTCTCTTGCGCGGCTGCTTTCAGCCACGACAACTTGATAAAATGGACGCTTTTTTGCGCCGCCACGCTGTAAACGAATAGTAACCATAAGTGCCTCAAACTCGTTGTAGCGTTACTGTCAACTTTACCTCCCCACCTACCGCAATCATGCATGCAGGTTTGGAAGGCCGCGGAATTATACGTATATCAGGTCAAAATGCAAGCCTAATTACCGCTCGCCTCTTCTCGTCGGTGCGCAGATTTAGCTGATTTCCCCGTCCTTTTACCTTGCGCCGCTGTTGGCTTTGTCATGAATAGGATAATCTGGCTCACAAGATCCCTGTGAAAAAGTAGATTTTGTGTCTTCAGCACTGCATTCTGTCACTACCGGTCAGGTACTTCGCTGGCTGTTATCCCATTTATCACCTTATCGGTGGTACGTCACCGGCGCGGTTATTTCGTTGTTTCTGGCCTCCGGTGCCTGGCTGGCGCTGGGTCAGGGCGTAAAATTTGCCATAGATGAGGGGTTTGTCAGCGACCACCCCGGCATACTAAATACTGCCGCGGTTATCGTATTAGGTATCTGTATTGTCGCCAGCGCTGCTACCTATTGTCGCTTTTATCTTATGACCTGGCTGGGCGAGCGGGTTAGCGCGGATATCCGCATTCGAATATTCAATCATCTGATGACCCTGCCCCCGGCCTTTTTTTCAAAAATTCGAACCGGTGAGGTCATTTCACGCTTTACCAGCGATACCACGTTGTTGCAGACAGTTATTGGAATGAGCCTCTCGATGGCGCTGCGTTCGGCCGTTACTTTTATCGGCGCGCTTATTCTGATGGCCATGACCAGCCCGCTATTAACGTTGTGCGTGTTACTGGCTGTACCCGCTGTACTCATTCCTATCCGAGTGCTGGCTCCTCAGGTGCGCCGCTATGCCAGAGCCAGTCAGGATAAAATCGCAGACTTGGGGGCGCATATTGATCAGAGCCTGCATGAAATTACCACGGTGCAGGCATTCAATGCCCAATCCATGGAAAGCCGACAATTCTCCGACCGAGTTATGGCTTCCTTTAATACCGCCAGAAAGCGAATTCATTATCGGTCCCTGCTCATCGGCCTGATTATGGTGCTGAGTCTGAGTGCTATATTGCTGATTGCATGGGTGGGTGCCCGCCAGGTTTTCAGCGGGGACATTTCTGCCGGCGAATTATCCGCCTTTCTGTTTTACGCCGTGATGGCAGGTGGCAGTGTTGCAACGATCAGTGAGGTTATCGGCGAAGTGCAACGCGGTGTAGGTGCAAGCGAGCGCTTACTTGAATTACTCGCCACGCCAAATGATATTCGGTCTGGCGATATTACGCTTCATACCTGCCAGCACGCTCCCACCATTGCGATTAACGCTATACGGTTTGCCTACCCCGACTCGCCGAATTTATTTAACCAGTTCTCGCTGACCATCGCTTCTGCCGAAAAAGTGGCGCTGGTGGGCGCAAGCGGTGCAGGCAAAAGTACACTGTTTCAGTTGTTGCTGCGTTTTTATGATGTGCAGGAAGGACAAATCCTGCTGGACGACGCCCCCATCAATACACTGACGCTGACGTCTTTACGTGAGCACATTGCGATTGTTACACAGGAATCCGTGATCTTTGCCACAACCGTGCTGGAGAATATCCGGTACGGTCGGCCGGATGCATCAGATGATGAGGTAGTCAGCGCAGCCAAGGCGGCTTTTGCTCACGAGTTTATCGAAGCACTTGAGCATGGTTATGCAACGGAACTGGGCGAGCGCGGTGTCAGACTCTCCGGTGGTCAGCGTCAGCGCGTTGCCATCGCCAGGGCGATACTGGCAGACCGGCCGGTACTGTTGCTGGATGAAGCCACCAGTGCGCTGGATGCGCAAAGTGAGAAAATGGTCCAGCATGCCTTAAACCAGCTTATGCAGGGCAGAACCACAATTGTTATCGCCCACCGCCTGGCTACCGTTCAACACGCCGATCGCATTGTTGTGATGGATAAAGGCCGTATCGTGGCGCAGGGAACTCACGAGATGTTGATGAAAAGCGACACTTTGTACCGACAATACGCTGAACTGCAATTGCTAAGCTAGTTGGCTTATGGTGCTATAGCTAGTGAGTTGCACAAACGTTAATGATAAGCAACATTCGAACTATTTTTAACCACTCAACGTTGATAACACAGTCAACAGCCAGTGAGTTCGAAATCAACATGCCGATGGAAATATAATGTTTAGAATTGTGATAAATAACGGTTTGTTAGCAGGCCTGTGCATGTCATTGTGCGCATTAAGTCTGCCAGCATACAGCCAGTACTTCGGCGACAATCAGGCCAAACTGGTTGTGCTTGAAGAGGTGGCATTTAAAAACGAAACCAAAAATGTGGAGGCTGTGGGTACTGCCGAGGCAATTCGTTCCGTTACGTTGTACGCAGCTGTTTCTGATGAAGTTACCGAAGTGAATTTTGTGCCCGGTCAGTATGTTGAAAAGGGCAAGGTACTGGTCAAACTGGACGACCGCCGCCAACAGGTTGCTGTACGTCGCGCTCGTTTACAACTGGAAGACGCTTTGCGCACGTTTAAACGTCTGCAGGAAAGCCACGAGCGCGGTGCTATATCGCAAAGCGAGTTAGATATTGCACAAACCGACCGTGATTTGGCAGAGGTTGCCTTAGCAGAAGCGCAGGCAGATTTGGATGACCGCATTATTGAGGCGCCGTTTAGCGGTGTGGTAGGCCTGACCGATGTTGAGGTGGGTGATCGTATCAATGAACAGACAGCCATTACGACCATTGATGACAGAAGCAAACTGTACGTAAACTTCAGAGCGCCGGAAGCAGCCCTGTCAGTATTGATGAGCAATCCCAAAGTCACACTTGAGCCATGGACAAATCGTAATAAAGACATCAGTGCAGAGATTGCGGAAGTGGATTCGCGCATCAGTGAAGACGACCGTACTATGCGCGCCCGTGCATTGCTGGATAACAGCAATGACAGATTTCGTCCCGGCATGAGTTTTCGGGTGAACCTGTCAGTTGATGGTAACCGGTTCGCCGCCATTCCCGAAGCAGCACTTTTATGGGGGGCTAACGGTGCGTATGTCTGGATCTCGGAAAATGGTAAAGCCAAACGTGTGGATGTGGAGGTGCATCAGCGATTGCGCGGAACAATTCTGGTCTCCGGCAACCTTGAAGAAGGCGATTTACTCATTTCAGAGGGCGTTCAACGCTTGCGGAACGGACAGGATGTGACGACAGAACTGGCGCGGAGCGCAGAGTAATGAGTCACCTGACCTCCCAGAATAATGATCTTCCCTCCACGGCCATCCGCCGCCCTGTCTTAATCGTTGTCCTGAATCTGCTGGTTGCTATTGCAGGTTTTGCGGCACTCAATGGCCTTGAGGTTCGTGAACTGCCTGATGTGGATACACCGACCATTACTGTCACCGCGCAGCTGCCCGGTGGATCGCCGGAAACAGTCGATGCAGAAGTAACCAGTCGCCTTGAGGGTGCAGTAGCACGGGTAAGTGGCGTACAAAATATTTACGCACAAAGCGAAGAAAACAGCGCCCGGATACGGGTAGAATTCCGCCCCGGTATTGATTTGGAAGATGCGGCCAATGAGACTCGCGAGTCTGTTAGCAGAGTTCAGCGTCAACTCCCTGAAGATGTTGAACAGGTGGCGATTATCCGAGCTGACAGTGACGCTGAAGCTGTAGTCAGTATTGCTGTGTCTTCACGCACACTGGATATGGAGACCCTCACTGAGCGGGTAGACACCGACCTGGCGCCTCTGTTTTTAAGTATCCCCGGCGTGGCTGATGTTCAGCTAAGCGGAAATCGTGAGCGGGTACTTCGCGTTTCTGTCGATCCGTTACGTTTAACCAGTTACGGGTTGTCGATGACCGATGTGGCGGATGCGCTGCGTCTGGCCCCTTTTGATGTGCCTGCCGGCAGTATCCAGTCCGAGGACCAGTCACTGATTGTGCGCGCTGATGCCACCTCAGTCACCGCCGAAGATGTTTCATCTATCGTGTTAAATAACGATGTGCGTATTGGTGATGTTGCCAGTGTCTATTTTGGCCCTGCCGATACCACCAGCATGGTAAGACTGGATGGCAAGCCAGTTATTGGACTGGGTGTGGTGCGCCAGGCAAGTTCCAACACTATTGAAATATCCGATGAAGTCCGTGCCATGGTCAGTCAGCTTAATGAGCGTTTTACTGACATGGAAATTGTTGTCACCTCTGACGATGCCGAATTCATCCGGGACTCAGTCAGTGAAGTGGTTCAGTCATTAAGCCTGACAGTTTTGCTGGTTGTCTTTACGCTGTTAGTCTTCATTGGCTCATGGCGCGCGACGATTGTGCCTGCGTTGTCTATTCCTGTATCACTGGCCGGGGCGCTGGGCATTATCTGGGTGCTGGGCTTTTCCGTTAATATTCTGACCTTGCTGGCACTGGTTTTAGCCACCGGGATGATTGTTGATGACGCTATTGTGGTATCAGAGAATATCCAGCGTCGTCGCGGCCTGGGACTGGGCGCGCGTGCTGCTGCGGTCGTTGGCTCCCGGGAAGTCTTTTTTGCCGTTGTCGCCACCACAGCTGTACTGGCATCGGTGTTCATTCCTATCGCATTTCTGCCCTCTACCGCGGGCAGACTTTTTCGTGAATTCGGCGGGGTGTTAGCAGGCGCGGTCATTATATCTTCATTTGTCGCCTTGTCGCTGGTCCCTGCCCTGACAGCGCGGCTACCATTAAAAAATCATAAAAAAGGCGGATTCTTTGATAAAACCTTCGGCCGGTTCGGCTACTGGTGTTTATCGGGCTATCAGCGCTCGTTGACCTGGTCGCTCCGATATGGATGGGTTATTGTTCTGTTAAGTCTGGTGGCGGCAACCGGTGCCTGGTTCCTGTCACAAAATATCAAAAGCGAGTTACTGCCCAGTGAAGACCGTGGCACCATTCGTATCTTTGCCCGCGGCCCGGACGGCGCCGGCATTAACTTCATGGACCGCCAGGCGGAGCGCATGGAAGAAGTGCTGTTACCGTATGTAGAAAAAGGGACAGTAGATTCCATTTATACAGTGGTTGGCTCATGGGATCCCAACATTGTATTTATCACCGCCCCTCTTAAGCATTGGGAAGACAGAGACGAGTCGTTACAGGATGTAATAGAGGAAATCCGTCCTTCACTTCAGTCAATTCCTGGCGCTCCAGGCAACGCATTTGGTGGCAACAGTCTGAACTTACGTGGTCAGGGCGGTGGTCTTGAGATTGCTTTGACGGGCGATAGTTATGAGCGGATCTTCCAGGCTGCGCAGGATTATGCAGCTAAGATTGAGCAGAACGTTCCTGAGCTGGGCACGCCCCGCATCAGTTATGAACCTACGCAGCCCCAGATGCGCATCAATATTGACCGTCGCCGTGCAGATGAACTTGGTGTACCGTTAAACGATATTGCCACAACACTGCGTGCTGCGGTAAACGGTGATGACATTGCTGATCTTAATGTCGGCGACCAGGCCATTCCTATCATGCTGCAATCCAGAAACCGGAACACCAGTGATCCGGCTGATCTAACCAACCTTTACGTTAAATCCGAGTCTGGAAATCTGATACCACTTTCAAGTCTCGCTTATATCAGTGAAGAAGGTGTTGCCGCTGAACTTGAGCGCCAGGCACAGCGTCGTGCAATTCAGATTGAAATGGATTTACCTGAAGAAGTCGCGATAAACGAAGCGGTCGAGAAACTCAGAGGATTACAAAATACCCTGCCTGATGGCATTGGTCTTATCTTTTTAGGTGAAGCGCAGACCTACGAGGAAACATCACAACAGGTGGCCATCACCTACGTGTTGGCGTTCATCATTGTCCTGCTGGTATTGGCTGCACAATTTGAAAGTGTAAACAGCGCCGTTGTCGTAATGCTGACGGTTCCCTTTGGGATAGCGGCAGCCATTTATGCGTTGTTCCTGACTAACACGACCATCAACGTATACTCACAAATTGGTCTTGTCATGCTGATTGGTCTGTTGGCGAAAAACGCTATTCTGCTTATCGAGTTTGCTGATCAGCTTCGTGATCGGGGCTACGACATTTATGATGCCATTGTTGAAGCTGGTAAGGTGCGACTTCGTCCCATCATGATGACGCTCGTATCAACCATACTGGGTGGCTTGCCGCTTATCTTGTCGACCGGCGCAGGGGCTGAGGCAAGAAACGCGATTGGCTGGGTAGTCTTTGGCGGATTAGGTATCGCGGTGGTTTTCACGCTTTATCTGACACCGGTGCTTTACCTCGGCCTTGCCAGATTTACCAAGCCGCGGGCAGATGAAAGTCAGCGACTGGAAAATGAGCTGGATCACGCCAGCCAGCAGTCACTGTAAAGTAAATATGCTGGACTACGAACAAAAAAGCCGCAATGAAAATTGCGGCTTTTTTTTACCCATATGCGGATCGTTCAGGGCATAGCGGCGGGCTGCTGATCTGTCCGGGAACCGTTCACCAACGCTTTGGCCAGCATTTTGTGCGTAAGCAGCGACAGGATTTCGGTTTCTTCTTCACTGCGATTGCCGTCTACCCCGGTGATCGTCATCGCCACTTCCATCGCTCTGTGCGCATCAAAGGACAAGTCATCTTTAAAGTCGCGTAAGTAGTCCATCGCGGCACCGGTATCCAGAGCCTTGCGAGTTTGATAGATAACATCGTTTAAGAACGCCTCGGGGCAAATCGGGCTTTCCCACTCAAGCGAATTAACTAACTGTTCAAGGTAATCCTGCTCTGTAAGCGTAACTTTATTATCAATCTGATAGAGTAGAACGGCGAGACGAACAAGGGCCTGGTTAAAAGATTGCTGACTGGATAACTGCATACAAACTCCTTCACAGATTTTCCTGTGAATAATTATCGAAGCGTCCTGCTTCCACTTTATTGTGATTAATTAGGGTACATTTCCACCGTGTTCCGGCTGCCCGGAATAAAGTGACACACGCATTACGCGTATTTTCTGAAGATAGTTCAGCCCGTTAAATGAAGTCTGTGTAAGTGTTCAGAACCTGAGCGACTATCGGCCGAAATCCGGCTAAGTGCTGCCTCGATGCAGTTGCTAACAGTATAGAAGAGAATTGCGGAAAGCCAAACTAAGGGCCGACCTCAGACAAGGTCGGCCTGTAACGCTGCCTTAACGCAGCCCGAGTGTTATATCATTAATGTAGAAGTTTCCGTTGAATATCGCGTGTGCTTCTCCGGTGGGATCCAGCGCAAAGTACTGCTTGTCCTGGTCGTTAAGGGCCTGATAGCCGCCGATAACCTGATATAGCCAAACCTCTGGGTCAAAATCCAGTTGCTGTGCCTCGTAGTACGTCAGTGCTGAGCACGGCTGACCGGAATCAATCACCTGACAGAAATACGCTTCTACAGCAAGCTGAACCGGTGCCTTTTCCAGCGAGATCGTATCCTGTTCGCTAACATCAATCTCACTTGCCGGCTGGTGTTTTTCAGCATCCGGCTGACGGCGATGTATATCAGTAAGCGCGCCGACCAGTTGCTGCAAGTCCTGCTCGTGTTCGACGTTATTAACATCGGCACTCGCCTCATTCAGCATCCCGCCAGCCTGATTAAACAGAACAGGCACATCGCTCAGATTGGCATAGTTGCCCGGCGTAAAGTCAGGCTGCTGCTCCATATGCAACAAAAACCCTTTCAACAGGCGTGTGCGCCCCTGAAACTCCCTGAACCGTCCCAATAGCTCCAGCAGCCGGGCCTGTGCCACCGATAGCTCCTGCGCCGCTTTGGAAAAGTTTTGTTGCAGGGCGACCACCAACAGCTGACGCAGTTCGCGATTACTGCCTGCCAGTTCACTGAGCTCATCAAAACGAAAACACTCAAGCTGTGTGAGCAGTTCTGACACCTGACTCTGTGCAAGTTCGTTTTCGCGAATTTTGGCCTCTACCGACGAAACATAGCCAAACTCATTGTTAATGCGGCTGAACATGACTCTGACACTGTTGGCCAGAGATTCAGTTAACTGATAAACATGCTCGGTCAGATCCGACATATGCGCATGCGCTTCATTGAAGCGGTTGTAGTGCAGCGCTTCTTTATAGTGTTCGGTCAACGTTTTCAGGCTGGCCAGCGAGGCGCCGATATTGGCATTGATGGTGCGGTTTCTTTCATCCTGAAGGCTACCTTCCAACAGGGTTCGCACCGCCGCTTTCAATCGCAAGGGGCTTTGCGGCTCGGGCCGCCACAACACCTGAAGCTGAACCAACTGCTCGAGTACTTTTTTACTGTACTCCTGCTCATTCACATGGCCGGACACGTAGGCCTGCATGATTAAATCGCTGTGCCGGCCAAGTGCGTTGAGCAGCTTACTGCCGGCCTGGATTAGCGCCTGACTCATATCAGGCTGCCCTGGCTGATAGCAGCTTCGGCCTGTTCAGACAACGACAGCGATTCGGTTTCATCAATAAACTTAATGACATCATACAAATGCTCAATACGTCCTGTAGCCAGATAGATCTGTTTATCTGTATTGGGCTTAACCAAATACCCCAGGTCCGTTAAACGCTTAAATACCTGCTTTAACTGCCCATCCAGATTGACGCTGGTCGAATTGAACAACCGGTAACGGGATATCTTCTCAAGTTGCTCTGCATACGCCGGCGTATCCTCAATCACAGATTGCAGTTCATTCAGTCGGATAGCACTGCCCATTGTCACCGGCACATCTGCTTCGCCGGCTTGCTGCACCAGTATCAACCATTCAACCAGTGGCACTAGTGAGGATGTGGTTTCCTGAAACTGATTCAGTAGTGTTTTACGTTCAGCTTCTCCCAGCGTCAGGTAGGCGGCAAAAAACACCTCACCTTCTGCAGAACTGGCCAGGGTTCGGTTGAGCATATTCAGGTGAGGCTCAAGCGTATCAGCGTTCTCACGTCGCTTGAGAAAACGCCATGCTTCTTCGTCTGTCACCTGACAAATGAATTTTCCTTCCAGTAACTGGCTGAGAATACGACCTGCTTCAGACATCATGCTGACGCTTCCTCCTGAGTTCGGCGAGCCTGAATACGCTCGGCTATGGCACTGGCTTTAGGTTGCACCACCTGCAGTTTTCGACTGACCTTGTCGATCAAATAGCGATTTTCAAACAGGGTGAGTACATCGGACTCCGGGTTGGGGAATGCACCCACAACGCTGATATTGTTTTTATGACAGGCATCAAATATTTTTTTCACATTGCTTTGATGCAGCGTGCCCAGTTCGTCAATGGGCCAGTGAACTGTCGTGCTGTCGTCACTGCGCAACAGGCGGGTAAATGCCAGTAAGAATTTACATAAAATCAGATAAGCCATGCCGTGACTGGATGACTCGTTTAGCTGACGGTCGGTACGAATAATCAGGTCACTGTTGCCTTCGCGAAGATGCAGCTCAATATCCAGTAGCTTGCTGATCCCGCCGGTCAGGGCTGCGCGCCCCAAAATATCCAGCACCCGGCGCATGCTTTGCCCGTACTCCTCGTCGGGTAATTCAGCAGCCCCAGAGGCCATCCACTCATCATAAAGCCCTCTGAACTGCTCCAGCTCCGGCCAGAATTCAAGTTCACTGATGCGTGAGCGGATTTTTACCGCAGAATCCGACACGCCATCTAAAAACAGTTCGCTGTCGACTTCTTTGGTGATGCGGCGGCTCTGACTGACAATGCGTTTATCAATGTCTGCCAAAACATAGTAATACTGTGTGAGGTCGGCACCGAATATCCGCCCCTGCTCTTTTAGCCCCTGCAGTTTCTGCGGAACAATCACATTCAGTAGCTGTGACAGATGCGTCACCATTCTGCGATGGTCAATCCCCTTCACACCATGTGCGTTGATCACTGCACATTCCTGACGAGCCCGCTCCCAGGTATCGGACAAACCTGTGCCAGCCTGCGCAGCGATAAGCTGATCAAAGCGTTCGACGTAATTACGAACATCGCTCAGCAGCTCCTCGCGCTCCTGTAACAACGCCTGGGCCTGCGACAGTCGCTGACCTATGCTGACATCATCAAAGCGTTGTTCATCGGGGTGTTCACCGCTTGCCAGTGATATGCGCGCCAAAGCCTTACCCAGTGAAGTAACCTGGTCAAGCTGCTCTGTAGCTGTTTTTAGCGTAACCTCAAGCTTCTGCTGTGCTTCAAGCAATGATTCCCGGGTTTCGCGGTACGTACTGTTCTCCTGCGCAAGGCTACGCTCAGCATCGGACAGGGTTTTGCGCGCCTCGCTCAAGCCGCTTTGCCATTTAACCTTGTGACCGGTAAACACCGTTTGATACCAGCGCTCGTAATCACTCACTTTATGTCGCTGCGATTCGGTTTTTGTGATGCTGTCTTTGAGTGATTTGATACGCTTTTTCAGCTGACCAATTTCGTCAACATCCACGCCGCGGTTGTTCAGCTCACTTTCCAGCCAGGCTTCCATATCTTTGCGGTCGCTGGCCGCCAGCTCTCTGGCTTTCTTAATATCAGCGTCACACTGCGCAATTTGTGCTTTGGTATCGCCAATTAATTGCTGCCAGTGGAAACGATGTTCTGTCTGGGCTTCGCGTAACTGGTCGTTCAGCTCATCGTTATCCGATTCAAACTGCGCGACGATTTTTTTCTGCGACTGAGTATTTGCATCAAGTTTGCCACGGGCTTTTTGCTTTCTTTGTGATAACGCCTGCTGGTACTCGCTTAACAAACCATCTTTATCTTGCTGAGCACGCTTGCGGGCAGACTCGGCGCTGCGTACAAGGTTATCTTTTTGGGTCAGCGCCAACTCAGCATTTCGCACATCTTCATTGGCTTTGGCCAGTGTCTGCTCACATGTGTTTTGTTGCACCAATGCATCTTTCTGGCGCTGCTGTGCATCACTAAGCTGCTGTTTCAGCGCCTGCTCGCTTTGGGCGTATTCAGGGGTATCCAGCATATCAGTGGATAAATCGATACCGTAAAGCCCTGCACTATTTTCCGTTGTGCGCGGGGTTAAGTCGGTCCGACCCAGCAGTTCAGGGCGAAGAACTTTGCCCAGGGTTTGCTCCCAGCTTTCTACATTTTTGCGTAAAAATTCCAGTAATGAACCTTCCCCCGGATAGAGCAGCTGATTCACCGCGGCAACGGCTTTTTCTTCTTTTTGATATAACTGGCGAGCCTTATCCAGCGCCTGAGATGCTTCCTGGCGCGATTGCTGTAACTTGTGATGCTGCGACTGCGCCTGACGGTACTCAGTGCGCGCCGCATCCTCATTAATGGTGGCTTCTTTAATCGTTGCATCCATCAGATCTAACTGAGACTGCTCGAACTCATTGAAGCCAACATTGTTTACGCTACCTTTTAGCTTCGCCTCAGCAACTTTAAGCTCGCTGAGTTGTGCCTGAAAGGCTTCTTTAAGCGACTGCTGACGCTGAGCAAAGGACGCTTTAATTTCATGCAACGCATCGCTTTCCTGTTGCTGCTGCTCGCTGTGTTTTTCGGCCGCTTCCTGACGTGAAGCAGAAAGTTGCTCCAGTGTCGCATTTAACTTCTCACCCGCCTCCGCCAGACGTCGTGCGTAAGCTGATTCAATATCCTGGTGTTTTTCAGTTAACAGGCTGTAGCGGGCTGACACAGTTTCCAGTTCATTTTGCCACTGCGCAAGACTGGCGACATCTTCTCGCAATTGCTCAATATCCAACTCTTGCCACTGTTCATATTCACGCTCCACCGCTTCAAGTTCGGCGGAGAATTTCTCGACATCGGCACGAGCACCGGAGACCGTCTGATTGAGTAGGTCGCGGCGTTCATACCACTGGGCATCGCTTTGTTTTCGCTGATGATGATTATCTTCAAGGGATGTTTTTGCCTGCTCCGCCCGTGCCGACAACTGGCTCTTATCCTGTTCAAATTGCCCTTTCAGCATGCCCAGTGTTTGTTCTGCGGTGGTCAGGGCCAGATTAGCCTGCTCTAGCTTGGTAAACTCGGGGCGGATACGGTCAAACTGCTTGATGAGCTGGCACTCTTTCAGCCAGTCGTCCACACGATTACGACTGAGGCTGGAGGTTGGCGGCTGAACCCCATCTTCTTCCAAAATGGCGGCAATCATCGCCTTGATGGTTTCCATTTTGCCTTCTTTCGAATGCACTGCCTTGGCAAGTTTTTCCATGTGACGAATATGCGATTGCTGTGAGCACAGACTAAAGATACGCGCATAGCCAAGTAACTCTCGGGCATTACTGCTTTGATTCAGTACGCCCTGATCATTTTGTAAAATCGCCCGGAAATCTTTGGTGTTCAGCTGGCTGGTCACCAATACGTTATTTCGCTTCATCGCACGCGCTAATTCGACACTTGATACACTGCTATGCTTATTGTTTTTTTGCTCATACAAATAGTCAGTTATATCAAACGGCTTACCGATGAACCGGTAGTTCACGCCACTGCCAGAGGAGCTTAGCACCACCTGACACAAATCCCCTTCCGGGCGGGTATATTCGTAAATAATGAAACTGGAGGTGCGAGGCAAGTACCATTTTTCAAAGCTGTCGCGCGTTGCTGGTACAACGCGGCTGGGATACTCACCATAAAAGACAGGAATCAATCGTTGTAATGTTGTTTTTCCCGACGCATTGGTTCCGCAGATATTGGTGTGCCCGTCAAGCTTCAGCTCGACAACACCGGGAAGATGAGTATCAATTAAAATTATGCGTTTTAAACCAGCCATAGAATTCCTGTTGTTGCGTGGTGACGACGGCGCAGCACTTTTGTGAAACGGCAAATAAAGAATGCCGATAGTTATCGTTAAGAGGTTGCCTTGCCCACTTTTACAGCGCACGAAAGTGTATTATGAATTGCAGAATTTTCCCAGCCTGTATGTGTATGCCCGCTCATACTGCATACAGCTACGCAAGGGCAAAAGAAAAGGCCGCCCTTTCAGGGGCGGCCTTCTTATCATATGTAACTGCGCTTAGCGCGGCGGGAACATACCACCGCCGCCGCCCATGCCACCACCACCGGGTGGCATCATGCCTTTCATCTGGCGCATCATTTTTTTCATACCGCCACCGGACATTTTTTTCATCATCTTCTGCATTTGCGTGAATTGCTTCAGCAGCCGGTTCACATCCTGGATCTGCGTGCCCGAGCCAGCCGCGATGCGACGCTTGCGCGAGCCTTTTATGATGTCAGGACGAGCTCGTTCACCCGGCGTCATCGAGTTGATGATGGCTTCCATCTGATTAAACTGCTTGTCGTTGGCACTGTCTTTGATTTTCGCCGACATATTGCCCATGCCGGGCAACTTGTCCATCAGCCCCATCATGCCGCCCATGTTCTTCATTTGCTCAAGCTGCTCTTTGAAGTCCTGAAGATCAAAGCCTTTGCCTTTCTGAACTTTTTTCGCCAGTTGCTGAGCCTTGTTTTTATCAACCTTACGCTCAACTTCTTCGATAAGACTCAGTACATCGCCCATCCCCAGGATGCGTGATGCAACACGTTCAGGGTGGAAGGGTTCAAGGGCATCGACTTTCTCGCCCATACCCATGAATTTGATTGGCTTACCAGTAATCTGACGCACAGACAGCGCCGCACCACCACGGGCGTCACCATCGGCTTTGGTCAGAATCACACCGGTTAATGGCAGTGCATCATTGAATGCCTTTGCCGTGTTCGCCGCATCCTGACCGGTCATCGCATCAACAACAAACAGCGTCTCAACCGGCTCTACGGCGGCATGAAGCGCCTTGATTTCATCCATCATGTCGCTATCGACATGCAAACGGCCGGCGGTATCGACTAACAGCACGTCATAAAATTGCTTACGCGCACTGTCTATCGCGCCTTCAACAATATCGACAGGCGTTTGTAAAACGGTAGAAGGATGGAAACCAACATTGACTTCATTTGCCAGAGTTTCAAGCTGTTTGATCGCAGCGGGCCGGTAGATATCCGCACTCACCACCATGACCTTTTTCTTTTCGCGCTCAGTCAGGTATTTGGCAAGCTTACCCACGCTGGTGGTTTTACCCGCCCCCTGCAGACCCGCCATCAACACAACAGCTGGCGGTTTGGTTGCCAGGTTCAGCTTTTCATTCGCTTCACCCATAACCGCTTCAAGCTCAGACTGGACAATTTTGATAAATACCTGGCCAGGCTTGAGGCTTTTTGAGACTTCGGCACCCACAGCCCGCGCTTTTACCTGCGCGACGAACTCCTTGACCACAGGCAGTGCAACGTCTGCTTCAAGCAGCGCCATGCGCACTTCGCGAAGTGTCTCTTTGATATTGTCTTCGGTAAGCCGCCCCCGCCCGCTGATATTGCGCAGCGACTGGCCAAGGCGGTCGGATAAATTCTCAAACATACAAAGCAGTCTTTTATTGATGATAATTAACAGGAGACAGTATAACGAAAATTGGCCGCACAACGTACCATTGTTGTTACACTTTTGTGTTTAGATGGCTCTGATTAGGTGAAAAACAATAGCAATGGTTGAATTTATCGGTCACTTACAGTATCAATAGCGGCGGGCAAATACATCGCTGTGGCTTGCTCTGCATCGGATTATAGCCTTTCAGGACTGTCTTTTACGGGAATTTTAATGACCACGCCTTTTGCCATTGCGGCCATCATTTTTTACTTTTTCAGTGCGGCACTGCTTGTCAGGCGTTTCGTTCAGCATCAGCATTCCGAAAATATTGCGCTGCCACAAACGGTGGCAGTACTGGCCGCGCTGGCGCACATTGTTTTTCTGGTGCAGGCGATAATGATCGCGCCCGGCCAGAATATGAGTATTACCAATGTGTTGTCTCTGGTGTCCTGGTTAATCAGCAGCACAATGCTGGCCTCGACCAGAGTATTACCAAATCAGATATTATTACCTGTGGTGTTTTGTTTTTCAGCGCTGACGGTGGCAGCCTCGTTGCTCATTCCCGTCGAGCACATCATGCACATTGAGCTGCAACCCGGACTGGTGATTCACATCACCTTGTCATTGTTCGCCTATGGCGCTCTGGTTATTGCATTTTTATACGCTCTTCAGATGTCATACATCACCTATCGTTTGAAGCAGAAAGGGTCAAGCCTGCTCCATTCCTCGCTGCCACCACTGATGATGGTAGAAGGCGTCATGTTCAAGCTGGTTCAGATTGGCACGGTACTGCTTGTTATTTCACTTATTAGTGGATTCGTATTTCTTGAAGATATGTTCAGTAAGCAATACGCGCATAAAACTGTACTTTCCATGTTTGCACTGGTGCTTTATGTTATCGTATTAGCAGGTCAGAAATTAAAAGGCTGGCGGGCCCGCCAGGCAATCATTTTAAATGTGATTGGTGTGTTGCTACTGAGCGTTGCGTATTTTGGCAGCCGCTTTGTCCGCGAGTTTTTGTTGTAAGGGTAACCTCTGGCTTACTTTCTATCACTAAATCTGGTTTAGCCTTGCAACCTGCCCGTCAAATTACTACATTGAACATCACTTTAGGTACAGGAACCCAATAGTTGGACGACATATCTACCAGCACTCTGTTTATTATTCTTGCGGTGCTAATTTTATTTTCAGCGTACTTCTCCAGTTCAGAAACAGGCATGATGTCGATAAACCGGTATCGGCTGAAGCATCTGCAAAAAGAAGGAAATAGTGCCGCTAACCGTGTCCAGCGTTTACTTGAGCGTCCTGACCGACTGATAGGCCTCATTCTCATAGGCAATAATCTGGTCAACATTGCGGCGTCGTCCATTGCAACAATCATTTGTGTACGGCTTTTCGGTGATTACTGGGGCTTTTTCGCCACCACCTTTGGTCTGACGTTGATATTGCTGATTTTTGCTGAGGTCACGCCCAAGACACTGGCAGCGCTGTATCCTGAAAAAATAGCCTTTCCCAGTTCTTTGATTTTGCTGCCTTTGCTTACTGTGATGTATCCGTTTGTTGCACTGATTAACAGTATTACAAACGGTATTCTCTATTTGCTGAGAATTAATCCAACCAATGGCAGCGATGATTCGCTAAGCCGGGAAGAGTTACGCACAGTGGTGTATGAAGCTGGCGCTATGATTCCCAAGAAACACCAGGATATGCTGGTTAGTATTCTTGACCTGGAAAGTGTGACAGCAGAAGACATCATGGTGCCGCGCGCCGAAATTTTCGCCATCGACATTAATGACGACTGGAAAAAAATTCAGAAGCAGCTGACCAGCTCACAGCATACCCGTGTATTGTTGTATCGCGATAGCATTGATGATGCTGTTGGTTTTGTTCATGTTCGCGATGCGTTGCGTCTGCTTTCCAAAGATCAATTTACCAAGTCAAGTTTGCTTCGGGCTGTCAGAGAAATTTACTTCACGCCTGAATCTACCCCACTACATACTCTGATGTATAAGTTCCAGGCCGAAAAAGAGCGCATAGCCCTGGTGGTCGATGAATATGGCGACATCATGGGACTGGTCACACTGGAAGATATTCTTGAAGAAATTATCGGTGACTTCACGACCAGCATGGTGCCGGATCATAGTAAAGAAGTGAATGTACAACAGGACGGCAGCGTATTGATTGATGGCAGTGCGAACATCCGTGATTTGAATAAGGAAATGGACTGGGCGCTACCCACAGAAGGCCCCAAAACACTTAATGGACTGATTTTAGAGTATCTTGAAGAAATTCCGGAAAATAAAGTGAGTGTCCGGCTGGCTGGCTATCCGATTGAGATTGTGGATATCAACGAAAACATGATTAAAACGGTAAGAATCATGCCTGAATTTTACACCCGGCAGGCTGAACCGGAAACAGATAACTAGCTAAGCAAGGCGTTACTTTTTAACTTGGGTACGCTTGGCTAACACCTGCGCTTTTGCAGCGGCGACTTTCGATGACAAGTTATTAAGCTTGCCCAGTAACTCACGCATCTCTTCATCTTCACGCAGATCCGACTCGGCCAGGTGGCTTTCGAGTGAACGCCTGAGAAGCTCAGGGATCGATTTGGTGGTCATGGTGATGTCGTCCTCTACAAATACCTACCGGTAAACCACAGCGCATTGTTTGCTGCAGTCACTCACTAGATCTTATATCGGTCAGGATCGGGAGTTCTTAAGATCAATCGTCAAAAAAATGACAAAAAGTGAGCACTTCGGCCCGTGTTTGTGTGGTGAAGGGAACTTAGCGCCCCTGATAATGCTCCAACAACTCGCCACGATGACCAATGCCGGAATAATTTATAACGGCCACGGACGCAGTAGCAAACAATGGCATGCGTTGTATCTGACAAATTTCATCTAGCAAATAGCTGACAAAGGGCATATGACTGACCACAAGTAATGATCGCAGAGGTTTAAGTCTGGTTCGGGATTGTTGAAGCAGCGCATCAATGTAATCATGTGTCAGATGGATATCCCCGTCTGGTACGATATCATTGCAAATCTGGTTATTCAGAAACCGGTGATGCTGTTGCATCACTTCAAAGGTTTGTTTCGTGCGACGATAGGGGGAAACAAGTGCCATATCAATTGTTTGACTTTGACTGTACTTTTCCAGCCATTTAGACGTAGCCAATGACTGTAACCGGCCATTGTCAGTCAGCTGCCGCTGACGGTCATCCCGACGAGCGGGCTCGGCTTCGCCATGGCGCATGATAAATAGCAAGGTAGAGTCGCTGCTTTGACGTGGCATAACAATTATTAATACTATGGATTACTGCTGCGTAACAATATCAGAACTGCGTTTACACGCCTAGCGTTTAAAAAGAAACCTGATGTTGTTCGTACACATTTTTGCCTTAACTGATTGTGCTGTTCACTAGGCTGAAATACGGGTTTAAACGTGTCACTAATCCTTTGACCAGAGAGCATTTTGACAACATTAAATTTAGCACAATCAAAATTTATTACGCTTAAAAATGGGATGCGCGTCATGCTATGTCGCCCTCCCGAAGGCGAAGCGGCGTATGTATCGCTGTCTGTAAAGGCAGGTCACTTCTACGATCCCAAAAAATATCAGGGGCTGGCTCATTTGCTTGAGCATGCGCTTTTTCTTGGCAGCCAGCACCTGCCCAAAGCAAACGAAATTAATGACCTGGCTGAACTGTGTGGTGGGTCCATCAACGCCTGGACCGGTACCGAATACGCTAATTATCATTTTCACTGCCATGAAAATGCCCTTTCAGCAATGCTACCCGCGTTTTGTGACATGATAGCGCACCCGCTGCTTGAACCTGACGCGCTAAGCAAAGAAGTTGAAGCCATCGAGGCGGAGTTTCAGTTTAAACGTAAGGATGATTTACGTCGTCTTTATCAGATTCATAAAGAAACCTGTAATCCGGAACACCCTTTCAGCAAGTTTTCAGTGGGTAATGCGCAGATTTTTCGTCGCGAAAGTATTGAGCAACTGCAGAATGTCCTGATTTCTCACCATCAGCGGTTTTACTGTGCCAGCAACATGGCGATGTGTATCTTTTCATCGCAGCCTGAAAATATGCTGACAGATATGCTGGAAGAGCAGTTCGGCATTGTTTCTCGCGGGAGCCCGGCACCGGCAGACTGGCCTGAATTGTATTTACCCGAACAAATGGGCACTCAGATAAATATCGAGCCGCTTCAGGCGGCACGTCGTATGATTGTGACTTTTCCCCTGCCGGGTTTGCATAACAACTATCAGGTCAAACCTTTGGATTACATCAGCCACCTGCTGGGTGATGAGGGCGAAGGCTCCTTACTGAATTATCTCAAGCAGCAAAACTGGGTAACCAACCTCATTGCCGGCAGCGGGATTGAAGGGGACGACTTTAAAGATTTTAATGTCAGTTTTCAGCTAACTCAGGAAGGACTGGATAAGCGTGAGGATATTCTCAAAGCGTTATTCAGTTTTCTGGCGTTGATAAAAAGCGGAATCAGTGAGCAGTGGCGTTACGAAGAAAAGATGCAACTTTTTGCACTCGCCTATCAGTATGAAGACGCGCCCAAACTGATGCCTGTTGCCTGTGAGTATTCTCAACACCTGTTTTTGTATACGTTTGACGAAATCCCACTTTTTCGAACGCCAATAGAGACATACGATAAAGAGTGTCTGGATGAGGCGCTACGATATTTTGATGCCAGACGCATCAGGGTTAAGTTGATCGCCCCGGGCATCGATACGGATAAACAGTGTCGTTACTATGATGCGAAATACGCGATAAAGTCACTCGAGCCTGCTTTCATTCAGTCCCTTAATGAGGAAAGTGCATCTGCACAAATGGCGTTGCCTCCGCCAAACCCGTATTTAGGCAAAGAGTATGCGTTGTGCTTACCCGACTCATCATTTGTGAAACCTGCGTTACTCCATCAGGAACATGGGTATCGAAGCTGGTTTGGTCAGGACCATCAGTTTCATAGCCCGAAAGGTGATATTTATCTATCTTTTGATACTGAAGCATTCTGTGCAGATGTGAATGCTACTGCTGCAAAGCGGATATGGCTCGCGTGCCTGAATGACGCATTGCAGTCCCGTTATTATCGCGCGGAGATAGCCGGTCTTCATTATCGCTTATACGGCCACCAGGCTGGCTTCAGCCTGCACACCAGAGGCTTTACAAATCAGCAGGTTTTATTGGCAAAACAACTCATTTCGGCTATCAACACGACAGTCCCTGACCGCGAGCAGTTTGCCCTTCGCAAATCGATGCAAATTCAGAACCTGCAAAACTCGTTGATGAACAAACCCACAAACCGTCTGTTTTCCAGGCTTAGTGTATTGATTCAGCGAAATACCCAGGCACCGGTAGATTTGCTGGCGGCGGTTAGTGAGTGTAGTTATGACCACATGATGGATACTGCACAGTCTGCGTTGGGCCACTATTATCTTGAGACGTTTATGCACGGAAACTGGTCTGGTGATGAAGCCAAATCATTTTGCAAAGACGTCAAAAAATTGACACCTGGCGCATCCGGTGCGCCACTTGCGCGTTCGGTGTCCCGGCTGCCTGCCGGAAAAACACTATTGCACCATGTTCCCAGTGAGCATGATGACGCCGCGGTCGTTCTTTATTTACAAGCCCCCAGCGCATCCATTGAGGACACCGTTTTTTGCATGATTTTGGAACAAATGCTGTCCGGACCGTTTTTCAATGTGCTCAGAACACAGAAACAACTAGGGTATGTTGTAGGTACAGGGTATGTGCCTCATAACCAGCATCCGGGAATGGCTTTGTATGTTCAAAGTCCCCGGTATCCCGCTGCAGACATTTTAAAAGAAATCACGCAGTTTCTGTTTAATCAGTTAAACGAAATTGATTTTTACAGTGCGTACTGGCATACCATTCAGCAAAATCTGCTCAAGCAACTTCATGAGCACGATTTATCGCTTTCTATGAAGTCACAGCGCCTGTGGATAAGCCTTGGCACCGCCGATTATCAATTCAACCGTAATGCAAGACTGGCGGCCTGTGTCAAAAATATGACATTCGATACTGTCAGAAGCTACGCCGAGCGCGTGGCCAACCGACAACTGTATGGTGAGTTGGTTCTATTTGCTAATGGCCACTTTAACACAGCCCCCCCGTCAACCGGGGTCAGAGAAGATGACATCGCTACCTTCAAGTCAATGATGCACCAATAAAAGTGTAAGCCTTTGGTAAGTTGTGCCAAAGGCTTTTCTTTTGTGTAAAATTCCACCTACCCTCGCCTGTCTGGCAAAAAAAAGTTGTAGAGAAAGAGTGATTTGGGCATATTGGTCATTCGGTTTGAACGAATACTGCCGATAAAACAATTAAACTAATAATGATAAGGCTTTTAAAGCCACTCAAAGGTGTATTGGTGCGCTCAACCATCGCTCGCTTATGTACAATATTTTTGTTGGTGTGCTGCGGACCTTTTTTCGCGTCATTCGCACACGCCATCTCCGTCACAGACATTTATTTCGAAGAACTAACGCTTCGGGATGGTCTTTCTGACACGACAATCCTGGATATTGCTGAAGGACCGGATGGCTATATCTGGATCGCGACCCTGGGCGGCTTAAACCGTTATTCAGGCTATGAGTTTAAGCAGTATTTGCCTAATAGTTCAAATGCCGCATCCTTACCTTCAGGCGTTGTAAGATCACTCTTTGTTTCTGCTGAAGGTGCATTATGGGTTGGTACGCTTGATGGGTTAGCACGGTATCAGCCAGAGAGCGATGATTTCAAAGTCTTCAATGAATCAAACTCGTCATTAAAATCGAATAACATTTCATTTATTGGTTCTAGCAGCGGTGGTGATTTATTGGTTGCAGCCGGTGCACGTATTTATCGCTATGATAATGACAGCGGAATCATTAAACCCTATGATTCCAAATTGCAATTTGACTCGCGCGTTGTCACAATTCACGATGAAGCTTCTAAGTTGTTAATCGGTACGTATAGCAACGGTCTATTTATATATGACAAAACACAAAAAGAATTGTTTTCAGCCACTGACGCTAATCCATATTCTTTTAATATAAGTGCTCAAAGGATAAGAGACATTGCTGTTATCCAAGGTGACTACTGGATAGCAACTAATCATGGTGTATATCAAGTTGCCGGTTCGGGAAAAACTAAAAAGCAACTTACTGTTTCAACTCATCCGCTTATGGGCTCGGACAATATCTTTAACATTCTGGAAGTTGATGAAGATATTTGGCTGGGAACCGACAATAACTTATCAATTTACTCACCCGTTCAAGAACAATTTGTATCTATAGGACCGCAGAATGCGGAACTAACCGGACTAACACAACGTTATATTTTCAGCGGCCTGCAGGACTCCACAGGAAAAATATGGATGGGTTCTTATCACGGCCTGTTTACGTACAATCCACAGCTAGATAATAGCCGCTTATTTTCTAACGAGAAAGCATTTCAGGAAAAAACAGAAGGCAATGCCATCTGGGCGTTGGATGAAGATGCGCAGGGTAAGGTTTGGTTTGTAACGCAAAGCGAAGGGTTAGGTAGGTTTAATAAAGAAACTGGTGACATAAGTTATTTTCTGGAAAATACAGGCAAAACCTTTTGGGACCTGGTTATTGATGATAATGGACTGTTTTGGATTGCAAATTCCAACGGAGTTACAGTATACAAGCTTGCCAACGACAACTTGACCGAAATTGTAACTTTCTTACCGAACCAATTAGTTGACACGATTCTATATCAAGACGGTCAAGTTTGGTTTTCAACTGCTAATAAAAACGTCCAACTAATGGCCGTCCAAAGTAAGTTGCTAAAAGATGGAAATGACAATATTGATGTGACCGATTTAATGGAAACATATTATGTCGACATTTCTACTACTCAAAGCTCGCTTCTACACATTGACTCTAAAGGAAGAGTATGGCTGAACTCTACCGACAATATAATTATTTACGAACCGAAGAAGAAAAAAATAATTAAGCAGATTACTTTACCTAATACCAGCGGCAGAGTTTTCTTTGTATACGAGTGGAGAAATTCATTTTGGCTCTTAAATACTAATAATACTATTTTTCAATTGAACCAAAAAAGCTTTGAACTCAAGCGACAATCACAGATGGGCCAGGCTGAGGGTACAGTTCTTTCGGCTCAGGGTGTGGATAGCACTGTTTGGATCACCACAAATAACACTATTTATCAATTAGATTTACTAACATTAGACAAGAAAAACACGCTATATTTGGAAGAGCTCAATTACAATGATTTCAATGAGAACTCTGTACTGCAGACTAGCTCTGGTGAACTTATTTTTGGTGGAACAAAAGGGTTTAACATAATTAAACCCGAGGAGCTTAGTGAAAAATCTGAAGCTCCTACCATAACAAAAGCACCTCAGGTCACTTTCGTACGGGCCTTTGGTGATAATTTGCCTGACGGTGATTATGCAAGTCTTAACGGTCAAAATGTCGTTGATCTTGCCTATGATGAATCTCGTTTCACTATAAATTTCGAGCTGGTTAACCCTACAAACCCTACATTGGTTGATTACCGATATCGTTTACTTGGCTTTGATGAAAACTGGATAGGTGCAGAAAATAGCCGTACTGCACAGTTCAACAATGTCTCTTTCGGCACATATCAATTTGAGGTACAAGCTAGAGAAAAAGGTAAGGCGTGGTCTGATTCTGCTGTTAAGAAAATTCAGATAGCCCGCCCTCCTTGGTTGCATACAGTAGCGCTCGTTTTTTACGCTGTTGTGGTAAGTGCATTTTTATTAAGACAGTACCAGGTCCGAAAGCAAAATCAGCAAGCCATCCGCGAATCAGAAGAACGGTTGAAGCTTACTCTGTGGAGCAGTGGTGATGAACTTTGGGACTGGGATGTCTATCGCGGTCAGGTCTATCGGTCAAATACCTGGGGGACACTGGATTTTCCGCAGGATAACATCCGCACCTCTACTGCTTATGATGCCAATATTCATCCTAATGACCTGATGCGGGTTCAGGAAGCATTAAAAAGTCACCTTGAGGATAAAACGGACTTTTACGAGCTGGCTTACCGGGCGAAGACGTTTAGCAATCAGTGGATATGGATTCTGGACCGGGGCAAGGTGGTTACCCGAGACCACAACAACCAGCCCGTCCGAATGACAGGAACGCTGAAAAACATTCACCATCTCAAAGAAGCGGAAGAGCAACTGAATCTTTTCAAGCGCTCCATCGAGAATATCTCTGAAGGCGTATTTATAACCAACACGAACTTCAAATTTATTTCGGTGAATAATGCTTATTGTACTTATACGGGGGAAACCCGCGACCAGGCGCTGGCCTCATATATGTACTTCCATCAGTACCCCGAAGCATTTACCGAGGAAATTAAAAAGACGCTTAAAACTAAAGGTAACTGGTTCGGCGAAGTGGAGTCAGTTCGTGTTAACGGCGAAAAGTTTGAAATTGAACTCAATATAGACGCCGTCCATGACGAAGATGGCCGTATCAGTCATTTTGTTGGCGTATTTTCAGACATTACTTCACGAAAAAGTACTGAAAAAGAGCTGTTGAAACTGGCTAATGCAGACCCGCTCACTGACTTGCCCAACCGGTCATTCTTTCAGGCAAGCCATCAGAATTTGGTGCGGCGGGCTGAGGCGCATGCCCTGCTTTGCCTGGACATGGATAATTTTAAGAAAATTAATGATTCATTGGGACATCAAACCGGTGATGTGCTGATTAAACAAATTGCCAAACGCATTCAGCGCATGACTGGCACAACAGCAACCTGTTATCGTCTGGGTGGTGATGAGTTCAGTATCCTGCTTGAAGATAAATCTGACATTCACACTATCACCCACTTCGCTCAAGGCCTTTTGGATAGCCTTGCCAGGCCGTTTATCATCAATAAGCAAGAGTTTGTCCTTGGTGCCAGTATCGGTATCGCGTTTTACCCTGAAGACGGCACCACCTCTCAGGAAATGCTGAAAAATGCAGATACGGCCATGTATTTTGCGAAAAATAATGGCGGTAACAGCTACAAATTCTTCAGCGGTGAAATGAACCAGAACGCTGTCAGGCAGCTGCAAATTGAAAATCTTATTCGTCAGGGCATAAAGGACGATTTGTTCACTGTATATTATCAGCCCAAGGTTGATATCTTTACCGGGCGTCTGGTGAGTATGGAGGCCCTGGTACGCTTTGAACATCCGCATAAGGGCATCGTCAGCCCTGGCCAGTTTATACCGCTGGCCGAGCAGACAGGGCAAATTATCGAGATTGGCGATCAGGTTTTACGTAAAGCTCTGAGTGATACTAAACGATGGGTTAATCAGGGTATATTCACTGGCCGGGTCGCCGTCAACATTTCCGCCAAACAATTTGAGTTGCCTGATTTGGATGAACGTATTATCAAAGTGCTTAACGATGTCGGGTTATCCCCACTTCATCTTGAGTGCGAACTTACCGAAGGCACATTGATGGAGCACCCAGAACAGGGTCTTTTGATGATGGAACGTTTACGTGAGCGGGGTATCCATCTGGCATTGGATGACTTTGGCACAGGCTATTCATCGCTGGCTTATCTAAAACGCTTTCCGTTAAATACCCTGAAAATAGATAAGGCCTTTATTGACGATATTGCAAATAGCAATGTTGACCGTCATATGGCTGCATCTATTATTAATATTGCCCACAATCTGGGACTCAAGGTAGTTGCAGAAGGTGTTGAGCATGAGAATCAGCTGTCTATTCTGCGTCAATATGAGTGTGAAATGCTTCAGGGCTACCTATACAGCAAGCCGCTGCCCGCTGATCGTTTCGAGCAATTGCTCAACGAAAACCAAAAACTACACGAGCTCATTAACCAACCTAAGGTGTAGTGCCAACTAGTTAATTTAGTGACTCTTGGTTTATTGAGTAGGTTCTGCCTTCCCAAGTCAACTGTCGATTAAATGACTATACTATTTTGGTACCGTCATTTTTTTGACAAAAAAGTACCACACCATCATAGATTATTGAAAAATATAAAATTTTTAATTTTGGCACAGTAATCGCTATATTTCTTCCATAGCCGCAACATAATAAAAACGCGGTTTGTTTGTTCAAATTATTTAAGGAAGAAAGAAAATGTTGAAAGCATACGCCGTAGCACTCGTACTATCCAGCAGCACGCCAGTAGCATCTGATACGCAGGAAACAGCCCGTCCTCTGGAAAAGCAGCAAACAGAAAGCTCAACAGAGTTATACCGCCCTAAACCTGGTAAGTGTTTTGTATGCGGTGTCGATAAATAAAAGACAAATTCAAGCCAGAAGAGGCATCGGCCTCTTCTGCTTCTCTCAGGCATTCAGCCAAATGTTTTCTCTGCCAATCGCTTGCTTAACCAGTATAAACCGGTGAATGTTAAACAACGGAAACAGCATCGGACCCAAAATCAAACCACCCAGCGCCCAGTTTTTTCGCTTCATTCCAGCTTTCGTAGCTTCAACGTAAAAATACCCACCCGATATCACTGAAACGATGAAAAGCCATACCGGCCAAATTGCTAATATCACTACTATTTACTCCCGTGCATTGAAGGCCCGTATTTAAGCGGGAAACGAATTGTACAGAAATTGCGCAAAAAAGCCACCCTTGGCTGACTGATTTTTATACTAAACTTGTCTTCTGTTCAGCCTTCGTGAATTTTTCTGCGCGTTTAGACCCATGCTAACTCATATACAAAAAAGCCGGCTTAAGCCGGCTTTTTTAACACATCAGCATCAACATTAATAAAACGTTTTACCGTCCGCTTTCATAGATGTCAGCAATTCACAGGGCGCAAATTTTTCGTCGACTTTCTGTGCATAATCAGAAAGTTTATCAACCACCTTATCAATTCCAATTGAATCCATATAATGGAATGGACCACCCAGGAATGGCGGGAAGCCAATACCGAAAATCGCACCGATGTCTCCATCCCGTGCACTTCTGATGACCCCTTCATCCAGGCAGCGGGCAGCTTCATTCAGCATCATCAGCACGCATCGCTCGGCAATTTCCTTTTCGCTCTTCGAAGAAGACGGCTCTATATTCAGAAGACTGTATATACTTTCATCAACTTCTTTACCTGACTTTTTACCCTCGTAAAGATAGAAGCCTTTGCCGTTTTTCTTACCCTTACGGCCATCATCTAACACCTTGTCGAAAGCAGCGGGTGCAGTGAAGCGATCACCAAACGCATCAACCAAAATAGGAATGATCTTAGTCCCAACATCAATACCTACTTCATCCAGCAGCTTTACAGGGCCCACAGGGAAACCGAACTTGACCAGCGATTTATCAATATGATCGATAGGTTCGCCTTCAAGCAACAAGTTTGCTGCTTCATTCATGTAAGGCGCAAGTATGCGATTGACGTAGAATCCCGCACCGTCTTTCACCACCACAGGAGTTTTACCTTGCTTTCTGGCAAACGCTACTGTGGTGGAGATAGTTTCATCAGATGTCTTGTCATGCGCGATAACCTCAGCCAAAGGCATTTTATCTACTGGTGAAAAATAATGCAGACCAATGACATTTTCTGGTCGCTGAGCATTTTCAGCAATCTGACCAATAGGAATAGAGGAGGTGTTTGACGCAAACACTGTTTTTTCATTGCAATGTGCTTCAATGTCAGCAACCATTTTCTGCTTCAGAGATACATCTTCAAATACCGCCTCTATTACGATATCAGCATCCTGGTAACCTTTATAATCAAGCGTACCTGTCAACAGCGCCATTTGCTTCTGCATCTCAGAATTACGCATATAGCGTTTTTTTACTTTCTTATTTAGCAGGTCATAGCTGTATTTCATTGCATGGGCAATGCCCTCAGGCTTGATATCTTTGATACGTGCAGGCACGTTCGCCTTTGTAGCCGTTACATAGGCGATACCACCACCCATCAGACCACCACCGAGGATTCCGGCCTTTTTCACTTTACGTGGTTCGACGCCCTCAACGCCGTTTTCTTTTTTCATTTCAGTCGTGGCAAAGAAAATCTGGCGAAGCTGGTAAGATTCTGGAGTCATTACCAGCTCACCAAAGGCTTTGGCTTCTGCGCGCAGCCCTGCCGCCATACCATCATTCATACCGGTTTCGATGACATCAATAATTTTCATCGGCGCCGGGTAATTACCTTTCGTTTTGCCCTGCGTTTGTTCTCTGGCTTTTTTGAACACCACACCGCGCCCAAAACTGTTTTGCTCCAACAGTTTATTCAGCATACCTTTTTGAGGCTTCTCGCGATCCGGCTTACGTTTTAACGCATATTTTTGCGCCACATCCAGCAGTACGCTCTGTGGTACCACGTCATCAACGATGCCATATTTTTTCGCTTGCTTAGCGCGAGCAGAGGAACCAGTAAGCATCATTTTCATTGCTTGCTGGATACCAATTAAACGAGGTAGACGTTGCGTTCCGCCGCTGCCGGGCAAAAGCCCCAACTGCACTTCCGGTAACCCCACCTGGGTAGCATCATCATCAGTACAAATCCGGTAATGACACGCCAACGCCAGCTCCAGACCGCCGCCCAGAGCAGGGCCGTGAATAGCTGCGACAAATGTTGCCCGCATTTTCTCGATTCGATTGAACACATCCTGGCCATCGGCAGCTAGCTTTTGTGCATCTGCTGCGCTTTCGCATTTTGCCAGCATTGATATATCAGCACCGGCTACAAACGATTTTTTCTTGCCACTGGCGAGCACGACGCCCTTGATACTTTTATCAGCATCAATTTCATCCAGCATCGCGTTGATTTGTTCACCAAATTCGCTTTTGAGGGTGTTCATCGACTCCCCCGGCACATCCATGGTCAGTATCGCAACACCGTTGTCCTGACGGGTAAGCGTAAATGCGCTTGCAGATGATGGCTGTTCATTTTCCATAGTGGTTGTCTGTTCGGTCATTATTCTGTCTCCACAATCATTGCGGCGCCAAGTCCGCCAGCTGCACAGGCGGTTAGCAGACCCGTGCCACCTCCTCTGCGCTTGAGCTCATTCAGCATCTGGGTAATCATTCGGGTACCAGTGGCGGCAAATGGATGCCCATAGGCAATTGAACTTCCCATCACATTAAATTTATCCATATCGATTTCGCCGGTTGCTTTTTCGCGGCCAAGTTTTTCGCGGGCAAACTTATCACTGGCAAACATTTTGATATTCGCCAGAGTCTGAGCGGCAAAGGCTTCGTGCATTTCTATCAGGGTAAGATCGTTAAGCGTCATACCTGCGCGATCCAAAGCGATAGGCGTGGCATAGGACGGCCCCATCAGCATATCTTCCCATACATCTATTGCTGAAAACGCGTAGCTTTTGATATACCCCAGCGGCGTATAACCAAGTTCACGAGCTTTACTTTCTGTCATCATCAATACTGCGGAGGCACCATCGGTCAACGGCGTTGCGTTGGCCGCGGTCACTGAACCATGCTTTTTATCAAACACAGGCTTAGGCTTAGCATAACCTTCCAGACTGGAGTCGAAGCGCACGTTATTATCACGACTTAGCGCACCTTTATACGGTTCGGCATACGCGGTCATGACTTCATCGTCCAGTTTGCCCTCTTCCCAGCTTTTCGCGGCCAGGGTATGTGAGCGGTGCGCCAGTTTATCCTGATCTTCTCTGGCGATATGATGACTCTTAGCCATTTGTTCTGCGGTTTGTCCCATTGACAAGCCAGTGGAGTATTCGGCGACCGCCGGTGGCACAGGTAATAAGTCTTTAAACGACAACCGTTTGAAGATACTCGCCTTCTGACCTACAGTCTTGGCTTTTTGCATATCGACCAATGCCCTGGCAAGGTTTTTTGATACGCCAATCGGCGACACAGAGGTTGAATCTGCCCCACCAGCTATACCGACATGGATATTTCCCGCCATCATGCTCTCGGCTATATTTACCGTGGACTGAAAACTTGTCGCACAGGCACGTGAGACGCTATATGCATCAGTGTGAACATTCATGCCGGTGCCTAGTACAATCTCTCGGGCGATATTAGGCGCTTCGGGCATCTGCACAACCTGACCGTACACCACCTGATCAACCAGTTCAGGCGATACGCCGTTACGTATCAGCAGCTCATTGACTACCATTTTACCTAGGTCAACGGCCGGAACGCCGTGAAAGTAGGTTGCCATTTTTGCAAAAGGTGTGCGAAGTCCCGAAACAATCGCGATGCGATCGCCTGAACGTGTTGTTACTTTTTGTTTAGTCGCCATAATCTACCTGACTTGTTAGCCACACTTAAGTGGTCTGACCTGTAATTATTTCGATTTTACAGACTATCATCGAAATAGCAAATTCCTCCTTCCAGAGGTCGCAGGCGCCGGCTCAGAAGCACGACACGTATTGCTTAATTCATTTCGCCTGCAGAGCAATCAACGCTGCATCATTATTAATAACAATGAGTATTTCTATGGTAGTTTGCTGGTAAGGACTTGAAGAACCTTTCTTGAACCATATATGACATTCATTGTCTGTGTTTCACAGCGTAATTTTTCGCTAACTATTTATTTATACGCCACAAGTGACGGATTAACTACATTATGGCAGCAGCGCAGTTTCAGCAACTCCATGCCTATCTGAATTCTCAGATTATTGGCCAGCACCAACTTACCCGCAGTCTTCTAATCGCCCTTCTTGCAGATGGCCACCTTTTGGTAGAGGGCCCGCCGGGACTTGCCAAGACCCGTGCTATTAATGCACTGGCAAATGGTATGGAGGCCGATTTCCACCGCGTACAATTTACTCCCGATCTGCTCCCGGCCGATTTAACCGGTACAGACATTTACCGACCCGAGACCGGTGAGTTCGTTTTTCAGCAAGGGCCGCTGTTTCATAACCTGATGCTTGCCGATGAGATCAACCGTGCACCGGCAAAAGTGCAGTCGGCGTTACTTGAAGCGATGGCCGAACGGCAAATTACGGTAGGTAGTAAGACGTACCCCCTGCCCTCGCTGTTCTTGGTAATGGCGACCCAGAACCCGCTGGAGCAGGAGGGCACGTATCCGTTGCCCGAGGCGCAGCTTGACCGTTTTCTGATGCACGTGGAAATAGACTATCCCGGCGCCGAAACGGAGCTCGACATTCTGAAACTTACCCGGGGAGAAGCGTTAAAGCAGGCCCCACTCCTACCCGGTAAACTCACCCAGGAAGATATTTTTAAAGCCCGTGATGAAGCACTGGCATTGCATATGGCGCCGGAGCTTGAAACCTATTTGGTACAGCTGATAATAGCGACCCGCCAGCCTGCCAACCTTGACGATGAGCTGGCAAACTGGATTGAGTTCGGGGTGAGTCCCCGAGCCACAATCGCTCTGGACCGCTGCGCCCGTGCGCATGCCTGGCTCGCCGGACGTGAATTCGTTGGGCCGGATGATATTCAGGCCGTGGTACACAATGTGTTGCGTCATCGTATTATTCTGACGTATCAGGCCGAGGCGCAGGGCATCACCACAAACCAGGTGCTGGATCGCATCATCCAGCTTGTAGCGGTGCCTTAGATAGCGATGAATGATTCAACACGCTGGCTGAAGGCGCTTCAGTCCGACGGTATTCACCTTGCTTCGCAGGAATTGCTGCGATACCGGCAGCTATATAAACTGATTAATCTCGCACCTACGGCCAAAAAACAGGCCGGCGTGTCGGGCGCCTACCTGAGTAAATACAAGGGTCGCGGCATGGAGTTTGATGAAGCCAGACACTACCAGCCAGGCGACGACATCAGGGCAATAGACTGGCGTGTGACGGCGCGCACAGGCAAAACCCATACAAAAATTTACCGTGAGGAACGCGAGCGGCCGGTATTTGTTCTCTGCGATTTATCTGAGTCAATGCAATTTGGCACACAACTGCTGCTAAAGAGTATTCAGGCCGCGCATCTGACAGCGCTCATCAGTTGGGCGGCCGCTCAGCGCGGTGACAAAGTTGGCGCCTTAATTTTTGGTGGTACACACCATCATGAATGTAAGCCAATGACCCGCAGTAAGGCGGTGCTGGCGATTTGTCATCAACTCATTCAAATGCAATCCGCTGCACTCACCGCCTCTTCCCATCAGGAAAGCGCCTTCGAAGATGCCTGTGCCCGTGCGCGCCGCCTCGCGCGCCCGGGTAGCCTTGTTTACATTATTTCAGATTTTAATCAGCTTAGTACCACCGCCACTCAGCACATTGCACAGCTTTCCCGGCATTGTGAGGTAAAAGCCCTGATGGTTACGGACCCGCTTGAGTCCACACTTCCGCAGACTAATGGTCAGCGAGAGGTGGTCGTTACCGATGGCACCAGCCGGCAAACCTGGCAACTGGGTAACCGCCAGCTTACCAGGCAGTATCAGGATAATCAGCGGGTGCACTTTGACCACATCAGTGCATGGCTGGCACAGACAGGTGTCAGTCTTCAGCATATTAGTGCCGGCCTTCCCCTGGATCAGCAATTAGTCAATGCAGGTTAATGACGCATGAATGAACAAGAATCACTGCTTTCCCAGCTGAACGATATACACAAAGTGTCGGCAGACGTCTGGCCTCTTGCCTGGGGCTGGTGGGTACTCGGTGCAATAGTCATCGTTGCGCTCAGTCTGACAATATTTTTCTGGATCAGACAGCGTCGCTTTTCACTGGCACAACGTCAGGCTATCACTGAAATCAAACAGATTAGCGACAGTGATAACGCCTGGCCAAGTCAGATGAATCAGGTACTCAAGCGTGCTGCACTGGCCTATTACCCTGCTCACTCGTTGTCCGGTTTATATGGTCAGCGATGGACGCAGTTTATGGTCAGCAGAGTAAAGACACGTCACCAACCAGAGATGGCAATGGCACTGAACCAGCTACAGGATATGCTGTATCAACCAGCAAAACCTGATCCGGCATTATTTAAAACGTGCCAGCAAGCATCGCTGAATTGGCTTAAAAAAGCCCGGTTCAAGCGCCCTGGATTTAGCGCCTCATTCCAAGAGGCCGCGCATGTTTGAGTTTGCCTGGTGGTATGCCCTATTTGTTCTGCCGCTCCCCTTACTGATTAGACTTCTGCCAGCTAAAGCCAGGCAGCAGCAGGCCGCATTAAAAATCCCGCATCACTTAAAAACGGTCTCATCGTCGGGTCCGTCTGTGACAAACCGTCGCCCCCTGCATGGTGTGTTCTGGTTGATTTGGATTTTATGTGTACTGGCTGCAGCGCGGCCGCAATGGCTGGGCGAGCCGGTTAGTATTCCTAACGAAGGAAGAGAGATGATGCTGGCAGTGGATCTGTCCGGAAGTATGAAAGTTGGTGATATGCAGATAAATGGTCAGCAGGTTAACCGGCTCACTATGATTAAATCCGTATTGAGCGACTTCATCGACAGGCGTGTCTCTGATCGACTTGGATTGATATTGTTTGCTGATACGGCGTATTTGCAGGCACCGCTTACCTTTGATCGGCAAACCGTTGCACAGCTTCTTGATGAGGCAGTCATTGGGCTTATTGGTGAACGCACGGCTATCGGTGACGCTATAGGCCTGGCAGTTAAGCGCCTTGATGAAAAAGAGCAAACAAATAAAGTATTGATACTGCTTACTGATGGCCAGAATACGGCAGGCAATATCTCGCCTCAACAGGCCAAAGAACTGGCTATTGCCAATGATGTGACGGTCTATACCATCGGCGTTGGGGCCGACAGTATGGTAATAGAAAACTTTTTCGGTAGTCGACAGGTTAACCCTTCGCAGGAATTAGATGAGGAAATGCTCGGCGATATCGCTTCGGCGACCGGAGGCCAGTATTTCCGGGCGCGAAATACCGCCGAGCTGGAGCAAATTTACCAAAGACTTGACGAGCTTGAGCCAGTTAAAGGCGATACACAGAAAATGCGTCCGCTGTCTGCGCTGTATTTTTATCCGCTGGCAGCAGCCTTAATGATAAGTATTTTGCTGGTTTTAGGGAGCGTCCTGTTTTCACTGACCAATCGTTTCAAACAGTACCGGGGGGAACCATCATGACTATTCCCTGGCAGGATTTTCACTTTATCCGCCCTCAATGGCTGTTATTGCTTATTCCTTTACTGATACTGGTGTATTTATATCGCAGATTGAGTCAGCAACAGTCAGGGTGGCAAGGGATCATTGCAGGCCATCTCTATTCACAGATGGTCAGCGGCCGTGATAAACAAATTTCCAACTTTTTACCTCAAAGCATGGCTACGCTCTGGCTACTTACCACGCTGGCGCTGGCCGGCCCGACCTGGGAACGTTTGCCGCAGCCTGTTTATCAACTAAAAGCTGGTCAGGTGGTTGTTATCGATATGTCGATGTCGATGCGAGCAACGGATATTTCACCAGACAGACTTACCCGGGCCAAATATAAAGCCATCGATTTGGTCAAACTGATTAATGAGGGAGAAACCGGTTTAGTCGCCTATGCCGGGGATGCTTATACCATCAGCCCGCTTACCGCTGATTACCGGAACCTCGCCAGCTTACTGCCCAGCCTGAGCCCGGAAATTATGCCGGTTCCCGGCAGCGATCCGCTCTCGGGATTTCTCACCGCTTCAGATCTTTTGGAAAATGCAGGTTACCAAACAGGTCGTATTTTCTGGATCACCGACGGCGTGGAAAATGATCAGATGGCGGAGCTTCAGTCCTTTGTCAGTGACTCCCCTTTCACAGTACATATTCTTGGTGTCGGTACTGAAGAAGGCGCCCCCATTGCGCAGGCAGGAGGGGAGTTGCTTAAAGACAGCGCCGGGCAGATTGTCATCCCCAAACTAAACGAAAATCGTCTTGCCCGACTTGCCGGCGCCGCCGGTGGTAAGTATGTGCCCATTACTGCAGGCGATCAGGACGTCAATGCACTGGCTAATACACTCAGTGTTCAGACCAACGATACTGATGCTGAAGAAGGTGAGCTGCGTACCAGTGGTGATAAATGGCGGGAAATGGGCCCCTTTTTAATCGTCCTTTGTCTTCCGGTATTGGCAATGCTGTTTCGGCGAGGCGTGATTTTTTGTTTATTTTTGATGCTGACTGTAACAGCTCCGGATAAAGCGCTTGCACAGGAGACCCAGGATACGACGTTATCCTGGTGGCAAAAAGCATTCAATAATGCTGATCAACAGGGCGATTTGCTTTACCAGCAAGATGCGTTTTCCAAAGCAGCGAAAACTTTTGAGTCTGCTGCGCTCAAGGGCGCCGCAGCGTACAAAGCGGGCAATTACGAACAGGCTGCCCAGCAGTTTAGTCAGGTCAATACCCCCGAAGGCCATTATAACCGGGGCAATGCCCTGGCTCACCTTCAGCAATACGAGTCTGCTATCGAGGCGTACGATGAAGCCCTGTCTTTGAACCCCGATTATACTGAAGCGAAGGAAAATAAAGCGCTGGTTGAAGAAATGCTAAAGCAACAGCAACAGCAACAGCAACAGCAACAGCAACAGCAACAGCAACAGCAACAGCAACAGCAAAATGATAACGCCGAAAGCGATGAAAACCAGTCTTCTCAGAACGCCGATCAGCAGCCATCACAGCAGAATCAATCCGGCGAAAATAGCAAGCAGGACGGTGAGGCTCAGTCGTCTGAACAGAACAATCCTCAGGAACAGTCCGGGACTGAAAACAGTCAAAGCCAGCCGCCATCTGATGAGCAGCAAAATACTGAAAAGCAACGCGAAGACGCATCCGATGATCAACAAAGTGACAATGAGCAAAAGCAGTCCATGGACGATAAGCAGAATCAGTCTCAATCACAGGGTGAGCAACAACCACAGGACGAACAACAGACACAGGCTGCCGGGCCCGCTGAACTGACCGATGCGGAAAAAGAAAATATGGAAAGACTTGAAAACCTTAAAAGGCGCATCCCCGATGATCCTGCCTATCTGTTAAAACGAAAGATGCAGCTTGAAGCACAACAACGTCAACAGCGTCGCCCCCCCAGAGATCGGAGTGACTGGTAATGAAAATACATTTTTTTGCAATGGTCTGTTTGCTTTTGTCCGCGGCAGTACATGCAGAGACCTCCAGGGTTGAGGCAGAAGTAGACAAAACACAGGTAATGGTAGATGAAGCGGTTCGGTTGACGGTTACCGCCTATGGTGACCCACGCCGTGACGCATTTGACAGCTCTGCGCTGCTTAACGATTTTGTGGTAGGAAGAACCTCGACCAGTAACCGTACCAGTCTGATAAACGGAAAGCGAAGTCAGTCAACATCCTGGACCACCACCTTGTTTCCCAGAAAAGAAGGGACATTTACTATTCCTTCATTCGATATAGAAGGGCAGCAAACACAGCCGGTGACCATTGAAGTCGTTGCAGTACCGGATGCCTCTGATGGTTCACAGCCCGCCCGGGATTACTATCTGACCACGGAAGTCGATGACGAATCGGTCTACGTCAATCAGCAAATTCTTTATACCCTGAAATTATATCTTTCCACTGACATCGAGCGCGGCAGCCTGACACCACCGGAGCTGAAAAAAGGTATCGTCCGTCAAATTGGTGAGGATGAACGGTCTGTGGATCTCGTTAATGGTCGACGCTACCAAATTATTGAGCGCAAATACGCCATCATTCCACAGCGGTCAGGCGAACTGACAATTCGGGGCCCGGTATTTACCGGTGAAGTGCTGGCGCCCGATACTAACCAGCGCTTTGGCTTTTTTAACAGAACCCAGACCATTAACCGGCTGGGTGCCGATATCCTGGTGAATGTAGAAGCAAAGCCTGACGCTGTATCTGATGACTGGCTCCCCAGTGAACGCGTTGAGCTGTATGAAGAATGGCCACAAGACGGCGAGTTTGTAGTGGGTGAACCCATCACCCGGACATTGACTTTAACTGCAACCGGTGTGGTGGAAGAGCAGCTTCCTGAGCTTGATGTACGCTACCCGCCCGGCTTTAAAACCTACCCTGACCAGTCACGCACTGCAACGGTTGACCGGGACGATCAGCTGATCGCACAACGTGTGGAGTCGATGGCGGTCATTCCCACGTCGCCGGGCAAAATTGTGCTGCCAGAGGTGACAGTTCCCTGGTTTAATGTAAAAACGAAAGAGGTAGCCTACGCCACAATCCCGGCGCGCTCGGTGACCGTGGAAGCAGCAAATAATGAACAGCAGTCTGCGCTGCCTGATACAACGCGGGAACAACCAACCACCGATAATCAGGTAGTCAATGCCATTAGTGACACTGACTCACGCAATGCTTATCAGGGTCTCACCCCGCTGACATGGTTTTTCGGAGGCTTCTCCATTTTGCTGCTGCTTACCCTGATCGCTGTCATTAGCTATTATCGGCGCCAGCTTCGTGCTGCTCCCCAACGCCAGACGCAGCATAAATTGCCCGCTTCACGTGCTGAGAAAGAGGCATTCAACCAGGTCAAGGTAGCTATATCCCAAAAGGATGTTGCTGCAACCCAATCAGGATTACGACAGTGGATGAAACAGATTTTTGATAAAAACCCGCCGTCGCGCGCCGCCGATAATGCATTGACTGCACCATTACAACCATTCATCGATCAGATGCTGGAATCTGCATACGGCAATGGGCATACTGACTGGGACAATAAATCAATGCTGGCCACGCTTGAGCAGGTCAGAGAAAAATGGTTATCGCAGCACAATAAGAATACGCGTGGTTTACCTGACCTTTACACGGCAAACCCCGCAACCAGCAAATAAATAAAATAAACAACATATGAGGGATACTAATGAAGACACAGTTTAAACTGGGGGCTATTGCACTTGCAGTTACCACAATGATGGCGTGCTCACCGGCCGAAGAAAATACCCAGCAAACCAGCGCTAAACAAGAATCGAAAAACGAACAGGCTTCACAAAATACCCAGAGTGAATCAGAGCGTCTCAATGCATTTTTCGAGCGCACTTTTGAGGAAGACCTGAAGCGATCGCCTCTTTATCAAAGCTACCTTGGCTACAAGTGGGACTATGGCGAGTGGGATGATTTCAGTGAAGAGGCCAATGATAAAGCGGTCTCTATCGCTAAAAACCGTTTGGAAGAACTTGAGAATTTTGATACCGAAGCACTTTCGGACAAAGAAAAACTGAGTGTTGAATTATATCGCTATCAGCTGGAACTTAATCTGAAAAACGATGAGTTCCGCCACCATACGTATGTAGTAAATCAATTCCGTGGACCGCACACCATGGTTCCCAGCTTCCTCATCAACATCCACCGTGTGGCAGATAAATCAGACGCACAGGCCTATATCAGTCGATTGGATAAGGTGGATGATATGTTCGGTCAGGTTATTGATCAGATGAAATTACGGGAAGAGGCTGGCGTGTTCCCGCCTGACTGGTCATATGATCAAATGATTCAGGCGGCCAAAAATGTCACGACCGGTGCGCCATTTGATGACAGTGATGAGCCCTCAACAATCTGGGAAGACATTAACAAAAAAGTTGATGCACTGGATATCGATGAGTCAGAAAAGCAAAACTTACGCGAAGAAGCGAAAGCAGCGCTGCTAACGTCAGTTAAACCTGCTTACAATGATCTGATAGCAGCCTTTGAAGAACAGCAGAAAATGACGCCGGAAGGTGATGGCGTATGGCGCTTACCCGATGGCGACAAATGGTATGACAACCGCCTTTCTCACTACACCACCACAGAGTTAAGTGCTGATGAAATTCATCAGATTGGTTTGGATAACGTGAAGCGTATTCATAATCAGATGAAAGACATCATGGAAGAAGTTGACTTTGACGGTACGTTGCAGGAATTCTTTACTTTCATGCGTAATGATGAGCAATTTTATTACGAAAATACGCAGGAAGGCCGTGACCGTTACCTTAAAGAAGCCAAAGCGCACATTGATGAAATGCGTGATGCATTACCAGAATATTTTGGTCTGATGCCGAAAGCGGATATGATCGTAAAGCGTGTTGAAGCATTCCGCGAGCAATCTGCAGGTAAAGCGTTTTATCAAAGTCCATCGCAGGATGGCAGCCGCCCGGGCACTTATTACGCCAACCTTTACGACATGAAAGATATGCCTACCTATCAGATGGAAGCGCTGGCGTACCATGAAGGCATTCCGGGCCACCATATGCAGCGTGCAATTGCCCAGGAGCTGGAAGGCGTACCGATGTTCCAGAAGTTCCTGAGCGCAACAGCGTATACTGAGGGCTGGGGCTTATACAGTGAAGAGCTGGCTAAAGATATGGGCTTTTATAAAGACCCCTACTCCGACTTTGGCCGTCTGGCAATGGAATTGTGGCGTGCCTGCCGTTTGGTAGTTGATACCGGTATTCATGATAAGCAGTGGTCACGCGAAGAAGCCATTGAGTATCTGCAAAAGAATACGCCAAACCCTGAAAATGACTCTGTTAAAGCGATTGAGCGCTATATTGCCCTACCCGGTCAGGCTACTGCCTACATGATTGGTAAACTTAAAATTATGGAGCTGCGCGACAAAGCGCAACAGGAGCTGGGCGATAAGTTCACGTTTGCCGGCTTCCACGATGAAGTGCTAAAAGATGGCCCGGTGCCGCTTTCAGTACTAGAAGAAAAAATTAATACATGGGTTAAAGAAACCAAAGCAAACTAAACGCACTGGTTATCTTTGAAAGTGTAAAGCCGGATAGCAAACTAACAGGCTATCCGGCTTTTTTATACCTGGCGAACAACCGTGCTGTTTGTTTCACCTCCTGCTACACTCTTAGCCGGCACGCCCTCAACCTACTATCTACTATCTCTCCTATGCCATTATCTGACAAAATAAATCATGCCCCGAAATTTTTCTGAGCACAGCCAGGTCTTATCTTGCATGAACGAAAAACAACAACGCTATGAAGCACTGGTACACGCATTTCATGCCGACATCTACCGCTATGCGTTTTATCTTATAAAAGATAAAAGCATTGCCGAAGACGTGGTTCAGGAGACATTTCTGCGAGCCTGGCGTTCGCTGGATGCATTAAAGGATGAAAAGGCAGCAAAAGCCTGGTTGATTACGATTGTGCGCCGGGAAAACGCGCGACGCTTTGAAAAAAAGCAGTTCGATACTGTAGATATCGACACCAATCCGGTAGTGGACGACACCGTTTTTACAGAGCAGTCACTTCAGGAAGCCGACATGCAGCGACTACTGCTAATGCTCTCAGAGCCTTATCGGGAGCCCTTGATACTTCAGTTATTATTTGGTTACAGCGGTGATGAGATAGCCACTCAGCTCAACCTGAATAAAAACACGGTCATGAGCCGGCTTTTCCGCGCGCGGAACCAGCTAAAAGAATTACTGAGCAAGCAAAATGGTGAAAAAGGCAGACATAATGGATGACTTAACATTCAGACGCCGAGTCTATGAAGATCCCGATACCGTTGATCAGGATATTCTTGATGCTGCAGCCCGCGATCCGGAAAAACGCATATTTTTGCAACAAACCCGCCAGCTGAATGCGCAGCTTAAAGATGCTACCAAAGTACCGGTGCCGGATGAGCTGGCCCACAAACTTATCTGGCAACAAAGTACCAGGCAGTATTTACAGCAAAAAAGAAAACAGCGCTGGTATGTTGCGCTGGCCGCCTCGGTAGCATTAGTGACGGGGATCAGTGCCACCATGTGGTTTATGTAACCGTCTGACCGCTTGCAGGATCATGCTCTGGCGCATGTGACACATCTTAGCAAAGAAATTCCACAGGTCGGCTACACCGTAGATCTGGATCAGGTAAACGCTAAGCTGGCGAGCTTTGGTGGCATGATGAAAAATCCGGTAGGTGATATTAAGGTGGCTAACTTTTGCCATTTACAGCTGACCAGAAGTTTACATGTAATTCTCGATACCCCTGCCGGCCTGGTGTCGGTGTTTGTTGTGCCACCAGATGCTGAGCAGCAAATTCCTCAAAATTTTGAAAACCAACAGTATCGGGGGACAAGCTTTTCCCTACAGAAAGCACGGATTCTGGTTGTCGGTGACAAAGACGTTAATCTTGTCCCTCTCACTGAAAAGCTGAAAAACACGATGGTATTCTCAGCCTAGAGTATGAAGTGCGAATATCAACAATACCTTTTATTTATGGTTAATTCTGTGTGGGTGAAAAGTTACAACGATTTTTGTCCCGATTCGTAGAGAGTTACGTAAGTTCCTGTTAGCATGCCAGAAAAAAGGAAGAAAATATGGCAACAGGTACAATAATTTCTTTAGGTTTATACTTCGTTGTAATGTTGGGGATTGGGCTTTTCGCGTATCGCCAGACCAATACCGACGTTGAAGGCTACATGCTGGGTGGCAGACAACTGGGTCCGGCAGTCACTGCCCTGTCGGCAGGTGCATCCGATATGAGTGGGTGGATGCTGATGGGACTACCCGGCGCGATGTATTTGCAGGGTATTTCAGCCGGCTGGATTGCAATCGGTCTGGTGATCGGCGCGTTTGCCAATTATCTGCTCGTCGCGCCACGGCTTCGGGTATTTACTGAGGTCGCTCAGAACTCCATTACACTACCGGACTACTTTGAAAACCGGTTTGCAGATAATACCCGCATACTTCGTATTATCGCCTCAGTGGTTATTGTTATCTTCTTTACTCTTTATACCTCATCGGGTGTGGTAGCCGGCGGTAAACTGTTTGAAAGCTCTTTTAACCTAAGCTATGAAATGGGGCTGTACGTTACGGCTGGTGTCGTTGTTACGTACACGCTGATAGGCGGTTTTATGGCTGTCAGTATGACCGACTTTGTTCAGGGGTGTATCATGTTCATCTCTTTGGTCATGGTCCCTATTGTCGTTGTTATGGAACTGGGCGGGCTTGGCGCATCAGTCGACTCGTTGAAAAGCATCGACCCTGCGCTTTTTGATCCCTTCATGAATGCTGAGTCCGGAACAGCAATATCGATAATCGGCATTATTTCACTGGCGTCATGGGGTCTTGGTTACTTTGGCCAACCGCACATTATTGTTCGTTTTATGGCAATCCGCTCTGTTAAAGATGTACCCGCGGCACGAAATATCGGTATGAGCTGGATGATTGTGTCCATTATTGGCGCACTCATGACGGGGCTGTTCGGTCTGGCTTATGTGACGGGAAATGGCAACACTATCGACCCTGAAACGGTATTCATTTACCTGTCACAAATTTTGTTCCACCCGCTTATTGGAGGCTTCCTGCTCGCGGCCATTCTGGCAGCGATCATGAGTACTATTTCATCTCAGCTGCTTGTAACGTCCAGCTCGCTGACAGAAGACTTCTATAAAGCTTTTTTACGTCGTGATGCATCGGATAAAGAGCTGGTTATTGCCGGTCGTATTTCGGTTGTGGTGGTGGCTGCTGTAGCAATTTATCTGGCTTATGACAGAGACAGTACAATTCTGACCCTGGTCAGCAATGCCTGGGCAGGCTTTGGCGCTGCATTTGGCCCACTGGTATTGTTCAGTTTGTTCAAGCGAAGCATGACGCGCAGAGCAGCGCTAGGCGGTATGGTTGTCGGCGCAGTCACCGTATTGTTCTGGATTTACTTCCCGGTAGAAATTCAGGGGCAGCGTCTGTCTGAGTGGATGTACGAAATTGTTCCCGGATTTATCCTTTCCAGTCTGACAATTATGATTTTGTCAAAATCTGGCAGCCCCAGAGAGGGAGTCGAGGATACCTTCGATAAATTTCAGCAACAGCTTAAAGAACATGCCTAATCGGGTACGAAGCTAATAAAAACCACCGCATAGCGGTGGTTTTTTTGTATCTGCTCACAGATGGCTGATTGCTTGCATAACAAGTAAGTGAGCAACAGCACAAATAAGCATGTTTTTATTTTAAACTAAAACTTTTTATTTAGTTTTTCGTAACAGGTATAAAAGTGCTATTTCGTATAGCTAAATGGCATACAACAATTTGATCTAAATATGTTAGAGTTCTATACATATAATCGTTTCATATATCACTCGACAATCGGACTCGAAAAATGACAGCAGAAATACCGTCTATCACCCATTTAAAACAGCTCGAAGCCGAGAGCATCCACATTTTTCGCGAAGTAGCCGCCGAATTTGATAACCCGGTCATGCTATATTCTGTAGGAAAGGATTCCTCGGTATTGCTTCACCTGGCGCGTAAAGCGTTTGCCCCTGGTAAAATTCCTTTCCCTTTGCTTCACGTAGACACGACGTGGAAATTCCAGGAGATGATTGAGTTTCGTGACCGTCAGGCCAAGAAATATGGCTTTGATCTTCTGGTACACATCAACCAGGAAGGTGTTGAGCAAGGTGTTGGCCCATTTAGTCACGGTAGTGCTAAGCATACCGACATCATGAAAACACAGTCGCTTAAACAGGCGTTAAATAAATACCAGTTTGATGCAGCATTTGGTGGTGCGCGTCGTGACGAAGAGAAGTCTCGTGCAAAAGAGCGCGTTTATTCTTTCCGTGACAGCAATCACCGCTGGGATCCGAAAAATCAGCGTCCTGAGCTGTGGAACATCTACAACTCTCAGGTAAACAAAGGCGAAAGTATCCGTGTTTTCCCTATGTCTAACTGGACTGAGCTGGATATCTGGCAATATATCTATCTTGAAAACATCGATATCCCTTCTCTTTATCTGGCGAAGCCGCGTCCGGTCGTTGAACGCGACGGCGTGTTGATCATGGTCGATGATGACAGAATGCCACTTAAAGAAGGCGAAACGCCTGAAATGCGTTCTGTACGTTTCCGTACTCTGGGTTGCTACCCATTGACCGGTGCCGTTGAGTCAGAAGCAGATACCCTACCTGAAGTTATCCAGGAAATGCTACTGACCAAAACATCAGAGCGTCAGGGCCGTGTTATTGACCACGATAGTGCTGGCTCCATGGAGAAGAAAAAAATGGAAGGATACTTCTGATATGGCCACCAATATCGTCTGGCACAAACACGAGGTTAACAAGCAAACCCGTTCAGACAAGCTAGGCCAGAAACCACGCGTAATCTGGCTGACAGGTTTGAGTGGCTCAGGCAAATCGACCTTGGCTAATCTGCTTGAAAAGAAACTTTTTGAAGAAGGTAAACTGACTTACCTGCTTGACGGCGACAATATCCGTCATGGACTGTGCGGCGACCTGGGCTTTTCTGACAAAGACAGGGTAGAAAATATCCGCCGGATCAGTGAAGTGGCAAAACTGTTCGTTGATTCGGGCACGATTGTACTTACGGCCTTCATTTCACCGTTTCAAACTGACCGCGACTTTTGCCGCAAATTGTTGCAGGAAAAAGAATTCGTGGAAGTTTATGTCGATGTGCCGCTGGCTGTCTGCGAACAGCGCGATCCGAAAGGGTTGTATAAGAAGGCGCGTAATGGCGAAATCAAAGACTTCACCGGTATAGACTCAACCTATGAGGCACCGGTAAACCCTGAAGTACATCTGGAATATCAGGACGAATCTGCTGAGGCAACTGCCGAGCGCTTATTTAACCTGTTGAATGAAAAAGGATTGATATAATAATGGCATTACCTGATCCATTAGCAGAACAGGTTCTGCGTATCGCCAAGCTTGCGGGCGATAAGATCATGGCGATTTACGAAAAAGATTTCGCAATTTATGAGAAGCAGGATACCAGCCCGCTGACTGAAGCGGATCTGGCGGCTCACAATGTTATTGTATCTGAACTTGAATCTATTTCTGATTTGCCGGTGTTATCGGAAGAATCAGCAGATATTTCCTGGGATGAACGTAAAACATGGCAGCAGTACTGGCTGGTCGACCCGCTTGATGGAACAAAAGAATTCATCAAGAAAAATGGCGAGTTCACTGTGAATATCGCCTTAATTGACAATGGCAAACCGACCATGGGTGTAGTTTATGCCCCGGCTAAGGAAACGGCCTATGTTGGCTTGGTTGGTAAAGGTGCCTGGCAGCAACAAGGCAGTGACTTCACGCCTATTTCAGCCAAGCAACATAGCGATGGTGAAACCTGGAAAGTGGTTGGCAGTCGTTCTCATCAAAGCCCGGAAATCAAAAATCTGCTTGAGCAGCTTGATGGTGAAACAGAGCTGGTAGCCATGGGTAGTTCACTGAAGCTTTGCCTAGTAGCGACCGGAGAGGCGCATCTTTATCCTCGTCTTGGCCCCACTTCAGAATGGGATACCGGTGCCGCCCATGCGGTTGCAACGGCGGCGGGTGCTTCCGTTACCGTGCTTGATCCGGCTGACCCTCTAAATGCCAATGCAGAAGACCTTTCTTACAATCAGAAAGAGTCAGTGTTGAACCCTTATTTTCTTGTGAGCGCATAGTATGAATAGCGAAAACAGTTTATTAAAAGAAGACGTTCTGGCTTATCTGGAACAACATGAAAAGAAAGATCTCCTCCGTTTTTTGACATGCGGTAGTGTTGACGATGGTAAAAGTACGCTTATCGGCCGTCTGCTTCATGACTCAAAAATGATTTATGAAGATCAGCTTGCTGCAGTTACTAAAGACAGCAAAAAGATGGGTACAACGGGCGAAAAAGTCGATTTGGCCCTGCTTGTTGACGGTCTACAGTCAGAGCGTGAGCAAGGTATTACCATCGACGTTGCTTATCGTTACTTTTCTACCGACAAGCGTAAGTTTATTATCGCGGATACCCCTGGACACGAACAGTACACCCGCAACATGGTTACGGGCGCGTCTACCTGTGATCTTGCGATTTTGATGGTTGATGCTCGTGCTGGCGTCAAAACGCAAACTAAGCGTCACTCATTCCTGGCGAATCTGCTTGGTATCAAGCATGTCATTGTTGCTATCAACAAAATGGACCTGATTGACTTCAGTGAAGATAAATACAAGGAAATTCAGGAAGAATATCTGAAGTTTTCGGAAAATCTGGACTTCCCGGATATCCGTTTTGTTCCTATCTCAGCGCTTGACGGCGACAACGTGGTGAACAAAAGCGAAAATATGCCTTGGTTCGATGGCATGCCATTAATGGAATTGCTTGAGACCATCGAAGTTGGTAAATATGTCAACGCTGACGATTTCCGCTTCCCGGTGCAATATGTTAATCGTCCTAATCTGGATTTTCGTGGCTTTGCCGGTACCGTTGTTTCTGGTGAGATAAAACCTGGTGATGAAATCACGTCTTTGCCTTCGATGAAAACATCGAAAGTAAAATCAATCGTGACATTTGAAGGTGAGCAGGATCGTGCGTATCCGCCTCAGGCTATCACGTTAACGCTTGAAGACGAGATTGATATCTCTCGTGGCGACATGATTGCAAAATCTGACAACTTGCCATTGCACAACAGTCAGTTTAAAGCGCATCTGGTATGGATGGCCGAAGAGCCAATGATGCCGAATAAGCAATACAACTTTAAGTTTGCGACGAAAACGACTTCAGGTTCTGTAGCACAGGTAAATCATCAGATTGATGTGAATACATTGGAACAGAAAGGCGCAGCGCACCTTAACCTGAATGAGATCGGCGAAGTGGATCTTAAGTTTACCCAGCAGGTTGCCTGTGACCCTTACAAGAAAAACCCGGGTACTGGCGCATTCGTTGTTATCGACAGAATGACCAACGGAACGGTAGGTGCCGGGATGATTATTGATGAGTTGTCTGGCAGTGACCAGCATGCATCTCAGCAATTTTCTGAGTTTGAACTTGAGTTTAATGAGTTGGTAAGAAAGCATTTCCCACATTGGAATGCACTTGATATCAGCAAGCTGTAAACGCAGGTCCAATACAATATGGATGTAAATCAAGTTATAGTGCTGGGGGCTTTCTTCAGCACTATTTTTGCGTTGATAATGACGAATCAGCGCCCCTCAACGATATTTGCGCTGCTGATGCTGGGCTTGTTGGTGACCAAACAGGTATCCTTTGATGACATTCTGGATAATCTCACCAATAAAGGTCTCGTAACGCTTGTATTGTTGTTGATGGTAAGTGCAGCCATAGACAAGACTGCGCTTATAAAACGATTAGGCCGGAAACTTGTGACAGCTAACTTTACCAGCTCATACTGGCGGCTGTTCGGACTGACCTTTTTCTCTTCAGCATTGTTGAACAACACAGCAATAGTCGCCAGCCTTATCGGTCCGGTAAAACAAAATCAGTACCACCCTGCTTCCAAGCTGCTTATCCCTCTGTCCTATTCGGCCATACTGGGAGGCACAGTGACGCTTATTGGTACATCTACAAACCTCATTGTAGATAGTTTTTTACAGGAACACGGACATCCTGGCTTTGCGTTCTGGGACTTCACACTCTTTGGTCTGGTAGCAGGGTTAAGCTGCGGTGTGCTGATGTTTCTGATGACACGCTTTCTGCCAAGTATCGCCAATAAAGAAGCAAATTACCGTGCTTACACTGTTGAGGCTGACGTTGATCCGGGGTCAGAATTGATTGGGAAGACGGTTGAGGAAAATCATCTTCGAAATCTCCCTGAGCTCTTTCTGGTAGAAATTATTCGTGACGGACAGCTTATATCACCAATTACCCCTGAATTTGTGATTCACGAGAACGATAAACTGATATTTTCAGGTAACGTACAAAAGCTCGATAATCTGAGTCATATTAAAGGGCTAACCACCTTTGCTGAAGCCGACGGGATCTTACGTGAGAACCTGACGGAAGTGATTGTGGCAAACCGTGCTCAAATTATCGGTCAAACGCTTAAAGCGCTGGGCTTCAGGGCATTGTTCGACGCGGCTGTAGTGGCGATTCGTCGGGACGGCGAACAGCTTTCGGGTAAGTTGGGCGAAATCAAACTGCAAGCGGGAGATTTTCTTCTATTAGCAGCAGGCCCTGACTTTCACTCAAGACATAACCTGTCCCGCAATTTTTTTGTTCTCTCTGAGCAAAAAATAAGTCGGCCATTGAGCAATTTACAGGAATGGATTACGGTCGGTGGCTTCCTGCTGGTAGTAGCACTTTCCGCTGCAGAAATACTCTCGCTGGCCATCGGATTACTGTTTTTTGCCGCGGTACTGATAGGTGCCAGTGTGACCTCAAATGCGGAAGTTAAACGTAATTTGCCGCTTAATTTGATTGTGGTAATCGTCGGCGCACTAAGTCTGGCGACTGCATTGGAAGGCTCGGGCGTCATAGCCTTAAGCACTGACTTTTTGTTGCCCTATCTGGCCGATACGAACTGGTTTGTTGCATTAGTAGTTGTGTATCTTGCAACGCTGCTGTTAACTGAGTTTGTGACAAACAATGCTGCAGCGGCACTGATGTTTCCTTTCGCCTACGGACTGGTGGGAATCATCAATGCGCCCTTAATGCCTTTTGCACTTTGTGTGGCATTTGCGGCAAGTGCCAGCTTTATCTCTCCTTACGGATATCAAACCAACCTGCTGGTTTATAATGCCACTAATTATCAGTTCGGCCACTTCGCAAAATTTGGGTTTCCTATCTCAATAATGTATTCAAGCATTGTGTTGATAACATTGAATTGGTATTACCTGTAAAACAAAAAAGGGCGTTCACACTGAACGCCCTTTTTATTATCTGAATAGCACTTTTTCTTTATTGAACCAATGAACACAGAAGCCCAAAAGCAGACCGGCTATTATCGCGGTGGATACGAATATGCCAATAAGCTGATAATAATCCATCGTACCTTTTATTAATTCTTTCATTGCCAACGCCACATTGGTTAGTGGTACCCACGCCCAGACGCCCTCGAGCTCAATACCCGGCATCGCGGCAAGTATGACTGGCACGATCACAAAAATTACCAGTGGCCCCATATAACCCTGCGCTTCTTTAAACGTTTTTGCATAGATGGATAAACTCAGCAGTAGCGCTGAGAAAATGGCCACGACCGGGATCAGCATCAGAAAGACCAGAATGAGATCCAGTACATCGATAGCGTCCAGAAAGCTGCTTATCGCTTCAATGGCGAGCCCCTGGCCGGCTATTACGCCCCATATTGCCATGCTCAATACCGTAATAAGCGCGGTCGTTACCCCGGCTACCGCAATTGTCAGAAACTTACCAAAGACTATCTTATTGCGATCAATCGGCGAGATAAGCAACGTTTCAAGTGTGCCCCGCTCTTTTTCACCAGCGCCGAGATCTGCTGCCGGTATCATGCCCCCCTGCAGGCAAAGAATGAAAACAACATAGGCAACCATTCCACCAATTACTTCGCCAATATTCTCTCGTGAGTCAGCAACATTGATTTCTTCCAGCGAAATAGGTGTTATCAAAACCTTTTGCTGCTCTTCACTAATATTGATGGATGCAAAAGCATTTCGCTGTGCGCTGGTTGCAATTGGATCAATCAGCTTCTCCAGCCTCGATTTTATTGCGTTGAACCCTGCACCGTTATAATAAAGCTGCAGTCTGTGCTCACCTGATTGCAAGGGATCTGTGACAAAGCCCTGAGGAAACTCAAGAACAAAATCTACATTGTCCTCTTTTACCCACTGTCTGATCTCAACACCGTCAGCCAGCTCAACCTGTTCAAACCCCTTTGCTTGCTGAATCGTGTCAGCCAGTTCGGGGGCTGCCCGGGCGTTTATCAGGGTGTATCTGAGCACTTCATTTTGCGCATCTTCGGCCGCTTTGCTGGAGAAGTACGCCACACCGCCAATGATCACCGGAAATAACAGCAGCGGCAACAAAATCATGAAGAACATCGTCTTTTTATCTCTGACTACTTCCTTCAGCTCTTTTAAAAATACCTTCCACATGGTTTCACTTCCCTGACAATGTAGTTAAGAATGCCTGATGCAATGAGTCTGGTGCCAAAGCTTTAAAGTTCGCCAGCGAATCATTAAAAACAGTACGACCATTATTAATTACCGTGACCTTGTCACACAGCTCAGCAACCTCGCCGAGGTGGTGAGTAGAAAAAATAACGGGTATGCGTTTCTCTTTTAAACCATTAATGAAATTAAGTACCGTTTGTGCGGCCATAATATCCAAGCCCGTTGTCGGCTCATCCAATACAACCAGGGAAGGATCATGGATGACAGCCCGGGCAATGGCAGTTTTCTGCTTCATACCGGTTGAAAAATTATCGCATTTTCGATCCAGAAAAGTATGCAGTTCCAGTACATCGGCTAGCTCGTCAATTTTGGTATCAATGGCCCTTTTTGACATACCATGTAACTGACCGAAATATTCGATATTCTCACGGCCGGTAAGGCGTCCATACAGGCCGGTTGCACCTGACAGGAACCCGATAGCTTTCCGGGCCAGAAGCGGTTTGGTGACAACACTGTTGCCATCAATCTGAATATCGCCACTGTCAGGTTTCAGCGCAGTAGAAAGCATTCTCAACGTCGTTGTTTTGCCAGCACCATTGGGACCGAGCAAACCCACTACCTCGCCTTTTTCACATGTCAGGGATACATCCTGAACGGAGTGAAAAAACTTGCCGTTTAGCCTTGGATCCTGCTGCTCCTGCTCACTCAGCTTTTTGGGGTTGTCCACTGCGAATTTTTTCGCTAAGTGACTTATTGTTATCATTGTTACTCCCTAACAATTAGCATGCTCGCAGACCACTTTACTGCGCGAAAATTACAACTTATAAAAAAAATTGCTTCAAGATGTTTCTGGTACAGTTTTTTCCCTCATAAAACAGGGTATGCTATGCATCCATACGACAGTATTAAAATTTAAAAGGAGCATCGGATGCAAACTGTCACCAACCCGCTTCAGGCTTGTAATAATATTTTTTTCAAGCCTCGCGGGGTATTTCAGGCACTGGCACACAAAAACAACTGGTCCTGGATTCCGTTTTTCGTGGTCATGGTAGCAGCTATATTACCCAGCTACCTGTATTTTTCCACGGTCGACTTTCAGTGGTTCGTAGATATGACCGCTGCCGGCATGGGCGATGTTTCACCCGCTGAAATGGAACAGTTTCGAAATGCTCAAAGCCCTAAGCTGTATACGATTTCTTCTATCGTAGGCCCATTAATCGGCATCACATTGTTTAATGCATTGGTGGCGTTGTATCTGCACCTGGCAACGAAGTCCGATGAAAAAAATGTGCAGGGATTTACTGATTGGTACGGATTCACCTGGTGGATTATGATGCCGGTACTTCTCTCTTCCCTCATTGCGCTTATTCTGCTGGCGATGGCCGATTCTCATCAGATATCGCCTAACGTCCTACAACCACTGTCACTTGCTTATCTGTTCAGCGTCGACATTCACTCTTCGTGGTTAGCGCTGGCTCAGGCAGCCAGCATTATTACATTGTGGACAGTATATTTAGCAATAGTAGGGATCACGCAATGGACAAGCTTTTCTACCAAGAAAGCGGCGATCATTGTGTTAGCGCCTTACATACTGATTTACGGTATCTGGGCAATTGTCTTATTGGTGTCTTAACGGTAATTGTTCATCTCTGGCCTGCCCTCGCAAAGGTCGGAAATATTCCTGGTTGGCATAAAAAGCACTAGTTTGTGAATGATGCCAGCCAGGAACCCCTAACAAGGGTAGCGGTGGTAATGCCCCGCAGCGTGCAAATCCGTCAAACGCCCTGATTCTGGCTTCTATTGCCTCATCCAATAATCTATTTTGTTCGCTGAAATCGGCTCTTTCAAATGAATCGTGTACAATTACAGCCATCCATTTGCCAGTCAGTCCGATAAACGGATGTAACAACATTTCGTAATTGGCGTGACCGAAGATGCGTGGGTGTATAACCCTTCCCCATAAAGAGTGACAATCAACAAATGCAGAGTACCATTCATGCTGAGCCAGGTGCCGCAATACAGTGTTGGCCCCAGACACATGCTGTTGCGGAACAGCCAGCACCACACCACATTCATCAAAATGTGTGATGTGGTTACGACGCTTGGTTCTGGGGTGTTGCCCATACAGTAATATATCTTCAGTATGCAGACGGTTCAGATACCATTTTGTTTTTGGGAATTGCATCCATATGCAGGCATTAAACAAATCATGCCAGTCATTTTCCCGGGTCGGCACGTCAGCATCCTGAGCAATGATTTGTTCATAATAGCGTTCGTCTTTTTCATCAAACGCCGATTGTGCTTTGAACCGGGGACCACGCCACTTATTGCCCGTTTCAGTGACAGCAGTGTGCTGCAGCTGGGTAGCAGAAGGAAATGTATCGTAGCGATGAAGGTTGAGTCGCTGAAGCAACTGTGGAACAAGTGGGGACTGAACACTATCAGAAAAGACAGAAGACCATGGTGTGCCGTTCGAATTCATAAATCAGTATTGGTTCGCCTGGTGAGTTTCTCTATACTGAGGCCTATTGTAGAGCAAACAGAGACCAACAATGAGAAAAATCTTTTTGCCTGTTCTGGTACCAGCCCTTTTAGGGGTAACGGCCTGTTCAGAACCACAGAATAATGCACAACAAACTGACGCAGCATCTACCACCAATGCTCCGTCTAATTTTGATGAGGCATACAACAGCATTACCGCAGAGAAGATCAAGTCACCACTGAAAACACTTTCTTCAGATGAGTTTGAGGGGCGCCTGCCCACCACGGCGGGCGAAAAGAAGACACTGGATTATCTGGTGAAGCAGTTTAAGGCAGCCGGATTTCAACCCGGCAATGGCGACAGCTATCTGCAAAAAGTGGCGTTAATGGAAATTACTGCTGACCCACAGATGCAAATGACCATCGGTAACAATACATTCGCGTATAAAAATGACATGGTCGCGTCTTCAAAACGCGAACAGGATGAAATTTCGGTAACCGATTCAGATGTGGTATTCGTTGGTTATGGTGTTAATGCGCCAGAATATGACTGGAATGACTACGAAGGCGTTGATGTGAAAGGCAAGACGGTTGTTATGCTGATTAACGATCCGGGCTTTGAAAATCCTGAAGGGGGTAAATTTCAGGGTAAAACCATGACCTATTATGGTCGCTGGAGCTACAAGTACGAGGAGGCAAGTCGCCAGGGCGCTGCGGCAGCGATCATCGTTCATGAGACGGCGCCCGCGTCTTACCCTTGGTCTGTGGTCGCCAATAGCTGGAGCGGTCCTCAGTATGGCTTGGTCAGTAAAGATGGCGGCGCCAGCCGGGTTGCCGTAGAAGGCTGGCTGACACTGGATGCTGCTAAACAGGTTTTTGCCGATGCTGGCATGGACTTTTCTGCACAAAAGGCGAAAGCCATGAAGGGGCCTTACCATCAGCCGATGGATGTTCAGGCTTCCGTTACGGTGAAAAACAAATTTGAAAAATCCGAAAGCAATAATGTAATAGCAACGTTGCCAGGCGCTGAAAAACCAGACGAGCACGTTGTCTACACCGCTCACTGGGATCACCTGGGTAAGGATGCGTCCCTGGAAGGCGACCAGATTTACAATGGTGCCCATGATAATGCCACCGGCACAGCAGCCAGCCTGGTCATGGCAGAAGCATTCAGTAAGCTTTCCCCTCGTCCGGACCGTTCTATCAGCTTTTTAGTAGTGACAGCCGAAGAGCAAGGCCTTTTAGGCTCGAAATATTATGCTGCCAACCCTGTCATCCCGATGGAGAATACCGTGGCAAACATCAATATGGATGCCATGAATGTGCTGGGCAAAACAAAAGATGTTGCTGTTGTAGGCAAAGGAAAATCGGATCTTGAGTCATACCTTGCAGATGCAGCTAAACGTCAGAACAGAACACTGACTCAGGAAGATAAACCTGAAGCAGGTTACTACTACCGCTCTGATCACTTTAGTTTTGCCAAGCAGGGAGTGCCTGCACTTTACGCTGAGGGCGGCAGTGAGCCCGCTGATGAGGCGACGGCGAAGTATCGTAAGCGGATGAATGTGATTGTTACGGGCTGTTATCATCAGGTGTGCGATGAATTCCGCGACGATTGGGATTTAAGTGGTATCGCTCAGGATACACAGATGCTGTTTGATGTGGGTGTCAATGTGGCCAATGCAGAAGAATGGCCGCAATGGAGCGAGCAAAGCGAATTCCAGAGAAAGACAGATTAAGTTCTCTGTGTAGCGACAACAGCAGTTCGCTCCCTAATATGTAGCGTTTAAAAAAGCCACCCTACCGGTGGCTTTTTATTTTCTGGCCTTTCTATGAAAGGAATATGCAGTTTTAGCTTGCTTTTTCATGTCACAATGGCACATTCGTAAACAGGGCTGTACATCAAAAATAACAATAAAACCGCGACGTCTTACAGCACACGACAGAAAAAACCACTTTTTTAATTTGTGATAGAGAGAGCCCGTTTTATGTGTGGTATTTTCGGTATCCTGGACATCAAAACCGATGTGTCCGAACTCAGAACCCAAGCCCTTGAGCTTGCTAAGTTATTGCGCCATCGTGGCCCTGACTGGTCTGGGGTTTGGAATAATAATAATACCATTCTGTGTCATGAACGGTTGGCCATTGTTGATGTAGACACTGGTGCGCAACCGCTCATCAGTCAGAATAATCAACATGTTCTCGCCGTGAATGGTGAGATCTATAATCACAAGGTGCTTGCTGAGAATCTGGCGAGTCCCTACCCTTTTAAAACCCGCTCTGACTGCGAAGTCATTTTGCCTTTGTTTAAAGAAAAGGGTGTTTCGTTTATTGATGAGCTGGAGGGTATGTTTGCCTTCATTCTTTATGATGATGAGCAGGATGCCTATCTCATTGCCCGCGATCATATGGGAATTATTCCTCTTTACACCGGGTATGATGAGCATGGCAATTTTTATGTCGCCTCAGAGATGAAGGCGCTGGCCCCAATGTGTAAAACCATCAGTGAGTTTCCTCCCGGACACTACCTGTGGAGCAAAGATGGTCAACTGACCCGGTATTACCAGCGTGACTGGATGCAATATGACAATGTTGCGAATAATGAAACGGATCTACCAGCACTGAAAGCCGCTTTTGAAAAGGCAGTAAAATCCCATTTAATGTCGGATGTACCTTATGCAGTGCTGCTTTCAGGTGGACTGGACTCGTCGCTGGTGTCGGCCGTCGCGGCGCAGTATGTTGCCAAGCGCGTCGAAGATGAAGATAAAACAGACGCGTGGTGGCCACGTCTGCACAGTTTTGCGGTAGGCCTGGAGGGCTCCCCTGATCTTATCGCGGCAAAAAAAGTCGCCGATAAAATCGGTACTGTACATCATGAAGTTCACTTTACGATTCAGGAAGGTCTGGATGCCATCCGTGATGTCATCTATAAGCTTGAAACTTATGATGTCACCACGATTCGCGCGGCAACACCAATGTACCTCATGACGCGAAAAATTAAGGCCATGGGCATTAAGATGGTGCTGTCCGGTGAAGGCTCGGATGAAATATTTGGCGGCTACCTGTATTTTCACAAAGCCCCCGATGCCAAAGCATTTCATGAAGAGACCGTGCGTAAGCTGGAACGACTCCATATGTTCGATTGCGCGCGTGCCAATAAGGCTACCAGCGCATGGGGCGTAGAAGCGCGTGTTCCTTTTCTGGATAAAAACTTTATTGATGTTGCGATGCGTCTTAATCCGAAAGATAAGATGTGTCTTGAAGGAAAAATGGAAAAATGGATTTTGCGCAAAGCGTTCGATGATGGCAATACCTTACCAGAGGAAGTGCTCTGGCGTCAGAAAGAACAGTTTGGCGACGGCGTCGGCTATTCCTGGATTGATTCTGTAAAAGCCTTTGTTGAGGAACAGGTGACTGACCAGCAGCTTGCTACAGCCAATTTCCGTTTTCCGGTAAATACACCTGATACTAAAGAAGGCTATTATTACCGGACCATCTTTGAAAGCTACTTCCCTCAGGAGAGTGCTGCGCGTTGTGTGCCCGGCGGTAAATCCATCGCCTGTAGCACCGCCGAGGCACTTGAATGGGACGAAAGCTTTAAACAAAATGCTGATCCCTCAGGTCGCTCCATGAAAGGGGTTCATAGCGGTACCTGATTCTGGTCACGGGTGACGGCGCTCTGCAGTCACCCTAAATTTTTCCTCACAGCTCAGCTTGTACGGGTGTAATGTCAAAAATTCCGTTACACTAGTTTTGTGCCCCATTTACGCAACCAGGGTAACGGCTTTCGAGCCATTGGGAAGTGCTGACACATCATCATACAAAATCATGAGTCACAGTGTGATCTTTTCCGATTTATGACTGATATAAACGGCAATACCAATAAAAAAGGGTTGTTAATGGGTGGTCATTAGCAATAAGGAAAGGAATTGTTATGCTCAAGAAAGCAACACTCACACTTGCTGTCGCTCTGGCGTTTTCTCAAAACGGATTTGCTTCAGCACAACCTGATTACACTGTTAAGCGTGAATCAGTCACCTCGACAAATTTGGCCGAGGTAAAACAAGCTCTGACCTATAAGCGGGATATCATCATCAATGATACGGCTTATATGTTTTCTTCCAAAACATCGGATCAGTTTGGCCAGACATATACGTACACTGCATCGGATTCGGCGGATAAGCTGGTCATTCGGGAGCGCAGTAATTCTCTCAGTGCAATATTATTTGAAAACGGCACGCAGAAAAGTTTAAGTCTGACGAACACAGGTGGCACGCTTTCCCGTTATCACGTAAAAGTCACCGGTAATGAGCCGGGTGTACCGGGCGTGCAGCAAACTTCAGCGGCGCCTTATTGGCACACGCTTCGTCCAACAAGCTACGACACTAAACGTACCGTTAGCGAAACACTTTCGGAACTGCCTGAAGCAGCCGGTGCAGCGTTTTTCATTTCTGCTGACACCTTTGTTCAAGCTGAATCAGATGCAGCAGATACCAGTGACGATATCTCTCCGCAATCTATTCTGGAGCAGGATCTTGCCGTATTTAATACCGCCCTGTCAGAAGCCGGCGTTGATGATGTCTCTGTTGATGTAAAAAACTATTACCTCATTGCTGATGATGAAGGTGCCTTTTGGGCCAATGATGATGTCATGGCCAAGGCAGAGTTTGGTTCAGGCGAAGTTGACTTCATTAGCACGATGCATATCAGCGACTTTGACCAAAACTTTGACAGTCGCGCTAATACCCGGGTGGTTGTCAACAATGACCCTATGAATGCAGAGCAAAGCCTGCGATTTGTGAAAGAGTCGCATGTACGTTACTTACCATTTAGCAGTGACAAACTAGCCCATGCTTTCGGTCACAACCTGGCGCTGAATCACGAGCGCAGTTCTTTAGATGAAACCGTCCCAGGCGCCATCCCATACGCATTTCTGGCGCCTTCAGACGTTGCCACTATCATGGCATCAAATAACGATGCTGATGCTGAACGTGTTGCGTTCTTCTCTAACCCAAATGAAGTGGTAGACGGCATCAATATAGGCGCCGAGGGCAATGAAGCGGCTGACAATGCGCAATTTTTGCGTAAGACTGCAAAATTGTCGGTTAACAGCTCTAACTTCAAAAGCTCTTCATCGCTGACAAAAAATGAATCTGATGTCACGCTTAGCTGGACACCTATGCCTGAAGCTGTTGAACAAACACTGATTGGCTCAGGCTACACCTGTAATCTGTATCGCACCGACCTGGGCGTTTATACCACGGGCGAAGGCAATACTGAAATACAGCTGGGTGCAACCCAGTCGTCGGTTGCGATAGATGCATCTACCAGTTCGTGCCTGATTGTGGTGAACTGGATTGAGCTGGATGGCAATACGCTGCCCATTATTCGTGTCATGCAGGAATATCGTGGTGATGCAGGGTTTTTTGTTGATAACGTGAACGTGTCCACTGTGCCTGGCTCTACCACAACCGTTCCGGTCTATGTCGATGATGCGGATGTATCAAACGACCAAATTGATGTGTATTTCTCAAAACTGACCGGTGATGCATTTGCTGACATTGCTTATGACGATGCAGATATCATTAAACAGTTTTTGACAGTCTCTGCGTCAGGTGAAGGCAACAATCGCGAACTCACCTTCGAAATCAGTGAAAACTACGAGGATTCCCTGGATTGGATTGAAACGCTGACAAACAGTGAAATTCAGCCACAATTACTTCGCATGTCAGTAAACCTTGCTGGTACGAACGAAACGTATTCGTTAAGTCTTGATATGCGTGGAATGTACGAAGCTATTCCTCGTGCCACGGCACCAACACTGGTAGGTAAGGTAAACGGCGACGGCGGTCAGGCGCAGGTTGTAATTACCGACACAATTGATAGCGGTGACATCTCGGTCAGTGTTGTCTCTGGTTTAGCTGACTGGACACCGGAGTTCAATGTTTCACAGGACGGCGGAAATACGACAGTAGACATCAACGCTCCGGCTGACCTTTTCGCCAATACTGATGAGCAATATTCAATCGTTAAAGTGACGTTTGGTGACAGCCGGTTATATAAGCAGGTTGGCTTCATTGAATCAATGACTACTGATAGCGGTGATGACGGCGACTCTGGTGACGGTGGTTCAGGCGGTGGCTCCGGTGGCGGTTCAGGCGGTGGCTCCGGTGGCGGCTCTGGCGGCGGTACTGGCGGTGATTCGTCGGGGGGCGATTCCGATAGCGGCGGTGGCGGTTCACTGGGAATAGCAGGCCTGCTCTCTTTGGCATTGCTTTCCATTCGTCGCCGGTTAAAACTTAAATAAATCGGTAGCAATTTCATCAAAAGCCCGGCATTCATTGCCGGGCTTTTTTTTAATTTTTCGCCTTCGCACTCACACCTCACTAAGCACCTGGCCGTTCAATAATCACTCAAAATAATTCTTGCAATTATTGATTACAGATGTAATCTAAAAGAAAGACTACAAGTGTAATCAAGAGGTGAAAGAATGGCTCCTTCCTTAAAACCAGAAATATCCAGTGCTGAGTTTGACGTCCTTGATGTCATCTGGGATGACCACCCGGTAACGTCCAGCGAAGTAGTAAATCGCTTAAATGAGCGAAAGCCCTGGCATGATAAAACGGTAAAAACGCTGTTAGGACGCTTAGTCAAAAAACAGGTTCTGGGATTTGAGAAGCGCCAACGGCAATACTTGTATCACCCACTTATTGCACGGGAACTTTACGCTGAAAAGGAAACGCAGCATTTTGTAAAGCGATTGTTTAAAGGAAAGGTGGCTCCTCTTGTCGCCGGGTTTGCAAACCAGAGTAACCTCTCAAAGCAGGATGTTGATGAGCTTAAAGCTTTCATAGAAGCTTGGGAAAATAAACATGATTGAATGGATCCTGACCCAGCAAGCGCCATTATCCGTCAGCCTTATTGTCTTGGTCTCTCTGGAAAGCCGCTTTGCTGAAAAGCTAAGTGCCAACTTCATGTATCGGCTGTGGTTGCTTGTTCCCGCTATTCTGATACTGAACAATATACCGGCCGGCATCATCTCGCTACCGGCAGAGAATATTAGCTATTTTGTTGTGGGCACAGAGCCAACACTGAAACAAAGTGACATCAGCTGGCTGCTGACTATCTGGTTCGGTGGCGCGGTGGCGCTGATCTCCTATATCCTTTATTTTCATTTTCGTATTTTCCGGACACTGGTACCCACCGATCATAAGCGCCCTCAGGTTTATACCTCTGCGAAAATTAGCTCGCCTATGTTATTTGGTACGCTCAACCCCAGAATTCTGGTGCCTGCGCAGTTCTCGTCACAATTTAATTTGCAGGAACAAGCGCTGATTTTAAAGCACGAAAATATGCACTGGCGTCACTACGACCATATCTGGAATTTTCTTGCTTTATGTTTGCTGATCACCTTTTGGTTTAACCCGCTTCTATGGCTGGCAGTGAAATCATTCAGAACCAGTCAGGAGATAGCCTGCGATGCTGCGGTGCTAAAACGCAGTTCACCTGATGAGAAATATACGTATGCAAAAGCACTTGTGCAGTGTGCTGAGCATTCCTCACGACACATTACTCTTTACCCTACACTAAGAGATAAAAGTACAATGCTTAAACGTCTACATGCGATTAAAAACCCTACAACAATTAATAAGGCCACAATCATTGCGTCGGTTCTTGTAGCGGGTGCGTTATGTACCAATACCGCGCTGGCAAAATTCTCAACGCCACCGATTGAACACGATGAGGTTAATAAAGCTGCACCAGTAAAGCGTGTGAACCCGGTTTATCCGCAACAGGCGATGAACAATGAGATGGAAGGTGAAGTCGTACTACAGTTTGATATCACAGAAAGTGGTGCTACTGACAATATTACCGTTGTTCAATCATCACCGGAAGGTGTCTTCGACAAAAGCGCAGTTAATGCACTGAAACAATGGAAATATAAGCCCCGTATTCAGGGCGGTGCCGCGCAACGTCAAAACGGACTGTTGGTTCAGCTGGATTTCAGGCTCGGCCCACCTGAACCGACGGAAGATGACAACACAGCAAAATAATGGAAGGAGGCTAAGCCTCCTTCCATTATTTTTGCGGCACAAAAGCAGTAAGTACCTCTATCAATCTGGTTTTGTCGATAGGTTTGGTAATAAAACTTTGAATGCCACGCTTATCATTTTGACTGTCATCAGCCTCGAATACATCCGCCGATAATGCAACCACCGGGGTTGATATCCCAAGTTTGCGAATCTGTGCGGTTGCTTCCCAGCCGTTGATTCCCGGAAGATTTAAATCCATAAAGATTAAATCATAAGATTTGGACCGGGCCATTGAGACTCCCTCTTCGCCAGTTTCAGCTAAATCAATAGCAATGCCTAATGAGTGAAAAACAGCCTTTGCCACCTCCTGATTAATGAGATTGTCCTCAATTACCAGTACCGCAGCTTCTTTATCAAAGATGCCGGGACTTGCCGCCCTGCTCTCGTCTTTGCTGGTACCTGAGGTAAGAGGAAGGTCAATTTCAACTGTCGTGCCCACACCCAGTTCGCTTTTAAGATGTATATCTCCCTGCATTAGCGCAACCAGTGCTTTGGTAATAGCTAACCCAAGGCCACTGCCCTCAGTTTCTTTATATTTGCCCACCTGGGTGAATTTATCAAAAAGCAGTGAAACATCTTCCTGGTCGATCCCAACGCCATTATCCGAGACAATGAGAAACAGCCGCTGCTCACTACAGTGAACGGTAAGCGAAACCTTGCCACCTGCGGGTGTAAACTTAATAGCATTACTGAGCAGATTCAAAATGACCTGACTGAGCTTCGACTCATCATAAAATAATACAGGGGGAACGTTCTTATCCAGCGCAATGGTAAACTCAACGCCTCGCTGCTGCGCCCTGGGTTTCATCATGCCACGTAGTGAGTCAACAAAGTCTCTGGTATTAATATTCTGAGCAGAAATATCCATCTTTCCTGCTTCGATCTTATTTAAATCCAATACAGAGTTCACCAGATCAAGCAGCCGCTTACCGCTGTAATTAATGTGAGTCATGTACTCTTTAAACATAGCCGGAACTGATACCCCTTCGGCCTCCTCCAACATCAGTTGATTCAGCGTAATAATCGCGTTCAGCGGCGTTCTGAATTCATGGCTTATGGTAGACAAAAAATCTGTTTTACGTTCATTTGCCTTATCTAACTGCCGTACTTTAAGACGTAGCTCAAGCTGTGATACCACGGCTCGTCCCAGAATAGCGAGCGCTTCTCGCTGGTGGGCATTTAATTGCTGAGGTTGATCGCTGATGGTACAAAGCGTTCCTATCGCATGCCCTGCAGAGGAAATAAGTGGCGCGCCGGCATAAAATCGTATATTGGGATCGGATGTCACCAGCGGATTATCGCAAAACCGATCATCCTTATGCGTATCAGGTACCTCGAAGATGTCGTCTTCGAGAATAGCGTGAGCGCAAAATGCGATATCTCGGCTGGTTTCTGATGCATCAAGCCCGACTTTGGATTTAAACCACTGACGTTTTGCATCCACCAGGCTTATCAACGATATAGGTGTACCGCATATTTGTGACGCGATACGCGTAAAATCATCAAAAACATCTTCAGCGTCAGTGTCAAGAATGTCGTACTGATATAACGCTTCCAGACGTTCGCTTTCATTTTTCGGTTCGGGGGCGATACGCATACAGCAGGCTACTTAAAATGAAGTTGATAGAAAGCTCGTGTTCACACTATAGACCTGTTAATCTCTGATGCCAGTCATCGGTATAACTTACTGTTGACTAAAGCGCCTCAGTCAGCTGACTGCAGACCACCGTCACCGGTTTACATTTGTACCGCGAGGCTGATGCCACAACGCTTTATCTTCAAGCGGTGTTTCTTCAGGTAATGCCGGATTATCCAGCATAAAGATTTGCCGTTTGTCGAGCTCAAGCCTTTTGAATGTTTCCTGATAAGTAGACTCGAACAGCGCATCAAACGAGCCATCTTCAATAGCGCGTTGTAAGCCTGTCTCGATAAGACGTGCCAGAGTCGGATTTCCCCGGTTTACGAAAAAGTACATTGCCGTGGGATAGTACAATGCCAGGCGCTTTTCCAGCACAATATCGGCAGGCAGTGTGCCACTTTCAAGCTCGCTGATTACTTCAATTACCGAACGAGGAAAAAAGCTGGCCTGGCGTGTTTGTAATATCCCCATGGCCTCTTCGTACTCTGGCACCGTAAAGACATTGAACCCGTTTGCCTGAAGGATTTTTGTATCAGGCCACTCCTCCCCCTGTACAGGCGTCATTGCTCGCAGGCCAGACTTGGAGTTAATCTGGCTAAACTGAGCCAGCTGATTTTTAGTTGTCAGAAAAACCCGCCAGCCAATCAGTCCTTTTGCAATGGGAATACGGATAGGAAGCAAGTCTCTTTCCCGCTGCACATCGGTCATGCTCCATACCACATTCACTTCCCGGTTTTCTTTTAAGCGACGCAGTGCCTTACCCTGTAATAAAATACGCTCGGAAGGTAACAGTGAGTACTTAACGCCGGTTTTTTCTAATGCCAGTGTCAACAGTGCCACCGGGTATTCTGCGCGCATATCATTTTCGCTCAGGGGACGCGGGTACGTTATAGACCAGAGGGCTGCCTGAGCAGGCCCCGCGTGTAGCATCACCCAGGCAAGCAGCCCGATGTACATCCCTTTAAATCGATGTCCAAAAAGCATTTTCCACTCCTGGCAAACTTAGCTTCATTTATTCAATACCGATGTATTTATGTGTTTGCAACGACAAACGCCAGTTTCGCGAAATACACGTTTTTATTGCAAGATCCGTGGCGCGCTCCTGCTGACTTATTGGCTGCAGACAGATATGCGGGCAGGCATTATCTAGCTGAGCCAATAACGCATCAAGTTCATCAATATGCTTTTGCATTGCCACCGGATGCTTTATTTCATTGGCGCGATTTAACGCACTTTTTAAAACCGGTAACCCGCCCTTCATATCGACTTTAGGTGACACTGTCACCCATGTCTCAGGAGCACAGCGAACCTCATATGTGCCACTGGTTTCAATCTGAGTTGTGAAACCATTATCGTGAAGGAGCCGTGTCACCTCAACTAAATCATACATACAAGGTTCACCACCGGTAATAACGACGTGTTTTGCCTGATACCCCTGCTCATTAAACAACGCCAGAATTGCCTGTCCGTCTGTATTGAAAAACGCTTCGCTTTCTTTGGTTTTGGTTATTACGTTTTCGGAGGTTGTCAGAAAAGCATCATCCAACGTCCAGGTATGCTTGGTGTCACACCATGGACAACCGACCGGGCACCCCTGTAGGCGGATAAAAATTGATGGCACCCCGGTATAAACCCCTTCACCCTGGATGGTCTCAAACATTTCGTTAATACTAAGTTGCTGCGCGCCCAATCTATTCCCCTGACTACAAGTTCTCTTGCAATTTTACCAAGTTTCGTTAAAAGTTGCGGTCATTATTTATAATTACTGGTAAACCATCATGTCTGAAAATGTTGTGGTTATTTATTCTGGTGGCATGGACTCGTACACCGTGCTCAACAAGGCGATTCGGGAAGGAAAAACTCCCCATGCACTTTCTTTTAATTACGGGCAGCGACATAAAAAAGAGCTCGATTATGCTGCACGGGTGTGTAACCGCCTGAGTATCCCGCATAAAGTTGTCGATATATCCAGTATTAACAGTTTGGTGGGTGGCTCTGCCCTTACCAGTGATATTGAAGTGCCAGAAGGCCATTACGAAGAGCCTTCAATGCAGACTACCGTGGTACCAAACCGCAATATGATCCTGCTCTCACTGGCAATCGGCTATGCGGTCTCTCTGGAAGCGACTAAAGTGTATTATGGGGCCCACTCCGGTGACCACGCCATTTATCCCGACTGCCGTCCTGAATTTGTTGAGAAGATGAACAGTGTGAGCAAAATTGCCAACTATACGCCGGTAGAGATTGTCACGCCCTATTTGCTTGAAAGTAAAACAGCAATATTGGCAGACGGGTTGTTTATGGGTCTTGATTACAGCGAAACCTGGACATGCTACAACGGACGAGAAAAGGCGTGCGGAAAATGCGGTGCGTGTCAGGAGCGTCTTGAAGCATTTGCCGATAACGGGGCAACGGATCCGCTTCATTATGAAAATATCAGCTAACTGAATTAATCCCGGGCGACAGTCAACAAGAATGCTGCCCGGGGCTTTATACTTGTCAGGCGTACTGCTTCTGACTTTCTGAAATAAAGTAGCTTAGTTCTTTAATACAGTGTCGTAAGACCGGGTTAAGCCGGGTATTTTTACCATTCATAACGAACAATTCGTGTTCGAAATTGAACATCGAGCCTTGCGCAATAGGCACCAGTCCCAGACTCGCTCCCTGCTCTTTAGCAATAAAGTCCGGCAATAACGCAATGTATTCACCGGTCATGATTGCAGACATAGCCGCATCATAAGAGTCAGAGAATGTCTGAATGGCCAGACGACGGTCATCTTCAATGTAATTACCAGAAGACAGGCCAGACAGGCCTATAGCCGGAAAATCTTCTATTTTCACATCGTCCGGCAAGGGCGTATCACGGTATTTTGCTAAAGGATGACTCGGTGAACAGTAAAGACGCCCTTTACACTTCACGCCGATAGGATGAAAAGTCACAGATTCAGGCTTAACCATGTCGTAGGTAGATATTACCAGATGGCATTCGCCGGACAATGCTACGTGTTCCACTTCATTGTACAGGCGCGTCTGGATATTGACGTGAATGTCATCAAACTTTTTCATGGTACTTTTCACAGCCTTACTGACAGCAAGCTGAATTGATAGCGGTAACCCGGCCATTAGTACCAGTGTGATATGCCCGGAATAGTCATCGTGTAATGACTTCAGGTTAAAGACAAAGTTGTCGAACGCATTAAATATTCGTTTGGTTTCCTGAAATACCACTTCGCCTTCTTTGGTCATTTGAAATCCACCACGCCCGCGATGACAAAGTACCAGGTCCAGTCGCTCTTCCAGTTTTTTGATGGCCGCGCTGATGTTAGGACGTTGCATTCGAAGTACAGGCTCTGCAGCAGTAAAGCCATTACAGCTGGCCACAGCATAAAAAACCCGCAGAAGCTTGATGTCTGACTCTTGAAGTCGGTTTAACATGGAGTCACCATTTTATAGGTATAGTTATAGATACTCAAAAACCCATAATAGGCAACAGTGAAAGGGATTACAACGGGATTTTTTAAGTTTATTGAACTTGGTAGCTAAAAGAGAAGCTGGAGTGACTGAGGCAAGCGTATTTTTACCAATACACTTGCCCGCACTTTTTAAGAAATGGACACCACCTGTTTGCGCAGTTGCTCAATCTCATCACGTAGGGAGCCAGCTTTTTCGAACTCCAGTTCTCTGGCATGCTCAAACATCTGTTTTTCCAGTTCTGTAATTTTAGCCATCAGATCGGTGGCATTCGCCGGATGCTCACCTTTTTTCTTCTCGCTGACTTTGCGCAATCTCACCTTGCCCGACTTGCCATCGCTGCTATCACCAATATCCATAATGTCGGTGATCGGCTTATTCAGACGCTGTGGTGTGAGACCATGTTCGGTATTGTAAGCCTTTTGCTTTTCACGACGACGATTGGTTTCATCCATCGCCTTTTGCATCGACTGAGTCACGGTGTCTGCGTACAATATTGCCCGTCCATTGATGTGCCTTGCCGCGCGGCCGATGGTCTGTATCAACGAGCGCTCCGCGCGCAGGAAACCTTCTTTATCTGCATCAAGAATGGCAACCAGCGACACTTCCGGCATATCCAGTCCTTCACGCAGCAGGTTAATGCCCACCAGCACGTCAAACTTTCCTAATCGCAAATCACGGATTATTTCCATGCGTTCGACCGTATCTATATCAGAGTGCAGATATCTGACTTTCACGCCATGCTCGTTGAGATACTCACTCAAATCTTCAGCCATGCGCTTGGTGAGTGTCGTGATAAGCACGCGCTCATCCACTTTCACGCGTTTATGAATCTCAGACAGCACATCGTCGACCTGGGTGGCAACCGGGCGAACCTCTATCTCCGGATCCAGCAAGCCGGTCGGTCTGACAACCTGCTCAACGATATCTCCGTCACATTTTTCAAGCTCGTATTTACCCGGTGTTGCCGAGACATAAATGGTTTGGGGCGAAATTTGCTCAAATTCATCAAATTTCAGCGGACGGTTATCCAGCGCCGATGGAAGGCGGAAACCATATTCTACCAGCGTCTCCTTACGCGAACGATCGCCTTTATACATGGCGCCCACCTGCGACACGGTTACATGTGACTCATCGATAAACATAAGTCCGTCAGCCGGAAAGTAATCCAGCAACGTTGGAGGGGGTTCGCCGGGAGCACGTCCTGACAGGTAACGGGAGTAGTTTTCAATGCCGGAGCAATAACCCAGTTCGAGCATCATTTCTATGTCGAATTGCGTGCGTTGAGATATCCGTTGCTCTTCCAGCAGTTTGCTGACCGACTTCAGTTGCTCCTTGCGCTCTTTAAGCTCTTCTTTTATTCGCTCTATAGCATCCAGAATTTTTTCGCGGGGCGTGACGTAATGCGTTTTTGGAAAAACAGTGGCTCGTACCACACTTTTTTCTACCGCACCGGTGAGAGGATCAAAGAGACTGATCTTATCAATTTCCTCGTCAAACAATTCCACTCTAACAGCTTGTTTTTCAGAGTCAGCAGGGAATATATCAATTACATCGCCTCTGACACGAAAATTACCCCGCTCAAACGCCAGATCGTTTCGGCTGTACTGCAACTCAGCTAAACGCCGCAGGATATCGCGTTGATCCATGGTGTCGCCCTGTCGCAAATGCAGCAGCATCTTCATGTAAGATTCCGGATCACCAAGGCCATAAATAGCAGAAACACTGGCTACAATCACAACATCCCGTCGCTCCATCAGCGCCTTTGTCGCGGACAACCGCATCTGCTCTATATGATCGTTAATCGATGAATCTTTCTCGATAAAGGTATCTGTGCTGGGAACGTACGCTTCCGGCTGATAATAATCATAGTAAGAGACAAAATATTCGACGGCGTTATTGGGGAAAAATTCTTTCATCTCACCATATAATTGGGCGGCAAGCGTCTTGTTATGTGCAAGAATCAGCGTGGGTCGCTGTACCGACTTGATAACGTTGGCCATAGTAAATGTTTTACCAGACCCTGTTACTCCCAACAGCGTTTGAGCAGCGAGCCCACTTTCCAACCCGTCGATTAATGCATCAATCGCTTTGGGTTGATCCCCAGCTGGCTGATATTGAGAAACCAGTTCGAACCCTCGGCTCATAAAGTCACTTCTTCCTCACTGGCGACTGACCGGGCCTTCTGCCTTATCAGTGCGCGTTTAAACGAAATAAATGAAACAACAGCCATTAAGATGTTGGCCACGACATTCCCCCAAAATAATCCGGGAATGTTGAACAACAGGCTACCTGCGTATGACACTGGTACGAACAACACAAACAGACGGATGATACTTAGTACCAGCGCAGTCATTGGCATGTGCATCGCATTAAAGGAAGAGCTCGTCAGTATTACAACGCCCTGCATGCCGTATCCCAGCGGAACGATAGCCAGGAACAGCGTAATTAATTGTGCGACCTCCTTTTCATTGGCGAATATTCCCGCTATCCAGTCAGACAATAACCACAGTAAGATATAAACAATAAGCTGCCAGACTAATATGAACTTAAGCGTAATCTTGTAAGCCGCCTCAACACGATCGTGGAGATTGGCTCCCACATTCTGACTGATAAGGGGCGGCAGCGTCATTGATAAGGACAAAATGATAATACTGGCTATTGATTCGAGGCGATTACCGACGCCCCATGCTGCCACCGCTTCAGCCCCGTAGGTAGCAACCAGGCCTGTCATAACCGCGCCGGCAATCGGAGTGAGCATATTGGCACCGGCTGCCGGTAAACCTATTTTCAGTACATCACGGGCGCTTTTTATGAATTCAGTGAGGGTAAGCAGCCGTGGCACCATCAATTCGCGCCGCACTGCTAACAGCCAGATGATCCAGGCGGCACCAAATAACCAGGCAACGAAAGTCGCAACTGCCGCGCCCTGGATTCCCATAGCCGGGACCGGGCCAAAACCAAATATAAAGATAGGATCCATGGCAGCGTTGAGCGCACCGCCCGACGCCATGATAATACTGGGTGTTCTTGTATCGCCACAGGCGCGCAGCACACTATTACCCACCATCGGTAAACTTAAAAACACGCTGGACAAGTACCACACACTCATATAATCCCTTATATAAGGCAATAAGTTGTCACTGGCATTAAGCAGCTGGAAAATAGGATCGATCAGCACATAACCGATTGCGGCCAGGACGCTTACCAGTATTACAGATAGCATCAATGAACCGGTAGCATGTAGTTTGGCTTCTTTCTTCGCGCCTGCGCCTAACAGTTTGCCAATAATAGCCGATGTCCCTATCCCCAGCCCTATATTAAGGCTGATAACAGTGAACGTAACCGGAAAGGTAAAACTAATTGCCGCGAGTTGCTCAGTGCCAAGCAAACTGACGAAAAAGGTATCCACCAGCCCGAAACTCATCATCATTACCATACCCAGAATCATAGGCACCGTCATTCGACGCAGTGTTTTGCCGACCTCTCCCTCGGTAAGATTCTCGTTTCGTGTTTTGGTGATTTTCTTCACGACTTTCCTATGTAAGCTCAAAGGTGACTATTACACAGCAGTCATCAATGTATTAAAAGTCTTATTCGATAATGAGACTATTTTTCACTGCCGCTGAAAGCAGATAAGAAAAAAGTCTGTATCTGAATGTGAACAATTAAATTTATGAAGTAACAGCGCAATGGCGAATGAACACGATAAAAACAGACAATAAAGGACAAAACGCCTTGTAATGATGTCACTATTTATCGTACTTACGCAGTGTTTCAGTTAGATAACACTTTTTTTGTAGCTTTGAAATCGCAACATTGGCGGTAATTCATTTCCATCGATACGTTAAATTGTGAACCGCGCGTGTTAAAAAAGTGTAATCAAAGGCTTATAGCGCTGTAATTGTGGGTAGTTATCCAGCGCTGGCGTTGAAATAACACACAAGCACTATGATGTCTAATGGATCTTCAACTGATCTACATTAAGATCAATTGTAAGATTTTAACCTACTGATTATTCGATATTTCTCTAAGAAGATCTCAACCTGAACGCTTTTGGTCCGTCAACTGGATCACCAGTAATCGGAGAGTTCAGGCGCACTATCAACATAGTTATCCACAGTTTTAGTGGATAACTAAGCTAAAGCCAGTAATCACGCGGATTTTTGGCATCCCTGAGAAATAACGTGTAAGTGATGACTAACCTTTTAAACAGTAGAATTAGGTTACAGTTTTGCGACACACTGTATGTATTAACAGTTAAAAAGATTTATTTAATAGTATTTTATTAACGTTTCCTCTTTTTTAGTTATAAGCCAACTTGTCCTTAATCTGTCCCTGTCTGTAAAATAAAAAAAAGCTGCTTTACGAGTAGGTTATAGCGTCTGATTAGAGTTTAAACGGTACTTTTGATTATTTGATGCAAAATCGAGCTAAAACAGGCAAAAAAGACACTTTTTGAACAGTTAGAAAAAAATCGCACTAAGTTTGTTGACAGCGACACGGATGGTCTTTAATATTCGCTCCCGTTGAAAAGCAGGTCCCCCTTAGCTCAGTTGGTTAGAGCGACGGACTGTTAATCCGCAGGTCCCCCGTTCGAGTCGGGGAGGGGGAGCCAACTTTTCAATGATAAAGAGTATCTGCTCCCCCTTAGCTCAGTTGGTTAGAGCGACGGACTGTTAATCCGCAGGTCCCCCGTTCGAGTCGGGGAGGGGGAGCCAGTCTCTTTATATTTCAATGCCTTCTTCCGCAAAAAATCTTTTTCAAATTCAGCGTTACTGTCTCATTTACATACAATTTTCTATTATCTGCTGACAGATTAAATAACCTTAGTCTTATCAAGTTGTTAATCGCTCTACAAACAGCGATAATAGGCACTCATAATTTGAGGCTAATCCTCTGTCAGATGTCTGGCGAATTCAAACGCCCCCTTTGAACTGCGTGGAGCATCAGTTAGCAACATGACCGATTTTCTTTTGCTACTTGTTGGAACAGTACTGGTCAATAACTTCGTATTGGTGAAGTTTCTTGGTTTGTGCCCGTTTATGGGCGTCTCAAGTAAACTTGAAACCGCCATCGGTATGTCCATGGCGACCACGTTTGTGCTCACGCTGGCGTCTGTATCAAGCTATCTGGTAGAAACCTATATTTTGCAGCCGTTGGGTATCGGCTATTTGCGTACTCTTGCTTTTATCCTCGTGATCGCAGTTGTAGTGCAATTCACTGAAATGGTGGTGCACAAAACCAGCCCTACCCTTTACCGTTTACTGGGTATTTTTCTTCCCTTAATTACCACTAACTGTGCTGTACTTGGTGTGGCGCTGCTCAATCTGACAGAACAGCATAACTTTATGCAAAGCCTTGTCTACGGATTTGGCGCGGCGGTAGGCTTCTCTCTGGTGCTTATCCTCTTCGCCGCCATGCGGGAACGACTCGCAGCAGCGGATGTACCTACACCATTTAAGGGTGCATCTATCGCGATGGTCACCGCAGGGTTGATGTCGCTGGCATTTATGGGCTTTAGCGGATTGGTGAAATTGTAATGAGTATGACGGTTGCACTCATAGCCATTGGATTGCTGGCGTTAATTTTCGGGCTGGTATTGGGTTATGCCAGCGTGAAATTTAAAGTGGAAGGCGATCCTCTGGTTGACCAAATCGATGAGATTTTACCTCAGACGCAATGTGGTCAGTGCGGTTATCCCGGATGTCGGCCTTATGCAGAGGCTATCGCGAATGGGGATGAAATTAACAAATGTCCTCCAGGTGGTGAATCAACCATCAAAAAGCTGGCAGATCTTATGGGGGTTGAGCCCAAACCACTGGACGCTGCCCACGGTGAAGAAGACGAGAAAAAAGTTGCGTTTATTCGTGAAGATGAATGTATCGGCTGCACAAAATGTATTCAGGCATGTCCGGTGGATGCAATTCTCGGCGCGGCAAAACATATGCACACTGTGATTACCGAAGAATGTACCGGGTGTGATTTGTGTGTCGACCCCTGCCCTGTCGATTGTATTGATATGGTCCCGGTATCTCCCACTACCACTTCATGGACATGGGATTTTGATAAAACGCCAAAAGGCGATATACCGGTGAAGGTGGTGTCATAGTGATGAGCACCAGTTTTGAACAAATCGTGAATAAGTTAACAGCGGGAGATCTTTATGATTTTCCGGGCGGCGTGCATCCTCAGGATAAAAAATCCATTTCGAATCAAGAGGCAATCAGACGCGTACCGCTGCCTGAAAAGTTAATTATCCCTGTCCGACAACATGTTGGTACAGAGGGACGCCTTGCCGTCAGTGTAGGCGATAGCGTGAAAAAGGGGCAGGCCCTGACCAGCAGCTCCCATCCTTTTGCCATTCCGGTACATGCGCCAACCTCAGGGACGGTGACAGATATTGGTCAGCACATTACGGCACATCCCAGCGGCCTGCGCGAGCAAGCAATCGTTATACAACCTGATGGAGAGGAAGCCTGGACAACACTTTCGCCGTTGTCAGACTACGCGTCCAGAGAACCCGCCTCAGTGATTGAAGCACTGTGTGATGCTGGCATCTCAGGTATGGGCGGAGCTGGCTTTCCAACCCATATTAAGGCGAGCGGTACTAAGAAAATTGAGTTTATCGTCATCAATGGCGTCGAATGCGAGCCTTATATTACTGCCGACGACCGTCTGATGCGTGAGCACGCCTGGCAGATCAGACAAGGCGCTGATGTGCTGTCTCACCTGGTCAGGCCACAGCTTATTATCGTGGCGATAGAAGACAATAAACCAGAGGCGCTGGAGGCGATGAAAATCGCCTGTAAGGACAACCCGGCTATCCAGGTTGTCTCTGTGCCGACTAAGTACCCTGCTGGAGGTGAAAAACAGCTTATACAGGTACTCACCGGCCGCGAGGTCCCCCGGGACGGCTTGCCGGCAGATATCGGCGTGCTCATGTTTAACGTGGGTACCTGCTATGCGATTGCCGATGCCATATTTCATGGTAAACCACTTATCGAGCGGGTTGTTACCCTGACCGGTGAGGCCGTGGAAAAGCCGGGGAATGTGTGGGCGTTAATCGGCACGCCGGTTAATCATCTGTTAGGCGTTGCGCACTATAACAGTGGCAAACAGAAAGATCCGCAAGTGGTAATGGGAGGGCCTATGATGGGGTTCACTCTCAACGATGCTGATGTGCCTGTGGTTAAGATTACTAACTGTCTGCTGATACCCGGTAACGGCGAGCTGGTTGATGATACCCATGAGCGAGCGTGTATAAGATGCAGCGCCTGTGCTGACGCCTGCCCTGCTACATTGTTACCTCAGCAATTATTCTGGCATGCCAAGGCCCAGGAATACGAGAAGGCACAAGAGTACAATCTTTTTGATTGTATCGAATGCGGAGCATGTGCCTACGTATGTCCCAGTGAAATACCGCTAGTACATTACTACCGACAGGCTAAATCTGCTATCCGGCAACAGCGAGATGAAAAAGCCCGGGCAGAGAAAGCCAAAGAACGTTTTGAGGCGCGTAAAGCGCGCCTTGAACGTGAAAAGATAGAGCGCGAGGAAAAACACAAACGCGCCAAAGAGGCCAGAGCAAAAACCGCGTCTGCTGGTGCGCCTAAAGACAAAGTTGCTGCGGCACTGGCAAGGGCCAAGTCTAAACGCGCTGAAAGCGTTACTACAGCGCCTGATGACGCTCCACCGCAATCAGACAAACAAGCAAAGGTTGCTGCTGCGATAGCCCGAGCAAAAGCTAAAAAAGCTGAGCAAGCCCCTCAACAGACTGATGCAGAACACATTCAACAGGCGTCAATGCCAGCAACTGATGACGTGATTAGCGAGCCTGAGAAAACAGAAAAGCAAAAACGCGTGGCCGCAGCTGTCGCGCGTGCTAAAGCCAAAAAAGCACAGCGTGGTAATTCTGAGGCACATAGTTCTGAGTCTCAGATGACAGAAACATCGTCACAGGATGTACAACCATCTGAGTCTGAAACTGCTGAAAGCGAAAAACAAAAACGCATTGCCGCTGCGGTAGCACGCGCTAAAGCCAAGAAAGCCCGGCGCGACAATTCTGATGCCCAAGGCCAGACCGATGCAACATCTACAGACACACCGTCACAGGACTCCCAGCCCTCAGAGCCTGATAGTGAAGATAGTTCAGTGAATACTGAGACTGCAGAGGGTACAGAGAATGCCAAGACTGAGAAGCAACAGCGCATTGCCGCTGCGGTAGCGCGCGCCAAAGCAAAAAAAGCCCAGCGCGACAATCCCGATGCTCAGAGCCAGACCGATACAACATCTACAGACACACCGCCACAGGACTCGCAGCCCTCAGAGCCTGATAGTGTAGATACCTCAGTGAATACTGAGACTGCAGAGGGTACAGAGAATGCCAAGACTGAAAAGCAACAGCGCATTGCCGCTGCGGTAGCGCGCGCCAAAGCAAAAAAAGCCCAGCGCGACAATCCCGATGCCCAGAGCCAGACCGATACAACATCTACAGACACACCGCCACAGGACTCGCAGCCCTCAGAGCCTGATAGTGTAGATAC
>NZ_JABBXD010000002.1:263283-359535 GCF_014750655.1 Salinimonas profundi
GAGAATGCCAAGACTGAAAAGCAACAGCGCATTGCCGCTGCGGTAGCGCGCGCCAAAGCAAAAAAAGCCCAGCGCGATAAGCAAAACGAGAATAACAGTTAATATGAAATTAACCTTATCCAGCTCTCCCCACCAGCGTGTTCGAAGAGATACCGGCCAAATCATGCGTCTGGTCATTTACGCGATGGCTCCGGCCATGGTGTTGCAGATGTTTTTCTTTGGCTGGGGTTTACTGATTCAGGCTTCAATCGCAATCCTTACTGCGGTTGGAACAGAAGCAGCTTTTCTGGCGCTGCGTCAAAAACCAGTTGGCCGGGCTTTGAGTGATTACAGCGCGGTACTGACTGCACTGCTTCTGGCTGTAAGCATCCCCCCGGCATTACCCTGGTGGATGACCGTGTTGGGCACCTTTTGCGCTATCGCTATTGCCAAGCAGCTTTATGGTGGACTCGGCTTCAATATGTTTAATCCAGCCATGATTGCCTATGTTATTTTGCTGATTTCCTTTCCGGTTGCGATGACCATGTGGCTGCCACCACAGCAATTTCTTGCTGAGCCACTTTCCTTCGCTGATACACTGAGTCTGATTTTAACCGGCTATACACAGTCTGGCATGGATATCGTGCAATTACGGACCGTTGTTGACGGGATAACAATGGCGACACCACTGGATGCCGTTAAAACCGGACTGACACAAAGCCGAACCTACACTGAGACGTTGCAGGCCCCTATTTTTGAAGGGGGGTTTGCTTCCAGTCTCGGTGCAGCGTGGTCCTGGATCGCCTTGGCTTATTTGGCTGGCGGGCTGTTTTTACTGAAAGCCCGAGTAATCAACTGGCATATTCCGGTCGCCATGATTGCCAGTGTTATTGTTTTTTCTGGTTTTCTGCATCTGCTGGATATGGACCGTTATGCATCACCTTTATTCCATGTATTTAATGGTAGCTTATTAATTGGTGCATTTTTTATTGCCACCGATCCCGTCTCTGCCTCCACCACGAATAAGGGAAGACTTATTTTCGCCGCTGCCATTGGCTTCTGGCTGGTGATCATCAGAACTTTTGGAGGCTACCCGGACGCCGTGGCATTCGCGGTAATTATTATGAATATGGCGGTGCCGTTAATCGACTATTACACCCGCCCCAGAACCTACGGCCACAGTCCGCGTTCTGAAAAACGTAAACACAGGTAGCCTTTATGTTTAAAACATTAGCCACCAATGGTGGAATGCTCGGCACCTTTGCAGTTATTACCACCGCATTGATCAGCCTGACATTTATCGGCACAGAAGATCGTATCGCGCAGCAGCAGCGAGCCCGCTTGCTATCTGTGCTTAATGAAGTCGTGCCGGCATCAATATATGACAACAAACTTTATGCCGACTGCACCGTAATCACAGCCGATGCGCTTGGTACAGAGAAAGCCCATCGCGTTTACCGTGCGCGAAATGATGAAACCCCTGTCGCGCTGGTACTGCAAACCACAGCACCGAATGGCTACAGTGGTAACATAGAGCTGGTTGTCGGAGTGGATACGTCAATGACAGTGCTGGGCGTTCGCACGCTGACCCATCAGGAAACACCCGGTTTGGGTGATAAAATAGAACTTGCTGTCAGTGACTGGATCCGCACCTTCAGTGGAAAAACCTTTGATCCTGAGCAGCAACAGGCCTGGCAGGTCAAAAAAGATGGCGGCCAGTTTGACCAGTTTACCGGCGCTACTATTACGCCCCGGGCAGTCGTGGGCGCGGTGCGCCGCACGCTGGATTATGTTATTGAAAACCAGACTGCCCTTTTCGCTCAACCTGCTAATTGCAGCGTCTCACAGTAACAGGAGAGCCCATGTCAGAATATAAAACGCTCGCGGCCGACGGCATGTGGAAAAACAACCCTGCGCTGGTTCAGTTGCTTGGCCTGTGTCCTTTATTAGCGGTCACGGCGACTGTCATTAATGGCCTGGGACTGGGTCTGGCAACGATGGCTGTGCTGATAGGATCTAATGTAACGGTATCCCTGGTTCGTAATATTGTGCGAAATGAAATTCGCATTCCAATTTTTGTGATGGTCATCGCGTCGTTTGTGACAATCATTCAGCTGCTGATGAACGCCTTCACTTACGAGTTATATCTGGCACTGGGTATCTTCATTCCACTCATTGTGACTAATTGCGCCATTATTGGTCGCGCTGAAGCGTTTGCGTCAAAAAACAAGGTTTTGCCTGCCGCCTTTGATGGCGTCATGATGGGACTTGGCTTTACCGTGGTACTGGTGCTTTTAGGTGGCATGCGTGAGCTACTTGGCGCTGGTACACTACTATCAGGTGCCGACCGGCTGTTCGGGCCTGTCGCTAACAACTGGACTGTAACTGTTTTTGCAACCGAGCACCCGTTTTTACTGGCGATCTTACCCCCCGGCGCCTTTATCGGGATGGGGCTGTTGATCGCCGCGAAAAATGCCATCGATCAGCGCCTGGCAGCCAGACAAACTAAGCAAAAGAAACAGGTCACCCGCATTCGGGTCACCGCAGAGAGCTGATTTTTTTCCATGAATAATACCAAACGAAAAGAAATTCTTACTCGCCTGCGCGACGCCAACCCCACGCCCACTACAGAGCTTCACTTTAGCTCACCATTCGAGTTGCTTGTTGCGGTCACGCTGTCTGCACAGGCCACCGACGTAGGTGTTAATAAGGCGACAGCGAAACTGTTTCCGGTTGCCAATACGCCGCAGGCAATATTTGATTTGGGTGTGGATGGTCTTAAAAATTATATAAAAACAATTGGGCTTTATAATGCCAAAGCAGAAAATGTGCACAAGATGTGTCAGATTCTGATCGAAAAGCATGCTGGTGAGGTGCCCGAAGATCGCGAGGCACTACAGGCTTTGCCTGGCGTAGGCAGAAAGACAGCCAACGTTGTTCTGAATACGGCATTCGGCTGGCCGACTATTGCCGTGGACACTCACATCTTCCGCGTATCCAACCGCACCAAACTGGCTATGGGTAAAAACGTTGACCAGGTGGAACAAAAGTTATTGAAAGTTGTGCCAAAAGAATTCAAGGTCGATGTGCATCACTGGCTTATCCTACATGGTAGATATACCTGCATTGCCAGAAAGCCCCGTTGTGGCAGCTGTATTATTGAAGATCTGTGTGAGTTTAAGGATAAGACTGAATAATAGTAATAATTGTTTTGGCACTTGGTATCTGACGATTGGATTCATATGCTAAAAGATGTTCAATCGCTGCCCAAAGGCCGCTAAAAGAAGAGCTTTCTAGCTCTTCTTTTAGCAAACTCAATGTCAGCTATCGTCGATCACGGCGGCTGCAATACAAACCACTCAACATTAATAAAGCAATACCAAACGTCGATGGTTCTGAAACAGCAGCTGATACCGCTGTTGCATTAAGCGTATAGTCAAACGCGCCAAAGCTGAAACCTTCATTTCCACCCACCGCAAGCGTATATTGGCCACGTTCCATCACACCAGCCTGAAGCGCATTATCGCCTACACCCGGCACAAACGCACTGGTACCGGTAAGATAGGTCAGACTTTCACCGGCAAAATCAAAAAAGTCACCGGCATTGTTAAATAAAAATCCAGGGTCCATCATGATTTCACCGGCGTACAAACTCAAGCCCATGGATGTAAAATCCGTATCGGCGAAGAAACTGAGCTCGGTATCTGAGGTAAGTTCGAAGGTGTAAAAATCGATGGCGGATGTGTCTCCATCTAACCATCCGCTTTCATTGCTTAGTGAACCGGTCACTGAGCCGGGTATAGTTAATGATAGTATTGCTGCATTTGCCTGAACCGCCATCATTAATGACGCTAATAAAACCCAAATTTTCATGATTATTCCTTATGTTTTCAGAGTAACGATGCTGCTCTGACATGTTGTTAATGATTTTGAATCTTTTTTACAAAGCACCGTTTTCCCATGGACCGGTGATGGCGAAAGTTACGCCAGGCGACTGGATATTGACAAATAACCACCGGCCGTAAAAGCAGGCTCCACACCATTCCCTGCTGGTAAAGCTACGACGGTTAGAGCCATCGGAAGAATCTCCTACACTGTCTGTGAACCCCGTCGCCACGCCTGGATATACGTCATCGATAGCCGCCAGGTCCCCCTTATCCAAAGCAATACGGTTTTCACAGAATGTGAAAGTTTCACCGCTTTGCGTCAGGCCGACCAGACGCTTAGGATCGGAACCACCATCCTCACACATTAAAATGCTGCCCCGCGGACTTACTGCAATGTTGTCTGGTCCATCAACTTGTGAGGTGCTGGTTGATTCAAAAATAACTTTTAATTGCTGACGACGTGGGTCAAAGCAGAATATTTGTCCCAGATCCGCAGCTCCCCCAGAAGTGGAAACAAAGTAAATTTTTCCATCGTCATACCAACAGCCTTCTCCACGCTCAATGATTGCAGCATTATTAGCTTGGTCGAAACAGCTTTCATTAAACGCATCCGGCTCAGGAACTTCCTGCCAAGTCACTTCATACGTGGTGCCTTCTACCAGACCGCCACGCAAATCAAGTCTAGGGGTATTGTTGAGCACCATGGCGTATAGGGTGCCGCCTGACTTGAGATCTCCCCAACCACCAGCAGGCTCAAATTTATAAAATGCGGAGCTACCGCGATCCTCTGTCATGTAAACAATGCTCGTTGCAGGATCCACCGCCACGGCTTCGTGAGTAAAACGGCCCATTTCACGAATAGGCTTGCCATCTGAGATGCCAAAACCCGGAACTTCAAAAATATAGCCATGCGGAATATCCTGGGCGTACATATAGGTCTCTTCGCAGGACAACCAGGTCCCCCACGGTGTAAGCCCTCCTGCACAATTACGAATGGTGCCACCTAAACTGTTATAAGAAGATAGAAACTGCCCGTTAACCACATCGAACAATACATTTGTGGTTCCGCCATACTGGGCCGGGTTGTAAACACCTCGCCCTCGCAGAGGCTCACACTTATGACCTTCCCCTTCGCTTAGTTCGTGGTTACGTACCAGACAAACCACGTTCTGTTTCGCAGCAACGACGGCCATGCCATCGTGATCGGTAGGGGTGGGCGTGCGATCAGACTGAATCTGGCCGGTCCAACCGTACGACGTGTACTCAAAGCCATCAGGTAGAGCCAGCAGCTCCAGTCCTGTTGCTTTACACGCTTTGGGCTTAAGTGGGCCGTAAGAGGAGGAAAACGGTAGTGTAGCGGCTTTAGCTGATAATGAAGCTAGTGCGGTACTGGCAGCAACAACGGAGCTACCTTTAACAAAGTCTCGACGGTTTACCGCTGGCTGAATAGCGTGGATGCCGGTTGTATCTTTAGACATTTTTTCACCTGTTTAGTTAGTTATTAGTGGCTGGAACCCTATACCTCTAAAGGGACTACTTCCCGGTCTTGCCAATAACTAAATTACGGTGGAAAAATGACAATTAATCGTCATTTTATTGACGTTTAAACGAACAAAATATGACATTTTTTTTTACCAGGTCATCGCATTGTTTTATTTCATCTGGTTGCAAGTCATGCGTTATATTGCAGCCGCTTCGTTTTTTGCGGCCCGTTTCTGTGTGAGCGAAACCAAGTAGATAGAAGCTTCATATAGCAACATAATCGGTGTGCCAAGAGCGACTTGGGATATTAAGTCCGGCGGCGTAATGAAGGCTGCAACGAGAAAAATCATCACTATCGCATGACGACGGTAATGCTTAAGCGTTTGTGAAGTCACCAAGCCAGCTTTCGCCAACACAAGTAACAAAACAGGTAATTCAAAACTCAGTCCAAAGGCAAGAATGAGCTTGATGACCAACGATAGATACTCGCTGACTTTTGCTTCTAATTCCACCCGTATCACGTCAGCAGCTCCATTGGTTTCAAAGCTCATAAAAAACTGCCATGCCATCGGCATAACCAAATAAAACGCTAGCGCAGCGCCAGCAATGAATAATACCGGGGTCATTAGAAAAAGCGGCATAAAGCTTTTTCTTTCTTGCTCGTACATTCCAGGCGCTAGAAAACGCCAGATTTGAATGAGTATCAGTGGTATTGAAAAGAACAGTGCCGTAAAAAATGCCAGTTTTAGATAGGTAAGAAACGCTTCTTGCAAGCCGGTGTAGATCATTCTTCGTTGGCTGCCGGGACCAAACTGTTCCAACAGCGGTTGCTGTAAAAAATTATATATATCAGCAGAAAAATAGTACCCCAACGCAAACATAGCGATGAAAAAAGCTAAGCAATAAAGCAACCGGGTCCGCAGTTCAATAAGATGTGTTAGCAGAGGTGCGGTGGAATTATCAATCTGCTGTTTATTCATGCTCATTACCCTTTTGCGTTGCCGCTTGCTCTGCCAACTTTCTTGCTTCGTCAATTTTTGCTTTGCGATCTGCGTGTTGCTCTGCTGACATTGCGCCAGGGCGAAAGTCGGCGGGCAAATCTTGAATCTCTTTTGGCAAAAACGTGCGCCAGCTTTCGTCTCCAGGTTGAGCTTTACCTGATACGATATTCACTTCTTTAGTTAGTTGATTCATGCCGCCCTGTACATTGGCGTAGGTTCTTTTGACCTTGCCAACCATGCGTCCAAACATCTGAAAAAACTCCGGCAGATCTTTAGGTCCTATTATTACCAAGGCCAATACACCAACAAAGAAAAGTTCGCTCCAACTCAAATCAAGCATTCTTCTGCTCGGCTACCGCACGATCTTTTTGGATTGTTGAAGTGTCCGCTTTATGCTCAACATTTTGCTGCGCTGACGGTTGTGTTGGTGTATCTGTATTATCATCTTGCAGTCCGTGTTTAAACGATCGAATGCCAGATGCTACATCACCCATTAATGCAGGGATCCTACCTCGCCCGAACAATAGAATGACAATAAGTAAAACCAACATCACTTGCCACATACTAAGACCCATACCTTCACTCCCATAGTTATTCAGGATTTATAGTGGAAGTAAATTATGACTGAACTATGACGGTTAAATGAACAATTTGTGTGTGTTTTCACAATAAGTGCTATTGGGTTTGAAATGTGTTTTCGCCCGCTAACCGACAGATTTCGTAAGATAGAAGAATCGATGTTAGCTACAGAGTTGCTACTCAAGTACTTCATGCTGCAGAGATCGGGAGATCCCTGCAGCAACTGAGCGCTCTTACTTTGCTGGTTGCACGTTAAATTCTCATCATAAAATTCAAGCTTGATGGTATCTTCACGCACTAGGTATTGTGCCGAATGCTGCTTCAGTGCTTCAGGTAACGACTGGCCAATTGTAGTGGCAGACTAAACCCCAACCCTGTTGTAATACTTACCGATTCTGCATGTGTAGCGTCTCTCATTGTCGATATAATTATTATTTCGCTAAGTCGTGAAAAATGTGGACGGGGTGTATATTCATTAATAAAAACTGTTACAGCATCGTTATCGTCTCTGATACACACATCCACCAGGCTTTCCATTGTTTCTAGTATCCTTTAAAACGTAGTGTGGTATCTTGATATGCTATGGTGATATTAGGAAACTTGAAGCAAATGAACTGTAGGATTATTAGCGCGTCACTATTGTTTTTGTTATCCGGGATGAGTGTTGCCAGTGAACGAATTTCCCTTCCTGTCACATCAGATAACCCTACCGTTTATGAAAATGAACAGCGCGCGTATTTTTCAGCGCTATGGAATACGCAGGTTGTCAGCAATGTCTCATCCCCCACTCTCACTGCGTTTTTACCTGAAAAGAACAATGGCAACAGTCCTGCAGTGATTGTCGCGCCCGGGGGCGCCCTTTATGCGCTGAGTATCAACAGTGAAGGCAATGATGTTGCGCGATGGCTGGCAGATAAAGGTATTGCAGCATTTGTGCTGCGTTATCGCCTGGTACCCACCCAAAAGGATGCAACTGCGCAACTATCTGAAGAGTGGGAAGCCGACTATCAGATTGTATTAAATAAGGCAGATAAGATACTGCCCCTGGCGATTGAAGACGGACTCAGTGCCGTTAATTATGTTCGTACTCACGCCGCCTCTCTGGGCGTAAACCCGGAAAAAATTGGATTTATGGGGTTTTCAGCCGGTGGTGCCGTTGCAATGGGCGTAAGCTATCAATATGACACATCAACTCGCCCGGACTTTCTGATACCTGTTTACCCATGGACCGACGCCATTGCGATAGAAACACCAAAAGCCGATGCGCCGCCGATGATTGTTATCGCAGCAACCAACGATAGCCTGGGCCTGGCCGAAGGCGCGGTGGATTTATATCGCTCTTATCTATCGGCGGATAAAAACGCGGCGATGCATCTATACGCTCAGGGCGATCATGGCTTTGGAATGAAAACGCAGGGGCTGCCCTCCGATGACTGGATTGAACGAGTCTATGAATGGCTCGTTGCCGAAGGCTGGGTAAGCGCCTCTAACTGAGCAGATTGTCGCCTACCCTTCATCTTCGACCGGTTATCGGGTGCTTCTGGCCTGGGCAACGAAATCCTCTAAATAGTTAATATGCTGCTCACCCATTCGCATGCCCACGTAAATGTGCTTATGGATCCCGGTTTCGCCAAAGCGTAAACTTGAGACTGACAGCTTCGAGGCGTATTCGTCCACCAGCCAGCCTGGTAATGCGCACACGCCGCGTCCGGCAGCCACCATCTGTAGCATTATTTCAGTGGTTTCGATGATCTTGTGTTTTTTAACCGTACATTTTGCCGGATGCAGAAACTGACTGAAAATGTCCAGTCTCTGCGGTTCGACCGGGTAACTCAATAATACTTCCTCACGTAAATCTTCTGGAAATACACAGGGCCGCTTTGCTAACCAATGCTCGCTGGAAACCACCAGACGATGTTCATACTCAAATACAGGAATATATTCGACACTGGGCGTGAACAAAGGATCAGGGGTAATAATGACGTCAATCTCATAACGGTGTAATGCACCGAGCGCCCCGAACTGAAATTGCTGCTTAACATCAATATCGACCTCAGGCCATTTTTTCAGATACGGATCAATGACCTTTAACAGCCACTGATAGCAGGGATGGCACTCCATGCCGATACGGAGCATCCCCATTTCTCCTTTGGCAATCTGGCTTAGCAGCGACTCGACGTGAGCAAATTGTGGCAACACCCGATCTGCCAGCGTCACAATACGCTCACCGGCTGCAGTCAGCCGTAAATTTCGCCCTGCTTTTTCCCAGATCGGGGTGTGAATCTGAGATTCCAGCTTTTTGATACTGTGGCTGAGCGCTGACTGAGACAGATGTAGCGCCTCTGCGGCTTTAGTCACTGTGCCGTGCTTTTTGATTGCAGTAAGAATGTCCAGATGTATTCGCTCGATCATAGTTCGCCTTTGCGGTCATCTCTTTAACCAGAAACGAACACTAAACCATGAACAAAACTCATAATTCAATGAAAATATATCACTTTTATACATAACAAGAGCGAGGCTACTATACGTCCAGACATCTAAAAGCACGTAACAGTAAGGACGTAATCATGGCTATTATTCATAATTTAGGTTTTCCGCGTATCGGTGGCCGCCGCGAATTAAAGTTTGCGCTGGAGAAATACTGGAACGGTGAGGCTAATGCTGAGGAATTAGTGCAGGCTGCCCAGGCCCGCTTTGATGATAATTTATCACGACAGGCAAATCTCGACCTGCAGCCAGTGGGCGATTTTTCACTCTACGACCATGTACTTGATCACATCATCATGTTTGGAAACACCCCTTCCCGCTGTAAAGCAGGAGATGACGAGCTCCATCAATACTTTCGGTTAGCACGCGGACGCGCACCACACGATGATGTCGAACAACAGGTTGCCGCTGGTGAAATGACCAAATGGTTTGACACCAATTATCACTACATTGTGCCCGAATTTACATGCGAAACCAGCTTTACCCTGAACGATAAAGCGCTGATCAAACAAATTCACCGGGCCAGAAGCCAGGGATTTGATGCCAAGCCCGTTGTTATCGGACCATTAACCTACCTGTCGCTGGGTAAAGCGAAAGACAATGTCGCTCCTTTAGCGTTACTGGAAAAATTATTACCGGCATATTTACAGTTGTTGAGAAATATCAGCCGCTGTGGCGTGGAGTGGGTTCAAATTGATGAGCCAGCCCTGGTCACTGACTTATCATCTGAGTGGCAACAGGCTTACCATGTCGCTTATCAGGCCTTATCTCAAAGTCCGGTAAAGCTGTTACTGACTACCTACTTCGGACCGCTTGAAAATAACCTGAAGCTTGCTACCCAACTCCCTGTAGATGGCTTACATATTGATGCAGTCAGGGCCCGCCACGAGGTTGAAACGGTGGCGAAGGAACTTGCGCCGCACAAAGTGCTTTCTTTGGGTGTTATCGACGGTCGCAACATCTGGAAATCAGATCTATCGGCAACACTGGACTGGCTTGAGCCTGTCGCCAGAAATCGGGGTAACGCTTTATGGATTGCGCCAAGCTGTTCGTTGTTGCATGTCCCCGTGGATCTGAATAGCGAGAGCAGGATGGATCCTGAAATTAAAAGCTGGCTGGCATTTGCAACGCAAAAGCTCAATGAAGTTGAACTTCTGGGCATCGCATTAAATAAGGGACGTGAAGCGGTAGCTAATCAGTTGGCGGAGAACCGCGAGGCGCTACTGCGCCGCCGCATTTCGCCCCGTGTTCATAATGAAACTGTACGCCAGGCAGTCGCTGCCATTAAGCCAGAAGACTTAACGCGACACTCGCCGTTTTCTGTCCGTAACCAAACGCATAAAACGCACCTTGATCTTCCGCTTTATCCGACAACAACTATCGGTTCGTTTCCGCAGACCAGCCAAATCCGCAATTTGCGCCGCGAGCGCAATGCCGGCACCCTTTCCGTCGAGCACTACAACACTGCCATTAAAGCTATCATTGCCGAATGCATTAAAGAGCAGGAACAACTGGGACTGGATGTACTGGTACATGGAGAGGCCGAGCGCAACGATATGGTTGAGTATTTCGGTGAACAACTTGAGGGCTTTGTATTTACACAGTTTGGATGGGTGCAGTCTTACGGCTCCCGGTGTGTCAAACCGCCAGTTATTTATGGCGATGTCCGCCGCCCTCACCCCATGACCGTAGCATGGGCGAAATATGCGCAGTCCTGCACAGCAAAGCCACTAAAAGGGATGCTTACCGGGCCAGTAACGATCCTCAACTGGTCATTTGTTCGCGATGATCAGCCGCGCTGGCAGACCTGCCAACAGATCGGCCTGGCGATCCGTGATGAAGTGCTGGATCTGGAAAAGGCCGGTATAAGCATGATACAGATCGACGAGGCAGCACTGCGCGAAGGACTCCCTTTACGCAAGTCTGGGTGGCAGACATACCTGAATTGGGCTGTAGATGCATTTCGCCTATCTGCAAACGCGGTAAAGGATGCCACTCAAATCCACACACACATGTGTTACTCAGAATTTAACGATATCATCGAGTCCATTGCACGGCTGGATGCGGATGTGATCAGTATCGAAACATCCCGGTCAGATATGGCGCTACTTGATGCATTTAATCACTTTGATTACCCCAATCAGATTGGCCCGGGCGTGTACGATATTCACTCACCTAATACGCCATCAACAGAAAGCATGGTGTATTTGCTCAAACAAGCCGCCGGCAAACTGCCTGCACAAAATCTTTGGGTCAACCCTGACTGTGGCCTTAAAACCCGTCGGTGGGACGAGGTGAAGCCGGCACTGGAGAATATGGTGCAAGCAGCAAAAGTACTCAGACAACAGGTCGCTGCCGCATAGGGGCGTCCTATAAAATCCCCCATGGTAAAAGCAGTCAGACCTGCTTTTACCATCTTCAGTAACTGCGCTGGTTCCTGCATAGAACCGCTTGTACCTGTGTCATATCCCTGTCACCTTATAGCATTATGTTGCTGAAAAGATAAAATGTCTGGATCTCTTATGCGCCACCTGCTGGTATTTCTTCTGTTTTTGCACACCACCTCGGTATTTGCTATTGATATCATCGCCCACCGCGGTGCCTCCGGTTACCTGCCAGAGCACACGCTGGAGGCAGCGACGCTGGCATTTGCGCAGGCGCCTGACTACATCGAGCAGGATGTGGTACTAACGGCAGATAACATACCCGTAGTCCTGCACGATATTCATCTGGAAACCGTCACCAATGTTGAGCAGATATTTCCTGACAGAGCCCGTCCAGACGGGCGTTTTTACACCAAAGATTTCACTTTAAGCGAACTGCGTACCCTTCGGGTCCATGAAAGACACGATCGCGCCGGCGAGCAGGTGTACAACCATCGTTATCAGGGCAGCCAGGCAAATTTTACGATTGCATCACTGGAGGAGCACATTGAGCTGATTCAGCAACTCAATCGTGCAATGGACAGAAACATTGGTATGTACATAGAGATAAAATCTCCCCGCTGGCACAAGCAGCAAGGCGCTGATATTTCCTCTATTGTGCTTAATGTACTGCGCGAAAAGGGCATGCTGAAACCTGACAGGAACCTTATCCTGCAATGCTTTGACTTTTCAGAAAATCAGCGCATACGTAATATGCTGGGTTATAAAGGCAAACTTGTACAGCTGGTCGCAGAAAATAGCTGGAAGGAGTCACAGACCGACTTTGACTGGCTGTTATCGGAAGACGGGCTTGATGAGGTCGCAGAAGTGGCTGATGGCCTCGGTCCCTGGATCCCCCAGCTATTTGCTGAAAAAAACAAGTCATCAGGTTTTGGAAAAGTAAGCGACTGGGTGTCGCAGGCAGCGTCCCGGGGGTTATTTATTCATCCATACACGTACCGGTCAGATGCCGACATTGAAAATATACCGGGCCCGGCTTTATTAAAACGTCTGACTAAAGACGTTAGGATAGATGGCATATTTACCGATCACGTACCTGCTGTGAAAGCTTTCCTAAAGCAACGAAAAGATAACTAGCTTTTCGACAGCCTTACCACCACACGTCTGTTCAGGGCGCGGCTGTCACTGTTTTCGTTAGAAGCAATGTGGCGTTTTTCGCCATGACCGGTGACTTCAATTCGATCATTGGATACGCCCAGTGCCGTAAGATAATCCTTTACCTGAGTAGCACGCTTAACGGAAAGCTGCTCGTTACTGTAGCGAGCACCATAGCTGTCGGTATAGCCATCCAGTAACACCAGCTCCAGATTGCTGTCCTCTTTAAGATACTCACCAATCATCTGCAGACGTTTTTCCGCATATTTGGTCAGATCGGTACTGTTTTTCTCATAAGACAACACCGTGTACGCAATATCTTCAAAGCTATAAGGCAGAAGTGCTGATACACAATTGACGAACTTGTGATAGCTACCGGTGAAATTACTGGCATTAAGTGCCACGGCGACCTTGTCATAACGATTATACCAATCCTGATAATAAATCGTTGGCCAGTAGCCCTTTTCCAGCTCGCTAAGCATTGTCCATGCGGCCTCTTCAGGCAAGTCGCCATCATATTGTTTGCGCAGTTTCATATCGGCAATTTCTTTGGCCTGCTGTCCGGGCATCCATTTAGGGGGCACGGAATAAACGGCGGCAATGCCCGCTTTTTTAGGTAAAAGCGACATTTGCATCTCAAATTCCATATTCAGCTGCTTTGATGCCACACTGGTAAATGTGGCCTTACCATAACCGGGCACCGAATGGGATAGCTCGCACTGCAGTCGACTTTGTTTATCGAGCAACCAGTCTGATGATGTTACCGGCGCAGAATACTGGCGCATCGCTGCACTGGAAGAAAATGCACAAAATAGGCTTAATCCAACAAAAATCGTATGTCTGAGTCTCATACCTGCTACCGTTAATAAGGTCTTACCGTCTATCACAATATCGTCACTTGCGCGAAAAAGTTTAGCACAGATTGCCTCACCAATAGTTTCAAAGTGGTATGAACCAAGACAGGGCTGGATATGCCTGATGAATATTGCGATAATTTTCTTTTATTGCTTACGTTTCCATCCTGATAATGAGAAGCGCGTCAAATGAGGTTCTATGACTGACGAAACCCCCTCTCTGGCTACCCGGTTCAGAGGTTACTTTCCCGTTGTTATTGATGTAGAAACTGCAGGATTCAACGCGAATACCGATGCGTTACTGGAAATTGCTGCTGTTACACTGAAGATGGACGCGCAGGGAGACTTACACCCGAACGAAACCTTTCACGCACATGTCACGCCATTCGAAGGGGCTAATCTGGAACCTGCAGCCCTTGAGTTTAATGGTATCGACCCTGCCTGCGCCCTGCGCGGTGCCATTGAAGAAACTGAAGCCATGAAAGGACTTTGCAAGGCGATTCGTAAAGCACAAAAAAAGGCAAACTGTCAGCGTTCGGTAATTGTTGCCCACAATGCAAGCTTTGATCAGGGCTTTGTCAATGCCGCACTGGAACGCAGTCAAATTAAGCGTACGCCGTTTCACCCATTTGTATCTTTTGATACCACCTCGCTGGCGGGCCTGGCGGTTGGACAAACAGTATTGGTGAAGGCGTGTCAGGCGGCAGGTATTGCGTTTGACCAGAAAGAGGCCCACAGCGCGCTGTATGATGCCAGCCGGACAGCTGAGCTGTTTTGTTATATTGTTAACCGGTATAAATCACTGGGCGGATGGCCCCTGCCTTCGCCAGAAACAACCGAAGTATAAAAAAAGCCCGGTTACCTGTCGGCAACCGGGCTGCATTTTAACAGTGTTCGCTTAGAGTTTATCAGCTTCGCTGGACAGATACTTAGCCACACCTTCCGGACTTGCATCCATACCCGACTTTCCTTCAGTCCAGCCAGCAGGACATACTTCGCCGTGTTCCTCATGGAAACTCAGTGCATCCACCATGCGTAACATTTCATCAATGTTGCGGCCTAATGGCAGATCATTGACGACCTGATGACGCACCATACCCTCTTCATCAATAAGGAACGATCCACGGAATGCTACACCAGCCTCCGGATGCTCAACATCATACGCTTTACAGATTTCATGTTTTACATCGGCAACCAGTGTGTATTTGACCGGGCCAATACCGCCTTCGTTTACCGGCGTGTTACGCCATGCATTATGAGAAAACTGAGAGTCGATAGACACACCTATGACTTCTACACCACGCTTCTGGAACTCTTCGTAACGTTTATCAAAAGCGATCAGCTCTGAAGGACATACAAAAGTGAAATCCAGTGGATAGAAAAAGATAACTGCCTTTTTACCTTTAATTGCTTCGCTTAGTGAAAAAGTATCCACAATTTCACCACTACCTTTGACGGCTGCGGCAGTAAAATCAGGTGCCTGACGGCCTACTAATACGCTCATGCTTTACTCCATAGAAGTATAATTTAGTTTTTATAATCACCCGGTAACATTGCATTCCGGGCATAGGGAATATTGGTCCTTGAACGAAAATTACAACCGCATGCCATAAGGAAAGTTGTAATACAAACAACCTGTGACAAATCAATAGGTTTAAACGTAATACGAAAATTTAAACATCTGAATGCTTGAACCAATCGTAAATAGCAACTATTATCATTCGCAGTGATTTTTAGAGGATCCAGTCGATGTACGTATGCATGTGCTATGGCGTAACTGATAAAGCTATTCAACAGGCGGTAGAAGCCCACGGTGTCGGGAATCTTCGTGAACTTCGTGATGTTATGGAGATTGGCAGCCAGTGCGGCAGATGCATTTCTATGACGCAGGATATCATCGATGCGACGATTATTGATGAGTCGCTGTTCAAAGAAGTTTCTTAACCTGCTCTGTCGTAGTTAAAATATCACTGACACATTCGCATAGTAAAATCCGCCATTAATCCCACTGGGTGAAGTTGGCGGGTATTTAGAACCCACCTCCCCGCGATATGGATTCAGTTCGGGTTGCGCATCAAAAACATTTTCGGTCCCGACTGATAGCGTTGTAGACTCTGTAAGTAGCCAGGTAATCTCGGCATCAAATGTTGTTACCGGACCAGCATAAATGTCAAAGCCGGCCGCCGCATCAAGGTGATCTTCGTAAAAGCTGCCATAATAATTCGCCCGCCATAATCCAGTAATGTTATTCCAGTGATGCTTAACGGTGAAAGTAGCACGGTGTGAGGGCAAATTATCCTCAAGCATACGAATTCTTGAAGGGGTCAGATTAGCTTCAAATCGTGGCTCACCGGAGGTATCGAAGACAGGATACAGTGACACTCGCTCGACCTGCGTATCCGTCCAGTTGTACGCCAGGTTCATGTCATGCAAAAACGCACCGGTTTTTAACTGATAATGCAAAACGACATCAATACCCTGTGTTTGTGTATCAAAATCATTAGTGAAGTACTTTGCTGCCGCATAATTAAGCGCATCATCCTGACCAATCGCCAGCAGCACATCAATGTCTTTCTGAGTCAGTTCGATGGCCGAAGTTGTACTGATCCTGTTCCTCAAATCGATATTAAAGTAATCCACGGTCAGATAGAGGTTGTCGTCAAAAAAAGCGACGCCGCCAAAGCTGTAATTTACAGATTCCTCCGGACTGAGCGCGTCCGCACCCAGCTGAACTGAAATGGGGTGTGTTGGCGGCAACGTAGCCTGATCTTCAAGCCCCTCAGCTGCATAAGCGGTAGTCACGTTGATGACATTACTTTGTCCCACGGTGGGCGCTTTAAAGCCTGTACTCACAGAACTGCGCAGGGCCAGCTCTTCCGTCACCGGTAGTCGTAAAGTCAACTTCCCATCAAACGTGGAGCCGAAGTCTGAAAAGCGTTCTACACGTACAGCCACCCCCGTTTCCAGCGCGCCAAAGGATGTTTCTGCATCAAGATATAGCGCCCAGTTATGCCGGCTCCAGTGACCAGCTGCTGCCGGCTGATAGCCGGGAAACCCGTTAGAGCCAACGCTGAACCCCTGAGACAGTCCGCTTTGTGGATTAAAGGCAAAAGGCCCTGCTTGCCAGGAGGATTCGTCGCCAGCCTGCTGATGATACGTCTCTCTTCGCCACTCTACCCCCATTCCCAGGTTAAACGGGCCGATATTCTGCCAGCCTGGCTCAAACACTTTCGACACATCCAGATTGACCGTTCGTTCAACCTGCGCTACAGCGCCTGGCGAGAACACGGTAGGACTATCAGGCCCTAAAGACGGATTGATGGTATCTGAGAGGGTATAATCAATCTTTGAGTACCCTACCCCGGCGCTGACATCAAACAACCAGTTTGATGCTGTCTCGCCCTTCATACCAAAAAAAGCCGAGGCATCGTTAATTGTCCCACCGAATCGGGGTGTAAATCCGCCAGGGTATCGTTCATTGAACGCAAAGCAGTTTCTGCCCACAGCGGTTTGTTCGTCAGCAATAACCTGATAATCAGGCTGGGTTAACACATTCTGTGAATCAATGGTCACCTGTGGACATGGGATCCCCTGACCAAGCCCATCCAGATCAGCAATCAATAATGAACGTTCATTTTGATACTCGCGGCTAAAAACGCCATCACGCAGATGTGGGTGACGATAATAAAAGCCGCCTTCGATTTTTCGCTGTGCCAGATTCATAAATGCATATAGCTGTTTATCCTGGTCAATAGGATAACCAAAATTGCCTGCCAGCTTGATGTCATGCTCAACATCCAGGGTTCCCCATACCTGAGCCGGATCAGGCACAAACGGGTTCCCCGCATCTGCAAGTGCCGATGCATCTGAACGCTGCACGGTGCGGGAAGTAGGTTGTTGCTGCGTGTATTCTGCGGTGAGGTTCGCAAATCCCGTATCCAAAAGCGGCAGGCCAACATTGCCCTGTAACTGCAGCAGTTGGCCATCAGACTGAAAGTACTGGCCACTTTTCAAAGCGATGCTGCCGCCTTCATTGTCATCCCGCAGCACAAAATTTATAACGCCGGCAATTGCGTCTGACCCGTATTGCGCTGCCGCGCCATCCCGTAATACCTCAACCTGCTTCATGGCACTGGCCGGCAGCACAGAAATATCTGGTCCCTGCGCGCCATCTGACAGCCCGCCCCCCAGAAAGGTGATCACTGCTGAGCGATGGCGACGCTTTCCATTTAGCAGCAATAAGGTGTGATCTGAGGCCATTCCCCGCAGGTTTGCAGGTCGAACCAGACTGGTCGCATCATTAATGGGCTGATCGTTAACATTCAAAGAAGGCACGGATGCAGCAAGCATATCCAGTAAGTTCGCGCCGGATTGAGCACGAAAGGCGTCATCCGTAATGATATCCAGCGGCACTGATGAGGAGGTGACCGTACGCGGTGAACTTCTGGTCCCAACGATGGCGATACGTTCCAGGCCAAAAGCAAGCTGATTGTTTTGCGGATCTGAATTATTTTCAGCAGGGGTTGGCGTTGCAGGCAATTCGCTGACATGCCTGACCGAAAAGGTACCGGTTGCATCGACATGGATGGCCAGCTCAGTGCCTTCCAGTAACTTTTTCAAGCCTTCTTTAAGCGTGAACTGTCCCGACAGCGAGTTGGTTTCAAATTTTTCCACCAGCTCATAATCAAATAACAATGTGGTATCTGCCTGACGCGCAAATTCAGTGAGCGCCTCATCGGCCGATGCAGACGAGATAGAAAAGTCGTAAACAGCCTGCGCCGCTAAGCCATTAAAGCTCACGCACAGGGATGCAAGCACGGGGATGACACGTAACGCGCGCAGGTGTTTAATCATTTCAGATCAGAAGAGCCTGATACAGGCTGAGTTTTTCAGACAATGCTTTACAATTATGTGTATTAATCACGCGCTTAGCGACACTCTTGATACTATTAACGTTGATGCAGTAACAATAATGTCATACTGGCACAGATATTCAGCAAAGAGAATATGCGCGGATAAACTCTTGCCGTTTAACTGCCCTGCTCGCCCGTTGTTGCCTGATAAAGTTCGATCACCAATCCATCGCCACGCTTGTGAACAATATTAAAACTGTTTTTCAAAGCGGCCAATAGTCCGCTGATATCACCCACTTTAAAATATCCGGCCACGCGCTTGTCCAGCAAGCTTTCATCTGTGATTTTAAAGGTGACAGGCGTATAGCGGCCGATCTCCTTAAGCGCCACATCCAGCGGTTCACCGGTAAACACAATCATACCCTGCTGCCACGCCAGGTCTTGTTGCATCACGTCAGGTTTAAGCTTTAGCCGTGCACTGATATCGCCTTTTACCGTTGCTTTTTCGCCGGAAACCAGCAGCTTCTTGTCATGCTGAATATCCGGGTTAATGAGAGCGGTCGCATCACTGGCTTGTTCGGTACTGAGTAAATCCCTCACCAGCACCTTGCCCTCTGTCACCACCAACTCAAAACCATCTTCATCGGTAAGCTGCATATTAAATGCCGTTCCAATGGCAGTAACTGTATTGTTTGCAGCCTGCACAATGAAAGGCCGATAGTGATCATGGGCAACAGTGAAGTGAGCTTCGCCCTGTTTAAGCGTAACCCGTCGTACGTTACCACTGAAATCGGCCTGAATAATGCTATTGGTATTAAGCTGAACTAATGTACCGTCGGCTAACTTTATATCGCGCTGCTCACCAATAGCCGTAGCAACACGTTGAACGGCGTGCGCAGGCCGAGTAGCGTCGTTGGTTAACCAAGGCGTAATCCCAAATAAGGTAAGGCATAATCCCAGAACAACAAATGAAGCCGCTATGGCATGACGGCTTCGATATAAATGACGTCGAACTGACTTGGTGGGGCGCGCTGACATTGCCGGATTGAGTGACTGCAATTCGCTCAGCACACTCATATCATCCCACGTGCCGGCCAGTTCAAATAAAATCCGACGATGCCCCTGGCTGGCGTTCAGCCACTGGGTGAGCGCCTTTTTCTCATCTTCTGACAAACCGCGGTCAATACGGCTTATCCACAATGATGCCTGCTCATAAATCTCGTCTTTGCTGGTAAAGTGACTGATATTGTTCATTGACTTCGAACATCCTGACCTGAACGGCTATCTACCACTGAGTCTGTTTTATCATCGAGTGTAGCCATATACTTTGAACACATCAGCAGACCTTTTGCGACATGCTTCTCTACCGTGCTTTCGCTAAGCCCTACCAGTTCTGCAATTTCCTTTTGCTTCATTCCATATATTTTTTTTAAGCAAAAACACGCGTTTTACATCGGGTGACAACGTCGTCGTTGCCCGACAAAAATGAATGAAACGCTCTTTACCCTCAACATGCTTTTCTAATGTATGACCTACTAAATCGTAGGGTAACGCATCCATATTTTCGATAGGATCGTTGAGTGTGCTGGCGGCACTGGAAATGTGATTTAACGCCAGATTTCTGACTGTCTGCAGCATGTAAGTGCGCTCATACTGAATATCCTGATTCAGTTGCGCTTCGTAGCTTTTGATGAACGCTTCCTGCACGATATCTTCTATATCATCAGGATTCACAATGGAGCTTACCGCTCGCATCAGCTTTCCGCGATATTTGATGAATGTATCTGCAAGAGTGGATTTATCTGACATGTGCCGATATTACGTCGTTTAAAATAACCTGCGCCTGTTACTTTCTATGCAGGCTGAATAAAAAGATTTTCCCCATAGCAGACATAGTGCAGCAGCTGTTGAACAATGTCACCTGGTAACCAGTTAAAATTGCCGGGGTAGAGTGTAAAGAGGGGCCATTGGCCCCTCTTCAGACGCTAGAAAGTATAAATAGCGCGTGCGTAGTAAAACCCACCGTTGATACCTATGGGAGAGGTTACCGGATAAGCCGCACCTGCCACCTCTGTATCATACAGTACGTTCTCATCAGGATACTCGTCCAACGCGTTTTTCGCGCCAGCCACCAGCTGAATGCTTTCACCGATGTAATACCCCACTTCCAAATCCAACGTAATCTCACTGCTGATATCTTCAATTGGCAAACCTGAGTCAAGGTGATCCTCATAGATGCTGCCAAAATAATTCAGACGGCCCAGCAGTCGCCAGTTTTCATTAGTATGCGTGGTAGTAAGACTCCAGCGTGTCGACGGCAGGTTATCTTCCAGCATGCGGATACGCTCTGCAGAGATATTATCTGACGCCTCATCAACTTCAGTCGATGTCCAGTTATAAGCCAGCGAGTATTTGGTATCGCCGCCAAACATCTCGTGGCTGTAGTTTGCTACCACATCCACACCTTCTGTTGTGGTGTCGAAGTCATTGGTAAAGAAACTAACCTCAGAGAAGCTTGATGCGTCACTGACACCCTGGGCTAGAAGCGCCGCAATGTCTTCCTCGGTTAACTTGATTCCCGACGTTGTACTGATTCGATCTGTCAGCTCGATGTTGTAATAATCGGCAGTAAAGAACAAACCGTTATCAAAGTTTGCCACCACACCGAAGCTTAAGCTTTCAGATTCTTCTGGGGTTAGCACGGTACCGCCTTTTTGCACGGAAATCGGATCCGTCGGTGGCAGAGTCGCACGGTCAATCAACTCGCCATCCGTACCAAACGCGGTAGTGACGTTACGTACGTTAGTCTGACCGATAGTCGGTGCCTTGAAGCCGGTCGAGAACGCGCCTCGAAGTGCGAAAGTATCTGTAAGCTGCCAGCGGGCAGAAATTTTACCTTTGGTTGTGTCACCAAAGTCAGAGAAGTCTTCGTAACGTACTGCACCGGCAACCAGGAAACTCTCTGTCAGATACATTTCAGCATCCAGATAGAAAGCTATATTGTGGCGAGATGCTTCACCCTGACTGCGTGCAGATAAACCCGGAAAGCCGTTTGAACCGATACCAAAGCCTTGTGATGCCAGCGGACCGATTTCATACGATGCGGTGTCGCCCGCGAAGCTTTCATAAGATTCATGACGGTATTGAAAACCACCTGCTAAAAACAACGGATCAGCCATACCAATATCAATTGGCTTGGTCAGACCGAGATCAAAGGTTTGCTCAGACTGTGTATATCGGCCAGGTTTAAAGGAAGTCGGCGTAGCCGGCCCTAACGAAGGGTTAACCGTATTTGATATGGCAAAATCGACTTCATTCTGACCAAGGTTGACACTTACGTCATAGCCAATTTCATTAGCCAGCTCACCCTTGGTTCCGAATACCAGTGACATATCGGTGATGGTGCCACCAAAGCGCGGTGTAAAGCCACCCGGGAACAACTCATTAAATGCGAAACAGTTAGCGCCAACAGCCGTGCTGTTGTCAGCAATCAGACCGTAGTCTGCATCATCCAGAACATTGCCATCACTGATTCTGACCGTGGGGCACTGAACACCCGTACCAACCCCATCTAAGTCTCCGACCAGCAGTAATGGGGTACCGTCAGCATCCACACCACCATCGTTCACACCACCACGGGTATGTGGATTACGATAGTAGAATCCGCCTTCAACTTCACGCTCTGCGTAGTTACCAAACAAATAAGCTTCAGAAGAATTACTTAGCTCCATACCCAGGTTGGCAAACAGCTTAATATCGTCTTTGATTTCCGGGTTACCCCAGACTTGAGCAGGATCAGCCACAAAGGTATTGCCCGCTGCAATCAGTGCTGCTGCATCATCTCGCTGTACGCTGCGAGAGGTAGGATCAGCGGTACGGTATTCGGCAGTGAAGTTGGCAAAGCCATCGTCGCCTAAAGGCAGGCCGATATTACCGGAAACCTGCATCATCTCACCGTCGCCTTCATAGTAAGAGCCGTAACGCGCTTCAGCAACACCGCCTTCCGAGGCATCTTTAAGCACAAAGTTAACCACCCCGGCAATTGCATCCGAACCATACTGTGCTGCAGCACCATCACGCAGAACTTCTACCTGCTTAAGTGCAAATGCGGGAATAACAGAAATATCCGGGCCTTGTGCACCATCTGACAGCCCCCCGCCCAAAAACGTGATTACCGCTGAGCGGTGGCGACGTTTACCATTAACCAGCACCAGTGTGTGGTCAGAGGCCATGCCCCGCAAGTTAGCCGGACGTACCAGCGTCGACGCATCATTGATGGGCTGTTCATTAACGTTGAAAGATGGCACGACGGTCTGCAGCATAGAGACCATATCAGTGGACCCCTGATTTTTGAATTCTTCATCAGAGATAATATCAATGGGAACCGGTGATTCTCCCACTGAACGCGGCGCTGCACGTGTACCTACAACCGCAATTTGTTCGACATCTTCAGGTGCTTCCTGAGCGCTTTGCTCTGTTTGCTCCTGAGCCATGGCTGTATTAAATGATAAGAGTGAAATCGCAGCGGATGCTGCAAAGACAGAACGAAGTTGTTTTGCCAGTGGTGACAAAGTTGTTTTCATAAGTTTCCCCGAAGAACATTTTTTTCTTAATGCGGCCTCGTCAGGCATCGTTATTATTTTCAGGCGCAAAAAGATGACGTTTCACTTGTTGTTACAGGCTAAAATTCAAACCTGCGTCTTCGGTTATAAACAGTAAATGGTGGGAAAACAAACAATTCATGCAAAAAAAATTATTTATTTTTCGGGCATGGAGGATTTTAATTTCTGACTTGTCTATGTAGATATTGGCAGTGTTACGCCAACGAATTTAAGTGAATCTCCCGTTCTTCACTTCATTAAAAACCCGGCATCAGCCGGGTCCTTTTTTCACTCTTCGCTTTTTTGCTTTTCAGCCGCTTCTTTTATCAGTGGCTGTAGCTCATTTTGCTGGAACATTTCAATAATGATATCGCAGCCGCCTACCAGCTCACCTTCTACCCATAATTGTGGGAATGTTGGCCAGTTAGCGTATTTAGGCAACTCAGCGCGAATATCCGGATTTTGCAGAATATCAACATACGCAAATTGCTCACCGCAAGACATCAGCGCCTGCACCGCCTGCGCTGAAAAGCCACAACTCGGCAACTTGGGCGAGCCTTTCATATAAAGCAGAATCGGATTCTCTGCTATTTGTTCTTTAATTTTATCAACTGTTGATTCAGGGGTTGTACCTTCCATTAAATCCTCGCTTTCGGTCACGTTTGCCTGAGTATATGGGCATAACGGGTCAGTCTTTCAAGATGCTTGATCATAACATAACCAGCGGCGCGCATCATAGCGGGCCTGCGGTGGTAACTTTTTATGAAATGCGCATCAGCATGTGATCTGAAAGGATATGTGCGGCCTATGAGAATCATATTGAGCGAATAACCCTTTCACCACTGGCAGCGCAACCGACACCGAATTTGAGAAAATTCATAATTTTGTCATTGGGTTATCGAAATTCGCCCTTATATTTTTGGTTAGTTAAGACCGTTGCAGGTTGGTGGCGTGAGGCGTAAACATACCCATCTGCTGACCAGCAAACATTTTCACCAACATGGAGACTCGTAATGGCTTTTGAATTACCAGCATTACCCTATGAAAAGAATGCACTGGAACCTCATATTTCTGCTGAGACGCTGGAATACCACTATGGTAAACACCATGCAACATACGTATCCAAGCTGAACGGCCTGGTTGAAGGTACAGAAAACGAAAACAAGAGCCTGGAGGAGATCATCAAATCTTCAAGCGGCGGCTTGTTTAACAACGCTGCGCAGGTATGGAACCATACGTTTTACTGGAATGGTCTGAGCCCGAACGGCGGCGGTGAGCCAAGCGGTGATCTGGCCGACGCAATTAATGCAAAATGGGGATCGTTCGCTGACTTCCAGGCTGCATTCAACGATAAAGCTACCGGTAACTTCGGCTCTGGCTGGACATGGCTGGTTAAAACATCAGACGGTTCTCTTGATATCGTCAACACTGATGATGCGGAAACCCCGATTTCCGGCAACGAACATACACCGCTGCTAACCGCGGATGTTTGGGAACACGCTTACTACATTGATTATCGTAACGCGCGTCCAAAATACCTGGAAAACTTCTGGGCTGTTGTAAACTGGAATTTTGTAGCAGATAACTTCGCTAAATAAGCTAATTCATTATCTTGTTACCGCAAGCCCGCCCTTGAGCGGGCTTTTATATATCTAAAAAACTATGTAAAACGTTTAATAATTGACTTTTATTGTTTAAAAAAAGTTCAGTTTTTCATAGAACATTTCTTTTCTGCCTATTCCTAAAAAAATTCAAAAAAAATTTCGATTTTAGAAATACCGACTAAGCTGAAAGTATGGGGAGCCGTTTTCTGACTTAGAGGTACTCATGGGTATTTTCGAACATTACCAACAACGCTACGAAGAGAGAAAGCAGGAAGAATTTACTATTCAGGAGTTTCTGGAGATATGTAAGTCCGATCCGATGGCTTACGCCAACTCCGCAGAGCGTTTGCTTCAGGCCATTGGTGAGCCTGAAATGATTAACACATCTAACGACCCGGCTCTCAGCCGTCTTTTCTCTAACCGTATCATTGCCAGGTATCCCGCGTTTAGCGAGTTTTACGGTATGGAAGAATCCATCGAACAGATTGTTTCTTATCTTCGTCACGCTGCACAAGGCCTGGAAGAGAAAAAGCAAATTCTGTATTTGCTTGGCCCGGTGGGTGGCGGCAAATCATCGCTGGCGGAACGCTTAAAAGAGCTCATGCAAAAAGTGCCTATCTACATGCTCAAAGGCTCGCCGGTGAATGACCATCCTTTCTGCCTGTTCGATATTAATGAAGATGGCAATATTCTTGAGCAGGAATACGGCATCCCCAAACGTTATCTGAAAACCATTATGTCGCCCTGGGTCAGAAAACGTCTGCATGAAGCAGGTGGCGACATTACCCAATTTAAAGTGGTGCGGGTTTATCCGTCTATTCTTGATCAGACTGCGATTGCGAAAACGGAGCCGGGCGACGAAAACAATCAGGACATTTCTTCACTCGTGGGGAAAGTTGATATTCGTCGACTCGAGCAATATGCGCAAAATGATCCCGATGCCTACAGTTACTCCGGCTCGTTATGTAAAGCCAACCAGGGCCTGATGGAGTTTGTGGAGATGTTCAAAGCGCCGATTAAAGTGCTTCATCCACTGTTAACAGCCACCCAGGAAGGAAACTATAATCCTACAGAGGGGTTCTCTGCCCTCCCCTTCGATGGCTTAATTCTGGCCCACTCTAATGAGTCTGAATGGCAGACATTCCGCAATAATAAAAACAACGAGGCTTTTCTTGACCGGGTTTACATCGTCAAAGTGCCTTATTGTCTGCGCGTGACCGAAGAGATGAAAATCTATCGTAAGTTACTTGATCACAGCGAACTGAACGGCGCACCATGCGCGCCCGACACACTGGAATGCCTGGCGCAGTTCACGGTGTTGTCACGCCTCAAATCACCGGAAAACTCCAGTATTTACTCAAAGATGCGGGTGTATGATGGCGAGAGCCTGAAAGATACTGATCCCAAAGCCAAGTCCTATCAGGAATACCGCGATTATGCCGGTGTAGATGAGGGGATGGAAGGTTTGTCCACGCGTTTTGCATTTAAGATTTTATCGCGGGTATTTAATTTTGATCATCAGGAGGTTGCCGCCAACCCGGTACATCTGTTTTATGTGCTGGAACGACAAATTGAGCGTGAACAATTCCCGCAGGAAACCGCCGACCGTTATCGGGAGTTTCTGAAAGGCTATCTGATCCCCCGATACGTAGAGTTTATTGGTAAGGAAATTCAGACAGCCTATCTGGAATCTTATTCTGAATATGGTCAGAACCTGTTTGACCGCTATGTCACCTATGCCGACTTCTGGATTCAGGATCAGGAATACAGAGATCCGGAAACCGGACAACTGTTTGACCGTGAGTCGCTTAATGCTGAGCTTGAAAAAACAGAGAAGCCAGCAGGAATCAGTAATCCAAAAGATTTTCGTAACGAGATTGTCAACTTCGTACTGCGCGCTCGCGCCAATAATGGTGGCAAGAATCCAGCCTGGACCAGCTACGAAAAGCTTCGCACTGTAATCGAGAAAAAAATGTTCTCAAACACAGAAGATTTGCTGCCTGTTATCTCGTTTAACACCAAGGGCTCAACCGAAGATAAGAAAAAACATGATGATTTTGTTAATCGCATGACAGAGAAAGGCTATACGCAGAAGCAGGTACGCTTGTTGTGCGAATGGTATCTAAGAGTGCGTAAAGCGTCTTAGCAATATGTTCTTTGTCTGCAGTCAGAGTAGGTGCTTATGGCGCATTTTATAGACCGGCGATTAAACAGCAAAGGGAAGAGCACCGTCAATCGTCAACGCTTTCTGCGTCGCTACAAACAGCAGATTAAAAAAGCGGTATCCGATGCAGTAGGAAGTCGTTCCGTGACCGATTTGGAAAGCGGCGAGCAGATAAGTATCCCGACCCGGGATATCTCTGAGCCCGTATTTCACACTGGTAAAGGCGGTCGACGTGAAGCTGTACATCCGGGAAACGATCAGTTTGTTACCGGCGACCGCATCGACCGGCCGCCACAGGGACAGGGGGGGCCCGGTGACGGTGAAGCCAGCGATAAAGGAGAAGGCGAGGATGATTTTGTCTTTTCTATTTCCAAAGACGAGTATCTCGATTTACTTTTCGATGACCTGGCACTGCCTAACCTTCAGAAAACCCAGTTCGATAAAGTCGTCGATTACGAGACTTACCGGGCCGGGTACCAGACTGATGGCGTCCCCAGCAACCTTGATATCGTTCGTTCACTTAAAGGCTCCGTGGCAAGACGTATCGCGCTGACTGGGGCTGATCGTAAAAAACTGCGGGAACTTGAGGAAGAACTGGCCGCACTTAAAAGTGATAAACACGAAAATACGCTGGCAATTATTGCCCTTGAAAAAGACATCGAGGCATTACGCAAAAAGATCGCTGGCGTGCCTTTTATTGATACCTTTGATCTGCGCTTTAAAAATTATGACAAGCGTCCCGTGCCAACCAGTAAAGCGGTGATGTTTTGCCTGATGGATGTCTCCGGTTCTATGGATCAAGCGACCAAAGACATGGCGAAACGATTCTACATCCTGCTGTATCTTTTCCTAACCCGTACCTATGAAAATGTTGAGGTGGTATACATTCGTCATCACACGCAAGCCAAGGAAGTGGATGAACATGAGTTCTTTTACTCTCAGGAAACCGGAGGAACGATAGTTTCGAGTGCCTTGAGGCTGATGGATGACATAGTCAAAGCGCGTTACAGTGACGCTAACTGGAATATATACGCAGCGCAGGCTTCAGACGGTGACAACTGGGCCGATGACTCACCCTATTGCAAAGACTTGCTATTGAACAGTTTGCTGCCTGTAACCCGCTACTTTGCATACATTGAGATAACAGAGCGTCAGCATCAGAGTTTATGGCGTGAGTATCAGGGGGTAGAAGCGGTATCTGACAACTTTGTCTGTAAACATGTGCAGTCAGTATCCGATATCTATCCCGTTTTTCGCGAATTGTTTTCACGCGCTGAACACGCGGCAGAATCAGGAGCCTGATATGGGAAGTGCTGAGCAAAAATACTCTGCCCCGTTGAGTGACGGGCCAGACTGGACCTTTGAATTAATTGAACAGTACGAACAGCATATTGACAGGATTGCTAAAGACTTTCGTCTGGACATCTATCCTAACCAGATTGAGGTTATTACCGCTGAGCAGATGATGGATGCCTATGCCAGCATCGGTATGCCGATTAATTATACTCATTGGTCATTTGGCAAAAAGTTTATTCAGACCGAACAACAATATCGTCGCGGCCAAATGGGTCTGGCCTACGAAATCGTCATAAACTCCAACCCCTGCATTGCGTATCTGATGGAAGAAAATACCATCACCATGCAGGCACTGGTCATGGCGCATGCCTGTTATGGCCACAACTCCTTTTTCAAAGGCAATTATCTTTTTCAGACATGGACAGATGCTGATTCCATTATCGATTATCTGGTCTTTGCCAAAAATTATATTTCTAAGTGTGAGCAAAAACACGGTGAAAAAGAAGTGGAGGATATTCTTGATTCCTGCCATGCCCTGATGAATTATGGCGTGGATCGCTATAAACGGCCGCAAAAGATTTCGTTACAGGAAGAACGAAATCGTCAGAAGCAGCGAGAAAAATATCTGCAGTCACAGGTCAACGAGCTATGGCGAACATTGCCGGACAACAAAGCCACTGCAACGCCCCAAGCGGTCCGCTTTCCGGAGGAACCGCAGGAAAATCTGCTTTATTTTATAGAGAAAAACGCGCCTTTACTGGAGTCATGGCAGCGTGAACTGGTACGCATTGTCAGAAAGGTTTCACAGTATTTTTATCCACAAAAACAGACTCAGGTCATGAACGAGGGATGGGCATGCTTCTGGCACTATCACATTTTAACGCAGCTGTATGATGATGGTCTGGTGACTGACCGCTTCATGATGGAGTTTTTACACAGTCATACCAGTGTTGTAATGCAACCAGAGTATAACAGCCCCTACTATTCTGGTATTAATCCTTACGCGCTGGGTTTTAACATGTTTATGGATATTAAACGGGTTTGCCAGAATCCTACCGATGAAGATCGTCACTATTTACCTGATATCGCGGGCAAAGACTGGCTTGAAACAGTGCACTTTGCCATGCAGAATTTTAAAGATGAAAGCTTTATCAGCCAGTTTCTGTCGCCCAAACTGATACGCGACTTTAAATTGTTCGCGGTCGAAGATGATGAGCAAAACCCGTTTATCAGCGTCAGCGTCATTCATGATGAATCCGGTTACCGGGCAATAAAGGAAAAACTCTCAGCACAATACAACCTGAGTAACAACGAACCTAATATTCAGATATACAATGTCGATGTTCGCGGTGATCGTTCGCTTACACTGCGATACATCCCCCAAAATGGTATTCCACTGGCAGACTCAAAAGAAGAAGTAATGCGTCACCTGCACCGGCTTTGGAAATTTAATGTCAGACTGGAGCAGGAGATGGAAAATGGTGATATTGAAGTAATCGCCGCGTGTACGAATAAGGCGAAGGTTGCCTAGTTGACGTCTGCTTCCTCACAGACCACCGCTAGGTGCGTACCTTTATGACTGACATGCAAACGGCTCGCGCCCTGCGAGCAATATGCTGAGATGTCGAGCCAGGGTTGCCACGCCGGCGCTATATTCTCAGTAGCCATCACCGTATCGGTGGTTTGGCGGGAGGGCATTTCACTGACCACAGGCTCGCGAAAATCCCAGGCGAGGATGGTATTTTCCACCATAGTCAGTGCTTTACCGCCCGGAGTCCACGCCATGTAATACGCGCTTTCGGGTAGCGTAACCAGTAAGCTTGACTGCTTCACAGCTGGGTCATAGCTCATTAGTGTCCAGGGTTGATTGTCCGGTTCAGGGTTTTTGGTATAGCTGAAAAGCCCGGTATCAGGAATTTGCCAAAGGCTGGGACCAATATTTTTATCCAGTACCACTGGTCGTTTGTCTCGTCCGATGCGCTGCAGCGTATGAGGCTCTCCCAGAACAAACACCAGTGCTTCATTATCGTTTATCCAGACATGATAGCCTATTGGTTCCAAATCACTGAATTTGTGCCCTTTCCCCCCATCAAACAACCATAGCCACTGCTTTTGCTGGTTATCGACCAGTATTGTAGAAAAGCCATCAGCATCGGGCAATGGCGTTGGTGAGTATTCCGAGGTGGCCGTGTAAGTCAGATTACGGTGATAATGATTCACCAGGTTATATTCCATCACGTCCGTTTGTGACGCAGAGCCTGCATCAAACTGCTGAGTATAGTACAGCTTCTGACCTTCGCTGAAAAAATGAGGTTGATTGGTATATGAGTCGGTGTCGGTAATTTTACGCGCCTGCTCAATGCTTGGCATATCATTGTCATAACTGAGGCTAAATAACCATAAATTTGATGCGGCACGCGCCGGTACGGACGATATCAGTATCGCAGTAAAAATAACGCTGCCCAGAGCAAAATTTTTCATTTAGTCCTCACCACTCAGTATCCGCTGTCCATATGTTTTGGCCGCACTAACAATAGCACCAGCGCGCCAGCCAGACAACTTAGCGCAGCAATGGCAAACGTGGTAAAACTATTGGTACCTTCCTGCCATAACTGGCCTGCGCCGAAGTTACCGAATGCCCCTCCAAATCCAAACGCGACCCCGATATACAGGGCCTGTCCGCGTCCATGGTATTGGGCTGGAAGGTAATGATGAATAAAGTGCACTGATGTAGCGTGATTCAGGCCGAAACTCAAAGCATGGATTAGTTGTGAAATCACCACCACCCAGCCACTATCAGCCCACCCTGCCAAGGCGTACCAACGCACTGCGGTCAGTAATAAACACACAATCAGCAGCATCCATACGCCAAATTGTCGGATAAGTCGCTGCGCAATCAGAAAAATACCGACTTCAGCCAACACCCCAAGCGCAATAAGCAGACCGGTTTCCTGACCTGAATAGTTCAGGTCGCGCATGTACAGAGCAAAAAAACCGTAATAAGGCCCAAAACTAATTTGCAGAAGCACCGCGCTGAGCATAAATACCGAAAAAGGGCGTGTTGAGATATAACGCCATAAACTACCTGAGGCTTCATTGTGATTAAGTTTAAGTGACGGCTGAGTGATGAGAAGCGAACTGAAAAATAGGAATAAAAGGATGACCAGGCTGACATAAACCGGTAGCTCCGTGGACGCAATATCCAGGCCCTTGCCAACACCAACCGTCAGAATAATAAAGCCGATACTGCCCCATAAGCGTATTTGCCCATAGCTGGTTTTAGTCTGTGAGACCGACTTCATTGTAATAACTTCCAGTTGCGGAAGTACTGCAGTCCAGAACATCATCATAAGACCAAACGCCAGCGTCAATCCCCAAAAGCCGGATACGAAAAATACCAGGCTGAAGCATAGCGCACTGAGAAAGCAGCCCAGTCGCAGAATCTGTAGCGCTTTACCAGTGCGATCAGCAAGGCCGGCCCATATCGATGGCCCAATTATGCGCGACAGAGTAATTACCGCGAACAGATTCCCAATATCGGCAGAGCTGAAGCCCCGGCCATCTAAAAAAATCCCCAGATAGGGAACGAGGACACCCAACTGGCCAAAGTACAGCCAGTAAGTTACTGCCAGTAAAATAAGATTAGTTCGGGTGTGAGCTTTGCCCTCACCCGACATAAAAGAGGTGGGCACTGTTATTTGTTTGCAGTGATATCAGGTGTTTGACTGGTACACACAGGATTCTGTGCTCTGTGTCTTAAACAATGGTCCATCAGTGTGATCGCCAGCATCGCTTCGGCAATAGGCACCGCTCTGATCCCCACACAGGGATCGTGACGTCCTTTTGTCACGATATCGATTTCGTTACCGTCAACGTCGATGGTTTTACCGGGCACCGATATACTGGAGGTAGGCTTGAGTGCCATATGCACAATCAGATCCTGGCCACTTGAAATCCCTCCAAGCACGCCACCGGCATGGTTGGAGCTAAATCCTTGCGGGGTCAGGGGATCACGGTGTTCGCTGCCTTTTTGCTCGATCACGCCAAAGCCGTCACCAATTTCAACACCTTTTACTGCATTGATGCCCATCATGGCACCAGCAATGTCCGCATCGAGGCGATCAAACACCGGTTCTCCCCATCCTGCTGGCATATTGGTCGCAACGACTGAAACTTTTGCGCCAATTGAATCACCACTTTTTCTCAGCTCACGCATGTATTCATCTAACGCGTCCAGCTTGCTTTCATCGGGGCAGAAAAAGGGGTTGGTGTTGGTAACGCTGTGATCTACCGTCTCAATTTTTACCGGGCCAAGTTGTGATAAATAGCCATGGATCTGAATACCGAACACCTCCGCCAGGTATTTTTTCGCTATTGCCCCGGCTGCAACCCTAACCGCGGTTTCACGGGCGGACGAGCGACCGCCGCCGCGATAATCACGTGTCCCATATTTTTGTTGATAGGTATAGTCAGCATGTCCGGGCCGGAATCTGTCCTTTATATTGGAGTAATCCTGACTACGCTGATCTTTATTATTAATCAACAGGCCAATGCTGGTTCCGGTTGTTTTACCTTCAAATACACCGGATAAAATCTGTACGGCATCATCTTCCCGACGCGCTGTCGTGTAGCGCGATGTGCCCGGCTTCCGCCGATCGAGATCAACCTGAAGGTCAGACTCAGTCAACGTCATTCCGGGGGGGCAACCATCAACCACACCACCTATTGCGATACCATGGCTCTCACCAAATGTGGTGACCGTAAAAAGCTTTCCGAAACTGTTTCCCGACATAAATTACTCCCCCGCCTGCTTATTCCAGTATTCCACCAATATCTCTTTTTGAACGGCAAAAATACCGTGCCCACCATGCTTAAAGGTCAGCCACTGAACATCAAGACCAGCAAAGCGCTGTGCCATATGTACTTCGCTGTTGCCTACCTCAATGAACATCCATCCGCCATCATTTAAATGATTGACTCCTTGTTTCAATAAAATCTCAACAAGGTCCAGTCCATCGTTGCCGGCAGCCAGAGCCAACTCAGGTTCATGGTGATACTCTTCGGGCAAGTCCGCCATATCCTGTGCATCAACGTACGGCGGATTGGATACGATCAAGTCGTAGCGCTGGCCCTGCAAGTTGCTGAACAGGTCAGACTCGATAGGATAAACCCGGTCACTTAGCTGGTGCTCCTGTATATTCTCATCCGCCACGGCCAGGGCGTCGGAGGAAATGTCCACGGCATCGACATGCGCTTCTTCAAATGCATAGGCTAAAGCAATGGCAATGCACCCACCTCCGGTACACATATCCAGGATCATGGCAGGTGCTTTTGACAAATGATCGCTGAAGCGCTTTTGAATAAGCTCGGCGAAAGGAGAACGGGGAATCAGTACACGCTCATCAACATAAAATGGCAGACCACAAAACCATGCCTCGTGAGTAATATAAGGCAGCGGCATTCTGGTTTGGACACGCTTGAGCACGAGTTCTGCGACTTTTTCCCGCTCGCTTCTGGTAAGCTTTGCAGCAAAAAGGCCTTCACCGGTCTGAGCAAGCATGCTCTGAGGTAAGTGCAGGCCATACAGAACAAGAGATACAGCCTCATCCCACGGATTATCTGTACCATGCCCGAAATACAACTCTGCATCATTAAACCGGCTCACTGACCAGCGCACCATATCAAGTATGGTATGCAAATCGTTTATGGCTTCGTCGAGATAAATCTTGTCAGTCATGCTGCCTCAGGTACATCCAATTGGGGAAAACTGGTATCATACCCAAGAATAAGCGGCGCGCCCATGCCTAATTTAATTGGGTCTGGTCCCGGTCGGGATAGCTGCTACAGAGGTATTGGTGGAGAGTTCGTGCATGACAATTAAAAAGCCGGAACAGGACAGCGACGATTTCGACCTGTTTCGTCAGGCATTTGGAAGTGTGAAGCCACTGAAGCAGGATAAAGTCGCGCCAGACCGGCAGGAAAAACTAAAAGCGAAGTCGCGCACCAATACAAAAAGCACCAGGCGAGAACGACAGGTAACAGCCTCGTTTGCATTTTCCGATATGTACCAGGCAGCGCTGCCTGAATCTGGCCCAATGCGATATTGTCGTGACGACGTTTCCAGCCATCTTCTTAAGCAACTGCGTCGCGGTGACCACTATCCTGAACTGATTCTTGATTTACATGGGTTGAATCGTGAGGCTGCCAAGCACGAGCTAAGTGCTCTGCTTCACACGGCACATAAACAGCTTATCGACTGTGTTGGGATTGTTCATGGCATTGGCTCAGGCGTACTGAAAAGCGCCCTGCCTCATCTGTTGATACAGCATCCCCATGTCATGGCATTTCATCAGGCGCCTTTGGAACACGGCGGCCAGGGTGCCTTACTGGTTCTGGTAGAGACAGCCGAACCAACCTTCAATCCTTTTCGTTGAAAGCTGCAAGCTCTTATTCTTCGTCTCGGGTATTGTGTATGATCAGGTAGGTATAATAGCCCATCAAACCAATGATCAATCCTATTCCCAGCAATGAGCCCCAGACAACCGGATCATGTAACATTGATACAAGCATACGTTTCTCCATTTAGGTGTTTCACCATAAAGTATGCTTGAGAATGGGCCCTGACGTAGTGATCGAAATCAATAATATGCATGATTGTAAAGATGGTAAGTACACCAAAAAGCGATGGCGGATGGCGTCGTGTACTCAAAGAGCCAGGTTGCGAATTAAGCTAAAATAGCATTGCTGCCACGGTTCAATAATCAAACAGAAAACATTTCACAATATTTTATTGCAAATAATTCTCATTTACACTAACCTGTATTTGCCTGTTCGGCGTTAGGTGATTAACGGTCTTGGCTTAACGTCGGTGTTGGACGGGTGTGTGGTGCACCCGTCCGACCATTTTAAGAAAACAGTTTCCAGAACCAGCTTTTATCAAGATCTTCCTGACAGCTTTTAAGCTGAGTAGCATAACGAAGCGAGCGCGACTTCACTTTCGCTGCGACCTTTTTCAGCCAGGGCTTCCGGTTGTAAGACTTTCTTTTGTACCCTCCCCACCCTTCGTGATAGTTCAGGTACTGGCTATAGGCGTCCCATTTTGAAGACCCATTGATTTTGTAAGACTTGTAAATAAACCAACCCATAAAGTCCATGGCATCATCAAAATCGTCCCGGTCGGCCCAGCTATTTCCGGTTTCTTTAATATAGTCTCCCCAGGTAATTGTCTTTGCCTGAGAATAACCATACGCCGAACTTACTCGTCCCCACGGAATGAGTCCGAAAAAAACATAATCTTTGGGGGGCAGTGCATCATGTCGGAATGAGCTTTCCTGATACATCATTGCCATAGGCACGTGGATAGGTACGCCCCACTTGTCCCGGGTATCGACGGCTGCGTCATACCAGTCTTCTTTTTCGTAAAAAATGTCGCAGAGATTGCTTGCGTTTTTAGGGGGAGCGGTAGCACAGCCAGTCAAAAAAACTGATAGAAAGGCAAGTGGCCAAAAAAAACTGTGAACTCGTTTGAACTTTTTCAACATCGGGTGTCCAAATTAATGTTCTAGCAAAATGTGTGTTTCCCTGGAACGTTTTTACGCCTGACGCCCTGTCAGGCGTTTTTTTATGCTTGTTCCATAGCGTAGTAATCGCGAATAAAGGTTTCAAAATCTTTATCATCTTCACTTTCGATGTCTTGCTGCGCCTTTAAAGACGCGCGAGCCAGTGCAGCGAAGTCGCTTTCCCGGTGATGAGTATAGGCAAGTTTTTGATAGGTGTCTGCGTATTCTTTTGCTAACAATAACCCCAGAGCAGAGTTATCGGCGTTGTCAGCCAATAGTGTTGACATGATTTGTCCGGACGGTGTTTGCTCCGGATGACATATTTTTTCCCACTGCACGTCGACTGCCCGTGAAAATCTATCCGTGTCATTCGCCTTATCCAGCAGACGAGCAACAGATGCAAACTTGTCGAACAACGTTTTTGCCCAGTCACGCATTTTTACTGGTTGTCCGTTTTCATTCAGCGAAAGCGCAGGATTACGGCCTTCCAGCACAACGGCATCCATATTTTCGCGAGCTTCGGCAATGGTTTCAGGCGTCAATGATTCACTGGGCATCATCAAACAGCAAAGCAGATAAACATCAAGAAAATCCATTTGCTCTGCTGAAATACCCATTGGTGAAAATGGGTCCAAATCCAATGCCCGGATTTCTACATAACTTACTCCACGATTGACCAGCGCATCAGTGGGTTTCTCCAACGGCAACGTAGGCTGTTTCGGACGAATAGGAGAATAAAGCTCATTTTCTATTTGCAGAATATTGTGGCTTAGTTGCTGCCAGTTCCCCTCTTCACCCGCTGCAAATTTAGCAAATCGGGTTGACGGCGTCTGCATCGCCTGTCTGAGCAATCTCACATAATTATCGAGTTCGTTATAGCAAATCTGTAACGCAGACTGCTCTGCATTGGTATAACCTAAGTCGCTCATTCTCAATGACGTTGCATAAGGCAGATAATAGGTCCCTTTACCGACTTTCTCGAACTTCATTTTGTGAGACTTATTATTTAAAAACGAGCTGCACAGCGCAGGTGATGCACCAAACAAATAAGGGATAAGCCAGCACGTTCTTCGATAATTTCTTATCAGAGAAAAGTAATCCTGAGCAACTTGCTCTTTGGTGTGTGCTTGTTTGTGTAACGCCGCCCAGTGAGCCCAAAAGCTCTCGGAGAATGAGAAGTTATAATGCACGCCAGCAATGGCCTGCATCATACTGCCATACCGGTTCTTCAATCCAACACGATAGACACGCTTCATTTTACCAACATTTGACTCACCAAAGTTAGCAATAGGAATACTGTCTTCATCATCGATAAAACAAGGCATACTCATTGGCCACAGCAGCTCGCCGCTGATGTTATCAGAAACAAATTTATGGATGTCCTGAAGCTGCTCTATAGATGTCTGGGCATGCAAGGCCGGCGGAGTGATAAACTCCAGCAGTGACTCTGAAAAATCGGTAGTTATCGATTCATGGGTAAGGGCCGATCCCAATGCTTCAGGGTGGCCCTTTTGCGACAGCGTCCCGTCTTTTTCAATACGAAGCGCTTCCCTTTCCACGCCACGACGACTCTGGGCCAGGCTGTTAATAAATGTGCTGTCACTCAGCGCTTCCAGCCGCTGTTCAAAATTCAGTTGCGTCACAGTCAAATCTTAATCCGGTTTAAAGGGGCTTTCCTACATTGGGAAAAGCCCATAAAATTCAATGGTTATTACCGGTTTATACGACGAATCGCAAAATTACGGTGTTAACTCGCGTTGGGTTTTCTGTTGCAACGACATTTCAATAACAGGAAACCCTAAGGTGAACAATTGTTCCAGAATTTTCTGCTTATCGCCAACAACAATTAACTGCATATCTTCAAGCACCAATTGCTCCTGTGCCAGCGCATTCAGCTCATCAGCACTGATGGTTTTAATAATTTCGAGCTGTTGCTGACGATAGTCATCAGGAAGATCGTACGCCTGCAACTGACTCAGGAAGCGCGCCTTACTTGATGGCGTTTCATACTTCAGTGCATCGCTCAATGTAAATGCATTGCGCATAAACGCAATTTCATCTTGCTGAATGCCTTGCTGTTTAAACGTTTTAATCTCACTGAGCATCTCATTAATTCCCTGCGCCGTGAACTCAGCGTTCAGGTCAGCAGAGGCCTCAAACCACCCCAGCGTTTTTCCGCCGATAAATCCTGTAGAGGCACCATAGGTATACCCTTTGTCCTCGCGAAGGTTCAGATTAACCCTGCTATTAAATGCGCCGCCAAGCGGAAAGTTCATCAGACGAGACTTAAAGTACGTGCCGGTCGCATCAAACTTTGGTCCGCGTTTTACAATATGCACCACAGACTGTACCGCACCCGGGTTATCTACAAGGTAAATGTGTGGTTTATCATAATCGGGGAACGTCTCAAAAGTAGGAATGGCATACTCTTCTTTCTGCCATTTCTTCATAAACGACATGGTTTCAACAAATGTTTCTTCGTTCAAATCGCTCACGACAACGGCATGGGCATGTGCCGGCGTATAGTACTGTTTGTAAAACGTCTTGATGTCATCCAGCGAGATATTCTCAATGGTGTTGAGCGTACCTTCCTCAGGTAAGCTTAACCGGCTGTCTTTGCCGAATAACACCCAATCCCTGGCCCGAGCAGCTAAAGAGGAGGGGTCTTTAAGTTGCTGCTGCATACTTTGCATGACTCTGGATTTCATGCGCTGGAAATCCTGAGGCAAAAAAGCAGGATGGAGCAGCTTTTCTTCCAGTAACGCCATTGTTTGTGACACGTTTTTAGTCAGAGAAGAAACCATAACTTGCGTATAACGTCCCTGCGCTGAAAACTGAATGGAGCTACCCAGCTTTGCCAGTTCATTGGCGATGGCTTCGTTGGAATAGGTATCCGTCGACTCATTCATCATCAGGGCGGTGAGATAGGCGGTTCCTGCCTTCTCATCTGTATCAAGCAGCATCCCACCTTCCAGGCTGAGACTGAACGTCACTGTCGGTGTTTCGGTATTAGTTACGCCCAGTAGTGAGATACCATTAGGTAATGTTCCTTCCCAGTATTCTGGCACTTCAACAATCGGCGTAGGTCCAGCCGGAGGTGGCGCAGAACGGTCAGTTGAATCGGAGACTTTTATCGGTTCTACATGCTCAGCCGGCTGGCGTTCTGGAATCTTGCGCGCAGGCAAAGTGAAATTCTGTTCTTTTACAGCAAGTTGAGCCTGTCCTTCTGGCACCACACTTAGCACAACGCCAGCACTGTTTTTAATGTACTTTCTATAAACGCGCATAACATCTGCCGCTGTTACCGCGTTATAGCGCTTAATATCTTCCTGCACTAAATCAGGCTTGTCGTAAAATGTTTCCCCTGCTGCCAGCTTGGAAACCTTTCCTGAGACACTTTGCAGGCCAAATACTGTTGATGATTCAATGGACGCTTTGACACGTTGTAAGTCGTCAGGTTTTACACCGCGTTGTTCAAACTCTTTAAGCGTCTGGCTTATGACGGTATTAAGTGCGGCAAGATCAGGGGTACTGGCCGGATTGGCTAGCGCTAATAACTGAAACTCACAGGCCAGCTCACGGCAGGGATGGTTAACCGCAGCCTGGACAGCCTGACCAGATTTCACCAGGTTTTTATAAAGTAAAGAGGTTTTGCCTCCGCCCAGAATATCGGCCAGCACATCCAGAGGAGCCTCGTCCGGGTGCCTTGCATAGACGGTGGGATAAGTGATTTGCAACAAAGGCAGATGGACGTTGTCCTCAAGCGTAATATAACGGTTTTGTTCCAGAGCAACCGGCTCCGGCTCAGCATCAGTGACTTCAGGACCCGCAGGAATCCCGCCGAAGTAGGTGTCGATCCAGGCTTTTGTTTTGGCAATATCAATGTCACCGCCAATAGTCAGAACAGCATTATTTGGTCCGTACCAGCGCTTGAAAAATGCTTTAAGATCATCAACATTGACGCGGTCAAGATCCTCCACATAGCCGATAGGCTGCCAGGAATAGGGGTGGCCCTGAGGGTATAATGCTTCAGCGGTACGCTCATTTCTCAAACCATAAGGCTGATTGTCCACGCGCTGCGCACGTTCGTTTTTCACTGTTTCACGCTGGTTTTCACACTTCTCCTGATCGACAGCCTGCAGCAGAAAGCCCATTCGGTCCGATTCAAGCCAGAGTACTTTTTCCAGTTGATTGGCAGGCACGGTCTGATAGTAATTTGTACGGTCACTACTGGTGGTACCATTCAGGTTGCCGCCAGACTCGGTAATGATTTTAAAATGCTGTTCATCAGCTACATTCTCAGAGCCCTGAAACATCATGTGTTCAAAAAAGTGCGCAAAGCCTGATTTTCCAATATCTTCACGTGCTGACCCAACATGGTAGGTGACATCAACGTGTACCAGAGGATCAGATTTGTCCTGATGAAGAATTACCGTCAGGCCGTTGTCCAGCGTGTATTTTTGATAGTCAATCGCAAGCTTGTCTGCCTGTTGTGCAGCCACTGAACCGGTATCGGGAGCTTTAGACTGACCAGCCTGCTGACACCCGGTCAATGCACCGATTACTGCGCCAGTAATTATAATGGTGTTAATGATGCGTTTTTTCATCACGCCTTTTCCTTGTTGTAAACCTGACATTATCAGCGAGCGCCTTATGAGGTTCTTCTTGAATGTTTAACTGACTCAACAGACTAACAAAATTTGTAACAGATAACTTCTGTACTATCATCACAGGTTGTATCAATTTATGTAAGCTTCGCCTACAATTTACCGTCTAACCATCAGGGATTTTAAGATGAACAACACGACGTCCGTTATTGATCTTGCATTTGGAGTCTCACAGTTAAGCGGCAACCGGAATTTGTACGTTTCGTTGCTACAGAAGTTCGCTGCAGAATATCAGGATTTGCCAGTCAGGTTAGATCATGCGCTGGCTGAAAACCGTTGGCACGATGTCCGAACAATGGTTCATACCGTTAAAGGCGTAGCGGGCAATCTGGGATGCAATGCCCTGCATGCAGAAGCCCGTGTCTACGAAGATGCAATCAGAGACAGTCATACGGTACCGGCTTCACACCATTCCTTTATCGATGTTTTGTCTGAAACCCTTCGTGCTATTGATAAGCTGGCCAGTGATAGCGGTGAAACCCATACCGTTAATATATCGCAAGCCAGGCAGGACTTTCTCAATGCGCTTAATCATCATGAGTTCATCAGTGACGAGACGCTGACACAGTGGATGGATACCCTTGCCATGCCTGCAGACAAGCAATCAGCAATTCGTGAAGCCATTGATGAACTGGATTACGACATCGCAATTGCAATCGTCAAAGCCCACAGTGTCTGACATACCTGTTCTCTTTTCCCACCCTGACTTTTACATTGTTGCCAAGCCCGTTGGCGTGACAATGCACGATGCACAGCATGGCATTGTTACGCTGTTGCGAAATCAGTTGCAAGAATCAGCATTATACCTTTGTCACCGGTTGGATGATGGTACTTCAGGCTGTTTGCTGCTAGCCAGAAATCAGCGTGCTGCGGCGGCGCTTTCTGAGCTATTTGCCACCCAACAAATTCAGAAATTTTATATTGCACTGGCGCAAGGTAAACCCAAAAAAAAGCAAGGCACTGTGAAAGGTGACATGATAAATCGCCGCCGAGGCCAGCACATACTGACAAAAACCTGTGACAACCCGGCCATTACGCAGTTTTTCAGCCACAGCATCGCGCCTGGCCTGCGTGGCTATATTGTTCGTCCGCTTACCGGGAAAACTCACCAGATAAGAGTGGCGCTGAAAAGCGTTGGTGCTCCCATTCTCGGCGATACCTTGTATGGAAAAGATAGCGCAGACAGGTTATATTTGCATGCTCTGCGAATTTGTTTTACTTATCAGGGCGCGACGTACTCAGTCAGCTGCCCTGTTAGCGCAGGGCAGGCATTTCTGTCGCAAGCTGGCCAACAATGGTTACGCACACTCAGTGAGCCTGAATATCTTCCATGGCCTAATGTAAAAGGCAAAGCTGGCGTCAACTAGGATACTTCATGGCTAACCCCATACGCGGTCAGGTACACATTGTAGGAAGCGGAGCCATTGGCTCTTTGATTGCCGCAGGTGCTCAGCGCAATAATATTGCTTATAGCCTCGCGCCACGCAGTCCCGAAAAGCTTACTCAGCGTATTACCTCATACAGCAACCAGTCCCGCTGGTTATCTGCCAACCTTGCCAATAAAGACAGCCTGGGCCCCGACGATCTGCTGATTCTCCCGCTAAAAGTGTATCAACTTGAGGCAGCAGCGCGTCAATGGCAGGACAGACTCGACGAGTCGACACCTATTCTGCTTCTGCATAATGGCATGGGCGGGCTGGAGGCAGTCAGGCGAGTACTTCCCGAACATGCTATCTATATTGCAACAACCAGTCACGGCGTATTGAAAACAAGTCGTCACGAAGTCAGGCACACAGGGTTCGGTCGGACTATCTTTGGCGAGGCGCCGGATAATCAGGCGATAGACGATGAGCAGTTAGAACGGGTTTTTGAGACGGTGAGTCGTTGTTTACAGCCGGTGACATGGCATAAAAATATCATGGAAGCACTCTGGTTTAAGCTGGCCATAAACGCCGTCATCAACCCATTGACAGCGCTGCACGACATTCCAAACGGCGACTTGTCAGACAGCCGGTTTGCCGGCCATATTAATGATATCTCCCAGGAAACAGCCACGGTGATGCAGGCTGAAGGGTTTCGCTGCTCAGTCCAGGATCTGGTTGGCCAGGTCATGCAAGTTATTCGCGCAACATCACAGAATTACTCCAGCATGCATCAGGATGTCAAACATCGAAGGCCCACTGAAATTGATGCCATCAATGGGTATATTGTGCAGTCTGCGCAAAAAAAAGGCATTGATGTCCCCATCAATGCCTTTTTGTACAAAAAAATTAAAGCTCTGGAATCGACTTATTCCTGACCTTCAGGACGCATATGTGGAAACAGTATAACGTCTTTAATGGTTGGGCTGTCAGTGAACAGCATCGTTAGGCGATCAATACCAATACCCTGCCCCGCTGTCGGCGGCAACCCATGTTCAAGCGCACGGATGTAGTCTTCATCGAAGTGCATGGCTTCATCGTCACCGGCATCTTTTTCTTCAACCTGTTTGCGGAAGCGTTCAGCCTGGTCTTCAGAGTCATTAAGCTCGCTAAAACCATTGGCGATCTCACGCCCGCCTACGAAGAACTCAAACCGATCCGTGATAAACGGATTATCATCGTTACGGCGCGCCAGTGGTGAAACTTCCCACGGGTATTCAGTGATAAAAGTTGGCTGTTCCAGCTTTTCCTCTGCGGTCGCTTCAAATATCTCACAAAGATATTTACCGGCGCCCCAGATACCATCGACTTCAGGCTCTTTAATATGCAGCGCTTTCGCCATGGCTTTAAGCTCGTCCAGATGTGACTCAGGATCACGAATGGCGGCCTCGTTGGCTTCTGGCCAGTATTTCAGAATGGCATCACCCATGCTTAACCGATCGAACGGCTTACCAAAGTTATAATGCTTCTCTTCAATGACATTGCCTTCTGTATCACGAACGGTGTTAACAACTTCTGCAGAACCAAGAATGTCATTGGCCAACGTGCGAAGCATGTCCTCGGTTAAGTCCATCAGGTCGTGGTAGTCAGCATAGGCCTGATAAAATTCCAGCATGGTGAATTCGGGGTTGTGGCGCGTTGACAGCCCTTCATTACGGAAGTTGCGATTAATTTCAAATACCCGCTCAATCCCGCCAACCACTAAACGCTTAAGATATAGCTCCGGCGCGATCCGCAGATACATATCAATATCCATCGCATTATGATGCGTCACAAACGGTTTCGCCGTGGCACCACCGGGAATCACCTGCAGCATCGGCGTCTCAACTTCGATAAACTTACGTTGCGTCAGATAGTTGCGGATACCATTGATTAGCTCACTGCGGATTCGAAATGTGTCGCGCGTTTTGTCGCTAGTAATCAGATCAACATAACGCTGACGGTATTTTGTTTCCTGGTCGCTGAGTCCATGGAATTTCTCTGGCAAGGGACGTAATGCCTTGGTCAGCAATTCGTATTCTGCCATATCAACGTACAGATCGCCTTTGCCGGACATTTGCAGCGTACCGGCAACACCAATAATGTCACCAATATCTAAACTGCCATATCTTGCCTTGATGTCCTTTTGTGTATCCTTTGCTGCGTAAGCCTGAATGCGGCCTGTCATATCCTGCAGCAATAGAAACGGTCCACGCTTGGCCATTATCCGGCCGGCGATGCTGACATGATTGCCTTGCTCTGCCAGGGTTTCTTTATCCAGATCCCCATAAGCACGTTGCAGTTCGTCGGCGTAATTCTCGCGGCGAAAGCTGTTGGGAAACCCGTTCGCACGACAATTTTCACGGATTGCGCTCAATTTTGCCCGGCGCTCGGCAATTAACTTGTTTTCGTCTTGCTGTTGACTGGTCATAACCTAATCACTTTATCGTCAGAGGCCAGATTTGAGGCTGGCTTCTATAAATTTATCTAAATCACCGTCGAGAACGGCCTGCGTATTACGGTTTTCAATCCCGGTGCGTAAGTCTTTAATGCGCGAGTCATCCAGCACATAAGAGCGAATTTGACTGCCCCACCCGATATCGGATTTGTTGTCTTCCATCGCCTGTTTCTCAGCATTCTGTTTTTGCAGCTCAAACTCATACAATTTGGCCTTAAGCTGCTTCATCGCCTGATCTTTGTTTTTGTGCTGAGAACGGTCGTTCTGACACTGAACAACAATGCCGCTGGGTTCGTGCGTGATGCGCACAGCGGAGTCCGTTCTGTTAACGTGTTGTCCACCAGCCCCTGAAGCCCGGTATGTATCAATCCGCAGATCCGATGGATTAATATCAATTTCGATATCATCATCAATTTCAGGATAAACAAAGGCTGAAGAAAATGATGTATGCCGACGGTTACCAGAATCGAAAGGCGATTTTCTCACCAAGCGGTGTACCCCGGTCTCGGTGCGTAGCCAGCCAAATGCGTACTCACCCTGAAAACGGATAGTGGCACTTTTGATACCTGCTACATCACCTTCTGACAACTCGATGATTTCACTTTTGAAACCGTGTGCCTCGCCCCAGCGAAGGTACATTCTAAGGAGCATATTGGCCCAGTCCTGCGCTTCGGTGCCGCCAGACCCCGCTTGCAAATCGACATAGCAGTCAGCCGCATCATTTGGCTTGGAAAACATGCGCCGAAACTCAAGCTTTTCAAGCTGTTGCTGCAGGCCTTCTATTTCGCTTTTAGATTCCTCAAAGGTTTCCTCGTCCTCGGCTTCGACAGCCAGCTCAAGTAAACCCTCAACATCCTCAGCACCTTGTTCCAGCGCCTGAATGGTTTCGACCACCTGCTCTAAGGCAACCTTTTCTTTACCCAGACCTTGCGCATAGTCAGGGTCATTCCAGACATCGGGATTTTCAAGTTCCCGGTTAACTTCTTCTAAACGCTCTGACTTTGCATCAAAGTCAAAGATACCCCCTAAGTGCCTCAGTACGGGCCCGGATATCGGAGATGGCGTTCTGTACAGGATTGATTTCGAACATGATCCGCTTTCGCTTGATTAATAAGACCGCGAATAGTATCGAAAATATGGCTTTTTTAATAGCCGTCACAAAGAAGAAATTGGTCTTTACACCAACTCGCGGGAATAACAGGGCAGGTATGAGCGGGCAGTGATGGCTATTACTGCCCGAATGAAGCGTTACTGCGACACCTTCTGGCACAACAAAGCGGTATCTCTGCCCAGCCCTTTAAGCTGTTTGATGGTTTTCTCATCACTGATAGCGTGATTGCCATCCAACAGGCCACTGACTTTTGCAATCGCTTTTTGGTTAGGCGCAACAATGACGCCCATGTTCTCCAGCAGCATTCTCAGCACAACAAGCACACGCATGCCACCCAGCCCACCTGCAGATGCAGCCATGATTCCGGCAACTTTGCCTTTATAAGCCTGCATCACTTTTTCATCACCGGCCTTTCGGGATGCCCAGTCCAGTGCATTTTTCAGCAGTGCCGGATAACTACTGTTGTATTCCGGCGATGCGATTAAAAAGCCATCGTGATTTATCAGCAGCTCCTTAAACGCCTGTGCCCGTTCCGGAATACCATTTGCTGACTCTTCGTCTTCGTTAAAAATTGGCATCGCGTAATCTTCCAGACTGATCACGGTGACTTCAGCCCCCGCTTCTCTGGCACCTTCAACCGCTACATCCAGAATAGCCTGATTGTATGAATTGCGGCGGATACTGCCGGCAAACGCAAGTAGTTGTGGCATAACGACTCCTTAAAAAACAAAAGGCTGTTTTCACAGCCTTTTTATCGATAATACGGGAAATTCCCCACGCTTTTTACAGTTTACATTTTTTCGAGCGTTTCGATACCCAACAGGGATAAACCTAACGACATTGTATTGGAAACCAACGCTGCCAGTGCTAACCGGCTATGACGCACTGCAACCGGTGTATCCTCACGTAGAATCGGGCACGCTTCGTAGAAGCTCATGAACGCAGAAGCAAGGTCATACAGATAGCTGCACAATACGTGCGGCGTAGCATCACGGGCGACCACATTGATGGTTTCTTCAAACTGCATCAACTGAACGGCCAGCGCATGCTCCTGCTTTTCGTTAATTTTGATATCTACGGGTAGATCTGCCACAGAAATACCGGACTTTCTGAAAATACTTTGCACACGTGTGAACGCGTATTGCAAATAAGGAGCAGTATTGCCTTCAAAGCTTAGCATAGTGTCCCAATTGAAGACGTAGTCAGTGGTGCGGTTCTTACTTAAATCCGCATATTTCACCGCGCCGATGCCCACCTTACGAGCAACGTCATCCAGCTCTTCAGCGCTCAGATCAGAATCACGTTTACCAATCAGGTCACGCGCCCGGGTAACCGCTTCATCCAGCAGGTCCACCAGTTTTACAGTGCCGCCCGAACGGGTTTTAAACGGCTTGCCATCGCTACCCAGCATCATCCCGAACGGACAATGTTCATAGCTTTGCTCTGGTTTCATGAATCCAGCTTTACGACCCACAATTTCAGTTTGCTTAAAGTGATAGGCCTGGCGGGCATCAGTCAGTATTAACGTTCTGTCGGCGTTCAGTTTCCCTGAGCGATATCGCATAGCGGCCAAATCAGTGGTCGCATACAAGTAGCCGCCACCAGACTTCTGTACGATAAATACGGCGGGCTTACCCTCTTTATCAGCAAGCTCTGGTAAGAACACAACCTGAGCGCCCTGATCTTCCACAGCAATACCCTGCGCCTTTAAATCAGCCACAACGTTGGCCAGGTCATCGTTATAGGCAGACTCGCCCATGACATCTTTGCGGGTCAGACTGACATTGAGCTTTTCATACACTTCTTCACTGTGCTGAATGGAGATGTCGATAAACCGTTCCCATAGCGCCAGACAGGACTCGTCGCCGCCCTGCAGCTTCACCACAAATTCACGGGCGCGGTCAGCAAAGCCTTCTTCTTCGTCAAAGCGCACCTTTGCTTCACGATAAAAGTCTTCCAAATCCGACAAGGCGGTTTCAGCCATATAGTTGGCTTCTAATTTGTCGTTAAAGTGGGCCAGCAACATACCAAACTGCGTCCCCCAGTCACCCATGTGATTCTGACGAATAACGTTGTGACCCAAAAACTCAAGCAGCTTCACCACGCTATCACCGATGATGGTGGTGCGCAGGTGACCAACGTGCATTTCTTTCGCCAGATTTGGTGAAGAATAATCAACGACCACATTCTGCTGGCTTTGCTTGGCAATACCCAGACGCGGGTCGTGTAACGCCAGCTCACACTGATTGGCCAGCCATGCATCGTTCAAATGGATGTTGATGAAGCCGGGACCTGCAATCTCCAGCTTATGCGCTACATCATCCAGCTTGACCTGCTCTACAATTTTTTCAGCAATATCCCGTGGCTTCTGCTTAAGCTGCTTTGCCAGTGCCATGGCACCATTGAACTGATATTCGCCAAACTCAGGCCGAGCACTTCGGGCAATAGGTACAGGCGCATTTTCAACACCCATTTCATCAAGCGCCTGGGTAAAACGGCTAACTAATAATGCGTATATATTCATAGGTTAAATCTTTAGTGCTCACGGGTTTTAGTAAACTGAATATCGGGATAGCGCTCTTGCGCCAGTTGCAGGTTGACCATAGTCGGGGCGATATAGGTCAGATTGTCACCACCATCCAGAGCCAGATTCTGCTCGGCTTTACGGCGGAATTCATCAAGCTTTCTTTCATCATCGCTATACACCCAACGAGCAGTGTTAACGCTGATATGTTCGTACAGCGCATCAACATTATATTCTGCTTTGAGACGGGCAACGACCACATCAAACTGCAGCACACCCACAGCGCCTACTATCAGATCGTTGTTAGCCAGAGGACGGAAAACCTGTACGGCCCCTTCTTCGGAAAGCTGAATCAGACCTTTTAGCAACTGCTTCTGTTTAAGGGGATCACGTAACCGAATGCGCTTAAACAGTTCCGGCGCAAAGTTCGGAATGCCGGTAAATTTAAAGTTTTCTCCGGAGGTAAAGGTGTCACCGATGCGAATGGTGCCGTGGTTGTGTAAACCGATAATGTCGCCGGCATACGCTTCTTCAAGTAACGACCGGTCTCCTGCCAGAAACGTCAGGGCATCAGCAATGCGGATATCTTTGCCAATGCGTGAATGGCGCATTTTCATGCCTTTTTCATACTTACCGGAAACAATACGACAAAATGCCACGCGGTCGCGGTGCTTGGGATCCATATTGGCCTGGATCTTAAATACAAAACCACTAAATTGCGGCGCACTGGCTTCAATCTTGCCGTCTTCGGTTTCCCGTGATTTTGGTGCAGGCGCCCATTCGACCAGCCCGTCCAGCATGTGATCAACACCAAAGTTACCTAATGCGGTACCAAAGAATACGGGCGTCAATTCACCTTCCAGAAACAATTCTTTGTCAAATTCATTGGATGCGCCGCGCACCAGCTCGAGCTCATCGCGCAAGGTGGTGGCTAGCTCAGCACCTACAGCCTCATCCAGCTCGGGATTATCCAGACCTTTTACCTTACGCACATCCTGAATGGTATGACCGTGACCGCTTTGATACAGAATCACCTCATCACGGTAAAGATGATAAACGCCCTTAAAGCCTTTACCACTGCCAATTGGCCAGGTAATGGGCGCGCACATCATATTCAGCTCGGTCTCTACTTCATCCAGCAATTCCATCGGATCACGAATATCCCGGTCGAGTTTATTCATAAATGTGATGATAGGCGTATCACGAAGCCGCGTTACTTCCATCAGTTTGCGGGTGCGATCCTCAACACCTTTGGCAGCATCGATAACCATCAGGCATGAATCCACCGCCGTCAGAGTACGGTACGTATCTTCCGAAAAGTCTTCGTGCCCTGGGGTATCCAGCAGGTTAACAAGATGGTCAGAATACGGAAACTGCATGACCGAGGTGGTTACCGAGATCCCCCGTTCCTTTTCCATTTCCATCCAGTCTGATTTTGCGTGCTGACCGGATTTTTTACCTTTAACCGTACCTGCCTTTTGCAGCGCACGTCCGAACAACAGTACTTTCTCAGTAATGGTGGTTTTACCCGCATCGGGGTGCGATATGATGGCGAATGTGCGACGTTTCTGAATTTCGTTCGCTAGCGCGTTATTACTCATGCTTACACTTATTGTTTAACAGACCGGAAGTTAATTTGCCCAGCCAGGATGAATTGCAATATTAATGGCACGGGATTATATAGTGTATAAGCGCACAAATACATACACAGAGCGGATTGGAGGTGACTGGTGCGCGTATTTACGTGAGATCTGGCTGGCAGAAAAAAGAAAAACACGGCTGATGCCGTGCTTTTTCTAACTAATATCGCCGCTTATTTGATTTGACCGATGGCCCGCATTTCATCTTTCAGTGCGCGCAGCATGTGGGCGTCCGACTCGTCCTGATGCTGCGTTTCCTTCAGGCCAATTGTACTAATACGATTGCCGGGAGAATAAGTAGTGCTGTTACAGTATTCAGGTTGTTCCGTGGCAGCAATCCCCTGTCCTGCAACGAACACACCGCCCCCCTCTTCCTGCCAGACTGCAAATACAGATTGATAGACATCATACATCTGACTGCTTTTCAGCACCTGATAATTCAGGTAGGACGAGGCATTTAGCGCATGACCGCCGGAATAAGCAGTAAGCGCAATGCCATATTCTTCAGATAGGTCGGCAGCCGAGCGAACCGCGTAACGCAGACCCGGCGCATGGGCCTGTTCATAATACTGACCGGTACCATCCACGTAATTGATTGCATCAGTAAGCATCGCATCAGCGCTATCCACACTAAATTGATTAGCAGCATTGTTTACCACAACAGGATCAACCGCCAAAGCATCCACCTGCATTCCCGGTGCATCTGCGCCTTCGTATTCACGAAGCAACATGCCATCCAGTAACAGCGCATTGTAGTTGTGGGTTTTCATCGTATTGTTAAGCGTTCCAGCCAGCACCGTAACCACCCGGTCAGCTTCTGCCTGCCAGACGCTATCGAAGATAGCCTGAATCTCCAGTGTTCTGGCTGCCTGCCAGTTACTGATAAGTACATTCTCTTTTGCCAGCAGCGAATGTTCTGCAAGCAGCTCGCTTTGCATCGCATCCGGCCAGCGCTGTATGGCGCGTGACAGTGCGTAGTCACGGCCCATACTTTGTGGGTAGGTCCGTTTCGCCAGCTCGCTACCCAATTCAATGTATAAAACCCGGTTGGTCTTAAGCGATGTCAGTAGCAGCTCTGCCATCGCTGTCACGTAGGCATCATCAGCAGCTAACGGAATGTTTAGCCACAAATCAGCAATGGCTTTATCTGCCAGTTCAGTCATCGCTTCATACGGCACGCCTGACACGGTGCCCCAGTGAGCGGTCTGCATTGTACTGCGCTGGCTCCACCCCGATGCGCCCTGGAAAAGGTTTTCGGTACCGGGTTTAGCGTAAAGCGCAGCATCACTATACAGACTGGTAGTGCGCACTACCCGGCTGGATGTCAGATAATCGACGTAGTCAGCCGAGAATGTTTCAGCGCTGCTCGCATCAGGACGCTGCAGTTGAATATTTTTCAGATAATTACCATTACCATCAGGATCTGTCTGTGTGATGGATATGGTTAGCGGGCCCGCACCAGCATACTGCAGTACAATCTGACCCTCCTGCTGCTCAAGGATATCTGCGTTTTCAAACGCAAACGCGCCCTGCCCGTCAAAGGTCAGCGTGTATGCACCCGATTCGTACGCCCCCTGAATAGTCGATGACATCACTGTCGTAAGTATTGACTCAGCGATGGTGCCATCCTTAAGTGTCATGGATGTTGGCCAGCCGTGGGCATCCGTTTGAATATTATCAGAACGGTCGGTGACCATGCCGGAACCTGTGTTGTAAAACCACCCATGGCTGGCATAGGATACAGATTGGCCCCGCATTCCGGCGGATTTCATCAAATCGTTGAACATCCATGCGGTCATATCACTGCTTACCGAGGCCAGCTGAACACCTAATCGATAGGTCGCAGCCTGCGCAGTGACATCTTCAGTCAGTGGACCGGAAATGCCATCTTTAGGCAATTCATAAGTCCCGCCCGTATCACCAGCAGGTTCGTCCTGAGTGCTGTCATCAGGTTGACTGGGAGTAGGATTAGAGGGCGCGGGCAAACTGCCCGTTGTCAACGGTTCAGACTGATCGGGCGCTGTTAATTTTTCTGTCGATTCGCTCCCACCTGAACCACAGGCTGAAAGGGTTAAAACTGACAAGCATAAACTGGAAATAAGAAATCGTCGGGTCATAACTGCAACACACTTCGTTTAAGACAGACAAGTCGCTAAGCTCAGCGATAAGATGCGCTAAGAGTAGCTGTGAAGTGCAATGCTTACTAAGTATTACGGGTATAAGCGACAATACGGCAGTATTACTGAATTTTACAAATTTAATTTAAGTTTATTTACGATCTTTAAAAACAGTTAGTTAGGAGAATTTGAGAGAGATAAGTCAAAACTAATATGAAAGTTTTATCAGTGCTCCTGACGCGAAATGCTAATTAATTACTCGCTTCATGATGATGGCATCTTCCTTACCATCATTCGTTTCGTAATAATTTTTACGTACTTCTTGGTCGCTAAACCCTTGAGATTTATATAAATTTATTGCAACACTATTACTCACTCTGACTTCAAGCCAGATCGTAGCCATTTTTTGTTGCGTACAAATTTCAATAACCTTTTGAATAAGGGCTTTTCCAGCCCCTTTTCCCCGCGCTGCCGGGCTTACGCCGATATCCATCAGCGTCGCTTCGTCAGCGACCATCAGAATCATCGCATAGCCGATAACATCGGTTTCGCAGATAACCATCATCTGATAAGGCGGAGTAATACAATCAGCGAACGTGGCGTACGACCAGGGTGAGTATGTCACCTGTTCATGAATATGATAGGCGCGATCTATTGACTTGTGATCATCTGGTGAGACCTTACGCACTATTTTTAGCGCCACAACTTCGTCCACAGGTTAGCTTTTTGGTCGGCATCTAATTGTCCGGGATCGCAAGGAAGCTCAACAATGGTATCTGTAACACGCAATGATGTGCCGACAACTAACTCGGGTAGTGATTTTTGTGGATGGCAAAGTGCCCAGGCATAATTTATGTCGCTGATAAATTGCGCATACTGCGTTCGTTGCTGGTCCGTTAACGGCGTTTGGACAGGGTTAGTCTGATGCGGCGTCGTTTGGGACAGTGATTCTCTTAACTGCGCAACGCGGTTAACCGACACGGCATGATCTGTCTTACTGGACACCGACGATGATTGTGATTTCTCAAGGTCTGCAGCCACAGTGTCTGTCGACGCCAGTTTATCTGCATTGATCCAGACACAGATACCCATTTGCTGAAGTGCGGCAATTTGAGCTTGAGTTAAATGAGACATGTACGACTGGCTTTCAGGTTAAGATGATTAACTATACGCCACATAAGAGAAGATTGGCAGGGGTGGAGGGACTCGAACCCCCAACCATCGGTTTTGGAGACCGCTGTTCTACCAATTCGAACTACACCCCTAGCGCGAAAAGCATTATACGTAACGGAAGTTAAAGGTAAAGGGTTTTTCTACAGGCGGCAAGCTAAGTGGTTACTTATCAATCATTTTGCCGTATTACAGCACTTGATCAGCCCGTCCGTCAGACGTCGCTTCTAACGCTGCGCTCCACAACGTCTCGGTCACATCCACAACGTCTCTCTGCTCGCGAAAATAGTGCTCCACCGTGGTCTGTGCTATTGCCGTTCGCTGGGCATACCGGGAAATCAGACGGTCAGTATCCTTTTCATCAAATCGATTGATACTCGCGCATGATGCAAGATCAAAAAAACGATTGCCCATTGCGGCATATTCCCAGTCGACAATCATTACCGGATCAAGTGACTGAATATGCCCCCATGATAAATCATTGTGGCATAAAACAAGATGCTCAGCTGGCACATAGTCCAGGGCATATTGTCTTATGACTTGCTGCGTTCGTCTGACACGCGGATCGTCATCTTTTAACCCTGCTCTGTCGATGTAATGATAGAGACGCTGCGGCAGATCTAAAGGTCTGACGGTTATCGGCTGATGATGAATCTGAGCCAGTATATCAGCCATAATACCGGGCCTGCCGCCGACAGAAATATCCTTTTCAATGGATTTTTCCAGCCAGCTTTCTACCCATAGATCCTGCGTCTTATTCAACCAGACTGGTGCGGGCGCGATTTCCCTGTGCGCCAGTTGCTCTTGTAGTAGAAACTGGTGGAACCGGTTAATACCACTAAATTCATCCCTGGCCAGCGATTTGACAGCGAAATGCATTTCGCCATCTTTCAGTTTAAAAACCCGGTTAACCTCACCGCCCTGAATTTCAGTCAGGCTGGCATTATCTGAAAGAGATAACGCCTGTTTCAGTTCATTAATTATATGCGTGTGATTCATGCTGCATTTTCCATTGCCCAAGCCATTGCCAGTATCCATATACGGAGAATCCCACATATCCGGTGAACAGGCAGGCAGACAAGGTCAAGCCAGATTGCGCATACAGATATGCAGAAGCGAGGTTAATGAAAAACCAATACACCCAGTTTTGCAAGACTTTATGGGCGACCATAAAGGTAGTCACGACACTTAACACCTGAATACAGGCATCCAGCCATAAAAATTCATTGTTAAACTGACCAGCTGCGACAACCGCCAGCCCCCAGCCGGCCAATAAGAGTGTCGGGACAATCGCAATGTGCCAGTACCACGGCCAGGATTGCACGCCGGACGACGTTTGCTGCCCTTTTTTCCACTGATAAAAGCCGTAAATCGCCATCACCATGTAAAAAAAGTTCAGCAGAGACTGAAATGGCAGCGTGACCTGCCAGAACAGATAGGTATAAATCGCCGTGCTCAAAAACGCGCAGAGCCAACACCAGCTGTTTTGTCGGGCCGCCAGCCAGACGTAAGCGATAGCCAGCCCGACCGCAAGCCACTCAGCTAGCGAGGTGGCTGCGATCTGCTGTATGAACGTATCAGTCATCACTTCGTGACTGCATCGCATCAAAGTTTAAAAACTTAGCCACAAACACAGCCTGCCCGACCTCTTCATGCGTTCGCTGCATTTCTATACCGAGCATTTCCATCACACGTTGATAATCCCCTGTCACCTGAGTGCTGGTTGAACAGGTTGTCACTGACAACTCATCGTAACGGTTAATTCTTTCTAAAAACGACTTAATTGCCGGGATGAAGTTATCCGCCAACGGATAAAGTGATAGTTCTACCATTACCTGCATAATTATCTCCTAAAATTGATATCCAACAGTAATACCGTATTGTCTGCCTGCACCCAGCTGGTAATAGGGTTCCGGCGAAGCATACCCAAACTCACCATCTCTTGGGTCGTTGCTAAAGCCGCCAAATCCACGCACGTAATACGTTTTGTCAAAGAGATTATTGGCCCATGCTGATGCATACCAATGATTGTTTTCCCATCTGAGCTGTGTATTGACCAGTGTGGCAGAAGGTGACATCACATCGTGTCCGTCTGAAAAGCGATACCGGTCTTTAAAATCGATATCGGCCTGCCACGACCAGCTATCGCTAATCATCAACCGTGAATACAGATTTGCTGTCCAGCGCGGCGCCTGTGCCTGTTGTTGTTCATCGATAAAATCGCCGCGAGCATTCGTATATTCTTCAAACTTTGCATCCAGATAACCAATGCTGCCCTGAAGTTGCCAGATATCGGTAACCAGCCAGCTTGCCTCAAGTTCAATACCACGGTTAGTGCCCAAATCAGCGTTATCAATGACATCAATGAAATCAGGTGTACCATCATCACGGGTAATGACATCAAAATCATTCACCTGCGTATTGTCTCTTTGCATATAAAAGATCGCCGCGCGCAGTGTTGCCTGCGGCACGAATAGCGGGCCCTTGACACCAAGTTCGTAGTTCCAGTTATATTCTTCATCAAAAAATCGTTTTTCTTCTGATACACGCTGCGCAGGATTGATGCCTGCACCTTTGAAACCGCGTGAAATACTGGCATACCAGGTATGTTGATCCGGGGTATATTGCAACGCCACTTTACCGCCCACCATGTTGGTATCATATTCGCGCTGCAGCCCCTGGTTGTCCGCGTAGTCGAAACCGTAATTTTCAAAACGCAGCCCGAAGGTCAGGGCCAGCGCGTTTGTAAACTGCGTGTCAGTCTGCGCGTACAGTGCTTTTGTTGTGGGTAGGTACTTACTGACAAAATCGCTTTCCGCATAGGTGTATTCCCGCCATAGTGCTTCTTCAACACCTTTATAATGTACACCGACAAGCCAGTCAGTCGTGTCATTAAACAGTTTGGCACGCTGGGCGCTGGTAAATCGTATTTCAGCAGTTTGAGTGTCTACTTCGCGAAAGTAAGCATCGAAAGACGTATAGCCAAACGGATGGAACCCGGTATAAGTCCAGTCTTCATCGTATCCATAAGCGATATTATGCGACGCATGGGTAAGTAATGAGGTCAGCTGACCGTACTGATAATCCGTTGTCAGCTTCACACTGACGGCATGGGTTTGCTGGGTATCAAAACCAGGTTCATCCACCAGGGACTCGCGGGTGTTATCTAAAGAAAAAGCATCATAGCCATTGTCGATATCATACCAGCGGTAGCTGATATCCAGCACACTGTCATCACTGACATCCCACTGTAGCGCAGCCCTAGCTGCTGTTTCATTGATATTGTCAGTATCATCCTGATTGAGAAACGTATTATTCACAAAGCCGTCGCTGGCGTTGTGCATAAAAGCCACCCGATAGCGCAGCGCCGACGTTAACTCACTGCCTGTAGCCGCTTCAACACGATAGGAATCTTTATTGCCAGCACGCACCTCAGCATGTGTACTCTGGTCTTCACCGGCTTGGTTTGAAACGATTTTTACTGCGCCTGCCAGGGCGCCGGTACCAAATAGTGTCGATTGGGGTCCCCGGAATACTTCGACCTGTTGAGTATCAAACAATACGCCGGCTGCGGCGAGCCCCGAAAAGTCAAAATCATCCACTAAAAAGCTAACCGAAGGATTGATGGGTTCTGCGAATTGTGAGCGCTCACCAATCCCGCGTATCTGGATAAATCGCCCTCTTGAAGCGCCGGATGCAAAGTTGACATTGGGAGCGACGTTTAAAATATCATCAAGATATGTTGCCTGACGGGCATTGAGTCGTTGTGTAGACAATACTGTTGCACTGCTGCTTAACTGATCAAGTGTTGCCTGTCGAAAATCACCGGTTACTGTGATGTATTCAATATCCTGTGTTTCAGCAAACACCGACGTGCTCAGAAAGGCCAGAAGTATCGCGTTGTATTTCATTAAGGATCTCTTATCTGCTTAGAAAAAGATCCGGCATTAGGGCAGGAAAGCTGGTTGTATCATGACACCATCCCTACGCCGGTATTATCCGGATCAGGTAAAAGGGTTCCTGCGCTAAACGCAGATCTCAGCCGGAATCGGCACCCCTTGGTAGGCAGACTCTCGTCTGCTGGCGGCAGTGTATCAAGTCGTACAATAGGATGAAATAAAAAACGCCCGTAAAAGTGACGGACGGGCGTTTTTAATCAATGGAAGGTGGGTAGGCCGTTACCTGACGTAAGAGTATTCGTGACAAAACCGGCCGTCGCTAAACAACCTGCGTGCAATGACATGAAGTACCGTGATAGTGATATTCTAGCCGGCAATCACTGACAGGACACTTGCGACTTGTGTTGGGTCCTTTTTGAACCCTGACAAAAGTTAACTTCGTTAGCACACAGGGAGCACGGATGGCATTTCACAAATTATTCTACCCGGCGCTGATACGTAGCTTATTAAGTCGTTGATGTGACTTACAATTCACTAATCAGACAGATGAGAATGCTCTTGCTGCCCTTCCCTCTTATAGAATCAGCGCAGTTTAGCAGCCAGCGTACCGAAGCACTACTGATGCGCCTTATACCTTACCAATCAACATTTAAGATTGGTCAGTCGCTGGCGTTAGTCGCCTGATTCTGACAATAAATTCAGGCTGCGCAACTCCTCATCGGTTTGCGTCTTCAGGCTTTCCAGCGTTTTACCGTGCGGTACAGGCTGGCGGGTTACCGGGTCAACCTTGACGAAGACTATATCATCTGCAAGACAGATAGTTTTCTTGGTTGCCTTGTTTCGGACCAGACAACTCACCGTAATTGAAGTACGCCCCACGCTTTTCGTTGCCAGCCCGAATTCAACGATATCGCCCTGCATTGCCGGCGACTCAAAACTGATCTCACCAATATGCTTCGTAACCAGACAGTTAGTTTCCAGTTGGCATATTGCGTAGATGGCTGACTCTTCGTCTATCCATTCAAGGGCCCTGCCCCCGAATAAAGAGTCGGCATAGTTAAGATCATTGGGCATCACTAAACGGCGTGATAAGAAACGCATTCGAATTCCTTCAGGTTATTAGGTTAAACTTCACTTTTTATTATACGGCAAAAACGTAACGATGGCTTTTAAGAACCTCATTGAATGGCTGAGTTTGCCACTGAGCGCGAATGCTGAAAACTACCACCGGCAGTTACTTTTATTTCAGACAGCACATACTGAAAAAACGCTGACGGAACTGACTGAGACATTACCTGCGACACTGTCTTGCGCGGTAATAAGTCACGAGGTTCGCGACTATGCGCACGCTGGCATCCATCAGTTTGCAATATCTGATTATAAAAAGGTCTTGGGACAAGAGTTTGATATTGGCATTTACGACGCGTTCTCGGGATTCAGACCCAGTGCCTTGCTTGCACTGGCCGGTACACTTCGCTTTTCGGGCCGGTTAATCATAGTTTGTCCCCCGCTTAAAAAATGGCCATCTCATTCAAGTGTTGCGAAGCCCCATTATCTCAGCCACGGGTACTTCATTAATGAAAGCCTGTTTATCCGGCACATAACCGAAAAATTTATCGGGCATAGTGCGGTAAGCACTAATGACCATGAAAATGATGAACAGGTATTGCCGTTCAGGCATGTCTCTGATGCACAAAATCACACGTTAGGTCATGGCAAACAGCTCACTGATAGTCAGGACTACGCGATGCGTGAGGTTTTGCATTCTGTCGATACCGATATGCCGTTGACAGTAATTACTGCGCCCCGGGGCCGGGGCAAATCTGCGTTACTCGGGACCATCGCGGCGGCATTGCTCAATAAAACCTATAAACTGCTGCTGGTCAGCGCGCGGCATCATAGTCAGAACGTATTTTACCGCCACCTCGCAAGTACGCTTTCCTGCAGTAGCGAAGAAGCAAAAGCCTGCATCCAATGGACTGCGCCAGACAACCCGGTCGCCTATGATAATGATGCTGACATTCTTCTTATTGATGAAGCAGCCTCTCTTCCGCTACCTGTGCTGATAGCATTAACTCAAAAGAACAAAAAATGTTTATTAACCACCACGACACTGGGTTTTGAAGGTTCCGGATTGGGCTTTCTACATAAGTTTTTACTTCCCCGTAAAGCCAAAGGTGAACTTCGTCACCTTACTTTAAAAGAGCCGGTTCGCTGGGCGAGTGACGATCCGCTGGAAGCGGTTCTTGATGAGGCGCTTCTGTTTAGTAACTCGAATTTATTCCCTGAAAAAAATAACAAACCGCTCACAATCTCTCATGTTACTGCGACGCAGCTGGACTCAACGGTACTTGCCCGCCTCTACCATCTGCTAAGCGATTCCCATTATCAAACCTCTCCGGATGATTTGATGCGATTAACTGATGCGCCTGACGTATCGTTTATTCTTGCCTACCAGAACGGTCTGCTTGTCGGCGCGGTTGTATTAAACCATGAAGGTGGCGAAAGACTGTCAGACTTGAGCGACAGCATTGCCCGAGGGAGCAGACGTGTGAAAGGCCACCTGAGTGCTCAAAGTCTTGCATTAATGACCGTAGATCCGTCCTTAGCCTGTGACGCGTATTGGCGCATTAACCGGATAGCTGTACATGAGGAGTATCGAAGAAAGGGTATTGCCACGTCTATGCTGGAGTTTATAAGGGAAGATGCAATCAAAAACAACATCGACTGGCTGACAAGCTCCTACGCGTCAGCATCAGATGTAGATAATTTCTGGCAGCAGTCTGGTTTTACTTTAGTACGTGAGGGTAAGAAGCCGGATAAAGCAAGTGGTCAAATCAGTAAATTAGTGTTGAAACCGATAAGCCAGCGCGCTAAAGGCAAAAGGCAATTTCTGATAGATGTATTCTTTTTCGACTCAGCCGAGTCATCTGAGGAAATCTATCGTGTAGCTCAGACGTTTGAAGCTAATTCCCTCATAACGGCCAGACTCAGGGCATATTTAAATGGCCATCGGTCACGTGAGTTGACTGGAAATGCTTTTACCTATCTTGTATTAAACAACGCATCTTTATTATCAGAAGATGGTATAGCATTTAATTACATCGTGAATAGAAAATCACCAGAAGAAATCATTATCTTGCATCACTTAACTGGCAAAAAAGAATTCGAGAAAAGGTTATTTGAAGAAGCTCAGTTACTGTATACCGATAGCTGATTTGCAGATTATGAGACTAGCTTTCTCATAGACTGGTAAACGATCAGTCAAAAAAAAGCCCCTGAACAGGGGCTTCTTGATTAAATATCGATTCCACGATTTTTGGCTTTTTCCTTAATATAAGGTTCCCATGCAACCGCGTTACGGCGCATGGAGCTTTCTTTCTTCGCCATCTGGTTATACTTCCAGGCCTGCTTGAAGTTCTCTTGGTAAAAGTATGCTTCCATCAAAGAGAAATAAATTTTCCCTTCTTCGTCTGCACCACGATCAAGAGCGTTGTTCAAGGCTTTAACAGCACCTTTATAATCTTCAGCTACTAAAAGAAGCGTGCCTTGCTTTTGGAAATCATCAGGATCCGAACTGATTTGGGCAGCTTTACCGTAGTAATTCGCCGCAATGTCGTAGTTCTTGGCCTGATGGAAAGAGTTGGCAATATTGCGCATAATTGACACATCTTTCTTTATATCACCTTTTTCCAAATGCTTTTCGAGGACTTTGGCCGCTTTATAGGGGATGCCATTGGTAGAGTATAATTGCGACAGATTTTTAAACTGCGCCTCTTTATCCAAATAACCCGCGTTATAAGCGATCTCCATCGTAGACAATGCATCGTCATAGTTTTCTACCAACATGTAAAAAACACCCAGCTGAGTCCACCAATTTGGATTCTCAGGGAACGTGTTGACAAGCGTTTCAGCAATTTCAACTGTTTCCGGATACATCTTGCGTTGATAGTACGACTGCAACTTCAATACATAAGGATTTTTGTTCGGCTTTTCATAAAGCTCAATCGCTCTGTTTGCCGGTTCAATCACCTTATCAAGCTCTTTCGTCTCGAAATATGCCTGCGCCATACGAACATAGGTATCGGGATCTTCTTTACACGTAAAGTCCATCCACTCCTGATACCAGTTAATCGCTTCTTTGTAGTTCTCTTCACGTAAGTTCAGGTTTGCTACAAGCTTAAGCGTATTGGCATGCTCGCTATCGTTAAGAATCTTATCCTTAACCGCGTCGGTCAGATAACGCAACGCTTCGTCGGATTTATTTTCATCAGCAGCAAGCAAGTTACCAATGAATCGTCCAACATAAGCTTTATCAAAGTCGTCGGACGTTTCGATATCATAAAGAATATCTAACGCTTCCTGCACTTTATCTTCGTTATAAGCTTCAAATGCTTTTTGAACTTTCTTGCCCGCACGTTCGCCAACCAGCTTAGTTTTACCCTTTTCATATCCAGGACAAACTACAGGTCCGCTGCTTGGCTTACTTTGCTTCGCCTGATTTGATTCCTGCGCCATCAATGGTGCACTTACCGTAGATGCAATTCCCATCACCAAAGCAAGGGCTGACATTTTGAATGAATGTTTCATCATGATCATTGCTCCAGTTTGAAGTCTAGCTGTACAAACATATCAGGCTGTTTGACACGCTTGCCTTCAACAATTTTTGGCTTGTACTTCCACTTGCTAAGCGCACGACGGGCTTCACGATCAAAGATACGCTTAGGATCTGCATCGATAACTTCGATGTCTTCAACGCCGCCCTGTTCGTTGATAGTAAAAGATAATTTTACCCATCCTTCACGACCATCACGGGCTGCCTGAGGTGGATACTTAGGATCGATCCGAACAATTGGTGTTGCCTCACCGTCCTGTTGCATCGCACCTACAGCACCAATACTGGCACCTACGTCACCGGTATCAATAGCACCAACATTCAGACTAAACCCACCAGCATCTGGCTCAGCCGCATCCGGCTCTACCGGCTGCTGCTTAGGCGGCTGTTGCGGTGGCGGCGGTGGTGGAGGCGGTGTACGCTGACGAGTTTGCGTATCTGCCTCAGGTTCCTGCATGACCACATCGATGACAGGTGCATCAGGAATTTCATCTGCCGGGCGGTTTGAATTTTCAATCAGCTTGGCCATCAGGACAAACAAACCAAAAGCAACCGCGGCACCTAATAATATAGAAACGATAAATCGAACCATCTTATCCCCTTGCTGCTACTGATATGCGATCAACACCCGCAGCTTTAATCTGGTCCATCACTTTCACAACAGTACCATGCTTAGCCTTAACGTCGGCCTGGATGATGACATAATCAGTCGGCTGCTCCGTCAACAACCGCTCGATGTTAGCTCTGACACTATCAACAGCCACTTCGCGCTTGTCCAACCACACACTACCATCGTCAGTGATAGCGACGAAGATATTGGCGTTTTTGCGCATTGAGGCCTGATCTGCATCAGGTTTATTAACTTCAATACCTGCTTCTTTTACGAAAACAGTAGTAACGATGAAGAAAATTAGCATGATGAATACAACGTCAAGCATCGGCGTCATATCGATCTGTGCATCTTCCTCTTCTGTTCTGACTTTCCGCGCCATAATATCTCTCTCTAGTGATGTGGCAGGCTATCGACCAAGCCCTCTCGAGCCATTTTTGCTTTGGCTTCAAGACGTGAACTGATAAATAGACCTGACAATGCTGCAACCATTCCAGCCATAGTTGGAATTGTCGCCATCGAAATACCAGAAGCCATCAAACGAGCATTACTAGTACCTTGCGTTGCCATGGTTTCGAAAACGCTAATCATTCCAGTTACTGTTCCCAGCAGACCAATTAACGGGCACATGGCCACTAATGTCCGAATGATGAGCATACGGGCGTCCAAATCATCAGACGCTTGGGAGATCCAGGCTTCACGGATTCTATGCGCATACCAAGAGGTCGTATCAGAGCGGGCATCCCATCTGGTGATGATGTCTTTCTTCACCTTAGGAAAGACCGCCGTGATATACCAGTAGCGCTCTATCATTAATACCCACATAAGAAAGAGCGCGGCAGCGACAAAATAAAGAACGTCGCCGCCGGTAGCGATAAATTCCCTGACAGATTCCCATAATCCAATCAGGCTATTCATATTACGCTTTCTCCGCCTCTGTGTGCGCTGCAATAATACCTGCAGTCTGCTCGTCGAGGATATGGATGATTGATTTGCTGCGAGAGGCAACGATACTGTGAGTCAGAATCAGAGGCAGTGCAGCGATGATACCTTGTGCTGTTGTTACAAGAGCCATTGAGATACTACCAGCCATCAGACGCGGGTCGCCTGTACCAAACAGAGTAATAGACTGGAACGTTGCAATCATACCCAATACTGTTCCTAACAGACCAAGTAATGGTGCGATAGCAGCAAAGATCTTAATAACATTGATACCACTTTCGATCGATGGCAATTCTTTCAGGATTGCTTCGTCGAGTTTCAGCTCAAGGTTTTCAGCATCTGAATGCTTGTTCTCTTGATAAACTTTCAGGATGCGACCCAGAGGGTTACCTGAAGACGGGTTACCAGGATTTTTCAGCTGAGACTTAATTTTACTACCTGTTACGTACAGGGTAACCAGCTTATAGACACCAATTAACAGACCGATGATTAACATTGCAGTAATGGTGTAACCAACCGGACCACCCGCATGATAACGTTCCATTAATGTGGCTTTTTCTTTCAACAGACCCAGGATAGCGCCTTGAGATGGGTCAGCATAGAACGGAACGGTTCCTGATGTTGCTTCCGCCATTTCCTCAGCAGAAGAAACAAGGTAGCCTTCAGGTTGACGGCCAAGAGGCTGAACTACATCGTTCTCAGCGTCATAGGCAAGGTAACCTTCTTTACCAACCAGGTTGAAAGTACCTACGCGAACAATTTCCTGCTCGCTGCTACCGCCGTCAAGGTTAACAACTTCTGTTGTAAAACGATCAACCTGACCACCTTGTGTCATTTCAGTTTGTAACGCGAACCACAGGTCTTCAAGTTCCTGAATGTTAGGCAGACCTTTTGACTCTTCCGACATTTCAGCCAGGAAGTCATCACGGTCCGGGTACTGTGCACTAACAATAGAGGTAGAGACTCGACCATATGCTTCAGAAGCGGCCTGACGAACAACACCAAACATTTCGCCCAGTGTACCTGTCGCCTGTTCCAGCTCTGAAGACTTCTCATTCAACGTCGTTTCGTTGTCAGAGAATTGCTGTTGAAGACGGTCACCGCGGTCTTGCTCAGCTTTCAGTTCAGACTGAGCTTTACGTAGTAACGCTTGCTTATCAGCGCGCTCAGAACGAAACTCTGCTTCACGCTCTTCATTGATTCGTGCTTCAGAAACACGATTTTGCTTAACCTGTTCTAGCAGGTCCTGCAGACTGGCAGCTTCCTGCGCCTGCGCACCGGTAGAAATAACCGCCATCGTTGCAGCGGCTACAAGAGATTTAAATACTAGTTTCATTAAAACTTACTCCGCTGCTTTGATTGGTAACTTGATTAGTTCAGGGGTAGCTGTACCTTTCGCCATTTTCACAGCTTCAACAGCAGACGCCAGATAATCATCACCTAAAGCTTTCCATTGGCGCTCATCGTTATCCCATACCCAAGCACTGGATTGGTCTAAAGAAAGTGCTAGGAATGCGGTACGGCCAAGGTTGAAGAAATCAACTGTATTTTCGGTACCGTTCGCGTCGATCGTACCCTGATACGAAGACATCTTAGTGCCGTACTCAACTTCTACCAGATACGCCTCAATAACCTGACGGAATTGCTCTGATACTGTTACGTTAGAGTTCGCCATTAAGTCACGCAGACGCTGGATACGCTCACGGCGTTCTTCAAGGTGAATTGGAATGTCCAACTCAACAAATTTTTCCAGGCTGTCGATCATGCGGAACATCAAAGGAACGATGCCCTGCTTGGTTTCTTCAATACTATCAATCTGACGCTGAAGTGAATCGATACTGCGTTGTTGGTCTTCAACCAGGCTCGCAATGTAGTCGTTATAAACTTTCAGGTTTTCTGTTTGATCAACAGTTTGACGATACTCGACCAACAACTCTTGTGACTGTTCAAACAGTGCGTTGATTTTTTCTTGAGATTTCGCTGCAGCCGCGTGAATCTTAGCTTCTTCTTTATGAAGATCGTTAAGAGTAACTGCAGAGACGGCTGCACTGCCAGACAGTGCGAATGCACCCATGACAGTAGAAGCAATAAGAGTTCTCTTGCTCATCTTGGACATAGTTCCCAACCAAATTTCTTATTTGAATCCTCGCTACATCATTGGCAGCAAGGGGCGTATAAACTTTGCTATTTCGCTTTCGGAAGGTAGCTGTCAGCGTCATTTCGCCAACACTACGAATCCATAATAGTCACATGGAATCGCTGAAAGAGTCAAGTAACACAGTCTTAACACGCTATTTGAATTCAATTTGTTCAAATAGCCAACAGCGATTGACAGTTTTTTGTACGACAATTAATAATGGGCTGACCAATTATTCTTTAAAAATGACCTCAACCGGATAAGTTTGCAGTTTTATTGAATCGTTATATTCCTACAAAACATGATTATCTGTCTAATCCGTATCGTCCAACATCAAACGCGACGGTTATTCGCTCAGCATCGTCAAGAATTGGCGTGGTACCGTGCCAGGCGTGCGAGGGGAATAACACACACTTACCTACTTCAGGTTTGATAAATATTTCAGGCAAAAGTTCATCGTGACCATATAGATGAGGCTGTCCTAATTTAAGCCAGCCGGCTTTCATTTCTTCATTGGCAACGTCACTGGGAAGCTTCAAATAAACCACCCCGGATATCCTTCCCTTTGAATGTATGTGGTTGTGATGAAACCCTTTGCCATTAAGCCGCACGGACCATGAACCTATATAATTTATCTCATCATCAGCGTCGGTGAGTAAAGCTATATCGATGTTCTGACGTTCACAGTATGTTCGTATACTTCTATCAAGGAAAGCTTTTAATTGCTTCACGTATTTGCCGCTATTTTTAAATAAATGTCCGCGGGTTTGTGTTCCTTTTTCGAGTGTTTGACCTAGCGGATTATTTTTTGATGCGTGCAGAGGGATGATTTCTTCTATTAGAGAATACCAAAATTGCTCGTCTATGCTGTTAGGAGAAAAAGTCTCGATTTTGCCGGCAAGTCCCTCGAAATTGTCACTTATTAGCCGCTTTGCGGCGTAATGATATGCCTTGGCTAATTGATTTTCTGGCTGGCGGGTCAGCGTGTCTGATAACACTTTTTCAGCGAGTGAATAATTGCCTGTGCTTATCAGACTGATACCATAGGTAATATTATCAGAGGTGGTCCCCCCTTTATGTTGTGTTATCTGTTCAAGTATCGGCACAGCTTCCACTGATTCTCCATCGTAAAGATAAGCCTGCGCAATGATTCTTAGCTGCGCAATGTTCAGATAGTCAGGCAAGTTTGCATTCTCAATGTGAGCTATAGCGTCTTTGTAGCGTTTTTCGTCAACTAAAAAACTTGCATACGCCAAGGATAGGTGATGCGCTAAAGGATGTGCCTGAATAGCTTTCTTAAACGAATTCAGGTATTCACTGGTATCACCTGATTCCCAAAGCAACTTATTTAGATTGATATGAGAATCGATATAGAGCGGATTCATCTTTAGTGCTTTTCTATACCAACTGATAGCCTCTGAAAGTTTCCCCTCATCTGATAATGCGTTTGCCAGGTTATGGTAGACCGCATAGTGGGGCTTTTTCACTGCTAAAGGTGTCAGTATGTCTACTGCCTTACCAGGTTCACCACTAAGTCGGTAACAAACAGCCAATTCGTTAAGATTGTACGGACTTTGGGGGTTTAGGTGGTATAGCGTTTTTGCTTTAACCAACGCCTCTTGATGGCGTTCGCAGGACTTATAGTAATTAAGCCATAAGATGATGCGTTTTTGCTCAGAGATGTTGTGATCGTCTATCAGTGTATTTATTGCTGTTTTTGCTTCATCAAACCGGTGTAAAGAGGTACATAGTGTAATGAAGCGTTCCAGCCACTGCAGGCTTTTACCAAAGCGCTTAAACAGTTGCTGATAAGCACTGTATTCTTCTTCGAGATTTTGCTGAAATTGCGCTACCTGCACCTTACAAAGCCAGAAATTGCTGGTAGCAGAGTGCTGTTCAGTATATTTAGCAAGTAGAGCGTTGGCCTTATTCGCATCTCCCAGATGCAAATGACTATAAACTAAGTATTGCAGCGCCTGAGCGTCATCAGACTGTTGGTTTAGCCTGTCTGAGAAATGTCTAATTGCCTCAATATAGTTTTTTGCGTTGAAAGCCTGTTTACCCAACTCGATTAAGTCATGGCGATTGTTGCATGTTGCCATAGCGTTAAACCTGAAAAGAAAATTTTTGCAAAAAAAAGCCGACGCAATGGCGTCGGCTTTTCTACATCAACTAACTCTTAGAAAGTCAGAGTTACGTTAGTGAACAGGTAACGACCCAATGTATCGTAGAAGCCTGCTACTGTGTTAGCGTTTGTCGCCAATGCACTACCTACAAGAGGTGGCTCTTTATCAAGTACGTTGTTCACACCAGCAGAGATGCGAAGGTTCTCGTTAAAGATGTAGCTACCTGACAGGTCAAAGAAGCTATATGCACTGATTTGATCTTCAGTACCTTCAATATCAACCTCGCCATAGTATCTCCAACGTGCAATTACGCTGTAATCACCCATATTGTAGTTTGCACTCACTGTATGACGCCATTCAGGTTGCGCAAAACAGTCAACACTTACTACACCAGAGCAATCGTAATCCTGGCTTGGATCAGCAGTAAGAGGCTTGAACGTCTTCTCAAGGTTGTAAGAACCAATCATGCTCAGACCCAGAGTGCCTTCACCAACATCTACAGAGTAACGTGTATCCACGTCAACACCGCGAAGCTTAATACCACCGATATTGTCAGTCAGGTTTGTTACATACGCATCCTGAGTTAACCACAGGCTACCTGCCGGGCTACGTTGGATGTTGTCACAGAACTGGCCTGTCTGACCACAAATGTTAACAATACGTTGCGCACCAACAGAACCAATCGTCTTTTCAACTTCTATATCAAAGTAATCTAGTGAGAAGTTAAAGCCATCAAATGGTGAACCTACTAAGCCAATGGTATAGGTATCGGCTTCCTCAGGATCAAGATTAGGGTTACCACCTGTTAACTGGTTGTTCTGATCTGCAGGGTTAGGACTGATATTTCCATATTGGTCAGCAGTCACGCCGGTAAGCGCACATTGCTCTGCAGTAAGTGCTGGCTCATCGCCGGCACATGGGTCGGTACCCTGCCACAACCCTACGCTTTGCGCTGCAAACAGCTCAGCAACGTTTGGAGCACGGATTGCACGGTTCCAACTACCACGAAGTTTCCAGTCTTCATTGATTGCCCAGTCAATACCTACTTTATACGTATTCGCATTACCAGATGTAGAGTAATCAGAGAAACGGAAGCCAAGGTCAACAACCAATGCTTCAACACCAGTCATACCCTCAATAACAGGTACACTAATCTCACCAAAGATATCGTTAACGTCAAAGCCACCAATCAGACTTTCAGTCGGACCACCCTGACCTACCAAAGAACCTTCCTGATAAATGCTGTCAGCAATACGTTCAAAATCAGTCTCACGACGCTCAAAACCGAACGAGGCACCAACCGGAGTAACCGCACCAGGGAAAGCAAAACCAAACTCACCTGCTACATAGCCCTGATAAACTTCAAGAACTGTAGTACCGTTTAGAATCGCCGTACCAGATAGTTGACCGGCCTGCTCAGGTGTAACGCCGCCTGGGGTGAATACCTGATAAAGCAAGCAATCATCTTCACATGTGCTACCTACTTCGCCAACGCGAGGGGCAATCAGAGGAAGATTTAAATCGTTGATGTATGCAGATGACGAAGATGTCGAACCATACATATAGTTCACATCATAAGACCAGTTATCTGTTAACCAGCCATCAACACCCACAACAATACGGAATGCGTTATGCTGAAGATTATCAGCACGAGGACCACCTTCAACGTTACGCTTACCAATGTAAGCTACGAATTGGTCATCAGGACCTTGACCTAATGCTTCTTGCAGCTGTGCAGCCTGGGCATCTGTAATTAGCGGGTTGTTGTAGTCAAACAGATACTCAGCACCATAGAACGTACCTGATTCAGCGATCTGACCAGCGGTTTTATCCTGCATGAACGATGTTTCAAGGTATACACGCGCGCTGTCATTTACTTCATACTCGGCAAAAGAACCTAAAGAGAAGCGTTCGTTAGGACGCATGAAGTGGTTAATTGGTGCATAGTTATACAGGTTGTTTGCTTCTGATTGCGGCAGGAAGCTTCCATCACCCTGAAGTGCCCAGAAAAGTTCTGTTGTATAATCCACATCACGTGGAGCATCTGCACTGGCTACCGGCGTATTTACCGGGTAGAAGAAGAAGTTTGGCGAAACAGCAGTTGATGAACCACCACACGCTGTGGCTGAAGTATTCAGTGCACATGAACTGTAGTCACGCTCACCCTGCAGCATCTCATTGTTACGACGCCATACCGCATAGACAGTTGCATGACCACGACCGCCGTCAAAGTCACCACCAGCAGTGATATTCAGGTTGTACGACTCACCACCGATACCATTGCTACCATCAGGGTAATCATAGCCAGCTTCGTCCATCAAACCTTGCATATAGCTGTTATCGTTATTGTGCTGATAACCAGCTGCGCCAGCTTCAATTTCAAGGCCGGTAAACTCGGTGTCCATCACAAAGTTAACAACACCAGAAACGGCGTCAGCACCATATACTGTTGATGCACCACCGGTTAATACGTCTACACGCTTAACCAGAGAGGCTGGAATTTGGTTGATGTCAGGTGCCTGGCTGTATACACCGCCTGGTTGCATACGGCGACCGTTAATAAGAACCAGCGTACGGTTGGAACCCAAACCACGAAGGTCAAGTGTTGCTGTACCGGTAGAGCCGTTAGCCTGGAAAGAAGTTTCTGCAGCTTCGATTTGCGGCAGCGTGTTCATAACATCTTCAACACGCGTAAAACCAGTTGATTCGATTACCGCTGCATCGATCGCCAATACAGGGCTTGATGTTTCCAGGTCAGTACGCTTGATACGTGAACCTGTTACTGAAATCTTTTCAACGTTTTGAGCCTGGTCTTGCTCTGACCCTTCAGCATCTTGTGCCATTACCGGGTTTGCTGCAAAAAGTGCAGCAGAGGCAGCACCAAAAGCGCACGCAAGCTTCACTGACTTTGCCAGTTTATTATTTGTAAACATGTATTGTGTCTCCCTGGACCACTAAATGATTTAGTGATGGTAATATAAATCGTTAAAACGACTTTTTATTTAAGTAAGACTCATGGCCTTGGAATGATAATAACCACATCGAAGTTGTGCGGTCAACTGTCTTCAGCGTGAGATGAAAAGAAAATTGAACTTTTTTATGCCCGCTTTTTGGGCAGCTCTGTCAATGTTTAGTTACAGGACGTTAACAATCGCACACGTCTTTTAAATGAAAAGAATCATTCAATCCTGAGTGTAATTTTCTTACAGCTTATAAATTAGGCGCTCGAAGCTCGCACGTAGAATGAATAAACATCTATTTAGAAATTATAAATATGCACCAAACACAGTCAAATCGCACACATTATTTTAACAATAATTTATATGATAAATTTTTTATCCTTATCAATATGCGATTTTTTTAATTTACGTGAAAAAGTGAAAAGCTCTTTGATTTTTAAATGCAAGCATTAACAAGTAAGAATAATTTGAAAGTAAAAGACATAAAAAAGGCCGGTCTGAGACCGGCCTGTTCTGTTGTTAAAGTGACGTCTTATTCAAATCGAATTGTCACGCCCGCATTTACACGACGACCAACCAGGTCATACAGCGGGTCAAAGGTATAGCCCGGAGGTACTTTGTTAAATACGTTTCTTACGCCCAGGAACAACTCCATGTTGTCATCCAGGTCATAATTAACGCTCACATCGTGTGTCCAGATAGAACCTACGAAACTGATGTCCTGATCTTCAGTGGAATCACCACCCGGAGAAACATCAAACAACGCACTTCTGTCGATGAAACGACTCGTATAGTTCACACTCCACTGGTCGATACGGTAATCGACGATAGTACGGAACTGGTATGAAGGATCACCCACCTCACCGTCTTCTACGTTAATTTCATCAGGACGATCCTGGAAGGCATACTCATTCAGTTCGTTAACCTTATTACCCTGAATGTTGAAACGTAACTCTCCCGGCAGATCGAAGCGCTCCAAATCAGTGGTATAACGAATCTGCATTTCAAGACCCGACGTCGTCAGTGCTGACGCATTAATAAAACCTGAACGAACCAGCGTGATATCGTTCGTTGTAGGATCACGATCGATTTGACTACAGAAACCTGCATCAGGGCCACCCGTCGCATCTACGCAGTTATCAAGGATGTCTTGAGATAATACTTGAGTTATTGCATCTGTAATTTCAATATCATACCAGTCTAGGGTAACAGACAGGTTTTCTATGAAAGTTGGTGTCCATACTACACCTACGGTGCGCGATTCACTTTCTTCTGAGAAGAGATCAGGGTTACCACCAGATAGCGTGTCGATGCTCACGTTATCGTTCGCTTCGAAGCCTGCTGGAATGCCCAGCGCAGCACAGTTTGCGACACGATCCGGATCATCATTGATGTTATCGGCATCACACGGATCGTTGATGTTTGCAAAGCCTGGAGATTGAGGGCTAAACGCCTCGTCTACGTTAGGCGCACGTACCGCTTCACCGATGGTACCGCGAAGACGTACATCTTCAATAGGTGACCACAGAAAGCCCACTTGCCATGCATCTGCACTACCTGCGTGCGAGTAGTCGGCAGAACGGAATGCACCATCAAATGACAGCTCTCTGGCCATAAACACATCTGACAATACGGGTAAACGCACCTCAACGAAGAATTCTTCTACGTCGTAGCCGCCGAATGAGTCAGGCGTTGCTGCGTTCGTGAAGAAGCCCGCTTTAGTGAACTCATCAGTTGTCGTCGTTACTTCTTCTTCACGGTACTCGTAACCTACAGCAAAGCCAACCGGACCACCTGGCAGCTCGAAATAGTTCGTTGAATCAAACGATACCGTTGCACCATACATATCCTGCGTCAGCTCGTCTTCACGGGTAACAGTACCAGAAACGAAGTCTTGCGCTGCTGAAGATGCATTGCCAAATCCAAACGGATTGAATGGCACACACTGGTCACCATTTACTTCAGCTGGATCTTCATAATCTTCGCCCTGTGCATCAGGTACCTGACTACGACAGGCAAAGCTGGCAGTGGATGGATCGTACACCGAGTCTAACGCTGCTTCTAAGTTTGTAGGAATCAGGTCATTCAGTGTTTTACGAATATTAGATGTTTGACCATGTGTATAATACACATCATAATCAAAATCAGTATTAGCCAGTGTAAAATAACCCTCGAAGCCACCAACAACGCGGAAAAGACGACGATCGTTTGATGCAGAGCGATTACCGATATCATCGAAGAAACGCGCCATTGGAACAGTTGTCTGACCATTATTCAATAGTGTCTGACGTGTGGCGTCATCCAGATATACGTTGTCTTCAACATTGATTGACAGACCACCAAAATCAAAAGATGGCTGGAATTGCTGCGCGATATCTTTATCTACGTATTTAACATCACCGTAGAAGCGCATCTTGTCAGTCAGATCATAACGGAACGTACTGGCCAGCGTAATTGTTTCCTGGTCAGGGATATAGTTCTCATAATTTTCTGTGAAAAAGACTGAGTCGTAGGGCTGGTCGAAACTACCAAAGGCAAAGCTGTTGGTACCATCACGCATTACCTGCTCTGTACCCACACCACCTGGGGTAAAGGTCAGACGAGACGCATCATCAAACGGATTGATAACACCAAAACCATTAATCATTTCTGAACCGACATTACGCACGCGCAGGCGATCAGGAATGCCATCTTCTTCACCGGTATCATCCGGATTTACGATGGTTCCCCAGTTTGCAGCTTGTTGCAGCTCAGGGATCAGCACTTCGTTAATGCTGCTTTTCGACGCGAAGAATGTCACGTTACCACGACCATCATCAGTCGTCGCACCCGTTAAAAGACTTAGTGTATTACTGCGAGCGCCGATGCTTTCAGTATCAGTAGAGCCTGTCGCGCGAAGCTCAACGCCTTCATAGTCATCACGAAGGATAACGTTGACAACACCTGCTACAGCGTCAGAACCGTAGATTGCAGACGCGCCACCGGTGATGACTTCAATGCGATCAATCATCGCGGCCGGAATCGCACCTGTATCAACCGCATTAGAGAATGGTGAGCCGGCGACGTGACGCTTGCCATTTACCAGCGTCAATGTACGCGTGTCACCTAATGAACGCAGGTCAGGTGAACTCAATCCCGCGTTTGCATTTGAATTGTTGTTACCAATCAGTGTGCTGCCTGCAGCAATGGCAGGTAATTCAGCAAGAATTGAACCCAGATCCGGCGAACCGAAGCGCTCAATTTCAGCAGCGCCTACTGTTACGATTGGGGCTGGTGTAGATAGCTCTGGACGTGCGATACGCGAACCTGTTACAGAAATTTTCTCTACTGTAACGTCATCGTCTTCACTTTGGGTTTCCTGCGCGAACGCCGCGCCTGATGTGGAAATGGCTAAAGCAGTACCGAAGGCACAAGCCAGTCGGACAGACTTGGCTATCCTTGAGTTATTGAACATCTTTTTTCTCCCTGGAACGCTATTCCATCAGCAAATAATTTATTTGTTATAATTGGTGATTATGCGGGCATTTTGACCCGAGGGAGATATTACCCATAATTTATTAAGAGTTTCAATATGTAGATACAAGTAAATATTAAATCTTTTGTAAAGTTTACTTTGTAATGAAAATGGGGCTACAAAAAAGCAGCCCGACACTCGAAACCAAACTTATTTCTTTTAAAATCAATAATTAAAATTAATTTATGCACGATTTGTAGTTTTATTACGCCTCACTGCCCCACTTTGTGAAACATAAGTTTTTTTCAATATTCATGAATAATGAAAGCCAAAGTAGTGTTTTACCTGTTCAGGCAATGGCGGAAGCATATCTTTCGGCAGCAAGAATGTTGCGGTATTAAAAAAGTCAACGAAAATGCGATTCGATTCCGTTGTTTTTTTCAGATAATGGTGACCTGAGGATCCACCTGTCCCTATTTTCGTTCCTAACATACGTTGCACCATCATGGCATGACGGTAACGCCATATCGTTAGCTTCTCGTCGATTTCCGTTAAGGCTGTAATCAGCTGAAAGGGTAAGTTGAAGATAGGTTCCTCGGGATACTGTTTTATAAATAGCGTAGCGAGCATCGCTTCGTGGCTTAACCTGAACACACCATCCTTGCGCAGTGCCTCATATTTGTGCTTATCGAACAACGCATCAAAATTATCCCGTGTCCCCTGCCAGTCTTTAAGTTCCTGCGCTTTTTCTTTGTCAGATAAGGTGTCGTTTTCGCTAATGATTTTTTTGTCACTTGCCAATAGATCATCAGCAGCGCTCTTATAATGTTGCCAAAAAGCAAACTCATCTTTTTCTAATAAAGGCATTCTCGCCAGCCACTGATCGACTAACTCAAACAAGCTCGCTTTGTTCTCCAAAGCCTCCAGCAACTCGCGATCTTTATAGGTAAGCCGGTTAAAGAAACTCTGCTTATCGAAGTCGATTCGATACTCACGTTTAAGTCCTAATGAAATTTCAAGCCGCTTAAACTGAATTGACTGAAAACCTGATGCGGGTACCAGGTAGTCACGAAATGAAAGAAACTGCTGCGGTGTCATGGTCTCCATCACACTGATCTGGTCATTCATTAGTTGCTGAATCTGTATAATTCTGTGCAAACGATGAACCACACCAATGAGCTCATCGTCAGGCATTCGCTTTTGACTGAAGGTATCAATAATCGCATTAAGTTCGTGTAGCACCTGTTTGAACCAAAGCTCATAAACCTGATGCACGATAATAAACAACATTTCATCGTGAGCAGGCTCGCCATATTTTTCACTTTGGAATGCCTGCGCGCCGAGAATTTTATCCAGTTGCAAATAGTCGCCGTAGTAGACTGGGGTATCGTTTCTCTTCATTTCTAAAAACAGTTGCTAAATGAGAGTTTTAGTCTAACACTTTGTTAACAGGGCGGGGAGTCACCGGTGTGTGCTGCCCGATGAAATTGTAAAATCATCTGTACTGTGCTTTGCACAATGTTAGTTAATAATGGCGGTAATACATGAAGTTGCATAATGATATCCATAATTACTATGAACACCTTATTGTAGAAAGGATTGCGGCACTGGGGCTTGATAAAACGCACACGACCGATTATCTGGCAGACCTGTGCTGCCTGGCACTTAATGAGGTTCCGCCCCGGTATATTCGATTTGAAGTGGATATGGCATTCTATTTGCCGCAGAGCGAGCGACAGCAGATGGAAATGAACGTTGATTACGCCCTTACCAAAGCCAGAGAATTTTTAGACAGAGATTCGAGCAGAAAAGCGGGGAGTTAGGGTGGCAAGCCTCCAGCCACATCTCGGCACATGAGTCGTCTGCTGCGGCTGCTCCCTTCCGGGCCTGACCGAGTTCACAGAGTATCATTGCGAGAGGACCAAAGGCCTACCATTGACACTTCGCGGGCCTGAAAGATTGCTCCAGACCAGCGGCGCGCATTATGACGAGTTGCGCGCCAAGTTTCAACCTTTGTTTTTGAAACGCTCTTCAGCAATCACGTTCGCAACGCGGTTGGTCGCACGCCCTTCCGCATCGGCGCGCTCGAAGATCTCTTTCAACGTATCGCCGATTTGCTCTAAATGGTCACGAAGTGCTTCATTGGAAGATGACTCCATACGCTGGTGATAGATATCGATGACACCACCTGCGTTGATAACATAATCAGGCGCATAAACAATACCACGCTCCTGCAGAACATCACCTATCTCTTCGCGCGCCAACTGATTATTAGCCGCACCGGCAATCACCTTTGCTTTCAAAGTAGAAAGTGTTTCATCGTTAATTGAGGCACCCATTGCACATGGCGCTACTACATCCACATCCAGACCGTAAATTTCTTCAGGTGCAACCGCTGTTGCGCCCAGCTCTTTTACCGCCCGATCTACGCCTTCTGGATAGATGTCTGTCACAAATAGTTTCGCGCCGGCGTTATGCAGATGTTCCGCCAGACGGTAACCAACATGTCCCATGCCCTGAATAGCCACTCTTACGCCATTTAAATCTGATTTGAGCGCATGCTCAACAGACGCTTTAACGCCCACAAATACGCCGTATGCCGTAGAAGGCGCCGGGTTACCATCTGCCGTCTCACCGGCATAATGATAGTGGGCTTTGGTGCCGGCAATGTATTCAGACTCTTTGGCCATCGTTTTCAGATCGCTGACTGAGATGCCCGAATCTTCAGCGGTAAAGTATTTACCGCCTAATGAATCAACGAACTTACCCATTGCGGTCATCATCTCTGGTGTTTTGACTTTGCGAGGGTCGCCGATAATGACTGACTTTCCGCCACCCAGCTTAAGGTTAGCCATGGCAGATTTATAGGTCATCCCTTTTGACAAGCGTAAAACGTCGGTCAGGGCTTCTGCGCTATTTACATACGGCCACATGCGACAACCGCCCAGAGCCGGACCCAGATTTGTATTGTGTACCGCGATAATGGCACTTAACCCTGCCGCTTCGTCGTGATAAAACGCAACATGTTCATGGTTATCAAATTCAGAGTGATCGAATACAGACATAGGGCCTCAAATTGTAGTCTAAAGTTTACGAGATTTTACCGATAAATCAGGAGGACATGCCTTGCGATGTTTGTTAATGAATTTAACATACGGAAACATCGATACTAGCATACTGTGATTGCTATGATGCTTATCCTAGATTCTTTTTCAATATATAATAGGCATCATAACAGCTTGGAATATTGTACATGAAGTTAGACAAATTTGATCGCGAGATTTTGCGTGTTTTACAGCAGGATGCCACCGTTTCAATGGCAGAACTCAGCCAGAAAGTCGGTCTGTCCCATACGCCCTGCTGGCGTCGGGTAAAGCGCATGGAAGCGGATGATATTATCGTTGGCAAAGTGACGCTGCTTAACAGCAAAAAACTTAACCTTGGAGTATCTGTATTTATTTTTGTAACCCTGAAAAACCACGACGGCGATTCACTGACTGATTTTGAGCAGGCCGTTCAGTCTATCGATGAGGTTGTGGAGTGCCACACAACCAGCGGTGAAAAAGATTATCTGCTCAAAGTCGTTGTGGAAAGTATTGAAGAATACGAGAACCTGCTGAAAAACAAACTGACCCACCTACCTTTGGTGGATCATATCAGTTCAACGTTTGCGTTAAAGCAGGTTAAAAATACGACTCAGCTTCCGATTAAAAGCCAGTAATGACTATTGCGGTGCATCCGGCTGGTTTTCCGGCATCGCATTTATGAATGGCGCGAGGGCATTGCAGTTCGCATATATTTTGCTAATTAATGGGAACGGCTCGATGTCCAGGCCAAACCGCATTGCGGCATAAACCTGCGGAACCAGACATACGTCTGCCAGCGACACATCAAAATCAAAACAATATTTGCCCGCCTGCGTTTGCAGGCGCTGCTCAATTGCACTGAAGCCACGCTGGCTCCAGTGCTTCACCCATTTTGCTTTTGCTTCACTGTCTGCACCAAATTCACTTTCAAGCGCCTGTAATACGCGAAGATTATTCAGCGGCTGCATATCGCAGGAAATGTCCTGCGCCAGAGCCCGCACTCTTGCCCGTTCCACAGGATGTCCGGGAAGCAGCTGTTGAGAATCCGGGTATTTTTCGTCCAGGAACTCTATGATACTCAGCGACTGATTCAGGATGATATCCTCATCATCATCAACCAGCGTCGGCACCAGCTCAGAAGGGTTCAGTTGCTGATATCCTTCTTTATGCTGTTCGCCACCGTCTTTTACCAGATGAACCGGAATGTAGTCGTATTCTAGTTGCTTGAGGTTAAGCGCAATCCGTACCCGGTAGGTTGCCGATGAACGCCAGTAGCCGTAAAGTTTCAGCGCCATTTTTATCTTCTCTTATGCTTTAAGCGGCTTAAGCTGCTGGTCAATGGCGCCGAATATACTATCACCATTTTTATCCAGCATTTCCATGTGCACTTTGTCACCAAATTGCATGAAGGGGGTGGTGGGTTCTCCGTCTCGAATAGTCTCAATCATACGGATTTCTGCGATACACGAATACCCGCGCCCGCCCTCTGACACCGCAGATCCATGGTCAGTGCCCTGCTTATTCGATACTGTGCCAGAGCCAATGATAGCGCCTGCCCCAAGGTTCCGTGATTTCGCGGCATGAGCAACCAGCTCGCCAAAATTAAATGTCATGTCCTCGCCAGCTTCCGGCTTGCCGAACAGCTCACCGTTATAGGTGGTACGCAGCGGAAGATGAACCTTACCGTCCTTCCAGGCATCGCCCATTTCATCTGGTGTCACAGCGACCGGAGAAAATGCGCTGGCGGGTTTGGACTGGAAAAAGCCAAAACCTTTGGCCAGTTCACCAGGAATAAGGCCACGTAGTGACACATCGTTCACCAACATCAGTAAGCGAATGCGCTGGACGGCGTCCTCTGGCGAACATTGCATCGGAACATCATCAGTAACAACAGCTATCTCGCCTTCAAAATCCACGCCCCATTCATCGCTTGGTAGAATAATATCTTCCGTCGGACCAATGAAATCATCTGAACCGCCCTGATACATTAGTGGATCAGACCAAAAGCTCTCTGGCATCTCTGCGCCACGTGCTTTTCGAACCAATTCAACATGATTGACATAGGCACTGCCATCCGCCCATTGATAGGCTCTGGGCAATGGAGACTCACATCGCTGAGGGCTGAATCCCTCGGCGTTCAATTGATTATCATTTAATTGCTCGTAGACATTTTTCAGTTCAGCCTCTACCTGAGCCCAGTTGTCCAGCGCGTACTGCATGGTAGGCGCGATATCCTTCAGAGAATAGGCCTGGGATAAATCCCGTGAGACCATCATTAACTGACCGTCGCGTGTATCGTTTTTGTAGGTTGCGAATTTCATTTATTCTCCCTTTTCTACCTTGTCGCTGCGCCAGCTATACACATAGTCTGGATTTTCAACTGCACTGGCAGCCGCACCAATAGTCAATGCATCACGGGTGTCCAGCATAACAGCAACTTCGTCGGTAAATTTTTTCTTATGTTGGCGACCAGCTTCAAACGCTTTGGGATGAGGGCCGTGGGTAAAGCCTGCCGGATGAAATGTCACCATTCCCTTTTCAATATTGTCACGACTGAAAAAGTCACCTTCGTGATAAAACAGGACTTCATCATAATCATCATTGTTATGATAGAACGGGACTTTTAATGCACCCGGGTCAGATTCAATCGGACGTGGTACGAATGTACAAACCACAAATCGTGCTGCAACAAAGGTTGTGTGAGCAGAAGGTGGCAGGTGATAACGATGACTCATCAATGGCCTGATATCCCGCCAGTTGAGCCTGACCACGCACAAATCACCGTGCCAGCCAATCGCATCCAGCGGATTGTAAGGATACGTAATTACCGACAACGTATTGTGGCGCTTCACCTCAACCTTCCACTGGTTTTCGTCCTGCTGTTGCAGGAAGCGATCATTAATCTGAGGGGTGTCCAGCACGGCCGGGTCAAAAATCGCATGGCCACCGACCATACCTTTTTCCGGTAACTGGTAGGCATCATTCGTCGCCTCGATCAAAAGCAACTGCATCGGAAGCTCTGGCTCCAGACGCCACATTGTTGAGCGCGGTATGACAACATAATCGCCCTTGACCAGGGTCAGATGCCCAAAATCACAAAATAATTCGCCCTGCCCTGCGTGCACAAAAAGCAGGTCGTCACCATCAGCATTGCGGGCAAGCCGCTGCATAGGCTCGCGACACTGCCATAAGCGGTACTGACAATGCGCGTTACTTAAAATAACCGGCGCACTGAAAGGGCTGGCTGAATCGGTTTGGTGACCCTTCTCATCCAGCAGGTTCAGATCAAACGCTCTTGGTCTTAAATCACCTTCCCACTCACTCCAGCCAGTGGGCGCGTGTTTATGATGCATATGGGTAGCAGGCCCAAAAAAGCCGCTGCGTCCCATTTCTCGTTCATAAATACCTTCCTCAGGAAAGTCGGCATGGGCTTGCCGTGAGTGACTTCCCTGAGCGGTAGGAAATTTAATCCAGTTACGCATTTTGCTTCTCGTCAGAAATTACGCCGCGACGAATCTGATCTTCTTCGATAGATTCAAACAGCGCTTTGAAATTGCCCTCGCCAAAGCCTTCATTACCTTTACGCTGAATAATCTCAAAGAAAACCGGACCAATAACGGTATCAGTGAAGATTTGCAGCAATATCCCGTCTTTCATGGGCGCGCCATCGATAAGAATGCGTAAATCTCTGAGCTTGTCCAGATCTTCGCCATGGCCTTCTACCCGTGAATCCACTGCTTCGTAATATGTGTCCGGCGTACTCATGAACTTCATGCCACGGTCACGCAGTTCTGATACTGTTTTATAGATATCATCGGTTGCCAGCGCGATGTGCTGGATACCTTCGCCCTTATACTCGCGAATGAATTCTTCTATCTGAGATTTATCATCTGAAGATTCATTAATCGGAATGCGAATTTTACCGCAGGGCGATGTCATCGCCTTACTCACAAGCCCGGTTAGCTTACCTTCAATATCAAAATAGCGAATTTCACGGAAATTGCCGATACGCTCGTAAAAATCAGCCCAAACAGCCATATTACCGCGACGCACGTTATGCGTTAGGTGATCAACAAAATCCAGACCTGAGTTTGCACTCTCCATGCGTGCTTTCCAGTCATCGTAGAACGCAAAGTCGACATCGTAGATATTGTCTTCCAGGTAGCGGTCAACAAAGTACAGTGTACTCTCGCCAATGCCGTAAACAGCGGGAATATTAAGTTCCATCGGTCCCAGGTTGCCAACAAACTGTTTGGCACCATTTTCAAGCGCATGCTGAAGCGCTTTGCCGGCATCTTTTACTCGAAAGGCCATACCACAAACACTGGGGCCGCGCAGGCGGGCAAATTCTTCAGCCTGAGACGCAGGCTCCGCATTAACAATGAAATTGATGTCGTTTTGCTTGTATAGCCAGACTTCTTTCGATCTGTGCTTCGCGACTTCTGCAAAACCCAGCGAAGAAAACAGCTCTTTAAGCGCATTAATACCCTTCTCATCAGCAGCGGTATATTCGACAAATTCAAATCCGTCTGTACCCAGTGGGTTATAGGAATAGTCTACGTTCGTCATGGTGAATTCCTTAATCAGTTATTTACAACACGTTTACACAATAAACATGATTACTGAGGGTTTGGAAAGGTTCACCGGTTAATAAGCGAGGGCGTGGATTTGCGATGAAGTGTACAGTCTTTTTGACAGCGTATTGAAGGATGAATGAAAGAAGCTAAACCCGCTCATAGCAGGGGCTATGAGCGTATCGCTATCCTTACAGCCATGTAATTATAACTTTACAGTGGCTTTGTTTATGCCATATTCACGCAATTTATTCGCGATTGCGGTATGACTCAGGCCCAGCTTTTTGGCTAGCTGCCTGGTGCTTGGGTATGAAGGATAAAGACGCTTTAATAAATCCCGTTCAAACTTCTTCACTTCCTCATCCAGCGTACCATCGAAGTTTTCATCTATGTACGTGGTACTCGGCGCACAACTTGGCAGCTGAATATCTTCTTTGGTTATTTCTTTGCCATCGAGGAGACTCAATGCGCGGTATAATGCATTTTGAAGCTGCCTGACATTTCCCGGCCAGGGGTAATGCTGTAAATATTCTACGCACGACTTACTGAGCTTCGCCGGGCGTCTGCCCAACTTGCCACTGTGCTGTACAATAAATGATTCAGCCAGAGGAACAATATCCTGCTTTCTTTCTTTAAGGGAGGGCATGACCAGTGCCAGGACATTCAGACGATAATACAGCTCTTTTCTGAAAAGCCCCTCTTCGACCAACTGACCAAGATCACGGCATGTGGTGCAAATAAACCGAACATCAATTTTGACGGGTTTATCGTCTCCTACCCGACGAAATTCGCCATGTTCCATCACGCGCAGTAACTTAGCCTGAAGCTGCGTAGACATGTCAGCGATTTCATCCAGCAACAGTGTGCCGCCCGCAGCCAGCTCGAACAGACCAGGCTTGCCTTCGGGCTGATTGAACGCCCCCGCAGCATAACCAAACAGTTCGGTCTCCGCCACGCTGTCAGGTAAGGATGCGCAATTTAATGCCAGAAACTCACCTTCATTGCGTCGACTGGCCTGATGACACGCCCGTGCAATCATCTCCTTTCCTGTGCCGGTCTCACCAAATATTAAAATAGGTGCATCCAGGTCAGCGACCTTGCGGGCCTCTTTCACGGTTTTGTGCATGACCGTGGATTGCGTAATAAACTTATCAAAGCTGTCGGTTTGTTGCTGATGAAACGCCGTAAACTGCTGGCCCAACCGCATTTCTGATTTCAAAAGCACGACCGCACCGGCGATGATAGTCCCGTCTTCGCCATCCGGCACAATAATGGGCAACATATCTGCAAGATAATCCTGCTGTATAAACTGCACTTTTGAAGAGGCTGGCTGTATTGATGTGGATTCGAGCCAACGGTGAAAATTAAAACCTTTCACCCACTCTGCAACATCCTCACCTTTTATGGTGTCAGCGGACATTTCCAGCCCGGCAGTCACGGCTTCGTTGCACATCAGGATCTGCCCACGAGTGTCTATTGAGAACACGGGGTCAGGGAGGGTCTGTAAAATTGCCGATAACTGATTACGCTCACGCTCTGCAGGCATGAATGGGGTGGTCTTTACGTCATCAATTCCATCAATACGACGAATTTTTGGCATAAGATGCTGAAAGTCGGCAAATTCTATATTCGGAAAATTGAGAAAAATCTTACCGCCGACATCTATTTCGATCCCACGAAGGTCTATCTCGTGTGCGACCAGGATGTCCAGAACATCCTGGGTGATTCCCAGTCTGTCCTGACAACTGATTTCTAAACGCATACATCACTCTACTGTAAAGTATTTTTTACAGAATATCACAAACTCGTAACAAGTGAAGTATTTTCTATAATATCGGCGCCTAGTTTTGTCCGCTTGCCTTCTTCTCCTTTGGCGGAAATAATGGCTCAAAAAGCCCCAGCTCTTTAGCCTTTGCAACCAGCGCCATCAGATCCATCTCTGACAGTGTGAATAAGTCATCAAACTGTTCAAGAATGTAGTAAAGCGGTTGCATAATGTCGATACGATACGGGGTTCGTAAGGCATCAATCGGATCAAGCGGCTTACGAACCGGCGTATCACTTTCCAGCGCATACACAGTTTCGCCCGGCGATGACAATATTCCACCACCGTAAATACGAAGCCCTTCTGCGGTATTTACCAGACCAAATTCAACGGTAAACCAATACAGACGTGCCAGATAAACCCTGTCTTCTTTACTGGCGTTTAGTCCCAGCTTGCCATAGGTATGGGTAAACTGCGCGAACGCCGGATTTGTCAGAAGCGGGCAGTGACCGAATACCTCGTGAAAAATATCCGGCTCCTGTAAATAGTCAAACTCTTCACGGGTGCGAATGAACGTAGCGACAGGAAATTGTTTGTTGGCCAGTAGCCTGAAAAATTCAGAAAAGTTGATTAATGCCGGAACCTCAGCAGTCTGCCAGCCGGTGGCCTTTTTAAGCTTTTTATTCAGCTCGGGTAACTGAGGGATACTATCGCTACTCAGACCAAGAAGATCCAGACCTTCGTGATACTGGTCACACGCGCGGTTTTGAATCAGGTCAATTTGTCGGTTGAAAAGCTCAGACCACACCTGGTTCTCTTCATCTGTCCAGTGAATGATGCCGTTGCTATCAGATACTTTAGATTTGTACTGCGTATCTTTTGACATAATAGGACCCCTGTTTAGTGCAATTAATAAATTGACCTCAAGTCTATCGAAAAATTGGTAAGTAAGAAGATTTGAACCGATGATGAAAAGCGCATGAAGCGTAACACTTTATTTACATCTCAATGACAGAGCGCGGCCGACGCTATTCTCACGTAATTCAGGACAAACAAAAAAGGCAGGGGTCACCCTGCCTTTCTTCTATTATCAGATTAATCTATAACCGGTTAATCTCACGATTAAGCTGAAATTCGCGCGATGTCACATATTTTTCCATATGACGCAGCCGCTTTTCACTTTCATCGAACCGCTGCGCAATGTTACTTAACGCGCGCTTGGGAGAGACACCCGCCTGCCATACCTTGCTCTTAACTTCGAACTGCTCATCAATGTCTTTTTTCGTGTTGTTACTGTTACGCCATCCTTTGCCCGTATTCTGATCAAAGATGTGAGCGGTGTTATCAGCGTGCACTTGATCAAGCGGTTTTTTCTCCAGAATAAACCAACATACGATGTAACCAACGAACATAAATGGACCAGCTAAAAGAAAGAATGCAGTCACCACCAGAATTCTGACTAACCAGCGCTCCAGTCCGAAATAGTTGGCGATACCGGCACAAACACCCGCTATACGCGCATTTTCAGTGTCTCGATACAACTGTCTGTTCATTCTCATGCGCGGTTTCTCCACTCAGGGGCCTCACTATCCAGAATTGCTTCCAGTGTTTTGACCCGGTCTGACATCGCTTCTGCCTTTTCGGCCAATTCATGCAGTGATGCGTGCTCTTCCTGACTCAACCCCTGATTGATACGACGCTTACTGCGATAGTGAAGAATCAGCCAGATAGGCGCGATGAAAATGATAAATAAAATAATTGGTGCCACGAGCAACCCGAGGATAGCTTCATCCATTATAATTACCTCCGACTAAAAGTTGTTGCTCACTAATCCTGCCAGCCTGATACCTGTGAGCTCGGTATCAGACTCCGGCAGTCGGCTTTACTCAGCCGGCTTATCTTTATTATTCATTTTAGCCTTTAATTTGGCTAATTCTTCATCAATTTTATCATCAGCTTCAAGTTCAGCAAATTCATCATTCAATGTTTTCTTGCCAAGATCGTAAGCGTCTACCTGAGACTCCAGGTCATCGATCTTACGTTCATACTGCTCAAAGCGTCCCATTGCTGCATCGACCTTACTGCTATCAAGGGTGCGTTTAACTTCCAACCGAGAGCTGGCTGTTTTCTGACGCATGATAATCGTTTTCTGACGCGCTTTGGCATCCGCCAGCTTTTCCTGCAGCTGTCCGATCTCTTCCTGAAGCTTGCTGATTTGTTCATCAACAACACTTAATTCCTTGTTCAGCGCATCCGCAGCTTCGGCTGACTTTTTCTTTTCCTGCAATGCCGCACGGGCTAAGTCATCGCGATCCTTACTTAACGCCAACTCAGCTTTTGCTTCCCAGTCGGCGGCATCGCTTTTATACTTACTGATCTGAGCGGTAATTTCTTTTTTACTCGCCAGTGTTTTAGCAGAAGCTGAACGTACTTCTACCAGTGTGTCTTCCATTTCCTGGATGATCAGGCGAACCATTTTTTCAGGATCTTCTGCCTTATCCAGTAGTGCATTAATGTTTGAGTTCACTATATCGGTGAAACGCGTGAAGATACCCATATTCAATACCTCAGACTCAAGTTAAAAAACGTGCACTGTGGCACATGCTGATAAGTACTATTCAATTTGCTTGCCACTTCGCAATGCTACATAAGCCCATGAAAAAATGAAGTTTTTTCATATTAAAATAAATTCGTATCCACTCAACTTTTAATTTACACTAGTTATTGGTCGAAATGACTAACTTTTGAGGGAATAGATGAGTAGATTTCGCCAGCAAGATAATTTGTTAGGTCAGGCTAACAGCTTTCTGGAAGTCTTAGAGCAGATTTCGCAAATTGCACCGCTGAACAAACCGGTTTTAATTATTGGTGAACGAGGCACAGGTAAAGAACTTGTCGCTGCTCGTCTGCATTTTTTATCGCAGCGCTGGGACCAAAACTATGTAAAACTGAATTGTGCCGCCCTTAATGAGAACCTGCTTGAGAGCGAACTGTTCGGATACGAGGCTGGCGCATTCACCGGTGCTGCAAAACGACGTGAAGGACGCTTTGAAATCGCGCATAACGGCACACTGTTTCTGGATGAGTTAGCTAATACCTCCGGGCTGGTGCAGGAAAAGCTGTTGCGGGTAATTGAATATGGTGAGTTCGAACGTGTCGGCGGTAGTAAAACAGTAAAAACTGATGTGCGCCTGGTCGCCGCAACCAATGAAGACCTTCCCTCGCTGGCCGAAGCCGGCGAATTCAGAGCCGATTTGCTTGACCGTCTGGCATTTGACGTTATCACAATTCCTCCCTTAAGAGAGCGTCCTGAAGACATTCTCATGCTGGCAGAACACTTTGCTATTAATATGGCGCGGGAAATGGAAATGGAGTTATTCAGCGGGTTTACTGAAAAGGCGCGCCGCACGCTGCTGGACTATGACTGGCCAGGCAACATTCGTGAGCTTAAAAACGTGGTTGAACGCGCAGTGTACAGGTGTAACAACCCTCATCTGCCGGTTCACGAAATCGTGTTAGATCCTTTTGCTTCCGCCTACCGTCCTAAAGGCAGGGTAAAAACCCAGGATCGCATCAGCGCCCCGGCCGGTGTTTCAAATTCGGCACCACCAGAGCATGCGACAGAGCAGGCGCAACCCGCCCCGCAGCCACCAGCTGCCGCCGTCACATTACCCAGTGAGCCTGACTATCCGATCGATCTGAAAGAACGTTCATCTGAATATGAAATCGAAATGATTAAGCAGGCTTTAGCCGATAGTCAGTTCAATCAAAAGAAAACGGCTGAAAAGCTAAGTCTTACCTATCATCAACTGCGAGGTTATCTAAAGAAATACAATCTGTTAGACTCTTCTCAAGAAAGCCTTGAAGCTTAGTGATCATAACCATGACGCGCACCGCCACGATCCTGCTCTGCCTGTTCGCCCTGGCCGCTGTCAGTGCATGCAGTAAAAAAGATACGGACAAATTCTACCAATCCGGTATTTTATATTGTTCTGAAAGTGCGCCTGTCAATTTCAATCCGCAACTGGACACCTCAGCAACCACTTCTGATGCCACTGCACATCAGGTTTATGACCGCCTTTTAGATTTTGACGCCGAAACCGGCCGTATTGTGCCCAGTCTTGCCAGCAGCTGGCGGGTCTCTGACGATGGCCTTACTTACACATTCCAGCTTCGAAAGGACGTCGCCTTTCACAGCACGGCCTATTTTACGCCCAGCCGAACGTTTAATGCAGACGATGTGCTTTTCAGTATTAATCGCTGGCGGCAGCCTGATCATCCGTTCCATGAAATATCCGGTGGTCGCTACCCATACTTCGAAAGTTTGGGTATTGCTGAAAACATCGAAACCGTGAACCGAATCAACGGCTACCGGGTGGAGATCCTGCTGAAAGAACGTGACAGCTCATTTCTGGCAAATCTGGCGACTGACTTTTCCGTTATACTTTCTAAAGAGTATGCAGATACGCTGATCAACCGGGGAGAGCCTGAGCGTATAGACCATTATCCCATCGGCACCGGCCCTTACAAGTTCGAAAGCTACCGAAAAGACCATTATATCCGGTACCGGGCCCACGAATCCTTTTGGCAGAATAAGAAATCAACCGACCGGCTTATCTATGATATTACGCCCAAAAGCTCATTGCGTCTGGCTAAGCTAATGACGGGCGAATGCGATGCGATTGCATTTCCGGCGCAGACTGAGCTGGATATTATCCGCAATCGTCCGGATCTGGAACTTTCCGAAAAGCCTGGTCTGAATGTCGGTTTCTGGGCTTTCAACACGCAGCGCCCGCCATTTGATAATCCCGATTTTCGCCAGGCGCTGGCGCACGCTATCGACAAAAATACGCTGCTTGAAGCGGTGTATTTTGACAGTGCCTCCAGAGCCAAAAGTCTGCTGCCTGTGGCCAGCTGGGCGTATCAGAATGACGCAGAAGATACCGCGTACAACCCGGTTCTGGCAAAACGTCTGCTTGATAAAGCGGGCATAGAGCCAGGCTTTACCATGACTATCTGGGCTATGCCTATCGAGCGTGCGTACAACCCTAACGCGGCTAAGATGGCTGAGCTCATCCAGCGTTACTTAAGTGATGTAGGCATCAACGTCAATATTGTTACCTATGACTGGACAACTTTCCGCCGCCATCTGCGCGAAGGACTCCATGACTCTGTATTAATAGGCTGGTCTGCAGATAACGGTGACCCGGATAACTTTTATCGGCCTCTTTTGAGTTGTGGCGCGATTCCATCGGGTACAAACCGGGCAATGTGGTGTAACGAACGCTATGATGAACTGCTGAATCAGGCACTGGAAACCGAGGATCTGGCTAAACGAAAGGCGATTTACATGCAGGTTAACGCACTTTTAAATAAAGAATTACCCATCGTGCCCATCGCGCACGCGTTTCGTTATCAGGCTTATCGTAAAGAGCTCAAGGGCATGCAGATTAACCCTTACGGAAGTATTCGATTCGGCGGGGTAACCAAAGAACTGCCATGAGAATTTTAGGTCGCTTCGGTATACTTTTTTCCTTAACACTGCTGGTACTGGCGATATTTTCATTTGCCCTGGCCTACCTGTTTCCCGGTGATGTCCTGACCAACCTCACCGGCATTATTCCTCAAAATGACGCCCATCGCGAATTGCTCATTCAAAAGCACCGGCTGGATGAGGCTTACTTTTTTCAGTTTGTTCATTACTTATCTGAAATGCTGCAGGGCAACTGGGGCTACAGCTTTGTTTCCGGGTTGTCATTAAAAGAAGAGATTGGCCTGGCACTGCCTGCCACCATCGAACTGGCTTTCTATGCGATGTTCATCGCCATTGTAATTGGTTTGCCGGTGGGTTGTTATGCGGGCCTGAAAAGCTATACGGCGGCCGATTACTCAATCAACTCAGTATCAATGGTCGGCTATTCTTTTCCGGTGTTCTGGTTGGCGCTGTTGTTTATTCTGCTGTTCAGTCTTGAATTGAATATTGCACCGTTATCAGGCCGGATAAGTCTGCTGTTTGATGTGCCGGACAAGACAGGGTTTATACTTATTGATATTCTGCTGGCTGACAATATTGATACCAGCCTGGCACTCAGGGATGCCTTTCATCATTTATTGTTACCCACGCTTGCCTTAAGCGTTATTTCAACAGCGTCGATGATACGAATGACACGGCGCTCTGTTATTGATGTACTTAACCGCCCCTATATTACTGCGGCACGGTCCAGAGGGCTGTCCCGCTGGCAAACCTTTTCGCGGCATATTTTAAGAAATGCGCTATTACCGGTATTGCCATTACTGGCTATTCAGATTACGTCGCTAATCACCAATGCAATGATTGTAGAAACACTGTTTTCCTGGCCGGGCATTGGCAGTTGGCTGATTCAGGCTATTTACCAGCGTGACTACCCGGCATTGCGGGTTGGTATGCTCGCGGTTGCAACCGTTGTTATTATGCTGACAATCACGATTGATTTGTTTAACCGTTTAATCGATCCAAGCAGGGACAAATACGAACGTGCCACAGTTTAGTCTCTACGAAGAAGAGTATCACCCGTCTCCGCTGCAGCGTACCTGGCGGGAGTTTACCTCCAGCCACATCGCTGTGCTGGGGCTATTTGTGCTTGCTATCTTTTTGATATTTGCCCTCTTCGCGCCATTGATAGCCCCATTCAACCCGGTTGAGCAAAATATTGATTCGCTGCTTATACCGCCAAGCTGGGAAACCAACGGTACCATCGCGCATTTGTTTGGCACAGATGCGCTGGGTCGCGACGTCTTCTCGCGAATCATTTATGGCTGCAGGGTGACCTTTGGCAGCAGCATTTTACTGGTGATTATTGCCATGCTGATTGGCGTATCTATCGGGACGTTCGCTGGCATGATGAGCGGTGTCCGTTCCAGTGTCATGAACCATTTGTTGGATGCGTTGATGGCCATCCCAACGCTGTTAATTGCCATTATTATCGTCGCCATTTTAGGCACCGGTCTGGTCAACAGTATGTGGGCCATCACACTGGCACTGATCCCACAGTTTATCCATTACACCCGCTCTTTCGTGCGCAGTGAAATGAAAAAAGAATACGTACTGGCGTCGAAACTTGATGGGGCTAATGCATGGCAATTATTCAGACACTCTATTTTGCCAAACATGATTGAGATGCTCGTGGTTCAGGGTTCGCTGGCACTATCTATTGCGGTTATTGATGTTTCAGCGCTAGGCTTTTTGAATCTTGGCGCACAGCCGCCCCTTCCGGAGCTCGGTGCTATACTGGCGGACGGATTGGATGTCGCCTATCTGGCACCATGGAACGTTGGGTTACCCGGGTTGTCAATATTTCTGATGGTGCTGGCCATCAATATTGTTGGCGATGGCTTACGTTCAGCACTCAGAAAAAGGGTCAGTCACTAATGCCAATGCTCGATATCAAAAACCTGACACTGGAAATTGAAACCGCCGGTACCCGGGTAAAAGCGCTGGATAAGGTGAATCTGACTATTAATAGTGGCGAAATCCGGGCGTTGGTAGGAGAGTCTGGTTCAGGAAAAAGCCTTATCGTGTCGGCCATCTCCGGCGCACTCCCCCAGAAGTTTCATCTGACCGCGGATCGTATGAGCTGGAAGGGCAAAAGTCTGTTAAGTATGCCGACCGAAGAACGTCGCCAGCTTATGCGCCGGGATATCGCGGTGGTCTTTCAGAACCCCGGCAGTGCTCTTGATCCGTCCGCTACGCTGGGTGAGCAGCTGGAGGAAAGTATTCCTGATGAACTGGTAGAGGGAAAGTGGTTCTGGCAACGGCGTCAGTCCAGACGCAAATCAGCGATATCAACGGTTCACAAGGTGGGCATTAAACATCACAGACACTATCTGAGTGCCTACCCTCACCAAATACCGACAGATATCAGCCAGAAGTTTATGCTGGCGATGGCACTGATTTCTCAGCCAAAATTACTGATTGCCGATGATCCGACCCGGGGTATGGAAACCACCACCAAAACCCAGGTGTTAAAGCTGCTCACACGGCTGAATCAGACAAAGTCCTTGTCCATTTTGTTTATCAGCCACGATTTGCTGGCAATCTCCAGCATGTGTCATTCTATGACCGTGCTCTATTGTGGTCAGACGGTAGAATCCGGCAGAATGAAAATGCTCAGAAAGCGGCCACTGCACCCTTATACCAAAGCGCTGTTAGACAGCGCACCCAGCTTTCAGAACGATTTGCCGCCTAAAAGCCTGCTTCCGACACTGGATGGTACCATTCCTTCACTAAAGCATGTTCCTATCGGCTGTCGTCTTGGCCCGAGGTGCCCGCGTGCACAGCGTGACTGTGTTATTACGCCGGCAGTACGTCGTATCCACGACCATACGTACAGTTGTCACTTCCCGCTGCATATGGAAAAACTATGAACCAGCTAATGCATGTCAGCAAACTGGTATTCCGGCATGATCAGAACAAGCGCTGGCTGAAAAAACCGGAAGTCTTCCAGCTGGGCCCCATCGATCTGACTGTCAACAAGGGCGAGACGATCGCCATCATCGGTGAGAACCGGGCAGGGAAGTCGTTACTGGCGAAGATGCTGGTTGGCGCTGTGGCGGCAGACGAAGGAGAAATATCCCTTAGTAGCGTGAGATACAACGCCGCCAAACGACGCTCTACGCGCTCATACAATGCCAGTAATGATATTCGCATGATCTTCCAGCACAGCACAGAGGCAATGAATCCTGGCATCACTGTGGGAATGATTTTGGATGAACCTTTGCGTCTGAACACACGAATGACTGAAAAAGAACGTCGCGCCAGAATTGAAGAAACACTCATTAAGGTCGGTTTGCTGCGCGACCATGTTTATTTTTACCGGCACATGCTCTCTGATGGTCAGCAACAACGTGTGGCGCTGGCTCGAGCTCTGGTACTGCAACCGAAAATTTTAGTCGCTGACGAGCCGTTCGCTGCGCTGGATCCCTCCATTCGCTCACAAACGGTTAATCAGATCCTGACATTACAAAGAGAGCTGGGACTATCGTTTATCTTTATTACCCACAATTTAGGTGTCGTCAGGCACATTGCGGATAAGGTGATTGTCATGAAGAATGGTCGGATCGTTGAGTCAGGAAAAACCGAGACCATCTTCAGATGGCCTCAGCATAGTATGACGAAAAAGCTGATTCTGGCGTATCAATCGCTAGTACCGCAGCAAAAAATTACCTAACCGACCAGCGCGAGCAATACCCCCGCTGCTACCGCAGATCCTAATACACCGGCGACATTGGGCCCCATGGCATGCATCAGCAAAAAGTTATGCGGATTTGCCTGAAGTCCTACTTTGTTTACCACACGCGCAGCCATAGGCACGGCAGATACACCTGCTGCGCCTATCAGCGGATTGATAGTGCCACCTGATAGTCGGCTCATCAGCTTAGCCATGAGCACACCGGTGGCAGTACCAATAGCAAATGCCACCGCTCCCAGCCCAAGAATCCCCAATGTCTCTACCGTAAGGAACTTGTCAGCTGAAAGCTTTGAGCCCACCGCGAGGCCCAAAAAGATGGTGGTTGTGTTGATGAGTTCGTTCTGCGTTGTTTTACTCAACCGCTCAACAACACCGCACTCTTTCATCAGATTACCGAAACAAAACATACCTACCAATGGCGTAGCCGAAGGCAAAAACAGAATGGTCAGAATCAGCACTGCCAGAGGAAAAATAATCTTCTCTCGCTGGGACACCGGTCTGAGTTGTGCCATCTTTATCTGCCGCTCTTCTTTTGTAGTAAGCGCCTTCATGATCGGCGGCTGGATAATAGGAACCAGTGCCATGTAAGAATACGCTGCTACCGCTATGGCCCCCAGTAAATCCGGCGACAGCCGTGAGGCAAGAAATATCGCGGTAGGCCCATCGGCACCACCGATAATGGCAATGGCGCTTGCATCTTTAAGACTAAATTCAAACCCGGGAATCAGGTTTAATGCTATGGCCCCGAACAGTGTGGCAAATATTCCGAACTGCGCCGCGGCACCCAGTAATAACATACGGGGATTGGCGATAAGCGCACCAAAGTCTGTCATTGCCCCCACGCCCATAAAGATAAGCAGCGGAAACACTCCGGTCTCTATGCCTACTTCATAAATGTAGTAAAGCAATCCGCCCGGCTCAGAAAAGCCAGCCAGCGGTATGTTTGTCAGCAGTGCGCCAAACCCGATTGGAATTAACAGAAGCGGCTCGAACTTTTTCACAATTGCCAGATACAGCAATAAAAGTCCGACGCCCATCATGATTAACTGCTGATAATGAAAATGGGCCAGCGCTGTGCTGTCCCATAAAATACTGAATTTTTCCATGGTACCTACAGCTCAATTAATGGTTGACCACTGGAAACTGCGTCGCCTTCTTTCGCCAGCACCCGGCTCACTGTCCCGTCAAACGCGCTGCGAATTTCCGTCTCCATCTTCATTGCTTCCAGAATCATTACCACATCGCCGTCTGCAATTTCATCGCCTTCAGAAACCAGCACTTTGAACACATTCCCGGATAACGGCGACTCGATGGTCTGTCCGCTGGCGCTGGCCTCTGCTGTGTCTTTCTCTGGTGCGGCCTGTTTGGCTTTGGCCGGCTGAACATCGGTCAGTTCACCGGATGCGGCCACTTCAACGTGATAAACCTTACCATCTACAGAAACATCATAGCTGGCAGAGCTATCTTGATCTGGCGCACGCCCGGCAGTGTCAGCGGAAGATGATGTCGCATTTTGCTGCTCATCACTCTCTGTGGAGGGCGCTGGTTCGAAGGCATCCGGATTTCCCCGGTTTTGCAAAAATTTAAGCCCTATCTGCGGGAACAGCGCGTAAGTCAGCACATCATCCACCTTTGCATCGGCAAGCGTGAAAGACTTAGCATTAGAAAGCTCCTCCAACTCGCTGGTCAGGCTTTCCATTTCCGGTTTCAGGTTATCAGCAGGACGGCAGATCACCGGCTCATCACCATCCAGTACACGTTGCTGTAGTTCCTCGTTGACCGGCGCGGCGGTGGCGCCGTATTCCCCACGCAATACCCCGGCGGTTTCTTTGGTAATACTTTTGTATCGCTCGCCGGTAAGAACATTGAGTACAGACTGCGTGCCGACAATTTGAGAAGTGGGCGTAACCAGAGGAATGAATCCGAGATCTTCTCTGACTCTGGGAATTTCCTTTAACACCTCGTCAAACTTGTCTTGGGCGCCCTGCTCCTTAAGCTGATTTTCCATATTGGTCAGCATACCGCCAGGCACCTGCGCGAGTAAAATTCGCGCATCCACCCCCTTCAGGCTACCTTCGAAACGTGAGTATTTTTTCCTGACCTCACGAAAGTAACTGGCGATATTTTCCAGTTCAGGCAATGACAGGCCAGTGTCACGCTCTGTCCCCTCTACCGCCGAAACAATTGACTCTGTTGCGGTATGGCCGTAGGTCATGCTCATTGAAGAGATAGCGGTATCCAGCATATCGATTCCGGCATCGATGGCTTTTTGATAAGTGGCGGTAGAAAGCCCGGTCGTCGCATGACATTGCATTGCAATAGGCACATTGACCGTTTCTTTAAGACCTTTAATCAGCTTCTCACACTCATAGGGATTTAGCAGCCCGGCCATATCTTTAATACAGATAGAGTCAACGCCCATATCTTGCAGATCTTTTGCCATTTTCAACCAGGTATCCAGGGTGTGGACCGGGCTCACTGTATAAGCAATAGTGCCCTGTGCATGTGCACCACAATCAATCGCAGATTTAACGGCCGTTTCCAGATTACGCACGTCGTTCATCGCATCAAAAATTCTGAAAACATCCACCCCATTTTCATGAGCGCGTTCAACAAACTTTTTCACAACATCGTCGGCATAATGGCGATATCCCAACAGATTTTGGCCGCGTAAAAGCATCTGCTGACGTGTTTTGGGCATGGCTTTTTTCAGCGCCCGGATACGTTCCCAGGGATCTTCGCCAAGATAACGGATGCAAGCATCGAATGTGGCGCCACCCCACGATTCCACAGACCAAAAGCCAGCATTGTCCAGCTCTTCAGCGATAGGCAACATATCATCCAAACGCATTCTTGTTGCCAGCAGTGACTGGTGGGCATCTCGTAAAACGAGCTCTGTTAACGCTAATGGTTTACTCATGCATGCTCCTGCTGTTTTGTTTTAGTCTGTCGATGTTGATGAATAGCTGCGCTGATGGCAGCGATAGTTTGCGGTGCCACGCCTTCTGATGATTGTTGTTCTACTTTTTTCTTGCCTGATGCCGAAGCCACGGGTTCCGGGGCGCCGGGGAAACGCCGGCACGTGATTTCGATCAGCTTGATTCCGCCAATCAAGAGTGCCAGAAACGCAAATACGAATCCCATGCCTACCAGCATCAGGGTGCCCGCTTCGTTCAACTGTCCTGCTATTTCAGAGTTCATTGCTTTCCCGATTTGTGAGCGTGAGAATTAAGTATCATGAATATACAAAAATAACAAATGGGCACTTATTCAAAATACATGATTATGTCGCCTATATTCGCTATCGTGTTTCTAATTGCAGCAATATGTCAGGGCTTGCAAGGCATTACTCGCTACGGGATAAAGTAATGTCCAACATCTATAGTGGGTATCACTGATATCAATAGCATGAAAACGGCTACGTTTTAGCCAATGCACTTTCAAGTGCGCAAATTCAGATACTTAACGATGTGAGAATGACTACGGAATCTCTTGCTGAGCTGTTCACCGCAATGAGATTGGAAAGGCTCCAAGTGTCCCAAATGAAGCTGTATTGCAGGAAGGCTTGAACGGCGAACTGGTAAGAACGGCAATATTCAGCCAGCCTTCGCAATAACCAGCATCGTGAAAGGAAGTGTAAATTCGACACAAACAAAAAAGCCCACCGATTGGTGGGCTTTCGATATGGCGCGTGTGGAAGGATTCGAACCTCCGACCGCCTGGTTCGTAGCCAGGTACTCTATCCAGCTGAGCTACACACGCGTAAAACGTAAACTTATGAGACTTCATAAGACGACAAATTGTTAAGTGGCGCGTGTGGAAGGATTCGAACCTCCGACCGCCTGGTTCGTAGCCAGGTACTCTATCCAGCTGAGCTACACACGC
>NZ_JABBXD010000002.1:359635-637313 GCF_014750655.1 Salinimonas profundi
GCAATAAATTGGTGTTGGTTGTCGCCGCCAACAAAATATGGCGGAGAGGGAGGGATTCGAACCCTCGATACGCGTAATGCGTATGGTTCCTTAGCAGGGAACTGGTTTCAGCCACTCACCCACCTCTCCTTGATGTGGGGCTGCATTTTACGGATTCACCTGATGGTGTCAAACCTTTTTTCAAAGAAAATGCATACCCGCCGGGATTTTGAGCACATTGTACAAAAAAACATAAAATCATGATTTTTCGCACGATTCAATACACGAATATACTGAATCATTCACTAACTCCCTGACCTGCAGGGCGTCTCCCGAACAACCCCGCCAAGATATCAAAGAATTAGCCAGAAGCAAATCAGAAACTGCACCGGAACGCACTGAATGCGCACTGTTTAATCAGTTTGACGTCTGGCAGATGAAAAATCCAACACCTCGGGCAAATTATTTTCTTCGATCTTCTGACGTACCTGATTGCTTTATTTATCACTCGAAACAAAAATAAAAAAGGCTGGTTTAAAAACCAGCCTTTTTTATCGCTTCGAAATAATTATTCTTTATCTGAACTTGTTGCTTCTCCACCTTTTTCAGCTTGGATCCGCATATATATTTCTTCACGATGAACCGACACTTCTTTAGGGGCATTCACCCCGATGCGCACCTGGTTTCCCTTAACGCCTAAGACAGTGACAGTGACTTCGTCACCCACCATCAATGTTTCACCTACACGACGAGTCAAAATAAGCATTCGCTTGCTCCTGTTCCTTACTTATGAACATATCCTTTCGTTTTGCGTTAACACCGGCACGACCCGGCGATAGCAGCAGCGATTCCTTGTTTTTGTGTCACATCAAAAACCCGCTGATCAACAGATAAACTAGATTATAGCTTATCTGATAGCCAAGAGGTAACAGAGTCTAACGCGGAACCAAGCTTTTCTGGCTGGTCGCCGCCCGCCTGAGCCATGTCAGGTCGACCACCACCTTTACCGCCTACCTGGCCAGCGATGTAGTTTACTAACTCTCCGGCTTTAACCTTCGCTGTTAATTGCTTTGTAACACCAACTATCAGACTCGCTTTCTTATCGCCTGCTACACCTAGTACTACGATGCCTTCACCGATTCGGTTTTTTAGATCATCAACCATACCGCGCAGCGCTTTCGGATCCACGCCATCAAGCTGCGTGATCAGGACTTTAACGCCGTTAATTTCCTTCGCCTGGCCAAGCATATCCGCCCCCTGTTGACTGGCCAGTTTCTGTTTCGCTGCACCTAGTGCTTTCTCCAGCTCTTTGGTCTGCGTCTGTAGCGCCGTCAGTCTGCTCAGGACATTTGAGGTATCGGTTTTAAGTAACCCTGCCGCCTGGTTAAGCGTTGCCTGCTGGTGCTGAATCACCTCAATGGCCGCTTCACCGGTTACCGCCTCAATCCGACGTACGCCCGATGCTATGCCGCTTTCTGATAAGATTTTAAATAGCCCGATTTCCCCCGTGTGCCCCACATGGGTTCCCCCACACAGTTCAACAGAAAACGGCCCCATTGTTACCACGCGCACTTTCTCATCATATTTTTCACCGAATAGCGCCATTGCACCTGATGCTTTGGCTTCATCCAGATCCATCAACTCGGTAGCCAGAGCATGGTTGGCGCGGATCTCTTCGTTAACGCGACGCTCTAACAATGCAATCTGCTCAGAGGAAATTGCCTCAAAATGAGAAAAATCAAAACGCATACGTTGCGCTTCAACCAAAGAGCCCTTTTGCGTTACGTGCTCGCCCAAGACTTCGCGCAATGCTGCATGCAACAAGTGGGTAGCACTGTGATTTTTCTTGATCGCCTCTCGATTTTCACGATCAATTTTTGCAGTCGCTTTGTCGCCTTTCTTTATATTACCTACCGCTTTACCGTAGTGAGCAAACGCATTACCCATTTTCTGGGTGTCGGTTACCACAAATTCACCACCGGCAACCTGCAACAGACCAGAGTCACCGCTCTGGCCTCCGGCTTCAGCGTAGAACGGCGTACTATCCAGAACAACCACACCTTCGTCACCGTCCTGCAGAGTATCGGTAAACGCATTGTCTTTAATAAGTTCAAGCACATTTGCCTGACCTTCCACATCGGTATAGCCGGTAAATGACGTAGCGTGTTCAACGCGCAGCTGTTCGTTATAGTTCATGCCAAAATTACTGGCTTTTTGTGCCCGCTGACGCTGTTCCTGCATTGCCTGCTCAAAACCCGCTTCGTCGATTTTGTAACCATGTTCACGCGCAACATCACCGGTCAGGTCAGCAGGGAATCCGTAGGTATCATACAGCTTAAACACAACTTCGCCGGCAATGGTATCGCCGTCTAAGCCTTCTAACACGTCATTTAGCATCGCCATGCCGCGAGACAGCGTTTTACTGAACTGCTCTTCCTCTACGCGCAGGACTTTTTCTATCACGGGTTGTTGATCGGCCAGCTCCGGATAGGCTTCGCCCATCTCTTTGGTCAGTGCGGCGACCAGTTTGTAAAAGAAAATATCGTTTGCGCCCAGCTTATAGCCATGACGTACTGCCCGGCGGATTATACGACGTAGCACATATCCACGGCCTTCATTGCCAGGCATCACGCCATCGCAAATCAAAAAGCTACAGGAACGAATATGGTCAGCGATTACCCGCAGTGATTTGTTTTCTAAATCTGTGGTGCCAACAACCTCCGCCGTTGCCTTGATCAGTCTGGCAAACAGATCGATTTCATAGTTGCTGTGAACATCCTGCATAATCGCAGAGATTCGCTCCAGCCCCATACCCGTATCAATTGACGGCTTGGGCAGTGGCTCCATGGTACCGTCTTCCTGCTTGTTATACTGCATGAAGACCAGATTCCAGATCTCGATGAAACGATCGCCATCTTCTTCCGGTGTTCCCGGTGGGCCACCCCAGATGTGCTCGCCATGGTCATAGAATATTTCCGAGCAAGGTCCACATGGTCCGGTGTCTCCCATCGACCAGAAATTATCGGCTGTATCAATCCGGATAATCTTGTCTATAGGTACGCCGATATGGTTTTCCCAGATATCAAATGCTTCATCATCATTATGAAACACAGTGACCAATAATTTTTCTTTTGCCAGACCCAGTTCTTCGGTCAGAAAATTCCAGGCGAACTCGATCGCTTCTTTTTTGAAGTAGTCGCCGAAACTGAAATTCCCCATCATTTCGAAAAAAGTATGATGGCGTGCGGTATAGCCTACATTCTCAAGGTCATTATGCTTACCACCCGCCCTGACACAGCGCTGCGATGAAACCGCGCGGGTATAACTGCGTTTCTCTGTGCCCAGAAAAACATCCTTAAACTGATTCATTCCGGCATTGGTAAAAAGCAAAGTTGGATCATCCGCCGGAACCAGTGAGCTACTTGCCACGCTTTGGTGACCATGTTGTTTAAAATAGTCGAAGAACTTTTGGCGAATGTCAGCTGTTGATAATGTCATTGAGATCCAAACTTCCTATTTAATTCAGTGTTAATTCAGTTCGCGTGGGCATAAAAAATTACGCTAAAAGCACCGCGCTGACTGGCGTCAGACTAGCGCAACAATACCACGGAAATACTACTTTTGTTAAGCAGCCTTATTCGGTGCCATCACCGCGAATGGCATATTGTATCTGCTCTTGCGCAAAACCACGATATTGCAGAAACTGCATTTGTTTCTGACGATCCTTAAAATCATCAGGCGTTGCCGGCCCGAACTTTTTAACGCGTACCCGTAAAGCAAGTTCAAACCAGTCCGGCGCCACTTCTTTAATGGCCTGGCTAATGACAGAATCACTCACATCATGCTGAGATAAGTCGGCTTTCAGTCGTCTTGGCCCTCTGCCCCTGGCAACTGCACTTCTAACCATCGCTTCTGCAAATCGTTCATCAGATTGTATATTGGCTTCACGAAACTCATCGATTATCGGCGCAGTTTCTGATTCTTCATAGCCTTTTTGTGAAAGCTTGGCCGTAATTTCCACCATGCTGTGTTCTCGTCGCGCCAGCATGCGGGTAATCGCGTCGACAATGATTTTTCTGTTAGACTCTGACATGTTTTAAACTACTTGGTGCTTTAGACATATAACGCCCCGACAATAATGATTAAAAGTGGCGCACCGTTTTCTTTATGGGATACCAAACTGAGTTTTTCAATAGCCTGACGCACTTCTCTGCATCGCAGTGGAGCAGTCTGAACACGTCAGCGACCCCTTTTTTAAGCCATACGTTTCTCTCGTTGCTTGAAAATACCGGCTGTGTAGGCGATGACACTGGCTGGCAACCGCACCATATGGCCGTTTTTGACGGCGATACACTTATTGCTGTTGTGCCCGGTTATTTAAAATACGACAGTTATGGCGAATATGTTTTCGATCATGGCTGGGCCAATGCCTACCATCAACATGGTCTTGCCTATTATCCGAAATGGGTCAATGCGGTACCATTTACGCCGGTAACCGGCCCCCGTTTTTTATTGCACCCGGATTATGACGCTGAGCAACTAATTCACTACATTGCTCAGCAGATGAAATCGCTTCTGGCAGACGCCGTATCATCCGCCCATGTTCTGTTTCCTTTCGCCGATACCGCTACGCAGTTGGCGCCCCAAGGTTTCTTGCGCAGATACAGTGTCCAGTTCCAGTGGTATAACTATCATTACCAAAGCTTTGATGACTTTTTGCAGGCCCTGACCTCACGAAAACGAAAAGGGATAAAAAAGGCAAGAAATCAGCTTTCTCAGCAGGGCGTAACCATTGAACGTAAAACAGGGCAAAATATTTCCCGCGAAGATATCGCGTTCTTCATACGGTGCTATCAGGCCACTTATCTTAAACGGAGCGGTCATACCGGGTACCTGAATGAGGCGTTTTTTTATCAGCTTGCTGAGAAATTATCAGATCAGTTACTGCTGGTAGTGGCAAGTACAGCAGAAGGTCCGTGTGCCAGTTCACTGTTGCTGTTTGACGGACAGGCGCTATACGGGCGTTACTGGGGGGCGCTGCAAGAAATCAATGAGCTGCATTTTGAATGTTGCTATTACCAGGGCATTGAATTTTCGATAGAGAACAAGCTTCAGTATTTCAACCCCGGCACCCAGGGCGAGCATAAGCTTATCCGGGGCTTTGAACCGGTTTACTGCACCTCTTCACATTATTTATTTGAACCTGTTTTTCATCAGGCTGTAAAAGATTTTCTACACAGAGAAACCCATGCAATTGCTGGCTATTTCAAACAGGCCACAGATGTATTACCTTACAATGACAAAGCAAAACAGCAACTTAACGTTTTTACCATTTCCAGTGTCGGCGACGACATCACAACAACGAGAACAGAGAACTAACGATGAAATATAGCTTAATCGCCGCTATGGTCGCGGCATCTCTCGGCTTGGCGGGCTGTGGACAGCCAGAGCAAGCCAATGCGCAGGAAGCTGAACAAACGAAAAAGCAAAACAGCGAAACCACTGCACAAAACAATGGTAAACCCGAACTGGGCAGTTTCGGTGTCGACCTATCAGCCCGTGATGAATCAGTTGATCCGGGTGATGACTTTTTCCGCTATGCCAGCGGTAACTGGTACGACAATTTTGAGCTACCGGCAGATAAAGTACGCTACGGTGCGTTCAGCAAACTGTATGACCGCAGCCAGGAACAGGTCAAAACCATTATCGACGACATCATGGCACGTGATGATTTGAATGCCGAAGAGCAGATGGTGCATGATTTTTACAAAGCCTACATGGACACCGATGCCATCAATAAGAAAGGCCTTAAGCCAATTTCTGACGTAATGGGCAAAATTGACGGTCTTGAAAATCGTCAGCAACTGACTGAACTGTTTGGCAGTGCATGGTTGTATGGCAACGCCTCACCACTGTATGCAGGGCTTTGGTACAACCGCCTGGATCCTAATGAATATCAGGTTACCGTGGGTGTAGGTGGACTGGGTCTGCCTGATCGTGACTATTACCTGGGTGATCAGGAGCGCTTTGCCGAAATTCGTAAGGCTTATCTGGCGCATGTGGAAGAAATGCTGACACTGGCAAATGAAGACAATGCCGCTGAAAAAGCACAGCAGATTCTGGATTTGGAAACCAAAATTGCAGAAATCCAGTGGCCACGTGAAAAACTTCGCGACCGTGAGCTGACACTGAACCAGATTGACCGTGAAAAACTGTCTGAAGAATACAGCGATTTCGACTGGGATGCGTTCTTTAAATCCAGCGGCCTGAAGGTGCCAGAGCTGAATATGACCACCCCAGAGCCGATCAGAAATGTCATCAAGATCGTCAATGACACTGACCTGGATATTTGGAAAAGCTACCTGACTTACCACACTGTTTCAAACAACGCGAACCTATTGTCTGAAGACGTATTTATGTCTAACTTCAACTTTTACGGCAAAACACTAAATGGTCAGCAAGAGCCGCGTCCACGCTGGAAGCGAGCGCTTTCCCAGATGTCTGGCACTGAATCTCTGGGTTTCGCAATTGGTAAGATTTATGTCGACAAGTATTTCCCTGAAAGCTCTAAAGAGCAAATGAAGGATCTTGTTGAGAATCTGCGTGCAGCACTCAAAAAACGTATCGAAAATCTTGACTGGATGGGCGAGGACACCAAAGAAGCAGCGAAAGAAAAGCTGGCCGCTTTCCGTCCTAAAATCGGTTACCCGGATGAATGGGTCGATCTGGATGGTGTTAAGATTTCCGATAACGAACTGGTACAGAATGTTCGTAATCTGCGCGAGTTCTTCCAGCAGCGCGATGTTGAGAAAGAGCTTGAGCCCACTGATCGTGAGCGCTGGGGTATGACCCCGCAAACGGTAAACGCTTACTACAACTCTTCATTCAATGAAATTGTATTCCCTGCTGCAATTCTGCAACCACCGTTTTTTGACCCCAATGCCGATCCTGCTGTGAACTACGGCGCAATCGGTGCGGTAATTGGTCATGAAATGGGTCACGGTTTTGATGATCAGGGCTCAAAATCAGACGCCAAAGGCATTCAGCGTAACTGGTGGACTGAAGAAGACCTGAAAGCCTTTAATGATAAAGTTGATCAGCTTGATGAGCAGTACAGCAAGTATGAACCCATCGAAGGCAACAAGGTCAACGGTCGTCTGACATTAGGCGAAAACATTGGTGATGTGGGTGGTTTGTCAATGGCCTACGAGGCTTACAAAATCAGCCTTGATGGCAAAGAAGCACCGGTTATTGACGGCTTGACCGGCGACCAGCGTTTCTTCCTTGCCTGGGCGCAGGTCTGGCGTGAAAAGCGTACTGAGCAAAGCCTGATGAATCAGCTTCGCTCTGATCCGCATGCCCCGGCCCGTTACCGTACCATGGCGCCGCGCAATCTCGATGCCTGGTACAAGGCATTTGATGTAACACCGGAAGACGAATTGTATCTGCCAAAAGAAGAGCGGGTACAAATCTGGTAATAAGCAGTGTTAGCTTATCAATAGCGAAAAGGCAGCCATAAGGCTGCCTTTTTTATTTTCGTGCTGCCTGCTGTCACCTGACAAGATTATCGCCCAATTTGTGATAAATCTCGTTTTCCGACATCAGATTCCAGTCATTTTCAATAAAGACCTGATGCGCCTCCTGCACCTGCCGGTCTTTTAACTTTCGCGCAGGCACGCCCACACAGACAGTATAGGGTTCGACATCTTTCGTCACCACGGAGCCCGCGCCGATGACCGCCCCCTGCCCTATTCTTACGCCCTGCAGAACGGTCACATTTGCCCCAATCCAGACATCGTCTTCGATAACCGGCGGCGAGTAAATCTCTTTCCATTTCAGGTAGTGTTTTAATTTGTTCTTTCGGTAAAAACGGGATGAGGTTGAGAAGCGATCTAACGGATGTTCACCCGCGCCGATAACGCAATTGTAAGCGATGGAGCAATAACGCCCGATTTTACCGCTTCGGATAATTGACCCAGCATTTACATAAGAATAATCACCGATGGTAACACCATCGAAAATACTGACACTTTTATAAATACGGACTTTTTTGCCCAGCTGACAGCGGCGGGAAACATGATACGAATCATTACGAACAGAGGGAAACCGCGCTTTAAGCACGATTTTATTGAAAACCTTTTTAAGCATACTACCTGCTACTTTTTGGCCCTTTCCATGGAGCGCGGCAGTATACCTGTGACTTACTGTAAGTTAAATCTATCGGTCTGATTTAACTGTCCTCTACGCATGCTAGCTGTAACGCCTGGCCCGAATAACGCATCTGGCTATTACTTTTAACTTAATGGGCAGACAGTGACTCAGGGGTTTGGGTGGCAGGTGCCGAGCTGCTTATCTTGTCGAAAAATAAGATGCCGTCAAACGCGTCCACCGCCTGTTGCTTAATATACATACCTGAAGTCGTATAGTCGGCGTAATCTTCTGTGACGGCTGCTTTGATGTCCTTCTTGCCACAGTCGAAGGTTTTGGTAGGGTGTCTGAAGCATGCCCAGTAGCTTCCAGTGCGTGCCACCATATTAAGGGTCGTCAATTGGTGTGTTAAAGCAAGCTGTGCGGCCACGGTCTTGTAGTCATCACTGATGTGCAGCGACCGGTTTGCATGCACCCGACCGGTGATAATGATCGTTATTGCTTTATCATTTTGCGTAATGTAACGACGAATATTATCTGCCATAATTATTTCGCGGGGCGCGTCTTTTCTGTGTTCATCCCTGCGCGCATCGAAACCGGCAATAGTCACCTTCCTCGCTATACTGCGAAGCTCTTTTACAAACGTAATTAACCCGAAAACCGCGGCGCTGCTTCTGCCATCCTGTATCTTGCGTGTCCAGAACGGGTGAGAAAGCAGTTGCTTAACTGTTAATTCATTCGCAAAGTACCGTTGGATAGCCGCATTCATATCTGCAGGCATTTCCAGCAGAATCTGTAAATGTTGATTATCTCTCGTGTTGGCGACGAGAGTTTTAATGAACCCGACCACTTCATTACTGCCGTGGGTTTCACCTATTAATAACGGACTGTATGCGCCAATGTCATCGTAGGGTATCGGGGCAAGTTCGTTTGCGCCGGCAGCAGGTACAACCGCCACACTAATCGCTACCACACAGATAACGATACCAGCACGCAAAGCGCTCTTAATAGCCGACAATGTCATCCTGAAACAGGCTCCCTTACTTGTGACAATGACAGCGTACCTGATTCGGTACCTGTGTCTATTCGCATTCACGATAAAGATTATAAAAACAAAAAAGCCACCCGAGGTGGCTTTTTTTAAGTTTGATTGAAAGCTATACGCTGGCGAGTTTACCATCACCTTTCGTATCATCCTCATTATTGCTGATGATGCGTAGTGCGCAGTCCAGCGCTTCCAGGCGCGTTTTAAACATTCTCACATTTGGCTGGTGCGTATTAATACTATCAAGCACCTTTTTTACCGCATCCGTTGCGCCGCTAATGACCAGTTCACGGCCTGCAGCGTGCGCATCAGAGGTGATGGTCTCAACAGCCATCGCTGCTGACACATCCACAACCGGCACCCGACTAAAATCGAGAATCAGTACCTGCGAATGTGCTTTGACCCGCTCCCTGACATGGTGACCCAGGTCAGCCGCCGCACCGAAGCTCAGTGGCCCGCCGAAGCTAAACATACTGACTTTGCCGCCGGCTTTTTCAAGCAACGCGTTTTCTTCCGGATCATCCAGGTTATCAGGAATTTTATTCACTTCATCCAACTGTAGCTGTGCCACCTGACGAACATACGCCAACGCAGCCAGTACCACACCCACGCCAACGGCGGTGATAAGGTCAACAAATACGGTTAGCCCTAACACCAGAATCATCAGCGCAAAATCCCAACGCGGGCCCGTATGTGCTCGTTTAAGATATCCCCAGTCAATGATATCCAGACCGACTTTAACCAGAATACCTGCCAGTACCGCGTGAGGAATTTTCGCCGCAAGCGGGCTCAGGCCCAGTACAATCGCCAGCAGAACCAACGCATGCGTCATTCCGGAGATACGGTCCTTACCACCACTTCGGATGTTAACCACCGTACGCATGGTGGCGCCAGCACCCGCGATCCCACCGATCAGACCGGCAACAGTATTACCAATACCCTGCCCGATAAGCTCGCGATTACTATTGTGACGAGTACGGGTCATATTATCTGCCACCAGCGACGTTAACAGACTATCAATGGCACCTAAAATCGCCAGAATAAACGCCGCTTCCAGCACCATAAGAACATTGCCCTGGGTGAACGTTGGCAGATGTATGCTAGGCAAGCCGGTGGGAATGTCGCCTAATACCGGGACGGAAAGCGCCAGGCTTACCAGCGTACCGATAATTAGTGCAGCAAGGGCGCCAGGCACATATTTACCCAGTGCGGCCGGCCATTTATAAGCGATGACCAGCGTTCCGATACCGAGCGCTAACGTAACATAATTGATATCCGCCAACGCCTGAGGCAAATATTCCAGGGCTCCTAACGTACCGCCAGGTGGTTCGTGGCCTAATAAACGGCCAATCTGAAGAATTATGATAATTGCCCCGATACCGGACATAAATCCGGAAATTACCGGGTAAGGCACCAAGCGGATATATTGCCCGACACCGAGCACGCCAAACACTATCTGAAAAATACCCGCCATCACCACCGCGGTCAGTATCAGCTCTACATCGCCGGACAAACTGGCAAACAAACCAGCAAGCACAACCACCATCGGACCTGTCGGCCCGGAGATCTGAGAGGGCGTGCCACCGAACAGCGAGGCAAAAAAGCCTACGGCAATGGCACCATATAAACCGGCCATGGGCCCAAGACCAGAAGCCACCCCAAGCGCCAGCGCCAGTGGCAAGGCAACGATCCCCGCGGTTAATCCGCCGGTGAGGTCGCCGCGTAAATTAGATGTACTTATTTTCAACATGGCTACTGCTTATTTTGAAGTAAGTTTCTGTTCTGCGTAAGCTTCGCTCATACGCTCAAAGGTTCTTTTGCTTTCGTCATAGCAAAGTACATCGCCGGAACCGATGTTATACACCCAGCCATGAAGCTTGACCTGACCAGTCGCGATTTTAGCCGCTACCGCTGGATGCGTACGAAGGTGTTGCAACTGCTGTACAACATTCTCCTGCGTCACTTCTTCCAAATCTTCATGGTCAACTTTACCACGGCGCTCTTTGACCACTTCAGTGGCACAGCGGCAATGTCCCAGCCACTCTCTGACATGGGGCAAACCATCGAGGGCTTCTGGATTCAGCGCCCCTTTCATGGCACCGCAATCAGTGTGACCACATATAACAATGTGGCTTACACCAAGCGCAGCGACAGCAAATTCAATGGATGCAGTCATACCACCGGTTTGATTAGAATGTGGGGGAACAACATTACCTGCGTTGCGGCAAATAAAAAGCTCTCCGGGCCCGGTTTGTGTTACCAGGTTAGGATCGATACGAGAGTCTGAGCAGGTAATAAAAAGAACTTCAGGGTTTTGGCCGTTAGCCAGCTTTTGGAATGTCGCTTTTTTATTGGGATAAACTTCTTCCTGAAATTTGGCGACACCAGAAATTACATGATCCATCTTATACTCCGCTTTTACAATTTTTTAATAGTTATTAACGAAGTTGTAACTGATAGTCTTATAGAAATACATAGATTCTCGTGATAGCAATCAGCTATCAGCGGGGGGATTCTTAGCGACTCGGCGGGGTCAGTGAGAAGAGCGGGCGAGGCCCGCTCTCATTTACAGAGGATTATGCGTGTTGCGGAAACGCGATAGTTTCTACCTCAATGTTTTTAGATTTTGCATGTTCTAAAAAGTCTTTGACGGTTTCTTTAACATCGTAAGCAACCGACTTAGAGTTAGAAAAATCCAGAATAACTTTTGTGTCTGATGGAATAGAGTCCAGCTTTTTAAGGATTCTCGGTTTATTGAAAAACGAGACATCTTCAGCCATCACGATGTGATGTGTTTCTCTTCCGTCAGCATGCTCCACCGTATCCTTAAAGTGATAAGAGTTACGATAGCTATGACGTAGTGTGAAAAATAAGCTGAGCACAAGACCCGCGATAACACCGGTCAGCAGGTCAGTTACCACCATGACCGCAATCGTCATGATAAACGGCAGAAACTGTTCCATACCATTTTTGTACATGACCTTAAAAGTTGCTGGCTTCATCAGCTTGTAACCCACTGTGACCAGGATTGCAGCAAGCGATGCCAGAGGAATGTGATTCAACAGCGTAGCCATTGCAAAGACCGACACTAAAAGAAATACACCATGCAATATTGCTGACATTTTGGTCTTACCGCCAAAGGCAATATTGGCCGAGCTGCGCACGATAACCTGTGTGATGGGTAATCCGCCAATCAGACCAGACACAATGTTTCCCACACCCTGCGCTTTCAGCTCGCGATTCGTGGGGGTGACATTTTTATCCGGATCCAGTTTGTCTGTCGCCTCCACGCACAATAATGTCTCGATGCTGGCTACTGCCGCCATCACCAGCGCGATGGTAATGACTTCAACAGAAAACATTTGAGAAAATGCCGGGAAGGACATTTCGTTTGCAAAGCTGTCAAAGCTATCAATAACCGGCAACGTCACCAGCTGATCAGCTTTAAGCGGCATATCGGCCTGCGCCATGGCCAGCGAAGCAACAATGCCCAGCAGCACCACAACAATAGGACCCTGAATAAGGCGAAATATTTTGTGAGCGTGTGTCAGGTATTTATCCCATATCACCAGCAGAACCAGAGAAACCACCGAGATGGTCACTGCAGCAGGCGACATCAGTGATAAGGCATGGGAAATAGCAGAGAATGTATTCTCGCCATTGGCCTGCTGAAAGGCCTCCTCGCCAAGAAAGTCCGAATGCCAGCCAAACAAATAAGGAATTTGTTTAAGTACAATCAACAGACCAATACCGGCCAGCATGCCGGTTATCACCGAAGAAGGAATAAAGTAGGCCACAAAGCCTGCCCGGGCAAAGCCCAGCAGTAGTTGAAAGACACCGGATAACACGACGGCGCACAGAAATAACTCCCAGCTGCCCAGCGTACCAATAGCGTCAAATACAATGACAGCCAGACCCGCAGCCGGGCCACTTACGCCAAGTCGTGAACCACTGAAAAGTCCAACAACGATACCGCCCACGATACCCGCGATAACCCCTGAGAACAGGGGGGCACCGGAGGCTAGTGCAATACCCAGACAAAGCGGTAACGCAACGAAAAAAACGACAATACTTGCCGGGAGATCATTCTTGATCTCAGAAAAATTTAATTCACCTTTCATGGTTGCTACCTACTTCGCTGCCACCAGTTTGCGTTCAGCGTAGGCTTGTTCCATCTCTTCAAACTCGCCGGTTTTCGGGTCATGGCATAACACCGTACCGCTTTCAATGTTATAAACCCAGCCATGCAGCTGAACCTGATCTGTCGCCAGCTTTGCAGCAACGGCCGGATGGGTGCGAAGGTGCTGCATCTGTTGTACAACATTCTCTTTAGTCAGCTCGTCGAGTTGATCAGCACTTAGCTCACCATGCTTTTCTTTAACGACTTCACTGGCGCAGCGGCAGTGTCCCAGCCACTCCTTGACGTGTGGCAGACTATCCAGTTTCTCCGGATTAAGCGCACCTTTCATCGCGCCGCAGTCAGTGTGGCCGCACACCACGATATGTGTCACTCCAAGAGCTGCGACAGCAAATTCAATGGAGGCCGTCATGCCGCCGGTCTGGTTTGAATGAGGAGGGACGATATTACCCGCATTACGACAGATGAAAAGTTCACCTGGATCAGTTTGTGTGACCAGGTTAGGGTCGATGCGTGAATCAGAGCAAGTGATAAACAGTACTTCTGGATTCTGGCCGTTTGCCAGCTTTTGAAAGGTCTCTTTTTTAGTCGGGTAAACGTCTTTTTGGAACTTGGCAACACCTGAAATAACATGATCCATTCATAATCTCCGATTAATATTTGAACTAAAATATGACAATTAATACGAAGAAGTGTCACCTGATAGCTTTATAGAAAAATACTGGTTATCACCATAGCCAAAAGCTATCAGATTATATGCGTTATGTCGTAATTGAATAACAGGCGTGATGTTTGTAGCGGTTGTTCAGCAAAGACCCATCGCCTGTGACGAGCTTTGCTGACTATCATTACACGAAGATTGCTACTCTGTTTCCTGCGAATAGCGTTGCTCAATACCTTCAAACTTGTGCGTCTGGCTGTTCCAGCACGTTACCGCGCCTGACTCAATATCGTACATCCAGCCATGCAACTTGAGTTCCCCGCTGGCGATTTTTGCCGCCACGGCCGGATGGGTCTTTATATGCTGTATTTGCTGAACAACATTTTCACAGGTCAGTTCATCAAGGTGGTCATCTGATAAGTGTTGATGCTTATGTTTAAGCACCTCTACGGCGCTACGGCAGTGTCCCAGCCATTCTGCCACGTGGGGCAGTCCAGCCAGTTTATCAGGATGTAGTGCCCCTTTCATGGCGCCACAATCAGTATGTCCGCAGATGATGACATCGGTCACGCCCAGCGCAGCAACGGCAAATTCAATCGACGCTGTCATGCCCCCTGTCTGGTTACTGTGGGGAGGAATGACATTGCCCGCATTACGACAAATAAACAATTCGCCGGGCTCAGTTTGCGTAACCAGATTCGGATCGATGCGAGAATCTGAACACGTAATAAACAGCACTTCGGGGTTTTGTCCGTGTGCAAGCTTTTTGAATGTCGTCTTTTTTTGAGGGAAAACATCGCTTTGAAACTTCGCTACCCCCTGAATTACATGCTTCATTGGTATCTCCTGGAAAAGATGCGTAACCTGAAATGCGCTCATTCATAGTCACAACGATGAAGTGGTGATAACCTTTGCCTATCAGTCAGTTTCACTATGCACAGCATTCACATGTTAAGCAATGCCAAATCGCCTTCGTTAAATCAGATCCGTTACTTTGTTACTGTAGCCAAACACCTTAATTTTCGCCATGCCGCGCAGGTTTTGGGAATTAGTCAGCCAACGCTGACTACGCAAATAAATGCGATGGAAGCCAGCCTGGGATTAACGCTGTTCGAGCGTTCACGATCAGGCACGCTGTTAAGTGCCCATGGTCACGCTTTACTGTTAAGTGCAGAAAAGGTTCTGACTGCGAATCTGCATTTCAGTGAAACAGCCCGAAATCTTTCAGACGGCGACAATACTATGTACCGGCTGGGCATTCCGCCGACTCTGGGTCCGTATTTATTGCCGCATGTTTTACCGGATATCCATGCACTTAAGCCAGGTCTTAAATTTTATGTGCGTGAAGCCGCCCCAACCCAATTGCAGCAAGGACTGTTGGCGGGCGACTATGACCTGATTCTTACCCCCATGTCAGATACCAATTCTCAGATTCAGAGCCAGCCATTATTTTATGAACCTTTGAAGTTTGTTACTGCATCTGACCACCCGCTCTCAGGACAGGCATATATTGACCCGGAACTGATTCGCGGTGAGCAAGTGCTTACTTTAGAAGACCGTCACCATTTTCATCATCAGGTTCAGGAGATTTGCCTGCAGCTGGGCGCCAGGGTGGCACGCGATTACGAAGGCACCAGTCTTGATACGTTACGCCAGATGGTCGTGATGGGAATGGGCGTTGCATTTATGCCGGGCCTGTATATTCATTCTGAACTGCACAAACCTGAAGCACTGCACGTTTGTGAATTAGCCGATATGCCAATTGTGCGTCAGCATGTACTGGCCTGGCGTAATACTTCACCTTCGCGTACCTTTTTTCGCGAGCTATCTGCAATGATGCGCAATATCATCGAAGAGCGCCTCAAGGGCGCGGTAACTGTCACGGAATAATATTAAAGGTCGCGTCTTCATCCTTACGCAGTACCTGTTAGGCACAAACAAAAAAGCGCATCAGGGCAAACACTGATGCGCTTTTTGAATGGCACAATAAGGTCAGGTTTTAAACTGATTAACGACCTGCTGAAGTTCATTTGCCACGCCGCTTAACTGCGTTGCCTGCGCGGCCAGTTCAAACGCATGCTCACTGGTGCGATCACTCAGGCCAGTGATTTTTACCAGCGACCGGTTAATATCTTCTGCCACTACACTCTGTTGCTCAGTAGCATGGGCGATATGCCCGCTTTGCGACTGCACCGTGCTGATGGACTGGCTGATTCGCTCCAGCGCAGAAACCACCGACGCAGTTTTTTCAACTCCTCGTTCAGAGCGCTCCTTACCTAATTGCATCACTTTATCAGTCTGCTCGGCCATGCCCTGTAAACGCTCAACCATGCGCCGAATATCGTCGGTAGAATCCTGAGTACGACTGGCCAGAGAACGCACCTCATCGGCCACCACAGCAAAGCCCCTACCCTGTTCACCGGCGCGGGCGGCTTCAATGGCTGCATTTAGCGCCAGCAAGTTAGTCTGCTCAGCAATGCTATTAATAACATCAATCACCGCGCCGATATTGTCTGACTCCTGACTCAGTCCGTTTACCACCGACACCGCTTCATTGATCGCATCAGCCAGCGCTTTGATCTCCGTCATGGTGTTTTGTGCTTCAGCAGTACCACTGCGTACCTCTTCATCAGCCAGGGTTGCAGCCTGACTGGACTGCGCCGCATTGTCAGAAATCTCAGTGACGGTAGCGGCCATCTGGGTGACGGCAGTAGAAACATTATCAACCTGGTCGCGCTCCTGCGCGATCTCAGCACTGGTGTTCTGCGACACGTCTTTGAGTTGTTGCGCAGCTGCCGCTACGGCTTCTGTGTTCATTGCCGTTTGATTAAGCAAATCCCGCAACTTGTCGGTAAAGCGATTAAACTCTGTGGCCAGTTCACCAATTTCATCATTGGAGCGCACATCGAGGCGCTTGGTTAAATCACCATCGCCCCGGGCAATCTCGGCCATGGCCTTCTTCATTCTTAAGATGGGCGCGACCACTGTTGAACCTGTGGCGTAAGTAATAGCTAAAACCAGCGCAATGATGATCAGCGCCACAATAACGGCAGTAAAAAAGGCCTGCTCCACTGGTGCGGTGACCAGAGACTGAGGCACCAACAGCCCCATGGACCAGTCCATTTTGGCGCCATCTATCGTGACATGTTCGAAAACCACCACGTAGTCTTCGCCACGCCAGGCCACATTTACCATGCCTTTTTTCTGCGTTTTAATGGTGGCGGCGACGTCGTTAAACCCTGTCGAATCATTAAACTGCGTATCGAATTCGGCCAGCGGAGTATGAAGCGGTAATGTCTTAGTTTCGGGCGGGAAATAAACGATGTTTTGTTCGTCGTCCAGCAAAAAGGCCGTCCCCTCGCCCTGATATTTTACTTTCTCCAGTACATCGCCCAGGGTGCTGATAAGGATATCAATGCCGCCGACACCCAATAACTGACCATTGCGGGAAACTGACGACTGAATCACAGCAGATACGCTACCGTCCTGCGAATCTACCGCCGGTTTGCTGACATACAGTTCGCCTATCTCTACTGCCTGGTTGAACCAGGGACGCTTGGTGGTGAAATAGCCTTTGGCCGGATTATTTGCATCAGGGCCTTCAGACTCAACGCCCACCCGACCTGCTTCATAAAAATACTCACCGGTCAGCGCGGAACCAAAAAATGCTGACTTAATATTTTCGTCGGCATCGCTGATATTGGTAAATACCTGAAAAACCGTTTCTGACTGAGGTATTGCTGAATCCGGCGCACCGCGTTGAGTGTGCTCAGCAAAAAAGTTTTGCAGGAATGGATTGCTCAGAAATGTTCTGGCAACTTCTGCATAGCGTGCAAAAAAGCCCTCAACATTTTCCGCTTCCAGTGCGACCCGGCTGGCTAAATCGTCTTCAACGGACTTACGAGCAACCTGACCGATGTAAGTGACAGCAATAATGGCGACAACGGCTAATACAGCAGCGATGCTGCCACCCACTATGAGCATGAATTTTTTACGTAAAGATAACGACATCATGAATTATTTTTTTTATTTCACTTATCTATAATGTCGACAGTAGCACAGGAAACTTTATTAAAACCAGTTGAAATACTTTCAAAAATTTCTAAAGAAAGAGCTATTGCTTATGCCATTCCAGTAGCAAGTTGTTCGCCGGCATCGGGTGCACGGTTTTAAGATGTAACGGAGATGCCCAGTGTTGCAGTTCTTCAATGTCCCTGTATCCGCCATATCCCTGCGTCACCAGTTTGTAGTGAAACGCCTCATTACTGTCGCTGTTAAAACGCCCATTCTGTGTAAATGGTCCGTACTGGCAGAATACACCGCCATCAGGCAGCATGGATGCAACCTGCTCCATCATCAATTGCACTTCTGCTTTTTGCATAATGTGAGCGGTGTTTGCCGTGAATATACCATCAGCGTGCAACGCAGGTAGCGGCTCAGCGCCAATAGTCAACGATACCGGGCGATGCAGATTTTCACCGGGATACAAGTCAATCCAGCTATTAATTCCCGCATGATAGTGCGGCTGATCGCTGGTATGCCACTGCAAAAATGGCAACTGCCCGGCAAAGAACACCGCATGCTGACCGGTGCCACTGCCTATCTCTAACACCACCTGACAACGTGCAAATGCTGTGGCAAGAATTTCCAGTATCGGGCGTTTGTTATTCTCGCAAGCCTGGCTGTAAGGTTGTGTCATAGTTTCTGCCTGTACCGGTTCTCAATATGTTCAGTTAAGATTCGGCGCCAGCCACTTGTGTGCTGTCTCTGAATCCCAGCCTTTACGCTGCGCATAGTCTTCAACCTGGTCTTCCTGAATTTGTGCCACTGCAAAGTAACGGGCCTGAGGATGCGCAAAATACCAGCCGGAAACTGATGCCCCCGGCCACATGGCATAACTTTCTGTCAGCGTCATTTGCGTATGCTTCTCAGCATCAAGTAAATCCCAGATGAGCTGCTTTTCAGTATGCTCCGGACAGGCCGCATAACCCGGTGCCGGTCGAATCCCCTGATACTTTTCGCGGATAAGCGCGTCATTATCCAGGTTTTCATCTGGTGCATATCCCCAGTAATGCTTTCTTACCTGTTCGTGCAAGTATTCGGCAAACGCTTCAGCCAGACGATCCGCCACAGCTTTGACCATGATCGCGTTGTAGTCATCACCCGCTTTATCAAATGCCTTTGCCAGGGTTTCTTCACCTATACCTGCGGTAACCGCGAACGCACCGATATAGTCATCAACATTACTATCTTTAGCCGCAACAAAATCTGACAGACAATAATTCGGAAACTTATCTTTCAGTGTTTGCTGCCGCAAGTGATGGGAAACACCAATAACGGCGCTGCGGGTCTCATCGGCATAAATCTCAACATCATCGCCACAGCGGTTAGCAGGAAACAGTCCGATAACACCCTTTGCCTGGAGACTGTTATTTGCAATAACGTCATCCAGCATGGCATTGGCATCTTCAAACAGGGAACGGGCTTGTTCACCGACCACCTCGTCATTGAGGATGCGCGGATATTTGCCCGCCAGTGACCAGGTGAGAAAGAAAGGCGTCCAGTCGATATAATCTCGCAGTGTTTGCAACCCTACCGTCACCGGCGTCACGCCGGGTTGGTTTGGTTTGACCGGCGGCATCGAAAAGTCGACCTGGGCGGCATTATCTCTGGCCTCCTGAAGGGTCACCGGTCTGGAACGTGGCTTTTTACGGGCGTGCTGATCGCGCACCTTATCGTACTCTTTTGCCAGCTCAGCCGCATAAATGTCCCGGCTCGCCCGGTTCAACAGCTTCTGGCACACGCCAACCGCACGACTGGCATTTGCCACATAGGCGACCGGCGCATGGTAATTTTGCTCTATTTTAACCGCAGTGTGCGCCTTGGACGTGGTGGCCCCGCCAATCAATAAAGGTAAATCAAACTCCTGACGCTCCATCTCTTTTGCAACATGAACCATTTCATCCAGCGACGGCGTGATGAGACCGGACAGACCAATCATATCGACATTTTCATCCCGCGCGGTCTGCAGGATCTTTTCGCAGGGCACCATGACGCCCAAATCAATCACTTCAAAGTTATTACATTGCAACACCACGCCCACTATATTCTTACCGATATCGTGAACATCGCCTTTTACTGTGGCCAGCAAGATTTTGCCGGCACTTTTATTATCATCGCTTTTTTCCGCTTCGATATAAGGCTGCAAATGCGCTACGGCTTTTTTCATTACCCGGGCAGATTTCACCACCTGCGGTAAAAACATTTTCCCTTCGCCGAACAGGTCTCCAACGACATTCATTCCGTCCATCAACGGCCCTTCAATGACATGTAAAGGCCGCTCAGCCTGCTGGCGGGCTTCTTCGGTGTCGTCAATGATATAGTCGGTGATGCCTTTTACCAGCGCATGTTCCAGGCGTTTGGTTACCGGCGCTTCACGCCAGGATAAATCTTCTTTAGCCGCGGCTTTTCCATCACCCTGATAGTTGGGTGCAATATCCAGTAGTCGCTCAGTCGCATCGTCACGCCGGTTTAATATGACATCTTCAACCGCTTCGCGTAGCTCATTCGGGATCTCGTCGTACACTTCCAGCTGACCGGCGTTAACGATGCCCATGTCCATTCCGGCACGAATCGCATGATATAAAAACACCGAGTGCATGGCTTCGCGTACCGGATTATTACCGCGAAATGAAAACGAGATATTGGAAAGTCCGCCGGAAATATGAGCGTGCGGACACGTTCGGCGGATTTCGCGCGTAGCTTCGATAAAGTCCACGGCGTAATTGTTATGTTCTTCAATGCCCGTAGCGACCGCAAAGATATTCGGGTCAAAAATAATATCTTCGGGTGCGAAGCCTACTTTTTCAGTCAGAATTTTATAGCTGCGCTGACAAATTTCCACTTTGCGGGCCTGCGTATCCGCCTGCCCTTTTTCATCAAACGCCATCACCACCGTAGCTGCGCCATACCGTTTTATGAGCGTGGCTTGCTCAATAAATTGCTCTTCGCCCTCTTTGATACTGATGGAGTTAACAATGGCTTTGCCCTGCACGCACTTAAGGCCGGCCTCGATCACTGCCCATTTCGAAGAGTCAATCATAATAGGCACGCGGCTGATATCGGGCTCTGAGGCAATCAGATTCAGGAACGTGGTCATCGCTTCCACTGAATCCAGCATGGCTTCATCCATGTTGATATCAATGATTTGCGCACCGTTTTCCACCTGCTGTCGGGCAACATCCAGTGCCGTTTCATATTCGCCGTCCATAATCAGGCGCTTGAAGCGGGCTGAGCCGGTAACGTTAGTACGCTCGCCGATATTAATAAATGTAGAAAATTCTGCTGTCACAATTCCCCCTAGTGGACAAATGGTTCAAGGCCGGATAAACGCATTTTCACGTCAAACCGGGGAACGTCGCGTGGTGGGAGAGCCGCTACGGCCTCTGCTAACGCCTGAATGTGTTCCGGCGTACTGCCGCAACAGCCACCGACAATATTGACCAGCCCGGACGACGCCCATTCCTGGATGTGCGCAGCCATTTGGTCAGCTTCAAGATCATATTCGCCAAACTCATTGGGCAGACCAGCGTTAGGGTGTGCAGACACCAGGCATTCTGAAATCGCTGCAATTTCAGCAACATACTGACGCAATAAATCCGGGCCTAGTGCACAGTTCAGTCCGAAAGAAAACGGTTCGATATGGCGCAGGGAATAATAAAAGGCCTCAGCCGTTTGACCGGATAGTGTTCTGCCCGATGCATCAGTAATTGTGCCTGACACCATAACCGGCAAACGTTCGCCCAGTTTGTCAAATACACCCTGCACGGCAAACGCCGCAGCTTTTGCATTCAGTGTATCAAAAATTGTTTCCAGCATGATGACATCTACGCCGCCTTCAATCAGTGCCTCGCACGATTCGGTGTACGCTGCCACAAGCTGATCGAAAGTAACATTGCGCTTGCCGGGATCGTTAACATCCGGTGAAATGGAGGCAGTGCGGTTTGTAGGCCCTAACACACCTGCCACAAAACGCGGTTTATCAGGTGTCTGCCGGGTAAAGTCATCAGCGGCCCGGCGTGCAATTTTCGCAGACTCAATATTGATAAGACGCGACTCTGCCTGCATACCATAATCAGCCATCGCAATCGGCGTGGCATTAAACGTATTCGTTTCGATGATATCGGCGCCAGCCGCCAAGTAATCACAGTGTATCTGGTAAATCAGTTCAGGTTGGGTAACAGACAATAAATCGTTGTTACCTTTAAGCTCACTGGGCCAGTCTGCATACTGCTCACCCCGATAATGTGATTCATCCAGTTTATGCTGCTGAATCATCGTCCCCATCGCACCATCCAGTATGAGAATGCGTTGGCGCGCTGCCTGTGAGAGTTGATCAAAACGATTACTGGTCACATTAAACCTCGTTGTTTGGTGAATCACTGCCTGACAGTGAGTTTAAATCATACGGTGTGGTCTGATAAACGTGATAGTTCAGCCAGTTGGTAAATAATAAGCTGCCGTGGGAGCGCCATCGCACCAGCGGTGACTGCGAAGGGTCATCCTGCGGATAGTAGTTTACCGGCACAGCAGGCGAAAGACCGGCATCGTTGTCGCGCTGAAATTCCTCATGCAGTGTTTCCGGATCGTACTCTGGGTGTCCGGTCACAAATACCTTACGCTTGTCATCACTGGCAGCAATATATGCGCCTGCATCGGCCGATTCAGCAAGAACACTCAGCCCGTCCACACTGCTATATTGCGTCGACTCAATATGGCCAAACCGTGAGTGTGGTGCAAAAAATACCGGGTCGAATCCGCGCAGAAGCTCGTTGTGGGGGTCCAAAACCTGATGCTCAAACACACCTGAAATTTTTTCTGCCCGCAAATGCCGGTTTACCCCATAGTGATGAAACATGGCCGCGTGTGCTGCCCAGCACAGATACAACGTAGATTGCACATTTTTCTCTGCCCAGTCGAAAATTGCCTGCATATTGGACCAGTATTTCACCTGCTCGTAATCAATATGTGCAAGCGGTGCCCCCGTTACCATCAGGCCGTCATATTTTTTGTGCGCCACCTGAGAGAACTCATGATAAAACGCATCCATATGAGACTGGGGCGTATTTTTGGGGGCCTGATTGTCAATACGGATCAAATCAACGTTTATCTGCAGCGGTGTATTGGATAGTAGCCTTAACAGCTGCACTTCCGTTTCAATTTTATTCGGCATGAGATTCAGGATACCGACTTCCAGCGGACGAATATCCTGATGCGAAGCCCGAAGGCTGTCCATGGTGAAAATGTTTTCTCCCAGCAAGACATCCTGTGCCGGAAGTTGTTCGGGTATTCTGATTGGCATGCTGGCTCCACACTTATCCTGATTCGAACATTGTGGCGACATGACAGAAGATGTCAACACATTTACGTCTAGACGTCTAAACGTTTTTTTTGCGAAGGTGAGAGATGGTGGTTCTGTTTGGGTAATGATAGTAAATTTGGGATCGGTACTAATTGAGAATCGGCGATTCAAGCTTTTGGCGTTTTCCCCTGGCTACTCAATTTACATATCTGTTCGGTAAAATAAGCCAAGACACGCTTTATATCACTTGGTGAGCAATAAGAGGTTGGCCGGCTGCTATGTACGTGTTCCGAACATAAACTCCATGAGGAGATGGCGTCTTCAGTCTTCAATGAGCGAATCTCTGCCCGTGTCGAGGCTCTCTGTGCGCTCTTGCAAAAGCATTTGGATAAGGTCCCTCCAGCTGATTAACAATGGTAACAGGGCGTTTCGTGAGGCTGTTAAGCGATGAACGTGGTCATCGAATGATGCTTGTATTAGGGAGTCAGGATCACCGGTGCCCTATCTGGTTCCGAAATCACCGGGCTGGAAGGATAGAATGTAGGTTCCTTGTATAACTCGGACATAAGTGAAACCAGTGATTTTATCCGGCTGACAATTTTTTCGGGTATTACCGGCTATAGTTAGAAAATGACCCAATTCGCTCATTATCTCTTCTCTGCGTTGAAGCGCACCTGGCAAGACTTTCTGCGAAGCAGCATGGTTGTGGTGGTATGTCTGCTGGCGCAATTTGTACCGAACGTGGCGTTCGGTGATTCCGGTTCACAGGTTGAGTACACCAATCATGATGGTGCCATGTATGGCAACCTACCGACCTGTATTCAGGCAATGCAATCCTTTACGAGCGCCGAAAGCCCCGAGAAGCCGGCACTGCTGCGTCCTGGCAATCCGCTTAGCATACTGAGCTGGAACGTACAAAAAGGCGCAAATGAAGGATGGTTGTCCGACCTAAAAAGGCTAGGCGCAGGGCGGCAGCTTGTGCTGCTACAAGAAGCATTACTTACTTGGCAAATGCATGATACGCAAACGGGCCAGCTGTTCTGGTCGTTTGCGCCGGGGTACAGCACGGACGCCTTTCGCAGTGGCCTGCTGATGTTCAGTGTCGTTGCGCCCGATATTGTATGTCGGTTTCAGGTGCAGGAGCCGTGGCTTGGCAGTCCCAAGGCAACAGCAGCTGCGTTGTTTGCTATACCGGGTCGTGCCCACGGCTTGTTGGTGGTCAATTTGCATGCAGTGAACTTTAGCTTCGGCCTGACTGATTTTGAGCGTCAATTAACCCAGGTTAACCAATTGCTACGTGCCGTAAGCGGGCCCGCTATGGTTGTCGGAGACTTCAATACCTGGCGCAAGGGACGACTTAACAAGATGCGTCAACTGATGAGCGGTGCTGGTTTGCGAGAAGTGCCATTCCCGGTGGATGAACGTGTCAGTATTTTCGGGCTGCCATTGGACTATATCTGGGCGAGAGGGCTGCGGCGTGAGAGCAGCCTTACTGAAGCGGTGACGACCTCGGACCATAACCCACTCATGGCCACATTTCGACTTGAGGGGAAACAAACGAATGCTACCAAATAAAGAACTTCGCTGCGTAAATTTGTACACGTGTAAATGCCCAATTTTCGGGTGTTGAACCTCTGCCCCTTGTCTTGAGTTCAACTTCGTTAAAGTGCCAGTTGCTGCCGATGGTATTTCATCTAGCGGGCGGCAGCTGTGTATCTATAGCAACCGTTAGACAGTGAGTTTTAGTTTCACTTCAGAGTTTGGTTATTGTATGACTACTAAACCCGTGGCAATTCAGTCAGATTACCTAGGCGAGCAGCATCAGGCTGGAGAAGAAATCAGTAAGCGTGTAGAGGAAATCTCAAGTAAGACACACGACCTCCATAAGATTTCACAAAACAACAGCTCTAGCGTCGTGAATATCAACAGTAAGGCAGACACTCTTGAAGCGCTTGTAGGTCGCTATATAGTGTAATCAGGATAGCTGGGCCTTTACGCCTCGGCGCTTAATTACCTTGCTGAATCTGCATTAAATTGCGGCTCTTTTCCCCGTGTCGCCGAAGGTGTAAGGTATCTCTTGCATATCAACAGGGAAGTCAAAAAATGCAACATTCCGCGATTGATCAGGAGATCTCAAAACTAACCAAAGAAGCGAGCGCTAAAGCCGAAGAAAAAAACTTTGATGGCGCCATTGAGACGTTTGAGAAAGCTTTAAATCTCTACCAAAAGTCAGAGCTTTTTTATGGCAGGGCCTATGTCAAAGCCATCCCTTATTACCAAAAAGCTGGGCGTTACTCAGAGCTTGAGCAGTACTGTTTTGGTTTTTTGATACCTCGCATCCAATTGGATGTGGAGAGGGTGTTTTCGGAAAAGACCAAGAGCTTGCAGCAGTGGTTTGCGTTAGGTGTTGAAATCAATGTCTACGATAAGCTCCGGCTTTGTGCAAAAAGAGAAAAGGTGTCTGCCGATGAGTCGCGTTACGAGAAGATGATCGATAATCTGAGCAGAGAGTTCGAGGAATTGAAAAAGATATCTGAGATGGAGCAGCTAAAGGCTGAATTTCAGTATACTGTTCGGTTATTTGGCCCATATAACAAAGCCGGCGACTGGCCTGAAGTATTCGTCAAAAAATTCAAAACCTTACTTTGAGCTGAATTAGGCTCAAGACAGAATGACCGCCAATTGTCTTTTGATGCCGGTCAGGTGAGCATGTAGGTCGGAAAAGTACGTATTGCTGCCGCTCAGGGCATTGCTGAAAGCATAAATTTTCCTAACTTTTCAGTCACCAGTTTTGCGAACGCCAAAGTATGTGACTTGGGAGCGCAGAGCTGTACTATGCCAATAGTAATTTATTTATATGCGAACCGTGGTTCGCATATAAATAGGTTCGCAAAATATTAAAAGTGCTGCCATCGCAGTCACAGCAAAGGATAGCGGGAGGTGGCCAGGTATGATAAAAATAATATGCGGTTCTAAGGGTCCGCTTCATTTAAATGTTATGTGCAAGGAGTAACCGTTGGATCCTATGGATGGAATTGATCTTCAAGACTCTTTTATACTGAGCTGGACAGTCTCAGAAAACGAATTTTCCATACAGCTGGAAGCTAGTATCTGGCCTTCATCGGTTCATTACACTAAGCCAAAACCCAATGAGTACACTTGTTATAAAAAAGCAGTTTTAACGTTCTCTGACTTTTCATATATATCGAATGTTAAAGAGCAATCGGAAATCACGCCGACAACGGATTTAGATGGCTCGCTGGACTATGGCAACATAGATAGCTTTAGCAAAACAGAATCAGGTTTTTTGATTTCAGCGTGCTTTGGTAATGTCACTATCAATAGTGGCAAGGTTGTATTGAGTGTTTGCACATGACAAACAAATCATGGCACTCGCTCTCGCTCGCTGGGACGCAAACACGCAGGCGGCTTCGCCATTTTCGCCTGCGCGTCCGCGCCCCATATTTGGAAGTTCAAGCTTAGGGTACTTAATTTATGCTTCTCGAGGTAACACTAGCTATATTTTCTGCGGCTTCGGCTTTGCTTGGTGTCTTAACATTGACTTCAAGCGATGGTGGCAGAGAGTGGTGGAAGAAAACTGCTTCAATTGCAAAGCTTCTCGCATTGAATATCTTAATTGTTCTTTCCTTGGGGGTGGTGAAAACATACTTCGATAAAATTCAAGATGATAAAAATGAAGCGCACTTGTCTACTCTGGAAAAAAGTCTAGAAAGCTCGTTGTCTAAACAGCATGATCTAAAAAGTCAATTAACCAATGCAGAGATTAAGCTGAGAAATGTAATAGAAAACGCAAATAAGAAAGAATTACAGTACCATCAATTGAAAGACCGACAGCATAAAGATGGTTGGATTTCAGCCTTTAAAGCAGAAAGAGATATTAATTTGCGTATTTTAAAATTTCTTTCTTCAGAACTAAATAGCGATAATCAGCTTGGTTTTCTGTATAGACCCTCTTATTTAAAGATTAATTACCTTGGTAACTTGATAAAAACACCACATACACAAAATCAACAACAGCTACAAATGATGACCTTGTTATATGAAGAGTTAAGCGAGATAAATGGAAAGATCAAAGCTGGTAGCAATGCAGTCCAACTTGGAAATCACAACCAGATGATGAGTGGAATTTCACGTTTCTTTGGTGTCGAGGATAATACAAGAAATGCTCTTAACTTATATCAAGCAATTTCAATACAGTTCTAACAAGCGCATGTTGTCGGACTGGTTTTCCGCTGCGCTCCAAATCAGCCGCCAATGCAGGCGCTAAACGTCCGCTACTTATCTTTTGCGGTCCTCTACAGATGGGCCGTTTGCCTCTCATTCAATTTAGACAGCGTTTCTGAACCCCCTCTTAGTTTCAGTACCACCAAATAATAATGAGACTTCCGATTTATTTTTTGTGAATAGTAACGATGAGCTCTGCTTCTGCTCTGGGAATGTCACAGGATTCCATCACTTCTTCCAGTGAGGCGCCCTGCTTGACGAGCTCTGCGGCGCGCTGATACATGCGCATGGAAGGGTCCTGCAGCTTCACTTCGCGGATCTGATTATTGAATCCGGTAATTTCATCCTGCAGCTGCTGGATATGTTTGCTTTGTACCAGAGAGCGGTTTTGTTGCTCTTCTACCTGATGCCCTACATCTTTGGACTGGGCGCTGACTGACGCCACCTGTTGCCTGAGTGTCTCCAGTGTCTGCTCGGTGCGCTTGCGATACTGAAAAGACTGAAGACAGAATGCCACAAGCAATACCAGTGCAATGGCGGCGATGGCCAGCGCAAGTACAGAAAATTGTGATGCATTCATAGAAAATACCGCATTATCTTTTAGATCAATAGATTAGCAAGTGATGCTGTTTGATAGCAATAAAAAAGCAGGCCCGCTGGCCTGCTTTTGCGAAACGATTGACGTTACAGGTTAGCTAACTCATCCCATTCATCGTCACTGAGCAGCTTATTCAGATCGACCAGTATCAGTAATTCGCCGTCACGGTTGCTTACACCCTGGATAAACTTGGCACTTTCCTCTGTACCGACATTCGGTGCGCTATCGATTTCCGATGTCTTCAAATAGACCACTTCGGCAACGCTGTCGACCAGAATCCCTACCACCTGCTCGTCTGATTCGATAATCACAATACGTGTATTATCGGTTGTTTCTGAGCCTGGCAGACCAAAGCGGGACCGTGTATCGATGACAGTCACGACATTGCCGCGCAAATTGATGATACCCAGCACATAATCAGGCGCGCCCGGAACCGGCGCTATTTCCGTATAGCGTAATACTTCCTGAACCTGCATTACGTTAATACCGTAGGTCTCGTCGCCTAAACGAAATGTTACCCACTGTAATACCTGGTCGTTACTATCTGGTGTATTATTGGTTGCTCTTTCTTCACTCATTAACCTGGCTCCGATTGCTAAGGCGATTAATCCTGACTGCCTAAGCCATTGTTTAGCATTAATATTAGCTGGTTTACATCAACTAACGCACACATTCTTTCTTTTACCATTCCTGCCAGCCACGGACGCTTGGAGTTAGATTCGCGCCACTTCACCTCATCTTTTGATAAGGTCACTGTATTAACCAGTTTATCGCTGGCCAGGCCCCAGGGGCTGTCACCCAGCATGATTAGATACTGATAGTTTAGTGTCTCTGACAGATTCTGATCATATTTTTCCGGCATGACCCACATCGCGGTGTCTACCACATTAATTTTTTGTTCCCGGTGCAGCATCACCCCTTTAAACCAGGCGGGCTTGCCAAACAGCGGACCGACTTTGTCCAGGTTGTGAATACCACCAAGGGTAATCAATGGTACCGCCAGCGTCAGGCCAGCGACCTCAAAAAACAGTGCCTGAAAAGATGCTTCCAGCTGATCCTTCAACGCCATCGCCGAGGTTGCCGGATCGCTTACTATCTGCAGCTCTGCTGGCTCATCTTCTGGTGTCGGCTCAATCACGGGCGCCGCGACATCGGCCACGTCCTCATCATCCGCAAGGGCTTCCACCACCACTTGCTCTTGCTGCGAGCCAGAGACGTCATTAGAAAGTTGTTCTGACGCCCTTTCTAACAGTCGTGCTGCTGTCTGACTAACAGGATCAACAGGCGCAGGCTCTTTAAGCAGACTATCCAGATAGTCCTGCATCACCTCATCCTGTGAAACTGTGCTATTTTCAGCCATGAGTGTTACTCACCGAAAGTCTTTCCAGTAATTGTTGATAGGCATGCACTCCCCGGGTTTTCGGGAAGGCAACGGATGCAGGAAGTTGCGCCAGACTGGCATCGCGAAAGCGCGTGTCTACCGGGATCATTCCCTTCCATACATCCTGTTTGTAATCTGTCATCAACTGCGCCTGCGCTTTAATCGCTGCATTGGTCCGCCGGTCAAACATCGTCGGAACAATCAGAGTATCGAACTGCTTGTCCAGTGAGCGGCCCATGATTTTCAGTGTTTTCATCATTCTGTCCAGCCCCTTCAGGGCCAGAAATTCTGTTTGTACCGGCACCAGCACTTTGTCACAGGCTGCCAGTGCATTCACCATCAACACACCCAATACAGGCGGGCAGTCGATAAGCGCATAATCGAACTTCTGACTGACTGTCGCCAACGCTTTTTTAAGAATCAGCCCCATGCCCGGTTCACTGCCCATCTGTCGGTCCAGCGTGGCCAGTGCCATCGTGGCGGGTAATACGTACAAACCATCAACCTTGGTCGGACTCAGGCAGTTAAGCACTGTATCGGCATCAATCGTGGCTTTATTAACAAAAATATCGTAAACCGAACTGGTAAGGGTGTCGGCATCCACACCGAAATAATAACTAAGCGATGCATGAGGATCGGTATCAATCAGTAAAACCTGTTTGCCTTGCTGTGCCAGCAGGCCACCCAGTGTCACTGTGGTGGTGGTCTTGCCCACACCACCTTTCTGATTGGCAATCGTCCAGGTTCTCACACCTTCCCCTATGCTACCGGCATCATTTCACTGAGAATACACGCAGCCATATCATCAATACTGATACTTTTTTCAGCGATATTCGCTTTTGCTACAGCCTGCGGCATGCCGTATACCACGCATGATGCCTGATCCTGTGCCCAGATGCTGGCGCCACGTTGTTTCAGTGTGGCGCAACCTTCTTTGCCATCCGCTCCCATGCCGGTCAGAATAACGCCCATCACATCGCCCCCAAAAGCCTGAGCGACACTTTCAAAGGTAAAATCGACACTGGGCTTGTACGTCAACGCACTATCATCAGACTCTGTCACCTGAATGAAGGTGCCTGACTGACGCTTTTGCACAGTCATCTGTTTGCCGCCAGGCGCCAGATACGCACATCCTGGCTTTAATATATCGCCAGAACAGGCCTCTTTGACGTTAATCGCGCACTGGTTATCAAGACGCTGGGCAAACGCGGCGGTGAATGTCCCGGGCATATGCTGCACAAGCAAAATCGGGTAAGGAAAATCTTTTGGTAACGGCGTCAGCAGTTTTTGCAACGCAACTGGTCCGCCGGTAGATGCGCCCACCGCCAGACACTGATAACTTTTGCCCGAGCGTGTAACAGAAGACACGGAGGGAATAACGGCGGCATCTTTCTGGCCGGTTAACACGGATGATGAGCGTAAAAAGGTCGATTTGGGCGCATTACGGGGCATGGCAGGCATACCCGCGGCGCTGTTACTCATCACAGGTCGGCGCATGCCGGTTCCACGACGGGCCAGAAGCCTGACTTTCGTGCGTAACACGCCAGCTGCCTGTTGGCGCTCTGAGGCAATATCCTCAAACTTTTTGGGTAAGAAGTCTAACGCCCCGGCTTCTAGTGCATCCAAGGTCGCCTGCGCGCCCTGATGTGTCAGTGATGAAAACATCAAAATAGGAACCGGACGCTGATTCATGATTACTTTCACGGCGCTGATGCCATCCATGACCGGCATCTCGACATCCATAGTAACAACGTCTACTGACAGGCGCCCCAGCATATCGACAGCTTCCTGACCGTTTCTGGCTTCACCGACCACTTCCAGCTCGCGGTCTGCGTTTAAAATGTCTCGAACACGACGGCGGTAGAATGTTGAATCATCCACCACCAGAACTTTGAAAGCCATGAAATACTTAAACCCCTGGAAAAGATTTTGTCAGTCAGCTTCTACGCGCATAACGTTTAAGCAAGCCGGGAATATCCAGAATCAATGCAATGCCACCGTCCGAGGTAATGGTCGCGCCAGCCATACCGGGCGTGCCCTGTAGCAGTGCATCCAATGGCTTGATAACGACTTCTTCCTGACCGATAAGTGCATCGACCACAAAGCCAACCTGCTGGGTGCCTATCTGCACTACCACAACATGCCCTTTTTCACGGTTGACCGCTTTGCCACCACGAATCAGCCAGTCGCCCAAAAAGAACAGCGGAATGGCTTTCGAGCGAACAATCATGGTTAACTGCCCGTCGACGGTATTGGTTTTCTTGATATCCATATTGATAATTTCACTGACCGCACCCAATGGCAGCGCAAAGGTTTGCTTGCCAACGATAATCATCAGGGTAGGCAGTATCGCCAGTGTCAGCGGTACCTTTATATCAAGCCGGGTGCCTTTACCCAACTGTGAATCAATATTGATGGTGCCATTGAGCTGGGTGATTTTGGTCTTCACCACGTCCATGCCAACACCGCGTCCGGATATATCACTGATTTCTGTTTTGGTTGAGAAACCCGGGGCGAAAATCAGGTTGAACGCCTCGACATCTGACATACGGGCTGCAGCGTCTGCATCCAGTACGCCACGGTTGATAGCGATATCCTTGAGCTTTTCCGGGTCCATTCCCTTACCATCATCTTCGATGGTCAACAAAATGTGATCGCCTTCCTGAGACGCTGACAGCCGCACCGTCCCCATTCGGGCTTTACCGTTTTCCTGACGTTCATCCGGCATTTCAATACCATGATCGACAGAGTTGCGAACCAGGTGAACCAGCGGGTCGGCCAGTGCTTCAACCAGATTCTTATCCAGATCGGTATCTTCGCCCTCAAGTTCCAGCGTGATTTCTTTTTTCAGGCTACGCGCCAAATCACGAACAACCCGAGGAAAACGTCCGAATACTTTCTTAATAGGCTGCATGCGGGTTTTCATCACCGCGCCTTGCAGATCACCGGTGACCACATCCAGGTTTGCGATAGCTTTAGACATAGCCTCATCGCTGGTATTAATGCCCAGGCTCAGCAAACGGTTACGTACCAGAACCAGCTCACCAACCATGTTCATAATCTGGTCAAGTCGCTTCGTATCGACCCGGACCGTTGTTTCTGCTGGCGGAGGTGATGCAGCGGGCTTTTTGTCATCCTTTTTAGGCACGGGCGCAGCCGCAGCCTTTTGCGCAGGTTCAGCGGTATCCTTTTGTGGTTGGGCAGCCTGTTGTTGCTGACGCGCCTGGCTAACTGCCTGGGTCGCTTCAACATCAACTTTAACGTGGGGTTTATCCGAACTGCTTGTTGCTGACGCAGCGGGCTGCTCATCTTTTACAGAAGGCCCCTGCCCCTTACCGTGTAACTGATCTAACAGCGCTTCAAACTCATCATCGGTGATCTCGTCATCGCCACCGGATGCATTGCTCGTTGTACTGGCAGGTTGGGTATCTTTTTCGTCAGCTTTCGTCGCGCTGAACTGGCCTTTACCATGAAGCTCGTCCAGCAACGCTTCAAACTCATCATCGGTAATATCATCACCACCTGCAGGCGCGGCGGTTTCTGCTACCGGTTTGTTTTCGGTACTGGCGGTAGCATTTTCCGGTGTTGCAGGTCGACCAGGCGCACCGCCACCATGCAGCTCATCCAGTAACTTTTCAAATTCGTCTTCAGTAATTTCATCGATGCTACCGTCACCACTGCCAGATGACATGGCACCCACTTCTGGTGCCTGAGGCGTTTCTTCGACAATTAACTGTGGCTCATCATCCATATTTGCCTGCGCATTAGGCTGATGGCCTGCGGTGATACCCTCACCGAATATATTTTCATCCGGCGATTCAGGGTGACTAAGTTTATGCAGTACATCCACCAGCACAGGATCGGCCGGCTCCAGGGGTTCGCGGGCTTTGACTTTTTCGAACATCGCAACCACGACATCGGTGGCTTGCAAAATGACATCCATCAACTCTGGGGTTAATGTCCGCTGTCCGTTTCGCATGACGTCGAAGACATTCTCAGCGCCATGACAAATCTCGACAAGTTCAGTGAGCGACAAAAAGCCGGCACCACCTTTAACTGTATGATAACCGCGGAATATCGCATTCAGTAAGTCGCCATCCTCAGGGTGGTTTTCCAAATCAACCAACTGTTCCTGAAGCTGTTCGAGAATTTCTCCGGCTTCTACAAGAAAATCCTGTAAAATATCTTCGTCAAGATCAAATGACATCAGCCCGCACTCCTTAAAAACCTAAGCTAGACAAAAGGTCATCAACATCGTCCTGACCTTTTACAACGTCGTCGCGTTCCTCGGCATTCATAATGGGCCCTTCAGCGTCGACTTTGCCACTTTCTTTCTTCTGCGTCTGTGGAGCTGGTGTGTCACCGTCCGGTTCACCGAACATGGTAAGCATATTAACCAGACTATCTTCGACTTCTTTAACCAGTTCTATCACCCGGCGAATGACCTGTCCGGTCAAATCCTGATAGCCCTGCGCCATAAGTACTTCAGTCAGCAACGCCGTTAACCGGTCTGATTCTGAAGAGGCATCATTAAGTAATTTGTCCAGGTCACCGCACAACGCTTTAAATTCACCCAGCTCAATCTGTCGGGTCATGAGCTTTTTCCATTCAGGCATGATGGTATCAATGCGCTGAGATAGTGATTCTGCAATAGGCATACTTGCCTCAACAGCATCCATGGTGGTGTTTGCGGCTTTTTCAGTCTCCTCGATAACATAGGTCAGACGCGTTTGGGCGTCAGGGATATCATCGTTGGCCAGACCAACTATGCGTTCGTCTAACTGAAAATTATTAAGTGCATCGTGTAACTGGCGGGTGAGTTTGCCAACTTCAGCAAATAACTCGATCGACTCTTTCATTGAAACCGCTTCAAGTAACGCGTGTGCCGAGTCGTTATCACCCTGCTCAAGATACGTTACAAGCTGACGTGCCTCTTCTAATGAAATAGGAACATTGACATTTGTTGTCATCCAGTTTTCCTCTTAAAACCTGGGATCGCCTGGATCAACCTAAACGTTCGAAAATTTTATCGAGCTTTTCTTTGAGTGTTGCTGCCGTAAAGGGCTTCACAACATAGCCGTTTACGCCGGCTTGCGCTGCTGCAACAATCTGTTCTTTTTTCGCTTCAGCCGTTACCATTAATACAGGTAAGTGCTTTAACTTTTCGTCGGCGCGGATATTCCGCAATAAGTCAATTCCCTGCATACCGGGCATGTTCCAGTCAGTCACGACAAAATCGAAGTCGCCCTGTTGTAACATCGGCAGTGCCGTGCTTCCGTCATCGGCTTCCTGAATATTGGAAAACCCCAAGTCCTTAAGCAAATTCTTTATGATTCGTCTCATAGTAGAGAAATCATCTACCACAAGAATTTTCATATTTTTGTCCAAAATGGCCTCCACTGGGGACTAGTAAATTATTATTAATCGTTATTCATTGTGCTTAGTTATCGGCACGCCACGATTGCATTTTAGCTTTTAATTTTAACATGGCCTGACTGTGAATCTGGCTGACCCTGGATTCACTGACATCGAGCACGTCACCAATTTCGCGCAAATTCAACTCTTCATCATAGTATAATGACAACACAATTGCTTCACGCTCAGGCAATGTGGTGATTGCCTGTGCAAGGGCCTTTTGAAACGCCCCCTGCATTAAATCTTCCAAGGGCAAATCATTGCCCTGATTGGTTGGCGCCGTAATAACGTCTTCGGACACCCCTAAATCTTCGATACCTACCAGTTTGCCTGCATTTACTTCATTGAGCATCTGATGATAGGTATCAATATCGACATTCAGTTTCGCTGCAATTTCAGTGTCTCTGGCATCACGACCGGTCTCACGCTCAACCTCGTTAATGGCATCGGTGATGGCCCTGCCATTTTTATGCACAGAACGCGGTGTCCAGTCGCCCTTACGGATCTCATCAAGCATGGCGCCGCGAATGCGAATACCTGCGAAGGTTTCAAAGCTGGCGCCTTTGGAACCGTCAAAATTTCTTGCGGCTTCCAGCAAACCAATCATCCCGGCCTGAATCAAATCGTCTACCAGCACGCTGGCTGGCAATCGTGCCATCAGGTGATGGGCAATTCGTTTGACCAATGACGCATGCCTTTCGACAAGCTGGGATTTATCGATTTGCTGTGAGTAAGCAGCCGCTTTGCTATTCAACGTGGCGTTCCCGTAGCTTTTTGTGAGATTAACTGTTCAATGAAAAATTCCAGGTGTCCGCCCGGTTGATTGGGCACCGGCCAGTTAGCTGCATTGCTTGCCAGTCGAGAGATGGCAATCGCAGCCGGCGATCCTGGAAATGCATCCACAATTGCAGTTTGTTTTCGTACTGCGCGACGAATATTTTCATCAAATGGAATGGTTGCGACTAACTCTAGTGCAACATCCAAAAAACGACCAGTAACTTTAGACAACTTACTGAAAAGTTCCTGCCCTTCTCTGGCGTCTCTGACCATATTAGCCACAATTTTAAACCGGAACACACCATGCTCGCGGTTCAGAATCTTTATCAGCGCATAAGCATCGGTCAGTGAGGTAGGCTCATCACAGACCACCACCATGATATCCTGCGATGCTTTGGAGAAACTCAGCACCATGTCAGAAATACCGGCTGCGGTGTCAACAATCAGAACATCAATTTGCGAACGCAACTCACTGAATGCTCGGATAAGTCCGGCATGCTCGGTGGGCGTCAGCTCTGTCATCGACTGCGTGCCAGACGTTGCCGGCGCGATTTTGATACCGTGCGGACCGGTGACTAATACCTCATCCAGAGTGCATTCACCCGATAACACGTGCGCCAGATTTTTCTCTACACGCAAGCCGAGCATAACATCCACATTCGCCAGTCCCAGGTCAGCATCAAGCACCATTACGCGCTTGCCTTGCTTAGCCATAGAGATGGCAGTGTTCAGGGTTATATTGGTTTTACCCACCCCGCCTTTACCGCCGGTAACGGCGATAACTTTGATTAATCGTGACTGATTCATCTTTCGTAAGCTACTCGCTTGATCTTCAATCATACTGCCCGTGCTGCATTTCCAAGGTGATTGCCGTTAGTATGATTCAAACCGTACTTTTTATAAAGCTTTGCAGCGGCCGATACCAGAGATTTTGCATCCGCTACTTTAATATCTTCAGGGACTTGCTGGCCATCGGTCACATAACTGACCGGTAGCGCATGTTCGATCGCCACGCTGAGCACCTCTCCCAGGCTGTAACATTCGTCCAGCTTTGTGAAAATACAGCCATCCAGTTTCACGCCGTCAAACGCGTTGATTATACGTTGTAACGCCGGGTATTGCGTATTCGCCTGTGCAACCAGGTACTTTCTGACCGGTTGCATCTGACCATTATCAAATTTCGATAGCTGTTTAATCAAACGACTATCGCGCTGACTGAATCCGGCGGTATCAATAAGCACCATACGCTTATGGCGTAGCTGAAACAACAGCTCTGCCAACTCTTCACTGGACTGAGCTTTTCGCACAGTACAACCGATTATTTTGCCGTAGGTGGCTAGCTGCTCGTAGGCTGCAATCCGGTACGTATCAATGGTAATCATTGCCACTTCATCAGCGCCGTATTTTTGCGCGTAGCGTGCTGCCAGTTTCGCCACGGTAGTGGTTTTACCTGTACCGGTAGGACCGACCAGCGCAACCACACCGGTTTGTTGCAGAATATCATTACCCGATACATGAAGACGATTAGCCAAAAGGTTGAGTAAATACACCCAGGCCTCACGTTCGTTATATTCTTTAGGCGTATAGTTGACCAGCTGCTCTGCCAGAGAGTAGCTCAGGCCCATACCTTCCAGACAGCGGGTCAGGTAGCTGTGGGTGGGACTTTGACGTTGCTGTTTGTCATTCATCAGACCGGCAACCTGAAACTGCAGTACATTTCGCAGCGACGCCAGCTCTTCCTTAATCGCGTCAAGATCGCTTTGGCCGGACGTCGTGTCTGTCGCTGACTGACCGGTAAACTGGGTCGTAGTATCGCTGTGTGCTACCGGACGTTCTAAATCCAGTTCATGGTCATCTTCGAAATAATTAATATTCTGACCGCGTGAGGCAGGCTGCTCTGTGCGTGCACTGGGTGCTGGCCGTTCGGGAGCTTGTGCTGCGGCATTGATAGATTCTGACACCGGATGCGCCGGTGCCTGACGCTGCGCTTTTTCAACTTGCTTTTCAAGCAATGCGCGCAAGCTGTCAGGACCATCATCACCGATGATTTCGCTCAGGCTGGGCACGGCTTTACCTGCTGCTTGTTTTTGTTGAGCTGCCGGACGCTTCGCCTGCAGATTCACTTCCGGCTCTTTGTCATAGGCTGCAACCAGCTCGATACCATCAGCAACCTTGCGGTTTGACATGATCACCGCATCACTGCCCAGTTCAGCTTTCACTGCATTCATCGCTTCGCGCATGTCTTTGCCAAAAAAACGTCTGATTTTCATTGCAACCTCTTTACAACCCGTGCGTCAGATTATTGACCCACTGAACTGACAATTCGTATTTGTTTGTCATCCGGCACTTCCTGATAAGACAGGACGTTCAGGCCATTGACAGAATATTTAAAGAAGCGGGAAAGTACCGGTCTTAGCATACCTGATGTCAGCAATACCGCTGGTTCACCGGCTAATTCCTGTTGCTGACTGGCTTGTTGTAACGATTTCTGTAGCCTGTCTGCCAGCCCGGGTTCAATACCTGCGCCATCTTCTCCGCCTGCTTGTAAGGACTGGTGCAACATCTGTTCCAACTCTGGCGCCAGAGTTATGACGGGGATCTCCGGAGTACCCTGACAAATCTCCTGCGCGATAAGTCGTTTAAGTGAAATGCGCACGGCAGAGACCAGCACGTCAGGATCCTGGCTCTTGGTACCGTACTCACTCAACGTTTGCACGATGGTTCGCATATCCCGAATGGGCACACCTTCAAAAAGAAGCGTCTGCAGTACTTTAACCACCGTACTAAGGGGCAAAATATCCGGTACCAGCCCTTCCACCAGCTTGGGATTTGATTTAGCCAGCATATCCAGTAACTGCTGCACTTCTTCATGACCCAGTAACTGATAGGCATTATTGGTCAGTAGCTGCGATAAATGCGTGGCCACCACCGTCGCAGCATCTACCACGGTGTAACCAAGCGTCTGAGCGTGCTCGCGCTGGCTGGGCTTAATCCACACCGCATCCAGGCCAAACGCAGGATCCTGGGTAGGCCGGCCATCCAGGTTTCCGAAAACCTGCCCCGGATTAATTGCCAGTTCTTCATCATGACTGATTTGTGCATCACCAATGGTGACGCCCAGCATGGCGATAGTATAAGCATTGGGATCCAAATCCAGGTTATCGCGAATATGCACCGGCGGAATGAGAAAGCCCAGTTCCTGTGACAGCTTTTTACGCACCCCTTTGATACGGGTTAGCAGCTCGCCGCCCTGGGACTTATCAACCAGCGGGATTAAACGATAGCCGACTTCCAGACCAATTGTGTCAACCTGCTGGACATCGTCCCAGCCAAGCTCTTTGGCTTCAGGTGCTTCAACCGGTTCATCAGTGGCCAGCGACGTTGCCGCAGGTTCCAGCTCAGCCTTCTTAGCCTGCTTGGTTTGCCAGTAAGCATACCCACCGGCAATGGCAGAAAAGCCTAAAAACGCAATGTGTGGCATGCCGGGAATGATACCCATGACAAACAAGACCGCAGAGGCAATATACAGCGCCTGTTGATTGCCTAACTGACTACGGATTTCCTTACCCATCTCCTGGGTTTCGTTTTCCCGGGTCACAATAATGGCGGTAGCAACTGATAACAGCAGCGACGGAATTTGCGCTACCAGACCATCACCGATGGTTAAAATGGTATAGACCTCAACGGCGTTACCAAAGGTCAGATCATGCTGAATCATGCCGATGAACAGACCGCCGACAATGTTGATAAGCATGATAAACAGACCGGCTACCGCGTCACCTTTGACAAACTTTGACGCACCATCCATCGACCCGTAGAAATCCGCTTCAGCGGTGATTTCTTCGCGGCGATGACGGGCCTGATCCTGGTCAATATAACCAGCATTCAGATCAGCATCGATGGCCATCTGCTTACCGGGCATGGCATCTAAGGTAAAACGGGCATTAACTTCAGAAATACGCCCCGCACCGGCCGTCACTACTTTAAAATTAATGATCAGTAAGATGGCAAACACCACCACACCGACTGCATAGTTACCGCCAATCACCACGGCGCCAAATGCTTCAATCACCTTTCCGGCGGCATCACCGCCCTCATGGCCATACAGCAGGACCACCCGTGTGGAGGCGACGTTAAGTGCCAGCCTCAGTACGGTGGCAATCAGCAGAACAAGCGGAAAGATACCAAAATCGATAGGACGTTGGGTGAAGACCGCCACCAGAATGATGACCAGTGACAATGCGATGTTAAAACTGAACAGCACATCCAGCAAAAATGGCGGCATTGGCAGAATAACCATGCCCATAATCGCCAACAGTACGATGGGCGCACCCAAACCGCTGGTGAATTTTTGCAACTGATTTTTATCGAACCGCTGTAGATAAGCTGCTAACTGCATTGCGTGGAATCTCTCACTATCAGAATTTTGACGCTAAAAGAATGCGATAGCAGAGATAGTTCAACTACCGTGCCATATTTAGAGGTCGTTTTTTGACAGTGAAAAGCGGAAAGCTAAACGCACTAAAAATCAGATACATGCAAGATTTTACACGCACGATAATCAGCGGCGTAGCTCTTCAGGAATGGGCAGATCTTTTTTCAGTGGCTTAGGACGCTGACCTTTACCCGCTTTGTAAGCGCGCAGCTGATAGACATACGCCAGTACCTGCGCCACGGCCATGAATAACTTATTCGGTACCTCTTCGTTCACTTCCGTAGAATAGAAGATAGCCCGCGTCAGCATAGGCGAAGGGATCAGCGGAACATCATGCGCCGTGGCAATTTTACGAATATGCATAGCCAGTTCATCCTGCCCCTTGGCCACGACCACCGGCGCACGATTGCCATCTTCCTCGTATTTAATGGCTACCGAATAATGGGTCGGGTTGGTGACAACCACATCAGCATCCGGGACATCCTGCATCATTCGGTTGGCGGCAGCCTGGAACTGTAACCGACGGATGCGGCCTTTAACCTGTGGGTCACCTTCGGCATTCTTATGCTCGTCCTTGACTTCCTGTTTGGTCATTTTCAGCTCTTTATTGTGTTTGTGCATCTGATAGGGCACATCAATCAGGGCAATAGGGATCATACCCAGAGTAAGAAACAAAAATGCCCATTCCAGCATACTCATGGCATGAAACAGGTTAAGGGGATACATCTCCCGATCAAGATGCAGCGCCTCGTTTTTAAAGTAAAACAACGCGCCAATAGCAATGGCACCAATAACAAAGAATTTCGCAATGGCTTTCAGTAGCTCCACCATTGCGTTAGGGCCAAACATGCGTTTAAAGCCGTTAATGGGATTGATCTTATTGGCTTTCGGGGCCGCTGATTCCCAGCTAAAGTTAAATCCGCCTAGTGCGATACTGCCGTAGATGCCGGCCAGCATAGAGACAATCATATATAGCAAGACAGGCCAGGCAACAGACATCAAGGCTTCGCCGCTTGCCGAAAACATATGTGAGATATCGTAGGTTTCATCGCGCGACAGAGTGAACATGCGCTTGGTCATTACAAAAATATCTTCGGCGACAACGCTGCCAATAAGCAAAAACATGAAGGCACTGATGATAAGCACCAGCGCCGTTGATAACTCCTTGGATCGGGCAAGCTGCCCCTTTTTTCGGGCATCGTCGAGCTTTTTCTGTGTGGGTTCTTCTGTTTTATCATGAGCGTCAGACACGAGTTCCCCTCCTTAACCCGGACAAATCCGAACCAGTTCACAGATGAACTGTTCTGCCCTGCCCCATTGCGCGGAAAAATGGGCGATAAAGTTATCCAGTGTAATCCAGATAACCAACAGCCCGGTGATTTGCGCAATGGAAAAACCAATACTGAAAATGTTTAACTGCGGTGCCGCCTTGGTCATTACACCGAACGCCAGGTTAACAATCAGCAGAGAAACAATAGGCGCCAATGACAAGGTGACGGCAGAAATAAACATCCATGCTCCCCAGTGAGCAACTTCACGCAATTGCTCGCCGGTAAACCAGGCACCACCAATCGGAAACGCATCGAAGCTGGCCACCACCATCTGGATCATAGATAAATGGCCGTCCATTGCCCAGAACAGCAATGTTGCCAGAATCAGATAAAACTGACCCACCGCAGGCACGTTAATCCCATTTACCGGATCAACAATCGAGGCAAACCCCAAACCGGTTTGCATGGCAACGATCTGGCCTGCCAACACAAAGGTGTTCAACACCATCATAGACACAAAACCCATGGCGATGCCGATCAGCAATTGGCGGATAATCTCCATAAACGTGCCCAGTCCGACCAGGTTATCTACCGGGACCGGATCGACAACCGGCATAATCACCAGCGTCAGAAAAACAGCAAGTAGCGCCCTGACCGGCGGTGGTAGCGTTTTGGCGCTCAGACCAATCATCGCTGCAAACATGCCGCTAATGCGCATAAACGGCAAGGTCGAATCAGCCAGAAACTGGAAAACAACGTCTAGCTCGTACTGCATTATCAGCCAACAACCTGCGGAATTTGCTCAACCATGTTATAGAAGAAATCCATCAGCTTTTTAACCAGCCAGTTTCCGCCCCAACTCAATGCCAGTAAGGTCACAATCAAACGTGGTAAGAAACTCATGGTTTGTTCGTTGATAGAAGTCGCTGCCTGAAAAACGGCAACAATCAATCCCACAATCAGACTGGGGACAATGACGGCAGACACCAGCAAAATAACCATGAACATGGCTTCACGCAGTATCTCTACAAATACTTCGGGTGACATAATGCCTCCTACACGCCCATTCCAAAGCTGGTAGCCAGGGTACCGAAAATAAGATTCCAGCCATCCACCAGCACAAAGAGCATCAACTTGAAGGGCAATGACACGATCATCGGTGACAACATCATCATACCCATTGCCATGAGTATAGATGCCACCACCAAATCAATGATTAGAAACGGGATAAACAGCATAAAACCTATCTGAAACGCGGTTTTAAGCTCACTGGTCACAAATGACGGGATTAAAATTGTCAACGGCACCTCTGAAGGCTCCTGATATTTATCCTCGTCGCCGGCAATGCGCACAAAGGTTTCCAAATCTTTGACCCGCGTCTGCGATAACATGAAGGCGCGCATCGGCGCTTTTGCCTCCTCAAAGGCCTCCTTGCTTGTCATCTGTTCATCCAGATATGGCTGTAATGCCTTTTCGTTTATCTCATCAAAGACTGGCGCCATAATAAATAACGACAAAAACAGACTGACGCCGATAAGAATCTGATTAGACGGTGACTGCTGTAAACCAATCGCCTGGCGCAGGATAGACAGCACAACGATGATGCGGGTAAAGGAGGTCATCATCATGATAAACGCGGGTATCAGGCTTAAGGCTGTCATGATGAACAGCGCCTGTAGCGTCATGGAATAATCCTGAGTACCGTCGGGGTTGGTGGATACCGTCACGGCCGAAATGCCCTGCTGCGCAAACGCAGGCATCGCCAACAAGCTTACCAGCAGTACACCCAAACAGGTTAAAAGCGATTTATTTCGCATCGTTGTCGTCTCCCTTCACCGATGGATTCATTTTGCCCGCCATGGCTTTAACCAGCTTATCTTTAAACTGACTACCGGTGGTTATCGCGTGCTGATTCGGAGCAATTTTATTTTCCAGTTTACACAGGTGGGAAATATTATGACTGGTCACGCCAATCATATGCTGCTCATCACCCACTTCAATAACCATTATGCGTTCTTTGGCACCGGCTACCATGCTGGCGACCACTTTCAGCTGGCCACCACCACCGTGGGTGACATTAAACCGTCGCATCACATAGGCGAGCGCAAAAATAATCGCGACAACCAGCAGAAGTGATAGAAAAATTGACAGTACAGAGGTGGGATTAGTGATGGACTGCGTGCTCTGCGCCATCACATCAAAGGGCAACACCAGGGGAAGCAGTGCGCAACCCCCTGATAAAATTGATGATTTAGCGAAGCTTTTTGATTCTCTCGATTTGACTGATAACATCGGTGAGTCGGATACCAAATTTGTCATTAACTACTACTACCTCACCATGAGCAATCAACGTGCCATTTACTAAAACATCTAATGGCTCCCCGGCAACCCGATCCAGCTCCACCACTGAGCCCTGATTCAGTTGCAGCAAATTCCGGATGCTTATCTGACTTCTGCCCACTTCCATGGAAATGGTGACCGGAATATCAAGAATCGTATCCAGCTTGCGTTTTTCCTCGGAGCTTATGGGTGCGTCTTCGGTAAATTCATCCAGCTCAGCTGGCTGAACATCCTCTTGTGCGCCCTGATTTTCTTCCGATTCAGCCTGTTCCGCCATTGCGGCAGCCCAGTCGTCCATGCCGTCTTGTTCACTCATAACAATGCCTCTGGTTGCTAAGGCCTGGGTTACAGGTCTTCTTCAAGTACTTGCAGTTCCGCGTCATTATCAATAATGCGGCCACCGCGGGTTAATAGTTGCAGCTCTGATTTAACCGATGTCGGTCTAGGAATTTTATCGGTAATTTTCAAAGCCAGATTATCTCTGGAACGCCCCAGTTTTGCTCTGAACGTGGGTAAATCCTCAATCATAACAGTGATATGTTCAGGCATTTCCACCGGAATGATGTCGCCGGCTTTAAACTCCATGACCTGTTTGAGGGACACCTCAACATCCAGCATGTGGGTAGACAGTTCTACATCCACATCCATGATTTCATCACGAAGCGCTTTGCTCCAGCGCAGATCCGTATCTTCTTTGTCACTTTGTACACCGGCATCCAGCAGCTCGCGGATGGGCTCAAGCATCGAATATGGTAACGACACATGAAAATCGCCGCCGCCGCCATCAAGTTCAATATGAAAAGAACTGATAACCACCACTTCCGTGGGGCTTACGATATTTGCCATCGCCGGATTCACTTCCGAATCCAGATACTCAAACGATACATCCATGACCGGGGCCCAGGCTTCTTTATAATCCTCAAAGATAATTTTGAGCAGCATCTGGATGATCCGGCGCTCAGTCGGCGTAAACTCCCGACCTTCAATCTTGGCGTGATAGCGTCCGTCCCCACCAAAGAAGTTATCCACCAGAATAAACACCAGGCGTGCTTCCATGGTAATTAAGCCGGTGCCTTTTAACGGGCGAAAGCGCACCATGTTCAGACTGGTTGGTACAAACAGGGTATGTATGTACTCGCCAAACTTGATCATCTGAATGCCGTTAATCGACACCTCAGCAGAGCGGCGCATCATATTAAACAGGCTCACGCGAAGATGCCGGGCGAAACGCTCGTTTACAATCTCAAGCGTTGGCATTCGCCCACGGACAATACGATCCTGTGAGGAGAAGTCATACTCGAGCGCTGAAGAATCAGAGGGCGATTCGCTGGCCTCATCTTCTTCTACATCATCGACACCATGTAACAGGGCATCGATTTCATCCTGAGATAATAAATCACTCACAGTCTTTTCCTGATTTATTGCATGACGAAGCCAGTGAACAGAACCTGTTCAACCACATTGGCTCCAACCGTTTCATTCATTACTTTTTGCACTTCACTGACAGCACTTTCGCGCAGTGCTACTTTTCCGGCTTCGGTTATCAGCTCATCGGCGTTACTGCCGCTGAAAACCTGTAGCAGCGTTCCTTCGATAAGCGGAATATGCATTTTGGCGGTTTCTTCGTTGTCACTGCCACGCACCATCAACTGCACCTTTATCTGCACAAGTCGATCGCGTCCAGAGCCGGGTACATTAAACGTAAACGGGCGCGGCATTGCTACATACAGTGCTGTACCAACTTTTGCATTACCCGTAGTTGCACTGCCAGACTGACCGCTACCGGCCTGGGTTGCCTGAGCCGGGGCTTCCTCGGCAACAGGCTCATCGCTGCCGGAAAACAAAAAGTACCAGGCTGCACCGCCCGCCCCCAGGACTGCCACGATAATAATGACAATAAGCGGGAGCTTGCTTTTTTTGCTCGTTTCTTCGATCTGTAATTCTTCTTCGGCCATTTTCTGTCTCTACTGCTTCAGGCTTGTCTCGTTTAATCAGCCGCTATTATCAATGCTCAGCATAAAAGCGCAATAATGCGAAAGACGGATTAAGCATAATCATCTATACCCCCCTGGGCTTGCCGGGTAAGCGGCTGCTCAATCACCTGTGTACCATCATCAGCATCGCCGTGACCGGCAGTCTGTCCGCCGAAGCCACCGCGACCATCTGACTGTGTATCAGACTGCCCCTGACTTTGCTGCTGAACCGATGACTCACCAAGCTCAATACCTTGCTGTGCGAGCATATCCTTTAGCCGGGGCTCTGCCTGAGCCAGGGCTTCACGCGCTTGAGGCGATTGCACAATAAAACTGACTGATGCTGCATCACCCTGAACGTTTACCCGTACCTGCATGCTGCCCATTTCAGGTGGATCTAACCGGATCTCAGCCATCATATTGCGGCTGTTCACCATCCAGCGTATTTTCTCAGTCAGCTGTTTCTGGCCATCTGGCTGATGAATATTTACCGGCTGTGACAGGCCTTCTGCCTGTCGGGTAGCTGTACCGGATTCTGCTCTCACCTGTGTATTTTCTGTTATTGCCATGTCAGGCGCAGCCAGTTGCGCGGCTTGTTGAGCAGCCAGACTTGTTGTACTGGCAGCATTGAGCAGCGTATTGATCTGGCTTAGCTGCTGGTCAATATTCTGACTCAAAGCGGGAGTCACATTCACCTCAGACTGCTGCAGCGCTTCAGTAACCATCGCCTTTAAACTGATACCCGGCTCATGACCCTGCTGAATCTGCGTTTTCATCTCAGATAAGCCAGCCACAATTGCATCGGTGATCTGCTTTTTCGCACTGTCAGATACTGATGGGACCAGATCCGCTACGCGGGCCGTAATATTCTGCGCAAGATCCTCTGACTGCTTATCAGTAAGACTGACGATATTTTCCATCAGCGATAACATCTTCGGACTGATCGCCTGGACTGACTCAGCAGCGCCTGCTTGCGTCACCTCATCTGCGGCAGTCTGTTTACCAGCAATCTGGCCCTGAATCACCGATAACAATAAAGCAGCATCTTGTTGTGCTGCATCGGACTGCGATGAGCCTTTAAGCTTAGCCACCAGCGCTTCAAGCGATTGGCCATCCTCTCCCAATTGTTGCTCTGCACCTTCATTTTGCAAACCGCTGACAATGGCCGCGGCTAATTCCTTAAGGGTAGCAGATGCATCACTTACTGTTGAACCGGCATCTGTATTCGTATTTTTTTGCTGAGCCGCAATCTCATGACCCAATCTGGCAATCAAATCAGGAATGGCGGGGATCTTATCCTGCTCACGTCCGGTGCTGTCGCCTTGCAGATTCAGCAAGTGAGCGATTTTTGTTGCTTCATCAACCATCGCTGGATTTTGCAACTCAGGATCTGCCGATAGCGTCTGCCCGGTAATTGCGGCTTCCGCTTCCACCGCTTTGTTTTTATCTGCGTCTGATATGCTGCGAATTTGATCGACATAAGCCAGCCAGTCGATATCCTCTGGCGTGCCTTCATGAGCAATAATCGTCTCGCTCAGTTCGCCTTCCACCGTATCTGACTTACTATCCTTCGCTCCAACTGTTCCGGCTTTTTCTTTATCTTTTACCGCTGGGGCGGCATCACCCGAAGTGACATTGTTTTCGCCGCTCTGCGATTGCTTGTCTTTGGCCTGGATTGCGTTATCAGAACCCGTCGATTTATCAGTGGTTTTCTGGCGGGCGTCTGTCTTTTTAGCAGAGACGCCAGAAGACTCTGTCGATGGCATATTTCGTTCAGACGCTTTATCAGCACCGGCAGACTGACTACTTTGCCGAAACGCCTGCGAAAAGGCCGCACCATTGGTCGATTCAGGCTTCAGATCAACATCACCGTCAAGATTTATCGGCAAAGCGGCAACGTCCTGACGCTTCGTGGCAATGTCTTGCATCATAACCTTAGGTTCCTTATTCAAAATTCCCGCGCAGGCCTGTTAAAACCAGGTTTAAAGCCTTATCTGGATAAGCGGAAAACCGTCACTGTAATGAATACAGCAAGTCGTGTTCCAATATTGTATGCTGATCTGAAAAATGTCTGGAAGAGCGGTTAATATCTTGTTTTTGCGCGTAAAAAGCGCTGGGCGGCAAACTCATCTAACTGGTCCTGCTCGCGTCGGCCTGCCGCCACTGCCGCCTCATGCTGTTTTTTATCAATCAGGAAATCGACGGCTTTTCGACGTTTTTGTTGTTGAAGATAATGCTGACGCCGCTGATCCACCACTAATGAAGCTCGGGATATTATCTGGTTTTGCTGCTCGCAGGCTTTATCAAGCTTGGCCACAAATTGCAGATGTTGATGATAATCGCGGGCATCTAACCCACCATGCTGACCGTTCTGCTGCAAATTACGCAAATAATCCAGCCGATACTGCTGTAAGCTGCTTAACTTCTGGCGTTGTTCATTCAAACTATGCTGTGCCATCTGATAAGCCTGCGCCGCTTTTTCTTCACGGTCGCGCTCCACGCGAATGACGGTATCAAGCTGTCCCATACATTACCCGTTACCCAGTCCGCCAGCCAGCGCCTGCATCGCTTCGTGGCATTCATCAAAGGTCAGGGTCTGTTTCATTCCCTGTTGCAAAAATGCGTTAATGGCAGGTTCTGCGCGGATCGCAAGATCGATGCGCGGATCAGAGCCGCGGGCGTAAGCGCCTATAGCAATCAAATCCTGATTCTGTTTGTATGTTGAATACACCTGACGGATACGGCGCGCCTGCAACTGATGTTCTTCACTAACGACCATTGGCATAACCCGGCTGATAGAAGCTTCAATATCTATGGCCGGATAATGACCGCTGTCTGCCAGTTTGCGTGACAAGACCACGTGACCGTCAAGAATTGCGCGGGCTGCATCCGCGATAGGATCCTGCAAATCATCGCCTTCTGTCAGCACAGTATAAAAGGCCGTAATTGAGCCCTGATTTTCCGAACCATTACCGGCTCTTTCTACCAGCGCTGGCAACCGGGCAAATACGGAAGGCGGATAGCCCTTTGTCGCCGGAGGTTCACCCACAGCAAGAGCAATTTCACGCTGCGCCATGGCATACCGGGTTAATGAATCAATGAGCAAAAGCACATTTTTACCCTGGTCACGAAAATATTCGGCGATAGTTACTGCAGTCTCACATGCCTTTAAGCGCATTAATGGCGAGGTGTCTGCCGGTGCGGCGACGATAACTGCCCGCTGACGCTCTTCTTCGGTGAGTATTTCATGAATGAATTCTTTGACCTCGCGCCCCCGTTCGCCGACCAGGCCGACCACGACAATATCTGCCTCGCTGCCACGGGTCATCATGCCCAGCAGAACGCTTTTACCCACACCACTGCCGGCAAATAAGCCCATTCGCTGTCCGACACCAACGGTATTTAATGCATTTATCGAGCGCACGCCGACATCCATCGGCTCACTGATAGGCTTTCGCAGCAATGGGTTCATGGCCGCCCGTGTAGTAGGCATCCGGGTATCGGTTTTTACCGCGCCTAAGCCATCGAGTGGCTGGCCGTTGCCATCAACGACCCGCCCCAGTAATCCCATACCTACCGCCAAACCGCTTTCTCTGTCCAGCGGAATAACCCGGGAACCGGGAACAATACCGCGTACGGCCTCGGTGGGCATCAGATAGGTAATATCATCACCAAAGCCGACAACCTCGGCTTCAATTTCACCCTCAACGGTTTGCACTTTGCACTGACTCCCCACGGGCAACTGACAGCCTACGGCCTCTAATGTCAGGCCGATCCCGCGTACCAGTTTTCCTGCCGCCACGATGGGTGGCTGCGGAATCTGGTCTTTGAGGTCGCTGAAATAGTCCTTAAAGGGATCAGTCACGGTGCAGGCCCTGCTCCAGTAAAAAACGGTCGAGGACTTCGCGGGTTCTGCGCTCAACAGAATTATCAACGGCATTGGTGGCGGTGACAATATCGCACCCGCCGCGGGACATCGTGGGTGATTCGATCAACTGCCAGCCTTTATCCGCTACTTTTTGTGCACCGAAATGCTCAGTGATAAGCGCAACATCCTCAGGATGCATATGAATCTGATACGTGTTTTCGTTAACCGGCAGTGCTTTCATGCCTTCTGCCAGCGCCTGTAGTATAACCTGCTCGTTAGTGGTGACTTCATGACGAATAACAGTCTTTGCCAGTGCTACGGCCAACTGTACAAGTTGCTGCCGCGAGGCTTCCGTGACCTGATTCAATGGCGCGTGCAGGTTATCGGTCAGTGCCTGCCAGATTTCGCTTTGCGCGTCTATGTGTGACTTTGCTTCATCCAGCCCCTGCTGCAAACCTTCCTCGTGGCCGGCTTGCCTGCCAGATTCCAGGCCTTCTTCATAGCCCTGCGCTTTGCCTTCTTCAAAACCAGCCTGTTTACCTTCAGCGTAACCTTCGTCCTGAGCCGCCTGACGAATGGCTTCAATCTCTTCCAGCGTAGGCGGTTTTATTTCTTCCTCTTCTTCGGGCGGCTCATATTTCCAGTCACTGCGGCGATTCAGTGCGTTGGTTTTATCTGCCTCCTCTGCTTCCCTGCCTGCATCGTCAACAAACGGCAAATCCCAGAGTTTAGCCTGCGCCGCGGACAAATTATCATCATATTCAGACATGGTTTAGTCTACCGAAAAAGGGTTACAGGAATTCTTCACCGCCACCGCCGCCCAGCATAATTTCACCTGAATCAGCAAGACGTCTGGCCACAGAAAGAATTTCTTTTTGTGCTGTTTCAACTTCTGACACACGGACCGGCCCCATGGCCTCCAAATCATCAGTAAGCATTTCAGCGGCACGCTTGGACATATTGCGGGTAATCTTATCTTTAAGCTCGTCGTCTGCGCCCTTAATTGCTTTCAGCAATGCATCCTGCTGCACTTCACGCAGAATAGCCTGAATGCCTTTGTCATCCACATCGACCAGGTTATCAAAGACAAACATCAAGTCCTGAATCTGCTGACTCATCTCTTCATCCTGCTCACGGATAGCATCCATCAGCTGACCTTCGATAGCGGTGTCCAGATAGTTCATAATATCGGCTGCAGATTTCAGGCCGCCCATCTTGGCTGCCTGCGTACCCGCCTGACCAGCAAACTGTTTCTCCATGATTTCGTTCAGTTCCTGCAAGGCAGCAGGCTGAACTTCTTCAAGGTTGGCAATACGCATCAGCAGGTCCAGACGCACTTTTTCCGGGAACTGCGCCAGAATCTCGGCGCTTTGCTCAGGCTCAAGATACGATAAAACAATCGTCTGAATCTGCGGGTGCTCGTTACGGATAATTGACGCCACCTGTTTGGAGTCCATCCATTTCAAAGAATCCAGGCCTTTGGCACCGTTGCCCAGCAGAATCTGATCAATCAGATTGGCCGCTTTATCTTCACCCAGCGCTGCGGTCAGTGCCCGCTTCACAAAGTCCTGGCTCTGGAAGCCGATAGTACTGTAGTTTTGGATCTCTTCAATAAAGTGCTTGTGCACAGAGGTGATCTTGGCCTGTGTCATGTCATCGACTTTGGCCATCTCTGCGCCGAGCTTTTGAACCTGCTTCGGCTCAAGGTGCTTGAGGATCTGCGCGGCATCTTCTTCAGACAGACTCAGCAGCAGGATGGCCGCCTTTTCAACGCCTTCAAGCTTGCCGACGTCGTAGCCGGACTCTTCGTTATTTGTTGCCAGTTCTTCAGCCATCGTCAGACGCTCCTACTACTCATCCTGCATCAGCCAGCCTTTGACCACCTGAGCCGATAGCTCAGGCTCATTGGCAACCAATGCCCGTACCGCTTTTAATACATCTTCGTCTTTATGCAGATCCGGCAACATCAATGAACCATCTGATGCAAATCCTACCTGCCCCTCATCAAAGTCTGAGCTGAGCATACTGATGGTTTCGTCACCCAGATCCAACCCTTCATCTGCATCATAATCATCAGAATCATTGGCCGTGTCAGGGTTAATCAGACGACGTAACATCGGACGAATTACAAAAATAATAAGTACAATGATGACCAGAGCGCCGGTAACCAGCTTCAGTATAGGTAAGAACTTCGGATCTTCCCAAAATGGCAGTTCCTCTACAACTCCACTGTCCATACGAGTAAAGGGTACGCTCACCACTTCTAACGAGTCACCGCGGGTCACATCAAAGCCCAGGCCTCCTTGCAGCAGGCGACGGATATTCAGTAAGTCATCCTGTTTTCTGGGCGCTGAGGTTGCGCTGCCGTCTTCGGCAGTACTGTGTGCGTAATCCACGGCGACTGAAACACTCAGACGACGAATGACACCCGTCTGCTTTTTGGTATGACTGATTGTGGTGTCCAGCTCATAGTTCCGGGTTTCTTCTTTGCTGTTGCTGCCAGGAATCGGCACGGCGTTACCGCCCTGACCGGTCGCATCTTCTGGAATATTAGATGCCAGTGGGGGCTGATTTGTCAGTGCACCAGGGATACCACCGTTGGCGCCACCCACTGTATTTTGCTCAATCACCATTTCACTGCGCACAGCCGGTAGATCGGGGTTGTAGCTACGCTGGGTTTGCTCCATGGCGGTAAAGTCCATGGACACATCAACCTGCGCGGTGTAGTTGCCGATACCTAAAACAGGGATCAGTATCGCATCAATTTTTTCCAGATACTCCTGTTCGCGCTGACGTTCGATTTCATATTCTTTTCGGGCGCGGGCGCTCATCGAATCCTGCGAGCCGGAGTTCAGCAAACGACCATTACTGTCAGTTACCGTGACATTTTCCGGGTCCATCATTTGTACCGCTGATGCCACGATATCCACCACGGCATCAACTTCTTCACCGGATATCGCTTTACCCCGGCGCGCCGTCAGTACGACCGTTGCGCTGGCTTTTTTCTCACGACGGGCAAACACATTTTCTTTTGGCATGGCCAGCAGCACACGTGCTTTTTGAATGCTGGACATATCCTCGATAGTTGAAGCAATCTGCATTTCACGGGCATGCTTCAGACGCTCCGATTCAACCCGTTGGCTGACACCAAATCCCATATCCTGCATGATAATGTCAGCACCGGCATCGGTTGATTGTGTCAGGCCCTGGCGGGTCATTCCCAACCGAACATTCTGAAACTCATCGTTACGAACATAAACTGTGTTGCCTTCCAGCTTATATTCAATTTGATTGGCATCCAGATAATCCAGGGTTTCAATCAACTCTTCGGTCGGCATTTTCGCCAATGGGCGATAATCCGGCTCCTGCGCCCAAATCATAATGAACACAGCAATTGCCACACAGATGACCAGTACAATGACCAGCGCCATCTGACGCATCATGTCAGCGCTGCCCAGCGTATCCATAAAGCCGGATTTATTTTCAGCCTCTGTTGATGCATTCATCGCATCAGAATCAGCGACAGTAAGGTTCGTTCCTGTTTCAGCCATCTGAGTAATTCCTCACCTACACCGGCATGTTCATAACTTGCTTGTATGCTTCAAGCACTTTGTTGCGTACCTGCACGGTTGCTTCAAACGCAATACCGGCTTTCTCTTTGGAGACCATGACATCGGCCAGGCTTACAGATTGGTCACCCATCTCAAACGCACGCTGTAAATCCTTTGATTGCATCTGCATATCATTGACCCCTTCCAGCGCGCCTTTAAGCATGGTGGAAAATTCACTGGCCGAACTACCGGCTTCCTGAATTTGCTGCGGCTGGGGCATTTCAGTCGACTGCAGGCGCGTCTGTCCGATCATCGCTTGCATTTCCTGGTACAGGCTGTTTCCTTTAATGTCCATTGCAACTCTCCGCTAAATCACTGGTAGTCAGATTTCTGTCTGACATCACTACTTATGACAGATAAAGCAACTAGCAGGCCAACTTTAAAAACCTAATGATTACAGTGCACTACAAAGAAAAAGCCAAAAAAATGACAGACATCGGAATGAAGGGAAGCGAAGGCGCGTCAGACGCAGTGCCGAACGGCGAGTCAGTAGACAGAAATTGTTACTATAAGACTACAACGATTGCGCCACCTGGCTTATTTACAGTCAGGCGGCGTACTCTAAACATATAGAGGAAAGAAGCACCAGACAGGCCGGGCTTCTTCGTTAATCAGGCGGGTAACTCAATGCCATCCTCTCGCATGCGCGCGAGTTTATAGCGCAGAGTCCGCGGACTGATGCCCAACTTCTCGGCGACATCCTTACGCTTGCCCTTGCAGGCTTCTAAAGTATCCAGAATGATCTGGTGTTCCTGCTGGCGCAGCTCCGAGCCGAGCCGGCTTGGATCCTCTTCGGCGGCAGGCTGAGCATAGCTGTGACTGGCAAGTGTGGCGGCCATATCAATCATCAGGTCGCTGGCGTCAATAGCCTCTCCGTTACACAAGATGAGGGCTCGCTGAACCACATTTTCCAGTTCGCGCACATTACCCGGCCATTCATATTGCGTGAGCTTGTTTCGTGCAGCCGCATTCAGGGTGATGTTTTTCATTCCCTGCGCTGAGGCATGACGGGCAATAAGGTGCTCAGCCAATGGCACAATATCCCCGGGGCGGGCTGCCAGTGGTTGCCAGGTGATTGGAAAGACATTCAACCGGTAAAACAAATCTTCGCGGAACCTGCCAGCATCAACCGCGTCTCTCAGGTCGCGGTTACTGGTGGCAATTACCCGTACATCCAGCTGCACGGTTTTACGGCCGCCCAACCGTTCGACTTCTTTTTCCTGCAAGACCCGCAGTAATTTGGCCTGCAATGCCAGGTCCATTTCCGTAATTTCATCAAGCAGCAGTGTACCGCCCTGCGCCTGTTCGAATTTACCCGGACAGGCCTGAACGGCACCGGTAAATGCCCCTTTTTCATAACCAAAAAGCGTCGCTTCAAGCATGTTTTCCGGAATCGCTGCACAGTTAATGGCTATAAACGGCGCCTGACTACGGGGGGACTGATCATGAATATAGCGCGAAAGCACTTCTTTACCTGAACCACTGGGTCCCAGTACCATCACGGTTGCATCAGAGCGCGCCACTTTACGCGACAATTCCAGCAACTGAACACTGGCAGGATCTGCCACTATCGGTGTGGTCGATTCAATTTTTCGCGCCGGTGCATAGCGCTCAACAAGGTTTAACAGCACTTCTGGGGCAAAGGGCTTTGACAGATAATCGGTTGCACCATCACGCATGGCCTGCACGGCATCATCGATGGTGGCATAGGCTGTCATCAGCAAAACCGGCATTTGCGGAAAGCGCGACTTGATATTTTTAAGCAGTACCAGTCCGCTCATTTTCGCCATCTGAATATCGCTGACAACCAAATCGACAGCATACTGACCCAGACACACCAATGCTTCTTCAGCACTTTGTGCAGATACCACACGGTATCGAGCCAGCGATAGCGTATCGATTAACGCTTCGCGCAGGCCAGCATCATCTTCTACAATAAGAATGGTGGTCTCACTCATACAAGTTCTCCGTCAGAATGTGCTCTGGGCGCTGCGGACTGCGCAGCGTGAGTGGGAAAAGACATCGTAAATACAGCGCCAGCCGGGGCGTTGTTTGTCACTGTCAGCTGGCCCTTATGTGCGTTCACAACCGATTTCACCACTGCCAGCCCCAGTCCTGTGCCGTGCGTTTTTGTTGTGAAGAAAGGCTCAAAGATTTTATCTTTAACTGAATCAGTAACGCCCGGGCCACAGTCTGCTACATCAAGCGAAAGACTATCGCCATTCACAGTAGCTTTAACCAAAACCTGCGTACCCGGTTCGCTCACCTGACAGGCATTATGGACAAGATTCAGCACAGCGCCCTGCAGCGCCGTCAGATTACCGACCATAACAGCATCTTGTTCGAATCCTTCAAAGACAACGGATAGCTGCGCCTGATCGGCTAATGTTATAGCGTTAGGCGCTATCGCCATTTTTAAATCTGTCAGCGTCAGATTGCTGACAACCTGATCCTCGCCGGATTTGGCAAACAGCAGCATGTCATTAACCTGACTTTCCAGCTCCTGCAGCCGTGCAGTAAGCTTATGTGCAAAGCCGGACGTTGCATCTTGTCCAAGATCTGAACGTGTCAGATTCGCCGCGTATAGCATTGCCGCTGACAACGGTGTTCTGATTTGGTGAGCCAGCGAGGCGACCATTTTTCCCAGCGCGGACAGCCGCTGCATATGACTGACCCGCGCTTGCAGCTGTCTGGTTTCGGTCAGATCGGTTAATACAATCAGCTGCCCCGGTTCATTTTGAAGCGGCGTAATTGATAACTTCACACGACGACCATCAATGAGTGACACCTCGTGGCCATCGTCAGCACGGGGCTTGAAGGAACGGGCAATAATGGTTCGCCACAACTCGCCTTCGAGCGGCTCGCCCAGTAAATCAATGGCCTGGCTGTTGGCCTGCCTGACAATGCCATAACCGTCTAACACAATCACGCCGGCAGGCATAACCTGAAGCAGGTGCGATAAGCGATCAGCCTGCTGGCGTAGCGCTGTTACGTCTGCAGAATCAGTAAACGGCTCGTCGGTGGACGACGCAGAAAAATGCGCATCGCACACGTCATTTACATAGTGGGAATCATGTTGCATTGAAAACTGACCGCTGTCATATGTCATACCGACCTCGTCAAAAAGCAGACGTAACTTCGAATGACTAGTAACTAGCAGTTTTCAGGCCAATATTTAAGCTTTTATTTTCAATGAATTAGAAGGGTTTTGAGCGCAAAGCAGGATGTCAATTATCTGACGAGAGGGTCTCGTCACGCTGAATATTGTACTTTCGCATCTTCTCAACCAGTGTGGTTCTGCGCATGCCCAGTTTATCTGCCGCACGCGCGACAACCCAATCCTGTTGTTCCAGTGCCTGAATAATCAGGTTGATTTCAAGCTCAGACAAGTACTCTTTAAGGTTGACGCCATCTTCAGGTAGATCAGAACGATGGGACTCGGGTTCGTCATTCTGCTCAGACGGCGCTTGTGGCGCGTCCTCCTGCGCTGCAGATTCAGCAAATAATGCATTAAATGCATCACGCTCAAGTAATTCTTCGGGGTATTCAGGCTGATATGCCTGCACTTCGCCATACTGGTATTTAGGTGGCAGATCCTGAATATCCACAATCTGACCGGGATAAAGAATGCTCAGGCGCTCGACCAGATTTGACAGCTCCCTGACGTTGCCGTCCCAGGAGTGCTCCATCAGCGAGGCAATGGCCATCTCGGTAAACTTCACGCCTTCAACACCATCACCTTTGATGCGGCTTATTAATTCCTGTAATAACAACGGAATATCTTCGCGTCGTTCGCGAAGCGCCGGACTATCGATAGGAAAGACATTAAGGCGGTAAAACAAATCTTCGCGGAATTTGTTTTCCTGAATCATGGTTTCAAGATTGCGGTGTGTTGCCGCAACGATGCGCACATTACACTGGATGGGCGTGCTGCCGCCCACTCTTTCAAAGGTACGCTCCTGTAAAACCCGCAGCAGTTTAACCTGCATTTGCATAGGCATATCGCCAATTTCATCAAGAAACAGCGTACCGTTTTCAGCAAGCTCAAAGCGGCCTTTTCTTGCGCTGATTGCGCCGGTGAAAGCGCCCTTTTCGTGGCCGAATAATTCACTTTCCAGCAGCTCACCGGGAATCGCACCACAATTAACCGGAATAAACGGCCCATCTTTACGTTCTGAGAAAAAGTGCACATTACGGGCAACAACTTCTTTACCCGTGCCGGATTCACCCAGAATTAATACGGTGGCATCGGTGGGGGCAACTTGCTCCACCAGACGTCGCACCGTTTGAATCTCTTCGCTACGACCTACCAGCGAACGGAATAACCGGGTTTTTACCCCTGAAGGTTTCGTTGAACCGGGGCGACGACGGCTATATTCCTGACAACGATGTATTGCCTGAGTGAGCACCGGGTAGGTCATTGGCAGGATACAGGCGCCAACAAGATTTCGCTCCGGGTTGACCACGCCGTCTTCAGCAACGACCGCCACGAACGGTATGTGAGGAAACTGAAGAATCAATTCCTGTGCTGTGGACACAGAAAAATCAACCAAAACCGCATCTACCGAATGAGTCTTCAAATACTCAGCACTGCTTTTGAACGAACAGCTTGAGCAAGGCTCACCAATAAACGAAACAATGGTTTCAAGCTTATGAATAAGATCGCCGTTATCACTAACGAGCAGAATATCCTTCATTAAATCCCCGAAAAGATGCGATTTTATTATTAACAATCTAGCGCATCTGCATGATTGTAGCGGTAATCAAACTTAGCGCAACAATTGATCGCGTAAAATTGGTCAGAAAAAAAGCAGGCGAGCCTGCTTTTTAATAGGATACGACACATTGCTTCAACTTAACAGCGCTAACACCTGTCCTTCCTGTTGCGTTGCCATCGACTGAACCGACATTACTGCCTGTCTCTGTACGTCCAACGCAGCCTGCTGCGATGACGCCTGTGCATAATCCGTATCAGCAATACGGCTTTGTGCCGCAGAGGTATTCACATCTGCCTGTGTCAGGCTTCTGGCCGAACTGGCCAGCTGGTTTTGTGCAGCGCCCAGCTCAGCCCGATACGCGCCTACGGTTTCCAGCGCGGCATCTGTAGCAGCCAGCGCATCATTAACACTGTTGGTGGTAACATCAATATTCAGAACCGACGCGATCTCTTTCACCACGTCATTGGTTTGTACATCAATATTCCCACCGGCATCAGCGCCGGCCTGGAAGCGCAATGCGCTCTGCTCGGTGAGTAAGGGCTTACCGGCAAAAGTGGTCTGCTCAGCACTACGGGATATATTTTCCTGCAAAGCGGAAATTTCAGACTGCAGGGCGCGCTTATCCGCATCGTTTAGCATGCCGTTACCCGACTGTAGTGTTAATTCCCGGATGCGCGAGACATCGTTGTTGATGCCCTCCAGGCCACCTTCAGCAACCTGAGTTAACGAAATACCGTCATAAACATTACTAAGAGCTTGTCGATTGCCCTCAATCTGTGAGGTGAACCGATCAATAATCTGTTGGGCGGCGCCACCATCTGAAGCACTATTGATTTGCTTGCCACTGGCCAGTTTTTCCATCAGATCCGTCTTTTTTTCCTGAACCTGACTATTATCCTGAACCTGTTTCGGAACGCCCAGACCGGACGTAGAGTCTGCTATGCCTGTCATATCGCCTCCGCTTTTTGCACACAGTATAGTTGAGAGGCAAAAATTCTGCAGACACTATAAATACGTAAGTATGAAATCTCAGACCTGAGGCTATAAGCAGAAGCCGTCATCAACCACAATATTTTGCCCGGTAACGTACGATGACAAGTCCGAAAGCAAAAATATGATAGAGCCGGTAACGTCGTCGACATCCAGCATTCCCTTACCATTTGTTTGCTGCTTGTAGGCGCTCAGGAAGCTTTGCGACTGATTGTCAAAGATACCCCCCGGGCAGATACAGTTCACCCTGAACTTACTGTCATTGACATAAGCAGCTGCATAGCGGCTCAGATGCTGCAGGGCTGCTTTAATAGCCGCATACTCAACTGGCATGGTCATTGGTGTATTCTCATAAACTTCAAATTTTGGAGCCACCACCCCATAAATTGAAGATATATTCACCAATGAAAATGGCTGCGTACCCTTTTTAAAATATTTCGCGCATTGCTGCATGAACAAAAAGGCGCTTCCCAGATTCTGCGCCACATTATCATTGAAACTTTCCATTGTTACATCGAAGAAGTGCTGACCGTAGTTCTTATTTCGCGGGTAACTACAGTTTACGGCACCATCGATGCTATCAATCTGTTCAAACAACGCTTCAACCGCACGGGACTGAGTCACGTCCGTCTTTACCGTTTCAAGCCGGTTTTTATTTTCAGCCAGGTTTTTCTGAGAAAAAAAGTCATTCTTGTCGAACGTTAAATCTACTGCAATGACCTTTCCTTCCTGCGCCAGGATCGCTTGGCACAGTTGCGTTCCCAACAGTCCGGCGGCACCGGTTACCAGAATACTTTTATTTTTTAGCAGCGCATTCACAACCCGTTTCCCTCATCATTATTTCAGCTAGCTTAAAGTCATAGATATCATCAATATCCACCGCATGACTTTTAGGGATCTCTACATGTGACACCCTGCCCTCAAATAAACCCGACTGTGTCAAAATGTAATCTGGTGTGGTGGTATAGAACGACGTGACAATATCGAAAGCCTGCGGTGCATCCTGTCTGCGGGTGATTATCGCATCGGGCGTATTCATTAGCTCCACCAAGCCGTCCTCTCGCAATTTCACGACATTAAAAAAGGGATTACGGTGCGTTTTAGCAATGGAAATACAAATATCGCCATCCTTACTTTTTATCTTTTCAATGGACGCTTCCACATCCCCGATACGGCGGATTGGACTGGTAGCGGGAAGGCTGACAAAAATATCAAACGCGCCATAATGCTCATTCACCCAATTTACTGCGTGACGCCAGCAAAGCCACTCCGGGCTGGTGTCGGTAGCAAGCGCGTCAGGCCGTTCAATCACGATAGCGCCGTGGTATTGCGCCACTTCAGCAATGCCCGCGTCGTCGGTTGACACAAATACCCGGTCAATCACACTGCTCGCTTTAGCCATCTCAATGGCGTGGGCCAGCAGAGGTTTGCCCGCCAATGGTTTGATATTTTTTCCCGGAAGTCCCTTAGAACCGCCCCGGGCAAATACAAAAGCAAATGTTTTCATTTGAGCTGACTCTTTGATGTAATTTTAGTGTTGGGCAATTTGTTTTATATCATTTATCAGCCTGATAACACTGAGTGATTCTGCCAATGTGGCGACAGTGTGCTCGTTGTCAGTGTTGGAGATAAAGTCGTTGAGCATCGCAATGTACATCGAGTTTTTGTCCCATTGCGCGTCTGCATAAATTATTCGCTCGCCCTGCTTGTCAAAAACAACCACTTTGTTGGCAACTAAATCCCACTCAAGCGTCCCTTCACTTCCAATAACCCGGCAGGTTCTTCTGACCTGATGCTGCAGAAGATCCAGATGAATGTTAACCACCCCGCCAGCAGACAGACTTGCCACAATATCTGCCTGATCTTCTACGTCCAGGTTCAATTGACCGGAGGATCGCACAATGGCGTGCCGGAGGGTCAGTGCGCCAAAAATCCACTGGCAATAATCAAATTCGTGACTTAGCTCAAACAGGGCACCACCGCCTAATGCCTTTTGGGCTGTTACCGATTGCGTATAATCTTTGCCCGGTCTCCATTGCGACAAATGCTGCCCCGTTTCGATAATCACGTTATAGATCTCTCCCAGCCTGTTATCGCTGATCAACTTTTTTACCACGCCAGCGGAGGACAAAAACCTCAGACAATAGCCTACGCCTACCGGGGTGCGATTTTTGCTGGAAGCGCTCATGATTTCTTCAACATCATGAACGTTGGTGGCAACCGGTTTTTCAATCAATGTCGGTATGTTCTTTTCTATAAAAACAAGCGCGTGCGTTTTATGAAACGGGGCTGGCGAAGCGATAATCGCCACATCAATATCAGTAAAAGGGATAGCGTCAAAGCAGCTTAAAAACACATCACAGTTGTCCGGTATCGTATCGGGTGTGCGTCCGCTTGAAGACAGGGCGTACACGGTTGCCCCTGAAAACATCTTTTTAATATTAGCGCGATGACGCTGAGCAATATTTCCGATACCAACCACTACAACATGCATGGACATTATTCCAGGTCCAGATACTTTATATCGGCCTGGGCACGATTAAAGTCATCCATTCTTCCCACATCCATCCAGTACTCATGGATAGGAAACATCAAAATATTTTTTTCTTTCTTCAGACACTGCTCTAACAATGACGGCATGTCTATTTTCGTATCTTTTTGAACGGCATCGATTATTTCCGGAGAAACCACATAGATACCGGCATTCACAAAAAAGTGGTGGACAGGTTTTTCTGTCATGCCGACAATCTTGTTGCCTTCGTTCTCAATCACGCCAAAAGGCACCTGATAATTGTATTCCTTCACACACATGGTGGCGAAGGCGCCATTATCCTGATGAAAATCCATCAGAACCTTGAAATCTACATTGGTTAATACATCACCGTTAATCATGATTATCGGACTATTCGATATTGTTTTGGGCAACAAACCCAACGCCCCACCGGTCCCCAATGGCTCCTGTTCGTGCACATATGTAATATTCACGCCCAGCTCTTCACCATCGCCAAAGTGGTTCGTTATTTTTTCGGCCATGTAATGTGTAGAGATATAAAAATTGTAAAAGCCCAGTTTTATAAAGCGCCGCATGATGATTTCAAGAATTGGCTTATCGCCAATTTTGAGCATTGGCTTCGGGCAACTATCGGTAAGCGGCTTTAACCGCGTTCCGAACCCACCAGACATGATGAAAACAGGATTGTCATACTTTCTCTTGCGGATTGCTTCATGAAGCGTTTTAAGACCAACAACATTATACTCATCATCGACAAGCGGCACCGACGACAGGCGTTTTCCCTTCATAAGCTCTAACAATCTGTCGTTTGACGTATTGTAGGGTGCTGTCACTGGCGCTGCATTCATCACCTTTTGGACGCAGTCGCCTATGGATACTTCCCGCAGAAGACCTCTTCTGATATCACCGTCAGTGATCGTGCCCATGAGGCGATTGCCCTCACTAACCACCAACGCAATACCTAAAGACTCGCTGTTTATGATCTCAATAGCTTCTTTGATCGTGCCTGAAGAAGAAATCAGCGTTTTTTGCCAGTGATAAGACATAATTCAGGTCCTTGTCGTAAGGTCTACTATAAGTTCTACAGTTAGCGACGAACTGTTTTCCCATCTTCGACGGCGCGCGTTATACATGTGCCTGCGCCAATAATGGCATTCGAGCCGATGGTCATGCCATTAATTATCGTAGCTCCCGCGCCGACGAAAACGTCGTTACCTGTTGTTACTTCACCACAAACAGTCGAACCAGGAGCAATATGATTGCGTAAACCAATTTGGCAATCGTGCTCTATGACAGCCTGGGTATTAACGATTGTCTGCTCGCCAATAACCGCACCAGCCTGAATGATCGCGCCCGACATTATTTGTGCACCTTGTTTTACTGTTGCATAAGCAGAGACCGTTGCAGTCGGTGCAATGACCGATTCAAAGGTATACCCGTGTGCCAGAAAGTACTCACAAACTTTCTTTCTGCTGTCTGCGCCCGGAAGCATCCCGATAGCATTGACCAATGAGACCTCGTCAGGCGCATAGCGTCTAACATCCTCATCGCTGCTAAGATGTTTGATACCATCAAACAGCGGACTTCTCATCAGTGGTTCAGGGCAGACCACAGCAGCTATTTGCTTATCCTGCTGCACTAAGATATCTGCCAGAACCCGGGCATGCCCACCGCCTCCAATTAATATTATCGGCAGGCCCGTATTATTCTTCAACGATTAGGTCCCCCGCCCGATAATGCCGCAACGCACGTCGCCCCAGCATCTCCCAATACTGATAAGGAGAAACGCCGCTACCAGGCCTCATGGTTGTCAGATCCGCTGCGCTGAATACTTCTCCTTTGGGGATCTCACGTGCAGCCACTACACTTTTTCTGGCGATATCTTTGTTTTTCAGTTCAGACGGTGTAGGAGATTTTTGGTCAGAGCCCAAAGCCTGCTCTACTTCACGAATAGACTTGACCATCTGCGATAATTCAGTGGGGTCCAGTGACGCCTTGTGATCCGGCCCGTCCATATTTTTATCCAGCGTAAAATGCTTTTCTATTACCACGGCGCCTCTGGCAACCGCTGCAATTGGCACAGATATACCTGAGCTATGATCAGAATATCCTGTAGCAAGCCCGAATTTACGTTTCAGCGTATCCATGGCTCTTAAGTTTATCTCGTCAAACGGAGCGGGATACTCCGTTGTACAGTGCAGCAAGGTGACGCTGTTTTTCAGTGCTTTTTGTCCTGCCATGGAATGATAAGCGTCGTCAAATGCCTGTCTTGACGGTTTAGATGTGGTATCGGCTGTCAGCCCATAGGCAATGACGCCAAGGGCAGCCTCAATTTCTGCTTCCGATGCCATTCCGGTTGACAGAATAAGCTGGCAACCGGCGCGGGCGTACTCCAAAACTAACGGAGCATTAGTCAGCTCGCCAGAAGGAATTTTAAGTCGCGACAATCCAAGCTCGTTAACTAAAAAATGAAGGCTTGTCAGATCGAATGCGGTTGATAAAAACTCAATTCCAGACTGATGGCAGTAAGACATCAGTTTGTGATGGCTTTCATAAGAAAGCTCCAGGCGCGACAGCATCGACAACTGTGATTCCTCACGCTGGGTGTTGTGCACCTGATAATCCGCTTGTCTGGCCTGGGCTGTAACCAGCTTGGCCGCTTTGAAGGTTTGGAACTTGACCACGTCAGCGCCTGCTGCACAGGCGGCGTCGACAAGCTTAAATGCTAAATCTTCACTACCATTGTGATTTACGCCAGCTTCAGCAATTATCAATGTCACTGTCATCTACCTTTAGATTGAAAAATTTTTTGAATGGTGGCCCGGAAAAACGTTTGATGATTTGCAGGACTTTTTCACTACTATCGCCCTGACCATAGGGGTTGGTAATATTCTCGTCAGCCGCTTTGTAACCTCTATCAAGAGCAACCCCCACCGCCTCACTGATTGCTCGGTGAGTCGCTTCACAATGTAAAACGCTTTTGGCCGCCAGGCGTCCTTTTTGTCGAACCCCGATATTGATGGTCGGAATATCAAAGGACGGCACCTCAATAATGCCACTTGACGAATTGCCAATCACCGCAGAGCAATGCTTTATCGCGCTTAAGTATCTTATGTGCCCGAGTGATGGAATAGTGAGCACACGTTCTGGTGCTTTTGCGCCATATGCTTCCAGTAATGGAATAATTTTTCTGCCACCATTATCGGCGTTAGGATAGGTCAGAATGACCTGCAAGTGAGGATAGTCGTCCAAAGCATTCAACAATGCGCTGAAAGTTTGTTCCGGATCCTCATCGCCAGATGTAACAGGATGATAGGTTACAACAACGTAAGGCCGGGCAAGCTTGAAGCCCAGCGATGCACTAAGCTCTTCTGGTGATAACAGAGTCGACTTTGTTAAGTGATCCAGCCCCAACGCCCCCACATTAATGACCCGCTCCGGCGCTTCCCCCAACTGAATCACCCGTTGTCTGTATTCTTCGGTTGAGACACCGTGCAGATAACTTAGCTTTGTTATCGCGTGCCTGATATTGTCATCATAAGCACCTTCTGATATTTCCCCACCGTGTAGGTGGAGTACCGGAATGCCCAGAATCATGGCAGTCTGTGCGGCGGCAAGTGCCTCGTAGCGATCCCCCAAAATAACGATAATATCTGGCTTGAGTCTGACTAATGCATCGGTGAAGCCCAGTACACCCAAGCCAATACTTTTGGCTACCGCCGACGCTGAATTCGATGAAAGTAAAATCTCAATCTTTTCATCGATAAAAAATCCGTCTTTCTCAATTTGTTGATAGGTATTGCCAAACTCTTCACTCAGGTGAGAACCGCTTACCAGCAGTTGTAACTTCAGGGCGGGGTCGTTCTGAATGTCCTTCATCAGCCAATACAACAACCCGTAGTCTGCTCGGGTACCGGTAAAAACGGTGACTTTTTTTATATCCATGATTTGTTAACCCACATCAGACAGAAACTGGCGAGCTGGGCAGATTGATCAGGTGAGCCTCAAAATACTCAGCATTGGGTAAGCTGCCCCGTAAAGCATTTTCATACATAGGTAACCTGTGCATCAGTCGCCATACCGGCCTGGTCATTACCCCATCACCGTTGGTTTCAGCCAATACTTTGTCACGTGTTTCCTGGTCAGGGCACAGGACCGCATTTAGCCAAAAATTAGATGTTGCGTGCGCTGGTTCATCGACGAACCTGAAGATTGAGTTGTCGAAAAATGCTTTGTAATTTGCGGCCAACTCTCTCTTGCTTTTAATGAAGGTGTCCAGTTTTTCGATTTGGGCACACCCCAGGGCCGCGTTCAGATTCGGCATTCTGTAATTAAAGCCCGCTTCATCATGGTAAAACTCATAGGGGTGCGGCACTTTCGCGGTGGTAGTAATATGCTTTATCCGATCGCCAAGGGCAGCATCATTGCAAAGCACCATACCACCTCCGCCGGTCGTAATAATCTTATTGCCATTAAAACTTATCGCACCGAACAGACCGAATGTTCCGGTATGCTGTCCTTTATAAAAAGAGCCCAGGCTTTCGGCGGCATCTTCTATCAGAGTGATACCCCACTTTTCACATACGCTGATGAGCGCGTCCAACTCCACAGGATGGCCGAAGGTATGCACAGGCAGCGCGGCTTTAATACGTCTACCGGACTTTTGATGAATACAGCCCTGTTCACTTAATACTGCATGCTGTTCAAGAAAATCGTCAACAGCGTTCGGGCACAGACCCAGCGTATTGGCAGATACATCGACGAAAACAGGTTCCGCCCCAAGATGAAATAATGCATTACAGGTTGCCACAAAGGTGAGGGCCTGAGTAATGACAAGATCACCGGCTTTAATATCAGCCAGATGCAGACTTGTGTGTAAGGCCGCCGTACCATTTGTTGTGGCAACCGCTCTGGTAGCGCCGGTATAGTTGGCCACCCGTTTTTCAAACTCATCAACATACTTGCCGACACTGGAAACAAACGTGCTGTCGATGGTATCCAACAAAAACGCCTTTTCCGTACTATCAAACGTTGGCGCGTGTAAAGGAATGAATTCATTGGTTTTGTACAAATCCCGAATAAATTCATTAATCATTTTGCTCATCATCTGTTTGCCTTTACATCTTGCTGTCCAGGTATTTACCGGTTTCCAAATGATTGAAGTTGTTCAGCATTTCGCTGAACAGCTCAACAAGCTGAGCTTTTTCCCAATAGCCTGCACGCTTCAGTGCGTCGATAGCGTCGGAAAAGTAGTGAAGCCGCTCCTCACTGACGTTTAGTGCATTTTGAATAACGCCTATACTTTTGAAGCTATCCATATTTACGTTTTCATCAGCGGTGAAGAATTCTTCAAAATCTTTTTCGCCGGTCGTATCGCTGCTTGTGAACAAACAAGGCCATTGGCCCTTTGCAGGTAGTGTCGCCATGAGTGATCGTGCTTCCTGCTCGGACTCACAGTGGTAAGGGGCGTACCCCTGTAACCTTACATATTTCTCTGCAATCTCAGCAAAGGTAATCAAATGCAATGACTCAGAAAGCTTAGGAAAAAAGATATCTCTGTTATCACCAAAGATACAGGACATAAGGCAAAGTTCTCCTGACTCTTTGGGTGTCAGGAAATAGCGTTTAATGTCGTTCGGCGCCACGATAGGCTGTTTTTTTTGTAGACGCTGATTGAAGCTGTGCAGTAAAGAGCCATCCGAAAATGCCACATTGGCAAATCTGGCCGTGGAAATAGCAACAGACTGACTTTCACGCATCAGGTACATTTCCATAATGCGCTTCGACGCGCCCATCATATTCACCGGGTTCGCCGCTTTGTCTGTGGACACGCAAAAATATTTTTTCACACCGCTTTGGACGGATTGCTGAAGCGTTTTCAGTGTATTGAAAATGTTTACATCAATCATACGCATTAACGTGAATGGATCTTTTTCACTTCTGACATGCTTCAGTGCTGACAGGTTAAGTACGTAATCAAACTCTCCTGCGCTTTTGATAAAAGCATCATAGGCGACAGAACCGATATCAAGCGCGTAGGTTTGAAAATCACCGTCTATATAGCCAAAGCTGCTTCTGATATCACGGACCAGTTCTGCCAGGTTGTTCTCGCTGATATCGACAACGTATAGCTTTTTGGGGTGCCTTTTAAACACCTCTTTGGTCACCGCCTGGCCAATCGTGCCTGCCCCCCCTAAAACTAAAAAGCGAGACTTGCTGACAATTGTGTTAAGCGCGTTCTCTCGTTCATAGATATCGTCGCTAAATATTTCGTTCTGTCGACCGATTAGCTGTAAAACATCCGTCATGAAAGCACCTTCAGGAAAAGAAATTTTTAGTAATTATAAAAAGCTGAGCGTTCTCACAGCATTACTATACATACGAAAGCAAAACCCTGACCGTGGGCAGTTATGAACGTGTCATGATCGATCGTTTAACTGTCGAATTTTATTATGCTGTTCAAGAGAGTGATCGCAGCGTTGATTCCACGCATGCCGGTAATCATTTTTCATCGCCTCCAGACATGCTGACCATACTTCCAACGCCTGAGCGAACCAATCCAGCGTTTTTTCTTCATTCTCATACAGATAGAGCAGGCTTATCATCGGACCGTGAAAATACAAAAGCGTACCTTTGATAACGTGAAACAGATGACCATATCGTCTGCCACGATACGCAAACACGACTCTGGCTTGTGCACGTAAGAGGTCCGAAGCCTGCTTGCGCGTTGAATAAGGACGCCGGGCAATCTCCAGTAAATAATCACATAGCGATTCAAACTCGGCAATACCGACAGCCTCTTCAGGCTGACTTGTGGTAAAGCGACGGAAGAAGGTGCTTTTTATTTCTTCAATGAGCGCCTGCTTGTTGTGTTTAAGCGGCACACACAGAATATCGTCCGCCTGCAATGGTTCAGCACCATTAATCTTTGCCCCATGTCCCACATTATAAAACTGGGAATGTGGAGAGTATTTGACCAGATATTCAAGCTGTTGCTTTGACTGAACCAGCAAACTGGTAGCTTTCACATGCCCTTCCAGATTGCCTTCCAATTCAAACGGTGCATTTGTCTCAGCAACCAGTTTTTGTTTAAAAGCCGGATCGCGATATACGCTATGGGATGAATGCGTTGAGCCATCTACAGGGTAGCCGTTATCAACGCCGAACATATAGATCTCACCAAATCCCATCATTGCTGCAAATGACAGGGCGGTATTGGCAACCAGAGGCCCGGCGTAAGGTAACGAAGAAACGATGTGCTGATGCTGCTTAAAATACTCAAACTGCGAAAATACGGTCGCCGCTTCAGGGCCTTTTAAGCCCAAACCTGTCCATTGATATAGCGAGGGGACTTCCGAATACATAACATCTACTGCCAACAGATTGAGATCTTTAAGCATCTCTCGCTCATTGGTTTCCAGCAGCACGTCGTAGGTAATTTTTGGGCGCTCTACCAGCACATGAAAATCAGGCTTTACACCCAACTTTGTTAGCGTGGGCAGGGCTGTTCCCGCGGCAAATAAGATAACGTCGTCGCGGTTTTCCCGAATCACGTCGATAGCTTCATCAACCGAGGGACCGTTGGCAACAACATAGGCTGTTAACTGCTTAAACTTCGCTTTTTCTTTAGACCCCACGAATAACGGGCACTGATTTTCGTTGAAATTCTCAATGCAGTGCGCAAGCCCTGTTACCGCATCGTTATAGAAGCCGTACCCAAGCTGAATCTGATGAAAGTGATTAAAAAATTCCTTTATCAGCGCGTTGGTTGTCTCGCCGGGGGTGTGCTGATAACAAAAACTACTGATAAGTGAGAAGGCACCCACATCATTATAAATTTGCTGAATTTGTTCGAAGAACACATCATAAGTGACACCGACATGCAGAAACACGCAGCCACTTTCCACATCGGCCTTTTTAAAGATTGCTTCCCAGTCGGTACAAAAAAGACTGGCATAGAACATCTCAAAATCCGGTTCGCATACAAAAATGTAGTCGAAGGTATGGGATTCCAGTAATGCTGTGAGTGCGTAACCCAGTCCGACACCAAACATGATACAGGTTGGATAATGCGCAGGCAGAGATTCCAGCAGCGGTTCATCTTCCGGGACGTTTTCAGTAAGTGTTTGCGCCAGTTCAGCCATATAGCGCATGTGTAAACGCTTATCAGCCTTTATCGATGCATCAACACCACGATATAACAGCGAGCGACCAAACGTTGCGTCCGCTGTATTTTTTGACACCTGGCGCTGCGACTGCTGATACGGATCATCACCGTAAAGCGGCACCGTGGCATCACGCGGCACAAAATTGCCGTCGCCGGACGGGCTGGCAAATACATTGAAATCCTGACGCGGTGTAAAATCCGAAATTTGTTTAAAAAGCTCAGGGTAGTATGTTTTAAACGCCGTCAGGTTATTTTGAAAACGCTGTTCAGAATCTTTGGCAAACCTGGCCTGGCGCGCCTGGTAATCCTGCGTCTCCCTGAGTTTTTGTTCAAGTTCCAGCAGTGAAGCCTGTAGATTATCCATGCGTGTTTTTACCCTGATATTTATTGTTCGTTTTTAATTCGCTTTTTTTATTGAACGGAGCGATCACATCAATGAGCTGACGACTGCGTTTATTCATCGCCCCCTCTTCGTCCGTTAGCCATGCAGCCAGTTCGTAGAGATAACGCTGCTGCTCAGCGCTTAACGCCATTAATTCCGATTGCGATAATTGCCGTATTGACGCCGCTAATTTATCTGCCACCGATACCGCATCATCGTACTGCTCTTGTTCGATAAGTTCAGCAAGCGCTGCCGCATGAAGGGTGACATCATTAAAGTTATTATTTGGCATTTCTCTGTGCTCGTTATCTGGATGTAATCAACAGCAAAAGCAGGATCGTTGTCAATGTTGGCCTACGTTCGTGGTAAAAGCACAAAGTATGCCTGTTTTGCCTCGTCGTTTTTACGGCATATGTGTCAATAATCAGGCAGGGGCAGCGCGGTAAAGCAGATGTTGATAAACGGCAGCCTGCCCGCAAGCGGGCATAAACTGCGTTATAAAGGTATCACGATTAGTGAAACGTCAGGGGGCGGCAATTACTTTTCCCTGACAAAACCTGGTAAAGAGTCCAGTTGTCCCATCAGATAACTACCGGTGCTTCGCATCGATGCAATCAGAGTATCCAGTGAGGCATACTTGTTACGCAAACTGGCTTCAAGTTGCTGCATCCGATATTGATGGTCACTGCGGTCATCTTCTAAATCATCTTTTTGAATATTCAGATAATCCTGACGCTGTTTAAGAATACCGCCACTGTCAACATAGCTATCAAGAATGTTACCAAAGGTCTCAGCAAGACCACCCGGGTTTGTGAACAGCTTACCTACATCAGAAAAGCCGCTGTCCAGCGCCTCGTTGACACTGCGAACCACATTCTCTTTTTCCAGCTTACCGTTCTGATTCAATGACAAACCTACATCAAAAATGGTTTGAAAATCACCGGCACCACTGATTTGTGTGGTTAATGCGTTAGTAAGCTGGTCTTTAATCGCTCTGACCGTGGCATCACCAAACAAGGGGGCATTGACCGATGCTGATTGCTGGTTAATCATATCAATCGTATTATTAAACGCTGTAACGAAGCTATCGATTTTCTCTGTCACCCCTTCACGGTCAAAGGCGATATCCGCATTAGCAATCTCGCCATTCTCACTGGGTCTTTTGGCGGTGATCGTCAGTCCTTGCACGGCATCGCTGAAAACGTTGCTATCGTTGGTTATCTGAATTCCATCGACTTCTATAATTGCATCCTGGGCAACATCTTCAGGTGCGATGGCCAGCCCACCCGCTCCCCCGCCATTAGCAACGGTAGACAACCGGTCAAGTTCAGGGTTGTTGTTGGTGATGACTAGATCATTACCCGTACCCGCTTCAGATGACTCAATGACCAGCAAGCTCTCAGAACCCGTATTGATAATGTTTGCTGACACGCCAAATGAGCCGCTTGCGTCATTGATCGCCTGGCGGATGTCTTCAAGAGTCGCCCCGGCGTCAATATCAATATCAAACGAATTGGTGCCTGCTGAAAACGTCAAAGTACTGGCGCTTGTTGCTACCACTTCATCTGCCGAAGTGAATGTATTGGCGGGGTTAGATGTATCAGTCTGAGCGCGGCTACCCTGCGCCAGTTGCAAAACACTGATATCAAACGAGCCGGTTGTAGCGGTTTCATCCGCTTTTACCGAAACAAGATCACCTAATGAGCCGGACGTGTCAGGTTGGCGAACGGTGGCAGCGCGCTGATTAAACTTGTCAGGATCTGAGAGCTCTTCAAAAATATCCTGCAGCTTACTCATCACGGATTTGATACCGCCAATGCCGGTAAGCTCAACGGACAATTCAGACTCGCGCTTGGCGAATTTCTGTAATTTTGGTTGGTTAGTGGCCTGAAGGGTTGCTGAAATAATAGATTCGAGATCGATTCCTGAACCTACACCAGCATTTGTGATTGTTGCCATACTCCGCCCTTACATAAATAGACTTACAAGCGCTCGTTAATGAAAATGCCAGACGCATGTATTTCCTGCTCATCATGCAGATTATGTGCCTGCTCTTTTAGGCTATCGGCAATATCGCTCAACGCTTTAGCGATCTCGCGAAGTTCCTTAGGCGGAAGCTCTCTGATAACGTCGCCGCTTTCTTTATCGACAACCTTTATGACCGGTGGATCGTTTGTATCATCAAATTCAAATACAAGACTGGTCGCTTTTAAAGGAAACTGCTCATTGATGGTAGATAGACGTTCCAAAATAGCCTGACTATCCGGCTCTGCGTTGTTTTGCATTTGTGAGGCGTCATCAGAAGACGTAGAAACAGTTGAAGTGACTGAATCTTTCTTTTCAGTCTCTGCCTTTGATGCTTTGATATTGGCTTCCACATCCAGGTTTACTTTGGCAGAAAGCTGACTATCACCCTGTGTCGAGGAATAGCTTTTAATATCTGATAAATTATTTACCGCCATATCCGTCTCCAATTTCATTACCATTAATAGAAAATGCCCATACCGGGCATTTTCTCAAGGTAAAGAAACAAATATAACTTAGCCTAATAAGCTCAGTGCAGCCTGTGGACGCTGGTTAGCCTGGGCAAGAATAGACTGAGAAGCCTGTTGCAAAATCTGGTTTTGCGTCAGCTTCGCTGTTTCAGCTGCAAAGTCAGCATCTTTGATACGCGATTTCGCGGCAGACAGGTTTTCAGCAATGTTCGACTGGTTGTTAATAGCAGACTGAAAACGGTTTTGAACCGCACCCAGCTCGGCACGCTTTTTATCAACAACCGCAATCAGACTATCCATGCCACCCAAAACGGCCTGGGCATTACCCTGGCTTGAAACGCTGATCGTGCTCAGCGAGAACGATCCCGCAAAGCTGTAAGAGGCAGCAGCAGCTGTACCGCCGGCTTCACTGATACCCGCTACATTAGCAGCTAAAGTTTTACCAGTTACTGTACTGGCTGCACCAGCGATACCTGACAATGTAAATCCACCGTTGGCAGTTAACGAGTTACCGGCCGCAGTTCCACCCACATTTTTCATGCTAAAACCGATAGCCTGGGTCGCGTCTGCACCTACCTGGAACTTGGCATCGTAGGAACCATCCAGCAAGTTCTGACCACCGAAGGTTGTATCCTCGGCAATACGGTTAACTTCGGTCATCAAAGACTTGATTTCTTCCTGGATTGCCAGGCGATCTTCGTCAGTGTTAGAGCCGTTGGCGGCTTGTGATGCCAGAGTTCTTACACGCTGGAATGAATTAGTAATTTCATCCATGGCACCTTCAGCAGTTTGCGCCAGTGAAATACCGTCGTTGGCATTACGGATACCCTGGTTCAGACCATTGATCTGACCTTCCAGGCGGTTAGAAATTTGTAAGCCCGCCGCATCGTCTTTCGCGCTGTTGATTCGAAAACCTGAAGACAACCGCTCAAAGGCTTGATCTAAACGATTTCCAGAGTTCATTAACTGACGCTGTGCGTTCAGTGAACTTACATTAGTATTTACAGTTAAAGCCATTGTAGCCTCCACTTCTTTATATAGTATCCGGTATCATTGCCTACCCCTAAGCAAGTAATTCCGGGTTTTACGAGTAACCTGAATAGATCCTCTAATTAAGGATATCGACTACATTTCCTCAACCTTTAGTTTTTTCGTTGCTTTTTGGTTAACACTTTAGGATGAGATAAATTATTAATAAGGCTTTATAGGGACAAAGGCGAGCTGGGGCCTTTGTTTAATTGATACCGACTAAGGATAGTGCACGCCGCGCCATTACATGTAGATATAAATCAGCGTTTATATTTTTCTTCGTTAAACGCTGCCGAGGCGGCAATAATTGTCACAAAAAATGAAAAACATTGCCGCCTCATCAGAATGGTATTCACTTTTCACCAGGACAAAAAAAGCGGAAGGCAAAGACCTTCCGCTTGACTTACGATTGAGAGAGATAAACCCGTGGAAAACTGGCGCAGGTTTTGCTTCACTTTTATTGTGTCAAAAGTTTGTACGCCTTACTTTTGTTACTATGGTACAAGCCTCCACTTCTAGCTTGCCATACTTTAAGCACCCTTATCACTACCCCTAACGATGAGGGTGCTTTTCCTACCTTTACTTATTAACCCTGTAATAAGCTAAGAGCAGCCTGAGGGCGTTGGTTTGCCTGACCCAGGATAGACTGCGATGCCTGCTGCAGAATCTGGTTTTGTGTCAGCTTCGCTGTTTCAGCAGCAAAGTCAGCATCTTTGATGCGGGATTTCGCGGCTGACAGGTTCTCAGAAATATTAGATTGGTTATTGATTGCCGATTGGAACCGGTTTTGTACAGCACCCAGCTCAGCGCGCTTTTTATCTACAACGGCTATCAGGCTATCCATTCCGCCGAGCACCGCTTGGGCGTTGCCCTGACTTGATACGCTGATTGTACTTAGTGCGAACGTACCAGCAAAGTCGTAGGATGCCGCCGCAGCAGTACCACCAGCTTCACTGATGCCTGCAACGTTTGCAGCCAGAGTTTTACCTGTAACCGCACTGGCTACGCTGGCAATACCCGACAGCGAGAAACCACCATCGGCACTCAAACTGTTTGCCGACCCGCCAACATTCTGCATACTAAAACCAATTGCCTGTGCTGCATCCGCACCGACCTGGAATGTGGCATCGTAAGTACCGTCCAGCAGGTTCTGACCACCGAAAGTAGTATCCTTTGCAATCCGGTTAACTTCGGTCATCAGCGATTTAATTTCTTCCTGAATCGCCATACGGTCTTCATCAGTGTTAGAACCATTCGCAGCCTGTGAAGCCAGCGTTCTTACGCGTTGGAAAGAGTTAGTAATCTCATCCATGGCACCTTCAGCAGTTTGCGCTAGTGAGATACCGTCGTTGGCGTTACGAATACCCTGGTCCAGGCCCATAATCTGTGATTGCAAACGGTTACTGATTTGCAGACCTGCCGCGTCGTCTTTTGCGCTGTTAATTCTAAAGCCTGATGAAAGACGCTCGAAAGCCTGATCCAGACCATTTGATGAGCTCATCATCTGACGTTGTGCATTCAATGAACTTACATTAGTGTTAACTGTTAAAGCCATGATTTATCTCCTCAATCTTACTAAAAAAGGTGTGCCGGCTCTGGCCTGGTCATCCCTTCGTTTTGTTGATTCCGGTCTCTCATCTCCGGACAATTAAGTTAACGGCGCTACCGAAAATTACTTAAGACATTTTTTCAATTTTTGATGGTATTTTCTGAGGGCGAATAACCAGCGGGGTAAGTAAAAATAAAATAAGACAATGATTTATAAATCTTTTTTCAACTATTGTCGCGTTAAAAAATAATGACAAAAATCTTTTATCCGATGCATTTGCACTACGTTCTATGAAGTAGGGGTGCCGAACAAAGCCAGTCCTAAATTCTCCTTCGACACACCGATGACAGGCGCCGGGTCATTCATATTTGAGTCACGAGTAATGTGGATAAGCGGCAGCTGGTATTAAGCAAAATGGTAAGTGAAAACTGAGCAGGATGATTAACAGGTCGCGTCCGGATAACCTGTTTGAGCTACCGCTGTACTGAGGCTGAGCAAGACGTTATGCCCGCTTAGTTATATTATCGGAATCCGACAGCTGCACTGAGCACATCTATTATCAGGCTTGCCAGTACTCGTCAGACGCAACACGCGCGACACCTTTATAGCGAAGAGGGTTCAGGAAACAGTATCGATACATCGGTGATGTTAAAAGAAGAAAATAGCACGGATGGAGGCGTAACTGTTGCGACAGGCTCTGTCATTGCTTTGGCAGCAAATGAGCCTGTCAGTAAACATCGATCAGGAATGAATTGTGTGAGGTTCGATATGAGAAAGCTGTCGCAGACGTTTTTACCCTGCGCGGCGCGCGTAAGCTTCCTGCTTATCGGCTTCAGGAATCTGTACCCACGCTGTGCGAATAGGTTCCAGCAACGCGTAGGTTTCTTCCAGTGGTCCGATATTATTGCTTAACAACGCTTCATTGACTTTTTCTATCATGTAGGTGTAAAGCGCGTACATATTTTCCGCAATCTCTCCACCGACTTCAACATCCAACGTGTCTCTCAGATAGATCAATATAGAAACAGCCTTTGAAATGTTCTCTGATTTAGCCTCGAAGTCGTTACGCTCGATGGCACCTTTAGCATAAGCTATACGGTCCAGCGCGCCCTGAAATAACAACAGCGTCAGGCGATGCGGATCGGCAGCGGAAATATCCTGCTTAACGTTACCTTTTTTGTATGCGTTGATACCTCGTAAAGACATATAAACTCCGATTCGTTTTTAGTGCAATGAAACGCTCAATGCATGTCTGAATTAAAATGATGCGACTGGCTACCCGTGCTTATGCAGTTGAGGTGCGCCGCTTTATACACATCATATCGGCAGTTAACATAATTCCTTAAGGTGCAATCAGGCCTTTCCGCAAGATTTTTTCCTGATTATAAAAATAAAGATATAACAATTACTTAATATAATTAAACAGTGACAGGCCCGTCACTTTCCCGAACGATGAGTACGCTGCGTTTAACGCGGTTTCACGTTTGGTCAGTTCAGTAGCCGCTTCTGCGAAGTCAACGTCTTCGATGGACGAACGTATTTTCTTGGCTTCTATCTGTAAATCTGCATTGGTTTGATACATTGAGCTGGCGAGATTCAACCTCCCACCCACCGAAGAGCGTTCCTGTGCAACTTTGTCTACGCCGTTGTCCAGGCCAATTAGCGCGTCGTCCAGCGCGTTGCTGATAGCATCAGTTGTTAATGAGTCATCCATAAGCATAGACGATACATCATGCAGCGTTTCAGCGAGGTTCTTTTTCTGGGGAGGGTCAAGCGCAAACTCGACGCTATCTCCGGGGTTCCCACTTAAGGTAAATGTCATGCCCTGAATTGAAAAAGGCTGTGAGGGAGTAAATGCTGTGCTCCCCACCGTCTCACCGGTTCCCGGATTAGTCAAAGTCACCTGATTGGCAGCGGTGATTTGAAGCTGAAAGGTATTATTTGCTGGTGTGACAGGATCGTAATTCGCTTTACTAAACGCATCAAATGTCTTCTGACTGTCGATACCGCTGCTTTCTACAACCGCTGACGGCGTATTTACCACACTGAAGTTACGTCTGGCCAATACATTTTCAAAGACGTCCTGACCACTAACTGAGCGCTGTACCTCTACACCATCAGCAAGCTTCACCGTGTTCTGACCACTGTCACCCTGATAGGACACGGCATTTGTCGCACCGCCGTTGAAGACAAAGGGCTGATTTTGTGACTGATGACCGCCAAAAATATAATTACCGTTGGCATCCTGCGAGTTCATCAACCCCAGCATTTCATCTCTCATCTGCCCCAGCTCTATACCAATGGCTTTTCTGTCGCTGTCACTTAATGCACCTGAGCCGGCTTGTAAAATAAGCGTGCGAGCGCGTGTTGCAGTATTGTTGATGCTATCAAAAACTGTTTCCTGTTGCTCCAGGGCATTGACAAGAAAGTCATTATTACGCTGATATTGTTTTAATTTGTCGAGCTCTTCAGTCAAACGGATAACTTTTGCAGCCCCCACAGGATCATCCGATGGCTTATTTAACTTTTTACCCGTACTTAGTTCGTTCTGCGTTTCAGATAGCCCGCGCTGATTATCCATAATTGCACGGATATTTCTGTCATAGAGTTGATTCGTAGAAATACGCATAATACGTTACCTGGCCGCCGATAAAATGGTATCAAAAAGTTCCTGCGCGGTGGAAAGGATCCGCGCCGCCGCTGCATAAGACTGCTGGTAACGAATAAGATTCGCCGCCTCTTCATCCAGGCTGACTCCTGACACGGAGTCAAACCATGACTGCGATTGTTCTTTCATCGCCTCAGCTGCCTGCAAAGACACATCTGCTGTCGAGGACTTTTCCCCTACCCTTCCCACCAGCGAGGAATAGGCATCGTGTAAGGTGCGAGTCTGACTCGCAGAATTCGTACTTAACTGTACCACGCCTTTTTTCTGAATTTCTGCCAGCTTTACAGCATTCGTATTGTCATTAATACCCTGCGAATTATAACCCAGGTTAAACGCATCCCCGGCCGCTGGCTGACCACTTAAAGAGAAATCATATCCGGGATAATCGGCACCAAAGCCGGCTTGCTTTAGTAAATCATTATAGTTATTGCCCACAGTAGCAGAAGCAAGCGTATTTCCTGCACTATCCAGCACGTCAAAATCAGTAGCAGAAGTGAAGACAACCTTAACCGGCGCCTCTGTACCGGCACTGGGTGGTGTGGCAATGCCGCCGGCACCATCAAAGGCAGACACATCGTACTCGGTATTTGTCACATTCACTGCGCTCACTCTGGCATCACCCAGGTTGGCAGAACCGGATTCAACGCGCAGCGGAGAAGCAAAGGCCAAATCTTCCGGACGCTCTGTAGCCAATGACAGATTGGATGCGATAGCTTTGGTGGGTTGCAACAAAAATGCATCGTCGACAGCGTAAGGATTTGCAGCGTCGAACTCAATTTCCATTCCGCCGGGAATTTCAGTAAAGCCACCGGTAACTACGCTAAGACCGGTGTAAATTAGCGGATCTCCGTTCTGATCACGCTTTGGTGTGCCATCGGCACTTATCATATGAACATCAAAGGTCGCAGGAGCACCCGCCCCATCTACTGAGGTCACCACAACCTTTAAATCAGCATCGGTCACTTCATTGCCTTTACCCGGCGTGAACCGACCGGCCATCGTCAGACTGTTATCAGAATTATCAAAATTAAGCCCGGAAAGCTCCGGCAGACTGAAAATATCACCGCCTAGCTGCATGTCCATATCCATGCCCAGTCTATTTTGCGCATTGACCGCATCGGCCATGGCAACGGCAATCTGGCCTATATCCCGTTGAGCAGGGCTGAGGATTTCGTTACGAAAACGGAACAAGCCACCCAGACTACCGCCTAGCCTATCTTCTGTAATGGGCACTGATGCCTGAGGCTGGCTATCTACCATATTAAATGCCAGCTGAAGATGCTTTTGACCCGTGTCGGCACCGGTTTTTAGCTCAAAGATGTTAAAGCCGCCGTTTTCAAGTACCACCGATTCGCCAGAGCTTAAGTTAACGGCCTTTGTCCCATTTTTATTTTCCCGCACCTCAATGGACATCATTTCGGCCAGTTGATTAATGGCCTTGTCACGTTCATTCAGTAAGGTGTTGGGCTGATCGTTACTGGCCCCCTGCATGCTAAGTATTTTCTGGTTTAAATCACCGATGTTCTGTATCAGTTCGTTAGCCTGAGTCACTTGCGCATCAAATTCGAGGTTTAGCTCTTTTTCTTTCGCCAGCAAGTAGTCCGAGGATGTGGACATCCTGTACAGTAGCCCCTGCGCTTCTCCTAACACTGACTGCCGCGATGCAAGATTCGTAGGATCGTCGGCTGCGGTTTGTAAAGCAGAGAAAAACTTGCTCAGCCCGGTCGACAACGCATTGGCCTCACCGGCCAGCAGATTATCAATAGCGCTGGCTTTTTGTTTAAAGGCTTCTAATTCGCCAACGGCGGTAATATCACGGCGCAACTGATTCTGCGCAAAGGTATTGATAACACGTTCTGTGGTGCCCCGGCCGGCCCCCTGTGTATTGGAATTGGTAAAAACAGTTTGTTCACGAACATAGCCTTCAGTATTGACGTTCGCGATATTATTGGATGTAGTTTGCAGCAGCTTGTTACTGGCGCTTACACCGCTGTTGGCAATAGAAAATAAATCAATCACTGTACCAATCCTCTTACCCGCTTACGGCTGGAAACCATTCAAAGTGTTACCCCGGTATACCGACATGAGCTTGTCCGCATAGGCAGGATCCGTGGCATAGCCGGCTTGCTGCAAGGCATTAAAATAAGCCTGACTATCCTGGCTTTCAGACACCGCTTTTTCATAGCGGGGGCTGGATTGCAAAAAGCGCACATAATCCTGCATGGCTTCATCAATGGAATCGTAAGACCGGAATGCCGCCTTTTGCTTTGACGGCATGCCTTTGTCAAATTCCAGCGTGTCCACCACAGCCTGCTTACCTTGCCACCCTTTATCTGCCTTAATACCAAACAAATTGTAAGAAGGGGTGCCACTGCCATCATGAATCACATACTGTCCCCAGCCCGTTTCCACGGCAGCCTGAGCAATAATCGCCTTGGGATCGCCACCCAGTTGTTCCGCCGCTTTTTGAGCGTGTGGATAGAGTGCTTCTATAAATGCGTTTTGATCAGCTGCGATTGGCGCTTTATAAGCTGGCCCGACAGGAGCTGGACTGTTCGGCAAAACTGCATCCTGGGCAGTTTGCACATCGTTAACGGCTTGTCGGTTGATGGACGACAAGTTACCGTCACCGCGAATAACGCTGGCGGAGGTATAATCAGGATTATTCTGACCCAGCTGTTTCACGATCAGGTCAGCCAGTCCCAGCCCGCCGTTTGAACTTAAGTCTACGGCAAGCTGCTGGTCATGCATGTCACGATAAAACTTTACCTGCTGGGAATTAAACGGACTGTCTTCATCCGCCATTGCCTCTTGCGCTTTACGCATCGACTTGAGCATCATCTGCACAAAAATCGCTTCAAATTGTTTGGCCGTTTCCTGTAGCGCGCTTTGATCTTCGCCTTTTGCAATAGCCTCGCGCAGATTGTTCAGACTACTGACATCATGAACGTTTCGCGCCATTTCCATTTGATTACGGGTGTGCAGCGTATCCATCAGATGACCACCAACTCGCCACGCAATGCGCCGGCCTGACGCAACGCTTCCAATATTGCCATCAAATCACCCGGTGCTGCGCCCACTTCATTGACCGCTCTGACCAGCTGATCAAGGGTGACACCCGGCTCAAATTTGAACATTCTGCTGTCAGCCAGATCGACATCTACGATGGATTGCGTTGTAACCGCAGTATTACCATCGGCAAACGCATTAGGCTGAGACACCTGTTGATTTTCAGAAATTGTAACCGTAAGACCGCCATGCGTAATCGCTGCCGGCAGAAGCCTGACATCCTGACCGATGACAATGGTACCGGTACGGCTGTTGATAACAACACGGGCGGGGGCTTCTGCTGCCTCAAACTCAAAATTTTCAAGCACAGCTAAAAACCCTACTCGCTGCCCGGCATCGCGCGGAGCAGTCACTTTAACCGAAGCGGCATCCAGTGGCGTGGCAATGCTATAGCCTTTATCCGGATCAGCCCCAAGACGCTGATTAATGGTATCCGCCAGGCGTTTGGCCGTCGTAAAATCAGGATAGTGCAGGTTCAGTGTCAGCGAATCGCCGGCCGCGAAGCCACTGGGCACCGCCTGTTCGACTAATGCTCCGTTAGGAATCCGGCCAACGGTGGGCGTATTGATGACAATCTTGGACCCATCATTACCCTGCGCGCCAAAACCACTGACTACCAGGCTGCCCTGTGCTACAGCGTAGACCTTTCCGTCCACCCCTTTCAAAAAGGTCTGAAGCAACGTACCACCTTGCAGGCTGCTGGCCTCACCCACCGACGACACGGTCACATCAATCGTCTGACCAGGCTTGGTAAACGCAGGTAGCTCTGCATGAACCGCGACCGCTGCCACATTCTTAATTTTAGGCTTGGTATTCGGATCCAGACTAATGCCAAAATTGGTCAGCATGGTGCGAAAGCTTTGCTCGGTAAACGGGCTCTGCTCGCCAGTGCCTGGCAGACCCACCACAAGACCATAACCAATAAGCTGGTTGGATCGCACGCCCTGAATACTGGCCACATCTTTTATACGCTGGGCTGATGCCTGTGCAGCGCACAGTAAAATCATCAAACCAAAGAGCACTTTCACCGCTTTCATAACCACTCCTTAAAACGGCCAGTATTGAGAGGCAAAAAACTGGGTCAGCCAGCCTTTTTCCTGCGCCCGGGCAAAGCTTCCAGTACCACTGTACTGAATGCGGGCATTAGCAACTTTCGTTGAAACAATTTCATTTTCCGGGCTGATGTCGGCCGGACGAATAATGCCGGTCAGCCGGATATACTCATCACCCTGGTTCAGCGTCAGCCACTTTTCGCCGCGTATTACCAGGTTCTGATTGGGCAGCACATCAACCACGGTGACTGAAATGGCGCCCGATAGGCTGTTTCGTTGATTGGCCTGCGCATCACCGGCAAATTCATTGGCTGCGTTTACGCCAAGCTGTATGGACTCGCCTCCGATATTTACCGCGTTGCCGCCCAGCCCGATAATAGGCTGCACATCAACGCCGGTTTCTTTTGACGTCGTTGTACCGGCCGATTTTGTTGCGTTGGTATTTTCACGCAGTGTGACGGTGATGATGTCGCCAACCCGGCGTGCGGTCACATCCGAATAGAGGCTGTTTGCCATATAAGGCTTAAACAGCGCGCCATCTTCAGCAATATGCTCGCGAGGGATATTTGGCACCACCGGTGCAAAAGAGGGATCATTGGCCTGAACCGGTGGCTTGGGTGTACTGTTACACCCTGCCAGTACCATTGCACTGAAAACCGCTACGAAAATACGCATAAGACTACTCGTTATAGCTGCTGAATAACCTGACCAAGCATTTGGTCCACAGACGAAATGACTTTTGAGTTCATTTCATACAGGCGCTGACTTTCAATCAGATTCACCAGCTCCTCCGTCACGTTCACGTTTGACGTTTCCAGTGTTCCCTGAGAAATCGTCCCAAGCCCTTGCAGACCCGGTACACCCTGAATCGGTGCGCCGCTTGAGGCCGTTTCTACAAACAGATTCTGACCGGTAGGTTGCAAGCCGGTGGGGTTGATAAAGTCGGCCACGTTAATTTGTCCCAGAACCTGCGGTTCAGCCTGCCCACGCATGGAAGCAGAGACCTCACCGTCCTGTGAAATAGAAATTTGCTGCGCGTCTTCAGGCACGGTAATTTCCGGCTGCAAAAGAAAGCCTGCGCCCGCGGTGACGATTTGCCCCTGATCATTTAATGAGAACTGACCATTACGCGTATACGCTATCGACCCGTCAGGTTGCAGAATTTCAAAGTAACCGCGCCCCTGAATAGACATATCCAGCGAGTTTTCCGTGCTTTGAATATTACCCTGTGTATGGGCTTTTTGCGTGGCCACCACTTTAGACCCGGACCCTAGCATCAGTCCTGAGGGACGCTCAGTGTCTGCTGATGATCGGCCACCCGGCTGATTGATATTCTGATACAGCAAGTCTTCAAATACCGCGCGATCCTTTTTAAACCCTACTGTTGATGCGTTGGCCAGGTTGTTGGAAACCACCGAAACATCGGTTTGTGCAGCGTCTAGACCTGTCTTACTAATCCACAATGCCGGATGCATACTCTACTCCTCAAGCGTTTGGGCGGGCTTACCGCCGGGCTTGTAATCTAATTTATAGAATTCTTAATAACATGTTGCCGCGGGTGGATAATTCATCCGCTTTTTTCATCATTTTGACCTGCATTTCGTAATGCCTTTGCAGGCTGATCATATCGACCATTTCATCTACTGCGTTTACATTCGAGCCTTCGACCATACCGGAACGAACCTGCACCTGTGGGTCAGCATTTAACACCGCCCCATCTTTGGTATGAAACAAGCCATCAGCACCGCGCTGAATACTGTTTAAATCCGGGTTCACCAACTTAAGCCGCCCAACCTCCTGCGAGACTGTCTCCGGTGCGCCGACAGGGCGGACAGAGATAGTGCCGTCAGAGGCGATGTTCAGATTATCCAGTGGCACTGGCAAATAAATCGGGCCGTTGTCGCCCATGGCAATGTTGCCATGCATGTCCGTCAAAACTCCGTCAGGGCCAAGCTGAAAACTCCCGTCGCGGGATAAGGCTTCTTTTCCGTCAGCCCCCTGCATGGCAAACCAGCCATTGCCCTGAATAGCAACGTCAAGTTCCCGTCCCGTCTGCACCATCGCACCACCTTCGTAGTTATTTGACGGACTTTCGGTCATTGAAAACACGCGAGTCGGCAAACCTTCGCCGTAAGCCGGCATTGCTCTTGCCTGTTCCAGCTGTGCTTTAAAGCCTGTGGTCTGCGCATTCGCCAGATTATTGGCTCTGACACCAGTGGCCAGAAGGTCTTGTTTGGCGCCGCTTGCAGCGATATACAGAAGTTTATCCATGACTGACTTTTGACGTTTTTATGTGTAGTTACCCTTAATTCTGCAAGGGTAGTGCCAAAAGTGAACAATTAGGTGGTGCAGATAATAAAAGGGCCGCAGAATGCGGCCCCCCGAACGGTGTGAGTAATCGTTTATCGAATATTCAAAATGGTCTGGTTAAGCTGATTGTTGGCTTCCAGCGCTTTTGAACTTGCCTGGAAGTTACGCTGTGCAATGATCAAATCAATAAGCTCTGTGGTCAGGTTCACGTTAGCCTGCTCAAGGGCCGAAGAGTTAATCTCACCGAAGGTACCTGTGGTTGCCTCACCCGCCAGGGCTTCACCGGACTCGAGGCTTTCTTTCCACTGGGTACTGCTTTCCTGCGTCAGACCCTGTTCATTGGCGAAACGTACCAGCGCTACCCGTACGATGGGCTCAGAGGTACCATTGGAGAACGTTGCACGAACCAAACCGTCCGCGCCGATGTCAATTCCTGTCAGACGCCCCACCGGCAACCCATCCTGCTCCAGTGACGTTACCTCAAAACTAGACGCAAACTGTGTGGGTTCGTTAGGTGTTGCATTACCCGGCTCAAGATTAAAATCCACAGAGATTTGTTGACCATCGTCCGAACCATTGGTCAGGATACCTTGACCCAGCGATTCCGTCTGAATTTTAAAGTCAGTCTGTGCATTGCCGTCAGGCGACTCAATGCCAATGAAGTCACCACCAGCACTGAACTTCATGCGCGCTGCCGCAGTGTGATTTCCCGTGTCCGCGCCCACAGAGTTAGCCGACAACGTAGGATCTGCATCGGTGCCATCAGAGTTAACCAGATCAACCATCTGATCATCGACTGCTGTCGCCACATACCATTCATTATCTACGCCTGCGGTATTATCTTTGATAAAATAATATGTCATTACGTGGCTGTCACCCAGTGAGTCATAAACGGTGACCGATGTAGCCGAGTTATAAGTAAGCGGATCTTTTGGGTCAAATTTTGCCGGATCCTTGCCCTGGTCTGCCGCCGGCAGATTCATTCTGATATCGACTTCACTGGTTGCCTGCGGCGAACCGGAAGAATCAGGAATACGAACAGGCTCGGTGGTACTAAGTGCAACTGAAGCGCTAGTACCATCTGAGTTAACCGGGAAGCCCAATAGATTGTCGCCGTTGCTGTTTACCACGAAATTATCTTCATCCAGCTTGAACTGACCAGCACGGGTAAATGAAAAGTCACGCGAGGTGATTTCAGGCACAGTGGCAAAAAAGCCATTGCCGGTAATCGCCAGATCCAGCGCTGTATTAGTAAACTGCAAACTACCCTGTGAGAACTGCTGGGCAACCTGTTGTGTCAAGACACCATCACCCACTTTGGTTTTACTGCCAGCCAGCAGGGATGAGGCATATACATCACCAAACTCAGCCCGTGACTCTTTAAAGCCAACGGTATTTACGTTGGCGATGTTGTTTGAAGTGACATCCAAATCTTTTTGCGCGGCGGATACGCCACTTAATGCAATATTAAAAGACATTTTTTACTTCTCCTGCTAGCTGATTTGAATGACATCATCAAGATTGATACTGACGTCACCATCCAAATTCAAAATTACGCCCTGGCCACTACCGGCCATGCTTACGCTACCTACATGGCGATTCATCGCCGTAGGGATGGCAACCCCTTCACCCCGTGCCTGACCAGATGCACTGACCACATACTGACCTGGCGGCATTGGATTGCCCTGTTGATCGGTTCCGTCCCAGGCAAACTGAATATTGCCAGCACCCTGGGTACCTGCATCAATGGATTTCACCACTTCACCCTGGGAGTTTTTAATGGTGATCTTCATGTCCTGAACGGTTTCTTCATTGACCACAACACCGGAAAAACCAGAGCCGGCACTGCCCATATAGCCAATGTTGCTTTCAACCAATACATTCTGGCCGATTAAGCTGGATGCCTGCAGCGCCTGATTAGACGTCATTGATGCGGCAAAATCTTTAAACTTGCTGTTAAGATCGGTGATACCTTCAGCCATCGAAAACGATGTCATCTGGGAGACCATCTGGTCATTATCTACCGGCTTACTGGGGTCCTGATGTGCAAGCTGCTCGGTAAGTAGCGAGAAAAAATCTTCCTGAGACAGTTTTTGCTCACTACCATCCGCTACCGGCTTTTTCTCTTCCTGCCAGTACAGATCGTTTATCAGGCCTTTGTTATCTACTGTATTCACGGTGCGCTTCCTTTACCCTGAACCTACTGACCCTGACCCAGCTGCAACACACGACGGAACAACCGCTTTGTGGTATCAGCTACCTGAACATTGGTTTCATACCCTTTAGAGGCAGACAGCATATTGGCCATCTCTTCAACCACATTCACATTCGGTTTATAGATATAACCGTCTTTATCAGCGAGCGGGTTATTCGGCGCGTACTCCACATTCAGCGGCGCATCACTTTCAACGATGCCTTTTACCTGTACACCGGCACCTTTGCTCTGGTGGTCAGTGGCACGCTGTAATTCAGCGGCGAAGACCGGATGACGCGCCTTGTACGTCTCACCATAGCTGCTGCTGACTGTATTCGCGTTGGCGATGTTACTGGCGGTGGTGTTTAGTCTGACGTTCTCCGCTTCCATTCCGGTGCTAGAGATGTTCATTACATTAAATAAGCCCATTAGCCATTTCCTCCGCTCAGCGCTTTTTTCATGCCTTTTAATTTACCATCAAGAAACTGTAATGAGGCCTGGTAACGCATCCCGTTCTCCAGAAACGCATTTCGCTCTGACTGCACTTCCACGGTGTTGCCATCGCCGGTGTCCGGCTGATTGGGCACCCGATATTGCAAGTCGAACTGACTGGCTGTCATTTTTCCGGCGAAATGTTTATCGCTGGTACGGGTCATAGAACCTTGCTGGTGCTCGCGGGCAGAAGACATCGCTTTGTTAAAATCAATATCTCTTGCTTTGTAACCAGGGGTATTTGCGTTTGCCAGATTCCCGGCAATCACTTCCATACGCTCTTCGCGTATGTTGACAGCGCGCTGGTGAAAGCCGACAAGTTTATCCAGATTTATTGCCATAAATGACACTCCTCATTTGCAACGAGGATAGTGCAAATGAAGTGCCAAATATTTTTTGACACTGCAATTTAAGGCTAAATATTAGCCCTTACGTTGATAATAAAGGCCTGGCTGGCAACGTTGCATAGTGAAGTGTTCCCCCGCGCTACCGATGGATTCGGAGGCGCCGAGGAAAAGCATGCCGCTGGGCTGCAACTGGGCGGCAATTTGTTGCAGTATTTGTTGTTTGACGTCAGGTGCAAAGTAAATCAACACGTTACGACAAAACACAATATCGAAACGGCCTAACCCGGCATAGGAATGCAGCAGGTTAAGCGAGCGAAAGGACACCATATTGCGCACGTCCTGGTTAATCTGCATCATGCCAGTGACGTGAGCGCTGAAAAACCGTTGCCTGCGATCCGGAGACAAACCTCGGGCCAGAGACAATTCATCATATATGCCTGCCTGACATTTGGTCAGCATGGAAGATGACAAATCCGTGGCGACGATCTCAGCACCATATGGCAGGGCGCCGGGTTTTTGTCGTTGGTATTCCAGCACCGTCATGGCAATGGAATAAGGCTCCTGCCCTGACGAACAGGCCGCACTCCATATTCTGATCCGACGATTGGCGCCTTTCAATTGCGGTAATATGTGGGATTTTAGTAATTCAAACGGATAAGTATCGCGAAACCACAATGTCTCGTTAGTGGTCATCGCATCAATAACATCCTGCAGTAATAACCGGTCACGGTTCTCCAGCACGGCACGAATGACATCGTCCAGCTGATCGAAGGGATACTTATAGAGTAACGGTGAGAGGCGGCTACGCACCAGGTACTGCTTATTCGCTCCCAACACAATGCCGCACTGCTTTTCGAGAAACTCGCTGAACTGCTGATAACATTTCAGCGATACCTCTTTATTTTTCAAGCGAAAGCCGCTCCATCATTTATCTGTATTGACCAACCATTTTTGAACAGCGGTAGCCAATTCGTCCGGATGGAACTTAGCGATAAAGTCATCCGCACCGACTTTTTTAACCATTGCCTGATTGAATACACCACTTAAGGAGGTATGGAGCACCACATGCAGGTTCTGCAATTCCGGCGTGTTTTTTATCTCCGCGGTCAGCGTGTAGCCATCCATTTCAGGCATTTCAATGTCAGACACTAACACACCCACCTTATCGGTAACATCTCCGGTTTCCTCAGCAATTTCTTTTAGCCGGCGCAACGCTTCCAGACCATTTTTTGCTACTTCAATTTCAAGCCCCAGCGTTGTCAGTGCTTTTTTCACCTGGCTGCGTGCTACCGAAGAATCATCGGCAATAAAGATAATTTTATTTTCGCTGCCCTCTGTCGTCAGTGTTTTTGCCACTTCTTCGCTGACATCGGTGCCCAGCGGTGAGATTTCATTGAGGATTTTTTCAACATCGAGAATTTCAATTAATTCATTCTCTACTTCCGTCACGGCGGTCAGGTAGCTGGCGCGTCCTGTGCCTTTAGGCGGAGGCATAATGGCATCCCAGTTAGTGTTGATGATGCGCTCTACCGCACCCACTAAAAACCCCTGCACAGAGCGATTATATTCGGCAATTACAATGAAGGCGTTGTCGAGATTCTCAATACGCTTGCCGCCGGTAGCCATACTAAGATCGATGACTGAAATCGTCTGACCGCGAATATGGGCAACCCCTCTGACCAGAGCATTTAATTTTGGTATGGATGTTAACGGCGGGCACTGTAGTACTTCCCTGACCTTGAAGACGTTAATTCCAAAACGTTGGCGACCGTTAAGCCGGAACAGCAGTAACTCCAGACGATTTTGTCCCACAAGCTGGGTTCGCTGGTTTACGGAGTCGAGAATACCTGACATACATCACCTCTAATAAAATCGGGCACGATCATTGCGTTTAAGATTGCCACAACATAAAGAACATTAAAATCGCCAAAAAAGTGACACCGTAAAGGGTCTGTACCGACGACCGTTGCTTTTAATCATAGACAAATTAGTCCGGAACGAATACGAAAAAGTGAACATCCCGTTATGATTATTAAAAAAGCCAGTAAAATTGTGTTGTTATCTATTGGGCTGTTTTTAAGCATGGCGGCAGAAGCCTCAGCTCAGACAAAAGATAGCAGTAATCATGCCCAAATCCAGCAAGGTGTAAAATCATATCTTGAGGAACAGCTTGCCGCATTGAGCAACGGGCAAAATATAAATATTGACGTTTCTCAGATAGACGAAAGAATCAGTGTGCCCGCCTGTCCTCAAGGATTTGAATATTTTGCCGATGAACAGAACTTGTCGCAGGCTTATGTGTCTGTTCGGGTCAGTTGCGACAATAATGCGTGGTATCTGTTTGCCAATGCCAGGGTACAGAAAACACAACCCGTGGTGGTAACCGCAGGCATGCTCAGTCCCGGCACAGTGCTAAGCGCAGCGAATCTGGCAGTCACACAGATTGAAACAAACCGTCTGCGCCACACTGCGTATCAGCAGGTTGAAGAGCTTGTCGGTGCACGAATGAAACACAGAGTGCGACAGGGCCAGCCCGTACAGTCAAATATGTTATGCTTTATATGTGAAGGTGACCGGATTACAATAAGCGCTGAAGTAGGCGGTATGCAGGTGAAAACATCGGGTATCGCAAAACAGGATGGCGTAATTGGCGATACGATTACTGTAACCAATGCCAGTTCTCAAAAGACGGTTGTTGCCGAGGTGGCGAGTACCGAGAAAGTCGTGGTTCGTTTGTAGTTATATTGGTTGAAATTAACTAAAATAATGCTAAAGAACCTATCGGCACTGCCGATAACACATACGAGGTGTTTGTAGGTAGTGGAATATAATTATGGCTATTAATAATGTAAACAATAACGGGGTTCCAAAAACGCCGTTAGACAATTCAAAAGTTTCTCAGCAGCAGTCGCAGAATCAGACTGCTGTGCAACAGGAAGCGGCATCGAAATCCCAGGCAGATAAAGCGCCTCGTCAGGATTCCGTTTCGCTGACCCAATCTGCTCAACAGTTGTCGCAAGTACAGAAGAAAAGTTCTGAAGCGCCGGTTGATCAGGAAAAAGTCGATAAGCTGAAAAAAGCGATTGAAGCGGGTGAATACCGCGTTGACCCAGAATCTCTGGCACGCAAAATCGCCCGCCTTGAAGCGCAGGTATTCGGGATAAAGTCTTAAGGTAGCTATTATGCAGTCATTATTATCAATGTTGGATTCGCAAATTGCCCATCTGGAAAATTTGGCTGTCCTGCTGGATAAAGAACTGCATTTAATCAGCTCCCGAAACGCTGAAGAACTGATGACGTTGCTCAAAGAAAAAGAGGGAACTCTGGAGAGCATTCAGGCGATTGACAGTGAGATACACCGTCACTACCAATCACAGCTGTCAGCCGAGAATCGTTCTGAGGATGTTCAGGCACGCCTTGATCAGGCGCAAAAATGCCTGGAACAGTGTCAGTATCAGACGCAAATTAACCAAACTGCAGTAGAACAGGGTCAGCTCCGTCTGACCCATCTGCGTAATCTTATGTTAGAGGTACGGGCTAAAGAGTCGCTGACCTATGATAAAAAAGGCAAGCCGTCAGGCGGTAAGTTGGGTTCAGGCGTTAGTGCCTGATAAGTCTGCCAGAGCTTTAGTAGTAGGTCACATTTTTAATTCGCTGCGGCTTAGCGGTCGACAGATATAAATCGTAAACTCGCGCCATATCTAATTCCAGTTCGGTCACATACGTATCGTCACCAACAGGATAGGCTTTCACCACCCTTGCACCCCGAATGACCCCTTCCACCGAGCTTTTAAGCTGGCTATTGGTCATCACCATATTTGCTACCGTTTGCTCACCGTCAATTTGCTGACCATAAACCTGTTCGGTTAATTCCCGGTAAGCATCCAGCTTTGATGCTTTCATGGCCATTATCGTCCGTTGCGCCTCTGAACTGCCCTGCTGAGAAGTGACAGGTGCATAACCAACGGCCGATAGCGTTGGATAGCTTTCAGGCTCAACCGTTTCCCACTCCACATGCTTGTTAAACATGGACGTGCAACCCGGCAACGTAAGACAAAGTGCTAATGCTGCATAACTTATCAGAGACTTTTTCATACCATACCTGACCCTTAAAAACAGATGACAATAACCTGACAGCGGCGGGCGCATAACAGGCATTTTTAACAGTTAAGGCAAGTATTGTGCCTGTTGCTCTCAAAATCTGGTGCGTCGGAGAAACTTTTGGAATAAAACCTGCTACATGTTGTTTATCTAACGAATCCTACTCATGATATGACGGTTTTCAGGCAGTTTATGACATCATTAATTTCTATGCTTTGCACGCTGACATTTTTAAGACCCGGGTATTATTCCAGGGCAATTGTTGCCATTTTAAGCATGTCGGTGCTCTGCCCCTGGCAGGTTTCTGCCGCCTGGTTTGAGGCGCAGGGTCAGGCACTGGTAATAGAAGGTGACAAGGAAGCGGCAAAACAAGAAGCTACGCAAGAAGCGTTGCGCCAGGCTATGTTGTTCGCCGGCGCCTCGGTGCAAAGCGTGCAGACGCTGGCCAATGGACTGTTGAAAAAGGAACAGCTCACGGTTACTGCCAATGGTGAGGTGCAAAACGTTGAGCTTATCGATGAGATCTGGGAGCAGGATATTGTCACCGTGCGAATTCGTGCAGACATTTTTCCAAAGCCTGCGTCATGTGAAGCGGCCGGCTTTTTGAAGACCATCGCGACCACTGAATTTTTGATTGCCACGCCAGCTCAGGCTCAGGACGGCCAAATTCAGGAGTTATCCTCGGTCATTCCACGCAAACTGCAGACGTCGCTTGCTCACCAAACAAATGCAGCAACAATTGCTCAGATTACCGACTACCCCATTGACTGGCGCAAGCAGAATTTACGACGCCAGGCTCCGACGCTGGCCAGACAGTCCCGCACACAGTATGTCATTGCCGCTACAATCACCGATCTTAGCCTGACACGCAAGCAGGCATCTATGCTTTCTTTCTGGAAAGGCGAACAGGCTACACGTCACTTTTCGCTGGATATTTCGCTTATTGACGGCGTCCACGGCGGCGTGCTGATGCAAAAGCAGTATCGAGACCGTGCTCCATGGCACTTTGACCGGTTTGAGGATATTGATGCCTCGGGTGCACCGTTCTGGCAATCAGCCTACGGTGAGGCGATCAATAATACTCTTCAACAGATCAGCAGTGATGTTGCCGCCAAGCTTGCCTGCCAGCCTGCAACAGGCAGAGTTATTCAGGTTGCCGGTAACTCGCTAGAAGTCTCCCTGGGGCGCTCACATGGCATTGAAGTGGGCGATGAATTGTTCTTATACCAGACTAAACAAATCAGCAATCCATTCAACGACAATTTTATTCAGTATAACCTCTACCCTGAGAAGGTAACGGTCACAGCCGCCTACGCAGATTCCGCCACGGTTACCGTTGCAAATGACGGTATTTTGATGAATATTCAGCCAAATGATTTTGTCGCCAAGCGCTAAGGGTTCAACTTGATGGCCGAATGGTTATAATGCGCCTACGTCCCCATAGTTTAACCGGATAAAACAAGAGCCTCCTAAGCTTTAGATCTGCGTTCGAGTCGCGGTGGGGACGCCATGCTTGTGGCACATTGTTATTCCTTTCTAATTGATTTATATTACTTTCTGTTGTTAGCCAGCAATAAAAATACTAATTAAGGATGGCTTTTCACAGGATGTGACGACTTGCTCTTGCGCAGTCAACGCTCGCGTATGCTTCCTTAAGCTTAGTAATGCATGGCGCGCACGCGAAGCACTGAATCTATCTCAGTGTAAATCAACTGTAGCAAGAGAAAAAAATGAATAAAAAAACACTCCTTTCGCTTTCCATTGCCACCACTTTATTGTCTGGGTGTGGTTCGACACCGCCTACGCCCGAAGAAAAAGCAATGATGAATAAGATGCAGCAAGCACTCTTGGGAAAAGTACAACAGCTAGGCGGAGCTCAGGCTTTACTTGGTCAGCAGGCACCTCAGCAGCAAACTCAACAAGCTGCTCCGGAGCCAACTATCAGTGAGGCTGAGCTGTTAGCGAAAAAAGCAAGCATTGATTCCACTGGTGGACCGGCTATCTTTTTTCGAAAGAAAGATGGAATTTCAATCAACGGTGAAATATACAATGATTATGAGGGCTCCGTTGCAAACTTTGGGGGTAACAAGCTAACTGGCGAGTTTACTTACGCTGTCAGAAATTTTGATGGCTCATTCAACCTCAAATATCACAGAGCCAACTCGAGTTCCGCTCCGGTGAAGATTGCGACTGTTTATAAAAATGGGGCTGTCTTTAAAGTGCGTACCGTTACAAATCGTACCTTTACAGGTAATTCCGTCATTCCTACCTCAGATGGATTTATCGTAGGCCGCAGCGGTTCAGCCTTTCGTTATGTTATAGGGAATGAACAACCTAGCGACATAAACTTGTTAAGCGGCTACCACATCGCAAAATATCAAAATGGTGATGCTGCCTCCACTGGATATATTTTGTTAGAAAAAGATCCGAGAGATGAAAACGATGACGTGGGTGGTCTGATGGATTCGTTTACAAACCTGGGAAACACGCTAGGTCTGAACAAAGTCGACCATTACGTACTTGTAAACCTCGATAAAGCAACGCCGGTGCCCCTTGATGTGAATATCAAGGGTAAGAATATTGCCGAGCACTCTAACTGCCAGCGCCAAAATGCAGTAATTAATAAGTGTGAAAATGTTGAGTTCAAAGAGTCACTTTACACAAAGCTGGGTTTACCTAATAACAGTCACTACTATTGGTCAATCAGTTGGGTAAATACTCCCGAAGGTCCACTGGCTTTTTACCGCACATCAACAAAAGTAAAAGTGGTAGATATAAAAAATGAGCAGGTTCACACGTTATTTTCACGAACTTTGGGTGTAAATCAGTTTACGCTGACCGAACACCTTGACGGCAAAATTTCGATCAAAGCGAAGTTAGGCTTCAGTGACGATGAAATTCATGACGTAGCGGATTATATTAAAAACAATTCTACTAATATCGAGCCTATTCAAAAGCTTGGCGCTTAATACTAAAGCGCCCTGTTTGGGGCGCTTATTTTGCAAAAAGATTTGTAATCCAGTTACTTCTCCCTATATATAAGAAAACCAAATCGTGAACTGTGAAAAACATTGTCACGTAATGAGTTTACAGGTCGTTTGGGCGAGGGGTATCTATGCATAAGTACGACGAAGAATTAAATGCATTCTTGGAAGAAATGGACGGGGTCAGACCCATCGGTCCTGACGACAAGGTCCATCATCATTCTCCTGAACAGCAAATCAAAGAAAAGCAAGCCAGGGCACGTCCCCACGCCTTGCATTCAGCGACATTGAACCCGCTTAGTATGGACGGCGTGACGCCGGTTCAACCCGATGATTTTCTCAGCTACCAGCAACCAGGAATACAGGATGGGGTATTTAAAAACCTGCGTATGGGCAAGTACCCCATCGAATATCGCCTGAACCTGAAAGGTATGCCGTTAAAAGCGTGTCGCGATGCCTTTTATGAAGAGATTTTAAAATGTCACGCCAGGGGAACCCGTGCGCTGCTGATACAACACGGCAGGGGCGAAAACAGCAGCCCCTTCCCCGCACTTAAGAAAAGCTACGTTAAGCACTGGCTCGATGAGCTTGAGGAAGTCATTGCGTACCATACGGCCCAGCGCCAACATGGCGGCACAGCTGCCACGTATGTTTTACTAAAAAAGCATCCGGATCAGAAGCTGATAAACAGAGAGAAAAATAAGAAAGGGTAATTTCATCGTACGCCGGTAAGCCGGCGTACGACAGAAATGTTATCGGCCTGATTGAATTTCGCAGGCACTTATTGCGCTACTGGCACTGGCAGAGGAACTGAAAACTGCTGTGACTATCATGAAGATCACTGCTACAGCTACCCCTGTTAAGCCAAATCCTCGTGATGAACGATTCATAGTCGTCTCTTGTTCTTACAACAATCATCTTTCGATGATCTAATTAATTTATAATCCTTTTTACTTTCGCCACCCTGGCACCAGCCACTTTAATAGACTGATTAAAAAATGACAAGGTAACAACTCAATAAATTGACACCTTGCCATGTTTTTTTGACACTTAGCCAACAAAAACCCGCGCGTTTCTGAACATTCGCATCCATGCACCGTCTTCCTGCCAGTCTTCCGGATACCAGGAATTGGCGACAGTTCTGAAAACGCGTTCAGGGTGAGGCATCATGATGGTACAGCGACCATCTTGGGACGTTAAGCCCGTGATCCCTTCTGGCGAGCCATTCGGATTAGCCGGATAACGTTCCGTCACTTTTCCATAGTTATCGACATACTGCATAGCTACCTGTTGATTGCTTTGCAGCTGCGAAATGCCGTCTGTAGCGACAAACTCAGCCCGACCTTCCCCATGCGATACTGCGATGGGCATCATTGAGCCGGCCATCCCCTTAAGTAATACTGACGGAGACTCATTGACCTGAACCATCGCAACACGGGCTTCAAAGCGCTCAGAGCGGTTAGTGACGAAATGCGGCCAGTGATCCGTTCCCGGAATCAGTGATTTCAGGTTAGACAGCATCTGACAGCCGTTACAGACACCCAGACTGAAAGTGTCCTGTCGTGCAAAAAAGTCAGCAAACTCGGCTTTAGCCAGTTCGTTGAACAGAATTGACTTCGCCCAACCTTCACCAGCTCCCAATACGTCACCATAAGAAAAGCCGCCGCATGCCGCCAGTCCGCTAAATTCCTTAAGGCTTTGACGCCCGGAAAGGATATCGCTCATGTGCACGTCAATAGCAGCAAAGCCTGCACGGGTAAACGCCGCAGCCATTTCGTTGTGAGAATTAACGCCCTGCTCCCTCAGTATGGCGACTTTCGGTCTGCTGCCGATAGCAATCATTGGCGCCGCGACATCTTCCGTTGTCTTAAATGTGAGGTTTGCGTGTAAACCCGGGTCAGCAACGTCCTGTTTGGCGTCAAATTCCTGTTCAGCACACTCAGGGTTATCCCGCAGACGTTGCATATGGCGGGTTGTCTGCGCCCACTGGGTACGTAAGCTGACGCGACTATCAGAAAATACCGGCGCGTTACCTTTTTCGATATTAATCTGATCATGTGAGTTAAGTGTGCCGATATCGTGGCTTATATCCGCAAGACCAAACTCTTTCAGTACTGCATTAACCGCATCAGCATCAGATGCTTTAATCTGCGCTACCGCACCCAATTCTTCGCTGAACAGAACAGACAGGTCATCATCACCCAGCCCGTCAATCGCAATATCAACACCGGTCTTACCGGCAAACGCCATTTCTGTAACGGTAGTAAATAAACCACCATCAGAGCGGTCGTGATAAGCCAGTAGCAAATCCTTTTCGATCAGTGTCTGAATTGCATTGAAAAAGCCTTTCAGCAATGCCGGATTATCTACATCAGCCGGCTCATCGCCCAACTGGCTATAAACCTGCGCAAGCGCGGAAGCACCAAGGCGGTTCTGACCGTTGCCCAGATCAATCAGCAGCAACCGCGAATCACCTTTATCCGTGCGCAGCTGTGGCGTAAGTGTTTTGCGAATATCTTTCACCGCGCCGAACGCAGAGATAACCAAAGACAACGGTGAAGTCACTGACTTATCAGCGCCGGTATCATCCTGCCAGGCTGTTTTCATGGACATGGAATCTTTACCAACAGGAATCGTCAGCCCAAGCTCTGGACATAACTCCTCGCCCACGGCTTTAACCGCTTCGTACAAACCGGCATCCTCGCCAGGATGGCCCGCTGCTGCCATCCAGTTTGCCGATAATTTAATCCGTTTCAAATCCCCGATATTTGCTGCTGCAATATTGGTTAACGCTTCGCCCACTGCCAGACGGGCCGATGCTCCGTGTGACAATAATGCAGTGGGTGTACGTTCACCCATCGCCATTGCTTCACCGTGGTAGGTGTCATAGGCAGTGGCAGTGACAGCAACATCCGCGACAGGCACCTGCCACGGACCAACCATCTGGTCACGATGCACCAGCCCCGTTACAGAGCGGTCGCCAATAGTAATCAGAAACGTTTTTTCCGCTACAGCGGGCAACTGAAGAATACGGGTAACCGCATCACTGACTGTCATTGACGCTTTTTCAACGGGTGCTTTACTGGCATTCGTCGACTGCACATCACGGTGCATTTTAGGCGGTTTGCCTAACAACACATCCAGTGGCATATCAATAGGTTTATTATCAAACTGTGCATCATTAAGGTTCAGATGCTGTGCTTCTGTAGCTTCGCCCACTACCGCATACGGTGCCCGCTCACGCTTACAAATTGCGTCAAATTGAGCAAGATTTTCTGGTGCCACGGACAATACATAGCGTTCCTGCGACTCATTACACCAAATCTCAAGCGGCGACATGCCCGGCTCATCGGTCAGCACGTTACGCAGCTCAAAATTACCGCCTCTGCCGGCATCATTAACCAGCTCCGGCAACGCATTTGACAATCCACCGGCGCCCACATCGTGGATAAACTGAATAGGATTGTCGTCGCCAAGCTGCCAGCATGCATCGATCACTTCCTGGCAGCGACGCTCCATTTCCGGGTTGTCGCGCTGAACGGAGGCAAAATCAAGATCCTCATTGGACTGGCCAGATGCCATCGATGACGCGGCGCCGCCACCCAGACCAATATTCATAGCAGGCCCGCCCAGCACGATTAATTTGGCACCTACCGTGATGTCACCTTTTTCGATGTGATCATGACGTATATTGCCCAGACCGCCGGCAAGCATAATGGGCTTGTGGTAACCACGCACTTCGGTCCCGTTAAAGCTGGTCACTTCCTGCTCGTAGGTTCTGAAATAACCAAGCAGATTAGGACGGCCGAATTCGTTATTAAATGCCGCGCCACCTAATGGCCCGTCCATCATAATATCCAAAGCACTGACAATGCGCCCTGGCTTGCCGTACTCGCGTTCCCACGGTTGTATTGCATCAGGTATACGCAGGTTGGATACGCTGAAACCAACCAGACCTGCTTTTGGTTTAGAGCCACGTCCCGTCGCGCCTTCATCCCGGATTTCCCCCCCGGAGCCGGTCGCTGCACCAGGAAACGGAGAGATTGCGGTTGGATGATTATGTGTTTCCACCTTCATCAGAATCGCAATGTCTTCGTGCGAATATTCATACTGATGGGTTTGCGGGTTCGGGAAGAAGCGTCCTGCCGGCCAGCCCTGCATAACAGCGGCATTATCTTTATAGGCCGAATGCACATGGTCCGGACACAGTTCGTAAGTGTTTTTGATCATTTTGAACAGGGATTTTTCCTGTTCCTGTCCGTCAATAGTCCAACTGGCATTGAAGATTTTATGACGACAATGCTCCGAATTTGCCTGCGCGAACATATATAGCTCTACATCATTCGGATTACGCCCAAGCCGGGTAAAGCTGTCAAACAGATAATCTATTTCATCATCAGCCAGTGCCAGCCCTAAGCGCTGATTCGCCGCTTCTAACGCGCCTTTGCCCTGACCAAGGATATCAACTGACTCAAACGATTTACCATCGGCGTGCTCAAAAAGAACATGCGCCTGCTCAAGGTCATCGTACACATACTCGGTCATACGATCATGTAACTGAGCAGCAATATCATTGCGCATTGCAGCACTTAGTTCACCCTCATGCTCAATATAATAAGCACAGCCCCGCTCAATTCGCTCAATAGCATCAAGACCACAATTGTGTGCGATGTCAGTTGCTTTTGAAGACCAGGGAGAAATAGTGCCGGGGCGGGGAGTGACGAAGAAGAGGGTGCCTTTTGCGGCAGATGAGGCGTTTTTGGGTCCGTACGTGAGTAGCTTATCCAGAACAGCCTGTTCGCTATCACTCAATGCCGTTTTGGTCTTCACCAAGTGGATAAACTGCGCGGTGACCTGGTTAATCGTAATGCCGGATTGACCCAGCCGTTCAATAAGTTTAGTTTGTCTAAATTCAGACAGTGCGGGAGCGCCTCGAAGGACCAACATATCGCTTTACCTGATTGTTTAATGATAGCGCGTTGTGCAAACACGGACTATCTTTAGTTTGACGGGTTTTCGGCGCGGATTATAGATGAAATCTGCGCGCTTGATAACCTCGCGGCACAGATTCAGCAGGATTTTTTATCGCTCAAAGTATGCAAAAGAACGTTAACCACTATTCCCCAGGATGTAGCAGACGTATCGAGGTCGGGTGTGTGCGTTATGTCATCGTCTTGCTCTGGTTACTGGTACTAATCAGTTGCCAGCCTGTCTCTACCCGTTCGTCACTGGAAAAAGTTGTCGACGATGGTGTACTGAAAATCGGCACCATGTTTGGCCGAACCACCTTTTATCACGGTAGCGAGGCGCCGCGCGGTTTTGAGTTTGAGCTGGCCAAAGGCTTTGCCAGTTATCTTGACGTTGAAGTTCAGATTTACCCTTTTTATTCCTATCAGGCCCTGATGAAGGAGCTTGAACAAGGTCGGATTGATGTGGTCGCCGCCGGCGATGCGGTTCCTAAAGACTTTGGCAAACAGTTCAAGCTCGGTCCGGTTTACCAGCAGGTGAGCCACAAGCTGGTCTTTTTGCAGGGCCAGCAGCGGCCGCGCGATATTGATGATCTCACCCAGCCTTTGGTCGTGGTTAAGGGCAGCAGTAATGAGCACTTACTTGAACAACTCAAAGATTCACATCCAGGGCTTAACTGGAAAGCGACAGACAATAAGGATACGTGGGAGCTGTTAGATGATGTTGCCAATGGACGCCTGCCCTACACGCTGGTCGACACGAATACGTTGTCGCTTCAGCGCCGGCAGTATCCTCAACTTAGCATTGGATTTACCGTAGAACGTCTGGTGCCCATCGCATGGTTACTTAATCAGCAGCAGGATGATTCGCTACGGGCGGCTGTGATCGAATATTTCGGCACCATTCATCAGTCCGGTGTATTTAAAGCGCTTGAAGATAAATACTTTGGCCATGTCAGAGACTTCAACTACGTCGACACAAAAGTATTTTTACAGGCTGCCAGGCTAAAGCTGCCAGATTATGCACATTGGTTTAAACAATATGCATCGGATGTTGACTGGCGTCTGCTTGCCGCCATGAGTTATCAGGAAAGTCACTGGAAACCTGATGCCACTTCCTATACCGGCGTCCGGGGCCTGATGATGCTGACCCGGGATACGGCCCGTGAGCTGAACATTGATTCGCGCACTGATGCCCAGAGCAGTATTAAAGGGGGTGCACAATACGTAAGTAACCTGTTGGCGCGAATCCCTGCGCGCATACGGCGTCCTGATCGCCTTTGGATGGCTCTGGCTGCCTACAACATCGGCATGGGGCATTTAGAAGATGCGCGCACGCTGACCCAGCGCCAGGGCGGCAATCCGGACTTGTGGGTCGATGTAAAGCGTCGTCTTCCGCAACTGGAGCAAAAACGCTACTACAAAACCACGCGCTATGGCTTCGCCCGCGGACATGAGGCACGCCAGTATGTAGAAAACATCCGGCGTTATTATGACTCGTTGATTTACCTTGACGAAAATACCCGCTTTTTGAGTGCCCAGGCCGCGCCGTCCTCTTGAAATACTGTCATATTGCCTTCATTTAGGTATGGCAGGATTAGTGCATTAATTTAGCTACTGATATCCAACTGCACCCTAGAAGTGATCCACTAACCTGCTAAAACACATTAAAAACATCAGGAGAGTGAATGAAAAGAAACAACTTTATGAAGAATCGAAGAACATTGAAAAACAACAACCACCGCAGGCTTATGTTTAAGCGGTCTCATCAAAAAATGCTGCAACGCCGCCGCCTGTTCGTAACCAGCGATCTTATCTCTACGCTTAAACCGGTGGCTAACCTTTAAGTTTTGCCGCTGCTCTGGCCGCCTTTATCTGAGCTCTGCGCTGAGCAAAAAAAGATGATACCGTTTGTGCGCATTCAGCCTCCAGGACACCGCCGGTAATCTGGCACTGATGATTCAGCCTATCGTGTTGCAAAAGTTGCATGGCAGAGCCGCCAGCACCGGTCTTTAGATCATAAGCACCAAACACCACACGTTTGAGCCTGCCATGCACAATCGCCCCTGCACACATCGGGCAGGGTTCTAATGTTGCGTACAAAGTAGCATCCACCAACCGATAGTTAGCAAGGTTGAGCGCCGCCATCTGAATAGCGCGCATTTCAGCGTGCGCACTGGGATCATTATCCTGGATGGGCGAATTAAACCCTTCACCAATAATCTGGTCATCTTTCACGATGACCGCACCTACAGGCACCTCGTTGATAGCTCGCGCTTTTTCGGCAAGCGTCAGTGCATAGCGCATCCACTTCTCATCTTCGGCGGTGCTGATTTTACTATCTGGTGAATTTGACGAATTGATAGTCTGGTTACTCATTTTCTTTTATTTTATCTACAGCTGGCATATCTAACTTAATGAATTCTATAAAGAATAAATTCCGGCCGGAAAATTGCCTTAGTCTATTTGCTTACATCAAATAGCAGATCGCGCTTCATGTGCAAAAAAAAGCAATTTTTGTTAATACTGTATACACTAAACGGATGCTAAGGGCAGGAGATATACCATGAATTTAACCGCCATCATTATAGTCGCAATCATCGCCACGACAATTATAAAACTGACGAAGACGGGCGAAAAGTCATCTGGAAAAAATGCTGAGCTAAAGAATGCACTTGGTGCACAGGCACGCGAGATAGCCGAACTGAAAACACGTATTCAAACCCTTGAAGCTATTGTCACCGATGAAGGCTACGATCTGAAAAAGAAATTTAAAGATCTAGAAGACGATAAAGTCGCATAGCCAGTTACAGACCGCGTTATCCCCCCTCAAGCAGATAGCGTTCAGCCCGTTCCACGCGGCGGGGCTTGCCGGCGATCACGAGGACGTCGCCGGCGCGTAATGACGTTTCTCCGTCGGGGTCTTTGATTTCCTTGCCGTCTCTTCGTAACCCTTTTACGGAAACCCGCATGCGCGAAAGTGTCAGTGCGTTTATGGCTTTTCCCAGACACGCTGCATGACCCGGCAGCGATACGGCATGAATAAACTCCAGTTTATCTTCAGTGCCGTAACTGATCTCTGTTGTTTCGCCAGGGTAAAAACCATGCAGATGGTCGTACCGGCCTTTACGCTCCTGTCTTACCCGCTTGAGAATTCGGGACATGGGAACACCTGAATAATGGAGCACCTGAGAGATGAGCATCAGACTTCCTTCCTGTAATTCCGGAACAACCTGTGATGCACCGGCCGCATATAACCCGTCCAGCTCGTAATCCCTTTTCGTCCTGACCATCACCTGTAGACCGGGCTGGAGTTGCCGGGCAGCATCAATCACACAGACAGCAACATCAGGCCGGTCAAAACTGATCAGAAGCAGCTTTGCCGTTTTCACACCGGCCGATTCAAGAATATCTTTATGAGCGGCGTCCCCGAAAATGACCGGCTCTCCGGCGTTTCGACTTTCATGCACCCGAATGGGATCGACGTCTGCGACCACAAACTCCACCCCTTCCATTTTAAGTAAACGAGCGACCGACTGACCTACTCGTCCGAATCCGGCAATGACCACATGGCCTGTCTGAGGTTGTGAGGTAACGCAGGGTGGTTGCTCCAGCTGGTTGGCGTGTTTGTACGGCGCCAGTTTTCTGGCAAACTCCAGGCTTCGGGATACCAGATACGGCGTAACCGCCATGCTGATGATACCCATACTTACCAACACAGAAGACTGTTCCTGAGTGATGACGTTATGTCGGGCGGCAAGCGCAGCAATAACAAAGCTAAATTCGCCAATCTGGCAAAGCTTAAAACCCGCCGACCAGGCATGTTGTGGGTCGCAGTTTACGATCCAGGCCGCCGCCCGGACCATCACCACTTTTACCACCATAATTCCGATAACCCCGCCAATAACCAGTGCCAGATGCTCAAACATCACGGATACATCAAGCTGCATGCCCACCGTGATGAAGAAAAGGCCCATCAAGATATCTCTGAACGGCCGGATATCGGCCTCCAGTTGATACTTGTACTGACTTTCACCCAACATCATACCCGCCAGAAATGCCCCCAGTGCCATGGACAGTCCAAATACGTACGTTAGTCCGGCGGCCAGCAGGACAACCAAAATAGTGGTAAGTACAAATAGCTCGTCAGTACGCGTTCTGGCAACTTCCCGAAATAACCAGGGCAGCCCCCATTTTCCGGCTGAAAGCAGGATTGCCACGACAATAACACCTTTTATCAGCGCTAAAGCCAGCGCAAACCAGATAGAGGTATCCGCCCCATCGCCTAACAAAGGCACTGCGATAAGCAGGGGAACAACGGCAATATCCTGAAAAAGCAATATGCTGATGGCCAGTTGACTACGATGCTGATTGATGATGCCCAGCTCGGTAATTTGCTTGATAACAATAGCTGTCGAGCTTAAAGCCAGCATACCGCCAATAATAATTGCGGCGGGAGCCGGCAGGGAAAAGGCGTAGGCTATGCCGGAGAAAAATACAGAGGTAAATAATACCTGCCCCATCCCGGCCCCGAATACCAGATTGCGCATTGCCAGGAGCCGTGGCAAGGAAAATTCCAGCCCCAGGGAAAACAGCAGAAAAACAATACCTATTTCAGCCAGCAGATGCATATCATCCGCGTTGGTAAACAAACCGCTTAGCGATGGACCTGCAATAATACCTGCTGCCAAATATGCCAGAATAGCGGGCAAGTGTATGCGTCGAAAGGTTGCCACTAAAGCCACTGCCAACGTCATAAGTATCACTATTTCAGCGAATCCGTTTTCCAGCACGATACCTCCCGGTTGCACCTTGGAAAAGGCACACATATTGCTTAGTCAAAACAAAAACTAGTACTAAATGCGTATTCGGCAAATTTTTGACGATTCGCGCATTCCAGAAATTGCCGTGTTTACGTGGCACAGGTTAAAGGCGCTCACCATGGATTTTATCAGCAACGGTTATGACAGCACTGTCGAGACATCCTATCCGCTATGCGCATCGCCAGCGGAGCTGGACAGCTCGCAGTTACACACATTTGTAAATAAAATCTTATCCACACTGGAAACACGCAGCCTTTGCTCTGTGTATTTCCACCAAACCCGTCACCATTTGCCCGTGCGCAAGTTCGAACTTAGTAGCATTTCGCCTTCATTAAGTGTAGGCGAGCAAATGCCTTTAGAAACACGCCCTGTAAAAATCAGCCTGTGTATTGGAAATACCTGCGATGAACGCGCGGATCACGCCTGCATTTATTACTTTACACGAACTTTGACCCGTGGCGAGCGTAATCTGCTAGGCCAGATGCATATGATATTCGTCCAGCAGCTGAAACAGGCACTGGCCTTTGAACAGCTGAAAAAAATGGCCACCAAGGATACGCTTACCGGTTTAAGCAATCGTAATGGTTTCAATGAAGCCAGTATCCGCCTAATTAGCCGCGCAGTGCGCTACGGTGATGCCTTCGCGCTGCTCGTCATAGACCTGGACAACTTTAAAACGGTTAATGACACAATGGGCCATAATGAGGGCGATGCTGTGTTAGAGCGTGTAGCGGGCATTATCCGCAATACGCTGCGCGCCGGTGATGAAGCATTCAGATTTGGCGGCGACGAGTTCTGCTGCCTGTTGGACTGCGCGACAGCGCAATGTATAAATTCTGTTGCCAGCAGGATCAGAAACAGAGTTGGTCAGGATGCTTATCTGACGGAGCGCGGTGTGTCTTGTAGCATTGGTGGGGCGACCTATCGTGCCGGTGATGATATCAATAGCTTATTCGACCGCGCTGATGGCGCGCTGTATGCAGTGAAGGCAAACGGCAAGAATGCATTCTCTGCCGCCTGACCCAAAAAGGCGGCAGCCTGTTGCCGCTTTTAGCTAGTCAACAAACGTCACGCTGAAGTCATCAGGCTTTTCTGCAAAATAAAATATCTGCGTCGCTGTAACGACCGCTATCGGCCGCTGCGCATCAAACAGTACCGGCAAATGTTGACGTTCCCACACGGGAATCTGCCACTCTTTCATCCATTTTTTTAACGGCTTGGATACGCCGCTTTCTGTCATTTTGCATGTTACAGATGGCATACCGGCACGCACCTGTACAGCTTGATTTACCCGAAATCTGCCTGACGCTGACCAGGTGTAATCTATGATTTCACCAGGCTTAGCACACAGCGTATCCTGGGCCGGCGCACAGCGAGGCTGAACCAGATAAAGTTTGCCGGCGAAACGACGAACATGCCGGTCTCCCACGTGGACGTCTGGCTGGGCATCTTCTCTGGCTGAACACGCACAGAGGATTTGCTCAAGCTGAGATGCTCCGGGCATTGGCAATGCAGACGCTGAAAACCAGGCTCTGATGATCTGCTGTTGCCACTGCACTGAATGCTGCTGAAGAGAGGAAATAACGATGGCGTCACCCGCTAATACCGCTGTCAATTTTTCGTCAACCACTTCTTCAAGCAATTGCTGTTGCTGGGCACACAACGCCGCACTCCGGGACAGCGTTTTGGCAATCCCCGGCCACCGCTTACGAAGCGAGGGCATGATAGCGTTTCTTAAAAAGTTGCGGTCAAAGCGGTTATCCGCGTTGGATTCATCGTCAATCCATGAGAGCCCGGCTTGGTGAGCAGTTTGCGTAATCTGAGACTGGGGAATATGCAGCATGGGCCGCAACACAAGTATGCCGTCCCGGTATGCGCTTGACGGCATTCCGCTTAAGCCCCTGGGCCCTGCACCGCGTTTGGCCTGCAACAGAAACGTCTCGGCCTGATCATCCTGGTGCTGGCCAAGAACAAGCGCTCCCTGGTGCGTTTTACAGTAATTTAAAAGCGCGTCATAACGCCCTTCCCGCGCTGCCGCCTCAAGGCTCTGTCTGGCTTGCGCGCTGACACTGATGGTGCGTGCAGCAAACAAGACGTTAAGTGATTCGCAAATGCGTTGACAATGCGCTTGCCATTGAGATGCAAACGCGCTGAGACCGTGATTAACATAAACGGCATGGATGGGGATACCGAAGGAATAATTACTTAGTGCATGAAGTAAAACGGTGGAGTCTACCCCACCGCTAAACCCGACAACCAGACAGGAGATGTCTGGCTGCGGGTCGTTATCGTTTTGTAATAGCCGGCTCAGCGACCACTGAATGTCCTGAAATCCACTATGCTCACCCGCCAATTACATTGTCCTTAGTTAGCAGTAACCGAATGACATCAGACGGTCGTAGCGCTCACTCATCAGGTCGCTGGTATCTAACGATTGCAACTGGCTAAGCTGCTGCTTTAACGTTGCTTTCAGGTTAGCACCCATGGCATCGAAGTCACGGTGTGCACCACCTAACGGCTCATCCACTACGCTGTTAATCAGACCCAGCTCTTTGATTTGCTTGGCACTTACACCCATGGCTTCGGCCGCCTGAGGCGCCTTCTCAGCGCTCTTCCAAAGAATAGATGCACAGCCTTCAGGTGAAATCACTGAATAGGTGGAATATTGCAACATATTGACGCGATCGCCCACTCCAATGGCCAGTGCCCCGCCAGAACCACCTTCACCGATAACCGTACAAATAATGGGTACACGCAGTTCTGCCATTTCCATCAGGTTTCTGGCAATCGCCTCACTTTGTCCGCGCTCTTCTGCGCCGACACCAGGATAAGCTCCGGGAGTGTCTATTAACGTGATAATGGGCAGATTGAAACGTTCCGCCATTTTCATCAGCCGTAGCGCTTTACGGTAGCCTTCTGGCTTTGGCATACCGAAGTTTCGTCTGACTTTTTCGTGGGTATCACGCCCTTTCTGATGACCAATCAGCATGACCGCCTGGTCATCCAGCATGGCCGGCCCGCCAATAATGGCCTTGTCATCAGCAAACGCACGGTCACCGGCCAGCTCATCAAAATCGGTAAAAACCCGGCCCAGATAATCTTTTGTATACGGGCGCATTGGATGACGTGAAAGCTGTGAAATCTGCCAGGCGCCTAAATCAGAAAATATTTTCTTCGTCAGCTCGGCGCTTTTGGCACGCAGACGGTTAATTTCTTCTTCGATGCTGACATCGAATTCTCCGCCCTGATTGACCAACCGTAGCTCTTCAATTTTTGCTTCTAGTTCGGCTATGGGTTGTTCGAATTCCAAAAACTGTATATTCATTCTGTGTCCTATTTTTACTGCCACTCACCCCGGTCAGACTAATGATAACTGAGGGTAACTGCCTGCTCACCCAGACATTGCTTTAAATCGTGCAATAGCTGGTCTTCCGGAGTGACATACCACTGGGCGCCACAGGCAAGCACGGCTTCCGCATCCGGATGCAATACGTGCAACTCGACCGGACAACTGCCACCATTAAACTGCTGCAGAATATCTTGCAGCGCAGCCAGCTTTTCATTCTGCCACTGCTGTGAATCAATTTGCAGTGCCAGCGCGCGCGCATTTCGTTCACGCGCCTGCACAATGTCCATAGCGTCGCGGGCGGTGATTGTATTGCCCCCGGAGAAATCATCAAAGCTGACCTGTCCTTTTATCAGCAAAATTCTGTCAGATTCCAGGATACTTTCAAACTGTTCGTACATATCCGGGAAAAAGCGAACATCCATTCTGGCACTTTTATCGTCCAAAGTCACAATTGCCCAACGCCGACCGCGCTTATTGGTCAATACCCTGACACTTAACACCAGACCCACCGCTGAGGCCAGTTGCTCTTTACCGGTCGGCCTTAAGTCGACCAGCCGTCCATCCGTATAGTGCCTGATTTCTTTCGCATACTGGTTAATAGGGTGTCCGGTCAGGTAAAGACCAAGGGTATCTTTTTCCCCTTCAAGCCACACTTTTTCGGGCCATTGCGGCACATCCGCAAATGCCTGCTCCACCGCTTCAGGTTCAGTGGTTAACAGTCCGAACATATCAGACTGACCAAATGACTCCGCTTTTGCATGCTGTCCGGCGGCAGCAATGGCTTCAGGCAAGCTTGCCATGAGCGCAGCACGGTGCGGTCCGAGATTATCCAGAGCACCAGCCAGTACCAGCTTTTCAAGCACTCGCTTGTTCACCCGCTTGATATCCACTTTAGCACAGAAATCAAACAGATCAGTAAATTTACCCTGGTTTTCGCGGGCCTCTATAATCGCTTCTATCGGGCCTTCACCTACGCCTTTAATGGCGCCGATACCATAGACTATCCGACCATGCTCATCCACGGTAAATTTGTGCCGGCCGGCGTTCAGATCCGGGGGTAAGATTTCCAGCCCCATGCGCTGACACTCATCAACCAGGGTGACGATTTTATCGGTATTGTCCATATCAGCGGACATCACCGCAGCCATAAACTCAGCCGGGAAATGTGCTTTAAGCCATAGTGTCTGATAAGACACCAGCGCGTAAGCCGCCGAGTGCGATTTATTAAATCCATATCCGGCGAACTTTTCCACCAAATCGAAGATTTTCATTGCCAGATCAGGATCGATATTATTTTCTTTCGAACCTTCGGCAAAAACCGCCCGCTGCTTCTCCATCTCTTCGGGCTTCTTTTTACCCATCGCACGACGAAGTAAGTCAGCGCCACCCAGAGAGTAACCCGCCATTTCCTGCGCAATCTGCATTACCTGTTCCTGATACAGGATAATGCCGTAAGTGGGTTCCAGAATTTCCTTCAGGCATTCATGCTGATAGTCCGCATCCGGATAAGAAATTTCCTCGCGACCGTGCTTCCGGTCGATAAAGTTATCCACCATCCCGGACTGTAGCGGGCCGGGTCTGAACAGCGCAACCAATGCGATAATATCTTCAAAGCAATCTGGCTTAAGGCGTTTAATAAGCTCTTTCATTCCACGGGATTCAAGCTGGAATACCGCGGTGGTTTCTGCATTTTGCAGCATTCTGAAACTGCGGGTGTCTTCAAGAGGTATTGATGTAATATCGATTTTTTTACCCTTGCCCTCTTCAATCATATCAATGGCCCATTGAATGATTGTCAGAGTACGCAGACCAAGAAAGTCGAATTTAACCAGTCCGGCGGTTTCTACATCATTTTTGTCAAACTGCGTAACCGGGTTATTGCCTTCATCATCACAATACAGCGGCGCAAAGTCAGTAATGGTAGTAGGAGCGATAACTACCCCACCGGCATGTTTACCGGCGTTTCTTGTGACACCCTCTAAAATGCGCGCCATGTCGATAAGATCTTTAACGTCCTCGTCCTCATCGTACAACTCTGGCAAGCGCGGCTCGACGTCAAAGGCTTTGCCTAATGTCATCCCCGGATCAGAGGGAATCAATTTGGAAATTCTGTCAACAAATCCGTAAGGATGGCCCAATACGCGCCCTACATCCCGCACCACGGCCTTGGCCGCCATGGTACCGAAGGTTATAATCTGCGACACCGCCTGTCTGCCGTATAGTTCGGCAACATGGTCAATCACCTCATCGCGCCGGTCCATACAAAAATCGACGTCAAAGTCAGGCATGGAGACCCGTTCAGGGTTGAGGAATCGCTCGAAAAGCAGATCGAATTCCAGCGGGTCAAGATCGGTAATTTTCAGCGCATAGGCCACCAGCGAGCCGGCACCGGACCCCCGCCCCGGACCAACCGGAATATCGTTATCTTTACTCCACTGGATGAATTCCATAACGATCAGGAAGTAACCGGGGAACCCCATCTGATTGATAACGCCTAACTCTATCTCAAGGCGTTCATCGTAAGCAGGTCGTTTTTGTGCTCTCTCATTTTCATCAGGAAATAAAAATTCCAGGCGCTCTTCCAGGCCTTCCTGCGAGACTTTTACCAAAAAGTCTTCGGTGGTCATGCCGCCGGTAGGAAACTGCGGCAGAAAGTATTCATTGAGACGGACAGTGACGTTACAGCGTTTGGCAATCTCAACCGTATTTTCTATCGCCTCGGGAATATCGCTGAACAGCTCAACCATTTCTTCTGCTGAGCGCAAATACTGCTGGTCGCTGTAGTTTTTGGGCCGACGCACATCTTCCAGGGTATACCCGTCATGAATAGACACGCGGATTTCGTGGGCATCGAAACCTTCTCGGCTGACAAAACACACCTCATTAGTAGCGACCACAGGCAGGGATTTATGCTCAGCCAGCTCAACGGCGCGGTGCAGATAATCTTCCTCGCCAGGGCGCCCTGTGCGAATAAGTTCAAGGTAAAAGCGTTCGTTAAAATGCTGCTGATAGAAAGCTAATGCTTCGTCTAACAAGGCCTTATTATTCTTCGTGAGCGCTACGCCAACATCGCCAAATTGTGCCCCTGAGAGGACGATCACCCCTTCAGCGTGCTCGGCAAGCCAGCTTTGGTCTATCACGGCCCGATGCGATATATGACCACGCAGGTAAGCTTTGGAAATAAGAATAGTGATATTCTTATAACCTTCATTATTCATTGCCAGCAGGGTAAGCCTGAAGGGCGTATCGCCGAAGGCCTCGTTGGTCACCCAGAAGTCGGTACCAATGATAGGCTTGATACCCCGGCCATGGCATTCGGAATAAAATTTAACCAACCCACACATGTTCATCTGGTCGGTCAACGCCACAGCGGGCATATTCATTTGTGAGACTTTTTCCAGAATAGGTTTGACCTTATTCAGGCCGTCCATCATGGAAAAGTCACTGTGCACACGAAGATGAATAAAGGGCGATGTCATAACACCTGCTTTTGCTTATAAATTTTACGGATTGAGTACAGCCTGAACCGGCCGGAAACTTTTACGGTGACAGGATAACGCGCCGTGCTCGGCCAGTGCTTCAAAGTGTGCTTTGGTAGGGTAGCCTTTGTGACCGGCGAATCCATACTGCGGATATGCTTTATCCAGCAACAACATATCGTTATCGCGTTCCACTTTGGCAAGAATGGACGCGGCTGATATCTGAGGATGCAAACTATCGCCTTTGACCACCGCTTCGGCGGCATAAGGCCAGTCTGGTAAGCGATTTCCATCTACATAGACAAAGTCCGGCTTTATCGCCAGACCTGCTACAGCCCGATGCATTGCCAGCATTGTGGCGTGCAGAATATTTAGTGTATCGATTTCCTGCGGCGTTGCCCTGCCGATAGACCAGGCTAATGCATGTTCACGGATGAGTGCGGCATAATGTTCGCGTTTTTTTGCTGACAGTTTCTTCGAATCGGTCAGCCCCTCAATGGAACAGGAGGGATCTAAAATCACAGCAGCAGTGACGACATCGCCTACCAGGGGGCCACGACCCACCTCATCGACTCCGGCAATAAGTTCAGGCATCAATTAAATCCAGTATAGCAGCGGCAGATTGCTTATCCGCGTCTTGTTTAAGTGTTTCGTGCAATTCACAAAACCTGTCTAAAAGCGGCTGATTATCAGTCTCCAGGTAGTGCAGCAGTTGTTCGCTAAGCGTGTGAGGGTTGACGTCCTCCTGCAACAGTTCCGGAATGATTTTTTCACCTGCCAGAAGGTTTGGCAACGTGAAAAATGGCGCTTTATACAGGTATTGCATAATTTTATAGGTTAGCCCGGACAGCTTATAGGCGGCTACCATCGGACTTTTACACAGCATAGCTTCCAGCGTCGCGGTACCTGATGCTAGCAGGATCACATCACTGGCGATCATTGCGTTTCTGGCATTGCCCCGCACAACCTGTACCTGAGACGATGATAACGTCGTTGGCAGGTTTTCGCTCAAATAGCCGGTGATGTCATCATAACGATAGCTATTTGCAGCGGGTATCACGAAGGTGCAATTTGGTTTTTGGCGTGCAACTTCAGCCATAGTTTCGGTAAATACCGGTAGCAGAGACTTTATCTCAGAGTTTCTGCTGCCTGGCAGAACGGCAATGACCGTATCATCTTTTGAAAGCGATAACGTATCACGTGCCGCCTGTTTATCCGGATGCAGGGGAATCGCATCGGCCAAAGTGTGGCCTACATAGCGGTACGGTACACCGTACTTTTGATAGACCTCTGCCTCGAAGGGAAACAAACCTAATACACAGTTTGTTGCCCTGGCAATCTTATGGATTCGCTTCTCACGCCACGCCCATATCGTCGGACTAACATAATGAACGGTTTTAATACCAAGCTTCTTAAGTTCAGCCTCAACGCGAAGATTAAAATCAGGGGCATCCACACCGACAAAGATATCCGGCGGATGCTTTGTAAAGTGCGCAACCAGTGCGTTTTTCACTTTAAGGATGGCAGGCAGGTGAGCCACCACTTCGATTAACCCCATTACCGACAATGTTTCCATATCGAATAATGAGTCGCAGCCTGCGGCAATCATATTGTCACCGCCTATCCCTTCGATAACCGCATTCGGGTGTTGGCGCTTGAGTTCGGCAATCATGCCCGCGGCCAGCACATCGCCGGACGGCTCACCAGCAACAACACCTATTCTCAGCGGTCTCTGGGACGCCATTTATCGAATAATTCCGCGTTCAGCACTTTCTAAAAATTTTATCAGTACATTAAGTTCTGAGTGGGTGCCGGCGTCATTTTTCAGAATATCTAACGCTTCATCGACCGTGTTGTTGGCGCGATAAAGTGTACGGTACGCCCGTTTTATCGCCATTACAGCTTCAGACGTGAACCCGCGACGACGGAGACCTTCAGAATTGATGCCAGCAGGCACATTTTTTTGTCCGTTCACCATGATATAAGGAGGAACATCGCGCAGCACAATGGCACCGGCCCCGACAAACGCATGATCACCCACCTTGCCAAACTGATGAATGGCAGCACCGCCACCGAAAATAACAAAGTCACCGATGTGCACATGGCCGGCCAGTGAAACATTATTGGCCAGAATCACATTGTCGCCCAGTACGCAGTCATGGGCGACGTGAGCGTTAACCATTAACAGATTGTTGGAACCGATAATGGTGATGCTTTCATCCTGGATTGTGCCGCGATGCACAGTGCTTCCTTCCCGAAACACATTGTTATCACCGATCACCAGCTCAGTTGGCTCGCCAGCATATTTCTTATCCTGACAATCTTCTCCGATGGAGCAAAACTGGAAAAAGCGGTTACCCTTGCCAATTCGGGACGGACCTTTTATAACGACATGGCTTTCTAAAATGCAGTCGTCACCCAGTTCTACATTATCGCCCACATAACAAAATGGGCCGATAGTGACGTTGTTGCCGATTTTCGCAGAGTCAGCTATGACGGCGGTAGAATGAATCACGTTAAACGATCTCTCTGATTGCGCACATAAATTCTGCACTACAGGCATTTTCACCATCAACGCTCGCAGTGCCCTTAAACTTCCAAATCCCTCTGCGCTCTTTTACCAGACATACATCAAAGTCTAAGCGATCACCGGGAACCACCGGACGCTTAAAACGCGCGCAGTCGATCCCCGCATAAAGATAAAGTTTGTCAGATTTGCCCATGGTTTTGAAGCCCAGGACACCCGCAGCCTGTGCCATTGCTTCTAAAATAAGCACACCCGGAAATATCGGACGACCCGGAAAGTGTCCGGTGAAGCATGGCTCATTCATAGTGATATTCTTATACGCTTTAATGGATTCGCCGATTTCATAGTCGGTCACTCTGTCCACGAGCAAAAACGGATACCGATGAGGAAGTAATTCAAGAATTTCCTGAATATCAATTGTGTTGAGTGAGTTGGCCAAAAGTCTCTCCTATGCCATTGACCGCTGCGAGTTGGAATATTGCAGACGGTTTGCCGTCGTAGCCTACCTATCTGGGTTATAGTCGCTTATACACTGGCGAATCTCAAGTATAGGATTTCGCAAGTTTCACGCTACGTTACTACCTCACCGATTAATAATTGTTCGTATGGATTAAAAGTCGGTGATGCTGGTGCCGGAAGGTGGACAACTGGAATTTTAAATCGGCGGCAACCATACGCTTTTTAACGCAAAAAACAAGTCAGACCAACACCTATGGCGGATCGGTCTGACCTGTTTTATTTAGCGATAATTGCTTTGCCTATCATAAGGCGGGTGACTTAATTGGTTTTCTTAACCTGATTAAGTACCTGTTCAGAAATGTCATGTTGTTCTTTAGAGAACGAAACTGCATTAGACGTCAGCACCAGATCATAGCCTTCTTTTTTCGCTACGCCGTCAATTGCCTGCTTGATAAGACCAAGCAACTTATTACGCTCTTCGTTGCTACGGCGCTGGATATTTTGCTGAAGCGGCTGACCTTTTTCTGCCAACTGTTCGCGAACACCCTGAATTTTCTGCTGCAGTTCTTTCTTTTCCTGCTCGCTCATTGTCGCCGCGTCACGCTGCAAACGCTCAGCAAAGAACTGACCGTCTTTTTGAAGCTGGTTTACTTCTTCAATCTGGTCTTTAAATTCCATCTGAATGTTATTAGAGATTTCAGCTGCCTGAGGCATCGCCTGAAAAACGCTCTGTACATCTACAACGCCGATTTTCTGTTCAGCCATGGCCGAACCGCTAACCAACGCACTACCTAACATCGCGGTTGCTACAAAATGTTTTGCCAACTGTTTCAAAGGGAACTCCTTTTTTAATTATTTATAAGACGCTGAGGTCAATTTTAAAATTAGAATGTTTGCCCGATATTAAATGTGAAGAACCTGGCGTCATCACCTTCACGTTCTTGTATGGCTTTAGAAAAACTAAATACCATAGGGCCCATCGGTGAAATCCATTGTACAGATAAACCGGCGGAACTACGATACTGCTTCCAGTCTGAATAGTCTATTAACTGTCCGGCATTCTGCGTATTCGCCTGTGTCAGATCTTTATACTTGTTGTAATCAAACTCTGTATCCCAGACGTTACCCACATCGAAGAACACACTGGTTCTGACCGAATTATCCATGTCTTCATCAACAAAGGGGGTCGGTACGATGAGCTCAAGACCACCAAGTGCCATGGCGTTTCCGCCCAGTGAGCGCGGTGAAATAGCAATTTGTGCATCCGACGCATCACCCGGATACGTTTCGCCATCAGGGCCAATCAGACGGCCATTGGTAAATAACTGCACGCCACGGGGACCAACGGTATTGTTCTCGAAGCCACGCAATGTATCGGCACCACCGGCGGTGAAGTTCTCGGTAAATGGCAGAATCTGGTCATTACCATCAATATCACCATAACCGTTACCATAACCCAGTCTCAATCTGGCCAGCACCGACCACTTATTATCACGTGACAGCGGGAAGTAAAACTTCGTATCAAAAACCGTTTTGAAGTAATTCACATCAGAGTTTGGCGTAGTGATACTGAACGTCGCACGCTGTGATGACCCCGCTGTCGGGAACAGCCCCCGGTTCAACGTATTACGACTCCAGCTTACGCTTGCCAGATAGCTGTCGTACTTGATAGGCGCTTCAGGATCGCCACCACGGAACTGATTATAAAACTGTTCGGTTTGCTCGTAGTACCCGGTGTTGTAAAGCTCAACATTCGAGTACGTCATGCCAAAGTTAATCCGGTTAATCTCATCAATCGGGTAACCTACGTTGGCACCTACGGATAACCGCTTGGAGTTATACTGGATAACGTTAAAGTCTGAGCCGTCAAATTCGCTGTAGCCAATAGAGCCACCCAGGCTGATCCCATCAATCGTAAAGAAGGGGTCGTTATACGTAATCTGTGCAGACTGTTGGTAAGAGACCGTGCTCAGATTAACGCCCACGCGCTTACCGGTGCCCAGGAAATTGTCCTGCTGGATACCTGCCTGCAGGCTCAGCTTGGTTCTGTCACCATAACCAATACCAGCATTAAACGAGCCTGATGGCTGCTCTTCCACGTTAAAGTCAACGTCGACTTTGTCTTCCTGGCCTGGTATACGAGTCGTCTCAAACTCAACTTCTTTCATATACGTCAAACGAGACAGCTGACTTTTCGATGACTCAAGCAAGTTGTTAGACAGCCAGGCACCTTCCATCTGATTAACATTCTGACGTAACACATCATCAGCAGTGACAGTGTTGCCATTAAAATTAATCCGACGAACATAGATACGTTTACCAGGATCCACCGACAACGTCAGTTTTACGGTCTTATCTTCATCGTTTATCTCAGGAACCGTAGTTACTTCAGGATAAGCATAACCAAAGCGACCTAAAAATTTGGCGATAAACTCTTCGGTATAGGTAACTTCGGCCTGGTTATAAAGCTCGCCTTTGGTCAGCGGCAGTACTTTTTCAATATACTCTTCATTACCCAGTAAATCGCCCACCAGCTCTACGCCGGAGATCGTATATTGCTCACCCTCTGACACATTGAGCGCGATATAAATACCGTCTTTTTCCGGCGTCATAGAAACCTGCGTGGAATCAATATTGAAGCGCAGGTAACCGCGGTCCATATAATGATTTTTCACCGTTTCCATATCACCCTGCAGCGTTTGTTGCTGATAACGGGTTTCGGACAGAAAATCCCACCAGGGCGTATCAAATTGCAGTTCAAGATCTTCCATCAACTCTGAGTCGGAAAACTCCTGATTGCCCACGATATTGATTTGCCTGATTTCTGCTGCATCGCCTTCTTCGAACAACAGTTTCAGGTCGACCCGGTTGCGGGGTAGCGGTGTGATAATCGCAGAGACGTCTGCGTTATATTTACCGATACTGTAGAAAAAGTCCTTCAATCCGTTTTCGATAGAGGTAAGCACCGTACGATCGAGGGGCTCACCGACACGGATGCCGTTGCCATCCAGACTTTCCTGCAATTGTTCGTCTTTAATATCATCATTGCCTTCAAAAATGATATTACTGATAGTCGGACGTTCTGCGACTTTGATGACCAGTGTATTTCCATCACGAAGCACTTCAACACTTTCAAAGTGCGTAGATGAATAAAGAGAGCGAATAGCCTGAGAAACCCGAAATGAATTTAATCTGTCGCCGACTTCCACGGGTAGATAAGTCAGCGCCGCACCCAATGCGACACGCTGAAGACCTTCGACACGAATGTCTTCAACGACGAATTGGGTTTGTTCTGATGTTGCCGCGTTGGCTAAGCTAGCACTGGAGGCAATCGCTCCGGCTGCTACTAACTGTCTTAACTTCATCTATTCTTTTTATCCTGCGCCGCGTTACTTCGATGTTTTATGTCGTGTTTAGCGCTACATCTTATCAAGCGATGCGGCTAATATCGTTAAAGATGGCAATGCCCATTATCATAAACAGGATCACCCCTCCGATTCTGAATCCCCACTCCTGGGCTACTTCTGAAACAGGCTTACCTGTTACCCATTCGATGGCGAAATACATTAAATGACCACCATCAAGCATTGGAAGAGGAAGCAAGTTGATAATGCCTAAGTTGACACTGATCAACGCTAAAAAGCTCAGAAAATATACCAAACCGTAACCAGCGCTTACACCAGCGCCCTGAGCAATGGATATCGGTCCGCTTAAATTGTTCAGCGATACATCACCGGTAAGTAACTTTCCAATCATCGAAAGACTTAATGTGATCAACCGCCAGGTTTTGTCACCCGCTTTTACCAGCGCCTCGACAGGGCCATACTGATGAACGAACACATATCCTTCCGGCCAGTCAGTAAACTGCGGACTCACGCCCAAATACCCTGATTGTCCCTGCTCTGTATCACGGCGGGCGATCGTGGCATTAATTGTACGCGCTTGTCCATCCCGATTCACGGTAAGGACAATATTTTCGCCGGGCTTATCGCTGATTGCCTCTACCAGCGCTGCCCAGTCATCAATCGGATCACCGTTAAACATGGTTAACGTATCACCGACTTGTAATCCGGCTTGCGCTGCCGGACTGTCCGGTGCCACCACCGCAAGGGTCAGTGTTGCATCGGGCCGGAAAGGCGTAATACCCAAGCTGCCTAATGCAGACTCCTTTTCAGGGTCAAAGTTCCAGTCAGTCGTGTTCAGCGTGGTATTAATCGTGCCATGGCTCGACGTTTTCAGCGATATCGGCACCTGCTGCTTACCAATATAGGAAACCAGCTCAAAATTAACCGACTCCCAGTCTGGCGTAGTGCGACTGCCCACAGTAACAATTTCGGCCTGCTCCGGCAGGTTCGCCTGCGCGGCTATTGAGTCAGGTTCAATCTGTCCAATGACAGGTTTTACCGTCTGCAATCCAATCAGGTACATAACAAACAACGCGAACAGGGCAAAAATAAAGTTAACCCCCGGACCGGCCGCGATAATGGCGATTCTTTGCAGTACCGGTTTGTTATTAAAGGCTTTATCTTTTTGGCCTGGCGCAACCGTATCAATACGTTCATCAAGCATCCGAACGTAGCCACCTAGCGGAATCGCAGCGACCACAAATTCAGTGCCGTGCTTATCCACTCGCCGCCACAATGGCTTACCAAAACCAATGGAAAAACGCTCCACTTTGACACCACAACGACGTGCAACGAAAAAGTGTCCCCATTCATGCACGGCAACTAAGATACCGAGCGCAACGATGAAGGCACCGAGGCTCCAGAAAAACGAAAACACTAGCGTAAACCTCTGATTAGTGTTGTAGCTGTTACCCGGGCAAGCCTGTCCTGCTCGAGAATTTGTTGGAGTGTAGAAACCGTAATTGGTTCCAACTGATTCAGGGTCTGCGCATTGACCCGTGCGATATCCGTAAACGCAATCTGCTTATTCAGAAATGCGTCAACAGCAACTTCATTGGCGGCATTCAGGCGTGTGGTTGCTGCCTGGCCTTCGGCACAGGCATCAATGGCCAACTGCAAGTTCGGATAGCGTGCATGACAGGGCGTATCAAAAGTAAATGTACCAGCCTTCATGAAGTCCAGCGGCGCAACGCCGGCATCAATGCGTTCAGGAAAGGCCAGGCCATAGGCTATCGGCGTTCGCATATCGGGGTTCCCCATCTGCGCGATCACCGAACCGTCAACGTATTGCACCATCGAATGGATGGTACTTTGCGGGTGAAGTACAACGTTGATTTGCTTTGCACTGGCACCGAATAGCCAGCAAGCTTCAATAAACTCCAAGCCCTTATTCATCATGGTGGCCGAGTCTACGGTAATTTTGCGTCCCATGCTCCAGTTCGGATGATGGCAGGCCTCTTCGACCGTAATGGATGAAAAGCTGTCTAACGCGCGCTCTCTGAACGGCCCGCCGGAGCCGGTCAGCAAAATGCTGCTGATACCTGATCGGGCCAGATTGCCATACTCAAAGTCACGGGGCAGACATTGAAAAATCGCATTATGTTCGCTGTCGATGGGCAGGATTGTCGCTTTGGACTGTCTTGCGGCATCAATGAATAATGCGCCCGACATTACCAGAGCTTCTTTGTTTGCCAGTAAAACTCGCTTACCGGCTTTGACGGCTGCCAGAGTGGGCAGTAAACCTGCGGCGCCTACGATTGCAGCCATAACAGCATCAACCTCAGGGGCGCTGGCGACATCCTCTAACGCCTGAGGGCCGCAAAGAATTTCGGACTGCACACCCATTGCTCTGGCCAGTTCCTGCGCACGCACATAGCGGCTCTCGTCAGCAATCACGACATAACGGGCAGAGCACGCTTTGGCCTGGCTGAATAGGCGTTCCAGCTGACTATTCCCGGTGAGTGCAAATATTCTGTATTTATCAGGATGGCGGGCAACCACATCCAGCGTGCTACACCCTATTGATCCCGTAGCACCAAGTACTGTTAAGGTTTGCATTACGCCATCCAGGTTACATAACAGAATGCGAAAACCGGAAATGCTGCGGTGAGACTGTCAATGCGATCCAAAACACCGCCGTGACCGGGGAGTAGTTTTCCGCTGTCCTTAATACCGGCACAGCGTTTCAGCATGCTTTCATTCAAATCGCCAAGCGCAGAGACGCTTACCGTAATACATCCAATAAGCACATGTAACCAGATACGGGAAGGCTCTACCTGATAATGCAATGCAGCAAATGCTATGATGGCGAATGACGCAGTAACACCACCCAACAGGCCTTCCAGCGTTTTGCCCGGCGATACATTCGGTCTGAGCTTGTGTCGGCCGAACTTCACACCAACAAAGAATGCACCAATGTCAGCGGCCCAGACGATACCCAAAACGTAAAAAATTAACGAGGAGCCATAAAATTCGTCAACATCATGCAAACTTGTACGAAGGCTAATGACTGCTACCCAAGTGGGAATCAGCGTCAATGCGCCAAAAGCAACCCGAATACTGCGACTGTTTCGCCAGAATGCAGAGTATCGGGGATAGGCGATGATCATCGCCAGCGATACCACCCACCACAGCGCCGCGATTCCCAGAATGAAATGATACAAACCGTGCAGCTTACCCTGGTGCCATATCTCCTGCTCATCAACAATCAGGGAAAGCAATACGCAAACAACAAATGCCGCAAGCATCAGCGCCACTTTTTTAGGTCGCGCACAAATTCCGGACATATTTGCCCACTCATAGGCGCCAAGACCGATCACTGCCGCGATGGCAATCTGAAAACCCCAGATAGGAAGATAGACAATGGCATAGAGTGCCAGTGGCGCCAGTATTAATGCAGTAATTATTCGTTGTTTAAGCATGAGTGGCTTTTAAGCTCCTTGATGTCAGCCTTTCCTCCGATCAATCTATCATCGTTAAGGAACGCTTACCTGTTCGCCGGTCAGACCAAACCGTCGTTGCCGGGCTTTGAAATCATCCACGGCAGTCTGAAACACCTTCTCGTCAAAATCCGGCCATAATGTATCAGTAAAATAAAGTTCTGCGTAAGCACATTGCCAAAGCAGAAAGTTACTAATACGACGTTCACCACCGGTGCGTATGAGCAGGTCCAGCTCTGGTAAGCCTGCTGTGCAGATATACTGACCAAAGTGAGACTCATCAATTGCGTCCAGCTGCTGCTTACCATCAAGAACATCCTGCGCCATCAGTTTAGCCGCATGGGTTATATCCCAGCGGCCACCGTAATTGGCGGCAATATTCAGAACAAGCGCGCTGTTTTGCTCAGTCAGGGCTTCTGCCTTTTGAATTTTCGTGCGCAGCTTCTCATCAAATGCTGAGGTATCACCAATAACTTTCAGGCGCACATCATTTTTATGTAATCGCTTCACTTCGTTGTTTAATACAAAATTAAACAACTCCATCAGCACACTAACTTCCTCTTCCGGCCGCTTCCAGTTCTCACTGCTAAACGCAAAAAGTGTTAGAGACTCAACACCCGATTCGCGAGCGAAGCGTACTACCGAACGAACAGATTCCACCCCAGCCTTATGGCCAAAGGTACGAATCTTTCCTTTTTTCTGTGCCCAGCGACCGTTGCCATCCATAATGATAGCGACATGTCGCGGCCCTGCCACATCAGGCTGGGCCGCCGCTGTCTGGGCGGTTTTAGACCGCTTAGATAACATGACAGCGTTTAGACTTCCATTAGCTCTTTTTCTTTATCCGCCAGCATCTCATCGACCTTTTTTACAAAGTCATTGGTAAGAGACTGAATGTTTTCTTCTGCTGCGCGACTTTCATCTTCGCTGATTTCTTTTTCTTTCAGCAATTCTTTGATATCGCTATTGGCATCGCGGCGAATGTTGCGGATAGCCACCCGTCCCTGCTCAGCTTCGTTGCGTACAACTTTAATAAGATCTTTACGGCGCTCTTCGGTTAACGCTGGCATAGGAATACGGATAGTGGTTCCAGCGCTCATCGGGTTCAGTCCCAGGTCGGACTGCATAATGGCTTTCTCTACGGCCTGTGTCGCGCTTTTATCAAACACTGTCAGCGCCAGCGTGCGGCTATCTTCAGCCACGACGTTTGCAATTTGCTTTAACGGTGTATCGGCACCATAGTAAGGCACGACAATACCGTCCAGTAGTGCCGGATGCGCGCGGCCGGTGCGAATTTTACTTAACTGGCTTTTAAGCGCACTGATGCTTTTCTCCATACGCTCACGCGCATCTTTTTCAATTTCATCAATCACGTTTCGTTCCTATTTTTACTTTTTACAGTTTATCTGCGTGGTCAATGAGTGTCCCTTCAGGCTCGCCCATTACCACAGCTTTGAGACAACCAGGCTTGTTCATATTAAATACCCGGATAGGCAGTCCGTGATCACGGGCCAGGGTAAATGCTGACAAGTCCATTACTTTTAATTCTTTTTCAAGCACTTCCTGATGCGTAAGCTTGCTATACAACTCCGCATCCGGATTTTTTACCGGATCGTCGCTATACACACCATCCACCTTGGTTGCTTTTAGGACCGCATCCGCTTCGATTTCGATACCGCGTAAGCAGGCTGCAGAATCAGTGGTAAAAAACGGGTTTCCGGTACCGGCAGAAAAAATAACCACGCGTCCGGATTTAAGCAAACTGATTGCTTCTGCCCAGTTATACGCATCGCACACGCCATTCAATGGGATAGCAGACATCAAACGTGCATTAACAAACGCACGATGCAATGCATCACGCATCGCCAGGCCATTCATTACGGTAGCCAGCATGCCCATGTGATCGCCAACAACGCGATTCATTCCCGCTTTAGCCAGGCCTTCACCACGAAACAAATTGCCGCCACCGATCACCAGGCCAACCTGCACGCCCAGCTCTACCAGTTCTTTAATTTCCTGCGCCATTCGGTCGAGAACCTTCGGATCAATGCCGAATCCCTCTGACCCCATGAGGGCCTCTCCGCTGAGTTTTAACAAAATTCGACGATAGGCTGATTTTGGTGTGATACTCATTATGTGATATGTCCTCATGAACTCGGCTTGTCGGATTTCTCGCTATACCTGACACGGTACAGCCCTGTGCGGATGCAAGAAATAGGACAAAACGACTTTCTTTAAACAGTGGGACAGAAACTTTTGCACCTTAAATGCGTTAAAAAGACTGCCTTCACTTATAAAAAAGCACCTCCGAAGAGGTGCCCGTAGTGTATCTGACTATTGCGCCTGGCAAAAGTGAAAGGCCCTAATTATTTCTTAGCGGCTTCCATTTGCGCTGCTACTTCAGCGGCAAAGTCTTCAGATTTCTTCTCGATACCTTCGCCCACTTCAAAGCGGATGAAGTTTACTGCATCAGCATTGTTGCTTTTCAGCAACTCACCAACAGTGCTTGAAGGATCTTTAACGAAAGGCTGACCCGTCAGGCTGATTTCGCCAGTGAACTTCTTCATGCGGCCTGCAACCATTTTCTCAGCAATATCAGCTGGCTTGCCAGACTGCATTGCGATTTCGATTTGGATAGACTTTTCTTTTTCTACCACTTCAGCAGGTACATCTTCTGGCTTAGTGAATTGTGGGCTGGCTGCAGCAACGTGCATAGCAACGTCTTTCGCCAACTCTTCATCACCACCTTCAAGGATAGTGATAACACCGATACGACCACCGTGAACGTATCCACCCAGCGTATCACCTTCAACAGTGATAACGCGACGAGGAGAGATGTTCTCACCGATTTTAGCAACCAGATTGTCACGGACAGTGCTAACTTTTTCGCCATTTAATTCAGCGTCATTCAGCGCGTCGATATCGTTGATGCTATTTGCATGAGCAACGTTCAGAATTTCATTACCGAACTTAAGGAAACCTTCATCTCGTGCTACGAAGTCAGTTTCACAGTTCAGTTCAAGCATTGTTGCACGGTTACCGTCAACTTTAGTCAGAATCACACCTTCAGCGGCGATACGACCAGCTTTTTTCGCAGCTTTAGCCTGACCAGACTTACGCATGTTTTCGATTGCCAGCTCGATGTCACCATCGGTTTCCACCAGCGCTTTTTTACAATCCATCATGCCCGCGCCTGTGCGCTCACGTAGTTCTTTAACTAGTGCTGCAGTCACTGCCATTTTTCAATTCCTCAGCATTAATATTTAATTAGGTATAAGAGGCGATCGCCTCTCAAAGATATTCTTTAGTATCTGTAACGGTGCCATAATATTATGACACCGTTACAGTCATGCGATTACTCAGCCGCTTCGACGAAGTCGTCTTGTTCTGCCTGAACTTCCAGGTTGCTGTCGCGACCTGAATTCACTGCATTAGCAGCCGCTTCAAGGTAAAGTTGAATCGCACGGATTGCATCGTCGTTACCAGGAATAACGTAGTCAACACCGTCTGGGTTTGAGTTAGTATCTACAACACCAACTACCGGAATACCCAGGTTGCGTGCTTCAGTGACTGCGATGTGCTCGTGGTCAGCATCGATTACAAAAATTGCGTCAGGCAGACCGCCCATGTTTTTGATACCGCCAAGGCTGTTTTCAAGCTTGTCCATTTCACGCTGAAGCATCAACGCTTCTTTTTTGGTCAGCTTTTCAAACGTACCGTCCTGGCTCTTTTGCTCAAGGTCTTTAAGACGCTTGATTGACTGACGAACTGTTTTCCAGTTAGTCAGCATGCCGCCCAGCCAACGCTTATTTACGTAGTACTGGTCGCATTTCAACGCTGCTTCTTTTACTGCGTCGCCAGCAGCACGCTTAGTTCCGACGAAAAGGATTTTTCCTTTTTTACCCGCAACACCTGACAGGTAGTTCATCGCTTCGTTGAAAAGCGGAACTGTTTTTTCAAGGTTGATGATATGAACTTTGTTACGCGCACCGAAGATGAAAGGCTTCATCTTTGGGTTCCAGTAACGAGTTTGGTGACCGAAGTGAACACCTGCTTTTAGCATGTCACGCATTGAAACATTAGCCATGATTTTTCCTCTATATTGGGGTTAGGCCTCCATACACCCCTTGTATCGATCCAGCGAACTGGACACCCCGATATCAAGTGTCGGTATATGTGTGTTATTAATTAAGATTCGTACCTGAAGCAGCCACACAAGTTCAATTTTTACCCGGGCAGTGAAACAGGCGGGCGCTTTATACCATGCCTGAGACATCAGCTCAAGAAAAAGGTGCGTTTTACGTGCCGTCTGACAGCGCCCTAACTATACAGCGCAGCCCTTAATCGTTAATATAGGCAGACTTTACGCTTGATAATGGCAGTGGCCGTTCATATCTGGCTATTCATTATGACTAACGACTGATCGGGGATTCTGGTGGCAGCAACAATTAAAACCGCTGAAGAAATTGAAAAAATGCGCGTGGCCGGCAAGCTGGCCTCTGAGGTACTCACAATGATTACTCCTTATGTGAAAAAGGGAGTAACCACTGATGAGCTAAATACAATCTGCCATGATTATATTGTCAATGAACAAGGTGCCACACCGGCTCCGCTTAATTATGGTGAGCCACCGTTTCCCAAGTCAATTTGCACCTCTGTTAATCATTGTATCTGCCACGGCATTCCGTCTGACAAGAAGCTTAAAGACGGCGATATCATCAATATTGATGTCACGGTAATAAAAGATGGTTATCACGGCGACACATCGAAAATGTTTATTGTGGGCAAGCCCTCCATTCTTGCCGAGCGCCTGGTGCGCGTCACACAGGAATGCTTGTACAACGCAATCAAAGAGGTAAAGCCCGGGATGCGCCTGGGTGATATAGGCCATCTTTGTCAGACTCACGCCGAGGCGCATAATTATTCAATCGTTCGTGAATATTGCGGGCATGGTATCGGCAAGCACTTTCATGAAGACCCACAAATTGTGCACTACGGTAAGCCCGGCACGGGTGAGGAACTGGTACCGGGAATGTGCTTTACCATTGAACCGATGGTAAACGCGGGAAAACGGTATTCTAAAATTCTGCCTGATCAATGGACGGTTGTTACCAAAGATCGCAGCCTGAGCGCGCAGTGGGAACATACGCTTCTGGTAACGGAAACCGGCGTGGAGGTGCTGACTCTGCGAGAAGAAGAAGACCTTCCCAGAGTGATTAACCACGACTGAGTTTACACGCCGCGCCTGACGCGGCTTTTTTTATTCCATTTTTATATAAGTATGCACTTTTCGTCTTCAACTATGCGCTTACGCGATACTGCGAATGCGGACATTTCATGCTAAGGTGCGGCTGATTGAATATTTAGTGAGGGTATAGCTTGAGTCTGCAGAAACTCATCGCGCAAGTTGAAAGCATCGGGTCTGTCGATGACCTTATAGCAATCAAGCAATGTGTGAAGCATTCCTACGAATGGCTGGACGACGCGTTCGACCAAAGCGCTGTTAATCAGCTTGTCACCGGGCGTGCGCAGTTTGTTGATGCCCTGCTGTTACACCTGTGGCATCTGCTTCGACTTGATGAGGTTAGCGACATAACGCTATGTGCGGTAGGCGGGTATGGCCGGGGCCACTTGCAGCCCTATTCTGATATAGACTTGCTTATCCTCAGTCGTAAACAGCTTGGTGAGGATGAACAGGAAAAGGTCAGCCGTTTCATCACACTGTTGTGGGACATTAAACTGGATGTCGGGCAAGCTGTACGCACCATAAAAGAAACGGTAAAGCTCGCAAAAGAAGATATTTCCATTGCGACAAACCTGGTGGAAAGTCGGCTTCTAATCGGCAACGAGCATGTTTTTGAAAGCCTGCTGGACGAACTCAACAGCCGTTCTTACTGGTCCAGCAAAGACTTTTTTACTGCCAAATATGATGAGCAGAAGGCGCGGCACGCCAAATTTCACGGTACCTCTTATAATTTAGAGCCCAATATTAAAGAAAACCCGGGCTGTCTGCGCGACATTCAGTCAATCGGCTGGGTCGCTAAAAAGCATTTCAAAGAATATGACGGCTGGAATCTGGTGGGTCATGGTTACTTCACCGAAGATGAACACAGTGAATTAATTCGTTGCCGGATGCATCTGTGGCGTATGCGCTGCGCCTTACATCTTGTGGCAGGGCGCAGTGAAAACCGTTTGCTGTTTGATTATCAGCCGGATGTGGCGATGCGTCTGGGCTATGGTGACGATGCAAAGCGATCTGTTGAGCGCATGATGCGTGATTTTTTCAGAACAGTTCGCCGCGTCAGCGAGCTTAATAAGATGCTTTTACAACGGTTTCGCTACGACATGCTCAATCAGAATGTCAAAGAGCAAATCATTATCAATGACGACTACTGGTTGCTGGATAAAATGATTGCGCCGCGCCATGAGGATGTCATTAACTCGCCTGAAGCGATGCTCGATTTTCTGCGCGTTGTCGCAGACACCCCGGAAGTTGAAGGCCTGGATACCGATGCGATTCGCCAGTTGCGAAATACGCGCCGGGCATTTGAAAATGAATATTTTGTCGAACGAGCAGCATGCCGTGACAGGCTGATGGATTTGCTCCGCCACCCCCGTTTTTTCGACTTTGCATGGAATATCATGCATGAATATGGGATTTTGCAGGCCTATTTACCCGAGTGGGACAAGATTGTCGGCATGATGCAGTTTGACCTGTTTCACGCCTACACCGTTGATGAACACACTCACCGGTTAGTAAAGTTCATTAATCAGTATTTCAGTCGTGACAATCAGGCTTTTCCGCGCTGCAGCCGTATCGTCAGAAATCTGGATAAACCAGAGTTGCTATACATAGCGGCGATTTTTCACGATATCGCAAAAGGACGCGATGGCGATCATTCGCAACTTGGTGCACTGGATGTCAAAAAGTTCTGTGTCCAGCATGGCATTGAGGAAAACGACAGTAAGTTAATTGCCTGGCTGGTCGAAAATCATCTGCTCATGTCGGTCGTCGCCCAGCGCCGTGACATTTATGATCCTGAAGTGATTAATGAATTTGCTACCACCATTCGTAGTCAGAATCATCTGAACCAGCTGTATGCCCTGACGTTGGCGGATATCAGGGCCACCAATGATAATCTTTGGAATGACTGGAAAGCCTCACTGTTACGTGAGCTTTATCTGATGACGCAAAAAGCGCTGGATAACGGTTTACAGTGTCAGGCGACACTGGATGAGCGAATTGAAACCCATAAACAGCTTGCCCGCCGCCTGTTGGCTGAAAGCGGCGCTGATCAGATGAAAGTCGATGTTTTCTGGTCACGCATGGACGATGATTATTTTGTCCGATTCAAGCCGGCGCAGATTGCCTGGCATACGCTGGAAATTATCAACGCCGAGACCACTTTGTTCATTGACGATCCGGACACCCTGCTTATCCGCGCAAATGACAGAATTGCCAAAGGCGGCACCGAGATCCTGATTTACGGTAAAGATCGTCAGGCGTTATTTGCTCAGGTGGCATCGGTACTGGATAGCCGTAACTGTTCTATTCATGATGCACATATCACAGTGACCCGGGATGGTTTTTGTTTCGACAGTATGTTGGTACTGGAGAACGACGGAAGCCGACTGACGTCGGATGATCGGACCCGGGATCTGGAAGCGGCTATATTGGCGCAGCTGACCAGACCGGGCTTCTCTCACAGCAATAAACGAAAGTTACCACGCCAGATGCGTCAGCTGGATGTTCCCACCAAAGTGAGATTTTTCTCTTTGGAAGACAGTACGCTTATCGAGCTGGAGGCGCTTGACGCTCCCGGTATTCTGGCTAAAGTAGGCCACGCCTTTGTAGACTGCAATGTCACACTGAAACTGGCAAAGATCGCCACAATCGGCGAACGCGCGGAAGACATTTTCATTGTCAGTAATGAGCAGGGCCAGGCACTGACTCAGGAACAGCAGGTAAAACTGAAAAAACGTATTTTATTTAAACTCGACCAACTTGAAGATATCAACATACCATGAGTGAATTACAATCTATTATCGAACAGGCTTTTGAAGAGCGCGATGCCCTTTCTCCCTCCTCGGCCCCTGAAGAAATTCGTCACGCAGTGAGCCAGGCAATCGACCTGCTCAATAGTGGTCAGGCGCGTGTCGCTGAAAAAATTGATGGTGAATGGACGGTTCATCAGTGGTTAAAAAAAGCCGTATTACTGTATTTTCGTTTGCATAATAACGATGTAATTGATGGCGCTGAAAGCCGCTACTTTGACAAAGTTCCGCTGAAATACCGTGATTACACTGCCGAGCAGTTTGCCAGTGATGGTGTACGCATTGTGCCACCAGCGGCGGTGAGAACCGGCTCTTTTGTTGGCAATAATGTGGTAGTGATGCCTTCCTACGTGAACATTGGTGCATATGTCGGTGAAGGTACGATGGTTGATACCTGGGCGACGGTCGGCTCATGTGCACAAATCGGAAAAAATGTGCATCTTTCCGGGGGAGTAGGCATCGGTGGTGTACTCGAGCCGCTTCAGGCCAACCCGACGATTATTGAAGACAACTGCTTCATTGGCGCGCGATCTGAGATTGTAGAAGGCGTGATTGTTGAAGAAGGCGCAGTAATTTCAATGGGCGTATACATCGGTCAAAGCACGCGAATTTACGACCGTGAAACCGGCGAGATTCACTATGGTCGCGTGCCTGCTGGCTCAGTGGTAGTGCCGGGCAGTTTGCCAGGAAAAGAAGGTGGCTATAGCCTCTACGCAGCGATTATCGTGAAAAAAGTCGATGCGAAAACCCGTGCTAAAGTGGGAATCAACGCGTTGTTAAGAAGTGCCGAGTAAGGCATAGTTGTGTTAGTGAACACAGCCGTTTAATGATAAAAAGCCTCGCAAACAGCGAGGCTTTTTATTGTGGGGGAAACAGGCTATTCGGCAAATAATTTGTCTTTGATGCCGTTTACCCAATCAACCACATCCTGTTCAGGTTCCAGCGTTTCGATTGCGTCAACCTCCAGCATGTCAGCAACAGCGTTAGCCTGAAGCTCAGTCAGCAATTCCTGAAAATGGCGGCCGCCACCACAAAAATTTTCATAGCTACTGTCACCTAATGCAGCAACAGCGAAGGGCTTATTTGTCATCAGCGGAAACTCATCCTTAAGATCCATATAGGTAAACTCAAGGTTTGGTGGAATATCGCCCTGCCCGGTCGTTGATGTGATAACCAGTATTGCATCGGATTCAGTAAAATCAGTCACTGCCGCATCCTGAAATAACTCGCAGTCGTAGCCCTGCGTAGACAGGTTTTCTTCCACTTGCTCTGCGACATGCTGGGCGTTGCCATATACACTGCCGCAGAATATTCCCAGTTTCGCCATATCTCTTCTTTCCTCTCATCAATTAATTGTCAGATACTCAGCCCACGCCGTCAGCAGGTCGAGCATCTCAGTTCGGGGACCGGTTTTGATTTCCAGCGATTCGCCACTTACCGGGTGTTTTATCACAATCCTGGTACAAGTTAAGGCCAAATTATTAAAACCAAACCGTGTTTTTAAAAATTTATTCTGTTTACCATCGCCATGGGTCGTATCACCGACAATAGGATGACGCAGATGCACCATATGCCGTCGAAGCTGATGCTTGCGACCTGTGGTGGGCTTTAATTTGACCGCAGTATACCGTGAAGTTTCATATCGACCAGAAGCAATAGGCAATTCGTAACGCGCCAGTGGATGGTATTCGGTGGTTGCCGGTTGAGGCGGAATGTCTCCGCGATGTTTATCGGCGATTTTATCAGGGCGAAACTTAAGATCATAATCAATCAGCCCGCAGCCATGAATAAACCCCCTAACGATGGCAAAATACTCTTTTTGTACCGTCCTGGCCATCATCTGCATGCCTAGTTCGCTGGCCGTACTGCCATCATATGCAAAAAGTAAAACGCCCGATGTCGGTCTGTCTAAACGGTGAACCGGAAAAACGTGTTGGCCGATCTGATCCCGCAGTTGTTGCACTGCAAAGCGAGTTTCCCGTTTATCAATAGGACTTCGATGCACCAGTAATCCGCCGGGCTTATCGATGGCAACTAACGTATCATCCTGATACAGAATCTTCAGTGGCTGATCTTGCCCCGCATCATCAACCATTTTCGGTCTCACTCAGGTTATCCAGCGCCATCAGAAGATGTGTCAGCGCAAGATGCTTTGGTGCAAAAACTTCATGTGCCATCGGTGCGACCTGCATTCGAGCAGGAACGCCGTGATTCTGCTCAAGATACTGCTGCATTTTTGGAAGATAGATAAACTGCAACCACTGTTCAAAAGGCATTGCATCTGCGGCGAAAGGTGTTTCAGACATCAGTGCCGCCTCTTCGGGTGCTTTGTCTGACCAAAGTTCTTCTTGTTTCAGATACTGTTCAATCCGAATGAGTTGGTGTTGTATAAACGCTCTGTCTGACACGCAAAATATCGCCTGATGGTAATGAGCCGCATAGTATAACAATGGAAGGCTGGCTGGTCATCGGGCAAAGGCAAAGGTACACTACCGGTTTTTACCGCAGTTCGGGGGCATTCATGGGTGCGCAGACTATTGAGTCAATCAGCGAGTTTTTATTGCATGCTGGTACTAACTTCCAGATCGTCGATATGGGTAGGGAAATTACCGCTATCGACGCACAGACTTTTTTAGATATAGAAAATGCAGTAACCCCGGTTCCCCGCCCCCGTCAGCAACACGCCTGGTTTGGTATTATTTTCTGGAATACCCAGCAAAAACAAAATGAGTATATCTGGTTTTTAAAGCTCCCCGTTGATGAACAGGGTTTGTTGGTGCCGGCAAGTCGCAATCATTTTTTGCAAATTATTGTTGATGCGCTGGGTACAAGCTTGACTGAAGATAGTGAAGAGAAACAAACGTTACCGGATAATCCCTATAATTTCGTGCCTAACCAACAACAAATGACCCTCTTTAACGCCTATGCCCGACAACTGCTTGATAAGCCGCTAGCACAGGGCGTCGATGACGTTAACCGTTATCTGAGTCATCCGGCTATCGTTGACTGGACCCAACTTCCCGTGCAGGCGATTGCTGACACTGCACTTCTGATAAATCAACCTGAGAAAAAAAAGGCAATAAAAGCTTGTCTGGATATGTACGCTGAGGATTTTCAGGTGGCATTGCTTAGCGGGTGTGAGCCTGTCAGTCTGGACAATGAACTGATAGACAGTCTGTGTCAGGTGATTGAAGCAGGAGACGCTAAAATTAAGCGCGATCAGGCTATTCTACGCGCACTTACGACCCAGTCAGAAACCTCAAGAATTCAACGCATGCTCGAAGGATTAATGAATGACAATGCGTCGTTGGATATTGACACACTCAGTGTAATTGCTGCGCGTCACTACTCCCAGCTAAACGATTTACTCATAAAATTGTTTTTCGAACAGGTAGCCAAATGTGATGAAGCTAAAGGCTTTGAGGGCGCGCTGTTCAAAGGTTTTTTTGCCGACTTGGTTCAGGTCCCGGCTACGCGAGAGCGGGTGCTGGGACTGCTACGCCTGCCAGATAGAAGTGCAGCGTTGTCTCGGGCTATCGGACAACTATTTGCCCAGACTAAAGGATAGCGAAATGACACTGGGTGAACTGGTTTTATTTTTTCTGCTGATTCTTACCGGACTACAATTCTGGCGCATCAGAAGTATTAGTGAGCAGGCCTATCAGCAAATAGGGCGTTATTGTGAAACACATCACCTTCAGCTTCTGTCTGTAGCAAGACAGCGTACTCGACTTTCGTTCAAATATGGCAAAATAGACTGGCTATCGTCATTTGTTTTTGAATTTTCCGGCAATGGCGAGGACCGCTATACCGGTCATGTCGATATGATCGGAAAACGTGTGATAAGAACGCACCTGCCACCCTATAAGGTATAGCGGGTATTGTCTGACGGACATAAAAAAGCGGCAGGTCGTGGCTGCCGCTCTTTTTGAATTTTGAAGTTCCTTCTCAGCCATCCATAGCCCGTGAGCTACTCCCTAGCGCACAGATTGATCCCTGTTCCATTACCATCCAATACATCCTGTATTGACTGCCTACAGAAGGCAGGTCCTTAATCCCTTATTTCCTTTCTCCCTTTTATACTACACGTCCCAGTGCAGCACTCATCGTCCTGATGATGTCATCCTTGTCGCATCCTGCGATTATCCTGAGGTCCCAATCCATGAGAAAGCATACTCCATGTACGCCTGCATACCTGCATGTCCACTTCCCAATCCCTGGGGGGTCCCTGTCCATGTGTGTCGTTTCCTACGACAGCGCGAAGCGCTCCTTTAAAGCAATCCGGTTGCTATTTCCTGAAAGTCCCTGTTTCTACTAATCCATGTAGATGTGCTTCCCTAGCTTCCAAAATGTATGTCATCCAGACTCGTCGTGTATCCTTGTGACGTTAAATATAGTACTGCTTTGGTAGTTCTTCGCTATACGTAATTACAAAAATGTTAGATTAACAACGCCGGCCAAACTGACGTTTTTTCGAAAACCTTATGTAAAACATACGCTTTAGACTTTCGTATAAAATTATCCTCACAAAATCACTTCCGAATACTTACAAAATTGTGCGAAATCTCTTACAAACTTAAGGGCGATATCCGACATGGGATAAATGTTATTAATCGCAACTAACTATCAGCTTGTCGGTTTTTAAACAAAATAGTGCCTGATATAGAAGCAATCTCCAAAGATTTAACCGGCTTAAAGTCACACGACAGAAAAAATGCTTCATAAGCAGGGATTGTGGCAAACACGCCTACTCCTTCACTGTCTGGGTGATTTTCCACAATACTATCGACAGCGCCTGTCAGGATGTGACCAAGCCCTGCATGCTGACAATCAGGATGGACACCAATCAACACAATCATATGAAAATGGTTGGCCGGCATTGCTGCCAACACCTTTTCCTCTTTCTCAATAAGTTGCCTGGTGCTGAACAAGCCAGCTGTAAGCATCATTTTGACGCGCCAATGCCACATTTTGCCAGGCGTAAATCCAGCGCCTGGTTCAGCCACGCATGTCACCGCCAGCATTCTGTTATCGTCGAACAACCCTATCAGCGTTTGTCCGCTATCCCAGAAAGCATGAAGCTCTTCGCGTATCGCGCTGCGAAGACGGCTGTCATAGCCCTCAGTCTCAGAATGAAAAATCTGACTTAAAACGGGATCATCGAAATAGGCATTGTAGAGGATAGATGCAGCAACGTTTAAATCATCGATATCAAGATGAATGGCTTTCAGTGCAGAGAGATCGAGTGCAGATGTAGGGAATTGACGCATAGGTACTTTCTGTGTAATTGGGATGCCATAGTTACACATTGTACAATATCTAAACAGATAACAAGTAAAAAACGCCGGTCGTCTGACCGGCATCACATTGATAACGTATACACAATTAAAGGTGGGGAGATGCTTTGCTGCCCCATCCGATGAGCTCGCCATTTTTAAATACTAAAGGCGTGCACTCACCTTTAGTTGTTATCCCATCGTCCATAGTTCGCTGGGTGCGATAGTAAAGAATACGATAGGTGCCATCTTCACGCTGGTCGAGTTCACTGAAATCAGCAACGCCCATCTTTCCGACTACGCGCTCATAAGATGTACCAAGGTTAAGGTTTGATATATGCTTGCGGTTGTTATATTCACGATCTTCCCAGTCAGATGAGTAACCGTGATCGTCACCATCCACTGAAATAACACAACCAGACAACAATACAGGCGCGCTAAGTGCAAAAAGCAAAGCTAAGTGTTTCATATTATCCCTTTTTTGAATTTTTATGTGCTTAAATATTTCGATATATCAATATTATCAATTTGCTTGCCAAAATTAACCTATTGATTTTTATAGATAATATTTATAACCCGCCTTTTGACATTCTTAACTTTTAACCGTTTCCACTACAATTTAGTCAATATTACGAATTTTCATCATTCGATTGAGCACGTAAAATGCTGCTTTTACTGTGGAGAATGAAAATGTCTGAATCGTCTGAAATACCGTTAACGGTGCTGTGCCAGCAAATCGTAGAAGAAGGGCATACACCTTCAGTAGCAAGGCTCCGGGCGAAGGCGCCTTATAAAGTCAGTGTGACTGATGCAATCAGTGCAATAAAATCTTTTAATACGACGAAACAGACTTCACGCCCTGCCAGTTTGCCGGCCTCTCAGGCGTCGCTTGAAAAGCGTGTTCAGGAGCTGGAAAATGCCGTCGCCTTGCTGGAGAAAAGACTGGACTCACTCATGTCAGATTAATCGACGTTTAGTGCAGACAAGAAAGTGCAAAGATCGTCTGCTACTATTTCTTCGCCTTTTTTGCCCACTCTTTCCAACACAACTTCGCCGGTTTCGTTTTTCACACAAAGGATGAGGTTGTCATCGTCGGTCAGGCCAAAGAAAAGGGTTTCTGGCTGACGCAGGCGACGTTTCATCAAAATGTGTCCGATGAGGTTTTCCTGTAATCGGGCAAAGTCATCATCACTGATGACCTGAAGTAATTCACATGGTCCCTGGGGGGCGGACGCTGCTATATTGAACGCAAAATAGCGGGTAAAAAATGTTTTAAACTGATTATCCAGAGTTATCTCAAGTGCATCCTCAAGCTGGGAAAAGTTGTTACCAGAGTCCTGTCGAACAGGTACCCAGCTTACTTGATCTCCTTCCTTTAAAGACGCAGTGTCTGGTAGCTGGTAACAGGGTGATGGCCACGCCGGTTCATACGCAGTAGTCAGTGACTGACCGGTTGATGCACTGTTCAGTGTGCTCATCAGGGCATCAAGTGATGCTTCAATGCTGTTGGCCATGGTTAAAAAGTTCCTCTCTTACTGAATTTTTCGAGCGGCTTGCGGTATTATTCGCACATAAAGATTAAGTTTACGTGGTATATAACAGCGATGACAAACAAAACTGAAGCAAGATTGCCAGAAGGCTTGTCACTTGGCCGGGAGGTCACTTACGAAGCGCACTATAACCCTACCCTGTTACAGGGCGTGCCCCGCGCGTTAAGCAGGGATTTACAGGGCATATCAGCGCAAAATCTGCCTTTTTCCGGTGTGGATACCTGGACAGGCTACGAACTTTCCTGGCTAACATTAAAAGGCAAACCTCAGGTTGGCATTTTGCAGTGTGAGGTGCCGGTAACCTCTAAGTTTTTAATCGAATCCAAATCCTTCAAGTTGTACCTGAATAGCTTTAATCAAACACAATTTGCAAACCGCGGCGATGTCGAGAAAACGCTGGAAAAAGATTTAAGCCAGTGCGCCGGTGAACCAGTCAAGGTCACTATTTTTCTGCCGGCTGAATTTGATAATTTTGCGGTGACACCTCTGGCTGGCAAAAACATCGATGAGATCGATATTGACGTTAATTCCTACTCGCCAGATGCGTCGATACTGCAAACTTCAGACGAAAGAGTAAGTGAAACACTTACCAGCGATTTGTTAAAATCCAATTGTCTTATTACCAGTCAGCCTGACTGGGCAAGCATTCTGATTAAATACGAGGGTAATGCGCTGGATCAAGGCCCGCTATTAAAATATCTTATTGGATACCGTCAACATAACGAATTTCATGAACAGTGTGTTGAACGTATTTTTTGTGACCTGATCAATTTGCCGGGTATGGAAAAGCTAACGGTACTGGCGCGGTATACCCGCCGGGGCGGGCTGGATATCAATCCATTTCGCTCAAACTTCGAATCGCCTTATCCAAACCGTCGCACTGCCAGACAGTAAACAGGAAAAATCAGGGATTTGTGTCACACTTAAATTATGTGTAGCACCGCAACCAGGAATCAGCGGGTACAATGATTAACAAACAGCTCCAGGTGCTAAAGCAGCAACATGCATTATTGGCGCAATTTATTATTCGACTATCAGTGTTCTACCAGGGATATTCCAGAGCAATTGATGAAGAATTACAAACGCTTCGCAGCCATTTAGGTGGGGCTGCTAACTTTGCACTTGCCCAAGTCAGTATTAACAAACTCAACACAATGCTTCAGGAAGATGGCGGCGTATTGAGGCGCTTTAAAGCTGACACGTTACAGTCAGTTGAAGGTGCCGCTAAAGCGTTACTGGCTTTTACCGGGCAGGACAGCGCCAATCCTCTGCTCATTAATACCATCAGCCAGGCCCGGAAGCCTGCTGAGTCACTGTATGATGTCACCCAACTTTGCGTTCAGACCATCACTTTATATTCGCAAGCAACGAACACCTTGTCCGCACCGGTTGGCGTAGCGGTGAAAAATCATCAGCCGAATCAATTGCCATCACCGCAAAAGTTGTTGTTAGCCCTACAAGAAGAGTTGATTCAGTTACTGGATAGCTATCAAAACCGCCAACCCGATAACCTTGAACTGGGTAAGTTAAAACAAAAAGTGACGCAGGGACTGAGTAATGAAGAACTGCTGAATGTTTGTCTTACGCTGCTACGGCTAATTGTAAAAGATTCCATGCAGGAAGCGATCATATCGGGCAAAGTGATTCAAAGCCTGCATCACTCTTTAGGGAATCTTCATCAGGGTCTGAGCCAAAGTATTGAACAGGCGCACTTGTCGTTTTCTTCCCGAGAAGAGGATAGCCGGACCGTGCGAAAGGCACTGATTAAGCTGGAGCGAGAGGTTGCCGGTTCTGACTCATTTTCTGCGTTAAAAACGCAGACACAACAGCAGCTTAAGCAGGTTGATAATGCGCTGCAAAAACGTGAGGAAAAAGATCGTCGTGAACAACATGCCCTTACCGAACAGCTGGAGCAGTTAAAGGCCCAGGTTGCAGAGCTTGAATCCAAAACCCGCTATTATCGCAATCGATTAGCCAGACAAGTTGCGACAAGCCAGACCGATCCGTTAACCAAATTACCAAACCGTCAGGCCTATAACGAACATTTGCGCAGATTACTGAATGACAAGGGTATCGCTGAGCAATCTCTGTGTCTTGCCGTGGTGGATGTCGATCATTTCAAGTCAATTAATGATAAGTTCGGACACGCTGCGGGCGACAAAACACTTCAGGTTATTGGGAGCCATCTGCGTCAGGCTTTAGATAAAAACGACTTTATTGCCCGTTGGAGTGGAGAAGAATTCGTATTAATTTTGCCGGGTCTGAACGCTAAGTCGTTGAAACAAAAATTGGAACGACTGAGAACCAGACTGACCGAATTGCCGTTTAAGTTCAAACAAGATCGCTTGACAGTCACTGCCTCTTTTGGTGGCACCTGTATTCGTCATGGCGAGGATCCCGACGCTGTTTTTGAGCGGGCCGACAGTTTGTTGTATCAGGCGAAGCGCGCCGGCCGGAATTGTGTTGTCACCGATAAGGACGACGTGTAATGAAAAAAGTGCAGTTAAACCCTCTTGGCTGGATGAGCCAGCTTTCGCAGCTTGAAGTTTCCCAGCTTCAGGATACCACTCACAGTGAACTTTATGACGTGTTCAGAAACTGCTGCCTCGCAGTGCTGAACAGCGGCGTGGATGAAGATGACTATGAAGTACTTTTCGCACCCTACGATAATTTTGATGTAAAACTGGTACGTCGGGAAAGAGGCGTAAAAATTGAGCTGATCGATCCTCCGGAAGTTGCATTTGTTGATGGTAAATTAGTGCGCGGCGTCCATGAGCATCTTTTTGCCGTTATGCGCGATATGCTCTTTATGGGTAACAAGTACGCCCGCGCGCATGATGCTGCAGCCGATACGCTTAGTACCACCGACATGGTGTTTGATATGCTTCGCCATGCCCAGGCGTTAGAAGGAAATGATGATTTAAGCACCATCGTTTGCTGGGGTGGACACTCCATCAAGGAGCACGAGTACAAGTACACCAAAGAAGTGGGTTATCAGCTTGGCCTGCGCGAAATGAATATTTGCACCGGGTGCGGTCCCGGCGCAATGAAAGGGCCGATGAAAGGCGCAGCTATCGGCCATGCAAAACAGCGTTATAAAAACGGACGCTACATTGGTATATCCGAGCCAAGCATTATTGCTGCCGAGCCGCCCAACGCCATCGTTAATGAACTTATCATCATGCCAGATATAGAAAAGCGTCTGGAAGCGTTTGTGCGGTTTGCCCATGGCATTGTAATCTTTCCGGGCGGCGTCGGTACCGCAGAAGAGCTCCTTTATCTGCTTGGCATTCTTACCAATGAACGTAATGCACAACAGCCGTTGCCTGTGATTCTTACCGGACCGGCGGGTTCTCAGGCTTACTTCACTGCAATTGATGACTTTATCGGTGCGACGCTTGGGCCGCAGGCCCAAAGCAAATACCAGATAATCATTGATGATCCTGTGGAAGTTGCGCGGGTTCTGAGTGAAAGCAAAAGCAAGACTGAACAGTACCGACGGGCTGTTGGTGATTCTTTCAGTTTTAACTGGTCACTCAAAATTGATGAGCCATTCCAGACGCCTTTTATTCCAACCCATGAAAGCATGTCAGATCTGGCGCTTCACCAGGACCAAAGTGTGGCGGAATTAGCGGTGGTTCTGCGTCAGGCTTTTTCCGGCATTGTTGCAGGAAATGTGAAAGCCGAAGGCGTACGGCAGATCAAGGAAAAAGGCCCGTTCCAGTTAAATGGTGATGCGGGGTTGATGAAGCGCGTAGACACATTACTGCGCTCTTTTGTGGAGCAGCAAAGGATGAAGTTACCGGGCTCAGAATATGTACCGTGTTACACCATCACGCAAATCTGACCAGACGCATTCAGTTACGATTTACATTTTCTTAAATAGTACTTTTTAAGGTAAACTGTGCGGCGTGCTTACTAACAAGTGAAGAAGGATGAACAGTAAGGTAATTCGACTGATTCTTTTAGGTGCCGCCGCCTATGTAACGTTCGTGTTTATGGTGATTTTTCTTTATCCCGACAAACCCGAAAACATGGACTGGCAGGATCGCGAAGAATACAACAAGGTACAGATTACTAAACTTTCTCTTGGTGCAACCCGTGAGGAGGTATTGGCCTTGCTTGGCTCACCCGATATTACCGAAGCCAAAATGGACAGTGAGAATTCTATACAGGTGATGTTCTATCGTACGCAGCATGTTCGGGCTGACGGGCTGACGACACAGGATGAATGTACGCCCCTGCTGTTTGAAAATGATCTTCTGGTCGCCTGGGGTGATGGCGCGTATCAAAGTTATTTGAGAAGCTAAGGACGGATTTGGCTAAAGTCGAATACCATCAACTTATTCAGCAAAGCCAAATTGCCAGCAAGGCGATTGTCAGGCAGGCTAAAAGTCATGATGGCGTAAACGCCGCTTTAAATATCGCTAAACGGCTTATCCATTTCAGCCGACACCACCCACAGGCTGCACTGGTTGCCGTCAATTCGCTACGCCAGGAGTCGGGGTTGTCCTCGCCACTGCCTTTGCGCACAGCATTAATCACCACCGTGCTTGGTCAGCGTAGCAAACTTAATGATCACTACCTGCAACACCTAGTAGCAGCACATTACATGCTTTTTTGTACAGGCAGTTATCATAAAGATACCCAAACACTTCACTTTGAAAAGACGCTTGTACAGGGGCTGAAAAAGCAATTAGCGAAACGGCACTTAAAAATCTGGCAGGATATCTTTGCCACTTACCCGGTATTAGGTCGTGCTAATTTTATCAAATACCTGAAAAGCGCAGCACTGCGAGAAACACAGTGGTGGACACTGGTCAGTGCGTTTATCTCTACCCGGTTTACTGATAGTTTTTTCCCCGTATTGCGACAGCTTGCGCTTCACTCCCCCTTGCAGCATGAACATATTATGCGAAGCTGGGTGGGGTTTCCGGGTGATATTTGGCCTGGCGCCCAGGTAGCAATTAGTCCTGAAAGCCTGATTTTGCTGGCCAAAACCAATCAACAGTGCGGCATGGTGAAACAAAAGCAGGGTGAGCGGAAATTTGTTATCCGTGAACAGGTTACCCATCCTGCTATCCGATATCTGGGCTTTGATCAGTGGCATGAATTGATGCAGCGCTTTGAAATGGAGACAGAGTCGCTTGTTGCGTATCAACCTGGTGGGCGTGTTTATCCGCTTAATCATCCCCCTTCATCATTATTGGCTATTATCGATTTACTCCAACGTCCGGACCTTGAGGTGGACGTGTTGAGCCAACGAATAGAAAGCGAAGCAGCCTTTGCCAGTGCGCTTAAAGCCGCAGCCAGCAATGACAACCGGCTTCAGTTGCCTGTACATGATGTAAAACAGGCGATTCTGACATTCGGGCTGGAGCGGGTTGGCGACATGCTGATTCGGGAGGCGCTGGTTCAGCGTCTGACACAAAATTACTTTCCGCTTAGTCAGATGTGTCAGAATATCTTGGATGTCAGCGCAAATTTGTCATCGCTGCTGGCAGCAGAAACCAACATATCGCTGACTCCCCAGGCGGCGGGCTTGATCAGTAGCTTTGTCCTCGCCCCACTGTTTAGTTTGCCTGCGCTTAAGGTGTTACCCCGCTTTGTTCACAACAACCATAATCTGCATAATGTGAATGACTTAGTCGGACTTAAAACCGCCCATCCGTTTTTGGATTTTGCTGCCGAGCTGGCGTCTAACTGGCATCTACCAACTTCGCATCGCGCCCTCATTTTACAACTGGGCCGTTTTCCAACACAAAGCAAAGCAAGTCAACAACCAGATATTGCTGTCATCATGCTGAGCCTTATCTGGACCAGGCAGTGGCTATTCTGCCCGCACTTACCTGATGAATCCAGTCAGGAAGCAGAACGTCAATGCTTCCACCTTCTGTCTATTAATTCTGAACAAAAAACAGAATATCAGGAAAAGCTATCCCATTTGCTATACTCAACTGTCACGAGATAGACCTGTCAGGATATTGGTTGTTAGATTAGGACAATCATCACTAGTGCCAGAAGCCATGTTGCTATAAAATACGCGCGATTTAGTTCCTTGGCGTAACACGTCTGTAGCACGTACTCACATCGCTTAGTGATTCGCCATCATAATGGTTGAATATAGCCATTAGCTGAAACCTTTTTAAAACAGAAACGACAATTTACCAGAGGATCCCCCCACATGACTCAGCAACGCATTACGGTCATTCGCGGCGACGGTATCGGCCCTGATATCATTGATGCCACCACCAAAATTCTGGACAAAGTAGGCTGTGATTTTGCCTATGACTACGCCGATGCCGGCCTGGTCGCATTAGAAAAGCATGGCGAACTTTTACCACAGGAAACTCTGGACCTGATTGCAAAAAATAAAATTGCGCTGAAAGGCCCGCTTACTACGCCTGTTGGCGAAGGCTTTACATCAATCAATGTCAGCCTGCGTAAGCAATTCAAACTTTACGCTAACCTTCGTCCGGTTATGTCATTCAAAGGCACCAAAGCCCGTTACGAAGATATTGATATCATCACTGTACGTGAAAACACGCAGGGTATGTATTCTGGGTTGGGACAGACCGTTTCAGAAGATGGCAACGAAGCAGAAGCAATGAGTAAAATTACGCGCGATGGTGCGGAGAAGATTGTTACTTTTGCTTATGAGATGGCACGTCGTGAAGGTCGTAAAAAAGTCACGGCTGTTCACAAGGCGAACATCCTGAAATCGACTTCAGGTCTGTTTTTAAAAGTAGCACGTGAAGTTGGCGAGCGTTATCCTGACATTGAAAGCAGCGAAATGATCGTCGATAACACATGCATGCAACTGGTGATGAACCCGCATCAGTTTGATGTGATTGTTACCACAAACCTGTTCGGTGATATCATTTCTGATCTTTGTGCCGGTTTGGTTGGCGGTTTGGGCATGGCCCCTGGTGCTAATATCGGTGAAGATTGCGCGATTTTTGAAGCAGTCCACGGCTCTGCACCGGATATCGCCGGTAAAAACCTGGCCAATCCGACCTCTGTCATCCTGGCTGCTGTTCAAATGCTTGAATACCTGAATATGGGTGACAAAGCTGAAAAAGTTCGCTCAGCGCTAAAAGATGTTATTGAGTCTGGCGATCGCACTACCCGTGACCTGGGTGGTCAGGATGGAACAACTGAGTTTACTCAGGCTGTTCTGGACCGCTTAAACTAAGTATCTGAGCGCTCATACAATAAAGATATGCTGATGAAAAAGACGCCTGACCGGCGTCTTTTTTTTACCTGTACGTAAACTGGCTATCAGTCTGACGATTTTCACTGATATTCAATTTATTCTTTATCTGCCAATTTCGGCTATTACAGACAAGGAATAAACCGTGAATATCTTTACCAAATCAGCCACCCTCAAGTATTTTGCTCCACTTCTCTTTATAGCATCCCTTGCAGGATTACCAGTGACCATGGCATACGCTGATGCTGCAACATCAACACAGTCCGACTATGCCGGTGAACGTCTGGACTTGAATCTGGTAACCGCAGAAGAACTTGCTACCTTGCCCGGAATAGGGATAAAAAAAGCAGAATCGATTATCCAGTACCGTGAGGAAAAAGGTCGATTCTTAGAAGTTGAACAGCTTACTGAAGTAAAGGGTATTGGCCCCAAGTTACTAGCCAAAATTCAAAATAAATTACAGGTCAGTCAATGAATTTGGATGAAAAAAAAGCTCCCTGACGGGAGCTTTTTTTAAAATTTCAGAGATGACAAATATTCTTTGAACTCATCCGCAAGATCGGGATGGCGCAGTGCATACTCTACATTGGCTTTCATATAGCCTAGTTTGCTACCACAATCATGGCTCATGCCTTTCATATAATACGCATCAACTTGCTCTATGCGCATCAATGAATCGATAGCATCAGTCAGCTGAACCTCACCGCCCGCACCCGGTGGTGTGTACTCAAGCAAGTCCCAGACTTTCTCTGAAAGCACATAACGTCCAACAATTGCCAGGTCAGACGGCGCTTCCTCCAAAGAGGGTTTTTCCACCATTTTATGGATTTTTGCGGAGTCGCCCGGAGAAATTTCAATACCGTCCAAATCAACAATACCAAATTTGGTAATTTCTTCCTTCGGAACCTGCTCCACCATTACCTGGCTAACCCGGCTGGTGTTGAACTTAGCTACCATATCCGCAAGGTTATCTTTACTGGAATCGCTGGCTACATCATCAATGATGACATCCGGCAGCACGACAGCGAAGGGAGAATCGCCTACCAGCGGACGGGCGCATAAAATTGCGTGCCCAAGACCTGCTGCATGCCCCTGACGAACATGCATAATGGTTACGTCTTTGGGACAAATCGATTGCACTTCTTCAAGTAACTGTCGCTTTACCCGTTTTTCCAACGTGGCTTCAAGCTCAAATGACGTATCAAAATGGTTTTCGATACTATTTTTACTGGCATGAGTCACCAGAATAATTTCTTTGATACCCGCTTTGACGCACTCATTTACAACGTATTGGATAAGTGGCTTGTCGACTACCGGCAACATCTCTTTCGGGATGGCTTTGGTTGCTGGCAACATACGTGTTCCCAGTCCTGCAACCGGAATAACTGCTTTTTGTACCTGACTCATGTCTATTGCGTTCCTTTTACTGATAATCCGCGACCGATAGCATAATATTTAATACCATACTCAGTCATGCGCTTCGGTTCGAAAAGATTACGTCCGTCAAAAATAACCGCATCGGAGAGTTTTGACTTTATTAGTTCAAAATCGGGTGCCCGGAACATTTGCCACTCTGTACAAATGACCATAAAGTCAGCACCATTTAACGTCGCCTCTTTGGTTCCCATTAAACGTAAATCGTCGCGGTCACCATAAAGACGCTGTGTTTCTTCCATAGCCTCAGGATCATATGCCTGCACAACTGCGCCAGCCTCCCACAAGCGTTCCATTAATACACGACTGGACGCTTCACGCATATCATCTGTATTAGGCTTAAAGGATAAGCCCCACAGCGCGACGGTTTTTCCTTTCACGTCATTATTATGATGACGCATAATATATTCAAACAGCTTTTCTTTCTGATCGTAGTTGACCGCTTCAACTGATTCTAAAATGCGCGCTGTATATCCCACAGCGTTGGCACTGCGAACCAGAGCCTGTACATCTTTAGGGAAACAGGACCCGCCATATCCACAACCCGGGTAGATAAACTGATAACCAATTCTGGGATCAGAACCGATCCCATGACGGACATGCTCAATATCAGCGCCAAATAATTCAGCTAAGTTGGCGATTTCGTTCATAAAGCTGATTTTTGTGGCGAGCATACAGTTCGCCGCGTACTTCGTCAGCTCAGCACTTCTGATGTCCATCGTAATAACTTTGTCATGATTACGATTAAACGGCGAGTACAATTCACGCAGTTTCTTCTCCGCATGTTCACTGTCTGTACCCAAAATGATCCGATCAGGACGCATGCAATCGCTAACCGCAGCGCCTTCTTTTAAGAATTCAGGGTTAGAAACCACATCAAAACCACAGGTTTTGTTGAGCGCTTCAAGCGTCTCATTTACCTTGGCGCGCACTCTGTCTGCTGTACCCACCGGCACGGTCGACTTATTAATGATAATCTTATGATTACCCATGTGCGTCGCAACCGTCTCTGCAACGGCCAACACATACTTCAGATCGGCCGAACCATCTTCATCCGGGGGGGTTCCTACCGCAATGAAGATAAGCTCACCATGCTCCACGCCTGCTTTTGCATCTGTCGTAAATTTCAGATGCCCCGCATCAAAATTACTTTTTACCAATGGGGTCAGGCCTGGCTCATAAATAGGGATTTCGCCTTTCTCGAGGTTGTCGACTTTGCGCTGATCCACATCAACACAAACCACATCGTGTCCGACTTCGGCCAGCACAGCCGCCTGCACCAACCCAACATATCCAATTCCAAATACTGTGACTTTCACAACCTTTCCTTCACCATTCTTACTTTAAATGCTTCGGACCTCAACGCTAAGACTGTCACTTTATCGAGACAGAGATAAAATCGTAGAAGTAACCTTTCGCATAGTAATTTATTTCTGAATTTTACCAGTTCGCCCTGTCAGGCCATCCTTCAGCCCCTGCCACATATAACCGCCGCGCAGTTTCCCTTGCGGGAAATACCACCGGTTAACCAGAAAACGAAGCGGCAAGGCAGTCAGGTGACGACACTTCCAATACACAGGCACATAGCCTCTTCGTGAAAGGATAAGCACATTTCGTACCTGGTAATAAAGTCTTACTGGTGCGCCACGCTTAAAGTTCATGCCAAATAAGCGATGTCTTGCATCTCCCTGACGGTGGGGCATGACAACCTGAGCAGCTTTTAAAACAAGGTAGCCATGTCGTTTTGCCCTCCAACACCATTCATGGTCAACGCCATCGATAAATAAGGCACTCTCTTTCTTACCGATTTTTTTATAAGCCAGGGTGTTTATCATCATGCCTGAGGCAATGATTTGACGCGTGAGAATATGATTATGTGTAAGATGCTTCTCTTTACTCGCTCTGGCTTTTACCTGTTTGTTGTCAAACTCACACAGAACCTGTGGGCCAATACAGGCCACGTTATCAAACTGCTTGGTAGCAGTGTTGTAGGCGTCAAACAGTTGATGCAGAAACCCAGCAGATAACTGACTATCCTGATCCAGTAACAAGACCGCCTCAGCGCCATCTGCGATGGCTTTATCGATACCTTGGTTTTGGGCCTCTGCAATGCCGGCATTGTCTGGATTATGAATGTAATGGCTGACTTCATCAGCTAAAACACTGAGTGGTTCGGGCGAGTTATCAATCAGCAAAACAGGCCAGTTAACCTGACGAAGTGCCTTGAGCATTGAATCAAGGTGTTTTACATCAGGATGGTAGAGAATAATGACTGCGGCAGTGTTCAATGTTTTATAATCTTTTCCAATAAGATTCGGTCAAATTTATAAGCCCACTTTACTATGCGCGAGGGCATCAGGCGCAAGCCCAAAACTGCCAGCGCATAAAAGGTGTTAAGCACAGAGTATCGGTGAAGTTTGCGCATGGCAACAAAACGAGCCTTGAACTCGTTTAAAGACTTGGTTAAGCCCCGGCGTTTGTAAAAATCGTTTACACGACGAAACCTGAGCAATTTTTCCCGAAGGTTACGGAACTGATAGCCCTGCGCGGCAAGATCGATCCAAAGGAAATAATCCTGTGTGTTTAGACGTCTTGCATCGTATCGAAAGCCATCATGGAAGACGTTCATTCTAATTGCAACAGTGGGATGGTTCAAAGTGCAGCGGCGCGGCAGCATGCGAACAATGATATCGTGTGAGGCAGGCATAACCCTCGCGCCGACAGGAGTGTCAGACTCGTTGACTTCTGTTAGCCCTGTCCCGAGCACGTGCACATCCTGATGCTTGTCTAAAAAATCAACCTGTTTTTCCAGACGCTCTGGCATACATGCGTCATCTGCGTCCATGCGAAAGAAATATTTAATTGCCGGCTGCGTAACGGCCCAGTCAATGGCGAGGTTCATGCTCGCTGCCAATCCTATATTCTGACTATTTTGTGCAATGATCAAACGTGAATCACGTTTTGCACAATCTAACAGCATCGCTGTTGTCGCCGCAGGCACACTGCCATCGACAATTATCAGGAAGATAAAATCTTTGTAGGTTTGTCCACAAACGCTTTCTATTGCATGGCGCACCCATTCAGGTTTGTCTGCTTTATACGTAGACATAGCAACAAGCAAAGGCGAGACATACGCAGATGGCTCACCACTGACAAACTTTAAGGTTCTGTTTACTGAATCGGGCACAAAATAACGTTACTGGCTGACAAAGGGCTGCAATAATACACGAGAGAACGAGCAGATGGAAACGGGAGGTCTTACGCTAACTTTTTGAACTTTCTAATCATGCGCCAGATATTCTGAATGATATAGCTGTATACCATGAGTAGTGCGATAAACCCGAAAAACATCGCCCACTCCGGCACGGCAAAAATCTCACCTACAACACCTATCAGGCAATAAATACTCCCCATGAACAGGATTGCTATAAGGGCTTGATTAGACGAAAGTCCGGCCCGCATGAAAATATTATGAAGATGTTTACGATCAGGGCGCAGTACAGATTGCCCCTTGCGAGCCCGACGATACATGATAGCGGCCATATCCATAAGTGGCAGGCCGATTAGCCATACAGCGGTGATTGGCCGAAATGCCGCCTCTGTGCCCTGCGCATGATCAACCAGCAGCCAGACGATGGTTAAGCCTACAAACATACTGCCGGCATCACCCATAAATATTTTGTTTCCACGAAACCCTTTCCAGCTCAGGTTAAAGGCAAGAAAAGGCACAATCGCAGCGATAATAATCAGTGGCTCCATAATCGCCCCACCATTACCCGCCAGTAACAGGAGACACACAACCGCCAGCAGTACAACCAGACTCATGCCGCCGGCCAGACCATCAATACCATCGATCATATTAAATGCATTGATAACACCTACAACACAAACAATAGTAAAGAAATATCCGGCAAGGCCAAGATCGATATCACCTATGGCAAACAGGTTTCCCAGCGACGTAATATAATTCTGCGCACTCCAGGCCATAATGGCAGCAACGCCAAATTGACACATCAAGCGGCCTTTTGCGCTTAACTCAAAACGATCATCAAGCATGCCAAGCAGTACAATGAAGGCTGATGCAGTAAAGAATAAAGGATTATTTTTCATCCAGACATCAGTAACAATACTGGCAACCACAACCGCCATAAAAATAGCGACACCACCGGTCAGTGGCACCATACCGTGATGGCGTTTGCGTATATTTGGTTGATCAACGAGCCCGAACTGATGGGCCAGCGGCGTCATGACTACCAATAGAATCAACGCCACAAAGAATGCGGTGAATAATGGAACTATTTGAAGGTAATCGAACATGCTAAGAAAAATCCATTGTCATTCAGGTGCCAGAAAAACCACAACGCTACTGCTTCAAGATATTGATTTAGCGTGTAAAAATCCTTTAAAAGCCATTGTCGTTTTTCTCCAAAGCTCAATTATTGTCAGCGCACAGAAGTGAAGAAGCGGCTTTGGTAGGCCAATAATAATAAACATTCTTTAATCTGACCACCTTTTTTATTATTACCGAAAGTAAAAATCAGGCCGCGCATCGTTTAAAATCCGCCCTTTCAGAGCGTTCGAATTCATTCGACTAGGGTGAAATTTACAATTTATATGCTATTCTATCGCCCAATTTATAACAGGGCTTGCATTAACTTTCATGATTGCAAAGAAAAATTGCTACTCAGCATTGATATTTACAGGATGTTTACTGCTTTTCGGGTGTGCTTCCGCGCCCGGTCCTGTAGTTGCTGATGTACCGCTTGTTCATCCTAATTATGCGCTTAAAAACCATGGGCAGGTCGTGAGTTTCGCGCCGATGAAGACACTTTCGACCGGAGAAACCATTGCGGTCGGCGATGCTTCATGGCAAATAGGCAGACAGTACTTCTCAGCGTCGCGCCAGCATTGCTTTGCGTTGCATTATGTAGCAGTCAGCAATCAGCCTCCTGCAAACGAAGCCAGATTATGTAAAAGCGACTCCAGCTGGATGTTCTATCCCTCAGTGCTTGCAAACACAATAACCGGTAAGTCAGCATCCAGATAAAGTAGAGAACCGTAATTCTATGAAACCATTTTTTCTCTTAACCACTACGCTGTGGCTGTTGTTATCTACCTCTGTGAATGCCCAGTCTCTGGCTGATTTACAGCAACTGCGTCAGCAGGCGCAGCAATCTGGTCAAAATTCTGCTCCCGGTCAATCTCAGGGGCAACAGACAGCGCCTGTGAATGTTGCTCCTATGGCGCTTTCCGGGCCTCGCACCATTACAAGCATGAATGGTGGTTTGCCGCAAAACGGGCAGTATTATAATGAATCCAGACAGGGTCAGCCCCTGCCCGGCGAGCCGACCATTGATTCTGTGTTTCCTGAACAACTGCCAATGGAAAACCCGCCTTATGCTGCAAATTTGTTTATTGGTGGTTTTGAGTCAGAGCGGGCCGACGGGCTAAATGATAATTACCTGATTGCCCAGGGTGATAAAATCTCTATCTGGATGTGGGGAGCGGTGAATTTTGCCGATGTCGTCACTGTTGATAATCAGGGCAACATTTTTATTCCCAATATTGGGCCTATCCATGTGGCAAATACGCCTGCAGGCTCGGTCAACAGTCGGGTAACCAGCCGAATCAAACAGGTTTATACAAATGACGTGAGTGTCTATGTAAACTTACTTACCTCAACGCCTGTGTCGGTATTTATCACGGGTCCGGTATTACGTCCTGGCCAGTATGCTGGTCAAGCCTCTGATAGTGTTCTGTACTTTCTGAAAAGAGCGGGCGGTATCGATTTTCAGCGTGGTAGCTTTCGCAAAATTGACATCAAAAGACAAGGCGAAATCATTGCCACAGCAGATCTTTACGACTTTATAAAAAACGGAACGCTGCCAGATATTTCGTTCAAGGACGGTGATGTCATTATGGTACGTCCTGTTGGCGCGACAATCGTGGTTGAAACGGGCGCGCGCAACAGCTTCACGTTTGAATTTACCGATAATGAGCTTGATGGTAATAACCTTACTGAATACGCAACCCCCAGAGATTTTGTCAATCAGGTTTCTATAGCCGGAGTACGTAAAGGTAATCAGTTCTCTCGCTATCTGTCGCTGGATGCATTCTCAGATTTCCCGCTAAGAGCGGGCGACACTGTGGAATATATCGATGACCATGAACAAAAAGTTTATCGAATTAATATCCAGGGCAGTCATACCGGCCCCTCTCAGGTAATGGTGGATAAAGGCACGCGTTTACAGGAAGTATTGACGTATATACAGGTAAATCAGAAGCTCTCGGATGTAGACAATATTTTTCTGCTAAGAGAGAGCGTCGCTCAGCAGCAGAAGGAAATTCTGGATCGCTCCTTGAAACAGCTTGAAAGGAGTATCTATACGGCTCCTATCAGCTCTACAGGTGAAGGTGGCATCCGGGTTCAGGAAGCGCAACTTGTCTCTGATTTTATTGCCCGGGCCCGCGAAGTGGAGCCATTAGGAAAGGTTGTTGTATCAGAAGGCGATCAAACGGCAAACGTACTGCTTGAGCCGAATGATACGGTGGTTATTCCAGCCGTCACAGATCTTATTCAGGTAGGCGGTGAAGTCATGATGCCACAGGCTGTTGTTTACAACCCTGAGGCTACGGCCGCAGATTACATTGCCTGGTCAGGCGGCTTCACGCAACGTGCCGATGATGAACGCATCCTGGTGATTCGCAAAAATGGTCTGGTAGAGTTTGATCAGATCAATGGTGCTGTCTTTGATGAAGATGAAGGGGAAATCAATTTGAGACCTGGCGATCAGGTTATTGTATTACCTTCAATTGATGTGAAGTCTTTGCAGGCAGTGAAAGACATTACGCAGATCATTTATCAGATTGCTGTAGCAGCGAATGTAGCACTCGACTAAAATGATCACCTTCAAAGAACAGCTGCTAGCGTGGCGACGCGTTATCTTTGCGCTATTTCTGCGCGAACTGCAAAGTAAGTTTAACGATAAGCTCGGGTTAGGCTGGGCATTTTTTCAGCCTTTCTTGTTTATTTTTGCTTTGTCCTACGCACGCAGTCTGATATCCGGCTCAACGGTTCATTCGATGCCTATCCTGTTTTTCATGCTGATAGGTATGTTGTACATCCAGTCATTTCTCACATCACTGGGGCCTGTGGCAGGCGCGATAAAAAAGAATAAGCCACTGTTTGCTTTCAGGCAGGTGCAACCTATATCTGCGGTTATCACTGCCCTGGTAACTGAATTTCTAATTAAAGTCGGTGCGCTGGTATTATTGATGTTGACGCTTTACCTGATTGGTATTGATATCAGAGTGGATAATCCGCTTTTATGTATCTACCTGTTTGCGCTGCTTTGGGCATTCAGTGGCGCAATTGCACTGATATTTGGCATCGCCGCCACTTATCTGCCTGAAATAGATAAGATTAAGATGTTTGTTCAGCGACCAATGTTCTTTATCTCCTGCGTGTTTTTCAGCTTGCAGGACGTACCAGAGAAATACTGGCCCTATCTGACCTGGAATCCGATGGTTCACTTTATTGAGTTGACGCGCTATTCGGCGTTTACGTCTTACGGCCATGCCGGCGTCAGTATCGGCTTCGTAACATCCATTACGCTCATCTTATTGTTTTTTGGCCTGGCCCTTTATCACCTGACATGGAAGAAGGTGCTGGCCCGATGATTAAAATTGAGAAGCTTACCAAAAGTTACCCAAGTCGCCTGGGTCCTCAATACATATTCAGGAATCTCAACTTTTCGTTCCCCACCGAGAAGAATGTTGCGATCCTGGGTAAAAATGGGGCGGGTAAATCAACCTTATTTCGCTTACTGGCGAAAAGTGAGTATCCCGATCGGGGGCGCATAATCACTAACCGCTCCATGTCGTGGCCTGTTGCTCTGCAGACGGGCATCCATCCGCAAATGACCGGCAGGGAAAATACCCGTTTTATCGGCAGAATCAACAATGTACGTTCATTAGGGAAATATGAAGAGTATGTGCAGGAATTTGCCGAATTGGGTAAAAAATTTGATTTGCCTGTAAAGACTTATTCCTCCGGAATGCGCGCAAAACTGGTTTTTGCCTGCTGCATGAATATTGATTTCGATGTATATCTTATCGATGAAGCGACATCGGTTGGCGACCCACTTTTCAGAAAAAAAGCTAAAGCAACGCTGAAAGAAAAAAGCCAGACAAGTGGCGTCATCATGGTAAGTCATGAGCTGGACCAGATCAGGGAGTACTGTAATTCAGCGGTGCTTATTGATGAAGGCAAGCTCAGCTACTATGACGACCTTGAAGAAGGCATCGATGCTTACACCAACCCCGCCCCGAAAAAAGGTAACTAATTCGTGCTTAAGAAAACACAAAAAAAACTTAAGGTGATTACCCAAAATGTCGCTAAGCTATTTTTTGCAGCCTGGGTAATATACGCGCTTTATTTGGTGTTACTGGCAGCACCGCGCTATGAAAGTCAGAGCCAGTTGATTATTAAAACATCGGATGGTGGCAACTCATTCGATCCGACATCAATGTTGATGTCGACGGTAACTGATGCCCCGTTGTCAACTGACAGCATTCTTGTAGAGTCATTTATTTTATCAAGAGACATGTTCGATTATCTTGTCGAACACCATAATCTGATTGAGCAGTACAACTCAGACGAAGCGGATTTTTTTAGTAAATTAGCGCTCGGCAGTACCAAAGAAGATATGTTTCAGTATTATCTTAACCATATCGATGTGACTGTCGACTCGGAATCGGCAGTGATTACACTTAAAACGCAGGCATTCAACCGTGAATACGCACACACCCTTAACCGCGCTATTATCGAACATGCCGAAGCGTTCATTAACCAGATAAATAATGACCTTGCCAAGTCCAAGCTGACATTTGCGAAAAATGAACACGATGTGGTTGAAGAAAAACTACAGAGCGCTAAAAAGGAACTGTTGGCATTTCAGTCTCAATATAATGTGCTGGATCCTACTGCAGAAGGCGCAGCCTCACAACAAATCGCGTTTTCTTTAGAAGCCACCCTGGCCCAAAAACAGGCTGAGTTACGAACCCTGTCAGGCATGATGAGCGAACTGGCACCGGAGATGAAAAACCTGAAGCGACAAATCTCTGCACTTCAGGATGCTGTTAGTCAGCAAAAAAGCGACTTAAATAAGGCTGCGGTTGATGAAAACAGCGACATTTCCATGACTGAGCTAATGGCACAGTACAGTAATTTGCAAATTCAGCTTCAACTGGCGATTCAGGCTTACTCCTCCTCACTGATGACGCTGGAAAGTACGCGGGTGAAAGCATACGAGAAAATTCAGCATCTCGTAACTATTGAGAATCCTACGCAGCCCGATGCAAACCAGTATCCCAAGATTGTGTACAACCTGACGTTGTTCGGTGTCATTCTTTTTATGGTTTATGGAATCGGCAGAATTATTGTAGCCACCATTAGAGAGCTTTGAGCGCAAATCAGGTTAATGTCAACGAATCCTCACGCTATTGAGCCGGCGTGAGGGTGCTTTTCACCCCGTCTTAACTTGTGTATCGGTCCAGCCTTTAGTATAACGACGGTACTTTTGAGAACATTCAGGTCACGTAATTCGTGCAAAGCGGCTTACGTTTCGTTTTCGAACTTATAAATACAATAATACGGAATCTCATTGTGACAACAAAATCAACAAACGACACGCGCTTCTTTGGCCATCCAGGGGGGCTGCAGACGCTATTTTTTACAGAAATGTGGGAACGCATGAGCTACTACGGTATGCGTGCGCTTCTGGTTCTTTTCATGACGGCTTCACTACAGGAAGAGGGGCTGGCATTTACGGTTGCCTCTGCCACCGCTATTTACGGACTGTACACCGGCGCAGTTTACTTCATGGGCTTGCCTGGCGGCTGGATTGCAGACCGCCTGATTGGCAGCCAGCGAGCCGTGTGGTATGGCGGCATCATCATTATGTGCGGCCATATCGTGCTGGCTATACCAAGTCATAGTACCTTTTTCATCGGGTTGATTCTGGTTGTGCTGGGTACCGGTCTTTTAAAACCTAATATCAGTGCAATGGTGGGCGGCCTGTATTCTGATAATGATGCCCGCAGGGATGGTGGTTTCACCATTTACTACATGGGAATTAATATTGGTTCACTCATTGGTTATGCCGTATGTGGCTGGTTGGCACCTAATATGGGCTATCACTGGGCTTTCGGTGCTGCAGCAGTAGGTATGGCCATCGGCCTTGTTCAGTATAAGGTGACGCAGAACCGTTTAGCAGGAAACGGCGAAGAGCCGGCAACAGAGCTGACGCCAAAGGTGCATAAAGCTGGCTGGACTGGCATTGTTTTATTTCTTGCGGTTCTGATCGGCGTGACTGCAGCGACCACGATGGGTGTTCTGGTCATTGATCCGGTCGCGTTGGCAAAATATGTCGCTATCGCCTTTACGGTAATTTTTTTGATTTATTTCGGCGGCATCTTCTTTTTCGGTAACTTAAACGAGCCGGAGAAAAAACGCATGGGCGCACTCTTTTTGATCTGTGTCGCATCTGCGTGTTTCTGGGCTGGTTTTGAGCAGGCAGGTTCTTCGCTTAATCTTTTCGGACGTGACTACACTGATCGCATGATTGGCGCATTCTCTATTCCACCGGCCTGGTTCCAGTCAGCAAACTCTATTTTCATTATCATCCTGTCGCCGTTTTTCGCAGCACTTTGGGTGAACCTGGGTAAACGAATGCTGGATCCATCCTACGGTGCAAAATGTGCTGTTGGTCTGATTATCATGGCCACCGGCTTTATTGTGATGTTTTTTGCTGCACAGCTTGCTGCCAGCGGTTTGAAAGTCGCCCCCTACTGGTTGATCATGACGTACTTCCTGCACACTGTGGGTGAACTTTGTCTTAGTCCGGTCGCGCTTAGTGCGGTAAGTAAGCTGTCTCCCAAACGTTTTGCCGGCCAGATGATGGGCGTTTTCGTACTGACTTATTCAATCGGGAATGTGATTGCCGGGTTGCTGGCTGGTAACTTTAACCCTGATCGCCTCGATACGATGCCAGATCTGTTCATGCAAATCAGCCTGTTCAGTATCGCTATAGGTATTGTGGTGTTGCTTCTGTCGCTTAAAACCCGTCACTGGGAAGCGCTTGCAGATAAGAAGCATGAAGATGAACCGCATCCTGTATCACAGCAAGGCTAATGTTTAGCAGATTCGCTCTGCTGATTAACGCTAATCAATATTTTAAGCCGTCACACCTGTGACGGCTTTTTGCTTATAAAGGTGAGCCATGAAGCTATATTTTTTCACTAAAAATATTCCGGGATTAGGCGCATTGAGCCTTAAACAGCGTATGACATTGCTTGAGGATGCCGGCAGGCGAATGAGCGTACCTGAGAAAACGCTTCTGAATGTCCTTAAGCTCTTAGTCATTGTGCCGGTATTTGTACTTATTTTGCGCACCGCCACAGACTGGACATCATTAGTGTGGGCTTTTCTGGTATTTTTACTGTATCCCATTGTGGTTAAACCGCTTCAGTACTCACTAAGCGCTAAATACATTAAATTGCCTGATAACACTTCATCCCCTAAGGAGTAAAGATGAACACCATTCTGGTTACCGGCGGCGCCGGTTATATTGGTAGTCATACGTCGCTGCAACTACTGGAAAACGGTTTCAATGTTGTAGTTCTGGATAATCTTGCCAATTCAAGTGCAGAGTCATTGAAGCGCGTTGAGAGCCTGACAGGAAAATCGCTTACCTTTATTCAGGGTGATATTCGTGAGGGCGACCTGCTAAACGATCTGTTCAGCCAGCATGATATTGACGCTGTTATTCACTTTGCGGGACTCAAGGCGGTCGGCGAATCAGTGCAAAAGCCGTTAGATTATTACGAAAACAACGTGTATGGCACGCTGGCACTGTGTAAAGCAATGCGCCAGCATAACGTTAAAAATCTGGTCTTCAGCTCTTCAGCTACGGTCTACGGTGATCCTGCGGCCCTTCCTCTGAAAGAGGATATGTCTACCGGACATCCTACCAACCCTTATGGTATGTCCAAATTAATGGTAGAACATGTACTTACTGATTTATATCAGTCAGACGACGCTTGGAATATCGTCCTGCTACGCTACTTTAACCCTGTAGGCGCGCATGAATCCGGCCAGATAGGTGAAGATCCTAACGGCATTCCGAACAACCTGATGCCTTATATCTCGCAGGTGGCAACGGGTAAACTCGAGCAATTGAGTGTCTTTGGTGATGATTACGACACGAAAGACGGCACCGGCGTCCGCGACTATATTCATGTAGTAGATTTAGCCAATGGCCACCTCAAAGCATTGGATCGCATTGAACTCAATATGGGGCTGGATATTTACAATCTTGGTACAGGTCAGGGGTATTCGGTGCTGGAAATGATTAGTGCATTTGAAAAAGCATCAGGTCAATCTGTCGATTATAAAATCGCGCCCCGGCGCGATGGTGATGTCGCTGCTTGCTATGCGGATCCCACTAAGGCAGCAAAAGAGCTTAACTGGCATGCCGAGAAAGGGCTGGCAGACATGTGTAATGATGTCTGGAAATGGCAATCTGCAAACCCCCAAGGCTACAAAGCATAGTCGAAAGAAAAAAGCCCGGTACAACAACCGGGCTTTTAAATTATACGCAAAGTTAATGACTTATATCAGACCTCTCAGAAACACCTGTCAGTTATCCCCTTCACCGAGCAGCGATTCAAAATCATCAAAATTCTCTTCCTGCTCTTCTGTATCCATCTGATCTGTACCCACTTCACCGTCTGTCACTCTGAATTTCAGGTTCTGGAAGTAGGCATTCTTCACAAATGAGTACTGGTCGAAGGATTGCTCTAACTGCTGCTCCTGGTCTAATAATGCGGCCCGGCCCTCTAACAGCGATATGACAATTGTTGCGATATTAAAGTTGGTATTAAGTATGGTGTTAGGATAAGTGTATCCATCAGCCACACGCCCGCCAAAAGTGCGCGGATCAGAAGGCCCAAGGACAGGCAACATCAAATAAGGGCCGGTATCTATTCCCCATACCGCCAGTGTTTCTCCAAAGCTTTCCCGTTGCCGCTCTATGCCCATTTTAGTTGCAACGTCAATGGTGCCAAGCAGGCCCACAGTACTATTAATGAAGAATCGACCCAGACTATCCATGCCCTCATTCAGGTCACCCTGAAGCATGTTATTCATAAAGTTTGCAGGCTCTTCCAGATTGTTGGTCGCGTTCACCAGGCCGGTACGGATAAATTGCGGCATAACGGTGACGTAGCCGACGGTAACGGGCCGAATCAAATAATTATCCAGATACTCCCAGTTGAAGGTCCATGTCAGCCTGTTAACGCTTTCCAGTGGATCCCGCGGATCTGAAATATTGGCGGGATCCGCTTCCTGAGCCTGTTCGCTGGCGCCATTTGATGCGCAACCAGATATAATGCCGGTGACCATAAGAAGGCCGATAACCATGGCATGTTTTATTGTTCTCACTACAATTCCTTATCAATTGTTAATGTGTGTTGGACGGACTGTCCTTGTCGAAGCGAAATCTGAATACTACCCTGCCACTCGCCAGGGGCTATCGCGACATCCTCGTCAGCAGAAATGCGGGCGACTATACGGGCTTCTGACAAGGTGTTAAGCGAATAACCCGCGACCATCGCATCACTCCCGGACAGTGTGACCGTGACCGGGAACGAAGGCAAAGGCAGTTTTACGACCGCAGCCGGCATTCGGTTTTCATTATTGGTACTCTGCGCAAATACCACAAGATATCCCTGCGAAGGAAATGTCTTCACATCGATGTTATTATCGACACCAATGGTAAGTTCAACCTGCGTCGCTTGCGCCTCTGACTCACCTGCGCCAGATGAACCCGCCCCTCGCATCTGGGCGATTCTGGACTGCAAATCCTGTTTAAGCGGATTATTAGCAGGTAACAAATTATCAACCTTTGAAAACGCACGTTCGGTCGCTGCCAGATCACCCAGTTGTGCTGAGGCTACAGCCATCATCAGTGAATAATTCGTGTTCTCAGGAGAATCTGCAATCAGCGCAGAGAGTAACGACTGTGCCTGTGCGATCCGCGGGCGCTCACCGGTCGCTAACAACCCCTGAATATAGCTGGTTGCTATTTGTGGATCCTGACTGATTGAGAATGCTTTCTCAAGCGCATTCAACGCTTCATCCTGTCTACCGAGCGACATATTAAGCCTGCCCAGGAACATCCACCCTTGCGCATCCTCAGGGGAGCCCCGAAGACGATGCCGGATAGCAATAGCGAGCTGTTGTACATCTTCGGTGCTGAAGTTTGCAGCGCTTGTACTGGTTAGCTTTTCTGACAAGGCAGGAAGTGCCGCAACGGCCTCCTGCTGACGTTTTAGTCCGGTTAACTGATTCACATTACTGTAAACATAAAAGCCAATAGTCAACGCGATCGCGGCTATCAACACAGCGAAGGAATAGCGCATGGCAGTATTATCTTTTTCCACTGCATCATGCTCTTCCACCAACGCAAGTTTAAGCTCATCACTCGCCTGACGCAGGTCATGTTCTGTAATCAGCCCCTGCTCCGCTTCTACCGATAACTCGCTGAGGCGCTGGCGGATGAGCGCTACATTGGTGGCCTGTAATTGTCGTTTAGCTACCCGCTTCCACCATATGGGCAACACTACCAACATCACCAAAAAGGTAATCATTGCGGCAACAAAAAGGTGAAACACGGACCAGGTCACGATTTATCCTGCCTGAGTATTTCATCTGCCTTGGCGAGCTGCTCGGCCATGTCTGCCGATACCTGAGGCTTACGGCGTTTCACTACAATAATGGTGGCACAGGCAATGAATATGAGCGGTATGAGCCACAACCAGATGGTGCCAATCGTCACAGGCGGCTCGTAGTAAACAAAATCACCATAGCGGGCCTTCATGTACGCGATCACTTCATCTTCTGTTTTGCCATCCTGCAGTAACTGATGTACTTTGCGGCGCATGTCATGGGCAATCATAGCATCAGAATCAGCAATGTTCTGATTCTGGCACATGGGGCATCGCAATACCGCCGTCAATCTGTTGAAGGACTCTCGTTGCGCATCACTATCAAACTCGTAACTGCTTTGTGCTGCCCAGCTTAGTGAGGATACGAACAAAAGCATAACTAACCAGGCTCTGATCACCGCCCTGCTCCCTGTGCATTTTGCTCTTCGCGGCCGGTGAGCCGCTGGTACAAAGGCCCAATCTTATTCATCCAGACTCTCTCATTGATATCGCCTACATGATGCATCCGCACTATTCCCTCGCGGTCAATAACAAAGTGCTCAGGTGCACCTGTTACACCAAGATCCAGCGAGGTGTCGCGGTACACATCAAAAATATTGAAAGCGTAAGGGTTTCCGTAACGACTGAGCAGTTCGGTAACTTCCTGCTGCACTCGGTTTAGCGTCTTTGTGCCGTTATCAGGATCCAGATCCTGATCAAAGTAAAGCCCGACGAAGCGAACGCCCTCGGTTTCTTTTAAGTGTGTAAGATACGGCATTTCCACGGCGCAGGTAACACACCACACGCCCCACACATTTACAATGGTAACCTCACCCTTAAGCGCTGCTTGCGTGTAGTTTTTCTCCGGCTCCATCAGATCAGGAAGCAAAAATTCAGGAAAAGGTTGCCCGGTGATTTGCGAGTCAAGTTGGCGCGGATCTGAAGACAGACCGCTGTATAAAAAGGCCGCTACCAACACAAACAGCATGACAGGAATAACGACGAGCCACGTTTTTTTCATGCATGTTCCTCCGTCAAATCAGCATGGCCAGGTTTTTTTCTGAATTTGGCCAGCGCCGACATCCGGTAACGCTTATCGCTCATTGCGCAGATACCGCCGAGCGCCATTATTGCGCCACCGCCCCAAATCCAGACGACAAAAGGCTTGATATAAACCCTGACAGCCCAGGCACCATCGTCCAGTGGCTCGCCCAACGCAATGAAGAGATCTCTGGTGAGAGTAGAATGAATAGCCGCTTCTGTCATCGGCATGCGCTGAACGGTATAGATGCGCTTCTCCGGCTCAAGTTGTGTCAGCATCTGACCATTTTCATAAACGATGAATTGTCCGGCATCAGCCTCATAATTCGGCCCCTGTCGCTTTTCAATTCCCTTAAATGCAAATGTGTAATCGCCGAGAGTCAACTGCTCACCGGGAAGCATACGTACATCGCGTTCCTGTTCATAGTTAGATACGAGCGTAATACCAATCAGCGTAACGGCAAATCCCACATGGCCTAAAATCATTCCCCAATGACTGCGGGTCAGCAACCTGAGTCGTGTAAACAAACCTGTCGTCGGATCCATCGCGCTGAGTCGCTGAGTCACTTCCATCACTGATGCAATCAGGATCCAGAAAGAAAGCGTCAACCCTAATACCGCCATGTAGGCTGCTTGCGAGTATGAAAAGAATACGAGTAACGCTGCGGACAGACTTATCCCCAGCGCGACCAGCGTTTGGCGGTATAAGGCGGAAACCGGCTGATTTTTCCAGCGCGAAAGGGGGCCGATACTCAACAAAAATACAAAAGGAACAATAAGATAAACAAACATCTTATTAAAAAATGGTGCGCCGATAGAGATAGATCCCAGCCCCAGTTCCTTGTGCACCAGCGGTAATAGTGTACCCAATAACACGACAAGTGTTGCAGCACATAACAGAATGTTATTGCCCATCAGCATAACTTCTCTGGAAACCGGCTGATAACGGCCGGCGCTGCCCAGCGACGATGCTCTAAGTGCAAACAGCAACAGTGCGCCGCCGGCCAGAACAATCAAAATGCCTAAAATGAATAAGCCCCGGGTCGGGTCGCTGGCAAAAGAGTGGACAGAGACAATCACACCTGAGCGCACCAAAAACGTGCCCAGCAAGCTCAGCGAGAACGCACCGATTGCTAATAATACGGTCCAGGACTTAAAGACTTTTCTTTTTTCTGTTACCGCCAGCGAATGCATTAGCGCAGTGCCTACAAGCCAGGGCATGAACGAAGCATTTTCCACCGGGTCCCAGAACCACCAGCCGCCCCAGCCCAGCTCATAATAAGCCCACCAGCTGCCCAGACAAATGCCAACAGTGAGAAAGCACCAGGCCGCCAGCACCCAGGGGCGTGACCAGCGTGCCCAGGTAGAATCCAGCTTGCCGGCGATAAGCGCCGCACCTGCAAATGCAAACGCAACAGAAAAGCCTACGTATCCCATATACAACATAGGCGGATGAATGATCATGCCAAAATCCTGTAAAAGCGGATTCAGATCACGGCCATCCACAGGCATAAATGGCAGCATGCTGGTAAAGGGGTTAGAAGTTAACAGCATGAACAAATAAAATCCCACAGCCACCATACCAAGTACAGACAGTACACGGGCGACCATCTGCTGAGGAATACTGCCACTAAAGGCAGCCACTGCCACCGTCCACAGAGAGAGCATTAACACCCACAACAGAAATGAGCCTTCATGTCCGCCCCAAACGGCGGTTAGCTTATAATGGATAGGCAGGCGTGAATTAGAGTGCTGGGCAACATAGCTCAGTGAGAAATCGTCAGTAGCAAATGCGTAAGACAAGCACACAAAGGCAACAACAGTGAATGTAAACATGCCCAGGGCGAGTGGCCGGGCTGTGGCAATCAGGCCTGACTGATTAGTTTGTGCGCCCCACAACGGATATACCGCAAGGAGTATGGCACTCACCAGTGCCAGTGTAAGCGCGATATTACCCAGCTCTGGTATCACTGCACCGCTCCTGATTCAGGCTTTACGTGTTTGATGCCTTTCATTTTCTCGGCAAGCTCAGGGGGCATGTATTCCTCATCATGTTTGGCCAGTACTTCGTGCGCTTCTATTGTAGAGGGATTAACCAGTGTCCCGGTTGCCACGATGCCCTGCCCTTCACGAAACAAGTCCGGCAATATACCGTTATATAATACAGTCACTGCGGGGCCCGTATCGACAAGCTCAAAGGCCACCTGCAGCGTCTGACTATTCCTGTCTACGGTCCCCGGCACCACCATGCCGCCAATGCGAAGTCGCTGGCCTACCTGCGGTACCTGTCCGTTTTTTCCATCGATAATCTCAGAAGGGGTATAGAACAAATCGATATTGTCATTCAATGCATATAGCATCAGGGATACCGCCGCTCCTATCAGTATGACGATCCCGCCTATCACCTTCAGTCGTTGTTTTCTTCGGGGATTCATAAGCCGTTTCCGTATTTACCCTGCCGTAGTGCGTTTTGCCTGCCTGGCTTTACGCATTCGTTCTTTGCGTGCTGATTCTTTTCTGATTATCTTTAGCAAGCGGCGCTTTTCTATTTTACTGGCGATGACAAGTAACACCATACAAAGCAAACAGACCCCGATGGACAACCATACATAAAATCCGTAGCCCCCCATGGCCAGGAATTCGCTAAAAGAATCAAACTGCATGTGAATTCCCTGATCCGCGCCTGACAATAGACGTCATCCACGGTCGCGCGCCTTCTCGTTTAAGAATTTCGTTTTTAAGCCTTAATGTGGTCACCCACGCGATAAAGCACACGAACCCCACAATATTTATCAGTAATGGCCAGAGCATTTCTGTAGCCATTGACGGCTTATCAAATTTGGTAATTGTGGCCCCCTGATGCAGGGTGTTCCACCATTCAACGGAAAAATGAATAATTGGCACATTCACCACGCCCACCAGCGCCATTACGCCGGCCGCTTTACCTGCCTGCTGTTTATCATCAAACGCGTTGTAAAGGGCTATCACACCGCAATACAAAAATAACAGGATAAGTTCTGATGTCAGTCTGGCGTCCCACACCCACCATGCCCCCCACATCGGCTTACCCCAGGCCGCACCGGTAAACAGAGCAATAAATGTCATCACAGCACCCACTGGTGCCATCGCCACCATTGCCATAAAGGCGGTTCGCCATTGCCAGACAATCCCAACCAGAGCCGCTATCGCCATTGCTACATAAGTACTCATGGACAGCATGGCAGCTGGTACGTGAAAATAAATGATTCTGAACGAGTCGCCCTGCTGATAATCAGCAGGGGCATAAAGCAAGCCCCACACACTGCCTGTAATCAGAAGGGCGATTGCTGAAATCGCAAACCAGGGCTGTAGTCTGCTGCACAGTGCATACACTTTTTCTGTCTTTGCGTAAGGGTGTAACCACTTCCACATCAGTGTTGACTCACTTTCAAGGCATACGAGATGGCAAAAGGTGCACTGGCCAGTGCCAGGCACGTCATCGCAGATATGATTGCCACCTGGGGGCCATAGGATAACTGCATAGCTGCTGACTCTACCGCAGAGGTAGCAAAAATCAACAGCGGTATGAATACTGGCAATAATAACAGCGACACCAGTAAACTGCCTCGGTGAAGGCTAACCGTCAGGGCTGTCGCTATCGCGCCGATAAGCGAAAGGAGCGGTGTTCCTAATAATAATGTAATGATTAACGCCTGATACATAGGCAGTGACATATGTAAAAACATCGCCAGAACGGGCGACAAACAAATAATCGGTAAAAAGCTCACCAGCCAGTGCGTGAACACTTTTGACAGTGCAATACCTGATAGCGGGAGCCCACTAAGTATTAACTGCTCAAGCGTGCCATCGTTGAAGTCATCTTTAAAAAGCCGCTCCATCCCCAGCAAACCTGACAAAATCGCAGCAATCCAGATAACGCCCGGGCTAATTCGCTGCAGAATTTCAGGGCCCGGTCCAACCCCGATTGGAAAAAGACATACAACGATCAGCAAAAACATAAGCGGTTGTAGCAGCTCACCTTTTTGTCGAAAAGCCAGGGACAGATCGCGCTTAAACACACCGGCATACAAGGCGTTCATAATTGCCCCTCCAGCTCGATAACGCTGACTGGCATATCCTTCATGCTCAATGGCTGATGCGAAGTGACTATCACTGCCCCGCCCTGCCTGACAAACGTCTCGCAACGCGCCTGAATAAGTGCCACACCATCAGTATCAAGAGCGGTAAATGGCTCATCAAGGATCCAAATATCTGAAGATTTCAGCCACAGCCTGGCCAGCGCAACGCGTCGCTGCTGTCCGGCCGATAATAAACGCACGGGGATTTCTTCAAGCCCTACCAGGCTGAGCACTTCAAGCACTTCAAAAAGTGTCGTTTCCGATACCCTGATATGATGCTGCGCGCACCAGAACGTCAGATTCTCTATAGCGCTTAAGCCTGCGCTTAATCCGGCTTTATGTCCCAGGTAAACCAGGCGTCGTTGGAATTCATTGTCGATAGCGCGATTATTCCATGTAACCGTCCCGGTATCGGGCTGACTCAGGCCGGCTAATATTCTCAACAGGCTGGTTTTGCCCGCTCCGTTAGGCCCACGAAGATGTACCAACTGTCCGGGCGACAACGATAACGACAGCGACTCAAATAACACTTTATCGCGTTTCATGCAGGACAGCTGCGATGCGACCAACTCTGCCAAAGAAATGTTCCGTTTTCAGTACTTAGCTAACGATAAAAGCCAGTCTACCATAACCGAAACATCTGAAAACGTTTAAAATCTGCTCTTTACACTAAGAAATGTCACTAAATATTCACACTTTTATCGTGATTGCCGATAACCTCAGTATGATTTCCGGTACTTTGCTCAATTCTGTTTCACACGCATTATCTGCAGTTCTGCCAGAGGCATCACCGCAGGTCTCCGGCAAAGAGATGACGCAAGCTAATCTGTCGATAGTTGACGGAAAAGCGCGATTGACGCTGTCAGGCCATCCCCTGATGCTGACACCTGACAAAGGCACACTTTCACGCTTGCCTGAAGGTAGCGTCAGGCTAGTGCGTGATGCTGCGCAAACAGCGGTTATTTTAGAAACATTTTCCAGCACCGTTTCGCTGCCGGCGCGCATTAACTCTGTCAGTACTTCCGGATTAGACGTAAAAACGTTAGTTTCGATTCTGAAACAAAATTTGTCGTCTCTGGCCCGTCCTCTGACAGCCTCAGCGTCTGTGGTTAAAGAAGATAATGGCAGCCTTCGCTTGCTCCTTCGTGACACCCCTGTGAATATTGCTATACCTGCATCGTTAAAAGCGACACTTGCCGGCGTTAATGATGTTCAGGTTTCTGTAAAAAGAAATACGCAGAGTATTACGCTGACCGCTCCTTCAGGCTCGCCAGTGCCGTTAAATATTTCCAAACAACACCAATCATTGTTATCAGCGGCACTGATAAAAAAGAATTTGCCTTCAGGCATTCAGTTGGTGCAATCCCCGACGCCGTTGCTGGACATCATCAAATCATCGTTACCCGACCCTGTGATGAAGGCATCACCGCTACTTGTTCAGGCCAGAGGAAGCGATATCTTGATAACGATAGAGCAGTTAAAACCCCTTGCCCGCGTAAAGTTGCCGGTCAGTATTATTAGCTCCGTTACCGAGACAGCCGATAAGCGAAACCTCTTTGCGCTTACGCTGCCTGTTTTCAACAGCCATCCAGTGGAGCCTGTCAGATCAGAATCGACGGATAAATCGGCGCTGACTACCGAAAGCATAAAACAGCTTGCACAAAAATTGTTGCAACATACCGGCTCCACAAACCAGGCTCTTAAAGAGTTATTGACGATACTACGTCAGGCTTCTGTGTCGGTTGAAAGCAAGCCGCTTATGAAAACCATGCTTGAACAGCTAAGTTTTTGCTCTGCCAACAGCCAGACCGGCCCGACAGATGGGAAGAGTAACAGAAACGGTATCGGGATTGCTCAACAGCGCCTTAACCTACCCAATCAAAGCCAGATTAGTCAGTTTGCACAAGCAATTTTGCAACCGATATCACCGCCGCTGATTGCACAACCGTCGCCTTCAAATAGCTTCAACAGTGCTTTGGTCTCACTTTTCCAGTTAGTACTGTCAGGGCGTGCATCACTTTCACAGTCAAATGTATCTTCTGCAGCGTATTCACACATGCTGTCGGAACCAGGAGAGCCTAAAAACACTGCCAGCACTGGCGCAGCTTATCAGCGCTTTGCCAGCGAGCTTGCTTCGCTGGACAAACAAGCTGGCCTGCTGAATCCACTTAAAACATTGCTTGCCAATCATCAGTCTGCGTTTCTCAGTAATCTTGAAAGTCGTAGTCAGGGCAACGATCACTTGTATTTCTGTCTGCCATTTCGCAGTGAGTATTGCTCCAAGCCACCGGAAATTTTAATCAAGCGTGAAACCGATGATGATAACGACTCCACGGACGGATGGTCGGCAAAGACCTGGTCACTCACGATGAAACTTGAAGCTGGAGACAGTGGAGAAGTACTGGCAAAAACAAAAATTTCAGGCGAAACCGTCAACCTGAATTTATATGCTTCAACACCGGTACTTTTAGACAAAATCAGGCAAACCCTTCCCATGCTGATAAATCGCTTCTCAGCTTCCGGACTTATTGTTGAAACTGCGCATGCGCAGCAAGGTAAGATTCCCGACAGCCTTCAACAATCTCCCTATCAGGTTTTCGAGGTTACCGCATGAAGAAATCATTTAAATCGGTCGTAGGACTGAAATACGACGCTGGCAATAGCAAAGCTGCGCCCAAAGTGATAGCAAAGGGCCATGGTGATATTGCTGAGCAAATTCTTGCTCTGGCACAGGACAATGGAATACTGATTCATGAGGATCCCGCATTAATGGAAGTGCTGGGTCAGCTCGATTTAGGGCAGGATATTCCCGAAGCGCTTTATTTTACGATTGCTGAGTTCATTGCATATTCTTACGTGTTACAGGGCAAGGTACCTGATAATTGGGAGCAGCCTGGTATTCCCCACCGGGTGTAGTAATCCGGTTTATCGGTTCCTGCTGTACGCTACTGACACCGGCCGTTTTGCACGCTGAAAACGGGTAAGATTTGGTGACGGAGCTTTTTTATCTGACTCCCATACAGAGCGAGTGTCTGGGCAGCGCTCTGTTGCGCGCCTCTTAAGCTTTTCACACTGCGCTTGCAACTTCTCATTTCAACATTCAATCACACGCGTCATGCGTTTATTTTTCTGCACCTTTTATCAATACACATAAAAAAACCGCCATCGGCACATGCAGACAGCGGTTTATCGTCATAAAATATTTAGCGGCTACTCGACGATTATATCTTTATAACAGACCGACAGCCGTTTGCTATGCTTACAAGGTGTCTTCTGACTCACCTTCGGTGGCTTCAACTTTCGGCGTTTTGCTTAGCAGCTCTTCCCGGATTTTTTGCTCAATTTCATTAGCAATATCCTTATTTTCTTTCAGGAAATTAATGACATTCGCTTTACCCTGACCAATACGATCGCCTTTGTAGCTATACCAGGCCCCGGCTTTATCTACCAGTTTCTGCTTAACGCCAAGGTCAATCAACTCAGCTTCTTTACTGATGCCTTCTCCATAGCGAATCATAAATTCCGCTTGCTTAAACGGCGGAGCAACCTTATTTTTAACCACTTTAACGCGGGTTTCATTACCGACGACTTCGTCGCCCTCTTTAACCGCACCAATCCGGCGAATATCCAGACGAACAGAAGAGTAAAACTTCAGTGCGTTACCACCGGTTGTGGTTTCCGGATTCCCGAACATTACACCAATTTTCATACGGATCTGGTTGATGAAAATACACAGTGTATTTGAACGCTTGATATTGGCTGTCAGCTTACGCAGCGCTTGCGACATCAGACGTGCTTGCAAACCAACGTGTGAATCTCCCATCTCGCCTTCAATTTCTGCTTTTGGTGTCAATGCAGCAACCGAGTCAACAATAACCACATCCACCGCACCTGAGCGTACCAGCATGTCGCAGATTTCCAGCGCCTGCTCACCGGTATCCGGCTGTGATACCAGCAGATCATCGATATTTACACCCAGTTTTTCAGCATAGACCGGATCCAGTGCATGTTCAGCATCAACGAAAGCACAGGTTTTACCTTTTTTCTGTGCCTCAGCAATTACCTGCAGTGTCAGCGTCGTTTTACCCGATGACTCCGGACCGTAAATTTCAACAACACGGCCACAGGGTAAACCGCCTATACCCAGCGCGATATCAATGCTCAGCGATCCCGTAGAAACCGCCTCAATATCCATTGCCTGATTGTCACCCAAACGCATGATTGCGCCTTTGCCAAACTGCTTTTCAATCTGACCAACGGCCGCAGAAAGCGCTTTAGATTTATTATCGTCCACAAAAACTTCCTCTGAAGTGTAGCAGTGGCCTTTTCGTCGCAAGAGGCAAAATTTGCAATTGCGCTACCACGCTATGAATAATTAATGGCAGGCATCTTATACTGTATAACCATACAGTTTCAAGTGCCCGTTGGATTTTATTTACGCTACAAAGTCTATGCGTAGTTTTCAACTAGCCAATCGTGCAGATATTGCAGTGCAAAATTAACCGCCGCTGCGCGCACACTATCCCGGTCTCCGGAAAAATGCTGCTTGCTGGAAACGGTTTTGCCCTGCAAATAAAAACCAAACCACACTGTGCCTACTGGCTTATCGTCGCTGCCCCCGCCAGGGCCAGCAATACCACTGACACTGATGGCAAGTGGCGCGTTAGCGCGCTGCGCAGTGCCGACAGCCATGGCTTCGACACACTCACGCGATACCGCGCCGCAGGATGTCAGAATATCGGGATCAACATTCAACAGTGATTGCTTAGCATCGTTAGAATAAGTAACAAAAGATTGTTCAAACCAGTTCGAACTGCCGGCTACCGATGTAAATGCAAAGGCTAACCCGCCCCCTGTGCAGGATTCAGCGCAGCTGATGCTCAGCTTGTTGTCAGTTAACAGCTGCCCGATTCGTGTTATCATCTGCTGGCTTTGCGCGGCCACAGAAACGGTTGAAAAAGCCTGACTCATATCAATAATACGTAGCAAAATTTTATTCTTCGCAGTGTACCATTTCCCGGACAGCAGCACATCATTCTGACTGGCCTTTAATAGTGGTACCGTAAGTTAACGATACATCGAGGCACTTTTGGAATCACATACGCCAATGATGCGCCAGTACCTGAACATAAAGGCGCAGCACCCCACTATTCTTCTGTTTTATCGTATGGGCGATTTTTATGAATTGTTCTATGATGATGCCAAACGTGCAGCACAATTACTGGATATTTCGCTGACCGCTAGGGGTAAATCCGGAGGCGATCCTATTCCGATGGCTGGCGTTCCCTACCACGCTGTTGAAAGTTATCTGGCCCGACTCGTCAAAATGGGCGAATCCGTGGCTATTTGCGAGCAGGTAGGCGACCCGGCGACCAGCAAAGGCCCGGTGGAAAGAAAGGTACAACGTATCGTTACGCCCGGCACGGTTACTGATGAAGCATTGCTTGAAGAGCGTCGTGATAATGTGCTGGCAGCGGTCAGCGGCACCACCGACCGGTACGGGCTGGCAACTCTGGATGTCAGCAGTGGCAGGTTTGTAGTTGCAGAATGTACAGGCGATGAGGCTTTACTGGCTGAATTACAGCGGGTTAATCCGGCAGAGCTACTTTACCCGGAGGGCTTTAGTGGTATAGCGCTTATCGAAAAGCGCAAAGGCATCCGTCGACGCCCGGAGTGGGAATTTGACTACGATACCGCAGTTGAACAGCTGAATAACCAGTTCAATACGCGCGCGCTGACCGGTTTTGGTGTTGAAGACATGCACCAGGGGTTAAGTAGCGCTGGTTGTGTATTACAGTATGTGAAGGATACCCAGCGAACTGCCCTGCCCCATATCAATGCTATTCAAAAAGATGTGCAGGAAACCCGCGTGCAGCTGGATGCGGCCACCCGTCGCAACCTTGAAATCACACAAAATATGGGCGGCAACCAGGAACATACGCTGTTCAGTGTACTGGATACCACCGCTACCGCTATGGGCAGTCGCATGCTGCAGCGTTTTTTACACTCGCCAATCACCGACAGACATGAGTTGAACGCACGTCAGGATGCAATTGCCGCGCTGCTTGATGCACCAGGCCATGACATTGCTGATCAGCTAAAACAAATTGGCGATATTGAGCGGATTATGGCGCGTCTGGCACTGCGTTCAGCCCGGCCGCGCGATTTCGCACGGCTACGTAATGCGTTTAACGCACTACCGGCGCTATGCGACTCTCTGGCGCCATTTAATACACCGCTTCTGCATACCTTAAGTGATAAAATTGGTACCTACCCTCAACTTCAGGATCTGCTTAACAGAGCAATCATCGATAATCCCCCCGTAGTACTGCGTGATGGTGGGGTGATTGCCCCGGGATACAGTGAAGAGCTGGACGAGTTGAGGGATTTATCCCAGGGCGCCACCAACTATCTTCAGGCACTGGAAACCCGTGAGCGGGAACGCACCGGCATCAGCACACTAAAGGTTGGTTACAATAAAGTGCACGGTTTCTTTATCGAAATCAGCCGCGCACAGAGCGCCCAGGCTCCTGCTGACTATATCCGCAGACAAACGCTTAAAAATACAGAGCGCTACATCACACCAGAGCTTAAGGAACACGAAGATAAGGTCCTTACCAGTCAAAGTCGTGCACTGGCACTGGAAAAACAATTGTATGAGGCCTTGTTTGATCATTTCCACCCGGTGCTTAATGCATTGATTAATTCAGCTGCTGCGCTGGCGAAGCTTGATGTTATCCAGTCGCTGGCCGAACGTGCTGAAGCACTTGATCTGCATCGCCCCAGCCTGACCGATGAGCGACAGCTTACCTATCAGGAAGGCCGTCATCCGGTGGTAGAGAATGTCATGAGCGATCCGTTTATTGCCAATCCGCTGCAAATGGATGATGAACACAAGATGCTGATCATCACTGGTCCGAATATGGGCGGTAAATCAACCTACATGCGCCAGACAGCTCTGATTGTACTTATGGCTTATATCGGCAGTTTTGTACCGGCGCGCAATGCTGTCATCGGCAAGGTTGACCGCATTTTCACCCGCATTGGGGCATCTGATGATTTAGCGTCCGGCCGATCCACCTTTATGGTAGAGATGACCGAAACAGCGAATATTCTGCACAATGCCACGGAGCATTCACTGGTGCTGATGGACGAGATAGGTCGCGGTACCAGTACCTACGATGGTCTGTCACTGGCCTGGGCGTGTGCGCACCATCTTGCCAGCCAGCAGCATGCCTACACACTTTTTGCCACTCACTATTTTGAGCTGACGCAGCTCCCTGAACATCTTAGCGGCGTAGTGAATGTTCACCTCGACGCCATTGAGCATGAAGAAACCATTCGCTTCATGCACGCTGTAGAACAGGGTGCAGCGAGCCAAAGTTACGGCTTGCAGGTTGCTATGCTTGCAGGCGTGCCCAGGCAGGTCATCCAGGCTGCAAAATCCAAACTGCATGAGCTTGAAAGCAGCGCCGATATCACATCGCAAACGCAGTCTGAATCAAAGACGGTGCAGGCATCTCTGGACTTGCCGCCACCAGCCCAACCCGGCAAACTGGACGAGGCAATGGCTGCCATTAATCCTGACGATCTGTCTCCTCGCCAGGCCCTTGATTTGATCTATACGCTAAAACGCCTGCAGGACAATTGATCCTGCAAGGCAGTATCAATGCTTTGTGCTTGTTTCATTTAAATAAAGCGCCGCTGACGCTGGCAAACTGATTGTTTGCCAGCCACTCTTTGGGTATACTATTGCGCCGTCCAAGTGTTGTGGATTTGCGCCGCAAACACTCATTACCCATACAATCCAACGCCTTAGGTTTCGCATGACAAACTATATTTTCGTCACAGGTGGTGTTGTATCATCGCTAGGTAAAGGTATTGCTGCCGCGTCACTGGCAGCTATCCTGGAAGCGCGTGGTCTTACCGTCACAATGCTAAAACTGGATCCGTACATCAACGTTGATCCAGGAACAATGAGCCCGATTCAGCACGGTGAGGTTTTTGTTACCGATGACGGAGCGGAAACCGATCTGGATTTAGGTCACTACGAGCGTTTTATTCGTACTCGCATGACCAAACGGAACAACTTCACCACCGGACGGGTGTATGAAGAAGTACTTCGTCGTGAGCGACGCGGTGATTATCTGGGCGCAACCATTCAGGTTATCCCTCACATCACCAACGAAATCAAACGCCGTGTTATTGAAGGGGCGGAAGGGCATGACGTCGCCATTGTTGAAGTGGGCGGTACTGTGGGTGATATCGAATCACAACCGTTTCTGGAGGCCATCCGTCAGTTAGGCACGGAAGTAGGTCGTGAACGCGCGATGTTTATGCACCTGACACTGGTCCCTTACATGCCGGCCTCCGGCGAGGTCAAAACCAAGCCGACTCAGCACTCAGTAAAAGAGCTACGCTCTATCGGTATTCAGCCGGATATCCTTGTATGTCGCTCCGTTGGCGCATTACCCGCAACAGAGCGCTCTAAAATTGCGTTGTTTACCAATGTCGCAGACAAAGCCGTTATCTCGCTCAAAGATGTCGACAGCATTTATCGCATCCCGGCCGCACTGAAAGCTCAGGGTATGGATCAGTTGGTCGTTGACCGTTTTAAACTGGATTGTAAAGAGGCTGACCTGACCGAATGGGAGCAGGTACTTTATGCCGAGTCCAACCCCACCGGTGAAGTAAATATCGGTATGATCGGTAAGTACGTTGAACTGCCCGATGCATATAAGTCAGTGAATGAAGCCCTCAAGCATGCCGGTCTGAAAAACCGCCTAACCGTGAATATCCATCATATTGATTCTCAGGATGTTGAAACTAAGGGCGTTCAGATATTAGAGCCGCTTGATGCGATTCTGGTGCCCGGTGGTTTTGGCGAGCGCGGTATCGAAGGTAAAATTGCTGCGGCAAAATATGCCCGTGAGAACAAAGTCCCTTATCTGGGTATTTGTCTGGGCATGCAGGTTGCGCTTATTGAGTTTGCGCGCAATGTTGCCGGCATGGAAAACGCAAACAGCACTGAATTTAATCAGGACACGCCATTCCCTGTTGTGGGCCTGATAACAGAGTGGCTCGATGCCGATGGCAGCACTGAAATTCGTACCGAAGAATCCGATTTGGGCGGTACCATGCGCCTGGGCAGTCAGCTTTGTCATCTTATACCCAATACCAAGGTTTATGATCTGTACGGTAGTGAAACGATCTATGAACGTCACAGACACCGTTACGAAGTGAACAATAATCTGCGGGACAAAATCGAGCAGGCCGGACTTAAAGTCAGTGGTTTGTCCACTGACAAACGACTTGTAGAAGTTATCGAAATCCCTGACCATCCGTGGTTCGTAGCTGGCCAGTTTCACCCGGAATTCACTTCTACGCCCCGTGACGGACACCCACTTTTCAAGGGATTCGTAGCGGCTGCTGGCAAATACCAAAAAGAAAATCATTAATTTCTAATTACGGTGTGCCATAGCAACATGCGCACACCGACAACGTTGAGGAAATATCATGGCGAAGATTAGTCGCATTATTGGACGCGAAATCCTGGATTCTCGCGGTAACCCCACGGTAGAAGCAGATGTTTATTTAGACAGCGGTGTAATGGGCCGTGCTGCCGCACCCTCTGGTGCCTCTACCGGCTCCCGCGAAGCACTTGAGCTGCGCGACGGCGATAAATCTCGTTATATGGGTAAAGGCGTAACCAAAGCGGTTGCTGCAATCAATGACACTATCGCCCCTGCGCTAACAGGCAAAGATCCACTGGTTCAAAAAGAAATTGACGAACTGATGCTTGAGCTGGATGGCACAGAAAATAAAGAAAATCTGGGTGCCAACGCCATTCTGGCCGTATCACTGGCCGTCGCCAAAGCCGCTGCCGAAGAAAAAGGCGTTGCGCTTTACGAACACATTGCTGATTTAAATGGCACGCCGGGCGAATATTCAATGCCTGTCCCAATGATGAACATCATCAATGGTGGTGAGCATGCTGACAATAACGTCGACATTCAGGAATTTATGGTACAACCGGTAGGCGCATCAAGCTTTAAAGAAGCGCTTCGCATGGGTGCAGAAATTTTCCATAACCTGAAAAAAGTTCTGTCTGCCAAAGGTTTGAATACCGCGGTTGGTGATGAAGGTGGATTTGCACCGAATCTGAGCTCAAATGCTGAAGCCCTGGCGGTTATCGTTGAAGCGGTTGAGAAAGCCGGCTACAAAATGAATGAAGATGTCACGCTGGCATTAGATTGTGCAGCCTCTGAATTTTACAAAGATGGCCAATATGTGCTGTCCGGTGAAGACAAGAGCTTCGATGCCGAAGGCTTTGGCGATTACCTGGCAGATTTGACAAATCAGTATCCTATTGTCTCTATTGAAGACGGCCTTGATGAAAGTGACTGGGATGGTTGGGCGAGTCTGACAAACAAAATTGGCAGCAAAGTTCAGCTCGTGGGTGATGATTTATTTGTTACCAACACCAAGATCCTTCAGCGTGGTATTGAGAACAACATCGGCAACTCAATTTTGATCAAGTTTAATCAGATTGGCTCACTGACCGAGACATTAAACGCTATCAAAATGGCTAAAGATGCCGGATTCACCGCGGTAATTTCACACCGCTCCGGTGAAACTGAAGATGCCACTATTGCTGATTTGGCTGTAGGCACTGCAGCAGGTCAGATCAAAACCGGCTCACTGTGCCGTTCAGACCGAGTAGCAAAATACAACCAGCTGCTTCGTATCGAAGAAGCACTGGGTAGCGCAGCTACGTATCGCGGCCGCTCTGAAATAAAAGGCCAGTAAGGCTTTTTGGGGCCGGCGCAGTAGCGACCGGCCCAACTTCCTGTTAGGTTATGGCAACCACTAATCATAACCGGCTTACCGATGGCATCAGGCTTGGACCCGAATCAGACAAATTTTTTCGTTCAGCGTAACGAGCTGGACACAACGCCTGCACACTTTGCCGAGCTATGTACCGCGCTTTATGAGCGTGAACTGATGACGCTGGCGACGTCTTTGCCTGACGACAAGTCTTTAATTCAACAACGAATTCGTGGCCTGCCCCACCACATCCGGCATGCTGCACACTTTATGGCGCGTCAAATTTCCCCGCTGAAACTGGACAGTCACAATGCCGCCTGGCTGGCAAAGCAGCCTGGCAAATGTCCCGCGGACAAAATAACCGGGGACGCTACCCACCAATGGTTACAACGTTATGCAGCGCCGGGCCTGGTAGCTTGTGTACTGGTAGAGCACTATGATGCAAGCCATATTGAGCTGGACTCCATCGACAGAATAGATTCTGAACAGGAGCAAGTGCATGTCAACAAATATCGCTGGTTTTCTTTTAATGGCGAAGCGCAGGCATCTCGCTCCCAATATGCCCGTCTGACTCTGCTTAAGCCTACAAAAGCCACTGTCTCGGCAGCCTGTTGCGGCCATCGCTGGAACCTGCGCGGTAAAGTCAGCCCAAGAACGTTATCATTGCGTGAATTGTTGCTGGCGTCGAGCCTCGATTGGAAGCATTTTCGTTACCCGGTTAAGTTCCAACTGGACTGACCAACCATGAAAATCAACCTCGTTCAAGACTTGCTTGGAAATAATAAAAAAGAGATGTAAACAAAGGTTGACCTACCGCCGCTCACTGGTTACATTGATGGACACATTCTGGTCAGGCAATACCGTTACATTATGATTATGCAACGTCTTATTACTCTTCTACTCCTTATGGCAGCAAGACTGCACGGGTAGATAGCGACCAGCGAATTCTACAAAAACCCGTGCCACAGGCGCGGGTTTTTTTTTGGGTTAAATTAACAGGCGAGACAGTGCTATGACGAATCAGGTAAAAATCTTTGATACGACACTTCGCGACGGTGAGCAAGCGTTGCCGGCAAGCCTGAGTGGCAAAGAAAAGCTTCGGATCGCGCTGGCTCTGGAGCGTCTTGGCATAGATATCATTGAAGCAGGGTTTCCGGTGTCGTCACCGGGCGATTTTGAATCTGTCAGAAGCATTGCCCGGGAAGTGAAAAATGCAACAGTGTGCGGCCTGGCCCGTGCCGTTCCTGCTGATATAGAGGCATGTGCAAAGGCGTTGAGTGTAGCCGAGCATTTTCGCATTCATACGTTTATTGCCACCTCCGATATTCATGTAGGCGCAAAATTAAGAAAGTCTCAGGACGAAGTGGTCGATATGGCAGTGGCGGCAGTAAAGCTGGCCCGCAATGCCACCGATGATGTCGAATTTTCCTGTGAAGATGCCGGCAGAACACACATCGACTATTTGTGCAGAATGGTAGAGGCTGCGATCAGCGCGGGCGCTACCACGGTCAATATTCCTGACACGGTGGGCTATACCACCCCCACCGAGTTTGGCGGCATCATTAATCAATTGTTTAACCGTGTACCGAATATCGATAAAGCGATTATCAGTGTGCACTGCCATAATGATCTTGGTCTGGCCGTTGCTAACTCTCTGGCCGCTGTAGAAGCCGGTGCCAGACAAGTTGAGTGCACCGTAAACGGTATCGGAGAGCGTGCGGGAAATTGCTCTTTGGAAGAAATTGCCATGATTCTGCAAACCCGCAAGGACATGCTGGGGCTGACCACCGGCATCAATACCACCGAGATCTCCAGAACCTCCAAGCTGGTCAGTCAGTTGTGTAACATGCCGGTGCAGGCGAATAAAGCCATTGTCGGCGCTAATGCTTTTAGTCATTCATCAGGCATTCATCAGGATGGCGTGCTAAAAGCGCAGAACACCTACGAAATCATGACACCTGAAAGTGTCGGCATTAATAAAAATAACCTGAACCTGACATCCCGTTCAGGGCGTCACGTTATCAAACACCGCTTAACCGAGCTGGGCTATAAAACCAGTGACTATGATCTGGAAGCAGTCTACACCGCATTTTTGAAGCTGGCTGATGCCAAAGGCACAGTCTACGATTATGACCTGGAAGCGCTGCTGTTCTTCGATCAACAAAAGCATGAAGCTGCTTACTATAAGCTGCTGTACTTACAGGCAAACAGCGGTCGTGAAATTATTCCCAGTGCCACGGTGAAACTTGCCGTCGGCGATCAGGAAGTCACCCGGGCGGCAACAGGAAACGGTCCGGTTGATGCCGCGTACGAGGCAATTATGAACATTCTGGGCAATCCGGACATCGACATCGTTGATTTCACCCTGGATTCAAAGGGTGAAGGGGCGGATGCTCTGGCCCAGGTAAGTGTCATCGCTGAATACAAAGGTCGTCGATTTCATGGTATAGGCCTTGCCACTGACATTGTTGAGGCGGGCGTAAACGCGCTAATTTATGTGTTAAATAATACCCATATTGCTGATCAGATTGATCATCATAAAAGCCAACAGGAACAGGTAGCAGGAGTGTAAATGAAGCAATTTTCTATTGCCGTCTTAGCCGGCGACGGAATTGGCCCGGAAGTCATGGAGCAGGCCAATAAAGTCCTTGATGCTGTTGAGCAACGATTCGAAGTAAATATCCATCGCACTGATTACCCGGTGGGTGGCTATGCGATTGATACTGAGGGTGAAGCGCTTCCGGCGAAAACATTGCAGGGCTGTGAACAGGCCGATGCCATATTATTTGGCTCTATCGGTGGGCCTAAATGGGATACGCTACCTCCGGAAAAGCGCCCTGAACGTGCCGCACTACTTACTCTGCGAAGCCACTTTGATTTATTCAGCAACCTCAGACCAGCCCGCATTTATCCGGAATTGGCGCACTTGTCACCACTGCGCGAAGATATTGCCAAAAGCGGTGTGGATATCCTGGTGGTGCGCGAACTGACCAGTGGCATTTACTTTGGCCAGCCCAAAGGTCGTGATGGTGAGGGAGAAGATGAATATGCGTTTGATACCATGCGCTATTCAAAAAGAGAAATCAGAAGAATTGCGCATTCAGCATTTCAGGCAGCACAAAAGCGTAATAAAAAGATGACCTCGGTGGATAAGGCGAACGTGCTGACTACCAGCCGGTTATGGCGTGAAATCACCGAAGAGGTTGCCGCTGACTACCCGGATGTGTCGTTGGAACATATTTATATTGATAATGCCACCATGCAGGTAATGAAAAATCCGGCGCAGTTCGATGTCATGCTTTGTTCCAATCTGTTTGGCGATATTATTTCAGATGAATGCGCCATGATGACCGGCTCGATGGGCCTGCTTCCCTCAGCCAGCATTAACGAAGAAGGATTCGGCCTGTACGAACCGGCCGGCGGATCAGCACCGGACATTGCAGGTAAAAACCTGGCTAACCCTATCGCGCAGATACTCTCTGCCGCCATGATGCTGCGCTACAGCCTGAACCTGGATAGCGCCGCTGAGGCCGTTGAAAACGCAGTTTACCAGGTGCTTGAACAGGGTATTCTGACCGCTGAGCTTGTCGACAGCGACAAGAAGGCAGCCTCCACCAGCGATGTGGGTGGTGCGATCGCCCGCTTAATTACCGAACAAAAGGCGTAAGTGATGGCCAGAACATTATATGACAAAGTTTTCGATGCGCACGTTATCGATACCATCGAGGGTGACAGCCTGCTGTATATCGATCGCCACCTTATTCATGAAGTGACCTCACCGCAGGCTTTTGCGGGGCTGGAAGAAAAGCAGCGCAAAGTCAGACGACCAGACCGCACCATTGCCACCATGGATCACAGCATTTCCACCCGCTCCCTGGCTCTGGATGCCTGCGGTCCGCAAAACGCGCTTCAATTGCAGACCCTGCAAAAAAACTGTGAGGAGCACGGTATCCGGCTGTTTCCGGTGGGCCATCAGAAGCAGGGCATTGTGCACGTGATGGGACCGGAATTAGGACTGATTCAGCCGGGAATGACGGTAGTGTGTGGTGACTCACATACTGCAACGCACGGCGCCTTCGGTGCACTGGCATTTGGCATTGGTACCTCTCAGGTAGAACATGTTCTAGCGACTCAAACGCTGAAACAAAGCAAAGCGAAGAGCATGCTGATTCAGGTCGATGGCACATTAAGTCAGGGCATCACGGCTAAAGATATCGTGCTTGCGATCATTGGCAAAATTGGCCACGCCGGTGCTACCGGGTACGTTATTGAGTATGCGGGCAGTGCTATTGATTCGCTGTCGATGGAATCGCGCATGACGATTTGTAACATGAGTATCGAGGCGGGTGCCAAGGCTGGCATGATTGCGCCTGACCAAATCACGTTTGATTACCTGAAAGGACGCGAGTATGCACCGGATGCTGATTTTGACGCCGCCTGTGAACACTGGCGCTCACTACACTCTGACCCGGATGCGCACTTTGACGCGGTTGTCAGCCTGCACGCTGATGACATTCAGCCACAGGTTACCTGGGGAACGAATCCAGGCCAGGTTATCGGGGTGAGTGACCCCATTCCCGGACCTGACGCATTTACCGACGCCGTAGCGCAGGAAAGCACCCGTAAAGCATTAGCATATATGGGGCTACAGGCCGGTGCAACGCTGGATGCGGTTGCCGTCAGCCATGTATTTATTGGTTCATGTACCAACGGCAGAATTGAAGATTTACGCGCAGCAGCCAGCATCGCGCGTCACGGCAAAGTAGACAAAAGCGTTACGGCAATCGTGGTGCCGGGCTCTGCCGCGGTTAAACGTCAGGCTGAGGCCGAAGGCCTTGATAAGATTTTTATCGAATCAGGCTTTGAGTGGCGTCTTCCGGGCTGCTCGATGTGCCTGGGAATGAACGATGATATTCTGGGCGCGCAGGACCGGTGCGCCTCTACCAGTAACCGGAACTTTGAAGGCAGACAGGGCCGTGGTGCACGCACTCATCTGGTCAGCCCGGCGATGGCTGCCGCTGCCGCACTACGGGGCCGTTTTACCGACGTCAGAGAGTTTGGAGAGCAGCAATGAGTTCACAGCAAGGTTTTACTACACACAGCGGTACCGCCTGCCCGCTCGACCAGGCCAATGTCGATACCGACCAAATCATTCCAAAGCAGTTTCTGACCGGCGTGACGCGCACCGGCTACGGTAAGCACCTTTTTCATGACTGGCGATATCTGGATTTACATGAGCAACAACCCAATCCTGATTTTGTACTTAACAATGCAAACTATCATGGTGCCAGTATTTTATTGACCCGGGAAAACTTCGGATGCGGCTCAAGCCGTGAACATGCGCCCTGGGCGCTGGCCGACTTTGGCTTTCGTGCGATTATTGCCACCAGCTTTGCTGATATTTTTTATGGCAACTGCATCAATAATCAGTTATTACCGGTCACCCTGGAAAAGCCAGCCATTGACACGCTGTTTAAGCAGGTTGAGCAAGCGCCACAAACATTGATAACGATCGATCTTGAGGCACAGACGGTCTCGGCGGGCGACACCAGATGGCAATTCGAGATTGCTGAACATCACAAGCATAATCTGTTAAAAGGACTGGATGCTATCGGGCAAACGCTTGAAAAACAGGCTGCCATTGAAAAATATGAACAAAGTCAGCCGCAGTGGCTGTGATTTCGACTATAATAACCGGCGGCGCTTTACGCGCCGTTTTTCGTTTCTGCAGTACGGTTTCCAAAGCGGGTATACTTTGCCCTTTCGCCGTAATCAGATCGAATGTCGGCTAATCCACATCCTCACATCTTGAGATATGTTGTACAGGAGCGTGAAAGGAGCATGTATGCATAAAAACCTTTCCATTGATGAGTTAAAACCAGGCATGTTTGTCAGCCAGGTGACAGAGCAAACCGGAAAAATTCGTGTTCGTTCTGGCGGGCTGGTAAAAACTGATGCCGTTATTGAACAATTGCGTGAACGTGGTATTCGCCGCATCGACGTTGATCTGAGTCGCAGCACTTTACCCGCCGAAGCAATAGCCAGCGACACTACGCCGCCGGCTACTAAGCCTGAAAAGCCAACTGCCACACCACAGGCCATTGTCCATGCGGACGCGCTTTATCAAAAAGCGGTCAGCCTGCAAAGCAGCCTGGTGAAATCTTTGAAAAGTGGCGCGGCTAACGATCTTAAAGATGCAGACTCGCTGTCTCAGAGCATTATCGATAGTGTTTTTGATAATCAGGATGCCATTTCCTGTCTGACGATGATCAAAAATGCTGATGAATATACCCTTGAGCATGCTATCAACTGCAGCATTCTGATGGCCGTCTTTGCTGCTGAGCGCGGATTTGACCGGGATACTATCGACACAATCTGTATGGGCACCTTGTTGATGGACATTGGTATGTCACTGCTTCCGCCTGAGTTGCGTCAGCAAAATGCGCCTTTGTCTGCAGACGATAAAGCCGTCGTAGAATCTCACGTTGAACAGGGACTTGCGCTGGTTGAACAATACGCAGATATTTCAGATTTAACATTGACCATTGTAGCCCAGCATCATGAACGTGTGGACGGCAGTGGTTACCCCGCGCAGTTACAGGGCGAAGAGATTTCCGAGTTCGCCAGAATGGCCGCGATTGTAGATACCTATGACGCCATGATCTCTAACCGGCCGCATCAACCGTCTGTCACCCCGGCAGTGGCGCTAAAGCGCCTGACCAAAAACCCGGGGCTGGATCAGAGCCTGGTTAAGCAATTTGTTACGCTTATTGGTGTGCATCCGGTGGGTTCACTGGTCCAGTTAGCCAGTGGCAAACTGGGCATTGTCGTTAAAAACAATGCGTCTGATATGTTAAAACCGGTAGTGATGGTGTTCTACAGCGTAAATGGCGGTCACTACAGTGAAATAAAGCGAGTTGATTTATCCTCATCGAGTGATGAAATCGTCGGCGGCGTGCGGCCGGACGACTTTAATATCAACCTGCCTAAATTTTTTCGCGACGTATTTGTTCACCAGATGCCAGACTAGCACTTACCAGTCGGTAAGTGCTGCCATGGTGAAACGTTCGTTTTCAAATTCCAGCACCACACGCTGTCCCTGGATGGCGACAATTTGCACCTTATCTGCAATCCAGTCGCCCTCACCTAATTGATTTCCATTCACCCTGACCCAGCGATCGGCAGGATTAGATGCGTACATATGCGCACTGAATTTCATGGTCGGCAAGCGGGTCAACATTCTGACCGGAAGCTGGTCCACGCGCTGGATATCCTGACTGACCGTAACCGGTGTCTCGGCAGGTTGCTCGGCGCTGGCCTCATCACTGTCCAAATCTTCTATGGCTTTGTTGAATTTATCCAACAGCTCCTGTGATACCTGCCCCTGTGTAGGCACGTCAGGCTGATTAAGCACAGTGCCCTCATAATCGTCGGTAGCTTCGGTTGCCTGTTGATTGGTCAGCGCAGCTTCATCATTGTTTTGCTCATTGGCTACGGTATTGTCCACCCCATCTTCAACCGGCGGCGCGTTTTGCGCTTGCTGCTGTGCCTGTGTCTCAGTCTGTGAACTTTCAGGTGCTGTGGTCGCGTCTTCATCAGGCACTGAGCCAGTGTCATTGTTCTGCTTAGCAACTGTTGCATCTTTTGCTACCGGTGTATCCCGGGTAATCTCAGGCGGCGTTTTGTCTGCTGACGGTGCGCTGCCTGATACTGTTTCAGCCGTATCCTGCATCAAACGTGGCCACCAGATATGACTGGTACCGCCGGCAAAACCGATCAGCCCCCCTAACAGAGTCAGCAAAAGATAAGCGCCTATCAACTTTGAAGAGCGGCGCCAGGCACCGGGTAAGCTCTGTACGCTGGGCAGGAATAAACTTCGGTTGAACTGTTCGGTGAGATTTTTATCCACGCCGGAGCGCTTATCATGATCGCCACGGAGTAATTGCTGAGTATGCGTGCGCTGATTAAGCCGCGCATCAATCTCCACCGTTTGTTCAGGATCAATCTCCACTTCCTGAACGCCCATCTCAGCCAAGCCTTCTACCATCGCCTGACTGGAAACCAGCCCAGACTTTCTGATGTTTACCGGGCCATTTTGTCGTGTGATCCGCGTGATCACCATTCCCGGTCGTAATGCTTCGATGCCTACCAGCTTAGACATACCACCTCCCGGCCATGAAACCCAGTGCCACTGAGACGATAAGTACCACCATCATCCATAAGGTTTGCTGACCGCGCAGACGCTGGGAAACCACGTCTTCGCCAAGAATTTGTTCACCGGCAGCCAGCAGAACCGATTTTTTCACGACGGCATGCTGTTTGGTAAATGAAAGTGTCAGTGCTCTGTCGCACAGCAGATTAATAACACGGGGAATACCCGCTGTAATGCGATGGACTGTGCGGACTGCTGCCGGACTGAAAATACTGATATCGCCCTGCGCGACATCCAGTCGATGGGCCATATATGCACTCACCTCGGGTGCTGTGAGGGGTAGCAGGTGATAGCGTGCGGTAATGCGCTGGGCTAATTGACGTAGCTCATTACGCTTTAATAATTCTTGCAGTTCCGGCTGACCAATCAAAACCACTTTCAGTAGTTTTTCACGGTTAGTCTCAAGATTGGTTAATAACCGAAGCTGCTCAAGCACCTCTGGCATCAGGTGCTGCGCTTCATCAATAAGCAATACCGTATTCATGCCCGACTGATGATTACGCGCCAAACGGCTTAGTATCTGGTCGGTGAAATATTTCAGGCTGGCTTTATCCGGGTCATAACTGATACCCAGCTCATCACAAACTGTTGCCAGTAGCTCGATGGCCGATAACGTCGGATTAAGAATCATGGCAACCTGTGTATTGTCTGGCAGCTGCTGCAATAACTTGCGTGACACCGTCGTTTTACCGGTGCCCACCTCGCCGGTGAGCATGACAAATCCGCCGCTTTCGCGCAGACCGAAAGTCAGATGCGCCAGCGCTTCTTTGTGGCGCGGGCTCATATAGAGATAGTCCGGATTCGGCGCAATCGAGAACGGGTTATCGTTCAAGCCGAAGTAATTCAGATACATGAAGATTCTTATTTATAAAACGTGACAATCTTTAAACTAACCAGCCCCTTGCGATATGTCAAAATCTTCGCAGTGAAAAGCATTTGAATCTGTATTCAGGCATAATGCTGTCATCATCCAATCAGCGAATTCGAGATATGAAAATATACCTTGTAGGCGGCGCTGTGCGCGACAAGATGCTGAACCGGCCAGTGACCGAGCGTGACTGGGTCGTTACCGGTGCCCGTCCTGAAACATTGCTTGATAAAGGCTTTACGCAGGTTGGTAAGGACTTTCCGGTTTTTCTGCACCCAAAAACCAAAGAAGAATATGCGCTGGCACGGCTTGAACGTAAGTCGGGACAGGGCTATACCGGCTTTGTATGTGATGCCGGTCCCAATGTCACGCTGGAAGAGGATTTACTGCGCCGGGATTTGACCATCAACGCGATGGCACAGGATGAAAACGGGGAAATCATCGACCCTTTTAACGGTCAGCGCGATCTTGCGCAAAAACGCTTACGTCATGTCTCTGCTGCATTCTCTGAAGACCCACTGCGGGTACTGCGTGTAGCACGTTTTGCAGCGCGCTATCACTATCTCGGGTTTTCTGTCGCAGACGAAACCATGACGCTGATGCGTGAAATGGCTCACAGTGACATGCTCAAAGAATTAACCGCTGAGCGCGTATGGCAGGAAACCCGCCGCGCCCTCATGGAGCGTGACCCGGCAGTATTTTTCACCACCCTTGAACAGGCCAGTGCGCTTAGCGACTGGTTTGCGCCGCTTGCGCCATTTAAACACGCTTACAGCACCATACTTACCTCGTCTGCCGGACAGAACATGTCACTGCCCTGTCGGTTTGCCGCCCTGATGAGTTATTTAAGCCATCAGGACGTCAAAGCGCTTACCACCGCCCTGAAATGCCCGAACGACGTCAGCGCACTCGCCCTGCTGGCAGCAGGCTATGCCGATAAGTTACTTCACGTGTCTGATGCTGAAGCGCTACTGACCATTTTTAATCAATGTGATGTATGGCGCAGACCGGAACGCTTTGCCCTGTTACTTCAGATTTGCCAGTTAAAAGCACGCAATGAGCAATACGCCTGGCAGCCTGAATCAATTGAGAGGCCCCTTGCTGCTGCGCAACGTGTCGATGTGCAGCATATTATCGCACAGGGTTTTAAAGGTCCGGAAATAAAAGCAGCATTAAACCAGGCGCGCCTGAATACCGTCAGAGAAAAGCTGGATTTTTAGGATCTGAATGTTATTGCCTGAAAGCGTGTCATGTTACACTACCGCCATTCATGCCTATTGATAACACTTCTATGACATTTCAGGACTTAGAGCTTGACGATGCCTTGTGTCACGCTGTTGCTGACATGGGGTTTTCCAGACCAACATCGATTCAGTCTCTGGTAATTCCCGAGGCCATGGACAGCAGGGATATTCTTGCCAGCGCGCCGACCGGTACCGGTAAAACCGCTGCATTTTTGCTTCCCGCCTGTCAGTTTTTGCTCGATTATCCTCGTCAGGAGCCTGGCGCCACCCGGGTGCTGATTTTAACCCCCACCCGTGAACTGGCGATCCAGGTCTATGAGCAGGCCTGCGCTATCACCGCAAAAACCGATTTGGTATGCGGCGTTATCACCGGTGGTATCAATTACGGCACTGACAAAGAAACGCTGAGCCAGAATCTGGATATTCTGGTCGCTACGCCAGGTCGCCTGTTTGAACATATTGAAAAGGAAACGGCTGACTGTCGCGACATTGAATGCCTGATTCTGGATGAAGCAGACCGGATGCTGGATATGGGCTTTGCCAGCATTGTGAATCAAATTGCCGCAGAAGCACGCTGGCGTAAGCAAAACATGCTGTTTTCGGCGACCCTGGCCGGTAAGGGCGTCAGAGAGTTTGCGACTAATATTCTTAACGACCCTGCGGTACTTGAGGCGCAGCCTTCACGTAAGGAAAAAGCCAAAATTCATCAGTGGTATCACCTGGCCGATGACCTTGCGCATAAACAGGCGCTGTTGTCACACATTCTGAAAAACGATATCAGCAATGCCATCGTATTTGTTAAGACTCGCGATCGGTTGCAGGCCTTAAAAGACTTTCTCGCAGCAGAAGGTCTCATGGTCTGCTGGCTGCAGGGTGAAATGCCGCAGGATAAGCGAAATGCGGCACTGGCGCGGTTTAAAAGCGGTGAGGTTCCCGTGTTACTGGCGACTGACGTGGCAGCACGCGGTATTGATGTGCCGAATGTATCTCATGTCATTAATTATGACATGCCGCGTAAGGCTGACATCTATGTGCACCGTATTGGCCGCACCGGACGTGCAGGCGCGAAAGGTACTGCGATTTCTCTGGTTGAAGCCCATGATATTGAGATGGTCGCGCGCGTAGGCAGGTTTACCGATGAGCCAATGAAGCCCAGGGTCATTGATAGTCTTCGCCCGAAACACAAAACCCCTAAAGCGCCTGTGAAGAAAAAGAAGGCGAAAAAATCGGCAGTAAAGAAAAAAACCAAAGGCAAAAAGTAACAGCGAGAATCCTATGTCCTTTCCCGACAAAATAGTCTTAGCATCAGGCAACAGCGGTAAGGTAAAAGAGTTTGCCAAACTGTTTGCTGAGTACGAAGTACAGGTGGTTCCCCAAAAAGAGTTAGGCGTTGGTGATGTGCCTGAAACCGGCACCACGTTTGTTGAAAATGCGATCATTAAAGCGCGACATGCTTCTCGTGAAACCGGCTTGCCTGCTATTGCGGATGATTCCGGACTGGTCGTCAATGCCTTAGGCGGTGCCCCGGGTATCTATTCTGCGCGTTTTGCAGGCGAGAACGCCACCGATGCACAGAATGTTGAACTGCTGCTCTCCCGCATGCACAACGAGGCCGATCGCAGAGCGCATTTCATGTGCACGCTGGTCTTTATGCGTCACGCAGACGATCCTGTCCCGTTGATTAGCCAGGGCCACTGGCATGGCCTCATCACACAACAGGTTTGTGGCCACGGCGGGTTCGGGTATGACCCGGTATTTCACGTACCCTCTCAGGAATGTACCGCTGCCGAACTAGACAGTAAAACCAAAAACAGTATCAGTCATCGCGGTCAGGCTATGGCTTTTCTGATCCAACAAATGAGGCAAACCTTTGCGTAATCCGCCCCTGGGCCTATACATCCATATTCCCTGGTGTGTACAGAAATGTCCTTACTGTGACTTTAATTCTCACGGTTTGAAGAACACGCTGCCAGAAGCAGAGTATATTGCGCATCTGCTGGATGATTTAGCGGTGGACGCACAGCGTATAGGCACCCGTGAAGTCACCAGTATCTTTATTGGAGGTGGCACGCCGAGTCTGTTTAGTGAGGCGGCCATCGCCAGGCTACTGGATGGCGTCAAACAACGGGTAAATCTGTCGCCTGACGCTGAAATTACACTGGAAGCAAACCCCGGTACACTTGAGGCTGACCGCTTCAGTGGCTATGTCCAGGCCGGCGTAAATCGCATTTCTATCGGCATTCAGAGTCTTCAGGCGCAGCACTTATCTGCACTGGGGCGTATCCACGACAGTGAGCAGGCGATGTCTGCCATTTGTCAGGCGCACGATGCCGGTCTCAACAGCTTTAATGTCGACCTGATGCACGGTTTGCCCGATCAGTCGCTGGATAATGCCTTAAGCGACCTGACGCAGGCTATCGCGCAAAATCCGGCTCACTTATCCTGGTATCAGCTTACCATAGAGCCCAATACGCCGTTTTACTCAAAACCGCCCGTGCTTCCTGATGATGATATTCTGTGGGATATTCAGACCCATGGTCATGCGCTGCTTAAAGATGCCGGATATCATCAATATGAGATTTCCGGCTATTGTCAGCCCGGCTTTGAATGTCAGCATAATTTGAATTACTGGCGCTTTGGTGATTACCTGGGCATTGGTTGCGGTGCACATGGCAAAATTACCGATACCGCAGCCAATATCATATATCGCACGGTTAAAGTTAAGCATCCCAGAGGCTATATGGAAATGGCTCGCCCCTACCTTGACCAGGAAACAACAGTAAAAAGCGAAGATGTAGCGTTTGAATTTTTCATGAATCGTTTTCGCCTGGTGGAGCCATGCCCGAAACAGGCATTCACTGACTTTACCGGCACAGCATTAACGACGGTACAACAAGCCAGTCTGGCGCAAGCGCGGGATCAAAAGCTGCTCACTGCAGATGATGATTACTGGCAGGTCACAGACAAAGGCAGGCGCTATCTTAACAGTCTGCTTTCTGCGTTTGTTTAATCGTCAATATGCCGGTGAGGATGCTCATTGGTAATAATGTCAAAGCTTGCCATCTCGGGAACATCACGACGTAATTGCTCTTCCAGCGTATTGAGCGCTTTGAGCTTATTACAGAACCAGTGCGCTTTATTGCGCAGTGTGAGCGCCTTAGGCGCCATCTCCCTGCCTAATTGCAGCTCAACAGCTTCAAGTTGACGGGATAAGCGTGCGACACGCTCACTGTCGATATCCGTGTTGTTGGAATTTATGCCACTGATTGCTGATAAAATGCCGCCAACCGAGGTTGAAATGCCGCCCTCAAGCTGCGCTTCAATTTCTGTATCAACAAATTCGTCCACACTCTCCAGCGATCCTGGCCCGATAAAATAGTGATCACTGGCATGGCGGAACTTTTCTTTGACTCTTTCTTTCACCCGAAGCATCGCAGACTGCAGACGCTCGTAGCTATCGTGATCAGTACCTACCAGCCCCTGATACACATGGTCGATGGTATCTACCGCAAGGTCCACCCCTTCGGTAGCCAGCACGATCATTTGCGGTACTACATAATGCAGTCCCTCGGCATACTCCTTAAGCCAGTTTGTATGCTCTTCATCGAGGACGACCCAGCGCCCGCCCACAAATAACTGCTCCCGATCGTTGATTTGCAGAATAGTGCGGGACTTCTCCATCACCCTTATCTGCTCATCGTTTACCACAAGGCCATACGCAAAATCGATATCACACGTGAATTCATCTGCGACTGCCTGTGAGCAGCACAGAAAAAAGAGTATACCCGCGTAAACGGTGTTGGAGAGTCTCTGCATTTTCATCATTATTATTCTGGACGGCAGAACTATAAATAAAAAGGCGGGTTGAGTCCAACCTGCATAATTTCAGGTTGAACGCAATCTGGTAACGTAAAGGGGTGTTATCTGACTATGAACCGGTGTAAGTGCGCACCAGGCGAACATACACAAAACGGTCTTTTCGTTTTACTGAGTGGCTGGAGTTAAAGAACGCGACCACCCAGGCTCCATCCGGATTACTGACAGAAGGCGTCGATGTCCAGAAGTCATCTTGCGGGGTCGCCGGAAAAACCGTTTCGTTAATCGCCGGGCGTACACACTGGCGCTCGGTGACCGATGCCAGCTCTTTGATATTTGGCACCCGCCAGCCCTGCTGATCCTGATCGTCCTGCTGCTGGGCAGATTGCAATGCTTCCTGCCAAGACATAGGCTGAGCATCGCCGCTACAGGTAGTACCATCCCATGTCTGGCCCTGTGCACAGCGTTTCCAGACCAGGTTTGTCTGCGTATCCCACACCTCATCCTGAGCCACTTCGATAAAATCGTCGGTGGGGGTGCTTTCAGACACCTGTGATAAGCAAATTTGTGCCAGCGCGGCGGGGCTGATTATTATTGCAGCAAGTAATGCGATGGCTTTCATTAGTTTCTCCCCGCTCTGACCAGACGAACACGAATAGCACGATCCTTTTTAAGAAAATTATCCACACCGGATGCAAAGTCTATGGCGACGGCGTTTTGAGCCGCATCGTTGGTCACGCCATCAGCACCCGGGCGTGATGTCCAGTACCATAGCGGCGCTTCAGTCATACTCCCGGTGTTGGGGAAATAAACCTCATCAACCATCTGCGTATTATCTTTACCAAAGTGCAGCAAACTCATCAGCTCCTGATGGGTAGGCAGGCGCCAGTCATAAAAACCACACAGACCTTCGCGGTTTACCTCACCAATCAGTGCATTCGTATTGCAGTTTGTAATCGAACAACTGGCTGCAGCCGGATTCAGTGCACCATTTACGCCGCCGTTATTTTCTTCCTGATACCAGCCATAGGTATGCTGGGCGTCATGCAGCCCGCCCTGTGTACTTTTAACCTCCCAGACTAAACCGGTGGTGTTATCTCTGACGCACGACCAGTCAGAGGCATTATCATCCTGCTCGTCGCCGTTATCGTTGACCTTGGTAAAATCAAATCCTGCATCGCCCGCGCCGGCCTTTTCCAGCAGGCCCTCACGCGCCACCACATCAGCCCCGCGCTGGCCATCCTGACCGGCGAACGCATTTTGCTGGGTCTGTACAACCACGTCAGTAGTCGCCTGCGCTGTGACGCCGGTATCATTCAGACGCGCAACAGGCATCGGACGCACTTTCACGTTGATGGTATCACTGGACAGATTACCGTTGGCATCAGTGACATTCAGAACAAAGGTAACACTGGTTTCACTGTCAACATCCGGTGCCACCGCGAAAGTGGATAACGCATCAGGCTCTTCAACGGTTATTCCCGCCAGTCCTGAGGACTCCCAGGTAATGCTGAACGGAAACGCATCGGGTACCGTTGAGTCTGCGGCCCCCTCAAGGACAATAGGCTCACCACTGAAAATGGCCTGATTATAGCCCGCGCTGACAGTCGGGGCGGTATCTGAGTCAGCTTTGACCACAAGTTGCAGTGATTCTGTATGGGTTGCGCCCTCGTAATCGGTGACCGTAAGACTAAAGCCTAACGTCTGTTCTGAAGATGCGATGGGCGTGGTAATGGTCAGTTGAGGTTTATTCATTGCCAGACCGCCTGTTACATCCACCCCTTCTGTCTGTGCCCACTGCCACTCACTGATGGGATCCTGCGGGTCCTGCGCATCAGCATCGGTACTGTTGGCACCATTCAGAGTAAGCGATACCCCTGCCCCATAACGGTCATTATCATCGGCGGCCGGTCTCACATCAATCACGGCAAGTGGCTCGCTGTTTTCAGGCAACCCGGTAATGACCAACGTATCTGAACCCGTCCCACCGTTTTCTGCCGTCACCTTTACGGTAAGCGTATAGGTTGCCTGTTCTTTGAGTACGGGCAGCGTGACTGTCGCTTCGCCTGAGCTCTCATCTTCCTGAATAATTTCCAGAGACGGGCTGGCTGACCACTGGTAGGTGAGTGCCTGTTCAGCATCCTGCGTCTGTGCACTCACGGTAATCGTGCTTTGCTCCGGTGCCTGTACGTCGGCCCCGGCATTAACCAGAATCTGCGTCTGAGCGGCTGAGGTATCACTGCTATCAGAGCCGCCCCCGCCCCCACAGGCACTTGTCAAAAAACTGAGTGCCACTACGCCGAAAAGACGCCGGTACGCTTTTATACCTGGGCTTTGCTTAACACACCACTTCATAACATCTGTATTCCCGGATAAGCGAGGTATCAGAACATATCCTGCTGTCGTTCCAGCGCTTCACTCTGCGCCACCTGAATGGCCTCAAGCTGCTTTTTACCAGCGGCAATGTCGGTCACATCGTAAATCATCATGCTGATATTTTCGACGCGGCCGTTGGCCGAAACTAATGGTGACAGCGTGATGTTCTGATACATGTACTGTTCATTACCTGTAATCGGCCGGTAGTTGGGAAACTTAAATAAATATGGGCGCTGTTCCCAGGTCATAAACGCGCGGGTTTTAAGCTCAAAGACCGGTCGCGCCTTCTGGGCAAACCACGATTCGGTGATATCCGGAAACAGGGCAAACAGCGTTTTTTCGCGTACTTCACTGGGTAGCAGGCCACTGTGACTTTCCATGAAGCCGTTCCACACTTTCACTTTGAATTCACGATCTAACACCACAATACCTACATCCACGGTTTGCAGGATATCCATCATCCAGTGAAAGGCCTGTAATTCTTCTAACGATTCAGACATTACATATCCTCCAGCAGATGGGCGAGTTTGGCATTCATCGTATCCATTGAGTCTTCGGTGAACAGCAAAATAAGATCGCAGCGCACGTTGTAGCCTTCAAGACCATAGCTGAGCTCAATAGCCAGCGTTCTGCGCCACTTCAGGCTGTTGGCAGTGATAATGTCGGTGATAGCACGATGCTGGCCCAGAACAACAGGGTGACCCTGACTAAAATTGATATCCAGTTGCTCTGCCAGTCCGGTCAGGCACGTACCTATCAATATACTGGCCGCATCCATCAGCAGCTCAAGCTGGATTCTATCGTCCACCTCCCCCTGCACATTTAAAATGCGAGCAACATCCTCAAAACTTGAATCGCTCAGGATGCACAATGCCTCCCCCCGTACGCCCGGCCCTAAAAACCCCTGACAGACTGCACTGACCTCTTCATGACTATCAATGTCAGAAAGCATCATATGAAGCTCGGAGACTTCGATGAGGTTTACGTTGGGAATAGGCAAATGTACGAAAACATTCATGATACGCGCGAGATGATCTCCGGCCCGACCCATTGCAATATTGGTGATCTCCTGATAGCAGTCGCGGATTGCCGGGTCAAGCGAGGCACTTTGAGGGTGGGTTTCGCCATCTTCAGTCAGAATACGATTCGCGATAAGCGTTTTTTTCAGGATGTCCGGATTGACCGGCTTTTGAATAAAATCTGTGGCGCCCATCGCCGTGACCCGCTCATGCGCTTCCGGCTGTATGTCACCAGAAACAACAATGGTGGTAACAGAAAGTTGCTCCTCGCGAATGGCGGTTAATGTCTCATAGCCATCTACAATGGGCATATTCAGGTCAAGCAGTAACAAGTGACCTTTGCCCTGTCGAATCAGTGCGAGGGCTTCCCCCCCATGTTTGGCAAAATGAACGGAAACCTGCCAGTCCTGGGGCAAGCTTTTTGCCACCTGCTTTCGCGCAACCAGAGAGTCGTCACACACTACTACTGAAAACATCTGCGCTTTATCCCTTCCGATATCCTGACCTGCACAGATACGGCGAACGCATTTTCTCTGCATAGGTCTGCTAAAAAACCAAGAGTCTTAAACCTTAGCTCTTATCGGCAGGTTGTCTATAGGACATAAGGTTAAATTGCTAATTAACTAAAAACCAGTGGCAAAACAATGGCCGTCATAATCCCGTTCAGACACAACCCCAGACTGGCCATTGCCGCGACGTCTTCACCCATACTCAATGCTTTGGCGGTTCCCACAGCGTGTGCCACAGATCCTAACGCAATACCCTGGGCCTGGCGATCGGCAACCTGAAACAGACGAAAGCTCAGTGGCGCGGCAATCGCACCGGCAATACCTGTGATAATCACAAACACTGCAGCCAACTCAGGGACCCCCCCGATGACTCGGCTGGTCTCCATGGCAAGGGGTGTGGTGATCGATTTGGCCAGCATGGTCATTTGAAGGGCCAATGGCGCATCGACCACAAACAAGCATAACCAGGCGAGCACCGGCGCAATAATGCCGCCAACCGCGATCGCCAGCACCAGCTGCCAGCCCAGTTCACGGACCTTCTGCCATTGCGCGTACATGGGCAGCGCCAGCGCCACCGTGGCAGGGCCAAGTAACCAGTGCAGCAAGCCAGCATGTTGCTGGTAATCATCAATTGCCGTGCCCGTGACCACCGCTAACAGCATGACGCCTACTGCGGTAATCACCAGCGGATGCAGCAGCGGATTATTCCCAGCCAGCCGGTTTATTTTTATGGCTAACGCATAAATCGTCAGGGTGACAGATAACCACACAACACCCGGCAATGTGGCGGAATCCTTAAGCACCATCCACAAGCCGTTTATTTCCTGAGTCAGAATATCAATCATGATGCTGACTTCCTTTGGCTGCTAAAAATATCCGGACCGCCACCCAGGCTGTCGCGCCCAGACTTAGGGCTGTACTGATAAAAATGGCAGCAGAGATACTCATCAGGTATGGCTCAATATCCTGCCACATCAGCATGACGGCACATACAGCGGGAACGAAAAGCACGGTCATGTGAGAAAGTAGCGGCCTGGCACCACTGGCAATGGTCGCCGGCGTGCGTTTTAAAAATAGCAGCATGAACAGCAACAGCAGCAACCCAACCAATGCGCCGGGTAAGGGCAAGCTGGCCGACTGTACAATCACTTCACCAAGAATGTAGAAGACAAATAGCATCAACAGGCCGAAACATTGCCTGCAGGCATTAACTAAAAAGGCGGGCATAATGTCCTTGCTAGCGGATAGTGATGCTCACATCCTACTGAAGGTGAAATGCCGGCGCCAGTCCAAGCGAAGGGATTTTATTGATTATGCTGCCAAAAAGCCGCGAAGTGACGGCGGCTGATCTTTAGCCGGGTACCATCATTTAAAACCAGGTAGGCAACGCGGTTGGCGCACTGCTCAACCATTTTGACAAAGTGCCGGTTGACCAGCTCTGAACGATTCACATGTTGAAAGGTATTACTGCTCAGCTTGCGGCTCAGGTCTGCCAGTGTCGTTCTGACCACATAGTTCTCGCCAGCGGTATAAATGCACATATAGTCGCCGGCGGCCTGAACCCAGTTGATGTCATCACAGGCCAGACTACACCAGGCATTGTCACTTCGAAATGTTACCCGTTGTTGTGTACGCGAGGACATGCGCGAGGCGATCCAGGCAGCGGCCTCATCGGGTGCAATATTCAGCTTTTTTATCATTCTGTCCAGTAAGTGCGTGACACGCTGTTGTTGGATAAGCTCCTGCATACGTGTTGCAAGATCACTGATAACATACAACACACGCTGCTCCTGTAAAGGAAGCTGAATAAACGCGGCCGCGCCGGCTTCAAATGCTTTGAGCGCATCAGCATTACTGCGCCCTATCACCACCAGCTGTCGTCCGGCGCCCTTAAATCGCGTCGATAAACTGCTCGCATTCCCGGAGTCACAAAAACAAATTGCAGCAAGATGTTCAGCCAGAATGGCCGGCTTATCAGTTACAGTTTGCACCTGTTCTATATCAGGATGATACGCCAACAATTCACAAAGTTGAGCCGCTACGCTTTCGTAACGCAGTAATACAAAAACCATAAGCTGCGTTGACGCCGATTGGCAAGGATAATCAGAAAGCGCTGCCTCACCAGGGCCAGCAGAAGCAATAACTTGTTGGTACGAAACAAGCTTTTGCTCCCACACTGACAAAGATGTTTTCATAATTAACGAGAAGCCGTTAGGGTACGGTCAAATTTTAGTCTGCGGGCAAGCAATGCGCCAGTAGCGTCGGCGTTATTCACCTGCGCGAAGGTATGGATATCCGTGCCGTCGCAAACCAGCCCTTTTTCTACTGCGCGGTAAGTCAGCCCGCTTTTCTTTATCGCCATGTGTAACTGAAACGATTTATTGTCTTTGATAGCAGTACAGATTTTTACCAGGTCCGTTTCAAGGTGTTTTGGATAGCTGGCATTAGCACTGAATGAAACACCACCTGCAACTACACATACTGACATTATAGTCGCTGCTGATCTTGCCCATGATTTTACGTTTTTCATCGCTCTTCTCCAGATAACCCGACACCGCGCCGGGCGTACTGTTAAAGTAGTGAACAATTCGAAGAAGGTTATGCAGGTTTCGTTCAACCGACAGTATTTGAGATTGTGCGATAAAAATAAAAAATTCGGGGATGAACGGTCGGAGCACTGCGCTGTTTATCGCACCGATGAAATACTTTGTAACAGCCACTGAAATTTGAGTGACTGAAATGTACAGGCAGGGCTGCAGGTTGTGTTAAATGTGTAATGAAACAAAGTAAGAAAGGTGGGAAGTACAATCCTGACTTCCCAGACCGCTTACATCAGAAAAAGCTGTCCTGATGAATTTTTATAAAAGAAGGAGTACCGACCTTACTGTAGTCAACTTTGTATTCTTTTCCGTTCAGGGTTTGGATGAACAACAATGTTTTCTCGTCGCCGAACACTTCACCAGTGGTGATATCTACCAGTTCCATGTCCATCATTTTTGCGTCGCGCTTATTTTCGGGCACTTTGCCTTCGTATTCTTTCAAACCGCGAAAGGTCACTAAAATTGGTGGCTTCTCGTCACCATTCATTATAAGCAAGTCGTACTTTCTAACCTTGTGAATTATTGTATTACGACCGCTTACCAGAAAGGGCTTTTCTGTCATTCTTTTCTCCGCACAAGCTGGCAATCAGGTTAGTTGTATAAAAATCCAAAGATAGCAAAGAAACCAGGGCGTTGCACTTATCCCAATCATTAAATAATCAGTTTTGTTTCAGATACTCCTGATGCGGAGCGTCCCATCTTATCCACTGACGGCTGGTTAAATTACGCAGTACTTTTGTGCATTCCTGTGATGAATCATCCCCAAGGTTGCACGATGTCTTCTCGCGCTGCATTGCGCGAAACACAATTTCTCTTAAAGAAGCCGATAATCGCAAGTCCTCTACATTGGCCTTTAACGGCAGGTCCACTGTCACTCTGTTAGGCTTTGCACACGAGGTCGGTGCTTCATCGTCGGTTGGCGCATCACACTGACCGCTTGCCAGCATAAACGACCACAGCGCAGACGGATCACGACGTTGTTTCAATTCAATACGCATAAACGAATGCCCGACACGCAAAGACTGAAACATAGCAGTATGGTTAACTGGCGGCGCGGCATTATCTTCCAGCAGGTGATTTTCACTAAATGGCAGGCCCAGGGTGAAACGAATAGATGATGCTCTTTGCAATAGCTTTTCGTTGGCATCAAGTTGAATAGTAACCGGCTGCTTTTGCGTCTCACAGCTATCGGAGAACGCTAATAACGAGACTGTACGCGACTGGTGATCGTTGGGAATAAAGGAAAGGGCCTGCCAGCGACCATCGATTCTGACTCTGGGCTCGGAAAGATACATCGCCAGATAGTCGACATCCCAGTACTTATTATCAAGCTTAATCTGATGACTGCAATTATCCGTTGGCTGTAAATCTGAAAATCGCACAGGTATGTCGCCCGGCGATTTGGAGGGGCTGAAAAACCCGCAGCCAGAAATGATAAGCGTTGAAAGCACAAGCGCGCCGAACCCGACCAATTGCTTCATAAAACCTGCAGCTGAATAATTAACTCTGCCTGGCAGTTTATCTTTAACCTGTCAACGGCGCAAAGCCTTCCCGTTCACCAGTGTTTGTAGATAAAACAAACCTGCTTTCAGGTTGTTAGAGATTGATGATTAAATGAGCAGTTAGTCGCCCGAACAATAAAATTCCGCCCTGAGCGGGTGACAAGCAAAAAAAAACTGCTTATACTTCGCGGCACTGGATGGGTGCAATCGCGCGCGACCAGAATCTCCTCAGGCCCCATAGCTCAGTTGGTTAGAGCATCCGACTCATAATCGGCAGGTCCCCTGTTCAAGTCAGGGTGGGGCCACCATTTTTCCTCTTCGTTTTCTGATCATTTGTTTGCTTTTCCAGCATAGCTTAGCAGTATTATGAATACGGTGCTTTTTCCTCAAGCCTGACACTTTCTTCGTTGTATCCGTAAAACGCCTTAACATCGCTGATAAAAACAAACCCATTGGCGACAAAAAGCTATCAACTTTGCTTTCTATAAAACGTAGCGTAAGGTTTTAAGTAACTGACTATGCAATGAACTTCCAAAATTCCTGCGCGTATAATCATAATTAATCCCCACAACGAAAACGCCATTCAGGCAGCACCGAGGTGGGTGGAAACGGAAAAGCGAGTACCGGGAAAATAAAAAGCACATGACAGTTTCGACATCGGGTTCAAAGGGAGGCCCGCAGACAAAAGTACTGAAAATACTTTTGTTGCTGGCCGTCATCTATACGCTGTACCTCGCAAAATCTCTGCTCATACCGCTTTTTTTCTCGGCTTTTGTCGCTCTGTTGCTAAGCCCGCTGGTAGCGATTGCCCGAAAAATTTATATCCCACGAACAATCTCAGCGGCAGCGTTGATGGTGCTGCTGCTAACCCCGTTTACATTTTTAGGATTGCAGTTAGCCGAACCGGCAGAACGTTGGATGCAGGCTCTGCCAAAGATGGCTGCAGAGATTACACAGGAAATTGATGAGATTAGCGATAGCCTGGTAGAGGAAACAGACCAGCCGGTTGCAGAGCCAAAGAAAGAAGAAAGTGATTCATTCTTCGACTGGTTTGGTGATGATGAAGAGGACGAAGCTGAACAAGTTGAGCCGCCACCGGAAGAGCAAAACACGGTATCAGACAAGTTAAAGCAAAATAGCATTGAAATGGCAATTTCCGTATTAAGTAACGCGCCCCTTTTGCTTGCCCAAATCTTTGCCTGCCTTATTTTTATCTTCTTTTTGCTGGTCTTTGGTCCGGGCTTATTTAAGGTATTTATCCGCGACTTTCCCATCGTAACGAACAAGCGGCGCGCATTGGTGCTTGTGCACCATATTCAAAGGGAGCTATCGGCCTACATCGTAACCATTAGCATCATAAACGCGCTACTGGGTACCGCGACAGCCGTTGTGTTCACTTACCTTGAAATAGACGACGCGATATTGTGGGGCGCATTGGTTGCGCTGATGAACTTTGTCCCCTATCTGGGAGGATTAGCAAGTTGCAGCATACTGCTTGTGGCAGGAATGGTGCAGTTCGGACTTGTCAGCACAGCATTCCTGCCTGCCGCAGTATTTCTTGGAATCAATATTCTTGAATCTCAGTTAATTACGCCAGCGGTGTTGGGCAGAAGTATGCAACTGAACCCACTTATCATCATACTCTGGTTATCGATAGCTGGCTGGTTGTGGGGAATAGTCGGAGTGTTGCTAGCGGTACCCATTTTAATGAGCTTTAAAATTATCCTGAAGAACCTGGGCGCATTATCGCATTGGGTGAAACTAATAGAAACAAAGTAGCCTGTTGTCGCTTTCACCTATAGATGGTCTTCGACGCCTGCTTATTGGGCGGCTTGTTGTTTGACTTAACTGTTAATTATTTTTGAAGTTGCCACCACTCGACTCAGACATGCAGATGTAGCCAAATGCGATCTCAGACAGTCGCAAATTTCGACATTTTTTAGGACTAGGTTATCTGATTACTCTATGCAATTGCGGCCATTGTCTTTGCAGTATAAGCAGGTATCGTGAATAGTGCCTTTTACAGAGAGACAAGCTGCAAAAACTGTGATTACAAACAACATCTCTCTAGCATTGTCTATTCCTGCTATGAATGCCCAAACGCCAAACATTAGTGTAGAAAACGCTAAAAGTGACGCGATAAATTTATAATATATCTTTTTCATGTTTCATCACCCGACTGCTAAGAAGAGCACTCCAAACGAACCCTCAACACTAATAATTTATTTAGAGTGGCACGAATAACTTGTAGCGTGGTTCCGCCTATTGCAGAACCATTTGTAGCAAACACTATTTACGGCGTGCAACTGAACGAACAGTTAGTTAACTTCGCTTACGCCGATTTTATGTATGTTGATGAAATAGCGTTTCCCAATCCGCTTGCGACAGCTTCAGGAGGGAGGGCATCGGTGGTACGCCTGCATAAACAAAGCTGTATTACGGCCAAATACGCACGACACTTTGACGAGTGAGGGCCGCTGATCAATAGTCAGCTGCTTCACGCTGATTAACATCCCTTACGCTAAGCCCAAGCTCTTTTACCTTGATGGTATCGTAAAAATCGAATTGCACCGGACAGCCTGCCTTTATCATTTGAAGCCACACATAGCGCAGATTGTCAGGCCGTGTTCCTGTCCAGAATTGCCTGGTTTTGTTGATATAGGTAATGACGGGCGCAGTATGCCCATCGCGATAGAGTTGCCTGACGAAGCTAAAATCCGGACCGAAGCTATTTAGCACTGCCGAGCTACCGGATTCAATTGATTTTAAAAGAAATTCGAATGCGCGTTGCTGCTCGCCCTGCCGATAAGCCAGCCAGGCCTGAGCGATACCTACAGCGTGCTTTTCACTGCCAAAACTGTCAAAAACATCCCCGGCAATTTGTTGATTGACACTAAGAGCATCAACATGACTGAAAACCTTTTCAATTTTGGCTTTAACCTCAGAAACAGGTTCAAACTGCGCGCTGTATCTTAAATGCTGACTTAAATCGCTTATTATCTGAAAAGCGTTGTCGCCCGAGGCCAGACTTCTTTGGTAATTCTGCCAGGTTTCATCAAGCAGGCGCCGATTTTTCGCTTCGAAACTGGCGTACCTTGTTTGCATGAATTGCAGATATTCGGGATCGTCACAGCCCTTCGCATAATCAGCTCTGGCACTTACGCTCGCAAACAAAATTGTGCAAGCGATTATCTGGAAAATGCCCTTCATCAATCAGCTCATCGTTCAGCCGTTTTTTAAATTGTTACAGTCGAACTGTGCATATTGATCTGAGAAGAATTACGCAAAGCCTGTGGCTGACGAAAATCAGGCCTGCTGCCTTAATGATCACCGCTGGTTAGTCATGAATACGTCTTTGGGGTCGACAGGGATTGCCCACGGCAACCGTATCAGGCTCAATACTTCTGGTTACCACACTGCCTGCGCCAATAACGCACCTGTCGCCTATCACCACGCCGGGCAGGATGGTGACATCGCCCCCTATCCAGACATCATTACCAATTGTGATTGGCTCTGCAAAACCGATATGTTGTGCGCGCTGTTCAGGGTCGATTGGATGATGCGCTGTATAAAATGATGTATTGGGTCCGATAAATACGTTATTACCTATCGTCACCTTACAGCAATCCAGCACAGTCCAGTTGAAGTTAATGAAAATGTGACTGCCCAGGTGAATATTGTGCCCATAGTCGATGCGTACAGGTTTTTCTATATGAATATCTTCACCACATTGCCCGAATAATTCATTGAGTAATTCCTCGCGCGCCTTCACTTCGCGCGGCCCCAGCGCGTTGATTTTATCAACCAGATCACGTGTTTTATAGCGCATCTCTACAAGATCAGGATCGTTTATCCAATACTTTTCACCGGCTATCATTTTGTCGTGTGCTGTCATAGTGTTTTTCCAGATTTTCTGCGCTTGATTTTTGAAGGTGGCGTTTAATTTATATAACCCAGAATCACATTATTTAGCCTGAAAGTCTTCATGCGGCAGGCCAATTAAGTCACTTTGGTCGCAATCAATGATAATCCTGTCGAAAAGTATCAAAGGGCGGCAGACCCGCCGCCCAAATAACGCATTCTCAGCGCGTTTTGAGTTTATCCAGTAATTGGCTCAACGTTCTCACCGAGCTGAAAATTTGCACGGAGCTTTGCTCTGAGGCATGAGAATGATTAGCAACCTCGGAACTGGCATTGCCGATTACAACCATATTGCGATTAAGCTCTTCGCTGACCTGGCTTTGCTCTTCTGCAGCCGCCGCCATTTGTGTCATCCGCTGGCTAATTTCATCAATTTGCGTCACGGTGAGCTGCATTTTTTGAAGCGCTGACTGTGAGCTTTTTGACGCGTCTTCTGCTTTGTCATTACCGCGTTTGATAATCGCCACGGTTTTGTCTACCTCAGACTGTAACCCGGTTATGACCTTGCCTATCTCGCCGACAGAATCGGCAGTTTTCGAAGCCAGTGAACGAACCTCATCAGCAACTACGCTAAACCCGCGACCATTATCCCCGGCCCGCGCAGCCTCAATGGCGGCATTTAGTGCCAGTAAATTGGTTTGCTCAGCAATAGCGTCTATCACATCCAATATCTTTTTAATGTCTGCGCTGCGTTCTACCACTGCAATAACGGCGGTGGAGGCTGTATGCATTTCTTCAGACAACGCGGCCACCGTCTTTGTCGAGCGGGCAATTTCTTCTTCAGTGTGTTTAACCGAATCATTAGCGTTGTCAGCATTATCTGCCGCTTCAGCCGCAGTGCGCGCTACATCCTGAGCAGTTTGCGACATTTCAGTTATGGCGGTAACGACACTATCAATCTCTGATTGCTGAACCTGAATCTGATCATTCGTATGTTTTGCATGAGACTGGGTTTTTTCGCTATGACTAAGCACCTGGTCGCACGATCCCTTGGCCTGCTCCAACAGATCCCGCACTTTTTCTTTAAACAGGTTAAAAGCCTGGCTCAGCTGAATCAGTTCTTTGTGCGAGTTGATATGGATATCTTGAGTGAGGTCACCACCCTGGCCCGCCAGTTCCTCCATGCGTTCAGCAACCTGCCTGACCGGCTCGATTATACTGCGGGTAAACACGTAAATCAGCGCAACCGCTGCCAGCGTAGCCAGCAATGCCACCATTAACTGTGTACTTAACAATGCATCGATAGCTGAGGATATGAGCTCATTGACGGTGCGAACAGGCTCCAGGGCAGCGCTTACGTCAACGCCGACCACTAACTGCCACTGTGCATCGGATAAAGTTAAATTTACCGGACGGGTAACATACATCATACCGTCAATCAGTACAGATTCAGGTTGGCCGGAAACGGCCAGAATCTGTTCACTTTGATCGCGAGCAAACACCTCACTAAACGGTCGTGCCAGCTTATCAGCTGCATTAGTGGCCGCGACCGTCATGCCGTTTTGACTGACCAGATAGACTTCGGCCTGCCCATCGTACAGCGATGCTTTCAGCGCATCGGCTCGCTGTTGCAAAACAGGCAGGTTCAGATCGACACCCACCACACCGCGAAAGCGGTCGTTGGCAATCACAGGTACAGTTAGGCTGGTCATCAGCTCTGAGTATCCCTCCCGTATTTCGTATTGATAAGGATTAGAGATACACGGTTTCATTTGCTCCTGATTGCACAGATACCATTCTGCGGCGCGAAAGCCAAACTCATCCAGTGTCGAGTCGTGTTTCATGCTGGCATCATCGATTGGCACCTGGCTGACGCTGCCATCAGCATTACGGATAAAGTACACCTCGAAGCTGCCGGTACCCGGAACCGAATGACTTTGCCCGGCGCGATAGTCCGCGGCCCGACCATCAAAAAGGTTGGTCTCAAACTGTGCATACATACTTGAGGTTACCCCGGTAGCCAGTATGCTTTTAACAGCGCGCTGTGCCTGATCGCGCGAAATTGACTGATCGTCGCTGGCCTCTATACTGGCAGCCAGTTGCGCAGCCAGCGTATTGGGAAGCTGGTGAGCAGCGTCAATCATCGCCTGCGTCTGGGCGGCATAGCGCGCAGCTTTGGCGGAAACTGTTGACGCGATCTGTGCTTTAAACTGCTCGCTTACATGTGCATTGATGTCACGCTCAGCCTCATTTAACAGCACATAACTGACAGTAATAAACAAAGCTGCCAGCAGAACAAATAATAGACCTACCACAACGATGAGCTTGAAGGCGAGTGACGAATTTTTTTTCATGAGTAACCACAACAACGGCAAATATACAGGCTGACGGACAACAGGACCTTGCAGAAATCCAACAGGCGAAACGTGTGCCTACCAAAAGGTAACGGCGTTCACATCTTCCCGGTATCGGCACGCATAGGGCTCTCTGAACATCGCGCTTATAATAAAAAAGCATTGCGTATGACGATTATCATCGCGGGGAATTTAGAGGCGTGAAAGCAATGAGAATAATGCTCGTAAAATCCTGATGTTATAAATTGGTGGTAGCATTTTCATTGATGTTGCCACGGGGAGGTATAACGAATTTTTTTAAAACTGCACAGGGAGTGTCAGTGTTCCAGCGCGATACGCTTTGGCAATGGGGATAGCTTTTTCAAAAAATTCCTGCTTGATAAGCGGGATAAATTCCATCCTGTCACCAGCTTTGAATGCATCCAGGTAAGATTGCAGCCTTTCAACATCCCCTTTTACTACGCAGCAGACGATATGGATAAACTGCCAACCACCGGGGCGCTCGTATATTTCATAATGACGTTTTAACAGCGGCACCATTTTTTCTTCGCTCAAACAATCATAAAACCAATCGAAAGTTTGCTGTGTGATTGCGTCTAAATGCGTTTCATTTAAAGGCTCGTCAGGACAGATACGGTTATTCCCATTACCCGTGGTAAACATATATCCACCCATCCTTCCAAATATCTGTTTAGCGATATCAATAAACTAGCGAGGATTCATCACTGCTGATGCACCTACGTTTTGATTGTCTGGAGGACAGCCAATAGCTAGATCAACTTTGAGATAGCCCTCCTCATCATCTTTGAATGTAAAAAACAGCCCCCTCCACCGGCATTCCGTGCGGGAAAGCGCTCTTTGTAAAACTTTATCATTTCTGCTTTTTTCATATTTTATTCTCCTGAACCTGCATTATATTAAATGAAAGCTCACAATAACCTGTATCTATTCAGAATCTGTTATCATTACTGGTAATGCCGAGCTGGCTGCGACCCAGGCTGGGTAAAAAAAGATGCGCTATTACACTGCCACCAGCAATCTTGCATATCCCTTTTCGGTTAAACATTGTAGTCTTATAAGCCCGCTTACACTGCGCACAAAAAGGATTTGCATGCGTATACAGTCGCTCGATGCTATTCGTGGTTTCGCCGTTCTCGGTATTCTTTTTATGAACATTGCACATCATATGAACATCCTCACTGGGTATGTGCCATTTGATAATGCATTGGTGAGTGACAGCATAATCTCTCTTGTTCAGCTTATCTTTGCCGACGGGAAATTCCGAACCCTGTTTTGCATTTTGTTTGGGGCGGGTATGGCCATACTTTACGAAAATGGGCAGAGGCAATCGGTTCGGGTAAAAACATTCTTACAGACCAGATTGAACTGGTTATTCGTTTTTGGCTTGGCTCACGCTGTATTTATTTTTGGCGGCGACATACTCATGCTGTATGCAATCTCCGGCATTATGTTTATAAACTATTTGCACCTGGACAATGAAAGCCTGTTTAAAAAAAGCCGCTTCCTCATTATTTTAGGCGCGCTCCTGATGGTGATAGTTAACCTGCTCACTCTACTTTTTGGGAATACGGAACCGATTACGCGAGGTTCCCAGGAATATACGGACATGCTATCAATCTGGCAGGACGGGTATCTTATCCAGGTGGCCGTTCAAAGTGGCATTGCGTTGGGCATGCTGTTGCTTTCTTTTCTTAACACACTGTGGTTGGTGCTTGGGTTAATGGGGCTGGGAGCATGGCTGTATCGAACACGTTTTTTCTCTACAGGCTTTGGTAAAAGTACACAACAAAAGCTTCTAGCTGGCGCGATAATAACCACGCTTGTTTGTATCGCTCTGCGTTTCTCACTTCCTGGCGTTGATGAAGAAATATCCTCGGCGCTTTTTGGTTTGTGCGCTATTTTCATCTCACCACTTTATGCCGACTTTTTAATTAAACACGCCAATAATGACAGTCGTTTGTTCAGAGCCCTCTGTTATTGCGGGCAGGTAGCCTTGTCACTCTATCTCATTCAATCTATCAGCATGGCGCTGTTATTTCGCCTGTTACTGCCGGCGGTGTGGCCCGACTTTGAGCTGTACATAACCCGAATAGACCTGATGGCCTTCGCTCTGCTCTTTACCATTTTTCAGATCTATCTTGCGCGCGCTATTGTGAAAAATTTCTCTCACGGCCCCTTCGAGTTCGTGTGGCGAAAACGTTATAGACAAGGCTATATCCAGAAAGTCAGTGAAAACGCCCACTGTGAATCTGAAACAGCAAAATAGCGATAATGACAAATCACGTATCTGGGAAAACGGTTATTTTGTACAGTTCGCTTTTTTTCTAAACCATTTAGTCTTGTAGTTAGTCCGAGGCATTAGCAACTGGTACAACGATGATTAAAAGGAAATTAAGTATGGAAACACTAAAACAAGAACACCTGAGCAAGGTAACGGGCGGCAATTCAGTAAAAGAAAACGCCAAAATAGCGGTAGATACGTGTGGTGCCGGTAACGTAAAAAGCGTGTCTACGTCCGGTTTTGAGTGTAAATAAATTACAGGCTGACATGGATGTGTCAGCCTGACTTTTCAGTGAGGATAAAGCGATGATCAGCACCAAAAAACTATTAGCTTGCCTGTGCGTTTCGATGCTGACCGCATGCTCATCCAACGTAACGAAGGAGCATGCTTCCAGTACCGATGCGCCCCTGTCGGCTACCGCGCAACAGGTGCAAAACAATGCCAAGCTTGCATTGGCACATTGTGGCAAAGGTAGGGTTAGCGCCGTGTCTACAAAAGGTTATGAATGCAAATAACGGTTTACCGGCTAGGCATTCCGCTACGCTAAATTACGCCTGGTTAGTCAGACGATATAAGGTGAAACTTTCGCTGTCTGCCATCCAGATAACGAACCTGTTTACCGTCAAAAAATGCATCTTCTTCTAACATGATGCGAATCTTTTTATCCCATTCAGGCACGTAAGTAGTGGCGTTGAGTTCGATGGAATACGCCGTATTTGGATAGAGCGGGTAGTCTCCTACCACGGGCAGACCTTCCTGCGCATCCCACATACCAATGGTAGGACCGGCAGCGTGGCCGTGAAAACCCAGAGGGTGCGTATAAATAGACGGTGAAATGCCGGCCTGAACCGCCTGTTGTCTGGATTTACGCAGGACCTCGTTTCCACTTCTGCCCAGCTTAAAGTTGTCGGTGAGTATGTTCTGAAGCTGGTTCCCCACGCCAAGCGCCTTTACCAGCCCTGCCGGTGGCTCTGTTTCGCCAGGTCTTAATACGTACGCGTGTTGTTGCTGATCTGTATTTAATCGTAGGTAGGTAATGCCAAAATCAACGTGTAACAAGTCACCGGGCCGTATGACATTTTCCTCAGGCCGTTGACTGAAGTCACGTTCATCCTGCCCCTTCCCAGCGCGCTGAATCGACACGGTAGGATGAAACCAGTTTTTAAGCCCCATGGCTTTACTTTGGTCCCGCAGCCACCAAACGACATCATCTGTACGCGTTTCACCTGGCGTAACCACTGCATTAGAAAAAGCTTTGGCAATAAGTTGATGACCAATTTCAGCTAATTGAGGGTAATAGGTCATTTCCAGCTCACTGCGTGTCTCCAGCCACGCGATGGCCAGCTTTTCTGCAGATACGACACGTGAATGCAGCTTGTCAGGCAGGGCCGCCATGAACTGTGCTTTTTCGGTACTACTCATACCATCTGCCAGCGCAAATGACTTTGAAACATTGATACCGATTCGGTCAGGATCACGAGATTTAATAATCTCTGCCAGTGCCGCCCATTGGTCAGGCTGTGCGTCTTTATCCCACGCCTTTTCGAACGTGTCGCCCATCGCGTATCGTGCTACTGCCAGTTTTTCCAGTGGTTGATTCTTGCCGGGATTATAAATAACCAGCATGGTATGCCTGCGTGCAGAGAGCCAGGTGGAAGGCAGCATGGTTTTTAATACCGGGTCTTCGTTGTATTCACGCGACATGATTACCCACATGTCGATACCCGTCCGGTTCATAAGATGAGGCAAAACATTATCAAACCGCTGCTCTAATATGTTATCAACGATTTGTGCCCGCTCTTTCATGCTGGCAATTTCTGTAGCCAGCACGGGCAATGAAAGAAACAATAACAAAGACGTCAGGATACTTCGCATAGCAGGTGATACCTTCTTACCAAGGGCTTCAATGGGTAGTGCTTATAATAGGCACGAATTGAAACCAACCTCAAAGGTTTCGCTGCTGAAGTAATGATCTGTTAAGCCATCAAACCGGTTGCGACTTACACTGTCCGCTAATCATTATCTTTGAACCTTGCTGCATTCTGGTCTTCCTGGCTTTTAACATCTCCTTTTTTCGAAAAATGCCCAGTATGGTTCCGGAATTTCCAGCGCCCTTTGCGTAGCCGGGCGAGCATCAATACGCTCAAACCATTTTTGTAAGTGAGGCAAACCGGCCACGCTTACCTTTGCCCAGTAATAAGCTCGGGCCCAGGTGTAGGTAGCCATGTCAGCAATAGTGTATTGCTCGTCGACTAAATAGGTTCGCGCAGTCAGGCGGGTATTCAGAACTTCCAGTAAACGCCGGCTTTCATCAACGTAGCGCTTAATGGCGAACGGATCCTCATTACCATTTTTAGCGGCGATGCGTTGAAAATACATGGCTTGCCCCATCATCGGCCCAACGCCGGCCATCTGAAACATCAGCCATTGCAGGGTTTCTGAACGGCCCTCAGCGCTCTGAGGTAAAAACCTGTCGTATTTTTCAGCCAGATACCAAAGGATCGCGCCTGACTCGAATACCACAAAGTCATTGTTCGAGCGATCCACAATAGTGGGAATTCTTCCGTTGGGATTGAGCTTAAGATAGTCTTCCGATTTTTGTTCTTTCTGTGAAAAATCGATGTGGGTTACATCGTATTCAATTCCCGCTTCTTCCAAAAATACGACAGGCTTCCAGCCATTCATGGTGGAAGCAGTATAGAGGTGAATATCTTTTGATTGGCTCATACACTTGCTCGATTCTGATCCCACTGAAAACGCGAGGATTAGCTGATACAGTATTAATCTGCTAAACGGGCTGAATCGAAAAAGCGCTTAATCAATATCGCTGGCATAGTGAGTGGCAATACTGGCCACTCACCCTTTCTTAATTGCTTTTACAAACTACTTCCCATCCACGAAAAACGGGATATTTGCAGTAGCGACTTTTCCACTGCCGCTGAGCGCATAAGCAAATAAACGATATCCGCCCGGTGTGGTGGGTGCTGTAAGGGTAAGCGTTCCATCATTATCTTTTACAAACAACCCTTCCACCGGTTTAGGTCTGGCTTCCGGATCGCCACCGGCCTTGATATCCGTACTTTCTGGTAATACTTCCCAGCGAATAGTTGTGCCATCATCCTGATGTTCTTTCAGTTTCAGTTCGGCCGTCATCGATTCACCGGCCTGAACATGGATACTATCAACGGCTTGTTTACCGTTAATCGTAAAGTTCAGAATTGACGGTGCTCTTACCTCAGGCCACTCACCATTCCAGTTATAGTACAGCGAATCCACCACTTCATTGGGGTAGCCGGCTTCAGTAAATACGCCATACCAGGTCGGGGTTGTTTCCTGCTTCTGTCCCCATAAAAATGCATAGGAGCCCAGCGCACGGCCTGGTGCGTCTTTGATGCCGCCTGCATACCGGCTCCGGTAGGAAGCGGCTTTTTGGGTGCTGGTCTGCTCAATGGGTACATCCCAGTCGGTACGGTCTACCTGCCAGTGACCGGTCGGGCCCCACTCAGTCACCACATAAGGGCCATCATACCCCATATCCAACAGATCCTGAGGCAACGACTCCAGACCGCCGTAGATGTTGATACTCAGATAATCAATATCCGGTACGCGGGTTAAAACCAGCTCCAGCTTTTCCTTATCAATGCCAGCTGTAACGGTCGTAATAAGATGGTTAGGATCCAGCTCTTTTATCATGGCGGCAATATCCTGTACCGCAAACCACACATCTTTGTTGGTATAAAACAGATCGACTTCATTGCCAATCCCCCAGGCGAGCAATGCCGGGTGATCTTTATATTTTAAAACCTGCTCGCGCACCGCTGCTTTTTGCTTGGCAACAGCGTCTTTATCGCCATAATCAAAGCCGTGTCGTTCATGACCTAATCGCAACCCCAGCATAACGGAAAGGCCGTGTTTGTGCGCCTCATCCAGAATCGCTTTTGCATTATCCGTATCCCAGGTACGCAATGAATTTGCGCCGCTATCGGCAAGAAGCGCCAAACGGGTTCGGCCACCGGCCCCTTTGATGAAATAGGGGTCGCCGTCTCTTAGTATTGTGTAGCCATTATCTGTTTGAGCTAACGAGGTTTTGATGACGGACTGAGTCGGCGCTGATGTTTCAGATTGCGCTACCGCGTCTGGATGTGTACACCCTGCTATTAACAGCGCGCAAACGCCTGCCAGCAACATTTTAGAATTCAACATTTCATTCCTTAGACTTACGTTTTGTAAGCGCTATCATTTCATGTATCTGAAAAAGATTCACCTTTTTAACATTTCATAAACATGAGCTGATACGACGTAAAGCTATGCTCAGATGCTTTGCCCGACTATCTGCTGTGCAGTATTAATTAGCTATACAAGCTATGAGATGTTCAACCCAGAAACCGGGCGGATGTTTGACAGCCTGATCACCAATGCTGATTTCACTAATACAATACCGTTCAGTGCCGCTACGCGGTAGTGGCAACACCATGACGCCGGTACGCGCCGCATAGTCCAGAATTTTGTCGGCAAGAACCTGACTGCCTTCGTTTAGTTTCAGATGAAACATGGCGGCCTGCACGGCGCCGGGGACAGTCGTAAAGCCAGCACTTACCAATTCCTGTGCCAGCGTTTTCGTATAGCTGATGAATTCGGGCATCTTATCTGTGAGCCTTTCCAGCCCGTACTGCGCTGCAAGGACCTCAGGGTATAACGTAATAGGATTTCCACCCGCCCTTCTTGCCCAAATTCGGGCATCCTCGATAAGAGATGTTTCACCCAGTAATGCAGCACCTGCAATACCGTTTAAGTCTTTATAAAAGCTGACATAGACGCTATCGAAAATCCCGGCAATCTGTTGCAGGCTACGCTGGTAAAACGAAGTGGTTTGCCAGATCCGGGCCCCGTCCATATGCATTGCCACCTGATTTTCATCACACCACTGCCGGATAGCAACCAGCGTGTCCCAGTCAGGCATGACGCCGCCCAGCTCACGCATGGGGGTTTCGATGATAAGCGCACAAATGTCAGTAGCATCCAGGTGAGTAATATCTTCTGCCCGAAGAATGATATCAGGCTGCCCTGCCATTTTTACCTTCAAGTGCCACAACGTTTCAATTGCATTATGTTCGTGAAGTATCAGATGCGAGGTGGGATGTAGCGCAACAGATTGCCGGTTGACAGTTTCGCTGTAACACTTCACAGCGACATTTTGTGCCAGGGTGCCGGTAGGTAGAAACAGTGCAGCAGGTTTGCTGAACAATTCAGCGAGTTGAGTTTCAAACTGATGCACTACACCGCCATAGCCATAACTATCCCGGGCGTCATCTGGGTGTACGTAGTCACTCAGACGCTGCAATTCTTCTTTGATGCTTGCCTGATGGCTGCGGTGAATAACAGCATCACATTTTTGTAATAGCTGCGAATAACGTTTTTTCTGTTGTGCGGTTACCGGCATATTTTGTCCTGAACATGTACTTTACTCTACTTCATATGCACTTTGCCGCCGACGATTTTCAGCGCAGGAGCGCCCCGAATCATGGTTTCGCGCGCAAATTGCTGACCGCAGCCCGGGCATATGCAGGCGGTGTTGGTATAGTCTTCAACAATACGTTCGGTAAAACACTTTACCAGCGCGCCTTTACCGCCCTTGCGGTACTTAAATATCGGTGCTTTACACTGTAAACAGGATATTTGAACAGTGCGCCGAGGACCTTTTTTATTGGGTTTCGCCATCGCCCCTGCCTGCCAATACAATCATATGTTCATGGTAAGCATTGCGTCATCGTATTACCACCCTGCCAAACAGCCTGCCTTTACCGACCACTATGCGCCGGTCAATATGCAAAAAGGTCAAAATTTCCTCGACACTGTGGCCATGATTCTTTATATTGCGCGCCCGCAGCTTCCAAAGCGAAGCCATCTATTCTTCATTCTATTTACCCGCTGGACACCTGATTTGATTACTACCGCCAATATCACAATGCAGTTTGGCTCTGAGCCATTATTTGAAAACATCTCCGCTAAATTTGGTAATGGAAACCGCTATGGCCTAATCGGCGCCAATGGCTGCGGTAAGTCCACGCTAATGAAAATTTTAAGCGGCAAGCTGACACCTTCAGCAGGTAATGTGTCAATGGCACCGGGAACAAAGTTAGGCGTGCTGAGCCAGGACCAGTTTGCTTTTGAAGAAATGAGCGTAGTGGATACGGTCATTATGGGTGATCGCGAACTGTGGGACGTTAAACAGGAACGGGATGAAATTTATAGTAAGCCAGAGATGAGCGAAGAAGACGGTATGCGCGTAGCTGATCTTGAGACTCGCTTTGCCGAGATGGATGGGTATACCGCAGAGGCCAGAGCGGGTGATATTCTTAGTGCCGCAGGCATAGAGGAAACGTATCATTTCGGTTTAATGAAGGAAGTGGCACCTGGTAAAAAAGTGCGTGTACTGCTGGCGCAAGCGTTGTTCGCCGATCCTGATATTTTGCTACTCGACGAGCCGACGAACAACCTCGACATATATACCATTCACTGGCTGGCAGAAGAGCTAACCAAACGTAAATCCACCATGATCATTATCTCGCATGACAGACACTTTCTGAACTCTGTGTGTACTCACATGGCCGATATCGACTATGGCGAGCTGCGAATTTACCCGGGCAACTATGATGCATTTGCCGAGGCAGCTGCATTAGCCCAGGAGCAATTACATCAGGAAAATGCCAAAAAGTCGGCCGAGATAGAGGAACTGCAAAGCTTTGTGGCGCGCTTTTCTGCAAACGCTTCAAAGGCAAAACAAGCCACTTCCCGTGCTCGTCGACTGGAAAAAATAGAACTGGCCGACATCAAGGCGTCGAGCCGCCGTAAACCCTTCATCCAGTTTAAGCAGCATAAAAAACTGCACCGTCTTGCGATAACGCTGGAGGAGCTGGGTCACGGATATAAAGATCTGCCGCTTTTCAATAATGGTAATCTGCTACTGGAAGCTGGCTCTCGGCTTGCTATCATTGGCGAAAACGGCGCCGGCAAAACCACATTACTTAAATGTCTTATTGATGACCTTGAAGCGAACGAAGGTGTAGTGAAATGGGCAGAAAATGCGTCCGTAGGTTACATCCCTCAGGATAGCACCAAAGACTTTTCCAGTGACCTGACATTGTTTGAGTGGATGTCACAGTGGCGAGGTCCAAAGCATGATGACTTACAGGTCAAAGGTATGCTGGGACGCTTGTTATTTTCATCCGATGATTTTAACAAAAAGGTCAATGTGTGCTCAGGTGGTGAAAAGAATCGCCTGTTATTTGGCAAGCTCATGTTGCAGGATATCAATGTACTGGTGATGGATGAGCCCACCAACCACCTGGACATGGAATCTATTGAGGCACTCAACCACGCTCTGTTGAATTTTGATGGCACCGTCATATTTGTCAGTCACGACCGCGAGTTTGTCTCGTCGCTGGCAACACAGGTTATTGAGATAAAAGATAAAAAGCTTAATAACTTTGAAGGTACCTACGAGGAGTTTCTGGCGCATTCGGCGGCTTAAATTAAGCCGTTAGCTGATTTGAAAAAGAATAAAAAAATCAGGGGAAAGAGTACCGTGGGGTGAGTGAGCAGCCACCAGCCAGATAGTCGATATACCGGTAACGACGCTCTTTCCCGTTGCTCAGTGACTGTCGAATCGTTGTTGGCGTTATTGAAACAATAAAAGCGCCTAAAATAATTAACTGGTTTAGTAACACGCAAAATGTGAATACTAATACGCTGCCTAGCAGTACTTTTTTAAATAACGACAACTGTATTATTTTCATCTCCAGGTTAGCCTGGCTTCTTTAATTTTTTGTCCACCAGCCAGCAGACAAATCACCATTCAATCTGCTTTTTTCTTATCAGGTAACCTAAAAAGATAATTACCATCGCACTGATAAACCAGGGGTTTGATGAGATAGCAACGCCTGCCTTTACCCTGTCTAACACTGCGACGAAAAGACAGGTTAGTGCAGATAAGATGACGGTAATATCGAAAGCTGCAGTTTTAGACACCACGATTTCTCACATAATTTACGTTTTTGGTTGAAAGCGTACCCGCGCTTTAAATAAGGAATCGGCTTACCCGTGATGCACAAGCGCTATTTAACTACACAAAGGACAGTTGCTTTGTTAATAACGACGCCGTAAAACAAACATGCGAACGACATAAGCACTGATGTTATTAAAACGTGTGAAGGTGCTATGACCCCTAGGAACATCAGAAGTATTGTACAAATGACTGATATCGATATTGAAAAACCTACTTTTTTTAGCATAACTCCACCTAAACAATAGTGTGGGTTTCATCCCACTCTGCAACACCGCCGCCAGCTACACTTTCGATTTCAGCCATGCTCATCTCTTTCAAGCTTAAGCTTCTTCCAGCGTTAAAAATATTGGCTTAATTTTGAATCTCTGCTTTGGTCAGACACAGTCATTGTATTGAGTTAGTGCCATAGAAATACTGGCCAAAGTATCGTTTTATCAAATGAATTCGCGCCTGGGGATAATGAAAAAAGCCCGCTTAATTAAGCAGGCTGAAGAAGAAATGCCAGGAACCACAATATTACGAACTGACCATTCGCAAACTGCGTTGACACCTCATTATTCTATTAATATGAAAGGTTAACTTCACCTGTACTAACGTGCAGATATCTGTCAAAAGATGGTTAAGCCGTTGATGTAATTGACGTATAATTTGCAGTTACAACTACGGAGTATTTATGCAACTTTTACGAACAGCGGTGCTTACGGCCGCAATGTCCTTTTCGGTTTCTGCGCTTGCTCAGTCACCAACGCTTTTAGACGTCCAACATACCTGGGCAGCAATCAACTATCAGACCGATGATGCCGACCAGCAGCTTACCCAATTCGAGTCTCTGGTTGAAAACGCTCGCGAGCTTGTGTCAGCATCCCCGGATGACGCTGCTGCACTGACCTGGCTGGGTATATCACAAGCCAGTGCGGCGCGGGCTAAGGGCGGTCTTGGTGCGCTTGATTATGCTGAGGATGCAAAAGAAAATTTTGAGAAAGCTATAGCGATTGATCCGGCGGTACTCGATGGTGCAGCGCTATTTAGTCTTGGTGCCCTGTACCATAAAGTCCCGGGCTGGCCGGTCAGCTTTGGTGACGATGATGAGGCAGAGTCGCTGTTTAAGCGAGCGCTAAAAGTGAGTCCGGAAGGAATGGATGCTAACTATTTTTATGCTGAGTTTCTGGTGGACGAGGGTGAATACAGCCGCGCCTACGACTATCTGACAAAAGCGCAACAGGCTCCTCCCCGTACTGAGCGCCCCCTTGCTGATAAAGGTCGACGCCAGGCTATAGATGCGTTACTTAAAGAAATAAAAGAGAAGCGTTGATCATGCTCCAAGTGCTCGCTTTCCACTTCTCTGATTTTTCTCTAAAAATCCGATTAACATAATCTAATTTCCTTATTTCCTTTTTCCTGCTTTTTCTACGATGCTTAATAAGCATAAACATGTTAATGAAGTAGCATAAAGAGGATAAAACTATGTTAAAGCGCGCATTGACCGTGGCCGCCGCGGTCTCTATTGCCCTTTCACCGGTAGCAATAGCCACCGAACAGCAAATGCAGTCTAAGGAAGTAAAAAGTAATGCCTTTTGGTGGCCCGAGCAACTTAACCTTGGGCCGCTCCGCGCCCATGGCCCTGAATCCAATCCCTACGGTGAAGATTTTAATTACGCGGAAGCCTTTAATCAGCTCGATTTGCAAGCGGTGAAAAAGGATATACGCGCTGTACTGACCGAATCTCAGGACTGGTGGCCCGCAGACTACGGCCATTATGGTCCGTTTTTCATTCGAATGGCCTGGCACGCTGCAGGTACCTATCGGGTTCATGATGGTCGCGGCGGTGCCGGCGGTGGCCAGCAACGTTTTGATCCGCTCAATAGCTGGCCGGATAACGCTAACCTCGATAAAGCCCGACGCCTTTTGTGGCCGATCAAGCAAAAATACGGTCGCAGTATTTCCTGGGCCGACCTGATGGCGCTAACCGGAAACGTGGCTCTTGAAGACATGGGCTTTAAAACCTTCGGGTATGCCGGCGGCCGTGTTGATGACTGGGAGCCTGATCTGGTGTACTGGGGGCCGGAAAGCAAATTTTTAACCGACGAGCGTCGTGATAAAAAAGGTAAGCTTAAAGGTCCACTCGCAGCAGTTGAAATGGGGCTGATTTATGTCAATCCGGAAGGTCCGCACGGCAAGCCCGACCCGATAGCGGCAGCCAATGATATCCGTATGTCGTTTGGAAGAATGGCAATGGATGATGAAGAAATCGTTGCGCTGATTGCTGGCGGTCATACTTTTGGTAAGGCCCACGGTGCTAAAAAGGCAGATTGTCTGGACAAAGAACCTGCCGCCGCTGGTGTTGAAGAGCAAGGATTCGGCTGGAAGAATAAATGCGGTAAAGGTAATGCAGAAGATACCATGACCAGTGGCCTTGAAGGCGCCTGGACAGTTACCCCTACCAAGTGGACAACCAACTATCTGGAAAACCTTTTTGGGTTTGAATGGAAACAAACCAAGAGCCCGGCAGGTGCCACACAGTGGATCCCTAAATCTGAATCTGCTGCGAACATGGTGCCTGATGCGCACGACAAAGCTAAGCGCCATGCGCCAATTATGTTTACCACTGACCTGGCCATAAAAGAGGATCCGGCGTTCAGAAAAATTGCGCTGCGCTTTAAAGACAACCCTGAAGAGTTTGAGAAAGCCTTTGCTAAGGCGTGGTTTAAGCTAAACCATCGCGACTTGGGTCCCCGTGCACGCTATCTGGGCGATGAGGTTCCTGATGAAGTACTTAAGTGGCAGGACCCTATCCCTGATGTCGATTATACGCTGGTCAATGATTCGCAGATTTCTCAGCTTAAACAGCAAATTCTGGATACCGGCCTGACGGTTCCGGAGCTGGTAAGAACAGCCTGGGCATCTGCTGCCAGTTACCGTGATACCGACATGCGCGGTGGCGCCAACGGTGCACGGGTAAGACTGGCACCTCAAAACAGCTGGCCGGTCAATAACCCGGATGAGCTGAGCAAGGTGCTGGCCGAGCTGGAAAAGGTTCAGAAGAACTTCAATGACAAGGCATCTGGCACGCAGATTTCACTGGCTGACACGATTGTTCTGGCAGGTGCTGCGGCCGTTGAAAAAGCGGCGAAAGATGCCGGTTATGATGTAACTGTGCCATTCAAGCCAGGGCGCGCTGATGCAACAGCCGCAATGACCGATCAGGAATCGTTTGCATATCTTGAGCCTAAAGCTGATGCATTCAGAAATTATTATTCTGACGACGCATGGAAATCACCGGCTGAAATGATGGTAGAACGCGCTGACCTGTTGTCACTAACGGTGCCGGAAATGACAGTACTGCTTGGCGGCATGCGCAGCTTAAATGCAAATCATGGCGAGGTGCAGCATGGTGTACTGACCACGACTCCCGGACAGCTTAACAATGCGTTTTTTGTAAACCTGCTGGATATGTCAACACAGTGGGAAAAGTCGTCGGACGATGAAACCCTTTATGTTGGTAAGGATCGTAAGTCCGGCGAGCAAAAATGGACAGCAACACCGGTGGATCTGATTTTCGGGTCAAACTCAGAGCTGCGTGCAATAGCTGAGGTTTACGCTTCAGATAATGCGAAGCAAAAGTTTGTTGATGATTTTGTCAATGCGTGGACAAAGGTCATGACCAACGACCGTTTTGACCTTAAATCGTAACAGGTCATAAGCATATAAAGGCCGCTCTTTTGAGCGGCTTTTTCTTTGGTAGGTATTTGGTTACAGTAAGAAACTGTTTATACGGATATCATCATTATGCGCCATCTACTTGTCTTCCTGTTGTTTTTCACACTATCGGTATGTGCACAGGCTTCTGAGAAAACCGAAAAACTTTTATTTATTGGAAACAGCTTTACCTTTTTTAACGGTGGCATCGATCACCACGTCAGTCAGCTTGCGCGCTATGCAAAGCAAAGTTCAAACCCTCTGGCGTTTCGTAATGCATTTGGCGGTGAGACCCTCAAAGGGCACCTGGCTCAGCGAAATACGCCCGACATTATCGACATGCTGGAATGGGATCACGTGATCATTCAGGGTTACAGCAATGAGCCTTTAACTGATTACCAACGATTTGTAGATGCTGCGAAAGCCCTCAAAACAATGGCATCTGAAAAAGGTGCCAAAACGCATCTTTTGATTACCTGGGCCTACCGGGGTAGACCCGCCATGTTTGAGAAGCTAAAAAACGCCTATATGAAAGCAAGCCGCCATCTGAACAGTGACGCCATACCTGCAGGCCCGGCGTTTGCGCTGGCACTTGCCCGCCGTCCCACGCTCAACCTGTACAGTGATAATAAGCATCCCAACCTGGCCGGAACTTATCTGGCAGCATGTGTGGTTTATCAATGGTTGTTTGACCAGCCTGCCTCGCAAAGTCAGTATCGTGCAGGCTTACCGGCTGACATGGCTGCATTCTTACAAACTGTAGCGCAGGATACGGTCTACGCATTTCGTGAAAAATGATTGCCTAACCTTACGTGCGTCCAGCGCTGTTGAACGGTATAATTAGCCGCTATGCCTTACCTAATTCCAGAATCAACTCATCATACGCGGTATGAAGTAAAAAAAAGCCAGTTCATTGGTTATGCAGCTGCGGCATCCAGCCGTGAGCAAGCTATGGATTTTCTTGCGTTACTAAGGCAGCAGTATCCGGATGCCAGACATCATTGCTGGGCCTATTTACTCGGCCCCCCCGCTGCGCCTGTCAGTGTAGCAATGAACGATGATGGCGAGCCCAGTGGTACGGCGGGAAAGCCGATTTTAAACGTGTTGCAGCATAATAATGTTGGTGACATTGTTATTGTCGTGGTGCGCTATTTCGGCGGGATCAAGTTAGGTGCCGGTGGGCTGGTCAGAGCCTATTCAGCTTCTGCGCAAATGACGCTGGAATCGCTACCCACCCGGCAATTAGTTAAACAAACCAAATTGATGGTGGAAACCGACTTTCGGCATGAGCAGTTTGTGCGTCACTTTGTTGAGCAACACCACGGAGAAATTTTACAAACAGACTACCAGCAGCATGTGATGATTGAACTTTCATTGCCGGATGAAAGCATTCACGAACTATCCTCGCTGGCTGGTAGTATGGGATTTACTGTTCGCGCTGACTAAGTCAGCGCAACGCTTACGCCAGCTTAAGATCTACTTCAATATTACCGCGAGTAGCATTTGAGTAAGGGCACACTTCATGGGCCTGTTCTACCAGCTTTTCAGCATCGGCTTTCGGCATATCGCCCAAATCGATGGTCAGTGTTACTGCAATAGCAAAGCCTTTTTCGATAGGACCGATGGCCACATCGCCTTTAACCGAAATTTTATCATCCAGCTTGATCTTCTGCGCCCCGGCAACATGTTTCAGTGCACCGATAAAGCATGCAGAATAGCCAGCGGCAAACAGTTGCTCAGGGTTTGTGCCAGCACCATCATCACCGCCCAGCGCCTTAGGTACTGATAAGTCTGTTTTCAGACGACCATCGCTTGATTCAGCGGTACCGTCTCTTCCTCCTGTCGCGGTCGCTGTACCTGTGTATATTACACTGTCTAACTTATGCATGATTATCTCCTGCTGTGAATTTAGTTTGCATGCAAATTAAAATAGCGAATTGTGGCTTGCTGTTCAAGTATTTTGTATGCAAAATATTCATCGAGGTGAAATATGAATAATCCACTCGCGTTGAAAAATCAGTTGTGTCATCGGTTTTATACATTGTCCAACGCATTTAATCGCGCTTACCGTCCATTGCTGAGCAAGCTGGATGTAACTTATCCACAATATGTTGTCCTGCTGAGTTTATGGGAAGAAGACGCCGTAACCATTTCCAGACTGGTTGAGCATACCCGTGTTGACAGCGGTGCAATGAGCCTGATTTTGAAAAAACTTGAGAAAAAAGGTTTCATTACCTTCACATTCAACGACAACGATCGCCGCAGTCGTATCGTGACACTGACGCCGTTTGGCAGAGAAAAAAAAGATGAGGCAGTGTCGATCCCTCATCAGATGCGCTGTAACTTACAAAATATCACCGATGAGGAGGCCAGAATGCTGGTCGGCTTGCTGGATAAACTTACCAGTGAGCTGGATGAAACACTGTGTTCCGCTGATAAATAAATTTTGCTGTCCAACTCATCGAATTGTAATCCAATAGCGTATATTATTCAGTGAACACTTGTACGCTAAAAGGTGCCTGTTAAATGTCGTCAGTACCCTCCCCGGCTTACTCAGCAAAAGAAGAATGGATAAACAGCCTTAGTCACGGTATCGGCCTTGTCGCCGCTGTTGTAGGCCTGGTATTTATACTGCTGCGCGCCCAGGATCCCCTGGCCATCACTGTATCTGCTATCTATGGCACGACACTCATTCTGATGTTTTTGAGCTCTACGCTATATCATGCAATTGCTCATCAGCGTGCCAAAGGCTGGCTGAAGCTGTTTGATCACAGCGCCATCTACCTGCTTATTGCCGGCACCTATACACCGCTTTTGCTTGTTTCTGTTGGCGGCTGGCTGGGCATAACGATGACTGCGCTGGTCTGGATACTGGCGCTGGGTGGCGTGATGTTTAAGCTGATTGCTCAACACCGGTTTCCCCGGATCTCGGTAGCCACATATTTACTGCTGGGCTGGATAGCGTTAGGCATTATTTACCCCCTGTATTTGGCACTTCCCGGTGCAGGTCTATGGCTTATTGTTGCTGGTGGCCTCTGCTTTAGTATTGGGGTTATCTTCTATGTCGCAAAAAAGGTAAAATATACCCACGCCATCTGGCACATGTTTGTGATCGGCGGCTGTAGCTGTCATTATTTTTCCATTTATTACTATGTTGTTTGAAGGGTTAACGCGGTATGGAGCAGCCTGAACTCTCTCAGGATACACAAAGCACGAATGCTGCAAACACACTGCGCTGGTTTCAAACCAGTGTAGGCCGGATTTGTCTTGGTCCACGACCTGATGATGCATTAATGCAAACACTGAAAGCCGAAGGGGTTTCCCACATCGCTACTGTGCAAACTTCGGATGAGCAGGCCGATGCTATAAAAGCTCTCTGTGAGTTATTCGATACGCGTTGGGTGTGGCTACCGATAGAAAAAATACGTGACAGCTCAAAAGCAGAAGTCGCTATGTTGCAAAAATATCTTGCAGAATTACGACAAATTCTTACACAGGGTGGCAGTGTTTACCTGCATTGCGATAAATCACGTTACCGCTGTCGATTGATGTTTTATGCTCTTTGCCACCACCTTAAAATGCCCTCCTCCAGCGCTTACCCGGCCATGCACTCTTTCTCTGCGGACGGCGCCAACCGTATTGCCCGTGAAGATTTATACTGGGCTGCTGACTTAGGTACATCAGTAAAATATCAGGCCTGATATCGCCAATCCAGCCATGTTACGCATTGGCCAGTCGCGCTTTTGCATAGTATTTGCTTTACCTAGCCTAACGCATGTTTTGCCAGAATAGTCTGCAGTCGTTTTTAACACCGACGTCACTGGCATTGTGCGTATCTTAATATTTCATTCCTGCGGCATTTACGCGCAGCATTTTTTCGCTTCAGTTTATAGGTATCGGCTTATGTTGTTACATCGCGCGAAACGGTTGTCACGCCTGATTATCGGTTTATCACTCCTTGCCACCCCGGCTGCATCCACCTTTGCAGCAACATCAACACAACAGGCATTTGTGGCTGGTCAACCAGGCACTGCAGCGCTAGAGCAGATAACCCAGCAGATGTCGCTCAGCGACATTGAAGCACTGGTAGTGTCGTTAAAAAACGACAAACAATACAAACGCATGCTACAAAAATTGCAGGCGGATGAAACATCGGCCGCGGCTGAAATCCTTGCCGCTTTAAAGGACACAGGCTCGTTGTATGATGCCACGACAACGCTGGTGCAGCAGAAGACAGGTGATGCACAGAAATTAGTGCGTGCTGCAATGCTACTTTTTCCGGCTGACCGCTACGCGCTCTATCATGCCCTGTTAGCTGAAAGCACATTATCTGAAAACCAGGTTAAATCCTGGGCGTCTTCTACCGGTGTGCTTACCAGCCAATTATATGCAGATGAGGCCTTCGATAGCGCAGGTATCGCCATTGAGCCATTAATGGAATCGCTCAGTGTCAGTATTGCCGGGCAGACCGCAGATACCAAAGCATCTGTATATTTTCGCCGCGCCAATGCGTCGAACGGCGACTGGCAGCGCGCAAACGATCTGCAATGGGAGCCGGTGACCGCACACCTTACCGGCCCGTTAGTCTATCTGCAGCCGGATACGGCTTATGAGCTGAAAATCAGACTGGAACAGGCGGACGGAAGTTCGCAAACACTGATGCGCCAGACGGCAACCCGCGCTGAAACACCACCTGTCGATCCCGACAAGGTTTACCAACTTGCTGATATTTATAACGGCGGGACGCTGGATCTGGAAGCGTTAGGCATAGAAGGCAAACCGGGTGCCTGGGCTAAGATTGTGGGTGATCCCAATCTTCCCATTGTTGCCCCTGACGGCAATAAGCATGCGATCGATATTGGGAATAACAGTTATATTTATTTTGAGAATATCGTCGTTAAAGGCGGCAGAACCCATAGTGTTTTTGCAGAAAAAGCGCATCATATTTGGATAAACGAGTGTGATATTTCTGATTGGGGTCGCTCAGCTAACATTCTTAAAAATGGTGTTGCTTATGAATTAGAGGATGCACAGCCCATTAACTATGACTCTGCCATCTATCTTCGCCAAAGTGGTGTCGTCACGGTTGAAAACTGTCATATTCATGACCCCAATGCGTTGGCTAACGACTGGCGATATGGCCACCCCAAAGGACCAAATGCCTTTTTTGCACATGCCAATCATCCCAACCCTGCGTACAAGGGTCAGGTGATCCTAAGAAACAATATATTTGAGGGTAAGCCAGAGCACCGCTTCAATGATGTCATAGAAGGCCGTAAAAATGGTGAGCCTTTAGGGGGTTTTGTCAGAGACTCGGCAATTTATGGTAATACGCTCAGATATGCCAATGATGACAGTATTGAGATAGACGGTGGTCAGTATAACGTGCTGGTTTACAATAACGACATTGCGCATAGCTATACGGGTGTCAGCGCCATCCCGACACGGGTCGGACCGTCGTTTATCTTCAACAATTACATTCACGACCTGGGCGATCAAACAGGCAAGCAATGGGCCGCTGTTAAGCTGGGTGGGTTGTTCGCTGGTGCGTTTGGCAAGAGCCATATTTACCACAACCTTATCACCGTAGGTCGAAACGGTATCGCCGCATCGCGTTTTCAGGAAGACAATACATTTTATACCCACGCCCAGAATAATATCGTCATCACACAGAAAGACGCCAATATGGTAGGACTGAATGTATATGATCCCAGGCAGTTCGAACAAACCCGGTACGTGAACAACTATTTTTTCAATACAAAAAAGGGCGAGCCCAAAGTGGAAGGAACCATCGCCGTGCCTTATGCGTATCCTTCTGAGGTGAATACAAAAAATGCAGAAAGCTGGGTCAATAGTGAAGACCAGGCTATGTTTCCTGCCAATGATGCGTATTACATTCCCAATTTTAGTCTGAAAAACGCTCAACAGGGCGCGTATATCAACGGGCTGATAAATTAAGGCAGGCTTTGTGCTTGTCTTCGGCACATATTTTAAACATGGAAAGTAACGCAGTACATGTCATTAAAAGCTAAATCTTTAGCGGGCGCGTTCTTCAATCTGTCAGCCAATGGCTTTGCCCAGATTGTTAACTTCGTCGTCTACGCTATTATGGCCCGAATCCTTGAAGTTGAGGAATTCGGGCTTGTTGCCATCTGTTTGATGGTCGTTGAGTTTTGTAATCTATTTGTCACCGTAGGCATCAGCCAGAACCTCATTCAACGTAAACACTGGGATAATCAGTTCGCCAGCCTCTCATTCTGGGTACTGATGGGGGTTTCTGCGGCTATTGCCAGCCTTATCTTTGTGGTGGCTGTGCCTATTGCCTGGTACACCTATTCTGAACTTGCTGCGCAGCTTATTGCGGCCCTGGCTATCGTGCCGATTGCCAATGGTTTCAGGCTGGTACACAAAGCGAAACTGGAACGTGACTTCGAAAACAAGAAGCTGGCGGTATACGATACCGTCGGAGTTCTAATAGGCGGCGTGGTTTCAGTTGTCACCGCACTGGACGGTTATGGCGCATGGGCTATCATCTTCGGCAAAATCGTTCAGGCCGTGGTCTCGACAATTCTGACTTGTGTGCGCTCTGATTTCAAACCCGAGAAAGTCACCGACAAATCACATCTGCCGGAAATTATCACATTTGCCAAGCCGTTAATTGCGATGTCGTTTGTTAACTTTTTCTCGCAAAAAGCGTCGAATATAATTATTGCGTTTTTCCTGGGTGCATCGACGTTTGCGTTTGCCTCTGTCGCCAGACAGGGTTTTTCGGTTATCAACAACCTGACGTTCCAGCCGCTGAATCGAATTGCCCTTGCTGGCCTGTCGCGGGTAAGCACCGATAATCTCAGTCAGACCTTTGGGCGTATGGTGGGCATGACCGCAATCTTCGTCTCTCCGGTCTATTTTGGTGTGGGTGCCATCGCCCACCCCTTCGTAGAGCTGGTGTTTGGGGATAAGTGGACAACCAGCGCATATCTGCTCTCTATTCTGGCAATCATGGCTCCCACTCAGGTGATGGCTTACTATCTGCCTAATCTTTTAATTTCCCGTGGCATGCCGCATCAGGCTTTTAAACTAAACATGATCAACCTGGTGGTGAATATGGCTCTGCCTCTGATGGCTGTGCCATGGGGGTTGTACGGCGTAATCATCGCTTTGGTAGTCGCCAATTACATCACCTTATTCCTGAAGTTTGCACTGGTTAAAAAGCATCTTGGTATTGGAATTAAAGATGCGCTTGCCAATACGTGGATGTTTTCTATGGCGTCGGTGATTATGTATGGTGTTGTCTTGTACCTTGAGCGATTCAATATCTATGGTCTGGATAATATATTTATCAATATTGCCGCATTAGTAGCCACTGGCGCGGCTATCTACACGATAATATTGCTGCTTTTCTTTCGCCGCAAAAGCTTCAAAGTGATGGCAGAGCTTAAGCGCTCAAAAAAGCAGAAGACGATTAAAAAGAAACCACCCACCGATACAACCGGAACAGTAGAGCCCTGATTTTCGATGACTCACGATAAACCGCCCACACTCCCGGGCGGTTCATCTTTGACAAATGAAGCCGTCAATTTTCGGGTAATGCCTTCACGTTGCCCACGCACATTTTCAAAAACTGTGTTCCTCTCACATAGAAAATCAACAAAAACCCTTAAATTTCAGCGTCATAAACAAATATAAATACTGGCACAATAGCTGCTTAATCAGTGTATATATTTTAGAATTGCCAGTCCATGGAGACAGACAATGGAAACCTTATGTGCACTTGCCTTTGCTTATCAGTGCGTTCTTATTCTTCGCCGTACACAGTTTGCCGGAATCGCAATGCGGGCACCGGTCTAATAAGCATATTTCCAGTCTAATGTTGTATCTCACTCTTCTTTCTTACTGGCGTTACCAGAGACGACATTATGCAAACTTATCTTCCTCAGCAGGAAGAAAACCTCAAAGCATTTATTGCACAAAAAGGTTTTCCCTGCATCGGTGCTAAAACAGCCCTACACAAAGATCAAATTCACCTTCATCACTTTGGTCCTCTACAGGACAGTTCGGATAATCTGGATATACTCGACGCGCTATATCGCTTCATCGCAAGCTTCAACATTCAAAGTGACATGTTCTCTTCGCTTGTCTGTACGTTCGAGGGCCCCTGGGATCACGGTGAGCGACACTACGAGCGCTTGCTATGGGACAAGCTACAGCAGCTTTATGACATTGATAGCCAATTACATAACTGGGACAGTCACGTAAGTAATAATCCCGACCACGCTGATTTTAGCTTTAGTCTGGGCGGTCATGCTTTTTTCATTGTCTGTCTAAACCCGGCAAGTCGCCGCAAAAGTCGGCGCTACGACTCTCCCGCTATCGTCTTTAATCTTCACCAGCAATTTGATCAGTTGCGTAGCGAAGGAAAGTTTGAAAGCTTTCGTGATCATATCCGCAAAAGAGATTCGGTTTTCAGTGGCGGCGATAATCCGATGCTGGATAATCATGGTAGTGATTCTGAAGCAAAGCAATATAGTGGGCGTCAGTTAGAAGAAAACTGGCAATGCCCGTTTCACACGAATCAGGAGCAACGTAATAATGGATAAAATCGCACCGCGAAGTGGCACCGCCTTTGAGTTAAAAGCAGGACAAAAATTGAAAGTGATCGATCCTGAAGGCGAGCAGGTCGCTGATTTGTATGCGTTTAACAGCAGTAATCACAATGAGTATTTATCATCAGGACGTTCTCTGGACTACAACGAAAGCGTAAATTTTGGCAAAGGCTCAAAGTTATATTCTAATGACAGCCATGAAATGTTTGAAATCGTTGAAGATACCGTCGAGGACCATGACTTTCTGCTCACCCCGTGTAGTAAGGCGACTTTCCGCCATTTTTACCCTGACGAGGAGCCTGTACCGGGCTGTCACGGAAATCTGGCGAAAGCATTTTCTGCCTACGGCATCCCTGAGCATCTAATCAATACGACTTTCAATACGTTTATGAATGTGGCCATTGATGAAAAGGGGAAGTTGTCAGTTTTACCGCCCAAAAGTAAAGCCGGCGACTACACTGTTTTCGAAGCTAAGATGGATATGATTGTTGGTCTGACTGCGTGCTCTGCCGGCGAATCGAATAATTTCAGTTATAAACCTATTTGCTACGAAATTTTATAGGAAATAAAAAGGGTGCTATCAGCACCCTTTTCTGTTTTTGTGGCTTAGACACCCCACAAATCGAAAGGAAATGCCTGATAAAGCTTTCTGGCAATGGGAGTAAAATCAGGGGGTCTGGGAATATCGGCTTGCAGGCCTTCTTCAACGGAGCTTACCTTGGGGATGTCCTTTCTTCCGGTCCCCTGATAATAATCTTCGTACTTAAACATAGACTCGCCGCTGTTTGAGTCCAGAAATACCGCCGGTATGCCGTACGCTTCGGCAATGATCACCCCGTGCAATGAGCTTGAGATGACGCGTTTGCTATTAACAATGGACTCTATGAACGACCCCGGATATTGCATAGGTGTCACCAGCGCATCCTCATGTCCCTCATAATGAGACATATCATCGTTCATATGATTAATAACAATGTACTCTCTGGCTTCGCCTTTCTGCATCAGCGACTTAGGGTAAAAATAAGGCAGTAAAATAGCTGGATCGCCAAAAATTTTAGGCACATCAATACCACGGTTCATCAGATATTCACGAGTAAGCGGGCCTCTGACTGCCCGGACATCAAGCTGCTTGAAACGATTGACCTTGTCGTCCATCTTTTTGTTCAGGCCGGTACCCCAGATAGTGTCATTGGTATTGGCGAAATGCAGTACGGATCCCACGCTGACCAGCTTGTTATCGTGGCTGAGTTTGTGCGTAATCATCTTACCTTTCATTGCGATGATTCTGTTAACCAGATCGTAGGCAACAAAGTCGCCGATATTCGGCCGCGGATCTTTTTTCGACTGCCACCAGAAAATTAGCGACTTCTCTTTGGCATACTTTTGTTTTTCGGCCCATTTATAAAACATCTGTTGTCCTTTGTTACTTATATCTGGTGGCGTCTCTACGCTTCGTTAAGCGCGTTATAAAAACCGCTTTTTTAAACGGCGAATAATGCTTTCTTTGTTGAATCGCAACAATTCGTCATCAACATTAAACTCACGGATAAATTTCTCCGTCCATGCCTTGTTGATGGTATCGCTTTGTTTTTTGGTAACAGGCGCTGTCGGAATGCGGTGACTATCGACCTCTGTTTCCATCAAGTCCGCAATACGCAAAATTGTATTTGCGGTATTACTTTTCACGTCGTTGAAATTCAAATCCATGTATTTGGCGCCATTGGCACTTAATGTGTATTTCCAGGAACTGTTTTCAAACAAAATTCTGCGCAGACCGTTATCAATATCCTCAAAACGGTATTCAGGCTGTTTTTGTTTTTCCTGCTTTGAGATCCACGCCCCTGTCTGCTTTGCTACCGCCAGCGAAACCGCCTGCGACATCACATCCTGGCGGGTCAGCAACACAAAGTGCGGATTGGGAAATAACGCGCTGATACCGCTGAAGCCACCCAGCGTTTCGAGATGGCAGTAATGTAGTTTGATCCCAAATACACCGTTGGGTGACGTCCGGCGCTGCATCAGTTTTCGCATCACTTCTGCGGTATCAGAAATACCGAACTTTAGCTTCCACTGATTCAGGTTTTTGGTATTTGCATATTCCAGCGGAAACCCGAATGCGCCGGTTTCGTGTAGCGCATGCCCCAGCATATGACTGCCTGATCGCACCGTAGAGGCTATGATCAGTGTTTTTCGGGTTTCTGTCTGATTGGGATAATCGTGCTCATCGGCAAACTGATCTTCGTACAATTCCATGTTTGGCTCTTTGCTTGGTTAAACGCGCTGACGCACTTTTTTAAGAGATACGGCGGCGATATGCTCCATCGTCACACGCAGACCTGCTAATTTTATCGACTGCATTATCCAGCGGGCTTTTTGTTGCTTGAGTGGCAGGTACACAAGAAGCTGCGCGGCGACGCGCTTACGGTAATTCTCTTCGCCCAAAAACGCCCGATGTTTATCTGCAGAGCGTAACCTGACGATGGCCTGCTCGGGTGTCATTTTGGCAACCTTTGCGCCAATGCCATCCATATTCATAAAGCGATACATGAATATGGCCCGTGGAATGTTCACAAGTTTATAGTTTTTTTGCAGCAGCCTGACATACATGTCCCAGTCCTGCCCGTTCGGCAGCGACTCGTCAAACCGTTCACTAATGGCCAGTTCACGACGTATACTGAATCCGCTCATCCCACAATACTGATTGCCTGTACGCAGAATGTCAGCCTGAACCACGTCGTCGGGCTGAACAAACACCTCTTCTTCTTTACCCAGATTCTGATAACCGCTTACTACGGCATCAGCACCTTCCTCGTAAGCACGAACATGTTCCAACAGGTAATCTGGCATCCAGATATCATCATCATCCAGAAATGCGATAATATCTCCACGAGCGGTATCAACACCGATATTGCGCGCCTTATTTGCACCAGATGACGTGTCGAGGGGTTTGTAGATAAAATTGTCGTGATGAGAAAATGCTTCAATTACCTGTTCATATGGCAAGGAAGATGCATCATTTACCACAATGACTTCCAGTGGCTTAACAATTTGAGCATAAACGCCATCCAGCGCTTCTTTCAGTTCATTCGGTCGATTAAAAGTGGTAATGACAACGCTGACTGTATAGCTCATAGATTCCCTGTGAAGTAAAAATATAATGCGTAGACGGTTTAGGAAATTCCAAAGAATTTCTTTGATGTACATGAACAGGAGCAAGAATCGTGCAAGAAATTTTGAAGCAGCAATCGGAAAAGTATTTATCGAGGTATCCGAAGATATTTTTCTGCCATGTGCCTAAGTGCGCAGGCGTATCATTATCCAAGGCGATTTATGCGTCGGTCTATCCCAGCGTCCTTAAAGCCACTAAGTTTGCAGCTCATATAGATCTTAAAAGTAGCAGGGTCAGCGCTGATCTTCTGGATATTGATATGATGACTGCCAGAGAGTGCCAGTTAATCTCGCATCTGGACTCGCCTAATATGCTCTACACTAACGGACACTGCATAGCGCGCCCATCCGTAGTCAGTAAATATTCCCAGAAGTGGCACTTTCTTACGATACTGCGCGATCCGGTGGACCGTTTTATTTCTGAATTTGTTTATAACCGATACAAAGAGTCAGAATGGCTCAAGCACGATCAGGATATTGAGCAATATATTGAATCAGAAAAGGGGATTAGTGCCGGACTCACTTATGCCAGATATTTCTCAGGAATAAATGACAGTCAGCAAATACTGGCCAATCCGGAAGCCGCCATCGATGCAGCTGTTGCCAATTTAAGACGATTTGCTGTAGCCGGTACACTGGATGATATGCCGTCTTGGATAAATCAGTTTAATCAGCGTTTTGATACAAAAATTAATATCGACAGCAAGAATAAAAGCCCGAACCAGAATGCATCCTCTGATATTACAGCAAACGATCAGGTTATGAATCAGATCGCCCGGCTTTGTGACATTGACTTGCAGATTTATCAGCAGTTAAAGGCCATAAAACCTGCCGCATAATCAGGCGGATCAGGCAGGCCGTCAGCGAGACAGCCTGCTACAATCTACAGCACTTTTCGCCAGGAAAGCTGAACTTCCTGGTCGCCGTATTTCTGCATTGCCTGTTCAATCACGGTATCAGCGCTCGTGTAGCTAAGCGCTGGTAACTGGGTGTCAAGGTGCTGTGCATCCAAAACCTGTACAAATTCGAACTCAGCTGCCTTTGCACGGCCAAACTCCGAATCAAAACATAACACATTCGCCCCAAGGCTAAGGGCCATATAGAAGGTACCGGAAGAGATCATCGCCCCATCCTCGTGAGGAATAATCACATACCGAGCACTTGCTACCGCCTCTTCCAAATCATCCTGTTCGATGAAAGCATTGTGCCAGGGCACATCCAGATTGCGTTCGCGAATTATCTGATTGAGCAAACTGGTATGTTCTTCATCAGCGCACTTGCCCATAATGGTTAATGATTCAGATGCTGGCCATGCCCTGAGCAGCGCATCTAACCGTTTATAGGGTTTGATGACGCCAAAATAGAGATAATTGATTGGCCGCGCCCGCCCTCGGGTCTGCTCGATAACAGTCTTTAGTCCCGCATCCGGTTGATACAACGGATGACGGACGACCTGCCCGGGTATGCCCCTTACCGGTTCGAGTGTCACCGTCTGGTGCGCAACCTTATCAAGTAGCCAGACCGTGACGCGGAACAATGTGGTTTCCCGTGGCAGGTTGTGCGGTTTAAAATTATGTCTTAGCCAAATGATACGGTGGCTGAAAAAACGCATTGCTAAGATACTGATGAAAAAACTGACGATAAACAGCAAACGGCGAGAGCCTTTTAAACCCTTTCTGAAAGGCTGGTCTTCGTACCAGTTAAGCACCACCGTATTTTTTTCTCGTTTACTGAAATTATCTTTTGAAAATAATGCTTTGAGTGGTTCAATCTGAAAACCTTGCTTGGCATAAACCGCTTTGGTGCGCGCAATAAAACCGTTGTTATGTTCAAACGGATAAAGATATAGCCATCGGTACGTGCTCATTAGTTCGCCCTTCGCGGTGTCACGCCAGATGTTCCGACTAAACCCCTTACAACGTCATAAGTTTCCACGGCAATATTGTCCCAGTTAAAGGTTTCAAGAAAGCGTGCCTGATCTATCTGCAGATTCAGTGACTCAAGTGTGTTGAACTTGTTTGCAAGGTGATCTGTATCCCCTACCCGAAAATAACAGTCATCGGGCAAGCCGATATCCGTATTGGGCGTAATATCACTAATCACCACCTGCGTACCGGCTGCAATGGCCTCAAGGGCAACAATGGGTAGCCCCTCATGATAAGAAGGCAGGCAGAACACCCGTGCAAATTTATACAGAGCATGTAGCGCATCACCGCTCCGGCGTCCGGCAATCATGATGTTCCCCGACGCCTGCTCCAGTAATGCCCGCGAATAATCATCCTCATGGTCGGCACTGCCCACCACCACCAGCTTCAGGTCAGAATGACTTTTGCGATATGCCTCAACCAGATCATGAAATCCTTTTTCCGGTACCAGCCTGCCTACGGTCAATATGTACTGACCCGGTTCTACATCCAGATCCCCTGGCAGTTTGTCAGCAGACAAATTAGCATCAACACCGGTCAATGCGCCGTTTGGCACATAACAAATTTTGTCGGCATGACGCGGATATGCCTGCTGCAGCCGAGCAGTAAGCGACTTGCCTACCACTAAGGTTTTGTTGGCAAAACGAATTCCCAGTGACTCGCCGGTTTTTAACAGGTTTTTGGCAAACGCGTTCCATTTTTGTCTGTCATAATCAGCGCCATGATGGGTGACCAGCACCTTCATTCCCAATAACCGGGCTAACGGTGTAAACAGGGCCGGACCGATGGCGTGCAGATGCAGCACATCCGGCTTTACCACAAATCTGGCGTAAATAATGGCAAGAAAGGTATGCAAAAAGGTTTCGAAAAATTTGTGCTTAAGTGTCCAGACACTGCGAAGCTTGACGCCTTCAAACTCCTTATTGCGACTATCCACATAAGGTGAGCGACAAATAACAGTAATATCTGCCCCCTCTTTAACCATTCGTGGATACAACTGCTGACAGTGTGACTCTATCCCTCCCATGACATTCGGGATACCGCGAAGTCCAACAGCACAAAGCTTCATATTTCTCTCCAGTAACAGCTACCAATGCAGCCAGTTATACTTTTACAAATCGATTTAAAAAGGCAGGAACGTGAGTTTCTTCCGCGTTGAGCAGGCGTACCGGTGCCAGCGTATTGCCAATCAAAATAGCGTACAAAATGAGCCCTTCGATATTCCATAATGGCATGGTGGCAAAGCACATGATCAGAAATCCCACCATGGATGAGAAAAGCATCATCGAATAACGTCGATTCTTGATACGCAAAGACTGTTTTAAAAAGGCGCCGACAGCCAACAGGAAGCACAGCAGCCCGAACGCACCGTATTCAAACAGAAAGGATACATAGGTGTTATGAGCATATTTGGGAAAACGCCCGCTCCAGGATTCCGGCCCCCACCCGACAAGCTGATGGATCCAGTCGCCCTGCCAGTAGGTGTAAATATACTGACTCCATATATAGACCCGTGCCGAGAAGATATCTTTCTCAGCCTCTGAATAATACTGTGGGGCTTTCATGAGCTCGTCCAGCGACCCCAGAAACACGAAGACATCGGCGAATCGGTCCTGCATAGCATAAGACAGCAGTAAAAATGCCAGGCCCATCCCAAAAAACGCGGCGATCAGGAATACCGGTTTGTAACGTGGAGCGACGCGAGCCTCCATTGTATTAAATGCAAATATCGCAGCCAATGGCAGAATCGCCAATACAGAAGTACGGTAATTGGCAATAACCAGCAAAATGCAGCCCAGTCCGAATAACAATGTCCTGAACCGGATATAGCCTGCGGAGATAAGCCCTACCACCAGCGTAAAGCTGGCAATAATCATGGAAAAGGCGGCTTCATGGTTGTAACCGCCGATATAACTGGTAGAGCCATCAGATTCTGTGGCCTTTGCCTCGCCTAAAAGAATCGACATGATCTGTAGGCTGACGGGTAAAAAGAAAGCGACCAAAAGCTTTCGGAGCACCTCATCTTTGCCTACTTTACGAACCGCCATGAAAATAGCACCAGTGACGGTAAGAAAGAACATCCATTTCACCATGACATTAATAAGTCCTACCATAGCGCCATTGAGCACACCACTTAGCAAGATACTGGCAAAAAACAGATAGATGAGCCCAAGCTTTTGCAGGGTCAGAAAATTGCGTGGCAACAGTAACAAGCCCATACCGGCAATACCGATGGAGGAAAGCGCGTTGATGGAGAAGCCGGCAATCAGCGGTTCGTAGGTGATGTCATGAAATGCCGACAGGAAAAACCGCAGCCACAGTGCAACAACTGCAAACGCAAGATACTTATTGCATCGCCGTGAAATCGCGCGATACACCAGATAGCCACTGATCAGGCCAAATACCAGCTTAACCAGCAGGAACATAAGCTGTATCCTCGGCGCCCGGGGTTAACTCTAAACAGGCCATCATTTTTTGGCGGAAAATTTCGTTACTGAAAGCCTGCGCACGCTCAGTGCTTTTCGCCGAATAGCGTGCCAGTTCGGTGGGTGCGTTAAGAAAATCCATGGCATTGGCAACCGCAGTAGCATCGTTCACCGGACATAGGCATCCATATTTCGAGGGTGTAAACTGCGTAATGTGAAGCGGGTACTCGCCTGATAGAATCTCGGCAGGACCAGATTCACAGTTAGTCGCAACCACGGCCTTGCCCAGACACATCGCCTCGACAATAGCATTCGGAAACCCTTCTGCATTGGAGGTTGAAACAAAATACCGAGCCTGTTTGATATAGGGATAAGGATTAGACTTGAACCCCAGAAAGTGGACCCGCTCGTTTAACCCGAGTCTGGCAACCTGTTCTTTCAGCGCGCCTTCCTGGTCGCCCTGACCAAGAATGACCAGGTCTTCCGGCACATCACTTTTGGCATAGGCATCAATCAGAAGACTGAAGTTTTTATTTTTAACAAGACGTCCGGTGCCAATGATGTATGCGTTTTGGGGCAAATCAGTTACCGACTCATCCGCGCGCTTATGAATCGCCTCGATATCATAAGGATTATATACCGTCTGCACACGGTCTTCTTTGACATTGAAATTCTGAATAAGGTCGGCTTTTACACCTTCAGAAACCGCCATAACCCGATGCGCCTTCGGATACGTCGCTTTGACCATTGCTTTGCTGATAGTGTCTTTCAGTCCGCCCGGGAAGTGGCTACTGGTGTTGACCCGTTCGCTGATAACTGCCTGATAGCCCAGCTGATGAGACAAAACAACATTGAGCATATTACTGCGGGTTAGAAAGCTCAGACTGAGCGAAGGAGATAACTGCCTGAGTAACGGTTTAAGCTGGCGATAGCCCTGTAACAGATTGCCATCGGTTTTAAGCGTAATTTTATTAACGTAGGCAGGGCACTGATGCGCTTCCGGTACGGCATCAAGCAGAATAAGATACACATCAATCTGATGCTGCGTGAAAAACGACTCCATAATGCTCAGCAGATTACACATTACCCGCTCGGCACCACCGCCCTCAAGGGAATTGATAATAAAAGCGATGCTGTTGTGTCGGTTCATTGTGGATTCCTCAAGCTAATACCTTTAAACGCATACGAAGCCGGTTTTGATTGCCGTATGCGTTTCATCACTACCTACAGCGGCGCTTCTTAATTTTCAGGCGGCACAAATGTACAGAGTACGTAAGGGTGGTGTTTATCGCGCTGGTGATAATTGAGCTAATGAATTCATCTTTTATGCCAACTGGCGAATTCGCGCTACATGAAATCACGCAAACCCTTAATGAATTTATAAATGTCTTAAAATCAGCACGGAGACTCTCCCTTTCTGCGCCCTCCTTGTGACTCGCCAGCCTCTGTCGGTAATCAATACTGTTGAAGGCGTGTTTAAGCCCATGCTTAAGTCGTACTTACTGTAGCAATCAGGCAACATTTTCAATCAGTGTGTAATTTTCTTTCTTTTTCATAGAGTTCTGTTGATATTATACTCACACAGGCCCGAGGCAAGAGGCTGTTTCCGTTGCAAACCTCACGAGTAGCCGGCGCTACCTCAATTTTGAATGTGACTATCCTCAGCAACCACGAAATCTGGCGGGATCTTTGCTTATGGAATCGTTGCCTATAGCAAGCGTGGTAACGCTTTGTATACACTGAAAGAGTATTGAGCCTGTACTATACAGGCATAGTCTCAGTGTCGCGTCAGGCGCATCGAGTCATACGCATATTCAGTTAACGGGCCAGAGGCAACCGAGCCGGATATATCGCCAAAAATAACGGGGAGTCAGAACTATTACGGCGAGAACACACCTATTTGCAGCACTGACATTGCATATGCCGGGTCGTTATTACCTGGCCGTATTTTTGTTGGTTCTTTTTTGGCTGCCTCTTCCACTGGGCTCCGCAACCACATCAGGATGGCTGGCAATGTGTCTGTTCGTGGTGGCGTTGACTGCCTTGTATATTCGCCAGTTCGCTTCAACGGCATTACCTGTGATTCGCCAGAATCGGCTAATCTTTGCTGGCTGGCTAACTCTTATTATCTGGCATGTGCTGTTACTGATCCCCTTACCGGAGAGCTTGATTGACTTCATCCGTCCCCAGCGTACCTTTCTCGCATTCAGCGCGTATAACGACTGGTTAGCCCTGACATACAGCACGACGGACACGCTGATATCGCTGTTAAGAGTCGTTACCTACAGCGCCTTATTTACACTGGCCCTGTTGTTGTTTCGCTCAGCCCGACGCCTGAAAATACTGCTTCGGTGTCTGCTGGCCGTGGGATTGTTTCAAACCCTGTATGCCGCACTGCCGATTTTCATGGCCCTGGACACCAGCCTCATTCTGGACCTGCCCGTCAAAAGCGGGGCAAGTGGTACGCTACTGCGTTGTATCGCTTACGGACATTTGCTGTTAATTGCTTTATGCGCGGTACTGGGATTATTGATTATCCGCATCAAGCCATCTGCCACCGGCAATTTGCGTCAGCGTATCCGGCGCATTGTGAACTATTTTTTTGGGCGAAAGGCCGTGCTACGTATTGCAGCACTCTTACTGTATGGCGGCCTGGTAATGACCGCTCAGGCTGAAGTTATCTGGGCAACCGTCATTGCCACTGTGTTCGCAGTGGTCGCAGGTTTCATCCTGTTTTCACCACGCCCCAAGCTGTTCAGTACTTTTATGCTAAGTCTGCTGTGCGCGAATTTGTTGATGATACTGGCCGCTTCGTATTTGGCCGACCGAGCGCTGACACTTGATGAGCCCCCCCTGGTCACGCTGGAGGACCAACAATGGGCGCCTGCAACCCCCGGCGTTGAAGATCACCTTTTACTGGGCGCCGGACCGGGCACCGCAAAGGATATTGACGCAGAGGATCTCCCGTTGCCGGTTTCTGGGGTGCTACCGGTGGGTGAAACTGATGTGACGCAATTTCTGGCTGAATTCGGCGTTCCTGCCAGCCTTGTATTTGTCGCAATATTCCTGACCAGCCTATTTAGTGCAATCATGGCGATGGCGCGCCGCCGCCATCTTGTATTTCGAGCTACTGCACTAAGCTGTACTGGCGTCCTTGCCGGCACAGCCTACCTTTCAATGGTATCGACAACATTACAAACCCCGGCAGTGATGGCATACGTCACTGTGCTGATGGCCGTTTCACTGGTATGCTTGCAGTGTCGTAAATATCAAAAGGCATGATGTGTACAAGATTAAGCATTCCGGTGCGCAATCACCGGCTGTGCAACGGCTGTTAGCAAAAATGCCACAGGACGTTGCTGACAGCTTTACTGAAGATCAACTTGAAGGCTTAGCACAAAGCATTGGTACGACGCGCTGGAAAACTCACAAGGTAGACTGGCGTGTCACGATTAAGCTATGGCAACACAGATATTATCTTGTGTTTTTAGCTGGTCGTAATCGACGCCAACCTTCCCGTTTGCAGCAAACCATCAGTAAAACCTGGCTGGCGCTGATGATTTGTATTTTTCTGACCGTGTCAGTGATGCTGGGGCTCACCTGTTTGTACGTATTGAAGTCGGCCCTGGGGATTGACCTTTTCGACGCCTTTTCACTGGGTATCTGGCGCTGACACCGTCAGCGAATCGCAACCAGGCTATGCCTCACTCATCACAATGTTGCGCGGTGTGTGCACAAACAACTGTTCAGCTTTTTCAACGGAGTGTAGATCAGATACCCGTCTGTAGGCGTCACCCATCTCGTTTGGCCTGCGTTTAGTATCATGGGTATCGGATGCGACCAGATCGATTTGATTGTTTTTTAGCATAGACTCGGCGATTTGTTGCACATGGTCACCAAACCGGCCAGTAAACGCCCCGGCAGTAACCTGCAACAGGCACCCCTGATTTCTGAGCCACTGAATCTTTTGTGGCTGCTTCCAGATATCTCTGTTTCGCTCAGGGTGCGGCACCAATGGCTGAACACCGGCATTGCGAAGCCAGCGAAAAAGCTGATCCAGCCCGGCTGGCATATTACTATGCGGCATTTCAAGCAGTAATACCTGTTTATTGTCCAGGCTGCCCAGATAGGGCAGCTTGTCCTCTTTAAACCAGATGGGCACCATCTCATTGATGCGGATCTCACCTGCCCACGATAAATCCAGCTGAATGCCAGCCTTATCGACTTCTTCGACTAATGCATCAAAACCTTGCTTAATAATCGGTTTGGTATTGTCGAACGTGCCCCAGTGCATGTGCGGCGTACAGATTAAATGCGTGACACCAGCATCAACGGTTTGTCTGGCCATATCCAGGGCCATTTCCATTGTTCTGGCACCATCATCTATGCCGGGAATGATATGGCTGTGTACATCGATCATAGCATCACCCACTTAAGATTTAGTTAGCATTATAGCCGTACTGGTCATAAAAACCGCCGTATCGCTCAGAAACATCCGAGCGTCGCAAGTCAACCTGATTAAGCACAACACCATCCACGCGGTGTCCAACCTGCAGGAAGCGGCCCAGACCATTTTGGATCATCTTCTCACTGGTGCTGTCAGCCCTTACTACATAAATGACTGAGTCACAGGCTTTCGACACCACCATCGCATCACTGACAGCCTGCGTCGGCGCGGTATCCACCACCACATACTTGTAATGCTTCTTAAGATAGGTGATAAGTGCATTAAATCCTTCACCGGCCAGCAGTTCCTGCGGATTAGATGGAATACTGCCGGCACAAATCAGATCGATACCAGACTGCTCATCATGCACCAGACACTCATCCAGCGAGTGAGTTTTCATTGTCAGGTTTGATAAGCCAGGCTGATAATTAGGCACATTAAAGCGCTTGCCGATGGACGGCCGACGCAGGTCGGCATCAATAAGAATGGTTTTGTCCAGCTGTCCCAGTGCAAAGGCAAGATTAGTTGAAACAGTGGACTTACCTTCTTTAGGCACACTGGAGGTCACCAGAATCGCCTGGTTTTGCTTCTCCAGATTGGTCAGGGACAGACTGGTTCTCAAGGTGCGCACAGCCTCACTGAACTGATGATACTTATTGTCGAAAAATGCGCGCAGCGGCATCGACTCTTTACGCTTTTGAGGAATAAGTGGAATAAGTCCAAGCATACGCTGTCCGAGCTTCTTCTCCACATCTTCGACGGAACGCACACCACTGTTGAGCGCTTCCAGCACAAAGGCCAGGAACACGCCGAATCCGAAGCTGATGACAAATGCCGCACCGATTAACAGGGTACGATTTGGTTTGGATGGGTTATTCGGCGCCACGGCTGGATCCAGAATTCGCGCATTTGCCGACTCAAAACCGCCTATTTCGCTCGTCTCCTTAAGACGGGTAAACATGGAGTTATAAAGCTGCTGATTAATATCAACCTCGCGCTGTAGAGCACGACGCTGATTCTCAAGGCCTGATAACTTGCGATATTCAGATTTAGCCTGACTCACTTCTTCCTGTAAGTTAGCAACACGTTCCTGAGAGGCCCGGTATTGTGTCGTGATGCTGGAAATCAAATCGCGGATTTGCGTCTGCAACGTATCCCGCACTGAGGTTAGCTCAGCCTGAGCAGCAACCATTTTAGGATGTTTGGGCCCGAATACCTTGCTGAGCTCACTCACCCTGCTCTGCGCCTCTGCCTGCTGACGACGCACGCTTTGAATGCTGGGATGATTCAATACTTCAGGCAACCTTGACAGCGCGTTGATGTCCGCGCCGTTACGCTGAGTTTGCTCGTAGATAGTCCGGTTCTGCTTTAACGTAGACTGAGCGTCTAACAATTGGTCGCTCAGCTGTTCCAGTTCTTCAGCTGCCAGACCGACCACACCGTTACTCAGGTTGACCAGCTGATTTTCTTCGTAAAAATCTGTCAGTTTTCGCTCAGCTTCTTCCAGCTTATCTTTCAGACCTTCCATACTTTCGGTCAGAAATGACGTCGCCTTGGTGGTCATATCAACCTTAGCCTGCAGATAGTTCTCGACGTACACATCACCCATTGCATTTGCAATTCGTGCAGCCAGCTCAGGCGATTCGCTCACCGCGGTAATCTCAATGACCTGGGTATTATTGACCAGATTCACCGAAATTGAATTCATCAATTTGTTGATGGCGGCCTGACGGCGCTTTTCTGCGCGCTGGGTTTGTGTCAGCGTTTTCTTTTTCTTTTCCGGTAAGAATGTAAGCTTTGATTTTATCCATTGCTTCACATCTTTGACGATATCAAATCCGCCCGATGACGATGGCATGAAAACCGGATCATTAGACAAGTCCAGTTCGTCCACCGCGCGTGAGGCAACCTGACGCGACTGGATAATTTCATACTGGGTCTGCATATAGTCTTTTCGGGTAGTATCTGACTTGTAGATCTCCTCGATAGACATCAGATTAGCCGGTTGCGACTCAATTAACAGGCTGGCTGTGGCTGAATAAATCGGCGTCATCTTCATGACTATCAGCGCCACCAATACGGTGAACAACACGGCAAGCAGAATGATTCGACCAGCGTAACGCTTAAATACTTGCCAATAATGCGCAAAATCGATGGTTTCATCATCGAGGATATTGGCTTGTAGCTGATCCCTCACTTTACTAGACATAGATTTTCCTTCGAAATCTGGCTATAACTGACACGCTTCATCAGAAGAAGCGCTGTGGTACGGTAATAATATCGCCGGGTCGGATCAGGTGACCAACATCCACTTCAATGGTGCGTTGTTGCCCATCTTTTTCGCGAATTATCTGGATATCGGAGCGCGAGGCCCGTTCGGTATAGCCGCCGGCCAACGCAGCAGCCTTATTGACGGACAAACCTGGCTGGTAGGGATACCCCCCGGGGCTTTTCACTTCACCGTCGATAAAAAACGGGCGGTATTCAACAATGGATACCGCGATGGAAGGGTTTACCAGGTAATCACCTTCCAGCCCATCGTAGATCAGACTTTCAACTTCAGAAAGCGTGAGGCCAACCAGCTTCAGGTCGCCCAGAAACGGATAATTGATTTTGCCAACATCGGGGATTCGGGTTTCCATAGATAAGTCAGTTTGACCAAAAACCTTAATAAGGATTTTGTCGCCGACACCCAGCCGGTATTGACTCATGTTCACGTTGCCCTCTTGTGCCACTGCGTTACAAACAAACAACAACAACACGATAGTCAGCACATACCTCACGCTTTTCTCCATTATAAAGTTACCTTCGCGGTCAGACCGATTACGTCGCGATCATAATCTATAGTCTCACGGTTACTATCTCGTTCATTTATTTGATAAAAAACACCTAATTGTAGCCAGCGACGGAAATCGTAGTCGGCGCCAAGTGTTATTTTTGTCGTTTCATCTTCGCGAAGGTCGGAGGCCTGTCCCTCATAATCATCCGTGGCAAACGCGACCCGGGCAGTGGTAGAAAAGCGCTCAAGCCATGAATGCTCCCAACTGACACTGTAGTCGCGGCTGCGAATATAGTCGGCTTCACTATTGGTTTCCCGGGTATCGGCACTTGTTGCAAATTTTATCTGCGAGTAACTCATTGGCTTATAGGCCATTCCGACTTCCCAGGCCACGCCGGAAAAGTCCTCACGCCCGACAGCATCAAACTTTTTCTGCGTGTAACCGATTTTAGCGAAACTGCGCGTGTAGTTATTCGTTTGCCAGGTTACCCCTGCTAACACTGTGTTTTCTATAGAGTCCAGAGATTGTTGGGCCTGCTGCTGCTCATCGTACGTAATTTCCTGACGGTTTGCGTCAAGTACGAGGTTAGTGCTGGGTGCGACACGATAATAGAATGCGGCGCCATATCTGAAGTAATCGCGGTCACGATAGCGCAAAAAGTTGGTGTCGCGAAAGCCCAACACCTCAGGCCTGTCATCGTAATTCATCACCTCGTAGCCTGCTGAAACCTCTACCCGGCCTGTTGATGACAGTCCGCCATATGACAGCACACCATCGAGGTTTGCGTTTTTATACGTGTCAGGCTCGCTGAGCGCGTTGCCGAACCCGTTTGAGTAAACCCGGCCACGATCATCGTGACCGTCTTCAAAATTTGCTCTGGCTGTAAAGCGGCTACGTTCAGAAAACACAAAGTCGCCATCGGCATGCAAAAAGTGATCAGTGTAGTTATCCGCTGCACTGGAGAAATACTCACCGCGCTCGAGGCGATAGCCTAATTCAATCTCATTGCCGTTCAGCTCCGTTACAGCACGCAACTCAGGTGAAACGACTCCGACCCAACTGGTGATTTCCGCGTCCTGCTCACTGGCGTAAGTAACATTATCAATATGCAGAAAATCCGTATTCAGAACAGGGATGAGGTCGACGCTGCCCATTTTGTACCTGCCCGCTTCCTGAGCGTGACTAATACTAACAGCAATCAAAGACAGTGCGAGCGCACTGGAAGCCTGCTTTATCATGTTCTCTCCGGTTAAAATATTTTGAATGGGGCGAATGCTTCAATGCATTGGCCGCCAAAACCTTAAGCGTAAAATCATCCTTCGTCGCCAGCGCTGTTCTGTAAACTCAGCGCCTGGTTGCCTTTGGTGCACAAAGCCTGACGTGCCTGCACGGGTAATATTGGAGCAGGCTTCATTACGCTTACTTCACTAAATGAAGATATCGAGTGGTCACAAGCGAATTCTGTGCCATCAGTAAAAACGCCGAAAAAAATGCTTCGGAAGTGGTCACGAACAGAACCAGGTCTGTAACTAATTATTCCGTCACTGCTGTCTATGAAGCATCCTGATACTTCATTCCTTTTTAGTAGGATCGGAAATAAAGGCTATAAATGTTGTAATAAATTTACAGTTTTTAATTTTTAGCACGCGGCAATCTAGTGAAAATCATTCACTTAAATTTGGAACACTTTGTGCATTTAGTTAAGGCAGTTATCTTGTATTCAATGAAGTTTAAGATGTGTGAATTCGGTCGAGCCTTCGTTTTTCCTGGTTTACCACTTATCGGAGCGAATGAATTATGAAATTCAACTTACTGCAAAGTCAGGCGCTAAATAGCAACAGTAATTCTCGTGATGAGAGAAGAAGTGGTATTACCGGTCATTATCAGAGCAGTTTTTCTACGGTCTATCGACTGATCGATCTGTCGCTGATTACCGTCTGTTTTTACGCTGCCGTGTTTTATTATGAACTGACGCTAACCACCACGGGCATGATTTTACTGTTCATTAATGTGGTGTCGTTTCAACTGGCGGCCGAGGCATTAGACCTTTACCGTTCCTGGCGCAGCAGCCGCACCAGCTCGATGCTTAAGAGTGCGGCGGGCACATGGTTGTTAAGTTTCGTTGTGACACTGACACTGGGCTTTTTATTCTCCCACAGTGTGACACTTTCTCCTTCGATGGTGATGTTCTGGTTTGCGACCTCGTTTGTGGCATTAACGGTATGGCGCGGCATCATGCGACAGTTTCTGTTCAAGGTTCGTCGCAGTGGTATGAATACACGTTCAGCCATCATTGTTGGCGCAACAGAAGTTGGCTATGACATGGCACAGCAAATGGCTGCTAACGAGCATTTGGGTATTCAGTTCAAAGGCATGTATGACGACCGTCCGTCTGATCGATTAACTGCTGAGCAAAAGCATGATATTAAAGGCAGTATTGATGATGCGATTGAATTAGCCCGGCTTCATCAGGTTGACTATATTTATATTGCGCTGCCGACTGCTGCAGAAGGCAGGATTAAGAACATTCTTGAAAAATGCAGTGACACCACTGCCAACGTTTATCTGATTCCTAATTTCTTTATGTATTCACTGCTGAACTCTCGCTGGCAGACAGTGGGTAATGTGCAGGCATTGAGTATCTATGATACGCCCTTCCAGGGTGCCAACGATGTGTTAAAACGTATTGAAGATGTCGTTGTCAGCAGTATTATTCTGGCGTTTTTAGCCATTCCAATGCTGTGTATTGCTGCCGCGGTTAAACTGACGTCGCCTGGTCCGGCTATCTTCAAGCAAAAGCGTTACGGCCTCGATGGTAAAGAAATTACTGTTTATAAATTCCGGTCAATGTCGACCCAAGATAACGGCCCGGAAGTGAAACAGGCAACGAAGAACGACCCGCGTGTAACAAAGCTGGGCGCATTTTTGAGAAAGACATCTCTGGATGAGTTACCACAGTTTATAAATGTGTTGCAGGGTAGGATGTCGATTGTTGGCCCCCGTCCTCACGCAGTTGCGCACAATGAACAGTATCGAAAACTTATTACCGGTTATATGCTACGCCATAAAATACGTCCGGGTATTACAGGCTGGGCCCAGGTTAATGGTCTTCGTGGTGAAACAGAAACCGTTAACAAGATGGCCAAGCGGGTAGAATACGATCTTGATTACATGCACCGCTGGTCTGTATGGTTTGATTTAAAGATTATTTTGAAGACCGTTGTCGGCGGTTTCTCCGGGAACAACGTCTATTAAAAAAAAGGCCCGTCTATCGGGCCTTTTTTGTACGTGGCATCCTCTCGATCACCGGGACAAAGTTTCACGATTGATACCAAGTTATAGTGTCACTATGCCAGGCGCTTCTTTTGCTTTGTTGGAAATAAACGACAATTACGCCTTTAGAGCTACTAAAATAGAATGAGTAGCTCAGTTAAGCGTTGGCTGGGGCAACAGCGGCGCCAGGATCTCCCCGATGCGGCGGAATAAACGCATTCTGGTCGTGCCAGAGCGCCATACCAGTCCGATTTCCCTAAATGCATCATCCTCGGCCGGCATTGCCGTTAGCGACGTATTTTTGAGAATATTCTGATTAATCGCCAATTCTGGCAAAAATGTATATCCCAGTTTGCTGTTTGCCAGCTGTACCAGTGTGTACAGGCTACTGGCTGCCAGGCTACTTACTTGTTCCTGATGCTGCAGTCCACAAGCACTGACGGCATGTCCGGTCATGCAATGCTCTTGCTGTAGCAAAAATATGCTTTTCTTAGGCAATGACGAAATATCCAGCGGATTCGGTAGCGTTTTACTAAGCTCTTCATGGGCGACCAGATGAAACGGATCATGTCCCAGTACCATTTGCTTGCACCCCGGGGTTTCCATTGGCAGCGCTAACACCAGCAAATCGAGCTCTCCGTCACTCAGTTGCTGGAGCAGGTTGTCAGTGGTGTCTTCCTGTAGCTCAAGACCAATTTCCGGCAAAAATGCATTGAATGCACCGATAAGGCCTTCAAACAGAAATGGCGCAATTGTGGGAATCACGCCCAGTTTGAGCTTACCGCTTTGCCAGTTCCCCGCATTCTGCGCATATTCGACTAACTCACCGGCTTCCTGGAGTATTAGTTTGCTTCGCTCTACAACGTCCAGCCCCAGTGAGGTAAACACAAATGTTTTATGTTCTCGTTCAAGCAGTTGTGAGCCGAAGTGCTCTTCAAGATTTTGTATTGCCGTGCTGAGCGTCGACTGGCTCACATTGCAACGATGCGCTGCCCGGTGAAAATGCTGTTCCTGATGCAATGTCACTAAATAGTGCAGATGCTTTAAGTTCGGCCACTTCATAAGTCAACTTTTAGATTAGAAATGATAGTTTCAATCTAGCATAAGTATTACCGAAAGGTAAATCCAATAAGATTTGCCGTGGCCGTGACGTCAACGTAAGGGCTTCATCATTTATTCATGTTTACAGCCCGATTTTTGCCCGAATAAAGCTTATAATAAGTCTAAATGGTTTTAAAAAGCCGTATCAATAATTTGTAGTTTCATTTCAAAGGTTTCGTCTTGAGGATGTTATGAAGGGACATTTTACCAACATAGCCTGCGTGTTAAATGACACCCATAAACAGGATGAGGTTGTTGCTCAGGCTGTTCACGTCGCGAAGCGGCATCAGGCCAAATTGACAGTGGTACTCAAACTGGATGCCTTGCCACCTAACGCTAAAATGGTGATGCAATCGTTCGCTTATCTGGAGACACAGACCAGTATCGAATCGTCGGCGCAGGTGTGGCTAAAAGAAAAGGCACAAACCTGGCAGGAAAAATATCCACTGGAAACCGACGTCCGGGTTGGCGACAGCAACAATGATTTTCTGAAATACATTGTTGAGTCTGGTTTTGACCTGGTAATAAAGCTTTCTGAAGCCGATTTTCTGGAGCGCTTGTTCGGCAGCGAAGATATGAACCTGCTAAGAAAGTGTCCCTGTCCTGTGTGGGTTGTACATCGTGGTAACAGTCGTCAGTACGATACCATCGTTGCTTGTCTGGATTTAAACTACCATTACCCTGAGCATGAAGTTTCTGTCCGCAAAAAGCTGAACATGGATATTCTGCGGTATGCCTCTCAGGTGGCGCTGATGGAGTTTGCCCAGCTACATATTGTGCATGTGTATGATGCGGTTCCGGAGAATATTGCGCGAGGTGGCTTTATTTCGGTGGATGAGAATAATCTTACCAGCGATTTACAGGACATCTACGCTGAGCGCGATGCTGAACTTGAACGTCTTCTTTCAAATCTGGACGAAGAACTTGATGAAGGCGCACTGGAATATCTGGCACCACAACGTCATATCATCCATGGCTATCCGCGTCGTGATATTGCCATTACAGCGCGCTCTCTGGGTGCAAAGGCGGTAGTGATGGGTACAGTGGCTCGCATCGGCGTTCCGGGCTTCATTATGGGTGGCACCGCCGAAGAAACGATTAGTCAGTTAGATTGCGCAGTGCTTGGGATTAAACCTGAAGGATTTATCTCACCCGTAAATGAATAACTCTCTGATTTAATACCACAAAAAAAGCCCCGCAAGGCGGGGCTTTTTTCTTATTTTCGCTACCTTTAGGGAACGTTGAAAATCCCTTTAAGTAAGTAGAAAAAGATAACCGATAAGATGGCACCTGCAGGTAAGGTAATTACCCAGGACACCACGATGTTACGCACGATACCCAGGTTCAGTGCTGATACACCTCGGGCCATACCAACCCCTAATACAGCACCTACCAGCGTCTGCGTAGTAGAGATAGGTAAACCAGTGCCTGATGCAATAACGACGGTACATGCAGCTGCAAGCTCCGCAGCAAAACCGCGACTTGGGGTAAGGTGTGTAATGCCCTGCCCGATGGTTTTGATAACCCGGTGTCCGAACAGTGCCAGACCAGCCACAATACCCAGACCGCCAAGTGGCAGGATCCAGGGTGCCAATGTAGAGCTGGAATTGATTTCGCCACCTGAACTTACCACGCTGACAACCGCAGCCAATGGACCAATCGCATTCGCCACATCGTTTGAGCCGTGGGCAAACGCCATACAACACGCGGTAACGACCATCAAAATCGCAAACACTTTTTCAACGTTAGCGGTTTGCAGATCGGCATCGTGAGATTCACTGTAATGCACTCTCTTGATCCACATTTTACCCAGCACAGCCAAAAGAATACCAATGCCAATGGCCAGCAAATAGCCGTTGAGCGTAGATAGCTCCATACCAACGTGCTTGAGGCCTTTTTTGATGGTAACCAGTGACATGACAAAACCAGCCAGCGCCATATAAAACGGTACATAACGCTTTGCGTTTTCAAGCGGTTTATCTGTGCTGAAGATCAGCTTTTGTGCACTCATGAATATCAGATAGGCAATAATGCCGGAGATAGCAGGGGTCACTACCCAGCTGCCTACAATACCGCCAACTTTTCCCCACGATACGGCATCCATACTGACGCCCGTCGCTGTAAAGCCGATGATTGCGCCAATAATTGAATGCGTGGTTGAAACAGGCCAGCCCAGCCATGATGCCAGCGCAAGCCAGATACCGGCTGCGAAGAGGGAGGCAATCATGCCCAATACCAGATAATCCGGCTTATCTACAAAGAACGCCGAATCAATAATTCCTTTTCGTATGGTCGAGGTAACTTCACCACCCGCCAGATATGCCCCGGCGAATTCAAAGATCATCGCAATGATGATGGCTTGCTTGATGGTTAACGCTTTAGAGCCAACAGAGGTTCCCATGGCGTTTGCCACGTCGTTGGCGCCTATTCCCCACGCCATGATAAATCCTACAGCGGCAGCCAGCAGGATTAGGGTCGTTCCATAATTTTGCAGAAGTTCCACAGGCAAGTGCTCCTGATTATTTATGGCTGACGCCAGACTGTTCGTGGCGCAGGATGAAAATTGTTTGCCTTCTCAGGCAGGCGAAATTGCTATCGTGCGAGTTATTTTCGTTTCTCAGCATAGGTCAATATTTAAACTGATCTCGTTTTGGCAGCGCGCATGATAACGTAATCATTCGTTTTGCCATAGTCTAAAAACTGGTTAATCGTAAATTTGAGATAAAAGTGTCGCCAGTTGTCGATTTTAGACGCAATTGTTTCAGTTTTATGACATCTCGCCGACGCTTTACTCAAGATTTTCCAACGTCTGACTGAGGTTCTCCAGCGGGGTATGGCGAATATCTTCACCACGGGTCAGGGTGACAACGTACTCACAGATATTTTTACACCGGTCTCCTACCCGCTCTAATGAACGCAGAGCCCATAGTATTTCCAGCCAGTCCTGCATGGACTCATTACTGCTTTCCATCTCTTTGACGATATACGCCAGCAACCGCTTATATTCACTATCGATACGATTATCCTGATCATAGACTTCCAGCGCAGAGTTATCGTCCTGCCTGGCGAATGCGTCAAAAGTGCCCCGCATCATCGCAACCACCTTTTCACCGATTGACAGCATGCTGCTCTTTACACTTTCCGAATTCGGAATTTTTTGCTTCGTGACCAATCTGGCCATCCGTTCAATTTCGTCGCCCATACGCTCAATATCGGTAATGGCCTTAGAGATAATCATAACCAGCCGTAAATCTGATGCGGTGGGATGGCGTTTGGCAATTATGCGCATGCACTCCTTGTCGATCTGAATTTCCATCGAGTTGATGCGCAGGTCGTTAAGGGCGACTTTTTCCGCCAGCCCACTGTGATTGAGACGAATTGCTTTTAATGTATCAATCAGCTGTTGCTCGACTTCACCACCCATCGTCAGTACGGAATTTCGTAAATCCTCAAGCTCGGTATTAAATTTACCGGATATGTGTGTGTTAAAGGCGATTTGTCTCATTGCTGATGCTCCTAGCCATAACGGCCGGTGATGTAATCTTCCGTCTGCTTTTGTTCAGGCGTGGTAAATAAGGTGTCACTATCACTGTACTCGATAAGCCGGCCCTGATGTAAAAACGCCGTGTAATCGGACACCCGCGCTGCCTGTTGCATATTATGTGTGACAATAATGATGGTACACCGGTGTTTTAGTTCAGCAATCAACTCTTCGATAAATAATGTGGTCAGCGGATCCAGCGCTGACGTCGGTTCATCAAGTAGCAGGATATCGGGTTTCAGCGCCAGTGCCCGCGCAATCACGAGACGTTGCTGCTGGCCACCGGACAGCACAGAGGCAGACTCAAACAAACGATCTTTAACCTCTTTCCATAACGCAGCATCTTTAAGCGCCCGCTCTACAGCATCATCCAGCTGACGACGCACTTTAATTCCCTGGAGTTTTAATCCGTAGCACACATTCTCATAAATACTCATAGGAAAAGGATTCGGGCGCTGAAATACCATGCCTACCTGCGTGCGAAGCTCAGAGACATTTTGTTTTTTATTATTAATATCTCTGTCACCGATATAAATCTGTCCCTGATACCGGCACTGAGGGTTGAGATCATTCATGCGGTTAAAGCTGCTGATGAGTGTGGATTTACCACAACCGCTTTGTCCAATAAGCGCGGTGACGCGGTGTTTTGGAATACGCATGGAAATATTTTCAAGCACATGCTTATTACCAAATTGCAGGCTCAAATCTTCCACCCGTATAGCTGTCAGGTCATCACTGAGATTGTCTAAATCAAGGTGCTCGTGATCAAATAGCTTAAGCATGCCTACCTTCTTTCGTAACGTCGACGCAGCCTGGCCCGTAGCAAAATAGCCAGAATGTTTAGGATAAATACGACCACCAGCAGCAGCAGGCAGGCGGCGAACATCATTGAGGCACTTTTTGCATCAGTCTGACTATGAAAAGCACCATCGTATATTAACACGCCCAGATGCATAAACTGGCGTTCCAGATGAAGATACGGAAATTCTGCGTCTACCGGCAGGTTCGGGGCAAATTTGACCGCACCGACCAACATGAGTGGCGCGACTTCACCGGCAGCACGGGCAATGGCCAGAATCACCCCGGTCATGATGCCCGGCGAGGCCATTGGCAAAATCGTATGCCACACCGTTTCAGCTTTAGTGGCACCCAATGCATAGCTACCTGCTTTCAGTCCCTGAGGTACATTGCGAAGACCTTCCTCCGTGGCTACGATGACCACAGGCAGTGTAAGAATAGCCATAGTCAGGGCTGCCCAGAAAACACCGGGAGTCCCCATGGTCGGCGCAGGCAGTGATTGCTCAAAAAAAAGCTGATCCAGCGACCCGCCTACCCCATAGATGAAAAAACCCAGACCAAAGACGCCATAGACAATCGATGGCACGCCTGCCATGTTACTGACGCAAATCCGAATAATCGAAGTCATGGCGTTATCCGGCGCATATTCATTGAGGTACACGGCCGCCAGTACCCCGAACGGGGTCACGATGATGGTCATTAAAAACACCATCAGCACCGTGCCGAACAGCGCCGGAAATACGCCCCCTGCAGTATTGGCCTGTTTGGGCGATTCGGTTAAAAAGCGGCCCACCCGATTGAGCGCCACACCCAGCTTGCCCACAGCCGTTAGTTGCCCGGTATGCTCAAGACTGTAAACGTCCATCAACGGGATGGAGATGTCGTCGCCCTGCGCCAATTGAAGATTCAGCCGGTAGCTATCCCGCTGACGTTCAAGCTCAAGAACCTGTGAATGCCACCGGTCAAATGCTTTGTTGAGCTTTTTGCGCGCCGGCGCATTTTTGCTGACCTTTCGCTGATCTAACTCAGTTAACTGAAGATGAATCTGCGATAGCGCATCATCCCGAATAGCAGTGATACGCGCGTCAATCTGCGCCACGTTTTCTCGTACAGCGTCGATACGCGCTACCGCTATGCTGGTACTTTCAGGAGACTCAACACTGACCGGTTCGGCTAATACTACGCGGCCATCTTTTAGCGCTACGCGGGCAGCTTCGGGTGCACGCGCTAAAGAAAGTGTTCTGTTACTCTCAAGTAAGATCTGGCGACCATAGGGCGACTGGGCATCAGATAACTGCAGCCAGCGCATTTTCTGACCGTCCTGCATATATTCACTCTGAATCTGCGCAAAAACCGTTTTAGGCTGATCATCAACACTCGATAAAAAGCTAACCCGGTGCACATCCTGGGGCCAGAAATACCCACCACCTCGGGCGGCTATCAGCAATACGATACTGATCATAGCCAGTAGCAGCAGGCCGGTAAAAAAAGCACCGGCACCAATAAACAGGGCTTGTCGCTGCCCCTGACTAAACAAACGTCTGCTTTTATTCATAGCGTAAGTGCCTGCGTAAGCGTTGCCTTAGCAACTCTGCCACAGTATTTACCAGGAACGTAAAGCCAAAAAGTATACATGCGGTAAAAAATAAAATCTGATAGTGAGTACTTCCTACGTCTGCTTCCGGCAATTCTATTGTCAGGTTGGCGGTGAGTGCCCGTAACCCTTCTAACAGATCCCAGGAAGCGATGGGCGTATTACCGGTTACCATTAGCACAATCATTGTTTCACCAAAGGCGCGCCCAAACCCGAACATCGTAGCCGCCAAAATGCCCGGTGTTGCCACATGCAGTACCACACGTCGCAATGTCTGCAAACGGGTGGCGCCTAATGCAAAAGACGCCTGTTTAAGATCGGCAGGCACACCGGCTATCGCATCTTCAGTCAACGTGTAAATGCTCGGAGAAATGGCAATACCCAGGGCGATAGCCACCACTACGGCAGTCTTGCCCACCGGGCTCTGCGTTTGGGTGGTTAATGCCGCAATATGCGTTTCACCCAAAAGATTCAGAATCCAGGGTGGTGCCCACACCATACTGGCATAACCAAGAATAAGAATGGCGATAATTGCCACCAGTAGTTCCAGTCCCGGCGGCCAGTCGCCTGTGCGATGGGCAAGGTACTGTTGTGCCAAGGCTGCGATAACAAGAACAAAGGGCACAGTGACCAGAAAAAAGGCAATCGCAAACAACATATTTGTCGCCAGTGGGGAGAGCCAGATTGCAGCAATAAACCCGATTAACACGGAGGGTATTGCCTCAAGCATTTCTATGCCTGGCTTCACCAGCTGCCGTAGCCGGCTGCGGGCAAAAAAGCCGGTGTAAACAGCGGCGCCAACCGACAGCGGGATAGCAACCAGTAACGCCAGTAATGAGGCTTTCAGACTACCGATGAGCAAGGGTGACAGGCTGTACTTCTGCTCCTGAAAGTCAGACGCACTAGATGTTTGCCACACATGCCGGGGCTCGGCATACCCTTCATATTGCTGGGGACTGAACAACGATTCCCAGGTTGTGACGCCCGACAGATAATCAATCTGATAACGTGCCAGCGTTTCAGTTGAAAACAGGTACAGACGGTCGGCGTACCAGCTGATTCCGGAAGCGGACACTGGCATTCGGATTTGCGATACCTGCTCGCCAGTCAAGCGATTAAAAAGAAGTAATTGCTTACTTTCAATAATCATTGCCAGCGCGTTACTGCTTGGATGCGCGGCAATAGCGATTGGAACTGAATCAATAAAAAACGCGTAAGTTGGCGTAAAGGCTAACGTGCCACCGTCATTGTACAGCACCCAGCGGGTCACTTTGCCCTGCTCTGATGCGGTAAAAAACGTCCGGTTTTTAGCGATACTTTGCCACCACACAAGGTCCTGTGGCATGGCTGCGGTGCGCAGCATCACGCCTTCAACATCATAAAATGACAAGTTTTCTTTTGACAGAGTGACCAGTTGACCGACATTCGGCAGCACCAGTATTGGCTGCGCCTTGTCGAATGCCTGATCAAATACGCGTGTCGGATCGCTCTGGTCAATCCAGCGAACATACTGATGCGTATCGGTAGTAATAGTGGCAACGATCCAGCGTTCAGATAACTGAACATCCCAGCTCTTACGGTTCTGCCAGCGAGCCTTATTCAACGCGAAAGAAAAGCCCATGTCAGGCCCTGTGCTGCTGCTTTCAATCGACGCGCTTTTCGGTGTTGGATTATTCAATCCTCTCAGGCCTGACACACGTAACAGTCCAGAGGCTGAAACCGTTACCAGGTAATGTTCTCCGGCCAGGTTCACCACGGTCGCTTCGTGCTCGCAGGGGTGATGAAAGGTTCTGGACGTTTTCAGACTTTGTTTCTCTGGCAATGCAAGTGTGACGGCACATTGTGATGTGCTGAGCATTGCAGGCTGACCTTCACCAAGATCGCCGCTACCGATAAAACGCGTGTCGGCAGCCGCTTTGTACGTCATTTTATGAGAGATTTTGGGGGTTAACGCCAGAGGTAGTGCCTGGCTGATAAGATGGGTAATCAGAATCAGCATCGTCAGCAGCACCAGGCCGCCAAATGCGGTGACCATAATTCGCATCCGTTTATCTTTGCGCATGCGTTGCCTGGTTTTAATTTTTATCGTGGAATTCATGCTGTTAACGGCACTTTTAAGATGCAAATTACGGTGGTTAGCCGCCCATGATGTGGTATTTTAGCTACTATTATCAAGTGAAAGTTGTCTGTCAGCAACCGCAACCTGTCAGGCGTCCGAACAGGATACCTGCCCACTGTTATTAACAGGAGTGTTTATGCAACCAGTCGTGATTTCAATCATGGGAAAAGACAAAGCAGGGATCGTTGATACCATTGCGAAAAATGTATATCAGCATGGTGGTAACTGGCAAAGCAGTAGCTTTGCACACATGGCCGGCATGTTTACCGGGTTTGTCGAGGTGCAGGTGCCTGAAAACCGACATGAAGAACTGGTCGCCTCACTTAACGGTATCGCAGATTTGTCGGTACAGGCGGTGTCGCTGAAAAACGCGCAGGATAGCTTATCCGATACCCTGACTGTTGAGGTAATGGGTAATGATAAACCGGGCATCGTTCAGGAACTGACCTCTACGCTTAACCAGTTCAATCTAAACATCGTTACGTTTGATTCAGGGTGTGAAAGTGCGCCCAACTGGGGCAGTCTCATGTTCAAAGCAAAAGCGGTTGTCCGGGTGCCGGAAGATTTTGATGAGGTCCGTCTGCAGTCAGCTCTAGAAGCGCTGGCCAATGATCTTGTTGTCGATATTTCTACCCAGATGTAAGTCTTTGGTGTGTCACTGGCATGTCACGGAAAGCTGACATGCTTGGCCCATTTTTACCAAATAACAGAAGAGCAACATGGAATCGCAGACGCTTTATTACTCAAAAGAACTGAGCTGGCTGGCATTTAATGAGCGGGTCCTGCAGGAAGCTGCAGACGAAAACAACCCGGCGGTGGAAAGAATTCGCTTTCTGGGCATTTACTCCAATAATCTGGATGAGTTTTATCGGGTTCGTGCTGCAGATGTAAAACGCCAGATCACCATCGCCCAAAACGACGGCAATGAGCAGGAAGCCCTGGAAAAAACAGCGCTGATGGAGCAAATCCAGAAAAAAGTGGTGTCACTGTCCGAGAAGTTTAACCAAATCCATAAAGATGTGGTGAAGACACTTGCTCGCTACAATATTTTTATTTTACGCAAGAACGATCTGGACGATTATCAGCGCACCTGGGTGCGCAATTTTTTCGTCAACAAAATCCTGCGCCATATCGCGCCTATCCTAATAGACAAAAAAACGGATCTGCTTAGTCGTCTTAACGGCACGGCGGTGTATTTGTATGTGGCTATCCGTCGTAAAGACCGCAACACCCGTTACGCCGCCTTACAAGTGCCCACCCAGGAGATGTCGCGGTTTGTACAGATACCGCCACAAAAAAGTCGCAAGAAAAAGCATATTGTGCTGCTCGACGATATTATCCAGCTGTGTCTGGAAGATATTTTTCGCGGCTTTGTAAAATATGACTCGCTGGAAGCCTACTCGTTTAAAATGACCCGCGACAGCGAGTACTCAATTAACGATGAAATTGACGAAAGCTATGTCGAAAAAATGTCTGAGAGCATGAAACAGCGACTGATTGCTGAGCCTGTCCGGGTAATTCATGACAATCAGATGCCTTCAGATATGGTCAAGGATTTACGTAAACGCCTGAAGATCACATCACTGGATACCATGCATGCGGCGGGACACTATCGTAATTTCAAAGATTTTATTGGCTTTCCCAATGTTGGTCGTGAGTACCTTGAACATCAGACACTACCAGCCATTGATACCTCTGAGTTTTCCCGCTTTAACACGGTGTTCGATGCGATAACAGCGCATGACATATTGCTGTATTACCCTTATCACCGCTTTTTGCACTTTACCGAATTTGTTCGACAGGCTGCCTTTGACCCCAGCGTAAAGTCTATACGCATTAATATTTACCGGGTGGCCAGTAATTCACGGATTGTTAACTCGCTGATTGACGCCGTGGACAATGGTAAAAAAGTGACGGTGGTGGTGGAGTTACGGGCTCGCTTTGATGAAGAAGCTAATATTGAATGGTCCAAGCGGATGACGGATGCCGGGATTCGGGTGGTGTTAGGTGTTCCTACACTGAAGATTCATAGCAAGCTTTGTCTGGTATCACGGGAAGAGCGCGGCTCGCTGGTTCACTATGCGCATTTTGGTACCGGTAACTTTAACGAGAAAACCGCAAAAATATATACCGACTTCAGCCTCTTTACCCGTAATCAGGAACTGGCGGAAGAAGCAGTGAATGTGTTTGATTTGATTCAATACCCTTATCGGCGATATAAGTTTCAGCATTTACAGATCTCACCTTTGAATGCGCGGACAAAAATCCAGTCGCTCATCCGCCAGGAAATTCAGCACCTGAAAGAAGGCCGGAACGCCCAGATTACCTTCAAACTCAACAACCTGGTCGACAAGGAACTTATAGATGACTTATATCGCGCCAGCCAGGCGGGTGTGAAAATTCGCGGACTGGTGAGAGGAATGTGTTCTCTGGTACCCGGTTTAAAAGGAATCAGCGATAATATTACGTTAATCTCTATTGTTGATCGCTTTTTGGAGCATCCCAGGGTAATGATTTTTGGCGAAGGGGATGAACGAAAAGTATTCATATCATCAGCCGACTGGATGACGCGCAATATGGATAATCGGATTGAGGTGGGTTGTCCGATTTATGATAAACGCCTGCAGCAGCGTATTGTTGATATTATTGAGTTGCAGTTTCGCGATACACTAAAAGCCCGGCAAATTGATAAAGATCAGCGTAACCATTACGTGCGTCGGGGTAACCGTAAAAAATTACGCTCTCAGATAGAGATTTACGATTATCTGAAGAAGCTGGAACAGTGAGTAGTTAGATGACGCAACAAGAGTCTGCACTGGTGAATGTTGAGAGCCGGGAAGTGAGTAAAGTCGCCGCCCTGGATATCGGTTCCAACAGTTTTCATCTGGTGGTGGCCCGCATTAATGCCGGGTCAGTACAAATTCTTCACCGGGTGAAGCAAAAAGTCAGACTGGCCAGTGGACTCAGTGATGATGGCACATTAAGTGATGAAGCGATTGACCGGGGACTGGCCACACTTCAGGTGATTGCAGAAAGCCTGAAAGGCTTTGAACCAGATTCGGTCAGGGTAGTCGCCACCCACACATTACGACGGGCCAGAAATTCCCGTACGTTTATTCGTAAAGCGATGGCGGTATTTCCCTATCCCATCGAAATCATCACCGGCGAGGAAGAGGCTCGGCTTATTTATTCTGGTGTGGCACACACCAGTCACAATGAGGGTCGCCGTCTTGTCATTGATATTGGTGGCGGCTCAACAGAATTTGTCATCGGCGAGGCGTTCACCCCTGCCGTATGTGCCAGCCTGCAAATGGGCTGTGTCTCATTTACCGAGCGATTTTTCAAAGACGGCGCGCTGACTCAAAGTGCGTTCAATAAAGCCATTACGGCCGCGCAGCAAGAACTGGAACCAATTCAAACCCGATTATTAAAGCTGGGCTGGGATGGTTGCATCGGTACCTCCGGCACCATCAAAACGCTGTATAGCCTGGCCCAGCGTGAGCGTACGAATGGCCATGATGTTCCGGTTACCGCAAAAAGCCTGAAGTCACTGGTTAAAGCATTCGTCGAGGCAGGCCATATCGATAATCTCACGATGCCGGAAATCAGTGAGGACCGGCGCAATGTCATTGCCGGTGGACTGGCGATATTACTTGGTGCGTTTAAAGCGCTGAAGATTAAAGGGTTACACTATTCATCCGCGGCGCTACGGGAAGGCGTGTTATATCAGATGGAAGATGAGCTGCATAATGCTGATATTCGCAGTCGTACTGCTGCCAGTCTGGCGACACGCTACGATATTGATACGGCACAAGCCAACATGGTACTGGGCACCTCACGCTACCTGTTTGAACGCTGCGCCAAGGTGTGGAAATTAAAGCACCGTGATTTTCGCAGTATGCTCAGCTGGGCGGCCACGTTGCATGAAGTCGGTCTACAGATTAACTCTCACGGCGTGCAACGTCACTCTGCTTACATCCTGGCTAACGTCGATATGCCGGGCTTTACGCAGGAACAGCAACAACTTCTGGCAACACTGGTTCGTTTTTATCGCAAAAAAATCAAAACCGCTGAAATTCCCGAGTTTAACCAATACGATGTTAAAAGCGTGCGCCGCCTCATCGGGCTGCTGCGTTTATCTGCTCTACTGAATATTAAACGTCAGCAAATGTTTTTACCGGATTTTGATGTTGAGGTGACCAAGTCCTCCCTCGCCCTGGTTTTTCCCGAATACTGGCTCTCACAGCGCCCTATTCTTTCGGCTGATCTGGAACAGGAACAGGACTACTGGAAAGCCATCGACATGGTTTTGTCTGTTCGATAGTTGGGATCAAACACAACAACCTTATCACGGCCCGAAGATTTTGCGTCGTAAAGCGCTGAATCCGCGCGATCAATAGCGGCAAACAAATCGCAGTCTCTGGCGACATCGGCAAGACCAAAAGACGCTGTCAGGGCGATCGAATGGGTATCGATGACCAGGGGTTGCAGAGCAACGCGCTGTCTAAGCCGTTCAGCAAGTTTGGCGGCATCTTCAATAGTGCAGCCGGGCAATACCACCAGAAACTCTTCCCCGCCCCAGCGAATCAATACATCACTGTCACGCAGTTCTTGCTGCAGTTGATACGTAAAATGATTAAGTGCATTGTCACCGGTGAGATGACCATAGCGATCATTTATGCTTTTAAAATGGTCGACATCGGTAACCAGAACACATACTTTTTCACGATGTACCTGCATAGTGTCGACAAATGTTGACGCATAATCCTGCAGGTAGTGTCGGTTGTGACATTTGGTAAGCGGATCCTGATAGATTTGTTTTCGCAGTCTGACGACCAGCGAGTGAATAACAGACGCCGCAAATCCCAACATGACATTAAGCATTAGAATCACCACCACATTCATTGCCAACAACATTTGCTGCGCGCCCGATGTGACCGCATCCAGCAGGTATACCGGAATACTGATCATACACACAACAATATTAACCCACAGCAAATGACACAGTACGCGATCGCCGGGGTTGCGCCGGTCCATTGAACGGTATTTGGCACGCAATGCCAGGACCTGCGGAATAAACACACTGATGGCCAGTAAGGTGTCTGAAAACCAGAAGGGTGTTGCCAGCCAAAAGGCCAGTACAGAGAGTAGCTGGACAGTAACGAGGTGACCAATAATCCATGCCATATGCGACGGGCGCGGTTGATTTCCATGCCGCTTTACAACCGTGAAATACACCATATAGGCGGCAAGCGTGAAACTGATATTGCAGCCTGCAACATGCAGTGCTTGCATCTCCAGCGCACGCAGACATAAAAATACAAACCCCAGCCACAGAAAAAATAAAAATAAGCGGGCGTAATATGCCGCGCTGGCTTTATCTGGTTGTGAGGGTGAAGGCAAAGCATAAGAAAATACAATACCGATAAGCGCAAAGGCACCCACCATTGCGGTCAGTATTGTAATTAAAATTGCCTCTTCCACGTCATCTTTATCCGTTATCAGCCCGAGTCACACCATTAATGCCCTTACAGCAAAAACGAAGTCATAGCGTATAAGATAAACTGAGTGTAGACCCCTTTAATTTTTTTAATAATTGTTAATTAGTCGTAGATGAAAGCGGCTGGTAAGCAGGCTCAAGCACCTGAATATGCGTCAATACAAACGTCTTCGCTGGAAGACGCCAAACACTGGTGTGTAAAATAAAAACGCCCGGCAATAAAACCGGGCGCATGATTGTTTATGAAAGCCTGTCGGCCTTTACGCTAGCGGGTATTAACGTTTAGACGCCTGATAAATCGACTCGATAGCGTCATCCAGCGACTTTTCAAATTCTTCCTGTGACTGCTGTGCGCTGATTCCTTCTGTCAGAGCACGGGAGAAACTCGCGATCATACCTGTATTTTCAGCCAGCTTTTTATTAGCGTCTTCACGGCTGTAACCACCGGAAAGTGCGACTACTTTAATCACTTTGGGGTGATTAATCAGGTCTTGATAAAAATTTGCTTCATCAGGTAATGTCAGTTTCAGCATGACATATTCACCATCGCCCAGCGCATCCAGCTGCGTTAGAATCTCCTTTTTCAGGATGGTTTCAGCCTGTGATTTTTCAGCACTATTGATGTCCACTTCAGGCTCAATGATAGGAACAAGGCCTGCGGCGATGATTTGACGACCTACCTCGAACTGCTGTTTAACCACTTCTTTGATACCCGCTTCATTGCCCAGTTTGATCACTGAGCGCATCTTGGTACCAAATACATTTTGAGCGGTGGCTTTTTCCAACAATGAAACCAGTTCAGGCATAGGTTTCATTGTCTGAACACCGTCTTTTTCGTCATTCAGACCTTTGTCGACTTTGAGGAAAGGCACAACCTGCTTTTCTTCCCACAGATAACGCGCACTCGACTTACCCTCTATCTCACGATCCAGCGTGTTTTCGAAAAGAATTGCGCCCAGAACGCGATCGCCGTTAAAAGGCTGGCTCGTGATAATGCGCGTACGCATCTGATGCACCATATCAAACATTTCGTCATCATTACTGTACTGGGATTCTTCAATCCCATATAGACGAAGTGCTTTGGGCGTACTACCGCCACTTTGATCCAATGCCGCGATAAAACCATCAGCTGTTTTAATTTTATCCAGCATAGCGTGCTGTGCTTGTGATGCCATGAGCAACACTCCTTATTGTGACTGCTGTAAAGAGCAGGTGTAGGGTTTATAGTTTTTATCGGCGAACGTCACTGTCCGCCGAACACAGAATCTCTGTGTGTCGTTGTTTTATTTATTGATTTTTTTCTTCTAAAACAGCGACTGCCGGTAATGTTTTACCCTCTAGAAACTCCAGAAAGGCTCCACCACCGGTTGAGATGTAAGATATTTTATCAGCGATTTCATATTTATCTACTGCTGCCAGCGTATCGCCACCACCGGCAATTGAAAACGCATCACTTTGGGCGATCGCTTCTGCGATACCTTTCGTTCCGGCACCGAACTGGTCAAACTCAAACACGCCAACCGGACCGTTCCAGACAATCGTACCCGCATTTTTAAGAATAACTTTTAATGCATCTGTGGACTCCGGACCAATATCAAAGATCATGTCATCATCAGCCACTTCCGCAACGGTTTTCAGATGCGCAGGTTCATCCTCAGAAAACTGCTTTCCGACGACGACATCTGTCGGCACCGGGATATCACCGCCGTTGCTCTGTGCATCTTTTATCAATGATTTAGCTTCATCGACCAAATCCATTTCCACCAGCGACTTGCCGACATTGTGTCCGTTTGCCGCAATGAAAGTATTTGCAATACCGCCACCTACAATAAGCTGGTCCACTTTTTCTGCCAGCGACTTGAGTACCGTCAGTTTAGTTGACACTTTAGAGCCGCCGACGATAGCCACCATCGGGCGTTTGGGGTTGTCCAGAGCCTTGCCCAACGCATCAAGTTCTGCTGCCAGAAGCGGCCCGGCACAGGCTTTAGGGGCAAACTTTGCCACACCATGGGTAGAGGCCTGGGCTCTGTGCGCGGTGCCAAATGCGTCCATCACGAAGATATCGCACAATGACGCATACTGCTTCGCCAGCGTGTCGTCATCTTTTTTCTCGCCCTTGTTAAACCGGACATTTTCAAGAATAACCAACTCACCCGGCTGAACATCCACACCGTCGAGATAGTCTTTAACCAGTCTTACTTCAACATCAAGCGCGTCATTCAGATAATCGACGACCGGCTGAAGCGAGAATTCAGATTCAGGCTCACCTTCGGTGGGACGTCCCAGATGCGACATCACCATCACCGCCGCGCCGGCGTCCAGCGCCTTCTGAATAGTCGGCATTGATGCCTTAATTCGTGCATCAGAGGTCACCGCGCCGTTTTTTACCGGCACATTGAGATCCTGACGGATTAACACCCGCTGCCCCTGCAACGAGAAATCCTGCATAGTTGGTATAGCCATAACGTCTCCCTAATAGCGTTAGAGTGCTGTTTTGGTCACAGCAAACAAAAATTTATCCTGCACTACCCGCATGATACATCGCCTGAGCAGTATCAATCATACGATTAGCGAATCCCCACTCATTGTCACACCAGACCAATGTCTTGGTTAACTGTCCGTGACTGACACGCGTTTGTGTTCCATCAACAATACAAGAGTGCGGATCGTGATTAAAATCTACCGAAACCAGCGGTTCTTCGGTGTAATCCAAAATACCGGACAAGCGACCTTGCCTGGCCTGTTTAAATACAGCATTCACCTGATCAATACACACATCTTGCGCCAGTGTGACGCTTAAATCCATTGCGGTGACGTTGATAGTGGGCACACGAACCGCAATGGCTTCGAATTTACCGGCAAACTTTGGCAAAATTCGCTCGATGCCGCGGGCAAGGCGCGTATCTACCGGAATAATCGACTGACTGGCAGCACGGGTTCTGCGCAAGTCATCATGATAAGCATCAATGACCATCTGGTCGTGCATGGAAGAATGAATGGTTGTGATGGTGCCGCTTTGTACACCGAAGTGCTTATCAAGCACCTGAATGACCGGCACGATACAATTTGTCGTACATGATCCGTTCGACACCAGACGATGCTCTGGCAATAATGTATCTTCATTACTACCAAAAATGATGGTGTTATCTAAATCATTACTGCCGGGCTGCGAAAAAAGTACCTTACCTGCACCGGCTGCAATATGCTTTTGGCCGGCTTCGCGATCGGCGTACACGCCGGTACATTCAAGTACAATGTCTACCGCCAGCTCTTTCCATGGCAAGTTATCAATATTCTCACAAGCGGTAAGCGCGATGCTATCGCCTGCCACCTGTAACGTTGTATTTTTCAATGCCACATCAAAAGGAAACCGCCCGTGGGCGGTATCATATTTTAACAAATGCGCCACGCCCTCTGGCTTGGCTATCTCATTAATTGCAACAACACGTATGTGTTGATTGCGCCCTGTTTCATACAGGGCGCGTAACACATTGCGTCCAATGCGGCCAAAGCCGTTGATGGCAACTCTTACCATTAACCGTTCGGCCTACAGCAGCGATTTAGCAGCATCGACCACTGCGTCAGTCGTGATATTGAAGTGCGCAAATAAATCACCTGCCGGCGCAGACTCGCCAAAGGTGTCCATGCCAACAATTGCACCGGTATAACCCACATATTTATACCAGCTGTCTTTTGACAGGGCCTCTACCGCTACCCGACGACTGACCGCAGCTGGTAATACACTTTCGCGGTATTCGGCAGACTGACTGTCAAATACATCGGTAGATGGCATCGACACAACGCGTACTTTGGTTCCCTGCTCAGACAGCGTTTGCGCAGCCTCAACAGCAAGTTGAACTTCAGAGCCCGTACCAATCAGAATGACATCCGGCGTACCTTCACAATCTTTCAGAATGTAGCCGCCTTTTTCAATCAGCTTGACCTGCTCAGCGGTACGTTCCTGTTGCGGTACGCCCTGACGGGTAAAGACCAGCGTTGTGGGGCCGTCTTCACGCAGTATTGCCTGCTTCCAGGCGACCGCTGACTCGACCTGGTCACATGGACGCCAGTTATCCAGATTCGGTGTAGAACGTAATGCCACCATTTGCTCGACAGGCTGGTGTGTCGGGCCATCTTCGCCCAGTCCGATGGAATCGTGCGTATAAACAAAAATGCCCGGCGACTTCATCAAAGCGGCCATGCGTACGGCATTACGGGCATACTCCATGAACATCAGGAACGTGGCACCATAGGCTTTAAAGCCGCCGTGCAGACTAATACCATTCATCATGGCCGACATGGCAAATTCGCGTACCCCGTAGTAAATATAGTTACCGCTGGCATCACCGGTTTCCACGCCTTTACTGTCATCCCATAGCGTCAGGTTAGATGCTGCCAAATCGGCTGAACCACCCAGCAGTTCAGGCAGTACCGGGCCGTAAGCATTCAGCGTTGCCTGAGAGGCCTTACGGGTTGCCACGGTTTCAGGGTTTGCCTGTAACTTAGCAATGTATTCATCTGCAACTTCAACAAAATTTTCCGGCGCTTTATTCGCCACACGACGTTCAAACTCGGCGGCCAGCTCAGGGTACGCTTTCTTATAGTCTGCAAAGGCGGCTTCCCAGTCAGATTGGGCTTTTTGTCCGCGCTCCTTGGCATCCCATTCAGCATAGACATCTGACGGCACTTCAAAGGCTGGAGCAGTCCAGCCCAGCTCCTTACGGGTAAGTTCAATTTCATCTTCACCCAGCGCTGCACCGTGTGAGCTTTCTTTACCTTGTTTGTTTGGCGAGCCAAAACCGATAATGGTTTTACAGATAATCAGTGTTGGCTGCGTTGTATTGGCCTGCGCCTCTTCTATAGCTTTTCTGACCTGATCAGCATCGTGACCGTCAACGTGCTCAATCACCTGCCAGTTGTAGGACTTAAAGCGAGCCGCTGTGTCATCGGTAAACCATCCCTCAACTTCTCCGTCAATAGAGATACCGTTGTCATCATAAAAGGCAATCAGCTTACCCAGGCCGAGTGTGCCTGCCAGCGAACAGCTTTCATGTGAGATACCTTCCATCAGACAGCCATCGCCTAAAAAGGTATACGTGTGGTGATCAACAATGGCGTGGTTGTCGCGGTTAAACTGAGCGGCAAGTACTTTTTCCGCCAGCGCCATACCAACAGCATTACTCAGACCCTGGCCCAGCGGACCGGTAGTGGTTTCAACGCCCGGTGTATAGCCATATTCAGGATGGCCCGGTGTTTTTGAATGCAACTGGCGGAAGTTTTTCAATTCTTCGATTGGCAGATCATAGCCGGTAAGATGCAGCAGTGAGTACAGCAGCATTGAGCCATGACCATTTGACAGCACAAACCGGTCGCGGTTTGCCCATTGTGGATTAGTAGGATTGTGCGACATGTAATCACACCACAGAACCTGCGCAATATCGGCCATTCCCATAGGCGCACCGGGGTGGCCTGATTTAGCTTTTTGTACCGCGTCCATACTAAGGGCACGAACAGCATTGGCGAGTTCTCGACGAGTGGGCATGTTATCTCCTGATTTTGTTCCTACGGACAAAAACATACGTAAGCAGTATTTTTTAGCTCACAGAAATGTTGTGACCGCTGTTTTAACAGTAAAACTATTTTTACCTAACCACCTGCCCACTGCAATGTGTTTCGTTAAGGCAGGCTGGTTTATGCAAATTTGATAAGCGATTGAATAAAAAACATCACAGATGTCAACCAAACGTAACAAATGGACTTTTAGACGTCCAGAAGTAGAGACTGGTAATTTATACTGAATCGCGTACAATCCACACCTTTAAAGTGTCACATTTTACGGAGACGTTATGGCAACGCAGTTATTTACCTCCGAATCGGTCTCAGAAGGCCACCCGGATAAAATTGCAGATCAAATCTCTGATGCCGTTCTAGATGCAATCTTAGAGCAGGATCCGCGTGCGCGGGTTGCCTGCGAAACTTATGTAAAAACCGGCATGGTACTGGTGGGTGGTGAAATTACCACCTCAGCATGGGTTGATATTGAAGAACTGACCCGTCAGACCGTCAAAGATATTGGCTATACACATTCTGATATGGGCTTCGATGCTGACTCGTGTGCCATACTCAATGCGATAGGTAAGCAATCCCCGGATATTAATCAGGGTGTAGATCGCGCTGCTCCGGAAGAACAGGGAGCCGGTGATCAGGGTCTGATGTTTGGTTATGCCAGTAACGAAACTGACGTTCTAATGCCTGCGCCAATTACCTACGCACACCGATTAGTACAAAAACAGGCCGAGGTACGTAAGTCAGGAAAACTGGATTTTCTGCGTCCGGATGCCAAAAGTCAGGTGACCTTTGTTTACGAAAATAATCAACCTGTCGGCGTTGATGCGGTGGTATTGTCCACCCAGCATTGCGATAGCGTCACCACTGAACAGGTTCGCGAAGCGGTGATGGAAGAAATCATCAAACCAGTGCTGCCAGAGCAGTGGCTTACTGACCGTACCCGCTTTCACATTAATCCCACCGGCCGTTTTGTCATCGGTGGACCAATGGGTGACTGCGGCCTGACGGGGCGCAAAATTATTGTAGATACTTACGGCGGCATGGCGCGTCACGGCGGCGGTGCTTTCTCAGGTAAAGATCCGTCCAAAGTTGACCGCTCTGCCGCCTATGCCGGACGCTACGTAGCCAAAAATATTGTGGCTGCGGGACTGGCGGATCGGTGCGAGATTCAAATCTCCTATGCCATAGGTGTCGCCGAGCCGACATCCATCAGCATTGAAACCTTCGGTACCGGTAAAGTGGATGAACAGACGCTGGTGGCGCTGGTGCGCGAGCATTTTGACTTACGCCCTTATGGTCTTATTAAGATGCTGGACTTAGAGCGCCCTATTTTTCGTCAGACTGCTGCTTACGGTCATTTCGGTCGTGATGCTTTTCCCTGGGAAAATACAGATAAAGCAGAGGCACTCAAAGCAGCCCTGTAATATTACGCTGCCGGCTCAGCATTCTGAGCCGGTATTTTTGTTTGCACATCAACCACCTCTTTATCCTTCCCCCTGCCCCCCGTTGTCACTGCACTGTTCAATTGTTAAACTTTAAAGTGATGAAAAAACGATCACTTAAATAAATTTCAACGTAGGAAATTTGTACTAAATGATAAAAATATATACCGCCACTTCCTCGCGAATCTGGGGTATCACATTATTATAAAAAGACACGCCGTATTATGCGGTCAGGGCATTTACTCAACGTTCGGATGTCGCTTTATGAAAGGTAAATATCTTTTATTTGCTCTAGCAAGCGCTTTAAGTACATCGGCTATTGCTGAAGAAGGCTTTAATTTCAAGCCGTTATCTTCGCAGGTAGATATTGTGAAGCAGGAATATCAGGCGGATGTATACTACAGAAATTATCGCTTGCCGAACTGGTCATTCGGGCTGAAATACGAGCGCGAAATGCCTTATCACCCCCTGTGGATTGACGCGATTGAAACATATCGGCCAGTAGACTCAATAAGACTACTGGCAAGACGTGCGCTACCTACAGCAAAATCACAGCGTGTTTTCGCTGCACTGCAAACCAGTAACAATCAAAACTACCAGTCCGTTCAACAGGTTTACATCCCCGATAATGCCGGTGTGGCGGCAAGTCTGGGTTGGGAACTGGGTGATGCTAACCGCTTCAATATGGCGGTTGAATATGAGTATCGCGCAGTCGGTGAGCTGGATATCTCAAGTATTGAGCTGGGCGTAAAGTATCATTTTTAATCTTTACCCGCCGTTTGTTTCTAACTGCCTGATGAAGAGATTAAATGCCCGACAATTGCCTCGACGTGAATATCGGTGGTATCAAACAGCCTGAAAGGCACATCATCACTGTTTATAAGCAAACCAATTTCGGTGCAGCCAAGGATGAATCCTGTCACTCCCTGTGCGGCCAGCGAATGCATAATCGCTAAAAAGCGCTGTTTTGCCATAGAGGTAACTTGCCCCTGACAAAGCTCATCGTAAATGATTCTGTGAATGTCCTCGCGCTCATTTTTTGCCGGCACCGTTACCGTTAGCCCCCTGTTCTGCAATTCGCCACGATAAAAATCCGCTTCCATTGTAAAGCGGGTCCCCAGCAGGCCAACATGCTTATGCTTTGCGTTTATGCAGGCACTGGCAGTATTTGATATCAGATTAATAAGAGGAACAGAAATGGCTGAGGTAACCGCGGGTGCACAGCGATGCATGGTATTGGTGGCAATAGCGACAGCTGAGGCGCCGGCAGCTTCCAGCCGACAGGCGGTATCAGCCATGAGCCTATCCAGCTTGTCCCACTGCCCGCGATGCTGCCAGTCGCAAATACTTGCAAAATCAAGGCTATGAATCAGTAAGTCAGCACTGTGCATACCGCCCAGCCGCGTAGCGATCTGCTGGTTGGCTTTTTTATAGTAAAGCAGGGTGGACTCCCAGCTCATCCCGCCAATTATCCCTACACGTTGTTGCTTCATTGCTGTCATGGATGATGTTGTCAAAACCTTGGGTTAACGATGACTTAATGACTGCATATACGTCAGCTGAATAAGCTCAGCATCAGAGCTGGCGCGATGACGCCGGTCATTGAACTGTGTCAGCAGTTGCTCTTTTACTTTGTCCCATACATCCATTTGCTGCTCTTTGAGCAAAAAATCCAGTGACGATACTCTGAAGTTCATCGACACGCCTGCAGCATCAAACAACTTAATCAGCCAGGGATAGTCTACCACCCAACCATCACAGTATACGATCGGCGTATCAATAAAATCGTTAAGCTTTTGACAAACCTCAGTGGCCGCCTGACCATAGGTATATAGATCGTCCCGACTGATACCGTGAAGCTGCTGTGCCTGCTCATCCCAGTGATGCCAGTCGTCAGCGGGTTTAATTAAACTGCAGAAGCGCTCACCGTCCGCACGAATGACGCCTACCTCAACCGGATAGCTTTTCGCACCAAATCCGGATGCCTCTATATCGATAATTGTCGGGGGTAACTGCGACATATGTGCGTATTCTCCTGGCGCTTTCACTGAAAAATTCACACACTGCGGCGTGATCGGACATTAAGATCTCAAGCATCAAAGTGTTATATTAAAAAAAATTCACACCATAAGTATAATTGCCTCGCACAAATAAGACGCTATGCTTCTACTACCTAACTTATTTGTCTGAAAGATTTATATTGATGGCTGTCCGTAATTATTTGTTTCTCATCTGCTTATTACTGTCTTTTTATGTAGTGGGATCGGTGCAGTCAGCGACGCCATCAAACGCACCACTGGTTATCGCCGTCGACGCAGATTTCAGCACTGTAGCCGCAGAAGGCGGTGAAGCGATTTATCGTGGCGCCCGGTTGGCGGTGGAAAATATTAATGAACAAGGCGGATTGTTGGGCCATCCGCTCAAGCTGGTTCGCTCTGACCACAGGGGCAATCCAGGCCGTGGTATCGCAAATATTAATCAATTGGCTGAGACGGAAAATCTGCTAGCCGTCATCGGCGGTGTACACACGCCAGTCGCTATGGCCCAGCTCGATGCAATACACAAGCATAATCTGCTTTATCTGGGCGCGTGGGCGGCGGGCACGCCAGTTGTTGATAACGGCTATGCCCCCAACAATGTTTTCAGGGTGTCGATTCGTGACAGCGAGGCAGCCAGTGTATTACTTCAGCATGCCAAATCCCGCGGACTCCATCGTGTAGCATTAGTGCTGGAGCGAACAGGCTGGGGGCGCTCCAATCATGATTCACTGCATGAGGCGGCCGCAAAACTGGATATCGACATTGTTAAAGTGACCTGGATAAACTGGCAGCAGTCAACATTTGCTCAGGATGCTGGCGCCATTGCTGACACCAACGCACAAGCTATTATTCTGGTGGCTAATGCTCCAGAATCGGCGGTAGTCGCACGCGCCGTTAAAAAACAATTTCCCGGGCCAATGCCAATTATTGCCCATTGGGGCCTGGCTGGCGGGGACTTTGTATCAATGCTTTCACTTCCTGTCCTGGCGACAATGGATATCAGTGTAATTCAGACATTCAGCTTTTTGCATCAATCCAACCCTGAGGCGCAATCTTTATTCACGCAGTACAAAAACCGATACGATAATGCTATTTCTCCTGAGTCTGTTCCGGCTGTGGTGGGCCTGGCCCATGCCTACGATTTAGTACACTTGCTGGCCACCGCGGTAAAGAGCGCTGAGTGTAAAAATACTGACGTTGTGCGCGATGCACTGGAAAACCTGCCTGCTATTCAGGGCGCAGTAAAACGCTATAGTCCGGCTTTTAGTTCCACGCGACATGATGCACTATGGTCGGATGATTACTTTATGTCACGTTTTGATAACATGGGAAATCTTATTCCCTATACGAGATAGCTGATGTCACACCCCGTCTCTCTGGCCGGAAAACTTCAGCGGGTTCTTTTTCCCCGGCTGCTTGCTGCCTTGTTTGTTGTAAGCATTTTGATTTGTGGTGCCGTGTTGTATTTCGCACAGGAGCAGGTTGCTGACCGGCAAATGCACCACGCAAAAATTCTTCAGGATGACATTCAAATCAGCTTGCAGGATGCGCTGCGCCTGTTACAAAGCGTTGCAGACAATGACATCATCGTGAACAGCTTTATTGATTATGAGCAGCGTGATACCTATCTGCCGCTTTTCTTTCGTACATTACGACTAACCCGTTCCGACGCCTTCAGGCTTGCACTATATGATTTTGCCGCGCAGCCGATTATTACAAAAAACTGGAATTCTGCGCTGCCTGATGATTTTGTGCAGCAGTGGCAGTCACGCACACTCGAAGCGGGCTCAAAGACAGTAGAAGTCACTGCTGATGGCGTGATGCTGGCGGTCCCCGTCAGGCTGGGTGACAGTGTCGAAGGGGCGCTGGTGTTATATGTTGATCGCATTGAGGATTTGATTTATCCCCGGGAAAATACAGCGGTACAGATAATCACTGATAACGACAATGTCGTGTTGTACAGCAGTGACGATACAGTGGTTGCCCGCGGTCAGTCATTTTCCGATAGTCAGTTTGCTAACTGGATCAGCCAGACTCTGCATTGGAATACCCTTAACGTACACAGTCTGGCTCCGCTGAGCACCGTTTATCAATCGCTGTTCTGGTTATTGTCATTGCTATTGTGCTGTATTATTGCCACGGTGTTGATCAGTGTTTATGCCGTCAGACGTTCGGCAAGTCTTGCCGGAGAAACCCTCTCGTCACTGCATAACTCTATTGCTGAAAGCATGTATAACCAAACGCCATCGCGCTCAGTGGCGCCTCCCGACGAAGCCGCCGAGCTCGCGCTTATCCGTGATGCATTTGATGAGTTGAAAGATAACCTGCTTTCAATATCGCTTTCTAACCGGCAGTTTGCCAATGTTATTGATTCTCTGGAGGAGTTACTGGTCGTTCTGGATAATAATGACAATGTCCTGATGGCCAACCGTCCCTACAGCGATAGTGCCCATACGCTCGGTTTCGATCACCGCATGCTGAGCAGCTTAAAAAATGAGGTCAGCGAAAGCAGCAGTACTATCGATAAGTCGTATGTAAATAAATATCATCAGGAAGTCACGATAAAGTGGGAGCTGTTGCCGTTTAGCGATCAGAATAAGAATATTATCGGCAGCATTCTGATTGGTAACAATGTCACAGAAAGACGCAAGCTTGAAAGCATGAACAGGCTGATGAGCCATGCGATGCAAAGTGCTACGGTGGCCATCGGTATAGCCGAGTTTACAGAAAGCCGCCTTTCCATTATCTACGTCAATGAGTATTTCACCCGTCTCACCGGTTACGCCCTGGACGATGTAAAAGGCAAACCGCTGGTCACGCTTACCGGACAACAGACTGAGCTGCAAAAAATTGAAATCATCAATACCCAGATACAGTCAGGCGAATCGGTAGATGAAACTATTGTACTGCATAAACAAAACGGCAGTGTTTTTCACACCCGTCTGATACTGACGCCGGTCAGATACAACAAAACGGTCACCCACTATGTTGCGTTTTGTCAGGATATCACTGAGCAGGAGCAAACCCGTCGTTATCTGATCGACGCAAAAGCCAAAGCTGAAGAGTCAGCCCGTTTGAAGTCCAGCTTCCTGGCGAGTATGAGTCATGAAGTCAGAACGCCATTGCACGGGGTTTCTGGTACATTACAGCTTATTGATAACACCCCGCTGGACGAAAGGCAGCAGTACTATTTGTCGCTGGCGCGCCAAAGCCTGCAAAACCTTCAGCATATTGTTGATGATATCCTCGACTTTTCAAAGATTGAGGCGGGTCAGCTGAACATTGAACGTATTAACTTCAATTTGCCTCTGCTTATTAAAACAATAACTGCGCAGTATGAGCCAGAGTGTGAAAAAAAATCTGTTACCCTCCATACCACTACAGCATTTAATGATGCAACCATGGTCTGTGGTGACCCTGTGCGTTTGCGTCAAATTCTGGGTAACCTTTTAAGCAATGCCGTTAAGTTTACCGAAAGCGGTCATATTAAATTGCAGTTCCTGTTAGATAAAAACCAACACCAGCTCACGCTGACCGGGCGTGTAACGGATTCAGGGATTGGTATTGATAAAGACAAATGTGAATCGATTTTTGAAGTATTCACTCAGGAAGATAGCACAACCACCCGTCGGTTCGGTGGGACCGGCCTGGGATTGGCCATCACCCGCCAGCTATGTCAGTTACTTGGTGGTGATATTGAGGTCGATAGTCAAAAGGGCACGGGGAGTACGTTCCAGTTCACGATTCATCTTTTGCCAGCTAACGAGCTACCGGCCGCTGAAGCAATCGATTCTGCCGCCGCCCCCATTGATTCAGTACCACAGTCGCTGCGCATTCTGTTGGTGGAAGATAATAAAATTAATCAAATCATTGCCAAAGAAAATTTAAAAAACCATAAACTGATGATGGCAGAAACCGGTGAAGCAGCGTTGGCTGCGCTTAGACACGTGAAAACGCCATTTGATCTGGTTCTGATGGATTGTCAGATGCCTGTAATGGATGGCTACGAGGCCACCCGGCGCATTCGCGCTGGAGAGGCCGGTCAGACACATCAGACTGTGCCGGTTATCGCGCTTACCGCTAACGCCATGAAAGGCGATAAAGAAGCCTGTTTTGAAGCAGGCATGACCGATTATATTTCCAAACCGTTTACCGCTGAGGATCTGGCCAGGGTGTTGGGACGTATATCAGCCTGAGAAATCTGAACAAACTTCTTTTACTGGCACACTATTCGCTTAAACTTTCACTTAGTAATGTGAATATTATTTATGATGTATCCGGGTAACCAATCTGATCATGACATCTTCCTCATCCGACAAACAGACCGTCAAGACCGGCCAGCGACAGGCGGTACAACTGGCAAATAGTGAGCATATTCTGCGTATTGCCGCACTTTTGATAGCTGTGGTAATGGGGTTTATCTGTTTGCAATCGGGTACAGCTTATTTTACCGCCTCACGTTCTGCTGCGCAGGTTGAATCCTGGTTTAGTGGCGAAAGTTTACCTGATGCCGGTGAATTGCAATCGGTACAAAAAAATTTGGAAAGTGTGGATATTGCGCTGCTTGATGATGCTTCAGTGAAAATAGCGCTGGCAAAGCTTTATATTGTTCGCGCGCAAACAGAAACCAGTGACGTTTATTTTGAAGCCGCCCGCAAAGCGATATCTGACGCTCGTCTGATGCAGCCCAGCCATTTCGAGGCGTTGGCATTACAGGTGTTTTTAGATGATTATTTATCCCAAAGTGATAAGGATACGTTTGCGGCGATGTCGACCTTACTACAACTTGCGCCATACGAAAAAAATGTGCAGCAGTTAGTGGGGCCCATTCTGATTAAGCGCTGGTATACACTTCCTCCAAAGCTTAAAGAAAGTGGCGAAAAGCTGATGACCAGCGCCTTACGTGAACCTGAAACCAGAGAACAAATGTTATCGGCGATGCGCCGCTACAAAATTGCAGCGCCTTTTAGCTGCTGCTCGCCTAATAAGGAAACGTCCGCGAAGTTACGTATGCTGGAGGCCGAAGCGGCAAATGCCACTTACCAGTAACCAACATCCTGTTGATACTCTTGCGCGATTTTTTCTCTACGCTCTGCTTATTATAGCGCCGTGGCTGCACGGTGCCGAGCAAGCGTGGGAGCAGCTGTTTACTGCAGCAGGTATATTCATTGTTTTATTGTTCATCCTGACCTCGCGCCATATCCCCCTGGTTTCACTAAATCAGGCGATGCCTGTTATCTGTCTGTTTGCCCTGTGGCTGGCTTACTGCACGCTGTACCTCATCCCGCTTCCTGCGGGGGTGATTCAGTTCATCAGCCCGGCAACGTTCGATTGGCATACTCAGGTAGATAAGGCCAGTGCCGGTTACTTATCGGTGTACCGACAAGCTTCTCTGATTGAGCTGTTAAAGTATGGGGCACTGGTTGCGTTGTTTATTATTGTAATAACGCTGTTTAATAGTATTAAGAAGTTACGCCAACTGGCGCTGGTTTTGGTAACGGGTGCAGCAACCACCGCCATTTATTCCCAGGTGAATTATATTACCGGCGGTGAATTTGAACTGGTTTCGGCTATTCCACCGTGGGATTTCAGTTGGCACGAAGGGATCAGAGGCACGTTCAGTTATAAAAATCAGTATGCGATGTATCTGGTTATGGCAATTTGTGTTGTCGCAGGATTGATCGCAGACACCGTTATCTGCCAGCGACGTGCTACGGGGCGATGGTTATCCGCACGGACAGCCTGGCTTGTCGTTGCGTTTATTTTGTTAATTGTCACGTTGCTAAATACCAGCTCACGCGGTGCGCTTCTGGCGATAATATTATCCTCCTTCGTAACGATGTCACTGCTTATCGCCAGAAACCGCTTTCTGGCAACACGACTTCTCAGCAAAAAAATATTGATATCAGCGGCGTTAGCGCTGGCCGTGCTAGGCGCTGGCTTTACGCAATCTTCTATTTACGATCGATTTACCAGTCAGAAAATGGAAGATAATGGTCGCGCGATGCTGCGCCAGACTGCCATTGACGTTTTTTCAGATTATCCTGTGATGGGTACCGGCCCTGGTACCTACCCGTACGTACAACATCAGTACAAGCCGTTATTGCTGGGGAACTCCCAAATGTCTAAACGTGCGCACAATGATTATCTGGAAACATTGGCTACCCAGGGTGTGATTGGTTTTATCTTGTTAGCCATGCCACTGGCACTCATGTGCTTTACGCTGATGCGCACGTCATTATGTGCATCCGACGCTGGCCTGCTTATTGGCACTCAAACCGCCATACTTGCATACCTCTTTCAGGCCACATTTGATGTGAATGCCGGTGTGTTTATCCTTCCTGTTACCTTTATTTTGCTACTGAGTATCGGCTGGCGACTGTCCAGTCAGTCTCTTAGCGAGCAGGCTTTCACTACCCGCGCGTAATACGTCCTGCTCCCTGAACTGCACCCAGGCATGTGACAATTAACACTTTTTTCACCATCACTTGAACATTAAGTACCCGTTTGCCCGTATGTAAGCCCATATTCAATCATTTCTATTTTTGCCCAGAGAAATCAGGCTTAACAGGAGAGTAAGATGTCACACTTTGTTGCACTCAATCCTCATCAGCACCAGAACCTTAAGGTCATAACGGACAAAGTGGCGCAGACGGGTAGTCAGAATCAAACTATCTCAGTAGTGCTCAGTGAATTCAGTGATTTGATTGTGCAATACCCAATCGTCTTTACCAAAGATCCTGACTCAGGGCAGTTTGTGTGTTCCGCACTGATGGGTTTTGAAAAAGGTGAAAATCTGTATTGGCGCGATGGCCGCTGGGAAGGGCTGTATATTCCTGCCCAAATTCAGCGTCGCCCTTTTTATATCGGCCAGCAACACGATGAAGACGGTGATCATCACCTGGTGTGCGTGGACACCCAAAGCGATGTGGTCAGCGACAGTGAGGGCGAACCCCTGTTTAATGAAGATGGAAAACCCACGCCACTCATGGCTGATAAGCAGGAATTGCTGGCACTATTATTAGAAGGTGAGCAGCAGACCAAAGCGTTTATCAAGGCACTGGTTGAGCTTGAGTTATTAACGCCTATCGCGCTGGATATTGCCTTTATTGATGGCTCATCGAAAAAGGTAGAAGGCATTTATACCATTGATGAGGACCGACTGGCGGGGCTGTATGGTGAAACTGTTGCGATTTTGCATGAGCGCGGGTTTCTGGCGCCAGCCTATACCATGCTGGCGTCACATGCGCATATCTATTCACTGATTGAGCGCAAGAACAAAACACTCTCTGAAAACAAAGGTGGGTAAAATAAGCGGCACTGCCGCTTATTAAAATGAGTGGGAGTCGGCCGGTAAGCCGGGTTGTTTGATCCTATGGCTCAATCTTACCGCTTCATGTATGCTCTCTACAAGAACTGAGTGTGACAATCTGTGTAACACCTATACATTCTTTCACTACTAAGTAAACTGTCTTCTCCACCTTACTTGATTTAAGTAAAATACCTTTTATTGGGATTAGCTCAAAAATATTTCAACTGCATATGGAAATGTTAATTAAATTATTCAACAGGAAATATAAGAATATAGCAAAAGAAGCTCGTCAAAACTGCATCCTTTATTGCTACTACATGGCTCTCATAGTCTTTGATAAAGAAAGCGACTTTGATATAAATTATTCCAGAGGCCTCGAAGCATTTAACTTTATTGACAAAGAACTAGGAAATGAAGAAACAGAAAATCTTGACTTTAAATCTAGCTCTCTTGTTTCTTGGCTAAAATCTGACGGGTATATATACTCTCTTATTGCATGTAAAGAAAAAACGTTTTATCAATATCTCTTAAATGACTTAGGTGGAAGAACACCAATCTTCTCCATTAGATACCTATTAAAGAAGTACAGGAAGTCAAAATCGATAGCTAAGAAAAAGGACCAGACTCTACCTTTAAGAGAAAGTAGCAAAGAGACAAAAAAAAGAATTAATAAAAAAATAAAAAAACACAGGGATACAAAGGTAAGAGAAGAAGCTATAAGTCGCTATGGCAATATTAAGTTACCTAAAGTAAACTTAGCATTAGTAAGCTCTGTATCAACTATTTTAATTCTCGCATCAAGCCTATACTACAATAAAGAACTATTCTCCTCACTAAATCTGCCTATCGAAGGCATATTAACTCCGTCAGATTATATATATAGCAGCTTTACATTTATAATTTATTTATTCTTTTCACTTTTAATATCAGCTATATTTATAATTTTGATGTTAAAAAATCTGATAACTAACGAAATCAAAGAAGAAACATTCGGACTTACAAGCGACAAACAAAAAAATGAGTTAAGCCTTGTTGCGAGTGTAATTATATTTTTAAATAGTAGTGCGCTGCTTCTTTTATTTCATGACTTAGAAAAAGCTCAAACCGCATTAGATACATTACTCCCTTTGAATATAACATTAGTTGTAATATACTTTTTGAAAAAAGCACCGTTTCACTTCTTCGAGAAACCAAGAAGAGCGTACATGCTATTCTTAACTCTAATTTTATTTATATCTGCAACTTACAATAAGACTCAATACGAAATAAAAAGAATAGTAAGGGAAAGCAGTAACTCTCGCTTTGAGATAAAAAGAAAATCCAACAATAAGTATTACGACCTAATAAAATCAACTGAAAAATATGTAATTATAAGAAACAAAGATCAATCCTTCACTCTCATACCGAACGCTGACGTTTCAGAAATTAAAAGAAAACATTAAAATTTAGTGTGTAAGTGTTAAGCAGACAGAGTTGTATAGATGAAAGATGCTTATAAATTTAAAATATCAAGAGCTTCTTACCCTCATAATAGTCTGGCGACTTACTTCGAACTTTCTAGCTAGACTGGATATACTTTGTCCATCTTCAATTGCAGCCTTTACTGCCTTCCTTTGATGTTCAGTAAGGGCTGATTTTCTACCAAACTTAACTCCCTTACACTGAGCAGCTATTCTGCCCTCTGTAGTACGCTGTGCGATGAGATCTCTTTCAAGTTGAGCAAAGACACCAATAAGGGAAAGCTGTGCTGTAGCGAACGGAGAATCATTTGTAGTATCAATTGACCCATCTAGGGTTTTAAAGGTTGCCCCTTTATCTTTAAGCGATTGAATGGTTTCCAATATTGCTTTAAGACTACGCCCTAACCTATCTAGTTTAGTAACAACAACAATATCACCATCCCTTACATAATCCACCAGCTCCTTCAGCTTCTGTTCATTCTGTTCTGAAGCCCCAGACTGTTTACCGTGAAAGATCTTATTACACTTAGCATCTCTTAATGCTGCGATCTGATTATCTAAGTCTTGCCCTACTGTTGATACTCTTGCATATCCGATGTATTCCATTTACCTACCCTGTACGAAATTTAAGATATTCGGACAGAGTATCGCTCACATGTACTAAATATACAAATTTTAATTTAGGACATGTACGATTAACAGATATATATTTCGTACATATGACTAAGATGTCCTGTTAGGAATAAAAAAAGATGCCTATTGAAACCCTTTTGATGCTAGTAAATTTTTTATAGCTTCCAATGTTACGACTATACCGAAGAAGGGAATCAGGAATTTCTCCTCCTCTCTATCGGCGAGAGCTAATAGGTTTGACAATAATACCTCTGCCTGCTCCATAGTTACTTTTTCTATGCTTAAGGCAGGTACATCTTCCATTTGCTTTATCCACTTGTCATCTGACGATGATGGGTATACTAATACCTAATTAAACCTAGATTAACTGTACTAAAAGGCAGGTTTAATTAGACTTAAACTAGGTTTATTGTAAGCGTCCGGTAATCCCCACATTCAAAACCTGACATAGCTACTGCATGGTGTTCTTCCACAAAGGAGAACACCCA
>NZ_JABBXD010000003.1 GCF_014750655.1 Salinimonas profundi
AAGACATGATGGTTCGCCTCTTTGTTTGCCTAACTCTAAGCGTAGAAGCTCAGAGGTGAGGCGGACCATCTAATTAAGCCGCTCCAGGAGCGGCTTTTTTAAAGTGTGAAAAGCGGAGTAATTAAACGCCTGCTTTTTCTACAACGGCTACCAAAGTCCAAGTTTTGTTCTTAGACAGAGGACGGCATTCGCGAATAGTCACGATATCGCCCTGATTGGCAGTGTTGCTTTCGTCGTGAGCGTGCAACTTAGTTGAACGTCTGATGAACTTCCCATAGATAGGATGCTTAACAAAACGTTCTACCATAACAGTGATAGTTTTATCCATCTTGTTGCTAACCACACGACCTTGAACTGTACGAGTATTTTGCTCAGTCATTACGCATCAGCCTTTTGAGTCAGAATGGTTTTAACACGCGCGATGTTACGACGCACTTTTTTCAACTGGTCAGATTTTTCAAGCTGACCCGTTGTGTGTTGCATGCGCAGGTTGAACTGTTCGCGTAGCAGGTTCAATAACTCTGCATTCAGCTCTTCTACGCTTTTGTCTTTCAGTTCAGTCGCTTTCATTACATCACCGTCCGAGTTACAAAGGTTGTTTTAAATGGCAGTTTTGCCGCTGCCAGTTCAAACGCCTCACGTGCCAGAGCTTCAGGAACCCCTTCCATCTCATACAGAACACGGCCAGGTTGAATTTGGCATACCCAGTACTCAACGTTACCTTTACCTTTACCTTGACGAACCTCAAGAGGCTTCTCAGTAATTGGCTTGTCAGGGAAAACCCGAATCCAGATTTTACCTTGACGCTTAACGTGACGAGTCATAGCACGACGCGCTGCTTCGATTTGACGCGCAGTCATACGACCACGGCCAGTTGCTTTCAGGCCATATGTACCGAAGCTTACTTTGCTACCTGCAACAGCAAGACCACGGTTACGACCTTTATGCTGTTTACGAAATTTCGTACGCTTAGGTTGTAACATGATTAGCCCTCTCGCTTAGCGCTGCGGCCTTTCTTCTTAGGCTGAGCAGGTGGCTGCTCCTGGTTTGTAGGCAGTCCGCCCAGAACCTCACCTTTGAAGATCCATACTTTAACGCCGATGATACCGTAAGTAGTAGACGCTTCAGATGTCGCGTAATCGATATCCGCACGGAAAGTGTGCAGAGGAACGCGACCTTCGCGGTACCATTCTGTACGTGCAATCTCTGCACCGCCCAGACGGCCACTCACTTCTACTTTGATACCTTTAGCACCAAGACGCATTGCGTTTTGTACCGCGCGCTTCATCGCACGACGGAACATAACACGGCGCTCAAGCTGGCTAGAGATGCTATCAGCAACTAACTGACCATCCAGCTCCGGCTTGCGTACTTCAGCAATGTTAATCTGAGCAGGCACACCGGCCAGCTTAGATACATGGTTACGCAGCTTTTCTACGTCTTCACCTTTCTTACCGATAACAACACCTGGACGAGCAGTGTGAATAGTCACACGGATGCTCTTAGCAGGACGCTCGATAACAATTTTAGAAAGAGAAGCGTTTTTCAATTTTTTAGTCAGATACTGACGTACCTGATGATCGTTGTACAGATTATCCGCATAGTCTGATGTATTAGCGTACCAGGTAGAAGTCCATGGTTTGCTGATACCCAGGCGTATACCTGTAGGATGTACCTTCTGTCCCATTATCTACTCCTAGTTATCCGCTACAACCACAGTGATGTGACTGCTACGCTTAAAGATACGGTCTGCACGTCCTTTCGCACGTGGCTTGATACGCTTCATTGTTGGACCTTCGTCAACGAAGATCTTAGCGATACGCAGCTCGTCAATATCAGCACCTTCATTGTGCTCTGCATTGGCAATAGCAGATTCAAGTACTTTCTTAACCAGTCCTGCGCTCTTCTTAGAGCTGTACGTTAAAAGCTCAAGTGCTTTTTCTACGTGCATTCCGCGAACCTGATCCGCAACCAAGCGTGCTTTTTGAGCCGACGTGCGGGCAAAACGGTGTTTAGCTAATGCTTCCATCTTCCTACCCCTTAACGTTTGCTTTTCTTATCCGCGATATGACCGCGGTAAGTACGCGTTGGCGCGAATTCGCCCAACTTGTGGCCGACCATTTCGTCACTAATAATGACAGGTACATGTTGGCGACCGTTATGGACCGCAATGGTCAACCCAATCATATCTGGGATGATCATGGAACGACGAGACCAAGTCTTAATTGGTTTACGTTCGTTCTTTTCCACTGCAGCCTCTACCTTCTTCAGCAAGTGAAGGTCAATAAAAGGACCTTTCTTGAGAGAACGTGGCATGGTGAATCCTCGCTTTTACTTGTTACGACGACGTACGATAAGCTTATCAGTACGCTTGTTGCTTCGGGTCTTCTTACCTTTAGTAGGAGTACCCCAAGGTGATACTGGGTGACGGCCACCGGAAGTACGTCCTTCACCACCACCGTGTGGGTGGTCTACCGGGTTCATGGCAACACCACGAACTGTAGGACGAATACCGCGCCAGCGGGTTGCACCTGCTTTACCCAGTGAACGTAGCATATGCTCTGCATTACCAACTTCACCGATAGTGGCGCGGCAATCAGACAATACTTTACGCATTTCGCCAGAACGCAGACGTAAAGTAACGTAGTTACCTTCACGTGCCAGGATCTGAGCGTAAGCGCCAGCAGAACGTGCAATCTGTGCACCTTTGCCAGGCTTCATTTCGATAGCGTGTACAACGGAACCTACCGGGATGTTACGCATAGGCATAGCATTACCCGCTTTGATAGGCGACTGCGTACCAGATTGAACCTGGTCGCCAGCTTTCAAACCTTTAGGTGCCAGCATGTAACGACGCTCACCGTCTGCATACAGTACAAGTGCAATGTTAGCAGAACGGTTAGGATCGTATTCTAAACGCTCAATCGTGGCAGGAATACCATCTTTGTTACGTTTAAAATCAATTACGCGATAGTGATGCTTATGACCACCACCAACGTGACGTACAGTGATACGACCGTTGTTATTACGACCGCCATTTTTGCTGTTTTTTTCCAGCAAAGGCGCATAAGGTGCACCCTTGTGCAGGTCGTGGTTAACTACTTTAACAACGTGACGACGACCGGCAGAAGTTGGCTTAGCTTTCATTAATGGCATTTCTAATCCCCTTCTTACTCAGCGCCACCGACAAAGTCGATGTCCTGACCTTCTTTAAGCGATACGTACGCTTTTTTCCAGTCGCTGCGTTTGCCGAAAGACATACCGTGACGCTTAGTCTTACCTTTAACGTTCACAGTGCGAACACCTTCAACTTCAACTTCAAACAGCTTTTCAACGGCTGCTTTAACTTCAGCTTTAGTTGCGTCTTTCGCTACTTTAAATACAACAGTGTTGCCCGTTTCAGCAGCCAGCGTTGACTTCTCTGAAACGTGAGGTGCTTTAAGCACCTTCAGTAGACGTTCTTCATTCATGCTAACGCCTCCTCAAGCTGTTTAACTGCGTCGGCAGTGATTAGCACTTTTTCAAATGCAATCAGGCTTACAGGGTCGATACCAGCTACGTCACGAACGTCAACCTTGTACAGGTTACGTGCTGCAAGAAACAGATTCTCTTCTACTTCTGAAGTCACGATAAGAACGTCGTTCAATTCCAGATCGTTAAGTTTACCAACAAGATCTTTAGTCTTAGGTGCGTCAACACCGAATTTTTCAACCACAACCAAACGGTCTTGGCGAATCAGTTCAGACAGGATGCTTTTGATCGCACCACGGTACATCTTCTTGTTAACTTTTTGCTCGTGATCGCGAGGCTTAGCTGCGAATGCACGACCACCGCCAACCCAGATTGGGCTGCGGATTGTACCAGCACGTGCACGGCCAGTACCTTTTTGACGCCATGGCTTCTTACCGCCACCACGTACTTCTGCGCGAGTCTTTTGCGCTTTTGTACCCTGACGAGCACCTGCACCGTAAGCTACAACGACCTGGTGTACCAGAGCTTCGTTGAATTCACGTCCAAAGGTCGCTTCGGATACTTCAAGAGCGCTATTCGCGTCTTTCAATGTTAATTCCATCAGTTCACTCCCCAGACGTTACGCTTTAATCGCAGGCTTAACGATTACATCGCCGCCTGTCGCGCCAGGTACGGCACCTTTAACCAGGATAAGGTTGTTTTCCAGGTCAACACGTACAACTTCCAAAGACTGCGTAGTAACTTGTTTATTACCAAGTTGACCCGCCATTTTCTTGCCTTTGAATACTTTACCTGGTGATTGGTTTTGACCAATTGAACCAGGTGCACGGTGTGACAAAGAGTTACCGTGGGTCATACGCTGAGAACTGAAGTTCCAACGCTTAATTGCACCCGCGAAACCTTTACCTTTTGAAGTGCCAGTCACATCAATTTTTTTAGTGTCGTTAAAGATTTCAACAGTGATTTCACTGCCTACTTCAATATCGTCACCTTCGTTGTCTTCAAGGCGGAATTCCCACAGACCACGACCAGCGTCAACACCTGCTTTAGCAAACTGACCTGCTTCAGCTTTGTTGATGCGGTTCGCTTTCTTGGTTCCAGCAGTAACCTGAAGAGCGCGATAACCGTCAGTATCTTCAGTGCGTAACTGAGTAACACGGTTCGGGGTCGCTTCGATAACAGTCACAGGGATAGATGTGCCATCTTCAGTGAAGATGCGAGTCATACCCACTTTACGACCGACTAGACCAATCGCCATTGTTATAACCCTCTCTTGTTAGCCCAGGCTGATTTGAACATCAACGCCGGCAGCCAAGTCCAAACGCATCAGCGCGTCAACTGTTTTATCAGTTGGCTCAATGATGTCTACCAAACGCTTGTGAGTACGAATCTCATATTGATCACGTGCGTCTTTATTCACGTGAGGAGATGTCAACACCGTATAGCGTTCTTTGCGAGTAGGCAGAGGAATTGGACCGCTGACCTGAGCACCAGTACGTTTCGCCGTTTCAACGATTTCAGCCGTAGACTGATCGATCAACTTGTGATCAAACGCTTTCAAACGAATACGAATTCTTTGATTTGGCATCGATTAAGCTCCAATCGAAAGAACAAAAAAATTCACCCTTTCTCTTCCCTATTTTGAATGGAAAGAAAGGATGTGCGTAAACCGGTGGTTCCAAATCGGAACCCTGTTCTTTTTCTAGCACGCCGGCAACAGGTTCAAATCCAATATGGACCGTATCCGTTACGTTGGCATCCACCCTAAAAGCAGTGTGGTTGCGGCTAAAACTTTTTGCCCTAACTTGGGCAGAGGCGCGCATTATATAGAGGTTGCGCTAATTTGCAAGGCTTATTCGCAGAAAAAGTGAACAGAATGCCTGTTGTCTGGCCTGGCTGACAGTTTGCTGCGCGCGGCAAGTATTTTATAGTAACGATTTACCATGGATTTTAAAAACGCTCGGTCGATGCTCGTTAAGATTGTGACGCTATACCTGTTCAGGCATATTGCATAACTTAACCGGCTTAATTGAATCGACATTATGATTGCTGATGGTACTGGATAAGTATAAGGTGAAGATTACACTTAGAAATCTTTGAATTTTAGTGACCGGTGTCCCGTCATGATAACGTGTAATACGATACATTTAGCATAGGTTTCGGCGCAGTAGCAGATTTACGATGATGATGAACAGTGACCAGCACAGGCTGGATGAAATACGAACGACCCTTAGCAAGCATTCAACGCTGATGGGTGCCTACTCAGAACTGGAGAAAATCCTTCTGTCTTTGTTCGATGCATCCCGCATGAGTATCTTTCAGCGTCGTCGTCAGCATCAGGACCTGGTCGCACGGTTTAAAACGGGAAAAGAAACAACCGAAATTAAAGTACCTATCAGCCCGCTGTCTATTGCTGGCTATGTCGCACTTTCTCAGCTTCCCGTGCTCATTAGTGACCCCTATGACAAGGATGAACTTTCACGCGTCCACCCGCGCCTTCGGTTTGCTGATAAGTTCGATAAATCCAGTGCATTTAAAACCCAGAACATCTTATGCGTGCCCATTCTGAATGCTGGTGTATTGCTTGGTGTGATGCAAATCATTAATAAGAAAACCGGCTCGTTCAATGACACAGATTTAGATATGGCACGTCAGGTGACCGATATTCTGGGTCAGAAGTTTCGCTTTGAACTGGGCGGCACAGCCAATGCGTTTGACTCAATATTGCACCAGGGTCTGATTGAGGAAAAAGTACTTAAAGAACTTATAAGTTCATCAAAAGATCATCGCCAGGTTGTACAACGACTCATGACAGAGCACCGTGTACAGGAAGCGCAAATTGGCAACTCGTTATCCGTGCATTATCAGGTGCCATATCTGGCCTATCTGCCGGACAAATACCACCTTTATCAAAATGACAGCAAACTAAACCTTTCTTATCTGAAGCGTAACTTTGTCGCGGTCATCGCTGATGTTCACGATAACCCGATTGTACTGATGGCCGAACCCAATAACGCAGCGCTTTTAATGGAAATTGAGAGCGCTATGGGTATCGATGTTTACGATATCGCCGTTGGTTTGCCAAACCAGATTCTTCAGTATCTGGGTGAGGGCAGCGGTGGTGCCACGCCAGGTGAGATGAGTGAAATACTTGATGAAATTGGTGGCTCTTCGGAAGAAGTTGATGAACATACCGATGAGCTTTCTGATGACGCACCTGCGGTAGTTCGTCTGGTCAGTCGTATTCTGCAGGATGCCAAACGACTGAACGCGTCTGATATCCACATTGATCCGGAAAAATCGGGCCCGACACGGGTACGTATGCGGATAGACGGTGTCTGCCGAGACATGAACCAGATCCCCAAGGGTCACCATAGTGCGGTTATCGCCCGGATAAAAATTATGGCCAACCTGAATATCGCCGAAAAACGGGTTCCTCAGGATGGTAAGTTAACCTTCGGTATGAGCGGTCAGCCAGTCGAAGTCCGTGTTGCGACGATTCCTACGGTCGCAGGCGAAGGTGTGGTGATGCGTATTCTCGCTTCTGGCGGCGCAATGCCTATCGATAAGATGAATCTGGCGCCGTCGAATATGACGCGTCTGCAAACGATGATTAAAAAGCCCCATGGTATTTTGTTGGTGGTGGGCCCGACCGGTTCAGGTAAAACTACAACGCTTCACGCTGTACTTGGTTACCTGAATACACCGGACAAAAAGATATGGACCGCTGAGGACCCCGTGGAGATCACACAGTCAGGTCTGCAGCAAGTTCAGGTTAGTCCTAAAATTGGCTTTACGTTTGCCAACGCCCTGCGTGCATTTTTACGGGCGGACCCTGATATCATTCTTATTGGTGAAATGCGTGATAAAGAAACCGCTCATGCGGGTATTGAAGCATCCCTGACAGGTCACCTTGTCTTATCTACCCTGCATACCAACTCGGCACCTGAAACTATCACCCGATTGCTGGACCTGGGTCTGGATCCGGTTAACTTTTCTGACGCCTGTGTGGGTATTCTGGCCCAGCGTCTGATACGGACCTTATGCGGTAATTGTAAAGAAAGCTATCAAGCATCTGAGGATGATATAGCTTTTATCCGTCGTCAGTATGGCGATGACTATATTGATGAGTTGAAGATGGATGATGCGGTCACACTATATAAAGGTACTGGATGTGATGAATGTGGTGGTACCGGATATCGTGGACGGACAGGCGTCCATGAGCTTCTGGGCATGACCCCTGAACTACGCTCGTTAATTTATAAAGAAGGTAGCGTGGCTGAAATGAAATCGCAGGCTATGGATGATGGTATGCGAACACTGGTTCAGGATGCACTTTTAAAAGCACTGAAGGGCGACACAGACATTGCACAGGTGCAAATTATCAGCGGCGCCGAGTAAAATTTACTGACACGATCGTCAGTTTTTTTAACACTTTCGCCTCAAGCGTGCAGGCTCGCCGTTTACATCCTGATGATTTCATTGATTTGTTTCAATTGGGAGCAATAATTGCTTCTCGTTTATTCCTTTAAAATCATTCCAGCTATGTTGTAGGAATAAACCTGGAACATTCTTTATATGAAATCTCGTTCTTTACTAGCATTATCGTTAGGTTTCGCTGCGACCGTCTCATTCTCTTCTTCAGCAGCAATGATTGACTTAAGCGGGTGGTCTTCCGAAGGTGAAGGCACATGGACAACGCAGGGCGACAACAGCACGGTATTACAATCGGCGAATAGTGATCCCACTGTATTTTTCAATGGAATGGATAGTCAGGGAATGCAACTGTCAGGCACTATTAGTGTAGAACAGGATGCTGATGACGACTTTATCGGTTTTGTGCTTGGCTACAATGCCGGCGACCTGACTGATTCTGAAGCGAGTTATTTGCTTATCGACTGGAAACAGGCGGACCAGAGCTTTTATAACCGTCCGGAACTGAGTTTCTCAGGCGATGCAAATGCCGGCCTTTCAATCTCACAGGTTAATGGTGCATTAAGTGTCGAAAATGCCTGGCGTCACGATGGGGCGGTAACTGAGCTTCAGCGCGGTGCTAATCTTGGCTCAACTGGCTGGGAAGACAACACGGCATACAGCTTCGACTTAATCTTCAATGCTGATCAGGTGCAGGTTTATGTCAATGACGTACTTGAGCTTGATATAAGTGGCACGTTCTCCAACGGCTCATTTGGCTTTTATAACTTTAGCCAGCCTTATGTGCTGTATGCAGGTATTACTGAAAATGTAGTCGCACCACCGGCAAATGTTTCAGCCCCGCTGACAGCCGGTCTGATGGGACTTGGATTGGCAGGTGTTTTTCTGCGTCGCAGAAAATGATACAGAAGGCAGTTTTACTGTTTTCCACGTATATTGATGAAGTCGCCATATCGGCGACTTTTTTATTGGTTTAGCGCACTCGACACCAATTTTTATTACCGCACATCTCTCCTTATCGGCTGTATAACGACAAAACTGCGCCTGTTTGCTGTTTTTACGTATCATAAAATCGGACTAAGTCAGAGTAGCCTCATGTTCGCTGTAGATTTTGAAATTCTCATTGCCGCTTTACTTCTGTTCGCCGGCATTCTCTCAAGCAAACTTTCTCCGCGTCTGGGCCTGCCTATGCTGGTTATCTTCCTGCTGGTTGGCATGCTGGCTGGTGAGGCAGGCATTGGGGGTATTCAGTTTGATGATGCGCAAACCGCGCACGCACTGGGCACATTAGCCCTCGCAGTAATCTTGTTTGACGGCGGACTACAGACATCGTTATCCGCCATTAAACTGGCCTGGAAGCCGGCTTCTTTGTTATCGACCGTCGGTGTCGCTGTTACAGCCGGGATCACCGGGATAGCTGCCTCCTACATTTTGGGTATACCACCACTGGTCGGTTTACTGCTTGGTGCCATTGTCGGTTCTACTGATGCGGCTGCTGTATTTTCTATCTTACGCAGCGCGGGCATTCATATTAAGCCCCGCTTAAAATCGACGCTCGAAATAGAAAGCGCCTCAAACGATCCAATGGCCATCTTTCTGGTCGTTGGCTTATTACAATTAATTACCAATCAGATGAAGCTTGGCGCCGACCTGGCGCTACTTTTTGCCAAACAAATGGGTATCGGCGCTGTTACCGGCCTTTTCATTGGTTGGGTGGCGATTAAAATGATCAACCGCATTCAGCTGATTGCTGCCGGACTTTACCCTGTTCTGGTCGCAGTATGCGGAGCGCTTGCATTCGGTATCTCAGCGTCACTGGGCGGCAGTGGTTTCCTTTCTACCTTTATCGCCGGAGTCATCATAGGCAACAGCCGCTTTGTGTTTCAGCAAGCCACTTTTCTGTTTATGGACGGGTTAGCATGGCTCAGTCAGATAGCTATGTTCGTTATGCTTGGACTCTTGGTTAATCCACCATTACTGCTCGAGGTCTGGGCAGAAGGGCTGGTCATAGCCATCATTCTGGTCTTCGTGGCCCGTCCACTGGCGGTTGCGCCTTTACTGGCACTGACCGGTTTTAACCGGCGGGAAATCTCACTGGTTTCCTGGGTCGGTCTGCGTGGATCGGTGCCCATCATACTGGCCATTTTTCCGCTGTTATTTGGAATTGAAGAAGCGGGCCTGGTGTTCAATGTGGTTTTTTTCGTAGTCCTGTTATCCGCAACGGTGCAAGGCTCAACCCTGCCATGGGCGGCAAAAAAACTAAAACTTACGCAGGCACCACCAGCCAGTCCGGTTAAAAAGTTAGAGGTGCCGTCATTGGGTGGCGTCAATGCTGATATCGTGGAAATCGTACTTAGCGAGCGCTCCCGCGTTTGCGACTTTACCCTTGCGGCTTTGCCGCTTCCCATAGGCGTGAATATCGCAATGATAGTACGAAATAGTGAAGTTTTACCGCCTGAGAAAAATACAGTAATGCAGGCAGGAGATCATCTTTTTATCACTTTGGAGCCACAGTTGCGGAGTTATCTTGATGCGCTTTTTGCGGCTAAAGATGAGATGGTAAAAGATCGAATACAGGGTTCTGCGTGCTTTAAAGGTGAGACCTCGCTGAGCGCTCTGGCGCGATTTTTTGATGCCCCTTTTTCAACAGATAAAGCTGAAACCGCCGCCGATTACCTGACGCGTAAACTAAAAGTGATAGCATCCGGCGCGCTCGTCGAACAGGCCGGCACGTCATTGTCCGTTAGCGCTCATGAGGGCAGTACAGTAACCGTTGTACGGTATGCCCCCGATTGAGAAAGTAACGCCTATCTATTTTTTAAAACGAGTTTGCCAAATACTGATGCATCAATATAGCCCCGGTTTTTATCACCATTAACCGGCTCGATGTCATGTGAACCGATGAAGTGTTCACGTTCCTCGCTACCATCGTTGTCACAATAAGCCAGCATAAAGCCAATGACTTTTTCTGCATCAAGGCTTACTGGTTCACCTGGTGAGGCCGTATTAAACGTGTCGGGATACAGACGAACAGCGACTTCCCACGTTATTTTGTAGGGTGCCTCCGTTTGACGCGTCCAGCGACTGTTAATATGTTCATTGAGCAGAATCACGCCATTGTCGTTGTTTTCATTACCGAAATCAGCCACATTGCCATCCAGTGCGATATGGTAAGCAAAGGCGTTGAAGCTGTGCAGGTGGTTACCGCCCGATGCATCCTCATCGATAAAGATTTCCAGACAGTCATCATCCCAATAAGCGACTTTTGGATCCGGATGCGAGTCGATTAGAACATCGTCTGTTATTTCAGCAAGCAGATAAAGAAAGTCCTCATCCCACAATAATTTATACCGTCCTGAGAAATCCTTTTCAGTCGGTTTTTCACCCAAAATATGCTTATCAAGGGCATACCACTGAGCAGAGTTCCATTCAGACTCATCTGCCTTGCCATCAATGGTAAGCGGCGATGTCGCCCGAAAAACCGGTTGCGGCGCAGTATCAGCATTTACTGTTTGCGCAACCAAAGACAGAAAAATAAGTGAAATCAGACGTTTCATAGCTGCTCCTTCGAGGCAGTTCATCAGGCAAATTTTTCACCTGGTGTTGTCATTAAGTGTCAGTATTTTACACAGTCTTGGCATCTAAGTGATCAGACGATCCCATGAAAAATAATATTTATCATAAAAATCATAAGGATAACCATCTAAAATCACGCGTCAATATTTTGGCACTTTCAATGCATTAGGGATTAGGCGGGTAAGAATGATGTTCCGCATACGCCGAGATTGTTCAGACTTAAACAGGCCGCGCTGTTCATTCAGCCAGATAATGCTAATGACGTTAAATCAACTACCAACTTATGCCACATCCCTGATTCAGGCGCAGCGCGACACCTATTTCTCGACGAATAGCATTCCCCGGCCCCAACGATGTGATACATCTACAGCGTTTGGTAGTGATGCTGAGAGCCAGAGAGAGCACAGTCATCAAAATGCCCGCGCTTATCATGATGCATTGCTGAGCTCTCGTCGTCGACGCAAATATGATTCGCCACAGGTTCTTCATACGTCTGAAGCTTGCACCATTCCCCAAAAGCAATATAGACAGGCAGCCACAGAAGCAAAACGTTCACCCGCTAAAGGCTTGTATGCCGGAGCGTCAACCGGTCATCAGGTTCACGGCGTTATTGACCAGCTTCGCCAGAAAGCATTACTGCTGCAGTTACTTATTATGAATAACCCTGATGGATTTGTGAGTGCAACATCCCGCGTCCTTTTTGAACGTCTGACATATGTTCAAAAGGTGCTTCAAAATGAAGTCGAACATGAAGCTGAGCGCTTACGCCATTTTCAGCCCGAAACGGAAAGGTGCGGTAACCTCATTGATGAGATTAGCTAAGGGCTGAGCTTGCTGCTCTTTCCTGATATTGGCTAGGTGTCTCATTGCACTGAATCTTAAAGCTTCGGCTAAAGTAAGAAAGGGTGCTAAAACCGACCTCGTAAGCAACGTGCGTTACCTGCATTCCCTCATCGAGTAGCTTTTTAGCTCTGTATATCCGATACAGTTTCAGAATCTCACTAAAATTCATTGCAAATAAGGCCTGTAGCTTTCGCGATAACTGTCGCTCACTCACAGCCATCAAATTTGCGGCTTCAGTTTTACCGAAAGCTTCGTCATGAAAGTGTCTGGATAATACATGCATGAACCCGGTATAAAATGCCTGCTCTTTAGCATTCGCAAATTCCGGCACTTCAAAAGGCGAAGGCTCGGTAGTTCCGATTACCTCTTTTTTACTGCGCGACAGTAGTGATAGCAATTGATAGGCGGTATAGCGTAGCGTCGCGGCCTCTACCGGTTTCTCCAGCATACTATCTATATTCAGTGCTACGCACTGCTCCATCACCTCACTATCCTGTACATCGTTGATGAGAATAAAAGGAATATCTTTTAGCGTCGTCTCTTGGTTCATCGCCTGACGTAAGGCAAAACCATCGCATTGGGACATGTAGCGATCACTGATCACCAAATCCGGCACAATCACCCGCATCGTTTTTAACGCCTGATTTCCATCTGCCGCTTCTATGCAATTATATAATTCGCGCAATGTATCTTTGAGGTACTGCCTCATGTCCGGATTATCCTCAACAATCAGTACAATGGGGCGTTCGTCATCGATGCGGGGGATCCTCGGGACAATATTTACCACCATGGGTGGTGTTTCAGGCATATCTTCAGATAAATTTATGAGGGGAAGATAAACCGACAGGCAATTGCCTCGGCCCGGTTTGCTATCCACGCCTATCCACCCTGAATTAGCCAAACTGGCTTCTTTCACAATAGCCAGGCCCGGTAACCACCGGTTGTCAGTCTCTGCGTCACTTTGGGCAAAACGTTCAAAGATATCAGCCGCGTCAGACTCACTTAACGCCTCGCCCGAATCTTTAACGTGAATAATAAGCTGCAATGCTTCACATCGTGTTTCAATAGAAACTTCTCCACCATGCGGGCTTGCCGCGACGGCGTTTCTGACAAGGTTATAAACTATTTTTTCCAGTGACCCGGGGATCAACGAAATAAACCCGGTGGCACGCAAACGTGTGTTCATTTTCACATCTTTGCGTTGAAACTCAGATTCAAGATTGGCCAAAAGTGCGGGAAGGTGCTCTTTAATTGAATAAGACTGCCTAGGCAATGAGCTGGCTGACTCCAATCGCTCAATCTCCGCGATTTGATTAATCAGCAAATGAAGGCGCCTTGCGTTGCGGGCAATAACGCTGATTCGGCGAGGATTGTCGGCATCGTCAGGATTATCCTGTACAAGTTGTAAGGGACCGAGTATCAGCGTTAGCGGGGTCTGAATTTCTTTAGCAACATTAAGCAGAGCACGGTGCTTTCTTTTTAAAATAGTGCGAATGTAGCTTTGGTTTTGCTCGAGTGCCTGCTTTTGCTCATTTACTTTGCCAGCAAGAGCTTCTTTGTAGGCTGCCACCCGGGCTCTTATGGTCACTATTGCATAAACAATTATCAGCAGACTCAGCAGCGAGTAAACGGCATATGCGTAAGGCGTGAGCCACCAAGGCGGCGCGACAATGATGGTTATTGAGCGTTCAACTGTTTCTTTTTCACTAGCTTCAGGCTCGCCGCGAATTTGCAATATATATGAGCCTGGCTGGATATTTTCTAGAAATATCCCTTTCTGCTGATTTACCAGGCTCCAGCTTTCGTTTAATCCTTTAACCCGGTAGCTAATTATCTTTTCTTCATAGTCTAAATAATCAGTTATTGCTAACTTCAGTGCTAAGTTATTATATTCGGCATCTAAGACAATTAAGTCTTTCTCTGGCTTATTTAGGTTGAGGTCAGCGAGATGTTCACGTCGGCTGAGCTTTTCATTGCTATACGAGACTGCTTCATAAACATGAATAGAGCTTTCTCTCTCGAGATAGTTGTTGATATTTAACTTCAGTGACGCGTGATTAATTACGTAGGCAAAGCGGTCGCCTTGAACAACTGACAATGATTTTGAAGAGCGGATAGCATCATACTCAAAGTCACTATCAGTGATTCCGAAACTCCTGTCCAGTGCGATGTTTTGATTACTGTCCGTGTTGACATAATACAAACCTGTATTCGTTGCGACCAGAATTTCATTATCCGAAATGCTCCCTATTCCTCTGATGACCTTTCCATCAAGAACACGTCGCACGTTTTCCCCATGTTCTTCCGGGTGCAGAACAGCGCCTTCACCCGTTGAGCATGCCCAAAGCTTTTCATCGTTTTGGATATGTAAGCAGTCCGTTCCCCACCCAAGTTTTTCGAAAACTTTTTTTATCCGAATATCATCATTATTAGCTGATAGTTGAAAGCCACCTTCGCCAACCACCCCTGCATAAATTGCTCCATCAGGATTATGATGTGAAAGCAGACCTACGGCATTAGACAAAGGAACGGGAATAAGTTTACTTTCAACCAGTCTATATAAATTTACCCCACGCTTGGAGTTTATCGTTAGAAAACTTCCTGCAGAACTAATTGCCGTATCTACAATTGTTCCTGAAATACTGTTCGCTTCCAAAATATTCCCTTTAGAAGAAAAGCTTTCCAGGTCTTTTTCTATCCTAAAGGTTTCGCCTTTCTTATTTACAATAGTGACACTTTCACCCTGTATAGATAAAAACCAACTTTCTGCATTTGTTGGTAGAGAAATTCGAGAGGACTCGCCGCTTGATTCGCTATATCGGCTAAGATGACCTGGCGTTATATACCAGAATGCCGATTTACTATTGAAAATCAGATCACTTATAGAAGATGTTTCTATAACCCCCATATGATTCAGCACCTGCAGCTTTTCCGTGCTTTTTGGCACGACAAAAAGCCCTCGCTGGGTGTCTGCACCGTAAAAGTTGCCGTATTTATCAAAATCGAAGCGCCAAACAATGTTAATTACAGATTTATGCAATGATGGATAGAGGTTCAGAGGTGTTTCAAGCGTATATTCTTGCTCATCAACAATGTATATTTTTTCAGCTGAGGCCCAGAGCTTTCCGTCAGGTGAACGCTTAATTTCAAAAAAGGGTTCTTTTTTAATGAAACGTGATGACGCCGGCCTTTCAACTATATGAACAACTTCGTTGTTAGATAAATTAATACGATGAAGTCCTATATCTGAACCAATATAGAGGCTATCTTTCTCAACGAGCAAAGCTGTGACTGTGGTTGCCTCTGGAAGAAACTCCTCAATTGAATAAGAGGTGATCCCATTATCTGTATTGTTAAAAGCAAAGACGCCGTTGCGCTCTTCAATCCACCAGAGTGAAGCGTCCGGAATAACATCGAATGAGATGATATTCCGGTTGGTACCTTTCAGCACATTTGAAAGAGTCATCGTTTGCTTACTAAGAGTGAGATTAAAAACAGCAATATCAACGCCGCTGTTAACGTAGAGTTCATCCTGTGCGACTTTTAGCCTCCAGGCATTCTCGTGCACGCCCTCATCTATGTAACTAATTTTTTTGGGTTCTGAATTGCCAGGTATGAGCGTGTAAACTCCATCACCGTATGCCACGAAAATCAGTCTACCGTCGGCTAATTCTTTAACATCTGTTATGTAATTACTCTGAAGCAGACCTGCACTGCTCGTTTTTGAAATTTGAATTACCTTCTGGCCCATCAAACCAAAAAGACCATTTTCGGTTCCCAGCCAGACACCTGAAACTGAGACATGAACAGAAAGTATCAGGCCGGTTTTATTACCGGCGAAAGACTTTGAGATATCTAAGGGAGAAAGCTCTGAAGCTGATGTTTTCAGACAGAGCAAAAGCCCTATAAAAATCGGGACAAACGAAGATAAATAGCGCATTGATTACGTCCATGTCCTTAAAGTGCAAGCGAAGATTTCAAATTCTTCTACACTACTCCAGCTTCCAATCCGGAGGTTATTACAGATAATTAGGTTAAATATAGGGAATAAAGATGAATAAGGACATTAGTCAAAAGTTGAAAGCTTTAACTGATAAAGAGCTAAAAGTAGTGAGTGGTGGCAAGCCATTCGATACGCTTTACAGTGTGACTCATTTCACTGGGGGATCTGTAATCCCCAGAATTCCACCAATAGGCAATCCCAAAGGACCTTCAAACTAACAAAAACTGCATCCCGGCGCGCTCTGCCGCGATGCGGTCATAATCAAAGTCTCCCACATATAAGCAGCGGCTGGGATGTAGCCCCCAGTTTGCTGCAATTTTGAGTAACGCGGTGGGATCAGGTTTGGCCGGTGCATCTTCACGGGTAATCACTGTTGTTATGGGTATCTGGTTGGTCTCAATCTTTATTGCTGTTGCACTTCGGCTGTTGCGGGTAACAATCGCCATGGGTACACCCTGCGCCTGAGAGTCTTCCACCAATGCCTTACCTTTCGTCAGCCAACGTGCGCCATGGGCATCGGCTAGTTCCTGTTCCACAATAAACGCCGCAGCGGCTTCCTTTTGCGTATCATCCTGAATATCTTCTACAAATGTCAGAATATCCACCTCTTTCGGACACCCAAGTTTCTCTCTGATGTTATGAAAATTCAGATCCGACTCAACCAGCGTACCGTCCAAATCAAAAATAACACCGTCAATATCAGAAAAATCGATCATTAACCTTACCTGCTCAACACGTAATTTTAGGGATGTCCTGCCAGTTTGTCGTAAACTGAGGCGACAGGAAGTTGCGCTTCATGGACCACTGCACGTTTACACCTTTTGCTGCTATGCCTAATGTATTCTTACCATATCTTTGATTGATCAGGTCCATGCACTGCATTAATTCTGGTTTAGATTTGGACTCATCAAAAAGGTCAGGTTGGGTTTGTCTGGCCGGGCAAAGTGCGAGCGCACCAACGCCGCTTTTGTGAAATTTCACCCCTGGCTTGTAAATCTCCGTCGCGGCTTTGGACACCACTCTAACCAGGCTGCTTACATCGTTTACCGGAAATGCGAATGTATGTTGAACGGACCGGTGATAATGCCCGCTGCTGGCAAATGGATTGGCATGCGCAAATACCGTAAGTACCTGAATTGCACTTTGTTGTCGCCTCACTTTTTCAGCAACACGCTCTGCGTGCCAGGCGAGCGACTGTCGCAAAGACGTGAAGTCCGTAACCGGTGAGCCAAATGCGCGGGTAGAAAACGTCTGCTTTTTCTCTGTTGGCAGCGTTTCCCAGTCAAAACAAAATGTGCCGTTAAGCTCACGTACAGTACGTTCAATCTCCACAGAAAACTGCTTGCGCATAGCTTTGGGGCACGCGTCTGCCAGCGCCAATGCAGAGTCGACATTCATAGCCGTTAGTCGTGACGCAATACGTTTACCCACTCCCCAAATATCACCGACCTGCATTTGCGCTAATAAACGTCGCCGGATCTCATCACTAATCAGTACGGCCGTTCCTTTCTTAACCTTGCGCTTTTTCGCCACAAAACTCGCCACCTTTGCCAGAGTCGGCGTAAGGCTGATACCCACACTCACTGGCAATCGGAGTTCGCGGGCTACGGTTTCTCTGATCATCAACGCATAATCGGCCCAGCCCTCTTTGGGTACCCATTGTCCGAAATCCAAAAAGCATTCATCAATACTGTATACATGCTGGCGAGGCGCAAATCGTCCGAGCACCTCCATCATTTTGTTCGAAAGGTCGTCGTACAGCTCGTAGTTCGATGAGCGAATTACCGCACCCTGGTCGCGCAACATATCCTGCACTTTGTAATACGGCCCGAACTTCTTAACACCCAGCAGCTTCGCCTGATCGCATAACGCACAGATACATCCATCATTATTGGTCAGCACAACCACTGGTCGCTGGCGAATAGAGGGGTCGAAAATCTTTTCTGCGGACGCGTAAAAGCTATTTACATCAACTAGCGCAAACATTGTGCTAATTGTCTGGCATAGCGATGCAGTCTGACCGAGCGAATCACGATCCCCTCTTCTTCGAAAATATCCCCTTCGCGTAGCTGATGGCCCTGCTGATTGCTACCGGGCGATAGCAACAGGCTTGCTTTGCGATCAAATAGCTTGCACACAAAGCTGCCATTTAAATTTGCCACCACGACATCCAATGAAGAGGCCGTGGCCGCGCGATCGACAATAAGGAGATCCCCGTCAAAGATACCCACCCCGGTCATTGAATCGCCTTTTGCCTGACCAATAAATGTCGCGGTGGGGTGCTCCATCAACAGCTCATCTAAATCCAGCGTTAGCTGCCGGTATTCTGCAGCAGGAGACTGAAAGCCGCTGATACCCGCCTGCGCGAAAACAGGAATTACTTTTAACATACTGCATATCTCTGGTTGCAATTTATACTGTTTATATATACAGTATTTGCAGTTGTCTCGTTAAAGTCAAATTACAAATCGGAGTGAATCATGGCGATTACCGTACAATATGTCGTAACACACAAAGAGGTTGAGAAGCTTGTGACCACGGACAAAAAAGCCGCAGATCAATACGATAAAATGCTGGATACTGCAGATAACCTTGCTGGCTTCATGGCTGCCATGGGTGTGAAAATGGAAGATACACAGATGGAAGAGCTCTCCATTTTGCTGGCGAAAAACAAAGACAAGGTGAATAAGCTGCTTAAAGGCACTTCTTTAGATAGCGTACTGGAAGACAGCAGCGCAGAAGTGGTAAAGCTTAAAGCGGGCAATGAGAATTAACAGACAATAACAGCGGCGACTTTTTTTATCGGGTCAGAGTTGTTATAACAACGCCATCCGGAGCATGACCTAGAAACCAATGTCGCATCAATCCAATTTACACGCATCATCAGTGGCGGAACTGGCTGTAGACATCAAGAACCTGGTGTACTCATACAGCAAGTCCGCGCCCCCCGTTATTTCTGTCAAAAAATGGCAGCTACCTAAGTGTGAGCATGTATTTGTTTCTGGTGCGTCAGGTTCTGGCAAAAGTACGTTACTCAACTTACTGACCGGTACACTACAGCCAGACTCAGGATCAATTACGCTGTTCAACACGGATTTTGGTGCGCTTTCGGCACGACAAAAAGATGCGTTTCGGGCGCAGCATATTGGCGTTGTGTTCCAACAATTCAATCTTATTGATTACCTGACTGTGTTGGAAAATCTCACCGCTGCAGCCTATTTTGCAAAAAACACATCTCTGGATATTGAGGCGCGGGCCAGACAATTACTGGAAAAATTACAATTACCTTCATCGGTACTTCAACAGCGAGCAGATACGCTCAGCGTCGGACAGCAGCAACGGGTGGCAATCGCCCGGGCGCTAATCAATGCGCCCCATCTGGTGATAGTTGATGAGCCGACGTCGGCGCTTGATGCCGACGCCCGCGATAAATTTATGCAATTGCTGATTGAAGCAACCTCAGACAGTGCGGTCATTTTTGTCAGTCACGATAAGAGTCTGGCCCAATATTTCGATACCCAAATCGATATGGCGTCGCTTAACCAGGCAAACGAGGGGCAGGTATGATTGCAAAGATAGCGCTGGCCAGTCTCAAAAACCGACGCACCTCCGTACTATTAACGCTTATATCCATCATTATCAGCGTAAGCCTTTTGCTGGGCGTTGAATTTATTCGCGGTCAGATAAAGCAAAGTTTCACCCGTACCGTTTCCGGCGTTGATTTAATCGTTGGTGCGCCCACCGGTAATCTCAACCTGCTGCTTTACTCAGTATTTCGTATTGGCAACGCAACCAACGGCATCAGTTGGGAGCAGGTAGAAAAACTTGATGATCACGCGCTGGTAGACTGGGTCATTCCTGTTTCGTTAGGCGATAGCCACAAAGGGTTCCGGGTAGTGGGGACAGACAACCGGTACTTCACCCATTATCAGTACGGCAATCAGCAGTCACTTGAGCTCTCATCAGGGTCAACATTTACTGGCGACATGTCGGCGGTAATTGGTAGTGAAGTGGCAAAGTCTCTGGGTTACACGGTTGGCGACGAACTGGTGATTTCCCATGGTCTGGGAAACGTCAGCTTCAAACAGCATGAACAGCACCCGTTCACTATAACGGGGATACTCGCAGCAACCGGTACACCTATCGATAAAGCCGTGCACGTTACATTGCATGGTGTAGAAGCCATGCATGAAAAAGCATCCTCGGGCTCATCTGTTCGCTCAATGCGGATCCGTAAGCCGGCAGATCAGGATGGCCCGCCTTCCTCTCGCGCTGGTGCCGACACGAATCAGGGTGCCCACCAGCACGAGCCTGAGCAGGTTACAGCCATCTTTGTGGGCCTGACCAGCCGGGCAGCTGCACTTCAACTGCAGTATCAGCTCAACCAGAAAAATGACGAGCCGGTACTGGCAATTTTGCCCGGGATGGCATTGTCGCAATTGTGGCAATTAATGGGCGGTGTAGAAAAGCTGCTTCTTGGCATCTCAGTGCTGATTCTGGCGGCCTCGCTTATCGGTTTAATCACCATGTTGCTGGCTACCATGCGGGAACGGCGTCATGAAATAGCAGTGTTGCGCGCAATGGGCGCGGGGCCCCTGGCAATTCTATGGCTAATACAGACGGAAGCATTACTTGTGGCGCTGGTGGGGTGTATCGCCGCCCTTGGTATCGACTCAGTGTTATTTGTGTCGCTGGCCTCTGTACTTAGCGAGAAGTTCGGCTTATTTATCAGCGGTACCCTGCTCACGGGAAATAGTGCCGTGATCATAGGCAGCGTCTTAATTGCTACGTGGCTATGTAGCTTTGTGCCTGCGCTGGCTGCCTACAGGCAGGCACTGCATGCCGGGCTCAGTCAGCGTTAATCGCCGACTCTGCCGGTTGTAGAAAAGCGAGTGATAACAGAGTTTACCTGCGTAACCATGTTGCGCAGCTCCTGGCTCGAATGAAGGGATGACTCCGATGCCTTTTCGGTCTCTTTAGCACCATCTGCAATCTCAACAATTTGCTGATTAATATGCTCCGCGACACTACTCTGCTCTTCAACCGCCGAAGACATCTCAATTGTCTGATCGGCAATTACACTCACGGCCTGATTGATTTCAGATAATGTCGCGCGTGTTTCTTCCACTGTATCAGTACCGCGGGTGGCTGCTTCAAGCCCTGCATCAGACACTTTCACAGCACGCTCTGAGCGCTCTGCCAGAATCTGAATAATATTGTGAATTTTGTCCGTTGACTCACGGGTTTTCGATGCCAGCGAACGTACCTCATCTGCCACCACGGCAAATCCGCGACCTTGCTCACCCGCCCGGGCAGCCTCAATAGCGGCGTTCAATGCCAGCAGATTGGTTTGCTCAGCAATCGTTGAGATAATACTAGCCGCCTCGCCGATATCAGACGTAGACTGCGCCAGTTCCTGCACGGTTGTGGATATAGATTGCACCGCCTCTTTCAGTTCGCGGATAGACTCCAATGCCATATCAGCTTTGCGATTACCGTCTTCGACATTTTTTGACGCGGTACGGGCACTACTGGCGTTCATCTCAACCCGTTCAGCAACTTCATTGATTGCCTGTGACATCTGCGTGACAGCCGACGCGATTTGCTGTGTGGCCTGATTTTGCTGACTAACCACACTACTGGCACTCACCGCCTGTCCATGGGTAAGCTCAGCAATTTTCCCAAGGCCGTTGGCAGCATCTTCGATACGAGTCAGGGCTGTTCGGGAACGAGCCAGTTCGCAACCCAACACAAGCTTGGCGCGGGCCTTTATGCCGGTATCGTTAAAATAGGTTTGTGCTACCACTTCATCACTAAAGCTTTCAGGGCTAAGTGCTATCAAACCTTCCCAGTCACGGCGCTGACTGATGCGACTCCATATGCCGGCCACTGCAAATCCGGCGGCGGCTGCCACTGCAGGCACAACACCGCCAGTGGCGGCGCAAACAGCTGTCGTTGCAAGGCCGGGAATGACAACCGGCAAACTAGCAGATATCCAGTCACGCCCACTTCGCATCGCACTTACCGCAGACTTACCCTGGCGCAGCCGCAGATAAGTATTTTCAGCACGCTGAATCTCTTCAGGCAGAGCCGGCACACGCACAGACTCATACCCGACAATATTGCCCTTTTCGTAAACCGGGGTAACGAACGCAGATACCCAGTAGTGATCGCCGGACTTACGTCTGTTTTTGACCAGCCCCAGCCAGATGTTGCCTGATTCGAGCGTTTCCCACATTTGTTTGAAAACCGCCGGCGGCATATCAGGATGCCGAACCAGGTTATGGTTTTTACCAATCAGCTCCTTTTCGTCAAAACCGCTCACTTCAATAAATTGCTGATTGCAGTGTGTTATTACACCGCGTCTGTCGGTAGACGAAATCAGGCGATAATCCGACGGAAATTTATATTCTCTATTGGTAACAGGCTGATTGTTGCGCATAAAAAGGTGAACTCCGGCATTCCCTTGAATCGTGTTTTATTTCACTGATAGGCGGAAACGATAATCTAAGGAAAATTGTACCTGACCATGTGAGTCAGGTGTCCTGTAGATAATTATCGGCTTCTGAGGTAACAGCTAAAGTATTTTTTAAAATACGTTATGCGCCCCGCCTATACGTATAGTCCAAAAGTCTAATCACGCAAGTATAGGTAATAATTGATATTTTTAAAGTATTCGAGAAAAGTAAATGGCACAGGCAGAAGTGAAGGAAGCGGGCGTACTGGTAACGCCCGCGACACCTGATGTAAATTAACGCGTGGCTTCGTTGGCAAGACGGTCCAGAAGCATCATGGTTTCCTGGCTGGCTTTTTCCATTTCCTGTAACAGGCGGTATGCCTGATCTTTATGGTTATTATGGAACGCCGAAACCGCTTCTGTACCAGCGCGATGCACTTTGGCGTGAGGCGCTTCTAATCGAGCAAAAACATCGGTCTGCGCCAGGGCGCTTCCGGCCTGCTGCTGATACCATTGCCCCAAGCGGCATGAACGGTGGTCAACGAGCTCCTCAATACGCTTGTGACTGCCACCATTCATCATAGCGTACACTTCACTCTTCCAGGCCACGTGGTCCAGCTTTACGGTCTGTATAAACGTCTGGTGCGAAGCCAGCGTGATAGTTTCCTTCATGCTTGAGCAATGCGAAACCATCTGATCATAATCCTGACTCAGGTCATTAACGCCGGACGTCAGATGCGTGTTATTTTCCTGCAGTTCCGACACCGCACCCACCGCCGCTTTGGTTGACTGGATAATTCCTTTTACCAGCTCTGCCACTTCACTGGCCGACTTATTCGTTTCGTTCGCCAGCGCACGCACTTCATCAGCAACTACGCTAAAGCCACGACCTGCATCACCAGCTCTGGCCGCTTCAATCGCTGCGTTAAGTGCCAGCAGGTTGGTCTGATCAGAAATACTGGTGATTGTGCTAACAAATTTATTGATGTTGTCGGCGGTATCTGACAAACCGGCAATACGCTCACTCATCTGCCCCATACGCGCGTTTAATGCTTCCATTGCCTGGCCAATACTCTGTAGCGATGCCGAGCTGGAGGTAAACAGGTTATCAATATTACTCAGATTACTGCTTTCGTTGCTTATTAACTCATAAGAATGGGCCACCGTTTCACGAATACTGGCCACCTGATTCAAGGACTCAACCAGCGACTGCGTCAGTACATCTGCCGTTCCCGCTTCAACCTGATTCTGCAATACACTGTTTCGACTACGCTCCTCATCAAGCGCCGTTTCAAGCTGATAAATTTTGTCCTGCAGCGCTGTTTTTTCTTTATCCAGGCGCGCAATTTCCTGTTGTTTTTCGTCAAGGGAAGATCGGAAGACGAGCATAACCGCCTCTTAAGTAAAAAAATGCCAGCCAATACTGACACACTTATTAAAAAAACCTATTGGCCATTAGTCCAAATTGGGGGCTGGGAAAAACAGGCCATAGTGTACGACCTGTTATCGGCCCTGACCGCCAAAAACTTTACATCTTTTCAGGCGTGCTCATAGTTTTTATCCGGCAAGTCGGCCTGATGAAGCGCAATGGAAGTATCGATCCGCAACTGTGGTATATAACAATGTGTTGCAATAACAAGCAGTTTTGACCTGGCTGCATCATTAAACAAGTGGGCGAGCGTCTTGCAGGTAAAGATATCCAACCCTTCGAAAGGCTCATCAATTAGCAACACGTCTTTTTCAGCCAGTAACGCTCTGCCAATGGCGATGCGCTTCTGCTCACCACCTGATAATGCACGGCCACCGGCCCCCAGCCATTCACCCAGGTTTGTCATGTAGCTCAATCCAAGTTTCGACAATACCTGGCGGATTTCCTGATCGGCCACCGCGCCAGCCGGTGCCAGGTTTTCGCGGAGTGTGGCCTGCAGTACAACCGGGGTTTGTTCCAGGTACATCCAGTTTCTGATAAGCCCCGGCTGTAGTGCTTTCGCACCACAGTATTTATTGCCCCGAAAAGGAATGTCGCCGGCAATCGCCTGTAGCAACGAGGACTTCCCCACACCTGATGCCCCCCTGAGCGTTACAATACCATGGGCGGGAAAGACGGCCGTAACCGGCTGAACATTTCTGCCAACAGCGCTGAAATGCTTAAGACGAATACACCCTGACGCCTCAGGCTGTATGCTTACCTTGCGCATGGTCAGTGAGGTCACAGCCTCCTGCGCATTGTGGTACCGCGCGGCAAACGTTAGTGCTGATGATGCGCGCCCCAGCCACTCAGGTGCTGCAAACAATACCAGCGGCACAATCATCGCCATCGGGTTGGCGTAAACCTCAGCGCCTGCCTTCCAGATATAAACGCCAATCATCACAAAACACAGTCCTTGCAAGCACCATACGGCTTGCTGCGCCAGTGTATGCAGACCCGCTTCAAGCGACCATACCGGCCTTGCCGATGGGCGTTGATGTTGTGCTTGTTCAAACAAATGCCACAATGCGCTGCAGCGCAAATACGCCTCGCTTTGTTCGCTAAGTGCGGTCTGTGCCACGACCTGCTCAGCAGCAATAGCCAGACTTTTAATCACCACCCACCCGCTGATAATCAGCCAGCCTATGCCCAGAACTGCAAACCATGTGGTGCCGGGCAACGCTATGAAAACCCCTGCAATAAGCAGTACCGGTAGCAGTAACAACGCGGTAGCAAGTTGCGATATGCAGGCTATCCAGACAGCGGCAAGCGTTTCAGTGTGTGCACTAAGTGCATCCGCAAGTTGCGCTTTGCGCTGGATTCGATGGTTAGCCAACCGGCGAAACAGTTGATGTCTTAACCAAGCCGTACGCATCAACAAATCGCGATGGCCAGCCCACATGTGTCCATATCCTGATGCAATGCGCAATAATGCCAACGCCCTTATAATCACCGCCGGCAACATATAATTAAACCCGACCGGTGCTATCGCACAGGCAGCGATGAACCAGGCCGAAATAATCAGGATCAACAGTCCCGTTACGCCGTGCGCAATGGCCAGTAATAAGGTTATCCAGGGCGTTTTCATGCACTATCCCCACGATGTTGTTTTACCTGATGATCTGCAACTTCCCAGTGTGTGCTAAACCAGGTTTGCTCCAGAGGCTTATGAGAGACCCAAATGACGGTCTTATGACTACAGCAGCGATGAATCAATTCACACAGCGCCTTGTGCTGAGATACCGGCAAATGTGCTGTGGGCTCATCTAACAACCAGACATCCGCCTCTCTTAACAGCAGCCTTGCCAGTGCCAGGCGTTGTAGCTGACCGCCCGACAACCCGGGTTGATCGCCCATTTTAGTATCAAGCCCGTCCGGCAGCGCATAGATGTCACACAGCATTTCAACGTCTTGCAGAACACTGTTTAGCTGCTCTTGAGTATACCGTGCGCCCAGGCACAGGTTTTCCCGTAACGTGCCCGGCAAAAACACCGGCTGTTGACTGAGCGTAACGCAGTAACATCCCAGGGTATGGCTGGCCTGCCGAAAGCCTGCCAATGATTCAAGCAATGCCGTTTTACCTGCGCCGGATGCGCCGGACACCTGGATCCAGTCCCCCGGCGCTACACTCAGTTCGAAGGCACGCAACGACGGTGCATCAAGGGTAAAGTTACGGGCATAAAACCCGGTAAATGTTCTGATTGTCCCAGGTGCGGCCGGCGGCTCATTCAACAGCCCTGTCAGGGCTTCAGAAGCAGTCGCGGCCTGGGCTTTTTGATGATAAAACTGCCCGAGCTTTTTAAGCTGACTGAGTAGTAGCGGCGCCGATAAGAGGATCCAAAGTCCTGAGAAAAACGATATCTCCGGCCCAACCTGTAGCTCTCCCAACAAACTAAAACCAATAAAAACAGCAATCAGCGCTACGGTCAGGGTAGAGAAAAAATCCAGCACCGTGGTAGACAAAAATGCCACTGACACAACCTTCATGGTGCGTGTATTTAGCGCCTGACTGGCTTGTTCCATGTGCTGCTGTTGCCGCTGATGCGCCCCTAGAGTACTGAGCAGCGGCAGGGCCATCAGACGGTCAGTAAAAATGTTTCCCAGCCTTGTCAGCGCTGTAAACTCCCGTTTTTGCAAGCTGGCTGCGCCTTTTCCCACAATCACCATAAAAAGCGGCACAACGGGCAGTGTTATAAGCAGCATCAGGCCAATAAAATAATTCAGGTAAGTGATCACCGTCAGCACAATCAGCGGCACAATTATCGCGATGTATTGCTGTACACAATAATCTGTTCGCCAGTTGACCAGCGCAGGCAGATGTTTCTGCCACACTACCTGCCAGTGGTACACCGGCCGGGTGCGTACAAGAGCATGCTGGCGTGCTGCAAACTGCGCACTCAACCGTGCTTCCAGTGCAGTCAACTGCCGAAAACGGGATGCATTGCTTAGCCGCATATCAACACCCTGACATAGCCAGCTGACAGACAGCGCAGCGCACAGGGCCATCAGTAAGGAAAGTGAGGCAGGCTGACTGTCAATGACCCACTGCTGTGCAATAGCGGCGAACGCGCCAAAAGCAGCAATAAGCGCCAACTCTCTGCACACACCGATTACTATCAATGGCGTTAATTTAGGCAGCGTTTCGCTGCCAACCTCTTGATGTAGCCATTGTTTTAACGGGTCCTGCCTCATCATGCTTTTCCTACGGCTGACTGTCAGAGCGATCCATATCTTCGGTGGACTCAAGCCACATAGCATTGATAATGCCAAACGCACAAGCCAGAAGAACCCCGAGAATCCAAGTGAAATACCACATAATGCCTCCTAGTAAATGGCGTGAGATTTATCCAAATCATCTGATTTTAGGCGCCCACGCATAACGTAAAAACCATATGCGGTGTAACTGAGCACAATCGGTACAAAGATACAGGCGACGGCAAACATGATTTTCAGTGTCATTAGGCTGGACGTCGCGTCCCACATTGTCAGACTGGCATCAGGCATTGTGGTACTGGGCATGAGAAACGGAAACATGGAGCAACCCGCGGTCAGAATGATACCGGCCATCATCACGCTGCTGCCAACAAAGGCCCAGCCAGGACGATGAAGTTTGGAGAATATCGCGCACAGAACGCCACCACCAATGCCTGCTACAGGTGCAGCAATCATCCAGGGATACAGAATATAGTTTCTCATCCAGCCACCGGGCTCAGTAACAACGCTTTTAAGCAGCGGGTTGGAGGTGCCCAGAGTATTAATCTGTGAGGTAACGACAAAGCCGTCGATACCCAGCGCTACCCAGACGCCGGCAATAATAAACAAAGTAATGGTTACCACGGATAAAATGATGGAGGTGGCGCGCGCGCGTACCTCCACAAATCCGTCGGTTTTCATCTGCAGCCATGCTGCCCCGTGATTTAACAGCATAGCGACTGAAATCAACCCGGTTAACAGGGCGAAGGGTGACAACAACCCTAAAAAGCTGCCGGTATAGGTTGCTTTTAGCGTGTCATCCAGTTCAAACGGAACGCCGAGTAATAAGTTACCGAACGCAACACCGAAGATTAGCGCCGGAATGAAGCCACCAGCAAACAACGCCCAGTCCCACGCCTTGCGCCAATTTTCGTCAGGAAGTTTACTGCGATAGTCAAAGCCAATCGGACGCATCCATAGGGCAATCAGCGTTAACGCCAGCGCCAGGTAAAAGCCGGAAAATGCTGTGGCATAGATCATCGGCCATGCGGCGAAAATTGCGCCGCCAGCAGTGATAAACCAGACCTGATTTCCATCCCAGTGCGGTCCAATCGTATTTATCATCACGCGACGTTCTTTATCGTTATGACCAATGATGGTAAGCAGCGCGCCCACCCCTAAATCAAAACCGTCAGTTACAGCGAAGCCAATCAGCAATATGCCAATCAGGCACCACCAGATTACACGCAATACCTCATAATCAATCATGCTCTTACTCCTTCGTCCGTAGTCAGACCAATTGTTTCATTGACCTCATTATCATCAGCCGGAGGTACCGGGCCTTTTCGGGCAAATTTTTTCATCAGGTAAAAGGCAACAATGAACATGACGGTATAAAACGCGCTGTATAACACCAGTGTTGTGACGACATCAGACACACTCAGATTTGAGACAGAGGTATGCACAGGCAACACTTCAGCGATGGACCAGGGCTGTCTGCCATATTCAGCCACGAACCAGCCTGCCTCACAGGCAATCCAGGGTAAGGGCAGACCGTACAGCGCCGCTTTTAGCAACCAGCGCGGCTGGGTGATCCGATGCCTGGTGCTGTAGTAAAATGCCGCAATGAATAACGCCAGCATTAAAAAGCCGCACAGCACCATCAGGCGGAATGACCAGAACAGTGGCGCAACAGCCGGAATACTGTAGTCCACGGCCTGCGCAATCGCGGCATCGGTCGGCTGAGTAATATCCTGCGTATAAGGTTCAAGCAGCATGGCATAGCCCAGGTTAGCTTTATGCTGATTGAACAAAGCCTGCTCCTGTTCGCTCGCCTCACCACGACGTACGCTGTCCAGATGTTCGTAAGCGATGATGCCTGACAGAATTTTTTCACGATGTCTGGCTTTCAGATCTTTGAGACCTGTGACCTCTTCATCCAGTGAGCGGGTTGCAATTAATCCCATCAGCCATGGCACCTGCAACGCATAATCTGTCTGCTCTTTTTCATCATTTGGCAGCCCGAACAGCGTAAACGCTGCTGGTGCAGGATGTGTCTCATATTCTGCTTCAACCGCGGCCAGCTTTACTTTTTGAACATCGCCCAACTCATAGCCGCTTTCATCTCCCAGCACAATGACGGATAACACGGATGCCAGCCCAAAACTTGCGGCTATGGCAAATGAACGGCGGGCAAATGCAATATGTTTGTGATTAAGCAGATAGTAACTGGAGATAGCCAGTACGAAGATAGCGCCGGTGACATAGCCGGCTGACACGGTATGAACAAATTTCACCTGCGCAACGGGATTAAAAATCACCTCGGCAAAGCTGGTCATCTCCATACGCATAGATTCAAAGTTGAATTCTGCGCCGACCGGATATTGCATCCAGCCATTAGCAATGAGGATCCAAAGGGCAGAAAAATTCGAGCCAAGAGCAACCAGCCAGGTGGTCATCAGATGCTTTACTTTCGACATCTTGTCCCAGCCGAAAAAGAACAGCCCGACGAATGTAGACTCAAGGAAAAAGGCCATCAGACCTTCAATAGCCAGCGGTGCACCGAAAATGTCACCCACATAATGAGAGTAATACGACCAGTTCATCCCGAACTGGAACTCCATCGTCAATCCGGTGGCGACACCGATGGCAAAGTTTATACCAAACAGCTTACCCCAGAATTTAGTCATTTCCCGGTAGATCTCTTTACCGGTCATTACATACACCGATTCCATAATAGCCAGCAGAAAGCTAAGCCCCAGTGTCAGTGGCACAAAAATAAAATGGAACATAGCAGTCAGTGCAAACTGCCAGCGCGATAGTTCAACCAACGTATCGCTCATGATGTGTCTCCTTAGTACTTATCTTCGAGTTATCAAACGGGCATGAAAACTCTGTGTGCTAAGTGAATCACATCGACAACAAGCAGGATTTGATCTATCGCAAGGGAATCGCGAAAGCGCTAGTCGAGCAGCGTACTAAAAGCATCGTAAAGCAGACGAATAGCAAGCAGCGTGACAATCCATTTAAACGCGGTTTTAAAGTGATGTGTGGGAAGGCGCACCAGCATTTTAAGACCCAGCCATGTGCCCGCCGCCCCGCTGGCAATCATTAGTGTAATCAGCGGTAACCATTGGTATACCGCAAACCCGATAGTACTGAACACAATGGCTTTAAGCGCATGCTGCATTGTCATACAGGCAGCAAATGTGGCGGTCAGGGTAAGTTTGTCGTCGTATTTTCTGTGAATGAAGGCCGCCACTAAGGGTCCTGCTGCGCCGACAAACATGGCGATGAGGGTGGTTACCGCACCGGTAACGATATTCCCACGATGAGAGGTGTTTCTGGGTCTGGGTTTGGGGTTGGGTCCCCAAAGTAACAACAGGATAAACGCAGCGACAGCGAACTGAATAACAAGAAGTGGCAATCGTACAACAATAAATGAAGCCAGTATGGCACCGAAAACCGCTCCGGCAAGAAAATAGAAAAATACCGGTTTATCCAGATGCCTTATCGTCATCAGTGCGCGATTACCGTTTGCACCAAACTGCACCAGCCCGTGCAGCGGAATTAACACCTGAACCGGTACCACCGACGCCATGACGGCAAGGAGTAAGACCCCTCCGCCTACCCCAAGTGTTGCAGTGAACAGTGCGGTGATAAATGAGGTCGCAACCAGCAGTAAAACCGACACAGCAGATATACCGCCTGCAGTAAGCAAATCTATCATGGTTGGGTATTCCGGTATGGTCCTTTGTGGTTTCAGGCAATTAGCTGCTCAGGCGTCACGCAAGATACCTGTGTGTAAAAAAATGTACCTGCTCCAGCAGGGCATGGCAACTACACTGTCGCGTAACCACCCGTTATTCCAGGTTTGCTATGACTGAAAACTTTACCCTCTCCTCTTTTGTACTGCTGGTTGATGACGAAAATGAAGCCAGTGAATTTTACAGAACCAAACTTGGGTTCTCGCTTGTCGCTGACACGATGAGACCTGATGGATCCAGATGGTTAACACTCGCGCCCAGCGATTCCAGCCCGGTGCGGTTGGTGCTTAAACGCGCGGTGAGTCGCGACCAGCAGGCGTTAGTCGGTCAGCAAGCCGGAGATGGCACGGTAGGATCGTTGTCGACCAGCGATATGTCTCAAATGCGAACGACTCTGGAAGAAAGAGGCTTATCCATTCTGCCATCGCCGTATCAGCCTGATTGTCGGCGTGCATTTATGGTAGCGGACTTATATGGCAATCAGTGGGAAATTGTACAATCATCCCATGTGGTAGCATTTGATGTGGCAAAACCCTGCGCATCTTCACGGGTGAGCGCATAACAGAACATCATTTACATTTCATACTTTGGTCTAATTGCCCGGTCTGCATATTCTGAATAAATTTCACTATTCAGATTTCGCCATACAATTTTAATAATACCGGGCGGATTTTTTCGGGCATCTTTGTGCTAAGGATATGAAAGTGAATGCAAAACGTTCAGCTAAGCTTTACCGGTGCCCGGATTGCCGCTATGTGTTTTCCGTCGACACATCCCACTTCTTTTCTATCTTTGACAACTGCCCGCAATGCCATTCCAATACGCCCAAGCGGTGTTTAGAGCCTGAAGCCATTGCCCTGACTCACCGGGCGCGGGAGTCTCACCCGATTATTAAAACCAGAGTGATTGCTTTTACCGGAAACCAGGCGTTTAATAAGGCCACCTTTTCGGCATCACACTCTTTTATAACTACTCTGCCTGCCAGTGATCACCTGAGACAGAAAAATCCAGTAGTGAGCGGCGAGGTTTGGCTTGAAACCAGTACGCTGCATTCACGCTCCTGAGATGTGGCCTATGACAGCCCGACCAATCCCGGAGCTCATTTGTTCAATAGTTTTCGGGTACTGGGGGATTCTGCGAAAAACGAAACGCTCTATGGTTATTATCTGGTAGAGACCGAACAAATGCGTCGCCTTCGTGAAATAACCTTTCAGTGCGGAGCTTGTTTTCGCACGACACAGGATAATACTATTTTCTGTCAAAGCTGCCTGCAAACGACCAACCTGTCGACACGTCAGCTTTCTAACACTGTATTACTGCCCTTAACACAAAGCCAGTCGCGTAAGCAGGCCGGTCCTGAATTACTTAGCAAGGCGATAAAGCGCTATACAGAACAGCAGTTAAATCTGAGCAAAGGTGAACAGCGCTCTCAGCTTGAATCTCTGATTTTTTATCCGCAGCATCGTTCACCTGAAGATTATCACGGTAAACGATGGTTAGTGGAAAACGGCGTCAATATCAAATACTGTCGATACGATGCTGATAATGATATCTTTGAGATTACGCCACCCTTGCCGGGCATACCGGAATTTAATTCGGCGTTAAAAGAACGACTACAGCACTTTCCCTACGAGTATAGAGTTATCAACGATTAGTTCAGACTTTGGCTGAACTGTCCGACTGCATCAACCACCTCTTTAGCACCACGTTGAATCTCAACAATTACCTTACCGGCGTCGTCGGCCAGCGCTGCCCCGCGCTCCGCCTGTTCTTTTCCTGCATTGACGCGTGCCACCGCATCAGAGGTAAGCGATTGATTGCGCTGAACCACACTGACAATTTCTTCCGTTGCCGCCGTTGTACGTGACGCAAGTTGTCTTACCTCGTCAGCCACCACGGCAAAGCCGCGCCCCTGATCGCCGGCTCGTGCAGCCTCGATCGCAGCGTTTAAGGCCAGTAAGTTTGTTTGCTCGGCGATACCGCTGATACTGTTGATAATGGTCGCAATCTGTTGAGATTGTTCATCCAATTCGGTAATCCCTTCACTGGCCTCCACCATTCTTTCAGCCAGTGAGTTCATTACTGAGACAAGCTCTCTGATAACGTCGCTACCCTGGGTAGCACTATTATCCGTTTGTTGTGATGTGCTAAACGCAATTTCCGCGGCACCGGAGATAGCTTGCTCACGCTCGACCTGTTCGGTCACCACGGATGCAAATTTAACCACCTTATATAGGCGTCCGTAAGGGTCCAACACCGGATTGTAGGATGCCTCTAACCACAGTACGTTACCGCTTGAGTCAATCCGTTTGAAGCGTCCGGAGTGAAATTGTCCCTGATTAAGATATTGCCAGAACTGGCGATATTCATCGCTATCGGCAAGAGAGGATTCGCAAAAAATCTTATGATGCTTACCGCGAATCTCTTCCAGCCGGTAACCGGTTGCCCGAAGGAAAGGCGTATTGGCGGTGATAATGGTACCGTCAGGTTCAAACTCAATCACAGCGGTAGACCGTTGCAGCGCATCAACCAGATTCTCATGTTCTTTTGACTGACTAATGGTGCGGGTAAGATCGCTGCTATGCAGTGTGAAATGTAGCAATTCGCCCGAAAAATTTTTAACCGGCTGCATGATAGTTCTCAACCAGCCTTCTGTGCCGTCCGCTTTCGTAAAATTCACGACCCCGACGTAATGCGATTGTTGTCTGAATGCTGTTTTAAACTTTTCATAATGAGGTGTGTGCTTCGCAACCTCAGGAATGAACGAGAAAATATCTTTGTCTAATACATCATTCTGTCTGTACCCCAACTCTTCGCAAAATACGCTGTTCACGTATTCAAGGTTGCCGGATTGACTTAAGCGACAATACAGCATTTCATCATCTAAGCGATTACGGGTTTGACGCAAATGATGCAGCTCTTCCTGCATGCGCGATATTTCCGATTTCAGACGATTGTTGAACATAAAAGCTCCGAAGTGTTAACTGCACGATTACAGTCAGAGAATATTAAAAATAATATAAGATAAAAAAGTGACCAGTAGACTTTTGGATAAAAATGTCTGTAAGAATCGACACAGTGTTGGTAATTTGTTCACCCTATATTATCGGCAGGTTGTTTAACAACCTAAACAAAGATATATAATAATTTATTTATCAAACACTTAGCTTAAAATAAGCAGCTGGCATATATTTGGCTTTAAAAAAAATAAGACTGATTTTCAACCAGCCATATAGTGAGTAAATGTGTGAAACGGACAACTCTCATTTGTTTAGTTACGATGATAACGACCATCACATCGTTTTCAACGCAGGCTGATGAACGTTCGAATGACTGGAAAGCAACGGCTAATGACGCCTGGATTGATGGCAAAGTAGAAGCTACCTTGTTGTTCAACGGTCAACTTAACACATTTGACATTAATACTGATGTGAATAATGGCAAAGTCATTCTGACGGGAAAAGTCGGTAGCGAAGTCGATAAGCGCCTTGCCACAGAATTGGCCGAGTCTATTGATGGCGTTAGTGAAGTCGATAACCGTTTGTCGGTGGTAACGCCGCAGGATTATGAAGGTAAGTGGGATACATTTACTAATGATATGAAGGACGCCAAGATAGCGACCGTAATAAAGACCCGGTTGTTATTAGAATCGGAACTCTCTGGAACAGATATCGACGTTGATGTCAGCCAGGGTGTAGTAAGGTTAAGTGGTAAAGTGAGAAACCCAAGCGAACGGGATCTGGCTATTGCCATTGCTAAGAACACTGCTGACGTAAGCGACGTCAAAAGTGAACTGTCAACTGACAGTTAATCTCCCCTCCGGGCCGACCCCGGCCCAATTATACCTCTGATTTCTCCCGCCAAATGGCGGGAGCTTTTTTTAACAGCCCGATGATTACACTGAGCATGATACAATACTGTGTTCTCACAGAATGCCCCCTTTTTGTAGTAGTTGAATGACCTATCTGATTTTATTTTGTGCTTTGCTTGCCACAGCGGTAGGCCAGAGCGTTTTTCTGACTGTATTGCCATCTTTAGGACGTGAAGCGGGACTGACAGAATGGCAGGTAGCCGTAATGATGTCATCTTCAGCCTTCGTGTTCGCCATAGGTGCGAACTGCTGGAGCCGGGTGACGGGAAAATATGGTCATAAGCGATTACTCATGGTCGGCCTGTCAGGCTATACCATTGGCACATTCATTTTTGCCTCTTTGTGGTGGGCGGGTCTGACAGGCATATTGGGCGGCACCCTGTTATTTGTCATCCTGTTACTGGCCCGTAGCATGCAATCGACTGTGATGTCGGCGACGCCACCCTCGGCAGTAGGATATGTGGTTACCATGAGCGAGCAACGTCACCGCGCATCCGCCATCAGTAAAGTTACCTCAGCAAATAATCTTGGGCAGGTATTAGGCCCGCCTTTAGCAGGTGTTTTGGTGACATTTGGTTTACTCACGCCGCTTTACGGTATTCTCGTGCTCACGATTATCGCACTGATTCTGGTGTGGCGAAAACTGCCTGCCTTTGACTCGCAAGTCAAACCACAAACCGGTACCTCATCACCCGATGCAGGGCCCGTCTCGACTTCTGTGAGGCTATTTATTATTGGTTGCGTCTGTTTGTTTTTGTGCATGGCTATGATGCAGCAAAGCCTTGCTTTTTTTCTGATGGACGAAAACGGCGCAGATACGGTTTACGCTGCACAATTAACCGGCTCTGCGATGATGGTAAGCGCAATATTTTCTCTGGTCATTCAATTTGGCATTGTTCAGCGTCACCTGATGCGACCGGAAACCCTCATATGCCTGGCTGTACCGCTGTTAGCAATCGCCTACCTAATCATTGCCGCGCATCATCATACAGCGTTACTTTATCTGGCTATGGGATTATTGGGGCTGGGCATGGGAGCGGCTTATCCATCACTTGCGGCGCTTGCCACGATGCGTTGTCTGCCTGAACGTCAAAGCCGTGTTACCGGCATGATCACGGCAACGCCAGCCATGGGCTATATTGTCGGGCCTCCGTTATCAGCCCTGGCATATCATGTTGATCACCGCTACCCGTTTGCTCTGGCTGGCATCATTATGCTTATCATTGCGGTATTATTGATAATCAAAATAAAGTCTGAAGGCTGATGTCTGTAATGCAAGAGTTCGCGCAACGCCCAACCCCGCCATCTCTTCTTTCACACTTTAGCTAACATCTTTATAGAAAAAAGAGAAGAACCAGCGCCGGGCGAGCTTCATGTCAAAAGCAACCTGACTTTTCGCACCGTTGCGAACAGCGTTTTTCGCCTGCTCGTAGACATGCGTTTTCTTCGAATACTCACGGGGAGAGCTTATATTGTAGCGATAAGCAAACTGCTGATGGAGACCGTCATCCTCATACTCATAAACAGGCATAGATAACGTACATTTATTATTCTTTTCGAGGTAGGTGATACTATCGACATCCAAAGTGCCAGCAAGGTCGAGCAATGCTTCGCTTTTAGGTGAATCGGGCGCAATAACCAATCTGTTGGCGTTACTTTCTTCGCCAATTTCGCACGCCACTGCGGCAATCATAGAAAACGTTGCCTGATTTTCTTCAAAGTGAGTTTGCATATCTTCATAGCTGGGCCGCTGCGAGCAACCGGTAATGAGCAAAGATAAGCAAATACAGAATAAAAACCTAACCATAAATTGAACGCTTGCCTGGACACTGTTGACCTGTCTATAACTGTCTACAATACCAATACCGGTTATATTTGTAAAAACCGACACATCGATGCGCCGGCTTTTTTAAATAGCGGAATTCAGGATAGCTGGTCGAATCCAACAGGCCTTGAGAAATACCAGCCTTGAAAAAACCTGACGCCCAGCTTTTCCAGTGCGCGATACTCTTCAATGGTTTCAATACCTTCGGCCACAACTTCGCAATTAAAACTATTAGCAAAAGCCAGTAACCCTGTCACCAGTGCCTGTCGCTTTTTATCCTGATGAATATTGCTGGCAAGACTCAGATCCAGCTTTATGACATCCGGCTCGATCTCCAAAATATGTTTTAAGCTGGCAAACCCTGCCCCCACATCATCAATACAGATTTTAAAGCCTTTATCACTGAGCGGTTTAAGAAAAGTACGGAATTCTTCGTAATTTGTGATGCGAACGTGTTCTGTTAATTCTATACGAAGCTGCTCACTATCCACCTCACTTAATAAGTTTGGCAACAGTCCGCTTTCCATCATCCGCGGACTGACGTTTATCGCCACCTTCAGGCCCAGCCCGCTGGCATTAGCTTGTTTAAGGCGCTGTGCCACCTTATTAACAATTGCGCTTTCTACTTCCAGTCCTAACTCAACCAGGTCAGCATCGTGTAACCATTCGTTAGGTGGTCGGTAAGGTTCTGTATTGAAGCGGGCCAACACTTCATAATACTCATAATGCTGGCTTTGCTGGCCGTATATTGGCTGAAAAACCACATCAATCTGACCATTATCAATCACTGACCGGACTTGTCTGCGAATGGCGTCCTGCTTCTTCTTACTATTGAAGCTTCTCCCCAGCACCTGGCCGATATAAGCAGCGATAATATGCAGCAGTTCCACGTCACGCTCATCCAAAGAGTCATTCGATGACTTGTCATAGCAGCAAAGTGTGCCGTATATCTCGCCGTCACCAACAGGGATTGGCACCCCGATGTAAGATCCAATGTTGAGCTGCGTCGTTACCGGCATCTTGTTAGTAATCGGATCGATACTGGTATCACTGATGATATTGTTAAGCTGCCCCTCCACAATTTTGAAGCAAAAAGATTCTTCGAGCGGATCGGAGGCGCCCGATTCTAATTCACACCATTGGGCGGCATTTTCGCCTTTCCTCACCAATTCAACGAGTCGATCGGTTTCTGTAAAGCGTGAGGTGAACGCCACATCCATATTCAGATATCGACGAATCGCTTCAAGAAGCATTGATAAGTCAGCGACACTTCCCACTCTGGCAGGATCGCCACCTGCCAGAAACGCTTCAAAACTTTGCTGCGGCATAGAACATTCTCTACTATCCTGGTACTACTATTCAGCCCGAAAGGGGCAATCCTTATAAACCTGCTGCGAACTTTACAAGCTTCCAACTCGTCCAATATCTGAGGGTCAGAAAAAGCGCCGGGCTATTTCACCTGTTGGCCTGACAACTTTCTGTTACCGCACGGTTTCTTGAATTAACTTTAACTTATTGTAGCGGTATGCTGTTGATTTCGCATGAACGTCACATCATATCAGGTGTACTATTTACACCTCAAAGCTAATCATCCTGAATGGAAAACAACATGGCGTAAAGCAGGATTGATTAATACCAGATTTGCTATTCAGGTAAGGTATAAGGGTAAATACTTATATATGAATATTCAGAGCGAACCAGCATATTTGTATTGCTATAGTTTTTTCATCGCTTCGGTATCCCATCTCTAGCCGTGGCGATAACCATGTGTATTCCAATTTATTGACCGAGGTCCTCCAAGCCTCGGTTTTTTTATGCCTGTCATTCAGGTACCCGCCTCACATTGGATGTGCTCAATAAGCGACACTTGTATCTGGTGTGGTGCGTTGAAAAAACCTTAATTTCCGCCTCGCTGTGTTACAGGCCACTTACCTCCATGATTTAAAAGGTTTTATCACAAGCAGAGGATGTGGTGCGTTTTTGGCATGACTGAATTATCAGCATATGGTGGAAGGCGGGCCTCACTAAGAATGTAAAGGTGCCTTTCGCGATGATGCTATCTATTCGTATTTAACGTTAAGGAAGCGTTGGCCCGTTATGATACTAACGATTCGACCAGAGCAGCCTGCAGACATTTCGCCTATACGCGAGATAGTCAAACAGGCATTTCACCACGCGGAGTACACCAATCAGCGCGAACACGCCATTGTGGATGCACTGCGTGAAACTAATGAGTTATATCTGTCCCGGGTAGCAGAAAGAGACGGCCAGATGATTGGTCATATTGCTGTTTGTCGTGTTCAAATTTCCCACGGACACAAAGGCTGGTTCGGGATTGGACCTGTTTCTGTGATACCAGAATATCAGGGTAAGGGCGGTGGCTCCCGGTTAATTCAAAGCACGCTTGATCAACTTGAAGAAAGTGGCGCTAAAGGATGCGTTTTGGTTGGCGATCCTGCCTATTACACGCGTTTCGGGTTTGAGCAGGTTAACTCTTTGACGTTTTCAGGTATTCCTCAGGGATATTTTCTGGCACGATCTTTCAGCAAAAGTTTTCCAAAAGGTGAGGTGTCGTACCCCGCTGCTTTTGGCAGTTCTGATAAAGCGGTTTGAACTATAAAAGATGCGTTCCCTGGCATCTTTTATTTAATACTAGCGACGTAGAGCAACTTTGCGGATAGGTTTCTTGGGTTGACCAGGTATCATGAAAGAGGGAGGAGCGACGGGTTTCTCTTTTTGTTCTGACTCCAGATAATCACTGACGTAATTTACCCCAGCCAGATTGTGGCAGGCATCTTTTGGTATCGCACCAAGATGGGGGTTGTGTCGGTTAAACCAGCCAATCATTTGTTCGGTATCACCATCTGACATAGCATAAAGTAAATGGTACATACGGATAAATGCGATCTGAATTTCACTTTCATCAGAGGTGCTCTCAAAGCCTACCAGTGATGTTTCTTTTAACGCATTTTCGCTTACGCCCAACAACTGCGCAGCTTCCAGGGTGGTTAAACGTAATTCTTCATATGCCCAGGTAAACGCCTTCATTACTACAGCGGGTGGATTATTTGCCATTCTCATGACCGTACTCCTTCTGTTGCTGGTAACTCACTATGCCCGAATAACATTGTGCTGTTTCACTGTGCAATTTCTAATCCACAATGAACAGCCAATGGCACTTTACCATGCCGTTACCTGTGTAACGGCACGCGTGCACTTCAGCCTCTGTTTATATCAGGCAGCAAGAATGCGAGATAATTCAGCAAATGTTGCAGGTTTTGCAATATCCACTTTCAGGTTCAGCAATTCAGCGATATCCCGTGCGCAGATAAGCCCGCGTATTTCATGGTTTTTCTGGTCGGTAACCAGACAATGCTGTTGTCCGGATGCCCGCAATGTTTCCAGAACATCTTTTACCTTTGCCCGCTGAATTTCCTCAAAGGCGACACTGTGTAGCGTATTTCTTGGTTGCATACAGTCAGCCGCGACAATGTCTTCGCGTCGTGTGCCTTCTGCCACTATTTGCAACAACCTTGCTTCGCTGACGTCATCGCGGGTAATCAGGCCGCAAAACCGCTCATTGCTGTCTGTAACCAGTGCCGCATTGACATGAGACTGCTTTAACAAGGGCAGTAGACTAACTGCAGGTGTTGCTGCGCTCAGTCGGTAAGGCGCATGCTCGGCAAAGTCGGCCATAACATCGCGAGCGGGTGAATTAGGCGATATCTGATCATTTGCATGTGGCCATGCCAGTGTGTCTGAAGGTTCAGTTTTAAACAGGGATAAAGTATGCATAGGAAAATCCTCATATATTTCATTTAATAGCTTTTTTTTCGTTGGCATGTCGCCAGGTGCAATTAAATGAAATGAGGCGGAGCGCGTATGGGCGGCGTTATGCGTAGGGTTTGCGCCGCAGCAACCACACTGCTGTCTGAAACAGCAAAAGACTGTTGCGATAAAGCCAGTGAAAACGATGATAGTAAGCCATCACTATCAGACTCTTCCTCCTGATGGCTCTTTTCTTTCAGAAGTTCATCAAAACAACTGTCAGCAGAAGCAACGCGCTGAAGATCCAGACGACTGTCAGACAGACCCTGACCACTGCCCTCAATGGGCAATAGTAGTAGTAAGCTAACAACCAGTATCCAGTGTTTCATTCTACGCTATCGATGCAGGATTTGTGTTCATAATTATGAGTATAAGGTCGATGATGCATTTTTCAGCAGCCGCTGGTCTGAATAAATGTTCTGTTAATCGCGTCGATCCCTGTTTACTAAAAAGACAGGGGCACAGTTACTGCCCCTTACAGCGGTAACACCATTAGTGCAGTTTAAATTTGGGTCTTACGATATTGCTGACTTTGCGGCTAAGCAACGTCATCAGGCCTTTTAGCCGTCCATGTACTGTAAACTGATGATTGTTATACAGCGACACGTACACCAGTTTCGCCAGTCTTCCCTCAATAAACATACTACTGTTGGAAAGCGCGCCCATCAGGCTGCCTACGGTGCTGTAACGACTTAAATGCACCAGCGACCCGTAATCTTTATACGTAAAAGTTTCCAGCGACTTATTTTTGAACATATTAATAATGTTTTTACCTGCTGTGCTGGCCATTTGGTGGGCAGACTGCGCGCGAGGCGGCACCCAGGAGCCATCCTCCTGTTCAAAACCAGCACAATCTCCGATGACAAGAATGTACTCATCAACGGTGCTCTGCAGGTATTTGTTTACCAGAATCTGATTGGCTTTATTGGTTTCGAAAACATCCATCTCGACCAGAAAATCAGGCGCCTTTACCCCTGCCGACCACACCATCAGATCCGCTTTTATGAGCTCATTGTCGCTGGTGATAAAGCCTTCTTCCGTTGCTTCAGATACCATGGTGCCTTCACGCAGGGTAATACCCAGTTTTGTCAGCGCCTGTTTAGCAGAGCCGGCGATTTTTTCTGGCAATGCCGGAAGAATACGTTGACCAGCCTCAATAATAGTGACATTCAGACGCTCTGATGACATTTCCGGCATACCGTAAGCTTTCGCGAGGTTAGCAATATGGTGAAGCTGGGCAGCAAGCTCAGTGCCTGTTGCACCCGCTCCGACGATCCCCACCTGAAGTGTGGTCTTATCCACTTCTGACTGGTTGATACGTAATAGCTGATTCAATAGTGCCCTGTGAAATTGCTCTGCCTGATCCAATGAGTCCAGCGTGAAACAGAAATCTTTCACGCCCGGCGTTCCAAAGTCATTGCAAACACTGCCCATCGCCAGTACAAGATAATCATAACTAATATGACGCTCTGGCAATATTTCGTGTCCTTTTTCATCTTTGAGAGTGTTTAACACAATCTGCTTATCATTGCGGTTTATATGGGTAAGTTCACCCAGCTCAAAGCGGTAGTGATGCTTTACCGCGTGCATGCGATAATCGACACCATCTGAGCTTTTATCAATCACGCCTGCAGCGACTTCATGCAGTAACGGCTTCCACACGTGGGTCCGTGAGCGGTCGACCAGAATTATTTCCGCTTTTTCTGATTTACCTAATGATTTGCTAAGCCGGGTAACCAGCTCCAGTCCGCCGGCGCCGCCGCCAACAACAACTATCCGTTTCATAATCAAACCTGTTTGTAATCGTTCCAGCCATATACACTCAATGAATATGTATGGCTGGGGCGACACTCAGGTTAACCGTCGCTGTCAGTCCTTGTTGTATGTACGGCAAGATACATTGATCAGTCTCTTTGATTCTTCTTTATATTGACCTAAAACGCAGTCCGGCGCGAATAAACCCTTATCAAATTGAAAATACAGATAATTTAAAGAATTTCACTGGTCGGGATCATTGCTTAGCGCACCAACGATCCTCTCAGATTTATTCCGTTCAGGCCCTTCGTTTCAAAAAAGGCCAGACACTTGCATCGGGCGGCAGCAAAGCTTGTAAACCAAAGGACATCGAATTGTGGATACGTTAATTCCCAGTCTGTCACAACTGATTGAGTTCTCCGTCGCGCCTGTTTTTTTGTTAACGGGTATCGCCGGATTTTTAAGTGTTATGTCCGGACGGTTAGGAAGAATCTCTGATCGTGTCAGAATTGCAGAACGGCAAATTCAAACACTGGCAGATCCACAGCTTGTGGAACGCTCAAAACAGGAAATTATCGTGTTGTGGAGCAGAGTGAGAGCCGCTAACTGGGCCATCGGGTTTTGCGTGGCATCCGGGCTGATGATTTGTCTGGTAATTGGTCTGTTATTCGCCGGCTCCCTGCTGATAATCGACTTAAAAATGCCGATTATTGTGTTGTTTGTGCTGGCTATGCTGTTGCTGATATGCGCGTTGGTTCTGTTTCTTGTGGAAGTGAGACTGGCTACACATTCTATCAATATTGTCAGAACCATTCATAAACCTGACCGCAAACGGCCAGGCACCTCATTCTGACACTGGCAAGGCGCCTGACTTGTAGTCAGGTGCTCTGCCTGCATTGTCAGTCTGCTTAATCAGGACGCGGCATAATACGTTTGCCCGATTCATCAATGGTAAAGTAGTCTCCCGTACCACCACCGCGTAATACCGGCTGCCCGGCAACGGTTTGATAAACGCCGTCTTTTATCATCGTTTTATTAATATGCACCGCGACGACTTCTCCGAACACCATCCAGGTATCAACATCATGCTGCGCTTTGTCTTTTAACCGGACAATTTGCGTTTTTTTACATTCCATTATTACCGGGCTATCGGCAACATGCGGCACGGCCACGCATCGGGACGACGCTTTTTTGAGGTTACCTACATCAAATTCATCCACATTTTGGTCTACCGAAGCACTGGTCTGATTCATCTTTTCCATTAATGGTTCACTTACCAGATTCCAGCAAAACTCTCCGGTTTGTTCGATATTTCTGACAGAGTCCTTATACCCGACACTGGCAAACCCGATAATCGGCGGTACATAGTTAAAAGCATTGAAAAAGCTGTATGGTGCCAGATTCACCTGACCCGCATCATCCTGACTGGCGATCCAGCCTATTGGACGAGGGGCGATAATGGCATTGAAAGGGTCATGGGCCAAACCATGACCCTTGATGGGCTCATAATAATGATAGTTATCGGACATTGGATCCTCATTAAAGTTAACGTCATTATGCTTAGGTACGCGCTAATGTCTCCGTACGGATTGCTAAGAGGCCGTTTTCACTATTCTTTTCGCTATATTTCGCGTATTTATTTGGCTGGCAAAATGAACCTCGGTTACTGATTTTGGTATAAATGGATTATTAGATCGCCCAGGGAAAGAAAATGAAAGCATGGTATATCGGGCTGTTGAGCCTTTTATTGATAATGCCGGCACAGGCACAAAAAGAAAATGAAGCAAATGCTTACGAGCAGCTTAAATATGATGCTCAGCTAACGGGCATGCCCTATCCTTTTGAAGTCAGCGAGTTTGCGCTGAGCTCACAGGGAAGCGATCTGACCATGGCCTATATGTATCTTCCGCCTAAAGATGATTTTCCGGTGGTAACGCTATTTCATGGCAAAAATTTTAACGGTGCTTATTGGCAGAAAACGGCCAGCTGGCTGCACGATCAGGGTTACGGCGTGTTGATGCCAGATCAGATCGGTTTCGGCAAGTCATCCAAGCCGACCGATTATCAATATAGCTTTGCAGCGCTGGCCAATAACACCAAAGCGCTGATGGAAAAATTAAACATTAACAAGACCGTGGTAGTCGGTCATTCTATGGGAGGCATGCTGGCTACCCGTTTTTCTCTGATGTTTGGTAAAACCGCCCAGCGTCTCGTACTGGTTAACCCTATCGGATTAGAAAATTATCTGGTGTACGAAGAGTATCGCGATGTAAACAACTTTTATCGTAGTGAACTTAAGAAAATGCCGGAAGACATTATCAGCTATCAGAAAAAGAACTATTACGATGGGCGCTGGAATGACCGCTTTGCCGAACACGCAGAGTTTCTGATTGGCTGGGTTCAGGGCCCGGACTGGCCAATACTGGCAAAAGTCAGTGCCCTGACCTACGACATGCTGTTGACCCAGCCAGTGATTGAGGACCTTAAATATCTTGATATGCCGGTCACTCTGATTCTTGGTACACGTGACCGAACAGCGCCGGGCAGAGATCTTAAAAAACCGGGCGTGAGCCGGGAATTAGGTCGTTATGACAAACTGGGCGCAGAAGTAAAAGAAAGGAATCCGGAGATTACTGTTGTTGAACTAAAAGATCTGGGACATTTGCCGCACATTGAAGATTTCGACAGATTCAAATCGCCATTCTTAGAGGCGGTTGTGAGGAAGTCGCAAGGTAGCGACCCGGCTGATTCCTCATCCGAGAAATAATCGCATCAGGTGTTTATTTGTGCCCCAGCCTGCACTCGTGTTTAGTGTGGGCGTTTAACCTGTTTTTTAACCGGTTTTCTCACCACTGGAGACGTTCGGGTGCCCCTGGGACGATAATGGTAGCGTTTTGCCGCCTTTAATACCTGAGCTTCATCGCCTGACTCTACTGGCTCGCGTACCTGGGATTTGCTTAACGTATATCGAAAACACATAACTACCTCTGCCCATGGCATCAGCTTTCGCTGCTGTGGTGCGTAAGCTGATAAATCTACCGGTCCTGATTACACTTTGCGCATCGAGCAGACCGGTTAAACGCTCGATGTCGTCGGAGAGAACCTAGCTGACGTAAACTATTTTATTATCTAACGCTATTGACTATGCAGTACTTGTGCCACGGTAACTCGCATGGTGCTGGCTGGATTTTTCAGCCACTATAGTAGATGATAGTCTGATTTAAAGAATCAGACTGGAAATTTACATGCATTCCGGGCAAATTTTTTCTTCAAACTAAGCCTCAAAGGGTCATTTTATATGTATAAACTGGTACTTATCCGCCACGGCGAAAGCCAATGGAACCTTGAAAACCGATTCACTGGCTGGCATGACGTGAATCTGACAGACACCGGTATCGCACAGGCAACTAACGCTGGTAAGTTGTTAAAAGAGGCAGGATTTGAATTTGATCTGGCTTATACATCCGTGCTGCTTCGTGCTATCAAAACGTTGAACCTGGCCCTGGAAGAAATGGGTCAGCACTACTTGCCTGTTGAGCGCCACTGGCGTCTGAACGAGCGTCACTACGGGGCGCTGACGGGTTTGAACAAAGCAGAAACGGCTGAAAAACACGGTGATGAGCAGGTTAAAATGTGGCGTCGTAGTTTCGATGTGCCACCGCCGTCAGTGGACACCGACAGCGAACACTTCCCAGCCCACGATCGTCGCTACAGCAATGTCGACCCTGAGATTTTGCCGCGGGCGGAAAGTCTGAAACTAACCATTGAACGCGTTCTGCCGTATTGGCATGATGTCATTCGCCCAAGCATTCAGGATGGCAAGCGTATAATCATTGCTGCTCATGGGAACAGTTTACGTGCACTTGTGAAATATCTGGATGGCATGAGTGAAGAGGAAGTACTGGAGCTGAACATCCCTACTGGTGTACCACTGGTATATGAACTGGACAACGATATGAAGCCTATTTCCAAAGAGTATCTGGGCGATCCGGAAGAAATTAAGAAGATGGTAAACTCTGTCGCTAATCAGGGTAAATCAAACTAATAGTTTGATGAAGGATAATTAAAAAGCCGCGCATTAGCGCGGCTTTTTTTGTTTTGATAGTAAAATCTGCTTGCATCAAGGATAGTCCGTTTCCTTCCACATTTATGTCGAAATAAGCACCATTTTCTCATCTGATTCGTAATGGCTTAACAATGTTAATTGGAGGGTTACGATATGAAGATAGCAGTGGTGTTTCACAGTGGTTATGGCCACACAAAACGTTTGGCCAATGCATTTTTCGAAGAGCTGGAGCAGCACGACGCTGCCCAAAATACGTTAATTGAAATCGACGAGAATGGGGATATCACCGACGGCCAATGGTCTGTGCTGGATGATGCTGATGCCATCATTTTCGGCTCACCCACTTATATGGGCATGGCATCCTGGCAATTTAAGAAATTTGCTGACCAATCCAGCAAAAGATGGTTTGAAGATAAATGGCGCAACAAGGTGGCAGGCGGCTTCACCAACTCAGGCTCGATGAATGGCGATAAGCATTCAACCCTACACTATTTTGTCACGCTGGCGGGTCAGCATGGCATGATGTGGGCAAATATGGGCATGAAGCCTGCCAATACCAAAGATGCTGATCGTAACGACATCAACTACGTCGGTGCATTTATCGGGTTAATGGCCCAATCGCCGGCAGATGCCGATGCAGACGAAGCTCCTTGTCAGGGCGATTTGGATACCGCCAAAGCTTATGCCAAGCGCGTGCTTGAAGTGACGGAAAAATGGGTTAACTAAGTATTATGCCCGGTATGCTTTGTGCCGGGCATTCTCGTTCCAACCATCAGCTTTTGTTATACTCTCTCGCTCACCAGCACAGGAGTCAGCGCGGTATGGCCAAACAAAAACCCACTGTTGAAATAGTTAGTTATGGTATTTATAAACACTGGGATGCCAACTCTAAAGCCTTACCTAAAATTGACCGGTTTACTACCCAAATCCCCTGCGAACTGGATATAGAGTTTGGCTATATTGTTAATATCAAGCGGGCAAAAAACGCGAAACTCAGATACTGCATTTACCACCCGGATATCCCTGATGAAGACGGTACCCCCATGCCACCATTCGACGGCACAGAGTTCGTAGGTAATAACGACTGGGATTTTTATCTGGGCGATACGTTGTGGGAGCCTGTTGCCAATAAAACGGGTCCCTGGAGGATGACGCTGGAACTGGACGGTCGAATCGTCGCTGACAAGACATTTGAAGTAGAGGATGAAGCGCCCTATGAAGGCGCCTCATTCTGGAAACGGGGAAAACTCCGTCCCCGCGGCTATTAAGCAAACCAGTGGCGGGTACGGTTTGCAAACCAGACCAGCGATAACATCACCGGCACCTCCACCAGCACACCCACCACGGTTGCCAGCGCGGCGCCTGAATGCAGCCCAAACAGTGAAATGGCCACAGCAACGGCCAGTTCAAAGAAGTTTGATGTGCCTATCATGCAAGCGGGAGCTGCCACATTGTGCGGTAACTTCAGGCGTTTCGCCAGATAGTATGCAATAGCAAAGATTCCGTACGTCTGTATCAATAGCGGTATCGCAATAAGTACTATGCTCTGCGGCTTTTCAATTATCGTATTCGCCTGAAAACTGAAAAGCAGTATTAATGTCGCCAGTAATCCTACAATGGAAAGCGGCTTTAACTTATCAACCAGCGAAATAACTGTCTGCTCTCCGCGTTTTAGCAGAAGAGTACGGGTAATAAATCCTGCCACTAGCGGTAATATCACGTAAAGCAGCACAGATAAGAGCAACGTATCCCATGGCACTGTGATATCTGATACGCCCAATAAAAGACCGGCCAGAGGCGCAAACGCAAAAATCATAATGACATCGTTTACCGACACCTGAACCAGGGTGTAGTTAGCATCCCCCCGGGTCAGATGGCTCCATACGAACACCATCGCCGTACAAGGCGCCACACCCAGTAAAATCATACCGGCGATATACTCACTGGCGGTTTGCGGGTCGACCCACTGGGCAAACAACCCTTTAAAAAACAGCCACCCCAGCAATGCCATGGTAAACGGCTTGACCAACCAGTTTATTATCAGAGTCAGCATCAGCCCTTTTGGCTTTTTGCCCACATCCTTAAGCGCGGCAAAATCGACCTGAATCATGATGGGGTAAATCATTAGCCAGATAAGCACTGCCACCACCAGATTGACATGGGCAACCTCAAACTGTGAGACTGCGGCGAAAAAATCGGGAGCCACAGTGCCTGCCACCACGCCAATTACAATACAAAGAGCTACCCACAACGACAAATAGCGCTCGAAAAAACCCATTTACAGCTCCTTTTACTGCGCGCCTAATTTATTCAGGGCCACACGTAATGCATCCCCTTCCAAATCCGCCCGGGCAATCGCTATTAAATCGCGGGCGCGCGTTTCAATTTCACTGATCACATCTTCAAACGCACGTTTTTTCTGTTCATCAGAACCGGTGACCTTTGATGGATCGGGCAGCCCCCAGTGCACTTTGAGTGCGCGGGAAAAGTACATCGGGCATGTCTCGCCCGCTGCAGCGTCACACACGGTAATAACAACACGGGGCTGAAACTGCTCAAAGTCATCCCACGACTGACTTTTCAAACCCTTTGTCGGGTAACCGGCTTCATCCAGGAACTTTAATGTTAACGGGTGCACCTCTCCGGCAGGCTCACTGCCCGCGCTTTTAGCGACGATCTCACCATCGGCGATTTTGTTTACAATGGCTTCGCTTAGCACACTTCGACAGCGGTTGTGTGTGCAGATAAATAGAATCTTCATGATGATGAATCCTGACAGTTAGTAGACATGGCATTTTTTAATCGACTATTCGCTTCTTTCACGTATTCCTGATTCGCGAATTCCGTTGTTTTTAAAACTGAAAAGGCCCACTCGGGCAAGGCATTGTTGAGCGCATAATACATCCATTTACCTCGCCGCTCGGCCTGAACAATATTGCATTTTCTAAGATATGCCAGATGGCGCGAGATTTTCGGCTGGCTGAGCGAGAGTGCGTCAATCAGATCGCACACGCATAGAGAAGTATGCGAGACCAGCAATAGCAAAATTTTCAGACGGGTGTCATCCGCCAGACATTTATAGAACAATAAGGGTGACATAGAACAAATACGAAAAACCAGATATATGGAATATCATATTTGTTATGCGCAGCACTGTCTACCTACAGTGTTAACCTTGGCTGTATGAAGTCTAAAAATGCACTGATGCGCGACGATACAGCGCTGTTTTTATAAAATACCGCATTGACCGATTCGCGGCGGTTAGGGCTGGCTATTTGCGCGGGCAGCACTTCTGTTAGACGGTGCTGGTTAATATCATCACGACACATAAAGTTGGACAGCAGCGCAATGCCCTGACCGTTTAAACACAGCCATCTACGCTAACTGAACAGTTACAGCTATTCCTATAAAAACGGCTGTTACTGGTTTTGCCTACTTCCGCGCTGTGCTATGGCGTCACATTCACAGCGTTCACCTATCTGACGCCTATTTTAAAGCGAGGAGACCGGCTTAGCCGCATCGGCGACCGCAATCATAGCGCTGATTTACGGTGTATCGGTTGCCAGCGGAAATATCCGAGCGGACAGCTGACTGATAAGCACGGTCCGATAACAGCGCTTTACGCCCAATGCAGTGGATGTGGCATCAGGGCTTAATATCGCTGCGTTTAATGTCGGCATTGCCATCGGCTCTGTCACTGGCGGCGCAATAGTTGAACAGCTGTCGTTATCAGATACCACCTGGATTGGTGCAATCATTACGTTCAGCGCGCTGCTGTTAACACGGATTTCCGGGTATCTTGATCAACGCGAAGCTGGCAGTTTCGTGCCAGCCAAAGCCTGAATCTAAAAAAGTATTTACGTTCAGGATAAATCGACCGGGCAATGTCGTCCGTTTAAGTAACAGATATCGTTAACACCAACACACAGCGGTACTGCGCTATGCACCGTGCCGCTGTCAGGAATTCTAATATGACTGTTACAACGAATAAGGCCTGGCATTTTGACCGGGCAGGACGCGCGCTTTATCAGGAAGACACGACACTGCCCGACCTTGCGTCGGACGAGATCCTTATTAAAAACAAAGCCAGTGGTATAAATCCGGTAGACTGGAAATTCATTGAAGATGACCCGCTAAACTGGCCCAAAGGACGCATTCCCGGTGTGGACGGTGCCGGCGAAGTGGTGGCAACAGGCGCCGGTATTGATGAAGCGATGATTGGTCAGCAGATCACCTACCACCAATCCTTGCAACATGATGGCAGTTTTGCAGCGTTCACCGTTGTTAAGGCCAACAGGGTGATGCAGTTGCCGAACAATATGTCGTTTGAGTTTGCGGCGGCTCTTCCCTGCCCCATGCTGACCGCATGGCAGGCAGTGAGCAAGCTGCCGCCAAGCCCGGGTGCAAAAGTCCTGGTAGCTGGTATGGGCGCGGTGAACAAGCTTACGGTTCAGTTTTTAAAGCGTGCCGATTACGAGGTGCACGCCTTATCAGGAAGTCTGGAAGAGAGTGAGGCGAATGCGCTGGGTATTACATCGGTCTTTCGCGATGCCGAAGATTTACCACAGCAATATTTTGCCGTGATTGATGCGGTAAGCGCCGACAACGCAACAAAGCTCGTATCGCGGCTTCAGGCGAACGGTCATATTGTGTGTATCCAGGGAAGAATTGAAAAACCTGTCGACCCGGCATTCACACGTACGATTTCTTACCATGAGGTAGCGCTTGGTGCGCTTCACCAGTATGGCGACGAAGCTGCCTGGACAGCGCTGATGAAAGATGGTGAGTCATTGCTTGAAGATATTCAGACAGGCCTTATAGTCGTGGATGACCCGGTCCTTTTCCCCTTCAGCGAAATGAATCATGCCCTCTCGCACAGCAAACAAACCAAGGAAAAAACGGTGCTGGACACTGACGGATAAGGGCGAATTTTTACACAGTATCTTCGGTAAATTATTCTGTTTACTGTGCCGTTATTGCAGTATGACTAACGGCACACCTCCGCGCTGAGCACGCCGTAGCCTGAAACTAAAGCAATTTCCCCTCACTTCATCAGTGGCACCACAATTGCTGAGCAAATCCACGCCGACCTGTGGCGTATTATTTGGAGAACAATCATGTCTGCGTTTGATGGACAACTCGGCGTTATCCCTGTTGAAAATGGTTATCAGTTTTCAGTATGGGCCCCCAATGCAAACGCTGTCGCTCTGACAGGCACATTTAATGACTGGGAAGACCAGCCGATGGAACCTGCTGAAGGCGGGATTTGGTGGTGCGTCAGCGACGCCGCCCGCAATGGTCATGAATATAAGTTTGTTATTGAAGACAGCGCAGGCAATAAGAGTCAGAAAAACGATCCCAGGGCCCGGCATCTGACCAACAGCGTCGGCAACAGTCTTATTTATGATGATGATTACCAGTGGCAGACCCGGGAATTTCAGCCACCTGCCCTTCATCAGCATGTTATTTACGAAATGCACATCGGCACCTTTGGTAAAAACGGTGATACCTTCGGCACATTCGACTCGGTTATCAGCCGTCTGGATGCATTGAAAAAGCTTGGTATTACAATGATTGAACTAATGCCAGTCAATGAATTTGCCGGCGACCAAAGCTGGGGATACAACCCGGCCTATCCCTTCGCGGTAGAAGAAGCCTATGGAGGACCGGACGGACTCAAACGCTTCATTGATGCTGCCCACCAGCGTGGTATCGGCGTGATTCTAGATGTGGTGTATAACCACCTTGGCCCCAGCGATCTGGATCTTTGGCAGTTTGATGGCTGGAGTGAAAATGATAAAGGCGGCATTTACTTCTACAATGACGAGCGCAGCAGTACACCGTGGGGTGACACCCGGCCGGATTACGGACGCGAGGAAGTACGTCGCTACTTTATCGATAATGCGCGCATGTGGTTAAGTGAATTCAGAGCTGATGGCCTGCGTATGGATATGGTGCCCTATATGCGCAGCGTATCAGGCATTGATGATGGCAGTGACGACATTCCTGAAGCCTACACCATGATTAAGCAAATCAACCAGATGGTCGCTGATGAGTTTGATAACAAAGTGACTATCGCCGAAGACCTGCACAGTCATCACTTTATTACCGACCCGCCGCCGGATGGCTGCGGCTACACCGCGCAATGGGATGCTGGCTTTGTGCACCCGATAAGGGAGGCACTTATCGCCACCGATGACAGCGCAATTGATGTTAATGCGGTAGTGACGGCTATCTCACATACTTACAGCCAACGCCCGTTTTCCAGAGTGGTCTACACGGAATCGCACGATGAAGTAGCCAACGGTCGCGCAAGGGTTGTAGAGGAAGTCGCACCCGGCAATGTCGATGATGATTTTTTTGCGCACAACAAAGCGGTGGTCGCAGCTGCCTTAGTGCTGACCTCATGCGGCATTCCGATGGTGTTTCAGGGGCAGGAGTTTAAGCAGCACGGCTGGTTTAGTGATGATCATGATATCGACTGGGAACGACGCGAACAGTTTGATGACATCGTTGCCGCATTTACCGCACTGATAAACCTGCGTACCAACGAAAATGGAAACAGCGCCGGATTAACCGGTGCATTTACCGAAATCGTACATCAGGATGATGAAAACAAAGTTGTGGGCTTTATGCGTACTGATGAGCATAACGCTCAACCGGTATGGGTATATATTTCTTTGGCTAACCGCGAACTGGACAATTATTCATTATCCGGTTTACCCGAGAAACCACAATGTCTGTTCGCCTGGCAACATCAGGATGTGACCGACACACTGGCTGTCGAAGAAGGTAGTACCACCTTGCTGCCCTATAGCATTTTGGTCTTCGGCCAGCAGTAAAAATCACTAATTTAATAATTTTTGTTGACCCTGGAGTTTACTCCAGGGTTTATACTTGCCACCATGAATACTGTGGCTACGTTAAAAATTGGCGAATTGGCCCGGCAGGCAAACGTCTCGGTGGATACTATTCGCTTTTATGAAAGCAAAGGGCTGATTAACGCAACCATGCGATCAGCCAGCGGATATCGCCTGTTTAGTGACGAGGATAAAGCGCGCCTGTTATTTATCCAGCGTGCCAAACAGCTCGGATTTACCTTAGATGAAATTGGCGAATTACTCGCTTTAAAACTTCACCCTTATGATCATACCTGTGAAGAAGTTAAGCAGCGTACTGCGCAGAAACTTCAGACAGTCAGTGAAAAAATCGCTGAGCTTGAACGCATTCAGCGCTCACTAAAAACGCTCTATGCCGCCTGTGGCGGAGGCGCGCAAAGCGCTCAACATTGCTCAATTCTGCAGTTACTGGAGTCGGATAACCCGTTATGAATGATCTGTATTTGTTAGCTGAAAATTTTATTGCGCTATTTATGGAATCAGCCCCCTGGCTGCTGCTGGGCTTACTGGTTGCCGCTATCATGCATGAACTGGTTCCGGTGTCGCTCTTGCAACGTCATATGGGAAGTAACAGTATGAGCGCGGTTGCCAAAGCTGCGGTTATCGGCGCGCCGCTGCCGCTGTGCTCCTGTGGTGTCATCCCTGCTGCGGTGGGGCTGCGTCGAAGTGGTGCATCAAAACCGGCCACCGTGTCGTTTCTCGTCTCTACGCCGGAAACAGGTGTTGATTCTGTATCAGTTTCTTATGCCCTGCTTGGCCCGCTATACGCTATCGTGCGCCCGTTTGCCGCCATTTTCAGTGCGATTTATGCCGGCTTATTAGTTAAATTTTTTGCGCCTGCCGATAAGCCAGCGACACCCGTGGCAGCATCTGCAAACACATCTTCATGCTGTAGTAGTGCGGCGTCTGAGCCAGCGGTCACAACAGCCAGCTGCTGTGACACCGAAGAAGCATCATCCACTTCGTGCAGCAGCGGTCATCCAACGCTAAGGCAAACACCGGCAAAGGATAAAGCCAAAGCGATGTGGGAATTTGGTACAGGTCAATTGCTATCGGACATTACTGTCTGGCTGCTATTCGGTCTGGCACTGGCTGCCGCGATCCAAACCTGGGTTCCGACCGACTTTCTCACTCAATGGGGTGATGGCGTGCTAGCTATGATAATCATGGCAGTTATCGGTATTCCCATGTATATCTGCGCCACCGCCTCAACGCCATTGGCAGTTGGGTTTCTGGCGGCAGGCCTGTCGCCCGGCGCGGTGCTGGTATTTTTACTGGCGGGCCCGGCGACTAACGTATCGACCATGGGAATGATAGTAAAAGAGCTGGGCCGGCGCTCACTGATGTTGTACCTCTTCGCCGTCTTTACCGCCAGTATCGGGCTGGGCTACGCCCTGAACTGGGCAGTATCCGCCTTTTCCTGGCAATCGCTGATTGTAACTGCCGGCAGCGTGCACGAACATGGCGACAATACGCAGTTTCTTTATGCCGCGAGTGCTATCGCACTGGCATTACTAATGGCAAAAACAGTGGTCTCTCAGGCAAGAGAACACTTTCGTTCATCACCTTCTCAGTCTGATTGTTGTCATTGATGAAAACTGCCATGGAAGGCCGTTTTCCACATAGCTGTCACTGAACGCATTTCTATTGCTTTTTGATTGATTTTCACACAAGCTAGTAGCCAGTTTGCATCAGGAAGATGCGTTGTACCACGGAACGGCACTATGTTTTACTATCCCGCCTCTCGCACGAGAATCTTTTCCCGGTTATTTAACTGGGCACGTCGCACCACACGACGTTTTCATCTGTCAGAAACCATCCGAATTGCTCGTCAGCTTATCCACTTCGGACCATGGCGATACAGCATCATTGCCCTGATTCAGTTTTTTCGCGGTCCGGCCCGCTGGCGTCCTACCAACGTGTCGCTGATGCACGGACTCAATGCCAAGACAATCGCATCTGCACTTCACACCAACGGCGTGTACAAAGCGGGTACGTTGCCGCGGTCGTTTACACAAAGTATGACAAAAATCACAGACCAGCTTCCAGCCGCTGAATATCACCAGTCCCACGAGGTCAGCCAGCATGTGGCGAAAATTGCCAGCGACCCTGCAATCCTCAATGTGGTCAGTGAATATTTACAATGTGAACCGGTGCTGATTGAATCGTCTCTATTTGTCACCAACCCTGAGGCCGGTAAAAAACCGCTTTCTCAAAATCACTTTCATTTCGATTACGCAGGCTGGCAGTCGCTCAACGTCTTTGTCTATCTGACCGATGTCAGCATAACAAGCTCCCATCATGTGGCTATCGCTGGCTCACATAAACGTATAACACTTCGTACACTCCTTGATGGAGGCATGAGCGACAAAGACGCCTACACATCGCTACAACATGACATTACGCCAATAACGGGACGGGCCGGGACCGTGTTTTTCGAAAATGTTGAAACACTCCATAAGCGAACGCAAGGCCATGAGCGACGGGTATTATTAAACCTGACCTTCACTTCACATCGTAACCTGATGAGCTATGGACGCGCGCATCCCAACCAGCTTGCCCGCCGCGATAAGATCTTTGCCGACATAACCGGTCAGAGCAGCCTGAAAAATCCTACCGCCGACTTGTAGGGTTTAAGGCTCAGTCACGATACACTTAGCCAATAAGATATTCCTTCAGGCTGGTAAAACGTGACAAACGCAAAATGGATAGTGGGTATTGATGGCGGCGGTACGCGTTGCCGGGCGCGCCTTGAGTCTGTTGACGGGCGCCTGATCACCGAAACCGAAGCAGGCCCTGCCAATGTTGCGCAAAATGCAGAGCAGGCTTATCGCTCGGTCCTGCAAGTGTGTGAACAGGTAATGCAGTGCATCCCTCAAGAAGATAGAACTGCGGTATATGTGGTCGCTGGTCTGGCCGGGCTTAATATTGATAAATACGCAGCCATCGCCCAGCAGTGGACACTGCCCTTTGATCAGGTCCGCTATACCACTGACATGCACATAGCCTGCGCTGGTGCGCACCTGCAGCAAAACGGCGCATTAATTATCACTGGCACTGGCAGCTCCGCCTATGTCAGAACCGACAGCATAGAAACAACGTTGGGTGGTCATGGTTTTCCACTTGGCGATGAGGCATCGGGTGCCTGGCTTGGCTGGCAGGCGTTGCAGTCTACGCTGCATACTCTTGATGGCCTTAAGGAACACAACGACCTGGCAGAGCAGGTTTGTGCAACGTTAAGCCTGCATACCGCCCAGGAGTTGGTTGCCCACGCCCTGCACTTTCGCTCTGTCGATTACGCCGCCCTGGCGCCGCTGGTGACCCATCAGGCTGCACGGGACGAACCCGTCAGTCGTGAAATTATGCAAAAAGGCTGTGACTATCTGACCCGACTTTTTACCCGTATACAAGCCTGTAACCCGGGCAGAATTGCTATGACCGGCGGGCTGGCACCGGTATGGCGTCCCTGGCTGAGTCAGCACGTGCAGGCGGGTTTGTCAGAACCACTGGCAACGCCCACACAGGGCGCGATATGGTTAGCCCAATCCACTTTAACTCCAATGTAAATAACGCCGATTATGACTGATTATTTTGCCGATACCCTGTTCGATGGCCATACCCTGCTAAACAATGTGTTGTTCAGCGAAGATAAAGGCGTGATTACAACATTTACTCCTGATACCTCACCAGCCACCGCGCAACATGCCACACATTTGGCCGGGCTTGTCGCGCCCGGCTTTGTGGATATTCAGGTAAACGGGGGCGGTGGCGTGCAGTTTAATGACAAACCCAGTGCGGAAGCGCTGCACACTATGGTCCGTGCTCATCGTCAGTTCGGTACCACCAGCATGCTCCCCACGATTATCACGGATGACATCGATATTATGCGCCGGGGCGCCGATGCGGTTGCCAATGTGCACGCAGCAGATCCCTCAGGCATAGTAGGTATACACTTTGAGGGGCCACATCTGAGCCAGGCAAAAAAAGGCATGCACAGTGATGCGCATCTGCGCCCGCTTACAGATGCTGAAATGACGTTATTCTGCCGTAAGGACATTGGTCAGGTCATGGTCACCGTGGCACCAGAGGCGGTGTCTTGCGAACAAATCAACGCACTGGTCTCAGCCGGTGTGATTGTCAGTGTCGGGCATACCAATGCTACATTTGAGCAGTGCATGGCAGCCTTTGAAGCTGGCGCTACCGGCGCAACACATTTGTTCAACGCTATGTCCCCGCTGACCAGTCGCGCGCCCGGTGTGGTAGGGGCAGCGCTTTATCACGATAACGTTTACTGTGGCCTGATTAACGATACTCACCATGTGCACCCGGCAAGTGCGGCGCTGGCAATTCGTGCTAAGGGAGCGCAAAAAATCATGCTGATAACCGATGCAATGGCACCGGCGGGCAGTGATATTGATTACTTTGTCTATCAGGGTGTGAATGTCTATCAGCGTGGTGAAACGCTGAATCTGGAGGACGGTACGCTGGCAGGCTCTAACCTGACAATGTCAGAAGCAGTACGCAACACGCGTGATGTCGTTGGCGTAGACGCCTGGGCCACTTTGCAAATGGCGACCTCAACACCCTCTGCATTTTTAAATAATCCTCAGATTGGACATCTGAACGTTGGGGCGTGGGCAAACTTTGTGGTGCTGGATGATAATTTCCGCTTGACGTCTGTCGCTGCGGCTTGCCCCCATATTGCATCGTGAAAATTGTTGTATAAAAGACGTTGGGAATGCGGCTTCGAGCATCCCCCTGTAATTAAAAGAAATTATAACGAAGATTAACACCGTACGTATTGACGTCATCGCCAATGGAGGCTTCCGCCCCTACGGCCAGTTGATCAGTAAAAAAGTAGTCGGCGGCCACTGACACGCCCGTGTCACTGCCTTCATCAACATCAATAAACTTAACCGCGCCACGTAACTCAAAGCTTCTGGTTAACATCGTGCGCACGCCAGCGGTCAGGCCATATCCGTTGTCGTCGATAGATTCTGAGCGACTACCAACTTTGGCAGTCAGCTTTACGTACTCATAGCTCAGTGTGCCGTACACGTCTGCTGAGCGCGTTAATCCGTAACGATAACCAAAACCCAGGGACGCTTCATCAAAATCCAGGTCAAACGCTTCAACCTCATCACTAAGCCGGCTGAAGGTACCGTTTAAAAAAATACTGTCTGTAAGCGCTTTTGAAGCAAAGATTTTAAAGCCCGCGGGCTGAAAGCCATCGCTGTTATCCACATCCGCCTGGCTATAGCCAACAGAAGCATAATCATAAACAGGTTCTACGGCAGCAGCGCCTACACTCCACACGCCCAGTAACGCGGCGATAAGTACACCTTTCATGGTTTATTCCTTTAATAAATTCCGGTCCGCCCTATGCGTACAAAACAGATAGTAACCAGATTTTTTAAAGAAATTAAAGATCTTATATCGTCTTTAACTGAGCATACCGGTGGCAACTTTCCTGTCCGATTGCTGTTAATCGGGCAGCGTTATTGTCTGACAACTTTGAAGCTCACAATCCAGGGTTTACGCTTATCATAGCCCTGTCCCAATGTAAGTAGGATGCGCGCCGGCTCCTGAGGGTTCTCCATGGTGGTCGTGCGGCTTCTCGGCGCTTCGTTCGTACTGGCTTGCCACTTATCGCCCAGGCAACGCTGCGTCAGCATTTGCGCCTCATCATGCACACTTTGTGCTTCCTGTTCGGTAGCGTACTGTGCGCTGCACATGTATTGCATAGTACCGTCACTGGTTTCGACAACTTTACAGTTATCACCCACCAGTTGCGCTTTTGCATTCCAGGATGTCATGAATTTTGAGCTGACTTCGGCTCCTTTGAGCGGCATAAATCCGTTATCCGCTGAGCGCACCAGCGCCGTGACCTTTTCACAGTCAGACATAGCGTCAACTTTACTTTGTTGCTCTGATGACATGCCCGAGCAGCCAGCAAGAGCAAAGGAAAGCAGTAACGTTGTGGGTAAATAGTTATTCATAAAGGTCTCCGTATCTTTTCACCAGAAAGCGTTAAAAAAAGAGACCGCAAACAGACAGTTTCACCGGTTCTGACTGTTAATCTTTTTTGCAGGTTAAGGGATTTACATAGCAATTATAAGCCAATACGAGAAAAGCGTGTATTTTCGGTTAGTTTATTTTGATTCATGCACACGCTGCGTACTGCTGAAAGTTTTATCACCGCGCAGTAATAAAAATGGACTTTTCCGAGTGCATCAACTATTTCATTAAAGACACCTTGCGCTGCCAATCTGGTGATAACGGTGAACGATAAATACAGACCACCTGTTTGTCTGACCCTGCTCTTGCTTGTACCCGCTTTACTGCTGACGGGCTGCGCGCGCCTGCCCCCCAGAGAATTACCGGACGAGCCACCGCTGGTGTCAATTATCGACTCGCCGTTATATCAGGATATCGAAAAGCTGGGCCTGAAATATGAGGGAGACTCCGGGTTTGAACTTCTGTCTGATGGTATGGAGGCACTTGCTGTCAGGCTGCGACTGATACAGGCCGCGCAGACCAGCCTGGATGTACAGTATTATATCTGGCATGACGATTTGGTCGGCCAGGTCATGGCGAACCGCTTGCTGAAGGCAGCCGATCGCGGTGTTAACATACCTTGAGTTCAATTGATGGATGCAACACACTGGTTAAATCTCTGAGCTGGTGTTTCATAGTCTAACGTCTTTCTAGGTCTTTCGTTAAGTTGTCTTGCGACGCTACTAAGTTTTTGTTGACTGTGTACTGATAAGTCAGTGCTTTTGGGGAAATACTGTCTCAAAAGTCTATTGGTATTTTCATTTGAACCGCGTTGCCAAGGAGAATGAGGATCACACAGGTATACTTTGATGTCAGTTGCCAGTGTGAACTGCTTGTGGTCTTTGATTTCCCTGCCTCTATCCCATGTGAGGGATTTATACAATTCGCTTGGTAGCTTTTGAGCTTGTTTAATCAGTGCAGCGATAACAGTAGATGACTTACTATCTTCCACTTTGGCAAGCATCACATAACGGGAATGGCGTTCAACAAGCGTTGCGATGTAGCTATTCTTTGAGCCGCATATCAGGTCGCCTTCCCAATGTCCCGGCACAGCTCTATCCTCAACGGAAGCTGGGCGCTCACTGATTGATAAAGCATCTGAAATTTGGCCTAAGCCTTGGCCTTTTAGGGTTGTTGTACGAGACTTTCGGACGGTTCTTTTCGTTCTCAAGCACCGTTGCAGCTCTTTCTTCAGCGCTCCTCGCGTCTGAATGAAGAGTGTTTTATAGATGGTTTCGTGGGACACGTACACTTCCTGATTAGCGGGATATTGTCGCTTCAACCAACCCGCAATTTGTTGGGGTGACCATGCTCTTTTAAGCTTAACAGCTATCAGTTTACATAACTCTGGCGAGCCGATTAATTTACATGGCTTAGGTCTTAATGCTTCGTCCCATGCTCGCTGTTCTGCTTTAACGGCACGGTAGCGCTCCAGTCCACCATTTCGCTTTATCTCTCGACTGATTGTAGATGGCGCTCTGGACAAACGCCTGGCAATTTCTCGAATGGATTGTTTACTGACTAAGCACCGTGATATCTCTTCTCTTTCATCAAGCGAAAGAGATTGTGGATGTCTTTTTCTTTCTGGTGGCCGATATCCTCCAGTTTGATAGATGGTGGGCATAATCGAAGAATGATTGCGGTCAAACATTCTGGCAATGTCATGAAGCGAATCGCCTTGCTTATATCTGTCCCAAATAAGTGCTTTTTGTTCAGGTGAATAATAGATGCGCTTTCTTTGTTTCATGGCAACATTCCTCCTCAAGTAAGGATAGCGTTGCATTCACCAGTTGAACTCAAGACGTAAAGCGGACGTTCGCTATTCTGCTGTTGGATTGTGTACGTTCCATTCATCGCATTTCGGTAGGACGGAGGGTCAACACCTCATAACCATTTTGTGTGACTAGTATAGTGTGCTCCCATTGAGCAGATAACTTTTTATCCCGAGTAACCACAGTCCAGCCGTCTTTTTTCAATTTGGTTTTATGGCTACCTTGATTGATCATAGGTTCAATAGTAAATGTCATACCTGCTTGTAATCGCATACCCGAATTCGCAGATCCAAAGTGCAACACTTGTGGCTCTTCATGCATTTCCTTACCAATTCCATGCCCACAATATTCACGCACAACACTATATCCGCGCCTTTCTGCATGGTTCTGGATAGCAAAACCAATATCACCAAGCGTAGTACCATGTTTTACCGCTTTTATTCCTGCCCACATTGCTTCATATGTCACATCAACAAGCTCACGAGCAGCGGGTGAAACACTACCCATTAAATACATCTTGCTGCTATCGGCAATATAGCCGTTTTTCTCAAGTGTGATATCAATATTGACAATATCGCCATTTTTAAGTCTTTTGGATGGCGACGGTACGCCGTGACATATCACCTCGTTAACCGAACTGTTCAATACGTATTTGTAGCCGTATTGCCCCTTACTCGCGGGCCTGGCATTAAGTGTTTCAACAATAAAACGCTCAACAAAGTCATTCACTTCTAACGTGGACATGCCCAAGTCAATTATCTTGTCTAACTCAGTAAAAACACGCGCCAGTAGTTGCCCCGATTCGCGCATCAATTGAATTTCGTGCGCCGATTTCACCAAGCTATTCACTGATCAACCTAACCGACTTCACGTTTTGAGAACGCATTTCACGTTCAATAATTTGCTCATAGGTTAACGTTGGATTCTGCTCGGCAATCCGACCTACTTTCATCCAAAATTCTGCTTGAGAATTTATTGAACGCTCCATTACCGCACTGGTTTTGCGAACCTCTTCATGAAGAGTATCTGAAATTTTTACTATACCCATAACGATTACACTTTAACTATGAATTGTAGCATTATGTATCACAATGGATGCTTATTGCAAATTAGAAAAGCGTGCCAGGAGTAGAACAAATAAAGCCGATATCACCCCAGCTAAAAAATGATCCGCTAACCTTTCATTCATCAAACGAAGGCGGCAGTCTGCTCTTGTTTTTTTCTGCCACTACGTTAATTATCCGAGGCAACATAGTAAGTAAACCGCACCATGATGTAATTACTATCAGCGTCCGATTGCAGTATGCTAGATTCCTTCTTAACCCGAAATCAATTCAGTTTAAAAGCTATTCATAAGTTCAGTATAAAGTCTCACGAGATTTAAATAGTCTGGATTGCTCTTGCTAAAGTGGACACAGCCCTGAGGCTGTTGGTGGCGGTATTGCTAGTGGAGTTATTGGTGGTGTCGCAGATTTTGCGGGCGGTTTTGGTTTCGGCGTTGGTGCTGGCATCACGGGCAGTAGCGGTTTAGGCACAGCGATTGGCACAATTAGTGGCGCTTGTTTTTGTTACTTATAATCAAAAGAAGCATCGGTCACTCTTTCTGGTAAGAAAAATGACTGTACTCTTTTTATTAAATTACACCACGACATTATTTCTTGTATTTATATTTGCGGGAGCGCTTGCACCTGAGAACCAATCTGTACGCATTGCTTTTTATACAACGGTTGTTTTAATGGTGACACTTGTTTGCTGGATATGGGGCAGACATTCGATAATCAGGCGTGGCAAATATGTTTATATCCAAACATTCCCAACCGTCACCAAAATTCACGAAGAAGAAATTGAGAATCTTACAATTATTGAAAAGCACGTATTGGTTAATAAAAAAGATAGAAGTCAGAAGAAACATCATTTTATGTTTGGCCCGACCGAGGGTATTCATGACTCTGTAACCCCTTTAATCAATAATCAGATTAAACGGTTATAATCAATGCATCCACAACATCACTACGAAGTTAAAAACGGCTAAATCCTAAATGCAGGTTATTGAATGGTAGAGGCCGGGGCTCGGTGTCAGTTAAAAAGCGTAACCTTAGTCTCAGAACGAGTAGACAACAGTTTCATGACCAACCTATCTTAAACACTTATCTCAAAAGCGCTAAATACCACTCAAAGACACCTTTCACAGCGAGTAATATATAACGTTACTACTTTATACTCCGGCAATAAGCCCCAGTTGTTAACCGGGGCATCAGGACTACTTCTTGCTCTTATCCAAATCATAATGATAGAGCGCTTTACCCTTGTCATCGATGAATTCAAGAGTAAACGTGTGATGATTGACTTTTACGACAGCAAAACCGGCTGATGATTTGGCAAAAGCGGTAAATTCCCGCTGTGCCACCGGGCGGATCTCTGAGCCACCACCAGAAACAAAGTGTTCGACACTACTACCGGCAGGCTTGTTGTGTTGCAAATCATGTTCATGACCGGCGATGTAGGCATCTACCTCATACTTTTCCAACAACGGTTCTATTACACCGCGTACTGCGCCGGTTTCGCCGTAGCGTTTACCGCTGGAATAAAGCGGATGATGACCAATCACAATGGTCCAGTCGGCATTTTCATTGTCTTTCAGCGTTTGTTCAAACCAAGCCAGTTGCGCTTTGCCGTCCTGCCGCTGGGTCTCTTGATACTTGGGTTCGTGCTGATAATCTGGATTAAGTGGGTTAGTATCTAAAAAGACCAGATGTACCGTCCCTCCTTCTTCAAGTTTGATCATCTTCTCAAAATACTGGGCGGGCATATTCCAGCGACGACTAATATCAGAATAATCGATTTGGGCCTGCCAATTGCCCCGATAATCATGATTACCTAGCACCACGTACCAATCCACAAAGAGGCTCGGACCATCATAAATGGCTTCGTAGGAACTCTGCCAGTAGGGATCATTGACCGACGCAACACCGTTCTCATAAAAGTTGTCACCGGTTGAAATGATCATGTCTGCATCAAACTGATACGACGCAACATCCATCCATTTAGCGACGCTGCGCTGAGCAAAGTGGCCATTTCGGCCCCAATCACCGACGACCAAAAAGGTGTAGCCGTCATCCATATCAGTTATTGAAGACTTTATTTGGTGTGTTTGATAGTAGTGCTCATCGAAGACTTCGTCTTGCTGGTGTTCGGCAGCATAGGTGAGCGACGAACTGACTAATGTGGCCAGAACTAAACGTTGTATAAATTTCATTAAAACCTCAGAGTTCTGGCGGACCGGGGCCCGCCTTTTTTATCAATTTTGATTAAAGTTGCCAGTTAAAACCAATTTCGAAAGTACGGCCATACTCTTCGTACTGGGCATTCTGGTCACGTCGGTCGAAGTAGTGATAGTACGGTTCATCATTAATATTGATGGCATTAAAATAGACCGTAAGATCCTGGTTGATGTAATATTTGCCCATGAAATCTAACTGTTGATGAGCATCTTCCATTCGCAACATGTCACCGTCGATTTCGTCCAGGTTTTTACTTTTGTAATTCATAGCCAGACGCAGGCTCCAGTCGTTGTCTTCGTACCCTACAGTAAGATTACCAACGGTATCCGACTGGTTAGGCAGGCTGGTTTTATATTCCTCGCCGTCTAATAAGGTGGTGGCATCAGAAGATGAGAAGGTACCGTTTGCGGATAGAAGCAGACCGTTATCAAAAACTTTAACCCACGACAGCTCAACACCCGATAGATCAGCGTCTTCACCATTGCGCGGCTGAATGACTTCGTCAAAGCCTTCCCAGCCCTGCATGCCTGCTACATCAGCGTAGACCACAAAATTATCGATTTGCTTGTAAAACAAACCGGCAGATAGCACACCAATCTGGCCCGGGTAGTATTCAACCGACAGGTCGAAGTTATCTGACTCATAAGGTTGCAATTGCGGGTTACCCACTTCTGCTTCACGCTCGGTAACAAAAGCGCCATCATCCTCTTCGGTTTTGCTCTCAATAATCTGAAAAGCGGCTGATTCCTCAAAGCCCGGGCGCGCGATTGTTTGTGTATAGGCACCGCGAAAAATCAGCTTGTCTGAAATAGTGTACTTAACGTTAATGCTGGGCAGAAAGTGATTATAATTTCGCTCAGACTGCCATACCGTATTAGCCACTTCTTCTGTATCATTTTGTTCATCTTCAATCAGCTCGACACGCATCCCGGTGGTATCAAAGTCGGTTTTTTCATAACGAACACCGGCCACTATGTGCAAGTCGTTAATATCAAATGTACTCATCAGATAAGCTGCGAAGATATCTTCGTTGGTTTGGTAAGACGCGCCATTGGACTCCAGTTCAGAATCAAGGTCAGCCAACTCTAACGCACCACGATTCTGGTCAAAATAAGAACGCATCTCGCCGCGGTTAAGGCCCGGGCCGAAGTTACCCAGCCCCCAGTCTACGTCACCGGCCGCAAAGCGCGTGGGATCCGTATTATCGAAGTCCCCGTCGTAATTGTAGATGTTGCTGTCGACAGTTTTAGTGCGGGTACGGTACTTAATCCCGGTTTTGATTTCGGTGAGATACGTGTTTTGGGCAAAGGCTTTGCTCAGGTTCGCTTTAATACTTTTTTCTGTATCCTCGGCATAGTTATCCTCAAAGCTGATTTCGTCAACCTCGTAGTTATTGAAATCATTGACCGACTCCGGGTAAACAATGCTGGGGATGACCTGTTGCATATCACTCTCGATACTGTCGTTTTCGATGATAAAGTTGTAATAAAGTGCATCCGGCTCATCTTCGTCAGACTTGGCATAACCCAGTTGATAGTCAAAAGTCCATTCGTCACGAACATGCTCGCCCCCGACAGCGATAGTCAGAATAGATTGTTCTTCATAACGGTCTTTGGATTGACGTTCAACTTCGGAGTCTTCGTCGTCAAATACAAAGGTATTGCGCTGGCGATATTCTTCATCAGAAAATTCGCTGTACAGGGTGCGAAGATAGTAAGAATTATTGAAGTCAGGACGATAGTCAAAGTTGACCGCAGCCCCTAAACGCTCACGGGTAATCGTGTAATGACGCTGTTCAATTTCGTCGTCAGCATTTGACTCGATATTGTCTGAACCAAAATCGCGTTTGAGATATGACAAGGCTGCGGCCACACCAAACGTGTCTTTCCAGAGGTTGGTATAAGTGCCGGAAACCTTAGGGCTCACCTCATCGCGCAACTCGTTCTGACTTAGTTGCCCCGATACACTGGCAGTCTGGCCTTTACGGTCAAAGGCGCTTACCGATTTAACAGCAATCGAACCACCAATCGCGTCACCGTCCATATCCGATGTCACAGACTTAGAGACTTCCAGGGTCTGAATTAACTCAGAGGGAATAACGTCCAGAGTAACTGACCGAACTCCACCTTCCGGAGAAGGCACATTTAAACCGTTGATGGTAACGTTATTCAGATTAGGGTCGATACCACGAATAGATACAAAGCGGCCTTCCCCCTGATCGCGTTCGATAGACAAACCAGGCAGGCGTTGCAATGATTCGGCTGCGTTTTGGTCTGGAAACTGCCCGATAGCATCGGCAGAAACTATGGATTTGATATTATCAGCCATGCGCTGCTGATTAATTGCACTGGCCTGACCGCCACGCTGACCTCGAACCATCACCTCTTCAAGAGTATCGCTGGCGCTTTCCAGCGTAATCACTGGCGTTATATTTTTGCCCTCGGTCAGCGTAATCTTGCGAGAAACGGGCTCTGCCCCCAAATATGTCACTACCAGTGTAAACTGACCGGCTGGCAGATTATTAAACCGAAATGTGCCGTCGCGGGCAGAGAAAGTTTCCTTACCTAATTCAGTAATTTCAATCTTCGCTCCGGCAAAAACCCGGTCTTGACTATTATTGGTTAGCTGGCCAATCAAGCCAGCGTTATCCGCTGCGACTGAAGCAAACGAATAGCAAGCAGTACTGACAGCCAGAGTCAGGCTTGAGATACGATTTTTCATGTGTGTTCTCTTAAATGTTGTGTGTTGGCGGCTACGGTATAAAGCAAAAGTGACACGTTGATGATCGCTGAAACCTTATTGTGATATTTTTTCAGCAATGCTAAAGGCTATTAAAGCTCGCCATGAAGCGCGTTTAGGCAAGCTTTAACTTCTTTAAATTCATAGAAGTAAGTAGTACCTTCGAGCGGTTTACACATTGCTGGGAAAGTCACTTCTTTTTCGTTATGAAGCATTCTCACCACAATATTCTGCTCGTTGTTCTGATACACTTCCCACTGCACATTTGCCGCCATAGGGGCGATATCAGCAGAGCGCCATGGATTGGTTTCATACGTATAGATTTCACCCTCGTCCACAGTGACTTCGGTGCCATCAAACTGTAGCCAGGTTGCTACCGGCATCAGCACCTGCGCGTGGGTAAACCGGAAACTGGCCAGCGGTGCATCTTCCGTGTCATCAATAAGCGAGTCGATTTGTAAAAGCATTTCACTGAACAGTGCATCCGCCGCCCGGTAAGTGATATCATCACCGGTGAAACCTGGGCCACGGCCATAAAACGAGTCAGCATCGTCCATATAGGCTAGCCAGGCTGCGTTCTCGTCGCTAATGAAAGGCGTCATATCGAGATCATCACTGTCTTTGGCAAGATCGGGGATCACCGCATACATACCATACAATGCCGAGACTGCATCCATACCATTGTCCAGTGTGTCCTCACCGTTATTGGCTTCAAAGTGCAATTTTCCTTGCTTCAGCTTGTCGATAAACGGCTGCGTGAACAGGCCTGACAATATACTTTCGCTGACGTCTGCCGATTTTTCGCTGTTTTCAATCTGCGCCATCGCATTTTTGATACGCGGGTCGCTGTCTTTATATTCCTTGTAATCATGCGGGCCCTCGGCCTTGTGGAAATAAAGTGTCGCTTTGCTCACATAAGGAACTTGAAATTGGTCTGCCAGCACCGGTGCCGATTTGAGCAGACCCTGTCTGAATGCCTCGCCACTTTGTGCAGCCCGTGACCGCCCGGAGTTAGAAAACAACACCTGTCGTTCGGTTTCAGCTGTAAAAAAATCAGGATGGCGAGCGACCAGCCGCTGCGCCATATCATAATGCTCCTGCTTACCAATAGTACTTAGCTTGCCGTAACCTATTTTTTCCTGGACTTGCGTAAGCTTTGCCACTTGGGTAATTAACTTCTCGCCTAAAGGTGTCAGCGCATTGTCCGCTTTAGCCGCGAGCAGAAGGTCCATCATCAGTACATCATCATCGGCACTGGAAAGCCCCCGAGATCCATGTCGGGCTACATGTTGAATCATTGCCAATTGATAGCCCTGCGGTACCTGACTATAGGACTGGTAATCCTGCTTAGGTTGATAAGGTGTTTTACTAGTTAGAAAATTCTGTCCGTTGGCGACAGCTGATACCGTCACAAGTGATGCTGTGAACAATGTCAGTGTTCTCATAGAGGCTCCCGTCAAAAGTAATATGATCCGCTTATTGTTAAGCAGGGCTTAACGTTGATTAAGAGAAACATAAGCAACTGTTATATCGAATAAATTTGATGGCACACATCCTATTTTCCCAATATGACAGTCTGATTACTTTACTGTTACCAAGCTATAAGTCGCGTAGTTTTCAGTATCAATGACATCTACGGCTGATTGAAATGTGCTTAAAGCGTTTGCACGCCTGCTGTGCTCAACCTGATAATCGATTTGTTAATAAAACTGCTTTGCTGGTAATACCGAACAATACTTAAGGTGTGAGTAGCTAAATTGCGTAACGTAATTTTTTCGTTAGCATAGTCGAGGATTACCGATATTAAATGGTAGGAAACTGTTTATATTTAGAGCTAATGAGAGATGTTATCGAGCAAATAAAGCCACTTTTATATCCTCCGTGAAACAGATATCTCATAGCTTAAAAAACCACGGTTAAAAATATTGTTATTTAGTCAGATAAGCCATTTGTGAACGTTCAGACCTGATGGTCTGCTTCTTGCGCTCAGCATACCATCTCCCTTTCAGCGGTAATTGGGAAAGATTGGACAAAGCGGGATGAAGCTTATAGTAGACAGCAATTTGAAATTTTGGACACAATGACGTGTCCTCAAAACAAAAAAGGCCACCTAATGGTGGCCTCTTTTATAGAGAATGACTTCTTATTCTACCGTTACCGATTTAGCCAGGTTACGGGGCTGGTCTACGTCAGTGCCTTTAATCAGTGCCACATAATAGGACAACAACTGAAGCGGTAGCGTATAGATGATTGGTGCGATAGCGGGTTCGCAGTGCGGCACGTTGATAACGCGCATGGTGTCATCACTGGTAAATTTGGCATCTTTATCAGCAAACACATACATGATACCGCCGCGAGCGCGTACTTCTTCAACGTTAGATTTAAGCTTTTCAAGCAGTTCGTTATTCGGCGCAACCACGATAACCGGCATTTCTTCATCAATCAGAGCCAGTGGGCCGTGCTTCAGCTCGCCTGATGCGTAGGCTTCCGCATGGATATATGAAATCTCTTTGAGCTTCAGTGCGCCTTCCATTGCAATCGGATACTGATCGCCACGTCCCAGGAACAGGCTGTGGTTCTTATCAGCAAACTCCTCGGCCAGATCTTCAATGCCTTCGCTGATGGTCAGCGTTTCTTCCAGCTTAGCGGGCAAGCTGTGCAAGCCGCGCACGATTTGTGCTTTATCGTCGCTGGTCAGGCCGTTGTGCTCACCAATTGCCAGGGTCAGCATTAAAAATGCGGTTAGCTGCGTGGTAAACGCTTTAGTAGAGGCTACCCCGATTTCGGCACCGGCTTTGGTCATAAACGCCATATCCGACTCACGCACCAGTGAAGAACCAGGTACGTTACAAATGGTCAGGCTGGACATATAACCTAAGTCTTTGGCCAGACGCAGGGCGGCCAGTGTATCGGCGGTTTCGCCCGACTGCGAAATAGTAACCAGTAAGCTGTTCTCGTGCACTACTGATTTGCGATATCTGAATTCTGAAGCGATCTCGATACCGCAAGACACATTCGCATACTGCTCCAGCCAGTAACGTGCTGTCATGCCCGCGTGATAGCTGGTACCGCATGCAATAATCTGCACGTGTTTTACTTTGGCCAGAATCTCCACCGCCTGCTCGCCAAAAATATTGGTCATCAGGCCATGTTCGTCCAGACGATCTTTTAGGGTATTACGCACAACGGTAGGTTGTTCGTGAATTTCCTTAAGCATGTAGTGGCGGTAGCCTGCTTTATCGCCCGCGTCGTGCTCAACTTTCGAGTCAACAATTTCACGCTCTACCGGCTCACCGTTTTTATCAAAAATCAGCACTTCACGGCGAGTCACCTGAGCCACATCGCCCTCTTCTAAGAAGATGAAGCGGCGTGTCACTGGCAATAACGCCATCTGATCAGACGCAATGAAGTTCTCGCCCAGACCCAGGCCGATAACCAGCGGGCTGCCAGAACGTGCGACAACCACCTTTGAAGGGTCTTCACGATCCATAATTACGGTGCCGTATGCACCATGAAACTGGGCAACAGAATTCTGTACGGCTTTAAGCAGGTCGGCCCCTTTTTCCATCTCTGCATGCACGGTGTGAGCAATGGTTTCGGTGTCGGTGTCGCTGGTAAACCGGTAACCGGCAGCGCTGAGCTTTTCACGCAGGTCGATATAGTTTTCGATAATACCATTGTGAACAACGGCAATTCGCTCGTTGGAGGTGTGCGGGTGGGCGTTACTTTCTGTTACGCCGCCGTGGGTGGCCCATCGAGTATGCGCGATACCCGTCGTACCCGGCGCACCGTGCTGGGCAACAGCATCTACCAGCTCCTGTACTTTACCGGTACGGCGAAGGCGGTTAATACCACCGTCATTATCAAGCAGCGCAACACCGGCTGAATCATAACCACGGTACTCAAGACGTTTAAGTCCTTCCAGAAGGATCTCAACAACATTACGTTCGGCGACAGCGCCTACAATTCCACACATATCCTACTCTCCATCCGGCGCTGCGGTAATCACCGTTACACCTTGCTCTTCAATTGTTTGTTTCGTTTGTAAGTCGATATCATTGTCAGTGACCAGATAAGCAATACTGTGCCACGGTAACTCAAGATTCGGCATTTTATGTAAAAACTTGCCGGACTCGGCCATGATAACGACATCTTTCGCGGCGCTGGCCATGGTCTGGGTCAGCCCGGTTAATTCGTTAAAAGTGGTTGTTCCTCTGGTCACATCTAAGCCTGATGCACCAATAAAGGCCAGGTCGAAACTATACGCCTGGGTCATTTGTTCTGCCATGTGGCCTTGGAATGACTGCGACTGCGCATCCCAGGTGCCGCCAGTCATCAATACCGTTGGCTCGCTGTCGAAATTGGTCAGCGTTGAGGCCACATGCAACGAGTTAGTCATAACGACTAGCCGTGAATGTATATCAAGGTGCGGTAACATGCAGGCGGTCGTGCTGCCGCTGTCGATGATAATGCGACTATTATTTTTCACCAGACTAGCAGCCGCTAAGCCAATGGCTTTTTTGGTATCGGAAGCTTGGTTTTGCCCGTTTATCTCGCCGGTTCGATTGTTCATTAATGTATTGGCTGATACCGGCATCGGCGCGGCTCCGCCAAATTGCCGGACCAGAAGTTTCTGCGCCGCTAATGTCGTCAAATCTTTGCGGATAGTGACTTCAGACGTACCAAACTCGGCAGCCAGCGACTCAACCTGGACCTGCCCTTCCCGGTTAACCCACTCTACGATCGCCTCACGGCGTGCCTCGGTATTGCGTCGCTGCATAATGAAACTCAATAATTACAAAACGAAAGTTATTAAATCGGAAATAATTACGACACGCAACTTAATTTGGTTTTATTTTTTTAAAGATATTTGCTTTTTTTCAGTGCTGCTTTCAATTGCCAGCTCCATCAGTCTTATCACCGGTATCACCGAGCGGCCGCTGCATGGCGACTCCGCGCCATTTGACACACTTTCTGACAACTGTTGATAAAACTTCCGATAATCACCCTGACAGGTTTCAAAAACCTCACAAACACTTTCGTTACATAACTTACCATGTTCATCTGGTGCTGTTTTACCCCAGTCGCTGTCATCAAGACGGTTGTTATCTCTGAGTGCCTGTTCCTGCGGATCCAGTCCAAATTTACGATAACTCCCCTTTTCACCCTGAACATCAAAGCGTAACGTGGTGCCAGCCTGAAACGCACTGCTACCCAGTTTGACATGAAGTTGCGGGTAGAAGAGGCTGATATCAAAGCAGTCATCGCTTTGCCCGCCATCGCGCAGGGTATCAATATTCGCCTGCACGGCATCAGGCAGGCCGAACAACTGAACGGCCTGGTCCAGCAGGTGCGGACCAAGATCCCAGAAAATGCCCGCGCCGGGGCCCGCATTTTCGCGCCAACGGTCTCTTGGCAACGGACGAAAGCGGTCGAAACGACTTTCCATTCGCCGTACGTTGCCCAGCCGCTGTGTGTCTATCAGCTTTTTAACCGTGAGAAAGTCGCCGTCAAAACGCCGGTTTTGATAAACGTGCACTGACCGGTTAACCAACGCGGCCTGCGCTACCAGCGACTCTGCATCAGCCGCTGACAATACAAAGGGCTTTTCCACCAGCACATGGGTTTTTGCCGTCAAACACTGCCGTGCCTGGTCAAAGTGCAGATGATTGGGCGTCGTAATAATGCACAAATCCGGTGAAACTGTCTTCAGTGCCTGCGCCAGCGTTTCAAAAACTTCAGCATCCGGTAGCACTGCCTTTACATCGTCGGGCCGTGACGACACCACCGCCGTTATCGTGAAGGCATCATTATGCAATAAAAAAGGCAAATGAAAGGTTTTAGCAGAAAAGCCAAAGCCCACAAGCAAGGTGCTGATCATATCGGTCTCCTGAGAGGCTGGTGACAAGGCGTTGGTAAGCAGGGTAACTATAGTCAGAGCGTGAGAAAGGGCAAAGTCGGGGCATCATGCGTTCAGCATCACGATGCCCGCTATCGTTATTTTTTGGTCGGGCGCGGCCAGTTAGCAATATTGCGCTGTTTACCCCGGGCCACGGCAAGGGCATCGTTATCTACCGCTGAGGTGATTGTGCTGCCTGCTCCCACCGTGGCGTTATCACCAATTTCAACCGGTGCCACCAGCGATGAGTTAGAGCCGATAAAGGCATTCGCCCCGATAACGGTTTTGGATTTATTCACGCCATCATAATTGCAGGTAATGGTACCGGCACCGATATTGGCTTTAGGGCCAATAGTCGCGTCACCCAGATAGGTCAGATGGTTGGCTTTGGCGCCTTCACCCAGCACCGATTTTTTCATTTCAACAAAGTTACCCACTTTGGCACCTTTGTGCATGATTGCGCCGGGACGAAGCCGTGCGAACGGGCCCACGTTACAATGACTATCAACCTGTGCCTGTTCGATAATGCTATTGGCCTCAATAGTGACATCGTCGCCAATTTCACAATCTTTCAGCACACAGTTAGGGCCAATCACCACATTATTGCCCAACACCACCTCACCTTCAAAGACAGCGTTAACATCGATGAAAACATCCTGACCGGTGGTCACGTTGCCGCGAATATCAACCCGGGCAGGATCTGCCAGCGTGGCGCCGTTATGCATTAATGCTTTTGCCTGCCACTTTTGCAGCGCGCGTTCCAGTTTTGCCAGATGCTCACGGTTATTAACGCCTTCTACCTCAATCACCTCATCAGGCTGTGCAGCCTGAATGGTCTTACCTTCTGACGCTGCCATAGCAATTACGTCAGTCAGATAGTATTCGCCCTGAGCATTATCGTTACTCAGATTGTCCAGCCAGCGCTTCAAATCGCTACCGTTCATCATCATCATGCCGGTGTTAATCTCAGTGATTTCACGTTGCGCATCACTGGCATCCTTATGCTCGACAATCGCTTCAATATTGCCATTATCGCCACGCACAATGCGGCCCATTCCCGTTGGGTCGTCCAGGTTCACGGTTAAAAGGGCCAGGTCGCAACTGGCTTTTACATCTACCAGGCGTTGCAGCGTCTGCTCAGTGATAAGGGGGGCATCACCCACCAGAATCAGCACATCCTCGTCGTCTTTTACATGTCCGGCAGCCTGCTGGACTGCATGCCCGGTTCCAAGCTGCTCAGCCTGCAGGCACCAGTTGAGTGTTTTGCCGCTTACTGTGCTTTGAAGCTGGTTGCCGCCGTGTCCGTACACCAGGTGAACAGCGCTGGCCTGCATCCGCTCTACAGTATTGATGATCCGCTGAACCATAGGCACGCCACCTACCTTATGCAGTACCTTGGGCAGACTCGACTTCATTCGGGTTCCTTTACCCGCGGCAAGTATAACAACTGAAAACGCCATGCAAATTCCTTAAACTTCTTAGCAATAAAGTATTTTGGCTTAGTGTAACCAAGCAAAAAGTAATAGTCAGCGATTCATTACGCGCAAAAAGGGTTTTCGTTTAATCGGTGGTATGGCTAGTCGTACACCCAATGTGTGGGTATACTCAAAATCACTTATATTTTATATAATTAGCAAAGGAGTTTGCGTTAGCTGTGAAAGCCTTCAGAACACTGCATCGCAGTATCTTGCTGCTGTTTCTGGTTGTGACTGTCGCTATCGTCACTCTGGTGCATTTCAGTATTACCCAGATTGTGGCCGAGCAAAGCCGGGCGCAACAGCAATCTCTCTCCCCCGCGTTTGCACTGATTACCAGTGAGCTGATGAAACCACTGCATACCGCCCAGGCGCTAGGTCAGTCCAAAGAGCTGATGGAGCTGATGGACAAACCAAAGCTGGATAAAGAAAAAACGGTAGCGATGCTTGACAGGCTAGAACAGGAGTTCAACCTGACATTCTTTGTCGCCAGCGAGAACGAGCGGATTCAGTACATGTCGGACGGCCAGGTAGTAGAGCTAATTGAAGGCGACGTGAACTGGTACTTCAAATACAAGGATATGCCGCAAAATGCCGTGGCCGATATAGGCAAATGGGAAGACGCCCATTTTTATATCGACATTAAAATCTTCAATGAACAGGACAAATTCCTGGGCTTTTTTGGTGTGGGTAAAAGCCTTAAAAGCTTTTTGCAGATTTTCAGCACTTATAAGCAGCAATACGGGTACGACTTTATCTTTGCCGATGAAAAAGGCGACATCATGCTTTCTTCAGATGCCCGTCTGATGGCGAGATACTCACAATTTACCAATATGAGCGAGCTGTCGTGGTATGCCAGCTTACCGGAAAAAATACAAAACTCGCAGGCGCTTAATAACCGGCTTGTGACTATCGACCAGCAGGAACACCTGATTGCTGAGGTTAATCTGAATCAGTTTGGCTGGACGGTTTACTTACTCAGCCCCCTGGACAAACGACAAACTGAAATCTCCCAGGGATTTATCGCCAGTGTCATCACGCTGCTGGTCATTATCTTTGCCCTGTTTCTCACCGTTTATCACCTGCTGGCATACTTTCGAAAAGACATGCACAAAGATGTGGTGCTGCCCCATCAAAGCCGCCTTCCCGATCGTAGTCAGGTCAACGATGATTATAATAACCTGCTTCGGGCTTATCATTCATTGAGCGTTGTTCTGGTCGATATCGACCATTTTTCTGTGATTAATGACACCTACGGTCGCAGTATTGGCGATGAGGTTTACCATCATATCGTCAGCTATTTGCAGGATAATCTGCGCAGTAAAGATATTATCGGCCGATGGAGCAGCGAAGAGTTTATCCTGTTATTACCTGAGATCGGCCCTCATGAGGCCTTTGAGGTTGCTGAGTCATTGCGCGAAGGAATCAGCAATTTGCGGCCAGTGGAAAGGGCGTTACAGATAAAGCTGACCGCTTCGTTTGGTATCTCCTATACTGCCACGCCCCGCACCATCTCTGAGGTCACCAGCCATGCTGAAGATGCCCTTTATCAGGCGCGCCGGGATGGCTGTAATCTGGTAAGAATGCAGCTTATCAATTAGTCCTTTCTTCCCAGCGCTATTTTGCCGGTGCGAATCCGCGCCGGCTGAATAATCGGGTGATTCCGGTGGTCATCGCAACGCCACCAAGGATACATGCGCCACCAATCAGGGTTTGCACAGACATGGCTTCCTGCAGAAAGACCAGGCCCCACACAATGGCAAATAACGGCACCAGATACGCCACCGTAATCGCCTTTGACGGACCTACCGCGCTGATAAGGTGAAAATAGAGAATATAAGCGATCCCGGTGCCGGCTACGGCCAGCGCCACAGCATTTGTCCAGGCATTCACCGAGGGCGTGGCATCCGGCCATTGCATAAAGGCCAGCGGGAACAGTAATACGGATGCGACAGCCTGACTACCGGTGGCGACGGCCAGTGGCTGTGCGCCGGTCAGCCAGCGTTTCATCATACACGCGGCAATGCCATAGCAACATGTGGCCAGGCACGCCGCCACAATCGGCACAGCACTTAACTGGCCGCCACTGACCTTTTGCTCACTGATGACAAAAACACCCATAAACCCCAGCCCCAAACCAGTTATCGCAACTTTGGACAGCCGCTCCCGCAGCCATACAAACGCGACCATTGCGCCGAACATGGGCGCGGTCGCGTTTAAAATGGCGTTAACCCCGGCCTCAAGATGCAGGCTGGCGTAATTGAACAGGGCAAAAGGAATAGCAGTGTTAATGGCACCGATAGCAAAGATTGGCCAGAAAAACCGACGCATATCGCTGTGCTGCTTTTTGAGTAAAACAACCGGTAACAGAACCAGCGTAGCCAGCACTGTGCGCACTTCTACCAATGCAAAAATGCCAAATTCGGGCGCGGCTACCCGCATGAACATAAATGACGCGCCCCAGATAGCGCCCAGTAAAACCAGCGCAAGCACTTCTCTTATTGGCATAGGTCGTTTATTCCTTCCAGTTCCAGTAAAAATTGTTTTCGCCAAAGCCCGCCAGCATACCCGGTTAACTTTTTATTCGCACCGATAATACGATGACAGGGGACGATAATTGCGACAGGGTTTTTACCATTGGCCGCACCCACCGCGCGCACCGCTTTTGGGTTATTGAGCATGGTAGCAATACCCCCATAGGTGCGGGTCTGCCCATGAGGCACTGCAGTCAGTGCCTGCCACACCCGCTGCTGAAACGGGGTGCCAGTCACTTCCAGGGGCACGGTAAACTGAACCGGCTCTCCGGCTAAATACTGGCTAAGCTCACGACAAGCCTGCCGGGTAAGTTCACCCGGATGATCGTCGTGTTCAGGTTCGGCGAACGTTACCGACGTGATTCCTCTGTTCCCCGCACTTATGATAAGTGGCCCACAGGGCGTTGTTAGCGTTTGCTGAAACATCACACCGTCTCCTGCTTTTTCTGCTTTTGCTTTGCTGACTGCGCCCGCTCTTCCAGCGCAATATGCCATAACTGAAGGGTAAGATAGCTACGCCAAGGGGCCGCATTATCCGGGGTTACCGACAACGCTTTTGCCATGTTGCGCACAATCAGATCACCATTTAAATAGATGTCGCAGGCATTGTAACCGCGAAGCTCTATATACTCGCATGTCCAGGGCCCGATACCTTTAACCGCAAGCAGTGTTCTGGTATCCGGTACCGCATTCTCCTGTATACAGACATCCGCAAACGCCATCAGGGTGCGCTGTCGCGATGCCGGCATTTTGAGAAAATCCTGCGACTGGTTTACGACATCCCGCGCGGTGGGAAACACAGCGCCAAACTGATTATGTTTATCAATATAGTTATCGAGGCGGTTAATATAACTGGTGGCGGCCTTAAACGATATTTGCTGCCCTACGATGGCCCGGCACCCTGCTTCAAACGCATCCCAGGTGCCCGGAAATCGCAGGCCTTCGGTAAGATACTGCTCGCTGATACCGGCGGCCGACAACGCCTCATGGATCACGGCAGGTTGCGCATTGGTATCGAGCATACGAGCCAGATTGGCCATGACTGGCTGAATATATTGCAGGTCTGTCAAATGGAGTGTGACCTCAAAGCCGCAGCGCCGGGCATCAAAAACGGCGTGTATATAGCCCTCACTTTCTTGCCAGTCAAAGGCGCGGGCATAGTGGTTGTCACCAACATCTTCCACACGCTCAAGACAGTGCGCAACAAGAAAGTCCCGCACCTGCGGCCAGTTGTAAGGCGTCTGGCAGGGTAAGAACAGCGAAATACCGGCTGAATGATGCGAAGGAGGTTGGTTGTCTCGTAGCATGGTCGGTGTTTTATCCCAGTATTTTTTCATTAAATCCTGCAGACGTCGGGCTGACTGCAAGCCACAGGCGGCGGCAATATCGGTTACCGTTAAGCGGGTTTGCAACAGTAATTTGCGGGCGAACCATAGCTGACTATAAATTTGCACCTGCTTGGGAGTCAGCCCAAGATGATGACGTATCAGACTGTGCAAATAGCGTTCGCTGATCCCCAGACGTTGCGCGACGTGTGAAACGGGCTGTGCCGGCAGTTCGCTGAGCAAACGCTGCGCACGATCAGTGGTGGTTGCCACGCCTCGCCATGCCGGTGAGTCCGGCGCACTGTCAGGACGACATCGCAGACACGGCCTGAATCCATCCTGCAGCGCCTGCGCCGCCACCGCGTAATATCGCACATTTTTTTCCATCGGCAGGCGTGCCGGACAAATCGGTCGGCAAAATATTCCCGTACTGATAACAGCAACAAAAAAGATACCGTCAAAACGCGGGTCCCGACTCAGCCGGGCCTGGCGATAAGCACGCTGTAAATCGTGTGAACCGGTATCCTGTAGTGAAGTCATAACATGTATCTCATCGTTAACTGCCTACAGTGTAACCCGAGAAAATCCTCAGGTGCGATGAAATCGGAAGTGACTGCAATTTATACGGTGGTTGATTCTGCGATAACCGATACGCATAATACCTCGCCATAAACATAAGAAGCAGCCTTAGAACGCTGCAATTAATGAATTTTCGGAGCTTTTTTTGCAGATATTGCGTGGTGGCCTGATTCGTATCAGCGGGCTGGTCCTGTGGGCTTTGCTGGCGTTGATCAGCATGAATGTGCAAGCCACAGAACGTTGGGTTGATGATTACGCCCGGTATGTGCGTCAGCAAGCCGACAAATTCAATATTCCCGGCTATGCCTTTGTATATTATGAACAAGGTAAACCACCACAAATTTATACCTACGGCAAAACCTGGCGCAGCGGACTGCCGGTGGATCAGAATACCGTATTTCGGTTAGCGTCTGTATCCAAGTCTTTTACGGGCTTGCTGCTGGCCAAACTTGTCGAGCGCGATATGATGCGCTGGGACATGGGTATCAATGAACTGGTCAGCGATATTCCCTTTGACAAACAAGGCATGAATCAGCTGAAACTGGCTCATATCAGCGGGCAATCTTCGGGGTTTATGCCCAATGCCTATGACAATCTTATTGAAGCCGATTATCCGCTTAACAAAGTGCTCAGCTATTTGGCCAAGCTTGAACCGATTTGTGCGCCCGGCGAATGTTACACCTATCAAAATGCCTTGTTCGGTGCCATTGAATACTATCTGGTATCACAAAACACGTCCTATCATCGCCAGATTCAGGAACAGCTTTTCAGCCCGCTGGGCATGAAAACTGCCAGCGCCGGAAAAGGTGCGTTACTTAGCGCCGAGCGCTGGGCGCAGCCGCATATTGCTATTGCCCGTAACAAATGGCGTAAGGGTGTAATTGAAAGTAACTATTACCGTTTCACGCCAGCTGCCGGAGTTAATGCCAGTATCAGCGATATGACCATTTATTTGCAGGCGCTGTTAGGCGAGTTTCCCACCGTGGTACCGCCGGAACTGGTGGAGTACATTACAACACCGCGCGTGCGTACGACGCGTGAAATATATCGACGTGGCTGGCGCGGTTATCTGAAAGATGCCCATTACGGGTTAGGCTGGCGGGTGTATGACTTTGATGGACATACGCTGAACTATCACGGCGGATGGGTAAAAGGTTATCGCGCTGATGTTTCGTTTGATCCGGATGCTAAGGCGGGCTATGTAATGCTGATGAACGCGGAATCAAACCTTATCAACTCCACCACCGCAGAATTCTGGAAACGCTTTTATGAGCAGGCTGACGATTAACCGCCAGCCTGTTTGCCTTCGTTATCTACCGGTTTTAAGGTAGGTATACCCGGCAAGACAATTTTCGTAAAAGTCGGTCCAGCGCACCCCTTCTCTGGGACGGATGTTACCGGCAGAGACCTGCTTATCAATCAGCTTTTTGACGTCATACGCCATGGCCCGCGGGTTGTACTGCATTATGTTCAGCACATCCTGTACTGACGAGCCCTTAACAACTTCCTCAATGTAGAAGTCTTGCGGATCATCATCATGGCTGTAGATATGCACTTCATTGAGTCGCCCGAACAAATTATGCATATCACCCATTACATCCTGATAGGCGCCTGTCAGAAACAGGCCTGCGTAATAATTTTCACCTTTTTTAAGCGGGTGCATCGGCAGAATGTCCGTGATCTCACGGCCAACAGTAAACTGGTCAAGTTTGCCGTCACTGTCACAGGTGATATCCACCAGCGTACAATTAACTGTTGGCTTTTCGTTCATACGCGTCAGTGGCACTACCGGCAACAGCTGGTCAATAGCCCAGGTGTCCGCGGCAGACTGAAACACTGAGAAGTTACACAGATACTGCGAAGACAGGCTGTAATCCAGCTCCTGCAACTCATCTGGCACATACTCTTCATTGGCATACCAAGTACGAAGACGAGACATAATACGCCAGTAGATGGTTTCAATTTTGCCCAGTTCTTCTAAGCTCAAAACCCTGAGCTTGAACGCATCCAGCGCCTGCTCTTTGTATTGCGAGGCATCGTTGAATACTTCCTGCATTGATGATTGTTCATCAAAATAATCTTCCAGCTCGCGGATGTTTTTAACGAACACATGTTCGCTTTCAGCCGGGCTGGTATCAATTTCCGCGCTGTTAGAGCGGATTTCTCCGACTATTTCGGTAATAACACAACTATGATGCGCTGTGATTGCCCGACCGCTCTCACTGACCAGATTCGGGTGCGGAACCTTTTCCAGATCGCAGACCTCTTTCATGCCATACACCACATCAGCAACGTACTCGTGCAGGGTATAGTTTCTGGAAGATTCATTGGTCGATGCACTGCCATCATAGTCAATGCCCAGACCGCCGCCGACATCCACATAATCAAGTTCGAAACCCATCTTATATAAATCGGCATAGATGCGGGCACCTTCGCTGATGGCTTCTTTTACCGCGCGGATATCGGTTAACTGGCTGCCAATATGAAAATGCAGCATCTTCAGACAATGGCCCATTCCCTGCTCTTCGAGATAGCGCGCGGTTTTGATGATTTCCGAAATGGTCAGACCGAACTTAGCCCGCTCGCCACCCGAGCCTTCCCATTTACCACGCCCTTTCACTGTCATCTTCGATCGCACACCGATAATAGGATCGATATTCAGCTCTTTCGCGATTTTGACCAGCAATAGCAGTTCGGTGTATTTTTCAACCACCACCACCATCTTGCGCCCGAGCTTGCGACCCAACAGCGCCAGACGCATACACTCTTCGTCTTTGTAGCCATTGAGAATAGTCAGAGAGTTTTCATTATTATTAAGCGCCAGCGCAGTAATTAACTCCGCCTTAGAGCCCGCTTCCAGACCGTAGTTAAAGGGCGCTCCGGCATCAACAATCTCTTCAACCACTTCACGCATCTGATTAACTTTCACCGGATAAACGCCCTGATATTTACCGGTATATTCAGCCTCAGTGATAACATCTCTGAATGTGGTATTCAGGCTGGCCACCTGCGATCGCAAAACATCGTGAAACCGCACAACGACCGGGAACTGAACTCCCTCGTCGCGTATTTCGTCAATTAAAGCCTGAAAATCAATACGAATACTTTTATCCGACGGAACCGGTGTCACATGCACGTTTCCGTTGTCGCCAACTTCAAAATATCCACCACCCCAGCGTGATACGCCGTAAAGTTTTTCAGCTTCTTCGATGCTCCACTCAGACAATGTTGCCTTCTCCGTAAAATAGTGCGCCGTTACAAGTCGGACGCATGTGTCAGTAAAATTTTGCGTATTATAATCAAGCTTACTGTCTACGCTATGAAATTTCTGTTATTCGTGCAAATTCTTCGTTTCATACAGCACCACAGTAACTCTGCGGCGTTTCATTTCTACCCGAACAGCGCGATACAGTTCACTTAGCATCCTGTCTCGTTGTTTAAAGGTAAACCATAACCCTATCACCCCGTATATGAAGGTATCACTTTTTATGTGCATTCCTGCACGTCTCAAAGCCCAAGGACCACTTCTATGGCGGCACTAACCATAAACGGTCAGGAGTATGCATTACCTGATGATCCACGAACAACATTGCTGGACTTTCTGCACCAGCATGTAAAACTTTTTGGCGCTAAGAAAGGCTGCGATCACGGCCAATGCGGGGCGTGCACGGTGCTGGTCGAAGGTGAACGCATGAATGCGTGCCTGCTGCTGGCTTTTCAGCTTGAAGGTAAAGCAATCACGACCATTGAAGGCATTGCCACCGATGATGGATTGCATCCGCTGCAACAGGCATTTGTGAAATGTGATGCGTTTCAGTGCGGCTATTGCACCAGCGGGCAGATATGTTCTGGCGTCGCGCTGATGAGCGAGCTGGAACAAAACACGCCCAGTACCGTGTGGTTCGAATCAGACTACAGCGATAACGAAGATATCAAAGAGCGGATGAGCGGCAATCTTTGTCGCTGTGGCGCCTACAGCAATATTATTGATGCTGTGAATATTGCCCGCGATAATAAGGGGGTCTCGTGAGACCATTTACTGTAAATCGTCTGACTGATACCCAGCATCTCAACGACGTAGATAGCTTTGAAAACAGTCGCTTTCTGGCGGGCGGTACCAACCTTGTCGATTTGATGAAGCACCAAATCGAAACGCCGGATACCCTGGTGGATCTCAGTGGTTGGGAAAGCGCTGATACTATTGAAGAGACCGACGAGACTTATCAGATTGGCGCCATGGTCAGCAACACCGACCTGGCCAACTTTGCTTATCGTAAAGAGGATCTGAGCCTGCTAAGTCAGGCGCTTTTATCAGGCGCCACTGTACAATTACGAAACCGCGCGACCACCGGTGGTAATCTGTTGCAACGCACACGCTGCTACTATTTTTACGATACCAATCAGCCCTGTAACAAACGCCAGCCTGGCTCGGGATGCGCCGCGCTGGATGGTTTCAACCGTATTCACGCGGTACTGGGCACCTCGGAACATTGCATTGCCTCGCACCCGTCTGATATGGCAGTGGCGATGGCTGCACTGGATGCAAAGGTTAAAACTATCAACCCTGCCGGTAATTCACGACATATTCCCGTCCGTGAACTGTATCGGCTACCTGGCGACACTCCGCACATTGAAACAGTGTTGGGTGGGGATGAACTTATTGTCAGTGTAGATATTCCTAAACGCCCCCGTGGTACACAAATTTACCGAAAGGTCCGGGATCGTTCATCCTATGCATTTGCGCTGGTTTCAGTAGCCTGCGATGTCACTCTCAAAGATGGTGTAATAGACGATGTATCACTTGCTTTTGGTGGTGTAGGCACGATGCCCTGGCATGCCAAAAGTGCCGAGGATTTCTTACGGGGCAAAACCGCCACCAGCGACCTGTATGCCCAAGCTTGTGACATTGAGCTGAGTGCCGCCCGAGGCGCTGGCAGCAATGACTTTAAGATTCCGTTAATTAAGCGTACCGCCGCCTTTGTTCTGGAACAGGCGGTGGGACAGCAGATGGCGCACCCTGGCCATCAAGGAGCCATTCATGCCCGCTAGTAAGCACCAATCAGTGACAAAAATCGGAGAAGCCGTAGATCGTATAGACGGGCCGCTAAAGGTACAGGGAAAAGCCACCTATGCCGGTGAGTTTGAATTTGATCAGCCTACCCTGGTCGGAGTGTATGTTGGCGCGTCCCGCTCCGGCGGTACACTGACTCACGTCGATACTGCCGACGCTGAGTCTCAGCCCGGCGTGAAGGCTGTGCTGACCTATCACAATGCACCAGACCAACGGCCATTTTCCGAGCCCGGTGATGAAGGGCGATTTGGCCAAAGCCGGGCTGTATTGAACGATACGACCATTCGCTATGCCGGTTTTCCGGTTGCGCTGGTTGTTGCCGAAACCCTCGAACAGGCGCGCTACGCAGCCAGTCTGATAACCCACGACGTTGCCACTGACGGGCCGGATTTTCTGGACGATGTAAAAGAAGCGCAAACCACTCCGGAATCACTTGATGGCGGTTTTGAGCCCGATGTGTCTTGCGGCGATATTGATCATGCGTTAAACAGTTCCATGCGGCTGGATATGACTTACCGCACGCCCAGCCAAATCTCAGCGGCCATGGAGCCACATACCACAATTGCCTATTATGATGGTGATATCCTGCACGTGCACACCAGTGTCCAGATACTGGCGAGTGCTGTAACTTGCCTGGCCAATACGCTGAACATGCCTGAAGAAAAAATTCATGTTCAAAGCCCGTTTGTCGGTGGAGGGTTCGGTTCAAAGCTTGGGCTGCATAATGATGCGATTTTAGCGTGTCTGGGTGCCATCCATCTGCAGCAGCCGGTGAAAGTAGCATTACATCGTCGCCAGGTGTTTCATAGCGCGCCACATCGTGGTTTCAGTATTCAAAAAATCGCGTTAAGTGCTGATAATAGCGGCCACATTAACGGTATATCTCACCATAGTGCCATGCCGATGGCGCAGGACTACGCCTTTGCTGAAGCCACCGGCGCGGTAGCGCGTATAACCTATAAAGCCGACGCTATTGAGAGTGTACACCGGGTTAAGGTGGTCGATAGCCCGATGATTGACTCGTGTCGTGCGCCAGGCGACTCCATCGGCTCGCTGGCCTTTGAGTCGGCGATTGATGAGCTGGCGCTGGCCAGTGAAACCGACCCGGTCACGTTTCGTCTAAACAATATCGCGCCTGCACATCCGATAACCGGCAAACCTTTTTCGACCCACCATCTGGAAGCGTGTTTAAAGCAGGGCGCAGAAGAGTTCGGCTGGGATAAACGATCGAAAAGCGAAGACAACAACACGGTGAAAAAAGGCTACGGTGTAGCTCTTGCCATGCGCATGAACATGATTGTGCCCAGTGAAGCAAAAATAGTGTTAGAAAATGATGGTAAAATCACCGTGTTTACCGATATGACGGACATTGGCACCGGTACCTATACCATCTTAAGTCAGATCGTCTCCGACTTTTTCGATATGCCGGCCAGTAACATTACCATTAATCTGGGTGACAGCCGTTCCCCCGCGTCCTGCGGCTCAGGAGGTTCTTTTGGTGCCTCCAGTAGTGCAACATCGGTGCGCAATGCCTGTGAGAAACTCTCCGCTCAGTTATGTCAGATGATGGGGCTGGCTCAGGGCACTCACACTGTTGCGCTGCATGATAACCAGGTTATAGCCGGAGAAGGCAATACCCAGCAATCCCGTTCCCTTGCAGATTTACTTAAAGAGACCGAGGGTCAGCAACTTGAAGCGAAGGGTGAGGTTGAGCCTGGGGAAAGCCACGATGACTACGAGCAGTACTCCTGTGGTGCGCACTTTGCCGAAGTAACGGTAGATACTGTTACCGGAGAAGTGCGTATTAAGCGTCAACACGGCGTGTTTTCTGCCGGTCAGATTCTGAATAAAAAAACCGCCACCTCACAGTTACAGGGTGGCATGGTGTGGGGCGCAAGTTACGCGCTGTTTGAAGATTTGCAGCGCGACAGACGCCACGGCGGCTTCGTAAACTGCGACTTAGCTGAATATCATTTTGCGGTGAATCGCGATATTGGTGATATTAGTGTCAGCTTTATTGAGGAGCCTGATTATAAAGCCTGTAAACTGGGCAGTAAGGGAATTGGCGAGCTGGGCATTACCGGGGCCGGCGCAGCCATCGCAAATGCGGTGTGTGATGCAACCGGCGCCCGGGTTCGCGACTTCCCGATAACCCCCGATAAAGTTATTGCCGCACTAGGCTAAAGCGACAACTTAGAAAGCCCGCCTGCCACGAGTGCAGAGCGGGCTTTTTTGTAGATTGAGTGTCTCAGGCTGTCACCGCACCCGCTGGTTTTTTACCGCCGGACGCGCTTTTTGATGCTGACAGCTTGCGATAAATCGTTGCATCAGCAGAAAACGCACCAGCGCCCTGTACAGTCAGCGCTGCGGTAGCCGCCAGCAGGCTCAACGCAAACTCATAGCCATTGTTGCTCATAAATAAACCGTTTTGAATATGTACGGAAAATATCGCAATAATCATGGTAAATGCCGACACCAGCGCAGCGGGACGCGTCAGTAAGCCAAGAATCAGCGCCAGCCCACCAAAAAATTCTGCACTGCCCGCCAGTAGCGCCATTAAAAAACCGGGCGCCAGGCCGATACTTTCCATCCACTGTCCGGTGCCCTGAAGGCCGTAACCGCCAAACCAGCCAAATAACTTTTGCGCCCCGTGTGCCATCAGAATTATCCCTACCGGTACACGCAGAAGCAGTTGACCAATACCTTGTGTTTTAAAAATCATTGTCGCGTAATTCATAATCTTCACCCTGTCGTTGTCGGGTTGAGCCCGTTGCTCAACAATGATTAAACTTTATTCTATTAACATGAAATGATAAATACAGCTATTATTGAATGATTAGCAATAAAATGTTGATAGTCTATGGATAAACTCACGCAAATGCGCACCTTCGTTACCGTGGTGCAGACCGGCAGTTTTACTCAGGCTGCGTTGTCGCTGTCAATATCATCCCAGCTGGCCAGTAAGTATGTCAGTGCGCTTGAAACAGCATTAGGTGTCAGACTTCTGGCCCGCACTACCCGCCGGGTTCATCTTACAGAAGCCGGTGAGCGTTACCTGCCAAAGGCCAGACATATTCTGGACGAGCTGACCGCGCTGGAAGATGAGCTTAGTGGGTTGCAAACACACGCCCGCGGTACGCTGCGTATCAGTGCGCCGGTTTCCTTCGCCGTCTCACAAATGGGTAAGCTGATTACCGATTTTCAGGCCCAGCATCCGGCGATTTCTGTTGATTTGCAATTAAATGACCGTAAAGTGAATATTGTTGAGGAAGGGTTTGATGTTGCATTACGGGTAGGCACGCTGGAAGACTCATCCCTGATCGCCAGAAAAATCACGCCGATAACCATGGTAATTTGCGCGTCACCAGACTACCTGTCCAGGTATGGAGAGCCTATGGAGTGGGATGAGCTGAAACAGCATCGTGTGTTACGCTATTCCTATACCACTACCGAACCCAGACTGATAGCCGACAACGATGGGGCGCTAGTCTGTAATAACGGGGATTTTCTGACCCAGAGTGCTGTTGCTGGCGCAGGTATTGTTATTCAGCCATCATTTATTGTAGAAGGCGCCATAAGATGCAATGCGCTGAAGGCTATCCTGACACACTGTGCACCGCCACCATTGGGCTTATATGCCCTTTATGCGCATCGAACGCTGATGACCAGTAAGTTGCGGGCGTTTATTGATTTTATCAGCGATTACTACGGCGATCCGCCTTACTGGGAGCAAGGCCTGTATAAATAGACTGGCAACTAACTGCGATACAGTGTTTTTATCAGATGGTAGCCAAATTTCGTCTTCACCGGCCCATGCACCTGCAGCAGTGGCTTTTTAAAAACGACGTCGTCAAATTGCTTTACCATCTGACCACGACGAAACTCACCCAGGTCCCCGCAGCGCTCGACTGACAGAAAGCTTGAATACTTCTGCGAAAGATAGAAGATTTTCCCTTTTTTTAAGGCTACTCGAGAGTAGACAAGGGTTCGTTTTCAGTTTACTAAGATATTAACCACGGATGCAGTCAGACGTTACTCGATACATATTTTCTTGCATCATAGCGAACAGGAATGCGAAAAGGCACCAACTGTGTTGATGATGCCTTGCCTCGTTGTGTACTTTGACTCAGTGGATCCAGTACATACCCATGGAGGTACCAAACAAAATTTCCAGTGTGCCATCGGCTTTTTCATTTGCCTTTAGCGAAGCCGCGTCGGCACTGCCGACGAGTTCCGGGCTGGACCAGATGACATGGCCATCGGCGGTAACACTATGGATCCTTGAGCTAGTGGCCCCCCAATGCTGACCGTTACTTGATGCAACAATAAAACGTGTTGCATCGCTGGGATCTAAAACAATATCTCCCACATTGATATCTAAAGAGACGTGGTCGAGATTACTCAACTCTCCATCCTGCAACGTCATCGTGCGCCAGTAATTATTGTCGTAAGCACCCCAACATACCAAGCTACGGGACTCACCTTCACCATAGATTAACACGTTGCTACATTCGGTATTCTCTATAGCACCGTGTGCTGAGAACGAACTTTCTCCCATTGTCAGCACCTGTAACAGGTCGTACTGAGAAACCACAACGGTGAGCGTGCCATCGATCATAGCAATATCAAGGTCAACTATATTGTCGCCGAAACTGTAACTGGCCAATTGAATCTGGTTCTGCACATCCAGTACTTTAATCTTGCTGCCATCAACAACAATGGCATCATCATAGCCATCGCTATTCACATCCATCGCTTTAATTTGGCGGATCTCAGTATTGTGATCGCCAGTTACTGTCCACTGTGCAGTCATATCACTTAAACGATAAACACCGAAACCGTCCGTAAAAGGTCCCGCGGTGGGCAGAAAAATATCACCCATGCCATCGTTGTTGTAATCTGTCGTGGCACTATAACGGCCGTTGCGCCAACCCGATGACAGGTCGCTGTTGACGGTCATCTCTCCGGTATCAGTAAGAGTAACGACCGCTAAACCATCGTAGCTACTTCCAGTGGTAGGCACCATAAACACACCACGCCTGTCACCTGGAAAAATATCAGACCAGCCTGACGCGGTGAAACTATCCAGCTGTACATCTGATGTTTCAGACTTAAGTGAAGCAGAGTTACTCGTGATATCTGCAGTCACTAATACATTTGCGCCAGAGCTGCTGACACCACTTCCCCACAGTACTTCATTCACGCCATCGTTATCGATATCGCCCACGGTCAGCGATGTCGAGCCGTGATCCCGCAAATCTACAGCCCAAAGTACTTCTAGCTGATTATTGCTATCCAGGGTATAAGCGGTTGCATTACCCCACTGGCAGTCACTGATAATTAGCTCATCGGTGGTGTCTTTGTACAGATTAAACGCCTGAACATCACAGGTATCTTCCACAGCCTGAGAAGCCAGTTGAGATTTAGTGACCGCGTCAAAGACGTACATGTTGCTCCAGTTGTCGACACCCACAATTTCATCAATGCCATCACCGTTCAGATCACCTGCGGTCACAAAAGAATTACCAAACCCGGTGCCCAAATACCATTCGTTTGCACCGGAAGTGAGGTCATAAACCAAACCGTTGTTCAGCACCAGCTCCAGATTGCTATCGTCGTCGACATCACCTACAGCCATATCGTCAATCTCATCCGTCTGAAACATATGGATTTCTGAAAATTCGTCATCCAGTTCGGCTACAACGATGGTATTAGCGTCTGATGTATATTCATTAGGCGCGTAACGATAGATGATTTCTTCAGCGCCATCATCGTCCATATCAGCCAGTAAAGCGCTACGTAAATATTCTTCAGTCTCGAAAATCTTACGTGCGGGCCGATTCAGATCCTCAATCAGCCACATATTATGCTCGCTGAGGACCAGGATCTCAGGCGTGCCGTTCTGATCCATATCCACCGGCAGCACCTGAACAATACGCTGTTCCGGACTTATGGCATAAGGATAAGCCCATTTTTGTTGATACTTTCCGTTTTCCAACGCCAACAGGAAGATACGCGCATAGTTATCTGTACTCAGCAGTTCATTGCGCCCGTCATTGTCGAAATCTGCCACCCACTGAGATTTGTTCGTTGTCGGCACTTCGATTCCTGTTCGGAAAAGCGGCATACCCTTATCACTGCTGACAGATAGGTTAAAACTCTCTTCAATATGATTGTTCGGATCTAATTTATTGCTGAAACCAAACGTATATTCCTGGTGGCTGAACAACAGGTTGTCTGGTACTTGCCAGGTTACCGTACCGTCGTCTGACATGGTGGCGCCTTCCGGTGCTGCTGTTAATGCAGCGAGGTTGCCGTCTCCACCGATGTCTGCATTAGTAAGCACAACAGAAAAGGTGACGACATCACCCTGCGAAATCTCTTCAGGCACATCGCTTACAGTAAGTTCTGATCGCGACTCTTCAAAATTTATGAATTCTTCCCAGGATTCTGTGGTGTAGGTGCCGTCAGAGACTAACATCGTGACATAAACATAATCACTGGTTCTGGCTGAGTACGCTGGCAGCGTGTCACCATGAATGTCATCCAGTAACACGCCATTAATGTACCAGTTGTAGGATATGTCTAGCTTTTCCTTTGGCGTTTCGTAATCGAAATAGTATCCGGGTGCCACTACTATGTCGGATGAAGCAACTACGCGCTCTGTCACAACATTCAGACCTTCAGCTCCTGGCGGACTGGAAAGCTCATCCAGCGGTAATAAAGTCAATTCGCTGATTGGTGACTCAAGAAAGTTGTATATATCTTCAATGCGTCCGGCGTCTTTTTCACCATCATCATCGGTATCGGCGATGTAGACCACTGCGTCGTTGACAAAATTAAGAAAGGCTTCATCATCGTTCAGATAAAAAGCGGAATTATAAAGATATGGAAGATTTAGTCCGTCAGCCGATAGGGAAAAATCGACATATCCTCTGGAGCCAATACTCATTCGCCCATCAACAGACGTAACATTAGACCGGTCGGTCTGGCTAATTTTCTTATCAGAATCAATGAGGTAAGTTTCGCCTTCAATTCTTGCCGTCAGATACTGACTTCTTGAACTGTAATAATTGCCAGTTTCTAAATCATAGTCTTCATTGAAAGACATCATGCCGGACAATGATATCGCTTTGTCCTGCTTCCAGTTTAAGGCATCGAAGTATATGGAATAACGCGCGCCAAATACGTCCTTATTATCATAAGAAATACCCGCCACACCTGATATAGCAAATTCATTGCTGTATAAAAGACAGTTATCAAACACCATAGTCATTCTGCCAGTGCCGTTTGCTTCGAACTGCCCACTGTAAATAACGCTGCCGCCAAGATCACAGTCGAATTCAGCATCAATTAGACCGCTCTCGTTGAGAACGCTATCCGTAATATCACCATGCAGGGACAGTTCAGGTACCACGAATAGATTATCGTCAAACATAATACGATAAACTTGCTGCGCCAGCGCAATATCCAGAACTGCTTTCTCAGTACTGCCGCTATACGCGTTTTCGGCCAGTGAATGGCCTGCGGTTTTCCATTGCTCGGTAGAGTAGGACTTTGCATCGGCTATAATTTGCGAAGGCGTAGCTTCGACACCCTGCTCGGTATCTTCTGGTGGGGGAGGACTATTTTCTGGCGGCGTATTATCTTCGGGGGGGGGGGATACTTCCCTCTGATGGGGGTGAACTATCACCGGAACCACCGCCACAGGCAACCAACATCATGCTGGCCAAAACAACCAATAATGCATATTTTAAGAATTTCATTTTCATCCCTGATACTTACAACGACACCCTTATCGCATATAAATAGTACATCAAATAAAGTTGTGAAATCGAGTTGTAAATGATGTTTATGAGTAAAAAATGAAGCAGCGAGAGCCTCTGTCGTTGGTATCTTGAGGCTTACTTGGCTGGGACATGCTATTTGTAGGGAAAGTGCTGGAAAGAAGTCGGTATAACGCAAAGCATGCATAAACACCGGTTATGATTGAAACATGACTAGCAAAATATACATAAGGGCAGCCAGCGATGATTGCGAGGTAAAATTACCAATTTTTAGCTCTTCAATTGGTAATTTCGCGATTGAGATTCACCGAATCCTGGCTGAAATGCTGAATATACCAGAACTAACTGCGATACAGCGTTTTTATCAGATGAAAGCCAAATTTGGTTTTTACCGGGCCGTGCACCTGTAGCAACGGCTTTTTAAAAACGACGTCATCAAACTGCTTTACCATCTGACCACGACGAAACTCACCCAGGTCCCCGCCGCGTTTACCAGAAGGACAAACAGAGTGGCGCTTCGCTAGCGCAGCAAAGTTTTTGCCTTTCTTCAGCTGTTGAAGGATGGCAAGCGCTTCTTTTTCTGTTTTGACCAGTATGTGTAGTGCTGCAGCTTTCATATCATCAACCAGTAGTTCAAAGCCGCATTATAACCTACACCAGCCGCTTCCACAGTAATCAAAAAGCGCCTGACGGCGCTTTCCATTAACGATCACTGGTTCAGGGAAAGCGCGATAGCAACATCCAGTGCATCGACACGTTCTGTAGCAACATCGGGGGTAAGCCCGGATTTCTCCCAGTTTGTGTTGGTCACCGCCAATATTGGTTTTGACAATGAGATACGAAAAATCAGCTTTTCAGTAATCTTTCTCGCGCCCACGTAGAATCCGGCTCCGGCAGTCTGTTCACCTACCAGCACCGCCTTACCCTGCGCCTGCATCACTCCGGCAAAAAGCTCTGAGGCACTGGCAGTCTGCTGGCTGGTCAGGATCCACACCGGGTAGTCAGATTGAAAGCGAGTATGGTCTGAAGATGTCAATGCCACCGAACGCTGGCTTACCGACTGGTCACGACCAACCACTGACCATAAGGGGGTATCAGGAGCAATAAAGTAGCTTAACATAAGCTGAGCAAGGTAAGGCGAACCGCCTACCGTATCGCGCATGTCAATAATCAAACCGTCACTGTTTTGCAAAAATGTGAATGCAGCATCTGCGACATCCCAGGCGTCATCAGCGGAATAAAACTTGTTGAATTTCAGATAACCTGTATTGCCATGCAGATAGCTGACAGTCTCAAATGCCCTGTTGTACGTCAGTTTGCCTTGTTGCTCGGACAAAATATGTGTGACCGGCTCGTCTGCGCGTTTGACGCTCAAACTTAGATGCAGATCGTCGGCGAACAATTTAAAGTCGTTGCCGATGACTTCCGCAAAGTCATTGAGCGTTGATACAGACCGGTACCTTCCACGCTCGTGCTGCTGTCGAATCAGCGTTGTTACCCGGTCGATAGCGCCGGTATCAATATAATTTTCTTCAAACACCGTCAGCGTTTTATCAATCAGTGTCGATTTTTCACTTCGGCTCAACGGCTCGCTGGACTCATTGATAACCGGTTGGGCATTGTCGGTATATTCAGTCACTGAGGACATGGAATTATTGGATAAAACTAAAAGCAGCGCACTCAGTGCGCATTTCAGATAACTATTCATATTTGCTCTTTTTCTGATTTAAAGGATGGATGTTTTAATGGAAAAAGAGCGTTCATCGGCTATAGAAAGCTGCTGATATAGAAGGTTGGTACTCTTCAACAACGCCGAACGCGTGGCAAAAGGAGGACTGAATTGTAGCCAGGGGGTGCGTTGATCACTGAAAACCGCCGCTACGATTTCAACAGAATCCGGAATGAGTATCCGTACATCGACCAAAGACCATTGAGCACGCTGGCGAATATCGGAAAAAACACTTGTTTTGGTGCAGTTAACGCCCGCAATGATGTCTGACAGGTTGTTGTCATCGTGTTCTACGAATACATATTGCGCGGCAGTACTGCCTGCCTGAGATGTCTCACTGAGAGTGGGTAGTGCTACCAGTATAAAGGACAATAAAAGTAGTAATCTGAGTAATCCGTTTCGCAGCATGTTTGTTATTCCCTGTTCACAATAGTACGTGGTGACATCCTGCGAAAACTCAAGAAAGCCCTGCGAATTATTACTTCATCAGCTTTTTTGCCGCCTCGGGCATGTGTTGTGGTAACACAGTCACCTCATATTTTTTGGCTTCCTGTGCAATGATGCGACCAACATCGACATTGCCGCTTTGCGACTCTAGCGACATAACGACTGCATCAAAGAACGAGGCAAATTCCCCCGGTGACACAATTAATAGCAACCGGGCAGAGTTATCCGAATCATTGTAAAATCCATGCACATTATTTCTGGGCAGCGTAATCATCTGCCCTTTTGTCAGCACTTTGCTGGCCTCTTTATCAAAAAACGACACCTCACCGTCCAGGACATAAAAGAATTCATCTTCATTGGCATGGGTGTGCGGTGGGGCGCCCATTGACTTCGCAGGCACCTCGAGCTCCAGAATGGCAGTTTTCGCTTCAGTGGCTTGTGCATCAGCCAGCAGATATGAAGTATGGCCGGGAAAGTGAATAGCAGCTCCCTCATCTGCTTCACTTACGGTGTGAGCATATGACGGTGAGAAAAGTAGTAATGTTGATAGAATAGTAAGCAATAATAGAGGGCAATTCATAAGCTTGGCTCAGTGAAACAACATTAACTATAGTGCATATAAAGATATTGACTATTATTTTCATTCACATACAAAAAAGGCGCTCCGAAGAGCGCCTTTCATTTAAGCATTGAGCTTATGGGTGGCTTACATCATGCCGCCCATACCGCCCATTCCGCCCATGCCACCCATGTCAGGGGCACCAGCGCCTTCTTCTTTAGGCACCTCAGCTACCATGGCTTCGGTAGTGATCATCAGGCTGGCTACTGAAGACGCGAACTGCAGTGCAGAGCGCGTTACTTTAGTTGGGTCAAGGATACCCATTTCCAGCATATCGCCGTAAGTGTCGTTACCTGCGTTGTAACCGTAGTTACCTTCGCCGCCTTTAACCGCATTTACAACTACTGATGCTTCTGCGCCAGCGTTGGTTGCGATTTGACGAAGTGGTGCTTCCATAGCGCGCAGCGCCAGGTTGATACCGTGTGTCTGGTCTTCATTTTCGCCTTGCAGCTCAAGTACTTTTGCTGCAGCACGAACCAATGCAACACCACCACCAGGTACCACGCCTTCTTCAACGGCAGCACGGGTTGCATGCAGCGCATCTTCAACGCGGTCTTTCTTCTCTTTCATTTCAACTTCTGTAGCAGCACCAACTTTGATTACTGCAACACCGCCAGACAGCTTGGCCAGACGTTCCTGAAGTTTTTCTTTGTCATAATCAGAAGATGACTCTTCGATTTGACCTTTAATTTGTGCACAACGGCCTTCGATTGCCTTGTCGTCGCCAGCACCGTCGACAACGGTTGTGTTATCTTTATTGATAACAACACGCTTCGCTGTACCCAGATCTTCCAGCTGTGCTTTTTCAAGCTCAAGACCAATCTCTTCAGAGATAACAGTTCCGCCAGTCAGGATAGCAATATCCTGCAGCATCGCTTTACGACGATCACCGAAACCTGGTGCTTTAACAGCAGCAACTTTAACGATACCGCGCATGTTGTTAACAACCAGTGTTGCCAGTGCTTCACCTTCAACATCTTCTGCCATAATCAGCAGTGGCTTACCTGCTTTTGCTACATTTTCAAGTGTAGGCAGCAGTTCGCGGATGTTAGAGATTTTCTTGTCTACTAACAGGATGAACGGGTTATCCAGTTCAACCGTGCCGTTTTCCTGGTTGTTAATGAAGTAAGGAGACAGGTAACCGCGGTCAAACTGCATACCTTCAACCACGTCAAGCTCGTTTTGCAGCGCCTGACCTTCTTCAACAGTGATAACACCTTCTTTGCCGACTTTTTCCATTGCTTCAGCAATGATTTGGCCAACTTCTTCGTCAGAGTTCGCTGAGATTGTACCAACCTGAGCGATAGACTTGCTGTCGGCACAGTCAGTAGACAGTGACTTAAGCTCTTCAACCGCAGCAGCAACTGCTTTGTCGATACCACGCTTAACGTCCATTGGGTTCATGCCTGCAGCAACCGCTTTTAAGCCTTCAGTTACAATAGCTTGCGCCAGAACAGTCGCTGTTGTTGTACCGTCACCCGCTTCGTCGTTGGCTTTAGACGCTACTTCTTTCACCATCTGCGCGCCCATGTTCTCGAACTTGTCTTCCAGTTCGATTTCTTTGGCTACAGATACACCATCTTTAGTGATAGCCGGTGCGCCGAATGACTTATCCAGAACAACGTTACGGCCTTTTGGACCAAGGGTAACTTTTACTGCGTTTGCTAGAATGTTAACGCCTTTAAGCATCTTTGTGCGGGCGTCATCACCAAAACGTACTTCTTTAGCTGCCATGTTTAAATTCCTCTAAATACGGTTGAAACGGTTATTACTCTACGATTGCCAGAATGTCGCTTTCGCTCATGATCAGTACTTCCTGATCGTCCAGCTTCTCAGTTTTAACGCCGTAACCGTCGCTGAAAATAACGGTGTCGCCAACTTTAACATCCAGAGCTTTTACTTCGCCGTTTTCTAGGATGCGACCATTACCTACTGCGATTACTTCACCGCGTGTAGATTTTTCAGCTGCAGAGCCAGTCAGAACGATTCCGCCTGCTGATTTTGATTCTTGCTCTGAGCGCTTAACAATAACGCGGTCGTGTAAAGGACGAATTGCCATTTTCAAGTCTCCTGAAAATTCCAACTATACAAATGTTAGATATTGGAAGACGTTCACACCCCGTGAACGTCTCTACATAAAAGAGGCCGCCTGCTGGCCGCCTCAAACTCGATACTGCGAGGATAAATGGGGGAGTCGCGAAACAAACTCAAGGGCAGAAACCGAAAAAAATTTAAATTTTTTTACTATCGCGCTGTTTGTTTGCTAAGCAGTGATAACAAAAAAGGATTTTTGCTTTACCGCAGGCGATTCGTCTCGTCATTCTCCGATTTGTCGGTGTATTCACCTTCGATAATATCGCCGTTTTCATCTTTAGCGGGGCCTTTGAAGGGATCGCCGTGCTGTGAAAACGGGCTTTGTCCGGATGTGAATGTGGACGATGTGACAACACGCGCTTTCATATGTTTGCTGATGTTGCGGGCAAGGTATTGGCGCGATCCCGGCATGACAAACAGCAGGCCCAGAATATCCGTCACGAACCCGGGTGTAACCAGCAGCACGCCGGCAATAACCAGCATCAGCCCCTGAACGATCTCGTTGCCAGGTATTTCATTGCGCTGCATTTTTGCCTGTGCGGTCTGCAGTGTTGCCAGCCCTTCGCGACGCACCATATAAGAACCGATAAGTGCAGTCAGGATCACCAGCGCAATGGTATTCCACCCACCAATAATTCCACCGACCTGCACCAGCAGGGCAATCTCGATAATTGGCATGATGGCAAATAATAAAAATAAGACTCGCAAATCGCTTCCTCGTAATTAATAACCTACGCAAAGTAAGTTTGGGTGATGGGGTATTAACTCAAGCACTATCTTGCCAGATAACTGTCCACAAACGCTAAATAACCGTATTTTTTGACGATTTGTTCGCTTCTGCGCATTATATTTTGTAAGAATACGCTATCAGATCCGGTCAACAGGGAGAACATGATGTCACTTTGTCTTGTATTTACTACGACGCCCGACGCCCAGACTGCGCAAAAAATCGCATCGGCGTTGGTGGAAAAGCAACTGGCAGCCTGTGTAAAGCAGTTTCCCGGTGTTACTGCTACCTATGCGTGGAAAGGCAAGGTGGAGGTGGATAATGAGTGTCAGTTACTGATTAAAACAGCACGCCACGTTGTGGATGAGGCTTTTGCCTGTGTCAGTGAAATACACCCATACGATGTTCCCGAATGGGTAGTGATCAATGATGTCACTGCCAGTGAAGAGTACGGCAGCTGGGTCGCTGAGCAAACCGGCCTGAATAAAATTATGGAGTAGATGTATGAATGCAGCGCGCGCAGTCAGCGTGATAATGCTGTGCTTTTTTGCCTTGCTTTTTAGCAATGCGCAGGCACAAATTCCCGATCAGTCATTCTCTGATCCGTTCAGCGATGAGCCTGAGTTTCTGCCGGTAGAGCAAGCCTTTCAGTTCGATTTCAGGCAGCAGGATGATGTGTTACAGATCACCTTTGCTATTGAGCCAGGTTACTACCTTTATAAGCATCAGTTCTCCGTTACTTCCTCGCAGGCGCAATTGGGCGAACCTGAACTACCCGATGGTAAAGACAAGCAAGATGAGTTCTTCGGCCTTACGCAGGTGTACTACGATGAAGTGACACTGCGTGTCCCTATCCAACGCGCCCCGTCAGATGCTGCAGTGAAACTGAGATTTCAGGGCTGTGCCGACGCCGGTTTTTGTTATCCGCCGCAAATAAAAACCTTATATCTGGAGGCCGTCGGTGAAACCACTTCACCTGCAAACTCGCAATCCTCACGGGCATCCTCACAGTTTGATCTGGCTGACCGATTAGCCGATGATGATAACCTGTGGCTGACGCTAGGTATCTTTCTGGTGCTGGGAATTGGTCTGGCGTTTACGCCCTGTGTGTTTCCCATGTATCCGATCCTGTCTGGCATTATTGTCGGACAAGGCAAGCAGGCGACGCTGGGCAACAGTTTGTGGCTGAGTCTGGTGTATATTCAGGGTATGGCATTGACCTACTCACTGCTGGGCATTGTCGTGGCATTAGCGGGCGTCCAGTTTCAGGCAGCTCTTCAGCACCCTGTCATCTTGTGGCTGTTTATCGGTATATTTGTGTTTCTGGCATTGGCGATGTTCGGCGCTATTAATCTGCAGCTGCCCTCCAGTTGGCAAACCCGTCTTAATTCCCTAAGCACTCGCCAACGCGGTGGCACCCTTGCCGGCGTGTTTATCATGGGCGCTCTTTCAGGCTTAATTGCCTCGCCCTGCACCACCGCACCGTTAACAGGCATCCTGCTGTTTATTGCGCAAAGCGGCGACGTGTTTTTAGGCTTTATTTCGCTGTATGTTTTAAGCCTGGGTATGGGTATACCCCTTATTGCTTTTGGTGTAACAGGTGGCAAACTTCTGCCTAAAGCAGGTAACTGGATGAATGTGGTCAAGGTGACGTTCGGCTTTATGATGCTGGCGGTCGCCATTGTATTTATTGAACGTCTGTGGTCCTCAACGCTGTCAGTATTGTTGTGGGCGGTACTTGGGTTATCCCTATTCAGTTATTTCTGGGTCATCAACGCTACCACCCGTGCCAGCTTTGGCAAAGGCGTGCGTACCTTCATTATTTTCGCCGGCCTGTTCAGTAGTGCGATGCTCGTTTATCACACGTTTTTCAGCACCACCACGGCACTGGAATCGCACCCTGAGTTTGTGCAGGTCACCAATGTACAGGAACTGGAATCTCAGGTGGCGCAGGCCAGCAAACAGGGTAAGTCGGTCATGGTGGATCTGTATGCTGACTGGTGTGTCGCCTGTAAAGAGTTTGAAAGATATACCTTTCCTCATCCAGAGGTGGTTGACGCCCTGTCAAATACTGTCATGGTGCAAATCGATCTGACCGCACAAAACGCCGAGGATATCGCTTTTATGCGTCGGTACGAGGTATTAGGGCTGCCGACCATTTTGTTTTTTGATACCTCGGGTAATGAACTGACGCAGGCGCGCGTTGCAGGATTCATGAGCGGCGAGACATTCGCAGAACATGTCAGACAAACACTCGGAGAGCCTGACGTGTGAAGACAGTAAACAGGCTGGTAATTGCACTGTTAAGCGCACTGTGCTCGCTCTCATTTACAGCACACGCCGCCACACCGGCCTGTTTTGCAAACTGGTTTTGTTTTACCGTTGATGAAGACAGCGCAGAGGTCTCAGTGCAGCGCACCCGTCCTCACCCAGTGGTGGTCACACTGACCCGGGGTGTTACTGCAAGCCCGGTTACGGTGGCGCTGACACAGGATGAACCTGTCATCATTGGTACCACTTCGGGAGTCGGTCATTTCTGGCACAGTATGCGGGTATTGTGGACACCGGGCACGTTGAATGCGCAACATGATGATACGGTGCGCTATCAGTTCCCCCTCAAACCGGCAGAAGACTTCACTATTGTTCAGGGTTTTGGCGGTGCGTTTTCACACACGGGCGCCTCCAGATATGCCGTAGATATTGCGGCGCCTGTGGGCACCCCCGTTCATGCAGCACGCGGCGGACAGGTTATTGATATTAAAGCCAGCAGTGAGACGGGTGGGCCGGATGAGTCATTTGCAGATGACGCTAACTTTATTGCCATCCTGCATGCTGATAATACGGTCGGGGAATATTACCACCTGAAAAAGCACGGTGTTGCAACCTCACTGGGGAAAACCGTCAAGGCGGGTGATGTAATCGGTTATTCCGGCAACACTGGCTTTTCGACCACGCCTCACCTGCATTTCGCGGTGTACCATATAACCGCGAAAGGCCGCCATCAAACGATTCCCTTTACCTTTGCCTCAAGTGATAAAAATTTGCCCAACTAAGTTTATCGGACGAGCAAACTTGTCAGCAAGTTACCTGATTAGACCAGTATTTTGCTGCGAAACACACAACATTCTCTATAATCAGCCATAAGTAAATAAGAGCATACCTAAAACTGGCTTTTTTTCGTGCAACCCTTTGCAAATTCTGCTTATATGGGTTTTATCAGGTTAGTTTTGGAAAGATAGCAGCATTTTAATGGATATTTTGTTATTGAACGGCCCCAACCTGAATATGTTGGGAAAACGTGAACCAGACAAATATGGCCAGCAAACGCTGGAACAGATTGTAGAGGCACTGCAGTCAGATGCAGCGGCGTTGTCTGTATCGTTATCGCATTTTCAGTCGAACGCTGAGCATGCGCTGATTGACCGTATCCATGACGCGATGGGTAATACTGACGCGATTATTTTTAATCCCGGGGCATTTACGCACACCAGCATTGCGCTTCGTGACGCTCTGTTGAGTGTCAGCATTCCGTTTATCGAAGTGCATCTTTCCAATATTCATGCACGCGAGCCGTTTCGGCAGCACTCTTATTTTTCAGACATTGCGCAAGGTGTGATTGCCGGCCTGGGCGCGCAGGGGTATCACCTGGCGCTTACCGCATTGCACCAATCTCACACTTAAAGATTATTAAAACAGAGACAGAACATGGATATTAGAAAAATCAAAAAGCTCATTGAGCTTGTCGAAGAATCTGGCATCGCTGAACTTGAAATTACTGAAGGTGAAGAGTCCGTACGTATTCACCGCGGACCCAGCGCCAACGCAGCGCCGTTAAGCTACACATTACCAGCTGCACCGGCTCCGCAACAAGCGCCGGCAAGTGCGCCACCTGCTGCGCCTGCCGCTCCTGCTCAGGACGCCGCAGATGATGTTCTGCCCGGTCATCAGGTGAAATCGCCGATGGTTGGTACTTTCTATCGCGCGTCTTCGCCAACCGCAAAACCTTTTGCAGAGGTCGGTCAGACCGTTAACGTCGGTGATACGCTGTGTATTATTGAGGCCATGAAAATGATGAACCAGATTGAAGCTGATAAAGCCGGTGTGGTGAAGGCCATTCTGGTAGAGAATCAGGAGCCGGTTGAGTACGAGCAACCTCTGTTCATCATCGAATAAGCAGGCCAGCCAAATGTTAGATAAAGTATTAATCGCAAATCGCGGTGAAATCGCGCTTCGGATTTTGCGTGCCTGTAAAGAACTGGGCATCAAAACGGTCGCGGTGCACTCCACCGCAGACAAAAATTTAAAACACGTGTTACTCGCCGATGAGTCGATTTGTATCGGTGGCGCATCTGCAACGGAAAGTTATCTGAATATTCCCCGCATTATCGCGGCGGCAGAGGTCACAAACTCAATAGCGATTCACCCGGGTTATGGGTTTTTAGCTGAAAATGCCGAATTCGCCGAAGCGGTAGAAAAAAGCGGATTTATCTTTGTCGGTCCTACAGCCGAGACGATCAATCTAATGGGCGATAAAGTTTCTGCTATTAATGCCATGAGAAAAGCCGGCGTTCCTTGTGTACCCGGCTCTGACGGTCCGCTGACCGATGACGAAGACAAAAATAAGAGTATTGCCAAGCGTATTGGCTACCCGATCATCGTTAAAGCTGCCGGCGGCGGTGGTGGTCGTGGTATGCGCGTGGTAAGAAAAGAGTCTGAGCTGATTTCTGCCATCGAGACGACTCAGGCTGAAGCGGGTGCTGCCTTCGGTAATGCGACAGTATACATGGAAAAATTCCTGGAAAACCCTCGCCATGTCGAAATTCAGGTACTGGCTGATGGCCAGGGCAACGCTATTCACCTGGGTGAGCGCGACTGCTCAATGCAGCGTCGTCACCAGAAAGTGGTTGAGGAAGCGCCGGCTCCGGGTATTTCTGAGCAAATGCGCAGCAAAATTGGTGACCGTTGTCGTCGCGCCTGTGTCGAGATCAACTACCGCGGGGCTGGTACATTTGAGTTTTTGTATGAAAACGGCGAGTTCTACTTCATTGAAATGAACACCCGTATTCAGGTTGAGCACCCGGTTTCAGAAATGATCACCGGAGTGGATTTAATCAAGGAGCAGTTGCGTATCGCCGCCGGTCAGCCACTGTCGATAGACCAGTCCCAGATTCAAATCCGCGGACATGCTATTGAATGTCGAATTAACGCTGAAGATCCGCAAACGTTTATCCCCAGCCCCGGAAACATCAACATGTTTCATTCACCGGGCGGTTTGGGCGTACGCTGGGAATCACATATATATGCCGGTTACTCAGTCCCGCCATTTTATGACTCAATGATTGGCAAACTCATTACCTATGGCGAGAGCCGGGACGAGGCCATTGCCCGTATGCGTCATGCACTGGACGAGCTGGTAATCGATGGCATAAAAACCAATATTCCGTTGCAGCGTTCAATCATGGCGGATGAAAACTTTTTCGCAGGTGGTACTAATATCCACTATCTGGAAAAGAAACTGGGTATATCCTGAATCATGCTACCTTCTAAAAAGCCCGCTTGTGAAAGCGGGCTCTTTTTATATTTTTACCAACATGCTACCAACGACAAAAAAGCGCACTTCTTTTTTTAAGTGATACACTTATAGTGAGAACGGTGTTTGTCTGTGTTCACACATTTTTGAGCAGATTAGGACACCCTTATGACATACCGTTTCAGCAGCATTTTCTACCCCGGTTCGCTGCGGCTGGCTGACTCTTTTCTCAACGTCTCACCCTGTATATACCGTATTGTTTGCTGAGCCCGCCAATGAACAGATTCCAGCAACTTACTGATTCACTGACTATTATTGCTATCTTTATTGTTATCACACTCATTGCGCTGCTGGTGTTTGAATTGGGATATCGCTACGGCAGATGGTGGCAGGAGCGCACCCCGGAGGAAAAAGAGGGGCCGACAGGCATGATAGTAGGCTCTTTGCTGTCGCTGATGGCGTTTTTGCTGGCAATTACGATGGGTATGGCATCTGATCGATTTCATAAGCGTCATGCGCTGGTTTTAGAAGAAGCCAACTCCATCGGCACAACCTATTTGCGCGCCGGATACCTGCCAGAAAAAGAAGCTCTGCTTTCACGTAAGTTTATCGAAGAGTACGTTTTACTGCGTACAGGTTCAGGCGACACCGATGAGGTGAGCAGCAGAATTGCACAATCTGTTGTGCTGCATGAAGAGCTTTGGCGTACCGCAGAGCAGCTTGCCAAAAATAACCCACACTCGCCGGTTCTCGCCTTATATATTGAATCGCTAAACGACACTATTGATTTACACGAAACACGCATTGCTGCCGGTATTTACTCACGCGTACCGGCGACCATCGTTATTTTGCTGCTGTTAGGCTCCATGCTGACAATGGGCATGGTGGGCTATAATGCCGGATTGACCCGACGACGTAGTCCAGTGACCGCAATTGTTCTTATTGGCGTACTTGCAGCCGTAATCACACTGATTATTGACCTTGACCGTCCGCAGGGCGGCTTTTTAAAAGTCAGTCAGCAACCTCTGATCGACTTGCAGCAACAAATTTCACCCTCAACGTCATCTTCACAGTAATCGTTTTTATTCATCGACTTTTACTGCAAGACTGCTGGCAAGACACGATTTTATATACTGATCTTGTTGAGTATTTCGAGCGTTTACTATTTCAAATGCCGACAGATATAAGAAAAAGGCTAAAAAAAAGGCCCGCCAAGATGACGGGCCAAGTAGCAAGAACGCGTACACACTATTACAGTGCATCATTAGTTACGGGGCGCCTTTGACAGGAGTTCATGACGTCCGGTTACGTTTTTTTAATTTTGATGTACGTTGTCGCAGACAACTGTCCAGTGTGAAACAAAAAATATGACAAACACTGTCAGCCAGCTAAAACAACAACTGCCCATTGAGCGGCTTTCGCTTGATGTGCTTTTCGCACTCCGGCTTCTCTTTGATAAAAAACAAGATATCAGTAACCTTGAGCAAGATATTGCGGATTTGCAGCACTTTCCTGAGCGGATTTCAGACAGTTACCGCGCCGAGTGGGAGGCCTATGTCCGACGAGAGATTATTGGCTACCTGCGTCAAAACAGCCATACCGCAGCTTCTGACCTACTTGATAAAATTCTTAGCGACGTCGACTACATTACACAAAATGATTGCCGTTATCGGACTATGCTGGACATTATTGAGCAAACTCAACGTATCATGGCAAGCCAAAAGACACGTATCTTTCCCACGCCCTGGCGTCAGCAAATTACTTCCCTGATGTTACCCGCCATTGTGGACAACCGTAACCGTTTCCCTAAAGATAAGTAAACCTACCCCGCGCCCTGCGGCTTATACTGTGAGCGACAATACCCCCGGGTGATCTTGTCGGAACGCAGTGCAGCGTGCTTGGTTTTTCTGCCAGATACCCGTGCACGCCAGTTTTCAAACGCGCGACGATTTAAGGAACGACGCATTAAGCGGATGACGTCTTTTTCACTGTATCCAAAGCGACTTTCGATAATATCAAAGGGTGTTCTGTCTTCCCACGCCATCTCAATAATGCGAGAGCGCATGACGTCGTCAAGCGTATCATTCATACCGCAACTCCATTCAAAACAAGCCGTTGTAGTTTACTTGTTTTGCGAGGCGAAAGTGCGTTCATGGATAAGATTTAACAGTTCTGCTGCTGCGCGCGCATCTGACATCGCCCGGTGATGCTGTGCCATCGAAATACCGAAGTGATGAGTCAGTGAAGCCAGCGAGTAGGATGGCAGACCAGGATAGGTTCGGCGCATTTGTACCACTGTACACAGCTTCGGACGTTTAAAGTCGCGCTCTAAGCGCGCAAATTCCTGCTTAATGAAGCCGTAATCGAAATTCACGTTGTGCGCCACAAAGACACAATCTTCCGTGAACGTATCAACCTCATCGGCGATGTCACTAAACAGCGGGGCCTCGGCCACCATCTCGTTGGAAATGCCGGTAAGCCGGGTGATTGATGAGGGAATATGCCGTTGTGGCTGAAGTAGCGACTGCCAGCTATCCACTATTTCCCCGCCGACCATTTTCACCATGCCGATTTCAGTGATGCGATGATAGCCGTTATTGCCGCCGGTGGTTTCTATATCCACCACCACATAAGGCTGTTGAGGATCAGAAAACCAGTCTACCTGCGTGATATGAACAGTGAAACCAGCGCGCTGCAAACGCTGAACAGACACCAGCTGATTACGACGCAATACATCCCCGGGGGCTTTGATCTCTTCAAACCGAAGCTGATCATTCTCAAGCACCATAATATCGGGAAAACCATCAGATAGGCCGGCATAATCCTGTGCCATCATTTTCAGCAGCTTTTTAACTGACTCAAACGGACCATGCTCAAGCAACGCTTTTACGGTATCCAGCTGATTGGCCCGCCACATAAATACACTGTTGACCTTACCATAGTGGGTAGCGGCCTGTTTGGTTACATGCTGAAGCAACGCATCAGGCGTTTTAAGGCTATCCAGCAGCCTGTCTATAGACTCAGAAAAGGTGTCGTAAAAACGGTTATACCTGAGACTCTGCGGTCTTCGATCAAATTCGGTGACCAATTGGTCCTGCTCAAACAATTGTGTCCAGAACGTCAGACCAAACAATGTTCGCCATAACCGGTTTTCTGTTCGCCACGCCGTAACATTATGGCGCTTGTACCAGGCAATGACGCCTCGCTCCACATGCTGATTTTGGCTGATATCAAGTTGAAGTATTTTGCTCGAGTTTCGCAGCATATCAGTGAGCGCGCCGGTGCGTTTTTTATGAAACTTCCGGGCGTAAAAATCTTCAGCAAAAGCCAGTTGAGAGTCAGAAGATGGATTGTCTATTACTGCTTCAAGCGCTGATTTAGCCAGTGTTTTATCTTCTTTGAATATCTCTCGTATCCATTTTTCACGTGCAGCATCCCCTGGCGCCAGCTTCAATACCTTCAAGGCCAGGTGTCGATCGGCAGGCAGCAAGCGAGAGCCCAATTTAAAGAGGTATTTTTCAGCGTACGTTTCACTGGCAACCGAGCTTGTTTCAGGCCAGTCATCGTTCGCCATCTGTACCAGTTTTTCACCCTGCCAGTAAGGCATTTCATCCAACGCACTGGCAAAATAAAACGCCGCCTGGGCATCCTCAAGCGTGGCAAATCGCGCCTGCGTGCTTGTCGCGTCCGAGCGAGTGCGCATCACACCCAGGTCACGCATGGAAAATTGATTGAGGCGGCCCTTTGTGTTGCCAAAATACAGAAACAGCAAATAACGCAGACTGGGCTCGAAGGTTTTAAGCAAATAGTCAGTCTGAGGCAGTGTCTGTGGCCAGCCATACTGATTAATCTGCGCAAACAATAAGGTAACCAGCTCTGCTTTTTTCAAATGATTAAGCCGCTGAGATACCGGATAGGCGGCCAGATAGGCCAGCAAATCATTTTTTGTTACCACACCAGCAAAATCCTGAACCGAGACATTTTCCGCTGGCGCAAACCAGCCGTCCTCTTCCAGTTCTGTCAATTGCTGCTGCGGCTGAAAAATCTCTTCATAATTAAAGTGCGTCCGGTTTATCAGTGCATATTTGCGATTGGCAGCTCTGGCGACGATACATTGCTTGTTGTCATCCAGTTCTCTGAATGCGTTGATGAACGCACGGCTCGACTCACATAGTAAGCCGGCGCTTTCTCCATCAAAAAAACGCAAAAATTCATGAAAGTGGTCAAGGTAATAGCGCTCAGGAAGGGTTTTTCGCATCATCACAACACAGCATTTGGACACGCTGACAGTGTATATTTATACAGATACTTTCTCAATCAATGCAGTCAAAATTAACGCTAAAGTTGTATGGTCTGCTTAGCGACCCACTCGAAGTGTCGCGCCAGCTTTTCATCCTCCTTTAACCGGGTGAGAGTATTTAATTCCTTTGCCAGCTCCATCTCTGAATAAAAGCGGTGGATCCCGTCATGGCACTTGCGGCAAACAGCAATTCCGTTATTTAGCTCTGCCTTTGAGAAGTGCTTTTTGAAATAGTTTCTGCGATGCATTTTTTTAGGAATTAGATGGTGAAAAGTTAGCCGTGTGTAGCGATGGCACAGCGGGCAGTAGCCAGTTGCCAGTCGTTTACTCATACCGTCTCCCGTTTACGGTCCCCTGGTATGTATACCAATCCATCGCCGTAAACGATCCGTATTTAACAAGCCCGATAACCGGCATCGCAAAGGATAATTATGAGTTTAGCTACACCCGCCACATTTCACTGTCCGTACTGTATGGAACCCAATGAGGTTGAAATTGATGAGATCAATGACTCCGGCCATATGCAGGTTGTTGATTGCCAGGTCTGTTGTCAGCCTATTGAGATGACAGTACATGGACAGGGCGACACACTGTCCGTTGAGGTTCAGCGCGAAAATGACTGAACGTTGCATCACCGGCAAAGATATTGAGCAGATGGAGAAGCGTTTTCGCGCTGCCTTCATCAATAGTTTGTCCGGTGTGAAAAGCGCGAATCTGATTGGTACCTGCAAGCGCCGTGGATATTTGGAAAACCTCGCTATCGTGTCATCGGTGGTGCACATAGGCGCACATCCGCCGCTGTTGGGAATGATTATGCGCCCCCACACCGTTACCAGAGATACGCTGGAAAATATTCAGCATACCGGTATCTATACGATCAATCATGTCGGCGCACATCAGACCCAGGCAGCGCACCAGACTTCCGCCCGCTATCCTTCTGAAGTCAGTGAGTTTGAAGCCGCTGGGTTTCCCCCTTGGTACGCCGATGATTTTGACGCTCCGTTTGTTCAAAGTAGTCCGGTGAAATTGGCTATGAAGCTGGCCGAGATTGTTCCCATCAAGCTGAATGATACGCAACTGGTGATAGGTGAAATTACCGCCGTCTGGATTGACCAAAGCGCGATTACGTCGGCGGGTCAGGTAGATTTAGATACATTAAACGTAGCAGCAGTAACGGGGTTGGATACTTACCATGCTATCCGGAAAATCGAACGCTATCCGTACGCTAAACCCTAGGCATTGAGTCGTTTTTAAGCGGTAAACCCCAAGCTTAATAAAAACACCTGCATTTTTATTAAAATGGGCGTACACTGATTATGAAACTAATGACGGCGTTATTGCACAGGTATTGGTCCTTGCGCAAGTGACGCACACTGAAAACCTGCCCTTAGGGGCAGGTTTTTGTGTTTATCGCATAAGATAAAAACGAATCATTTTCATTTTCGTTAACCGGAGTAACCAGATGAAAAGTGTTAATCGTCGTGACTTTTTACGCATGGCAGGCACCTCGCTGATTGGTATGACGTTGGGCGGCATAGCGCTTAGGGCAAATGCTCAGGAGCTGCTGAAAAAAGACGACCCCACGGCCAAGGCGTTGAACTATACGCCGAAATCTTCGGTTGATGGGTCAATGTGTGGAAACTGCATGTACATTCAGGGAGATGAGGGAAAAAGTGAACGCCCCTGTGCCATCTTCCCCGGTAAACTGGTTAATGTAGATGGTTGGTGCAGCGCGTGGGTCAAGCGTCCCGGCTAATCTTTCAGCCAGCTGCTTCAGTTTGACCGTTGTTGTCTGATGAGCATGTTTGCAGAAACCGGCTCATCGTCACCTTCTGCTGTCCCCGGAAATAGTGAGCTGGCTTTATGACTGTAATCTCCGGAAGCTGGCGTGATCGCTAAACGATACTTGTCAGCCAGCGCCTGATACTGCCCTTCTTTCATCATCGCTTTAAGTTCTCTGTTAAAGCCTTCTCTGAGCGTTTTGTCTGCTATGGCAGCCCGATAAGCGGTGTGTTTAAATAAGTTGTGGATACGCACATCTTTTTGCTGAGCCGGCGGTAACTGACTACGCAACCAGGAAAAAATATTCCGGTCCATCACTGCCACATCCACACTGCCCAGTAACAGCATTCTGACTTGCCGCCCCTGATCAGCAATTTCCAGGTAACCACGATGCTCCCCCGTCGCTTTAGCAAAATCGGCCCCTAACACGCGGCGCGCCGTTTGAAAGGCCAGTATTGTATAATCTTTCAAATCGTTAACTGAGCGTAACTCGAGTTGTCTTGATGCCAATGAGATTGCCGAGTTTTGATAGGTCACATATTCATCTGTGAGATATTCAGCACTTATTTCATGAGAAATATTCACCGTTAAAACAATATCAGCTCGCCCGTTTTTAAGCTGACGAAGCGTTCTGCCAAAAGGCACATAAACCGGATTGAGCGTATGCCCCAGGCGCGCGAGGATTTTCCTGGTAAGCTCTATTTCAAACCCTGAATTATCGCTGGTTACAATATAGGGAGGCTTGTTCCAACCCGCCACCACATCGATCTGGCGAGCCTGAAGTGGGACGCTGATGAGCAGAAGCATTAAAAGCAGAAACCTGAACATAATAATGCTGATAAGACCTTTTGAGGCGGCGTAAAAATATACGTTGTATCAGGGTTGCAGCAATTAATAAAGCCCTGTCCCCATACTCAGGTAAATTGATTTGCTTAGCGGGGGCGCTGACCTGTTATTATACGCCCAAATACTGATCCACAGGAATAATTATGGCCTGGTTACAGCTACGCATAGAAACCAGCGCAGATTATGCTGAGCAGGTTGGAACAATGCTGTCAGCAAATGGCGCACAAGCCGTTACTTTTTTAGATGCCAAAGACACGCCCATGTATGAGCCCAAGCCGGGTGAAACGATGTTATGGCCGGACACCCAGGTCGTGGGCTTGTTTGATGCAACCCACGATATGAAAGGTGTGTTGAACAGGCTGGCAAAGTCCAAAATTCTCGGGCCTGACTTCACCTATAAGTTAGATCCACTTGAAGATAAGGACTGGGAAAGAGAATGGATGGATAACTTTCATCCCATGCAGTTTGGCGATCGTCTGTGGATTTGCCCTAGCTGGCGGGAAGTGCCGGATAAAGACGCTGTCAACGTTATGTTGGATCCGGGTCTTGCCTTCGGTACCGGCACGCATCCAACCACCGCCTTGTGTCTGCGCTGGCTGGACAGTCAGGACCTGAGCAACAAAACGGTTGTCGATTTTGGTTGTGGTTCCGGCATTCTGGCACTGGCAGCACTGAAGTTAGGCGCAAAACGTGTGATAGGCATTGATATCGACCCGCAGGCGTTACAGGCCAGCGAAGAAAATGCCAGACGCAACAATGTCTCAGACCGTCTGGAGGTATATTTACCGCACGAACAACCCTCGCTTGAAGCCGATTTTGTCACCGCAAACATACTTTCCGGTCCGCTCCTGGAACTGCAATCGGTGATTTCTGCCTTCTGTAAACCCGGTGGAAAGCTCGTCCTGTCAGGAATTCTGGCAGAGCAGGTGGAAAAAATTGAAAGCGCTTACCAGTCTGATTTTCGTCTTGAGGCCAGTCAAATTGACGGCGACTGGGCCAGAGTGAGCGGGACGAAGTACGCTTAACTGCTTGGCCTGGTTAGAAAAAGCGTCGTGAGCAATCGCGGCGCAATCAGCACTTAACCCTTGCCAGTCAGGGGCTTCAACGCAAATCCGACGAAATCTGTCAAGCCCTCAGCGATAAATTTTGTGTGAATTTTAGCCTTTTCAAGGGTGGTCAAAATGCGTAAACTTAGCGCCCCGTTTTAGCCAAGTGTTCAAATTCCATTCAATTTTGGATTGTTAATGATGCAGATTGGTCCTTATCAGTTGGATAACAATTTGATGTTAGCGCCGATGGCAGGCGTCACCGACAGGCCATTCCGACAGTTGTGTCGTCGAATGGGCGCAGGTCTGGTGGTTTCTGAAATGCTATCGAGCAATCCTAAAGTATGGAATACCGCTAAATCGATGCATCGCATGGATCATAGCGGTGAGGAAGGCATCCGGTCTGTTCAGATCGCCGGTGCCGACCCTGAACTCATGGCGCAGGCTGCCCGGTTTAATGTCGATAATGGCGCACAGATTGTTGACATCAATATGGGCTGTCCTGCAAAAAAAGTGAATAAAAAGCTGGCTGGCTCAGCGTTATTGCAATATCCCGATTTAGTGGAATCTATTGTAAAAGCAGTTGTGGCAGCGGTAGATGTCCCTGTCACGCTGAAAATTCGCACTGGCTGGAATACGGACAATCGCAATGGTGTAGATATTGCACAAATTGCAGAGCAAAACGGCATTCAGTCGCTGGCTGTTCACGGCAGAACGCGCGCCTGTATGTACAAGGGCTATGCTGAGTATGACACGATCCGAAAGATAAAGGCGGCGATTTCTATTCCCGTCATTGCTAACGGAGACATAACCAGCGCCCAAAAAGCACGGGACGTGCTGGACTACACCGGAGCAGATGGTGTGATGATAGGCCGTGGTGCACAGGGAAATCCCTGGATTTTTAAACAAATCCAGCATTTTCTTGAAACTGGTGAAACACTGGAGGCACCACCGCTGTCTGAACAGCATCAGGTGTTGCATGAACATGTCGCCAATGTGCATGCTTTTTACGGCGATATTTCGGGCGTTCGTATAGCCCGAAAGCACGTTGGCTGGTATCTCGCGGAGCATGATAAGGAACGTCAGTTTCGTAAAACGTTCAACAGCATTGAGCAGGCTGATTTGCAGCTTGATGCCCTGGACGATTATTTTCAAGCGTTGCAGAAACGGGAAAACCGACAGATTTCCCCTGCAGCATAATGATGACTAACTTATAGAGCAAGAATGTATTATGTTCGATCAAAACGTGACTTCACCTTTTACTACGACAGTAACAACACCTTCTCAAACTCAAGCTCAGAAGCCGCTGCGCGACTCGGTAAAGCAGGCTGTAAATAAGTATCTTAAGCAATTAGATAACGCGAACATCGATAATCTTTATGAACTGGTACTGGCAGAAGTTGAAGCGCCGTTACTGGAAGAAGTCATGACTTATACCCGCGGCAACCAAACCCGCGCGGCCATCATGATGGGCATTAACCGTGGCACACTTCGCAAGAAGCTGAAGCAATACGGCATGAACTAAGAAAGACGGGCCTGGCCCACCGAAGAGCACCTCAAAACGGTGCTCTTTTTGTTTCAATGATTTAAAAGTAGCAAAGACACCACTATGCAAACACCCAAACCTATCAAGCGCGCGCTGTTAAGCGTTTCGGATAAAACCGGTATTGTTGAGTTCGCAGAGGCCCTGAGTCAGGCTGGCGTAGAACTGCTTTCCACAGGCGGCACAGCCAAACTGTTGATGCAGGCAGGCCTGCCGGTTAAAGAAGTCTCGGATCATACAGGGCATCCTGAGATTATGGATGGCCGGGTGAAAACACTACATCCAAAAATTCATGGCGGCATTCTGGGTCGACGTGGTCAGGATGAAAGCGTTATGGCACAAAATGAGATTGCGCCTATCGATCTGGTAGTGGTAAACCTGTATCCGTTTGCGGCCACTGTTGCCAACGAAGATTGTACATTAGAGGATGCCATCGAAAATATCGATATCGGTGGACCAACTATGGTGCGTGCAGCCGCGAAAAACCATAAAGATGTGACCATTGTCGTTAACGCCGACGATTACGGCCGTGTGTTAGAGCAGATGAATACAAACGACGGCTCGCTGACTTATGAAACGCGTTTCGACCTGGCGATAAAAGCATTCGAGCATACCGCCGAGTACGATGGCATGATTGCTAACTACTTTGGCGCACGCATAGACCGCATGGAATGCGAAGATGATTGCGAGCACGAGCACAGTGAATTTCCGCGTACCTACAATATGCAGCTGACTAAAAAGCAGGATTTGCGTTACGGTGAAAACAGTCATCAGGAAGCGGCTTTCTACGTTGAAAACACTATTCAGGAAGCCTCGGTGGCAACCGCCCGTCAGCTACAGGGTAAAGCGCTATCCTTTAACAATATCGCTGATACCGATGCAGCGCTGGAGTGCGTAAAAGAGTTTGAAGAACCCGCCTGCGTCATCGTTAAGCATGCCAATCCATGCGGCGTTGCCATCGGGGAAAATATAGAAGCAGCTTATGACCGCGCCTTCAAGACTGATCCTACGTCAGCATTTGGTGGCATCATTGCCTTTAACCGCACCCTGGATGCAGCGACGGCCAAAGCTATTATTGACCGCCAGTTTGTTGAGGTAATTATCGCCCCAGAGGTAGACGATGCGGCGCTGGAAATCGTGGCTGCCAAGAAAAACGTGCGTCTGCTTGCCTGCGGTGACTGGCATGGCACGCTGACCGAAGGGTATGATTTTAAGCGTGTGAATGGTGGCCTGTTAGTCCAGGAGCGCGACTTTGGTATGGTGGAGATGGACGATTTGACCGTTGTTACCAAACGCCAACCTACACAAGATGAGTTACGCGACCTGTTATTCTGCTGGAAAGTGGCAAAATACGTAAAATCCAATGCTATCGTTTATTGCAAGGATGGTATGACAATTGGTGTTGGCGCCGGTCAGATGAGCCGCGTGTACTCTGCCAAGATCGCCGGCATAAAAGCCGCAGATGAAAATCTGGAAGTTGCTGGCTCTGTAATGGCCTCAGATGCGTTCTTCCCGTTCAGAGACGGTATTGATGCGGCAGCCAGCGCAGGCATTAAGGCAGTCATCCAGCCTGGCGGCTCAATGCGTGATGAGGAAGTCATCGCCGCCGCCGACGAGCATGATATTGCCATGGTGTTTACAGGCATGCGTCACTTTAAACACTAACCTTTAAAACATTTTTGGTCTTGCACGCGTAGTGGGTTTAAGGCCCACTACTGTCTTTTTTCCGTTACCAGAGTAAGTTACTCTACCTAATGGTCCGCTACAGGCAGTAATTGCGGGCATGGCACCTAACCATAAATGTATTTAAGGAAAAACCATGAAAACAACACTGCGACTCGTAGCCGCGTCTTTGCTCGCGCTCAGTACTCAGCCTGTTTTGGCAGACGAAATTACTGACGCAATTAAAGCTGACCATCGTACTGCTGACGCGACAGTGCGGGATGAATACCGTAACCCCCAGCAAACACTGCGCTTCTTTGGCATTGAGCCTGATATGACAGTGGTTGAGATCTGGCCAGGTGGCGGTTGGTATACCGATATTCTGACTGGTGTAGTGGGCGAGAACGGCAAACTGATTGCAGCACATTTTCATGTCGACGAAGATACCCGCGATTACTATAAAAAATCCCTTGAGAACTTCAAAAGTAAGATGAAAGATGGCGGTGTATACAGCGACGTTGAACTGACGGCGTTTCACCCCGGCAAATCCATGTATATCGCAGAAGCAGGCAGTGCCGATGCGGTTCTGACCTTTCGCAACGTCCACAACTGGTACATGAACAGTGGTCAGGAAGGCGTTGAGCAGGCATTTAAAACCTTCTACAAAGCGCTTAAACCAGGTGGTGTGTTAGGTGTGGTTGATCACAAAATGCCTGAATCTGCTGATGATGCCATGATGGAAAAAAGCGGCTATGTGAAGCAGTCTTTTGTGGTAGAGGCAGCAGAAGCGGCAGGTTTTGAACTGGACGCAGAAAGTGACATTAATGCCAATCCAATGGACAATGCGCAGCATCCTAAAGGTGTGTGGACCTTACCTCCGACACTGGCGATGGGTGAAGAAGACCAACAGAAGTATCTGGCGATTGGCGAAAGCAATCGTATGACCCTCAAATTTGTTAAACCTAAATAAATAACGGAACGCTTTAATGAACGTACTTGTTATTGGCGGCGGTGGCCGCGAACATGCTCTGGCCTGGAAGGCTGCCCAATCATCAACCGTGGACACTGTGTTTGTCGCGCCTGGCAATGCCGGTACCGCAACCGAGCCCAAGCTCAAAAATGTTGATATTGGTGTAACTGACACTGACGCACTGCTTAAATTTGCAGAGCAAAACAGTGTCGCGCTAACCATTGTAGGCCCCGAAGCGCCGCTGGTAGCAGGTGTTGTCGATGCGTTCGAAAAAGCTGGACAAAAGATCTTTGGACCTACTCAGGCTGCAGCGCAGCTTGAGGGTTCAAAGGCATTTACCAAAGATTTTCTGGCACGCCATGCCATTCCCACTGCCGATTATGCGAATTTCACAGAGATTGAGCCGGCAGTGGCATATGTGAAAGAAAAAGGCGCGCCAATTGTGGTTAAGGCCGATGGTCTGGCTGCGGGCAAGGGCGTAATTGTTGCTGAGACAGTTGAAGATGCTGAGGCCGCTATTCGTGACATGCTGGCAGGAAACGCATTTGGCGAGGCAGGCAGTCGTGTGGTGATTGAAGAGTTTCTTGATGGTGAAGAAGCCTCTTTTATCGTCATGGTAGATGGTAAGAATATCTTGCCTTTTGCTACCAGCCAGGACCATAAACGCGCTGCTGATGGCGATAAAGGGCCGAATACCGGTGGTATGGGCGCTTATTCTCCGGCGCCAGTGGTCACTCCGGACATCCACCAGCGTATTATGAATGAGGTGATTATCCCTACTGTTGAGGGTATGGCATCAGAAGGGCATCCTTACAAAGGCTTTTTGTACGCCGGATTAATGATTATGGCCGACGGTACGCCTAAGGTCATCGAGTACAATTGTCGTTTCGGTGATCCGGAAACCCAGCCTATCATGATGCGTTTGCAATCGGACCTGGTTTCCTTATGTATTGCGGCCTGTGATGAACAGCTATCCGGCCAGTCAATCAGCTTTGATGATCAGGCCGCGGTGGGCGTGGTTCTGGCAGCGGGCGGATACCCTGACAGCTATAATAAGGGCGATGTCATTGGCGGCCTGGATGATGCCGCAAAGCTCGACGGTAAAGTCTTTCATGCCGGCACTGCTTTAAAAGATGGCAATGCAGTGACCAGCGGCGGGCGGGTGCTGTGCGCCACGGCTTTAGGCAGTAACGTTACCGCGGCACAGCAAAATGCCTATAACCTGGTAAGCAAGATCAACTGGCAGGACATGTACTACCGGACAGATATTGCCCATCGCGCTATTTCACGTGAGAGCCAGCCAGAAAAATAATAAATTTATGCCGCCGGCTATTGTGGCCGGCCTTTTCTTCGCACCCGCTTTGCTGGCCTTTCATTGCGCATAATTTGCACGTCTTTTACTTATCGTATAAATACTTAGTTGCTCTGCCCCCTCTTGATTAATACGACTTGCCAGCTTATAACTAGAGTCCGGCTCTACGCAGAATCAACGTTATGTCCGTCAAACACCCAATAATTGCTATCACCGGTTCATCTGGTGCAGGAACGACCACTACCACAAATGCCATCCGTCACATCTTCAGAAATCTGAAGGTGAATGCGGCTGTTGTAGGCGGTGACAGTTTTCACCGGTTTACCCGGCCAGAGATGGAAGTTGAGATCCGCAAAGCCCAGGAACAAGGCCGGCATATCAGCTACTTTGGCCCTAAAGCCAACGATTTTGATTTGCTTGAATCACTGTTTCATGAATATAGCCAGTCAGGTCAGGGACAATTCAGACAATACCTGCATACCTTTGATGATGCGGTGCCCTTTAACCAAATGCCCGGCACATTTACGCCCTGGCAGGCGCTGCCAGAAAAAACAGATCTACTGTTTTACGAAGGGCTTCATGGCGGTGTAAAAACCGAAGAAAATGATGTTTCCCAGCATGTGGACCTACTGGTTGGCATGGTGCCCATTGTGAACCTTGAATGGATCCAGAAGATTGTCAGGGACACGACCGATCGCGGTCACTCCCGTGAAGCGGTGATGAGCAGTATCGTCAGAGGCCTCGACGATTATTTTCATTACATAACACCACAGTTTTCGCGCACCCATGTAAACTTTCAGCGCGTACCCACGGTGGATACGTCCAACCCGTTCAGTGCCCGCGAAATTCCCTCTCAGGATGAAAGCTTTGTCGTGGTTCGCTTTCGCCGGGAGATGAAAAATGTCGACTTCCCTTATCTTCTGCAAATGATTGATGGTGCGTTTATGTCCCGCATCAATACGCTGGTTGTGCCCGGCGGAAAAATGGGACTGGCCATGGAATTGATCCTTACGCCACTGATTGAAGATATTCTGGATAAAAAGCGCCGGGCCGGTCATCAGATGGACTGGATAAGTGACGACTGAACCACTCGGTATTTCAGATAAAAACTCACAGTTGATTAACAAATTCTTGATGTAAATCAAGGGCTAGCCCCGTTATAGCCTGTAAATTCCCGATTTAATCGCGCGCGAATAGTCTTTACCCGGTGTCGCGCGTAAACTGCATGCGTTCAACCTACCGGACCACCTATCTATGTTCGATCTTCTTCTGATTGGTATTGCACTGCTTGCTCTGGCAGGTGTGGTGTTTGAAGAACTTATCCACGTCAATAAAGCAAAAACGACATTGTTTCTGGGCACGCTGGCCTGGATTTTATTATTTATTCAGACTCCGGCAGCACAGCGACATACCGTTCATGAGGCACTGGAACATAATATTACCGAAATATCGACCTTGTGGTTATTTCTGGTGGCGGCCATGACGTTTGTGGCTTATCTGAATCGCAAAGGATTGATTGAGAATATGCTCAATCTGCTGATGCCGGCGAAAATCTCGCTTAAAAAGCTGCTTTTCAGCACTGCTCTGTTCAGTTTTTGCTTCTCATCGCTGGCCGACAATATTACCGCAACCCTTGTCTCGGTTGCGTTGGTTCTCTCCTTAGGATTACCGCTTCATCAAACACTGCGCTTTGCGGTGCTGGTCGTGTTTGCGGTTAACTCTGGTGGCGTCTCGCTGATCACCGGCGATGTCACCACGCTGATGATTTTTTTGCAGGGTAAAGTCACAATCACCGAGCTTCTGACATTAATCGCACCGTCTTTTGCGGCGGTGCTTCTGCTGGCATCGCTGCTGAGTATCGGCCTTAACGGCACGGTTAAAATCAAACAAACCCGACATGCATCGCGCCCCGTCGATTATGTTATCGCGGGCATTTTCCTGTCGACCATTGTGCTAACGCTGCTGGGTAATGTTTTTTTTGGCATTCCGCCCATGCTGTCGTTTTTGGCGGGCATGGCAGTCATGTTTTTGGTGGCGACGTTTATGGGCGAGGAAAAATATGAGGACCCCATTCTTGATTACATTCGTCTGATCGAGTTTGATACGCTGCTGTTCTTTCTGGGCGTGTTACTGCTGGTTGGCATGCTTCAGCATATTGAAGCGCTGGATGCGCTGTTACTGGTTTATCAATGGTTCCCGCCTGCGCTTGCCAACATGCTGATGGGAATGGTATCGGCAGCCATTGATAACGTGCCGCTCACCGCCGCGCTGCTTAAAGCCGATATTGTTATGTCGACACCACAGTGGCTGGCACTGACCTACGCCGTGGGCGTAGGTGGCTCATTGTTGATCATCGGATCGGCAGCTGGCATTGTGACCATGAGCAAAGTGAAAGGCCTGACATTTGCAACCTATGGCAAATACAGCCTCCTTTTACTGCTGGCCTACTGCGCCGGCTATGGGATGGTTTTGTTAACATCACCATTGTTGTTATAGACCACTGAAAACATTTGTAACATTCAAAATAGCAATCACGTGCTGGCAGGCATTTGTCCCGACTCTGTTTTTGGTTATAGTGAAGAAAAAATCAGGATAACGACAATGGGTCAGGAAACATCAAAAATTCTTGTGGTGGATGATGATATGCGCTTGCGCGGATTGCTGGAGCGCTACCTCATTGAACAGGGTTTTCAGGTGCGCACCGCTGCGGATGCGGAACAAATGAATCGCCTGCTGGAGCGCGAGAATTTTCATTTGATGGTGTTAGATCTGATGTTGCCCGGTGAAGACGGCTTATCAATATGCCGTCGTTTGCGCCAAAGCGAAAGTGACCTTCCCATTATTATGCTGACGGCCAAAGGCGATGAGGTAGACCGTATCATCGGCCTTGAGATGGGCGCCGATGATTATCTGCCCAAACCATTCAATCCACGCGAACTGCTGGCGCGAGCGAAAGCGGTGTTACGTCGTAAAGTACAGGATGCGCCCGGCGCACCCTCGCGCGGTGAGCAGGTGATCGAATTCGCCAGCTACAAACTGAATCTGGCCACCCGGGAGATGACCGACAATGGCAAACCGCTGTCACTGACCAGCGGTGAATTTGCCGTACTTAAATCCCTTGTCACGCATCCCCGGGAACCGCTGTCACGGGATAAGCTGATGAACCTGGCCCGTGGCCGCGATTACAGTGCACTTGAACGAAGCATTGATGTGCAGGTGTCACGTTTACGCCGTATGCTGGAAACCGACCCGGCCAATCCGCGCTATATTCAGACCGTATGGGGGTTAGGCTATGTTTTTGTTCCCGATGGTGAGGCACAGTAATCCAGCGGGTACCCATTAATGCGGTTTTTACCTAAAAGTGCGTTTGGTCAGACAGTATTGCTGATTGGTATGCTGTTACTGATTAATCAGGTTGTCAGTTACCTGTCGGTGACCTACTACTTTATCCGGCCGACCTCTGCCCAAATCAACAGTCTGCTGGCCACGCAGGTCCAAAGCATGCTGGCGCAGGACATTCTTGATGCCAGTCGAAGTAAACAGATTGAATTCAGTCGTCAGACAGGAATTAAGATCCTTCCGACGAATGCCGCCGTCGAACAGGGTCTGGACGGCGCGACCCCTTACCGCTTTATGTCTAATCAGGTGTCTGAACAGTTGCTGCAGCGTGCTGATGTGCGTATTAGTACACCTGCTGATGATGCGGCAGAAGGCGAGCCATATCAGGTGTGGATTTCATTAAAAGCGCAGCCGGATACCTGGATCCTGATCCCGTTATCCGGCTGGGCAAATGCAGACATCTCACCACTGACGATATATCTGATGGTAATAGGTATTTTAAGTGTGGTCGGCGGCTGGTTGTTTGTAAGGCGATTAAACCGGCCCTTGCATGCCTTGCAAAAAGCGGCATTGGAGGTGGGTAAAGGCCGCTTCCCGCCGCCCTTAGAAGAGCAGGGTAGCGCGGAAATTATCGAAGTGACCCGCGCTTTTAACCGTATGAATCAGGGCATTAAACAGCTGGAAAACGACCGCACCCTGATGACGGCAGGTATTTCTCATGATTTACGCACACCACTGACCCGGATTCGGCTGGCGACTGAAATGCTTTCGCAGGAAAACGAATGGATCCGGGAGGGCATTGTCAATGATATCGAAGATATGAATGCCATCATTGACCAGTTTATTGATTATGCACGCGTAGACTCATCAGCACGTTACGAACCTACAGATTTAAACGATTTGATCAATGAACTGACCCAGGCCAGACATGTTGAAGAAACTCATCAGATCACACTCAAACTGGGTGAGTTACCCACCAGTACCTTAAGTCGTATCGGCATTAAACGGGTGCTCGATAATCTGATTGAGAATGCATTTCGCTACGGAAGCGACAAAATTACAATCACCAGCTATTTTGATAAAAAGTCGCGCCGGATTTATTGTAAAGTCAGGGACTTCGGGCCGGGTATACCGGCGAAAAACCTAGCGAACGTGTTTTCACCTTTTATTCAGGGTGATAAAGCGCGGGGCAGCATTGGATCAGGGCTGGGACTGGCGATCTCCCGCCGGATTATTTCCGGGCACCATGGAGATATTGAGTTACGTAATCATCCCGAGCAGGGGCTTATTGCCGAATTCTGGTTGCCCGTCTAGCCAACGCTGATCACCAGCGCTATGGTATACTTATTCTGTATTCGCATTATTAGGATGTTTTTATGAGACGGATTTTTCATGTCTTTATTTATCTCTTATGTCTTGGCGGTTTTATGCATACCGCCGCTGCAGAAGCGCCTCCTGAATGGGCCATCGAGCGCATTGATAATCATTTGACGCGCAGTGTTGAAAACGGCTTTTCCGGCGCGGTACTCATTGCCGATGGTAATAAAATCATCCTGAAAAAAGGCTATGGTGACGCAGATCGGCTGGCGGAAACGCCGATTACCACAGCCACCCTGTTCGATATTGGCTCAGTGACCAAACAGTTTACGGCTGCCGCCATCCTGTTGCTGGAAAAAGACGGCAAGCTGAGTGTGGATGATACGCTGGCGCGCTATTTTCCCACTGTGCCTGAAGATAAGCAGCGAATTACGGTGCACCAGCTACTCACACACTCTTCCGGACTGCCGGGCGGAGTAGGCATCGATGATTTCACGCATATTGATACAGATAAATTTTTTACCCGTGTCATGAACATGGAGTTACTTAGTCAACCTGGTGAGACGTATCACTATTCCAATGTTGGTTATAGTCTGCTGGCCCGTATTATTGAGTTAAGTACCAGCCAATCCTACGAAACATTTCTTCAGGAGCGCTTATTTCAGCCGGCGGACATGCAGCACACAGGTTACCTGCAAAGTAAAAGCAAAGATGGCGAGGCGGCACTGGGGTATCGCGCTGGTGTCGTTGAGGTACCCACTACCCTGTCACGCTATCGAACTGATCAGAAAATTGCCTGGAGCCTGAAAGGTAATGGCGGCCTGATTTCTTCGTTGGACGATATGTATAACTGGTATCTGGCGCTGCGTAACCATGTCATTCTGGATAAAGAACAGGTCGGACGATTGACGACCGGCTATATCAGCCAGAATGTCGATAACAAAGACATCAAATATGGTTACGGCTGGAGCGTATTTGCCTCACCCAAAGACACCAAGATGGTCGGTCATAATGGTTCAAACGGCATTTACTATTTTGACCTGAGATGGTTACAGGAAGAAGATCTGGCCATTATTTACGCCTCAAATGCGATGGTTCAGGGCACACCAAGCATTAGTGAAAATATTGAACTGATGCTGTTCGATAATGTGTTTAATCCGCCCTCGTTTGCTGCCGGTCCGGTCACCGAGATTCTGCGCTATGCGGTTTCCTTCACGGGCACGCCGGCCAGTCTAAAACAGCGGGTCAAGGCGCAGTTTGAGGCGCAGACACAGGAACGTTATGTTTTAAATCGCGCCGGTCTTGCTTTGCTGGAAGTCAACCAGCCGGCGCGGGCCATTGCATTGCTGTCGTTAAACGTTGAGTTGTTCGAGAATGATGGCAACCTGTGGGACAGTCTGGGTGAAGCCTACCTGGCAGCCAATCAGCTCGATGATGCAAAACGTTGCTTTGTCAACGCGTTGGTTATGGCGCCTGACACCCGGTGTTACTGGTGTGATAACTCCAAGGCAAAGTTAACGGCGATTAAAGATAAGCTCCGCCGCTAGCCCCTTACTATTAGTCGGCAGCACGTGCGCAGGTTTGGGCATGTTCTGCCAGGATGGTACTTATTTCACTGCGTATCCATTTTCTTAATGGATCTTCATGGGTACGGGGATGCCAGACCTGTTCAATACGGGCGGGTTGAATGTCGAGCGGCGCTGCGTGCATCTCAAAAGCCGGGTCGGCAGCACATATATGCACGGCAACTGGTTCCAGACAGGTCAGCAACATATCTGAGTCTTTAACAACATAGGGCAAGGTCAGAAAGCTTGAAGCACCGGCTACGACCTGCCGGCTCAGCCCCTGCTTTTCCAGCGCTTTGTCCATAACACCCAAAAGATCGCCGGTCAGCGTCGTCACCACATGTTTGCAACGCAAAAAATTGGTCAGTGTCCGGGCATGGCCCCAATACTGATTCTGACGATCGCTAAGCACGACAAACCTGAATTGCGACAGTGCCTGTCTGAAAAGGTGGCTGGGCAGGTGCGTAAAGAAGCCGGCTATAGCGATATCACAATCGCCGTTTTCCAATGCTTTTGCCGGCAGCTCACCAGTGGTATTACGCACCACAATTCGTACCTTCGGCGCGACCTCCTGGACCCGCCTTATCAACCGTGGTAGTAGCATCAACTCCATGAAATCCGTGGAGTATAGCCGAATCGTGTCGGTGCGCGACGCAAAATCGTCTTCGCTGCTTCGTACATAAAAGCGCTCTAAAGACTTCACCAGTCTGCATACATCTTCAGCCAGTATGTCCGCTTTGGGCGTAGGTGTCAGACCGCGCCCTGTTCTTACAAAGAGTGGATCATCAAACTCATTTCGCAGCTTCTTTAGCTTATGGCTTAACGCCGGCTGACTCAGATTCATCCGCACTGACGCTCGGCTCAGGCTCCGTTCCTCGTAAAGCACGGTAAACAACATTAACAGATTAAAGTCTTTCGACGCGATATTCATAATTTGGAATAGCTTTATTTAAAACATTCATTTTTTATATGAACAATCATCCTTATTTACAGTACGTATCGCAAGTTATCTCTTGCCCCCTTAAATCACCGGGCTACAGCGCCAGTAATAACCGCGCTTAGTGCCTTCATTAATATAAAGAAGGAATACCTGTTTATGTCAGCATTGTTCGACACATTTACGCTAAAAGATGTGACCCTGCGCAACCGTATCGCTGTTCCCCCCATGTGCCAGTACAGCGCAGAGGATGGATTTGTGAACCAGTGGCATGAAGCAAACTACCAGTCATTCGCCCGTGGTGGCGCAGGACTGGTAATTGTGGAGGCCACAGCCGTTTCACCCGAAGGCCGTATTTCTCCGGAAGATTTGGGTATCTGGAAAGATGAACATGTCGCCGGCCTGACCAACATCGCTCAGCGCATCAAAGACCAAGGCGCTGTCGCCGGGATTCAGATTGCTCATGCAGGCCGTAAAGCTTCTGCAAACAGCCCGTGGAATGGCGATGATCATCTGGCAGAAGACGATCCCAAAGGCTGGCCGATTATTGGTCCCTCAGCCGAGCCTTTTGGTGCTAACTTACCCCGTACCCCTGAAGCGATGACTAAAGCCGATATTGAGCGGGTAAAAGCAGATTTTGTCGCCGGGGCGAAACGCGCGCTGGACGCAGGGTTTGAGTGGCTGGAGCTGCACTTCGCCCACGGTTATCTGGCGCAAAGCTTTTTCTCCAGGCATGCCAATACCCGTACCGATGAGTACGGTGGCGATGCGCAAGGCCGTGGTCGTTTTCTGCTGGAAACCTTAGAGGCAGTGCGTGAGGTTTGGCCGGAAAATCTGCCGCTGACCATCCGCTTTGGTGTGATTGAATATGATGGCGAGGATGAACGGACACAGGCGGAATCTATTGAGCTGGTTAAACAGTTTAAAGCCAGGGGCGCTGATTTTGTCAGTGTGAGTGTAGGTTTTAATACCCCAGATGCCAATATCCCGTGGGGGCCTGCTTTTCTCGCCCCTGTCGCTGAGCGGGTACGTCGCGAAGCAGAGATTCCGGTCGCCACTGCCTGGGGTGTGGACACACCGGAACTGGCCAATGAAACCGTTGAAAAAGAGCAGCTGGATTTGGTCATGGTAGGCCGGATGCATCTGACCAACCCACACTGGACATACTTTGCGGCCAAAACACTTGGCGTTGAACAACCTTCATGGGTAATGCCTGCGCCTTATGCGCACTGGCTGCAACGCTATGCGCCATCTGATGAGCGCTAATCGACAGGTCACAGGCATGACACCCTGAACCGGTGATATAACAGAAAGTAAGCACAACGCTACCTTCGGGTAGCGTTTTTTTGTGCCTACACGTTACCCAGCTGCGCCTGTAGCACAGGAATAAGGGTGTGTATCCGGGCCGGTAAATCGCGGTCACTGCGGTAAACCAGATACAACGGCTCTTCAATGAGCGGAATGTTTCCCATCACACTGAGTGCGGCGTTGTAAACGCTGGCATCCAACACGCTGCGCGGTAATACAGTAAAGCCCAGTCCCATTGATACCGGTAACAGAATTTCATGAATCTGATTCACAAAACTCTGTGTGGGAATGTTATTGAATGGCACCGCTTGCAGATCATCCGACTCACTGTGCCTTAAATATAAATTGGTGTAATAGTCGCTGTCGGGGTGGCGAACTATTCCCAGTTCAAACAAATAATCTGCCAGCGCCTGCGCACCCTGCGGTCGGCTTGCCGGTACAATAATAGCGATGGCTTCGCGGCCGATATTTCTGGCTTCAAAGCCTAATGTGTCCGGTTTTTCTGTCACGATTCCCAGATCAATCTGATTATCTTTAATAGCTGTAAGGATGCTTTGATAGGGTGCGGCCTGCAGATGAATACGCAGCCCCGGATACGTCTGTTGCTCCTCCAATAATCTGGCATATAAGCGAATAGCGCTGGAGCCGGAACAGGCGATTCGACAGGTGCCACTGTACGGATCATCTGCGCCAAGCTGCATCAACATTTGCTGCTCTCTATCTTCGATATCCTGAGCGTAGGTATACAGTTTCTCGCCCTGCATAGTCAGCGTAAAGGCTTTACCGTTGCGTTTTATCAACGGAAAACCACAGGCAGACTCGAGTTTTTGAATGTGCTGACTCACCCCGGGCTGAGTCATAAACAGCTTTTCAGCGGTACGGGTAAAGTGACCTGTTTCCACCAGCACACGAAATGTATGTAACCAGACCGGATTCATTTTCATAATTTAAATTTATCAAAATAAGAAAAAACCATAATTTATCATTTTGTCTTTATCGGCGTAACCTTGCTCCTGAATTTACAACATACCGGAGCAATATTATGAGTGAACAAGCCCCCTTCCCCAGAACGTTTTCGCACATCGGTCTGTCAGTGCCTGACTTAGATGCTGCTGTAAAGTTCTATACAGAAGTGCTTGGCTGGTACCTGATTATGGAACCGACAAAAATTGAAGAAGACGACAGTGCCATTGGTGAAATGTGTACGGATGTCTTTGGTGCAGGATGGGGAGAATTCCGTATTGCTCACCTGTCGACCGGTGATCGCATCGGTGTTGAGATTTTTGAATTTAAAAATCAGGAAAATCCGAAAAATAACTTTGAGTACTGGAAAACCGGTATTTTCCACTTCTGCGTGCAGGATCCTGATGTCGAAGGTCTGGCAGAGAAGATTGAAGCAGCAGGAGGCAGACGCCGTATGCCGAAGCCACGTTATTACTATCCTGGCGAAAAACCATTTCGCATGATCTACATGGAAGACCCGTTCGGTAACATTCTTGAAATTTATAGTCACAGCTATGAATTAACGTACTCCGCCGGTGCGTATTCATAGAAAACAAAAAAGCCCGCCGTCCAGTGGCGGGCCAAACTCATCACCATGAGAAAGTGATAAACGAAGGAATAACAATAAGAATCGATGCGTATCGTGATACGCCCGACTATTCACTGTCTAAATTCAATACGGCAAGAGCATTCAAAAAAGTTTAATTAAAACTTAAAAAATATCATTAAAATTCAGCCCTACGATAAACGTACCTAAAAGATCATAATAAAAAATTAGAATTTGCAATTCCTCTTAAAAACTATATATTGAGGCCGCCTTTTTTCTGGCAGATTGATTATTAAGGGACTTCAATGAAAGCAAAACTAATCGGACTAGCACTCGCTACTGCGGCACTGACCTCTGGATGTGCCACTATTCTCACCGAAGATAACTACAAAATGAACGTTACAACATCTAACGGTCAACAAACCACTGTGGCGGTAGACGGTCAGAATCAAACCGTACCGGGTGTAGTGACAGTCAAAAAAGAAAACAAAGATAAAGTACTGGTAGCGCAGGATGCTAATTGTTCGGACGTAGCACTTAATAAAGAAGTTGAAGGCGCATTCTTCATCAACTTATTAAGCGGCGGTGTATTCGGCTCGTCTACCGATTACGGCACAGATAAAATGTGGCGTTATCAGGAATCTGTGACAGTACCTTGTAGCTAATACCTACATGAAAACTGTGAGTCATAAAGGAAGCCTTCTGGCTTCCTTTTTATATTGCATTGTTGTTATTTTCCCTACTGCGTCACTGGCATCAATGCCTGAAAAAAGCCAGCTAATACGCCAGCTTGATGCCGGACAGGCAGCAGAATCAGTAGTTTGGCAGACATTGCTGCAGTTAAAAGATAAAGCGCCATTAAACCCTAATTATCGGGGATATTTATCCCAGCCCGTCTCAGCAGAAGCCGAACTTATCGCCACGGTCGATTTGATTTACTCATCTGCGCAACGTGCTTGTCACTATCCGGCCCGCAAGCAATTTATTGAATCCTTTTTGAACCTGCCTCCCGGCTCGTTATCGCCAGAACGTTGCGCTGAATATGAAGAATTCAGACGCAGCGTACCCACTGATGAAGCTTATCTTGTATTCGCCGCCGAAAATGTCACGTCGGCAAGCTCAATGATGGGTCACATCATGTTACGTTTCGACGGGCGCAATGACGAGAACATCAACGTGCAGCATGGGGTAACCTTTTTTACAGAGTTAAATTCGCTGAATATCCCTTTATTGCTTTATGACACACTGATTAAAGGCAAGCCTGGTATTTTTCAGGTCGCGCCCTATGCACCATTTCAACAGCATTACCGGCAGACTGAACAGCGCAATGTGTGGGAATACACCTTGGACTTAAACAAGTCCGATAAATCGCTTATTGCGGGTATGATTTGGGAGTTGGGCCAATTCAGCCCCGACTATTTTTTTCACACCTATAACTGCGCAACTGTAACGCAATTACTCTTGACGCTGGCCCGGCCATCACATCTCAGTGAGATGGATGTAATTGTGACACCGGCCGACGTGGTTCGGTTTGCTCTCACGCAAGATTTAGTGGCTAAGACCCGACTACTGCCTTCTCACAAGTGGAAAGCACAATCACTCAACGAAATAATCGGCGAGAACTCAGCGCAGAATATTCGCCAACATCTGGAAGCTGGTAACAGCAACGACTTAACCTTCAGCGCAAGCTCTGACAGCTTCATGCAGTACGAATTTGCGACCAGCCTGAACCGCTTACTTCGCCAGCGTAAGCATATTGATAACATCAGATACCAGGCAAATATCCGCCATCTGCAATCTGAAGGCGCAAAATTCAGGCACATGGCACTGGATGTCAGTGATTATAAAAACCCGGTTAACACCAGTAAAGAAGCGCTTCTTGCTGCGGGCGTAGAAAATTATGATGGTGCACAGTCATTACTCTTCCGCTTTTTCCCTGTTGCCAGTGATATTGATTCGGACAACCGTAATTATTCAGGAGAGACCGCGCTGTCTCTGGCTGATATCAGCCTGCGCTATACGCCCCAAAACAATGCGCTGCATCTGGACCGGCTTTTGTTATACAACATGACCTCAAGAGTGCCTTACCATGATGTCTTCGGGAACATGTCAACCGGGTTGAAAGTCGGTCTTGATCGCGTATTTGATGATCACTTGAAACGAAACCTGGTGCTGCAGACTGAGCTTTCCGGTGGAATTACATTGCCGCTTTCAACATCCGGCGGGGTGTTCGCTGAAAGCGGGCTCGGGGTAACCGCCGATGAAGATAGAGTACAGGTATATCTGGAGCCGCGTATCGGCGGATTCTTCTATTTACGCCACAATACCAAGGTTCGTTTTGAAGGCATCTGGAGCCTGAATAAATATGCGGGTAGCAATGTGGGCCGGATCGATGCGCATATTACGCACTATCTGGATAATACCTGGTCAGTGAACGCGAGGTTAAGCAAGCTGCTGGCAGATGAAAATGAAATGCTCACCACCATCAATTTGCGTTACAGATTTTAACCACTTTTTTGAAACAATAAGTCGGGAGAACGCTCTCCCGACTTTACACCCTGCAAGTATCTTTATTACTGATGATTATCCGGCGCCTGCTCGAAGTGCCCGGCATGAATCGCTTCAATATCAATAGTATCGAACCGGTACTCGGTGTGGCAGTACTGGCAGTTCATTTTAACGGCGCCTTCCTCTTCGATAACCTGAAGCAGCTCTGCTTTTTCAACATTGCGTAATGCTTCAGCACTTCTGCTACGTGAGCAGGTACAGGCAAAACTGACTGACTGAGGCTCAAAAAGCTCTACTTCCTCTTCGTGATACAGCCGGTAAAGAATATCTTCTACAGGCAAGCCGAATATCTCTTCGGCGCGTAAGGTTTCAGCAAGCTTACTCAGATGCTCAAATTCAGTATCCTGCGACACATTGGTATTCTCTGCCTGGGTTGGCATCACCTGAAGCAGCATGCCCGCTGCTTTTACTCGCTCAGGATCGCTTAAGTCAGTATACAAACGGACCTGCGTCGCCAATTGCTCAGACTGCGCGAAATAACTCTCAATACACTCCGCCAGCGTGGGCTTATCTAACGCTACAACCCCCTGGTAACGCTCTCCGTCTTTAGGTGTTATCGTAATCACCAGCACGCCTTTTTCAATCAGGTCTTCAAAGCGCTCTGGCAACGATGCAGCTTCTTCGTCCCATCGGGCCACACCGCGCAGCGTATAATCATGGGTTGCATTCACAACAGCATATTTTACTGCGCCCTGGCCCTGAATTTGTAAGCCTATTTCACCATTGAATTTAAGGATGGCGGTCAGCAGGCAGGTTGCCGCGGCCATTTCCCCCAGCAATCTTTGAACCTGTACGGGATATTCATAGCTATGAACGATATGCTGCAGGCTATCGTCAAGCCGCGCGATTTCGCCACGAACATTGGCTTTGTTGATTAAGAATCGATGTAACTGATCAAAATGCGTCATATAGTTTTCCTGGCCACACATTAACTGTGTTTAAGTTTAATAATTTCCCGGCGCTGTTTTTTGTCGGGGCGACCGTCAGGTTTCGGGCTATGAAAGGTACTGAGCTTGCGTGCGAGCTGGTTCTCCTCGCGCTTGTCCACACTTGCCTGCGTTTCGCTGTAAAGTTCCTGTGCCAGCGGAGCTCCCAGCCGTTTTTCGCTGAGTTTAAGTACTTCCACCTCTTTAAGATCCCAGCCGGCCGGGATTTTTATCAGAGCGCCCACTTCCACCTGTCGGCTGGGCTTAGCACGCTGACCGTTATATTGAACTTTACCAGATTGGACCATGTCTCTGGCTATTGCGCGGGTTTTAAAAAAGCGCGCTGCCCATAGCCACTTGTCCAGTCTGACATTTTCTGATGATTTGGCTTGTTTGGATTCGCTCATGTAATATTTTTGTCACTCTTTCGTTTTAGTGTTGTGGCCCCCACGCTGACTAAGCTATGATGGTTCAGCTAACGCTCGGTTTACCAAATTTTAACTAATAAAAGCAGTACCTCGTTGACAGCATGACATTTAATAAATTCAATTATAACGCCCTGACCTCTCAGCTTGTGCGACACCAGAAAGTGTTGCGCCTTGCGGTCGTTGTGCTGTTAAGTCTTTACCTTATCGCATTTGCTGCCCGCCTGTTCTGGCAGTTGTGGCCACAACCTGACCAGCCTGCGCCCCCTTCAATAACCAATACAACGGGAACGTCGACAACGTCTTCGGCGCAAAATGGGGTCAATATTGCCCGATTACAACAGCTGAATTTATTTGGCGTGCAATCAGAAGCCCCTGAGGCACCCGCAGAGCAGGTGACTGATGCGCCTCAAACATCGCTGAATCTGACGTTAACCGGTGTTGTTGCCAGCTCTATTGTAGAAGACGCTGCCGCAATTATCGAAAATAAAGGCACCCAAATGGTATACGGGTTAGGCGAGAAAATAGAGGGTACAAATGTAACCCTGCATCAGGTGCAAAATGATCGGGTCATCATTAAAAATGGTTCACGCAATGAAACCCTGATGCTGGATGGCCTTGATTATGAAAAGGCCAATAAGCAGCGTCAGCGCAGCACGAATCGACAACGCAACATGACGCCCAGCAATCCTCCCCCCACCCAGGAGTCTGCGACATTAAGCAGAGAGGCGATCGAAGCAACCGCAGCGCTTCGTGAAGAACCTGCAAGCTTTACCGATTTTATATCCATCTCGCCTAAAAGTGCGGATGGTCAATTAGTGGGATACCAGGTCCAGCCAGGTAAGAACCCTTCACTTTTTCAGTCTGCCGGGTTACAAAGCGGCGATGTGATTGTTCAAATCAACGGTTATGATTTGACCGATTCGCAGCAGACCATGACAGCAATGAATGAATTACGCAGTGCACAATCTATCGAGCTGACCCTGGACAGAGGTGGCGAATATCTTACGGTTTATCTGGATATGCCAGAAGCCGGTGCAGAATAATACAGGAATATAAGAATTATGAGGCGAGCCAGTCGTACTTTGGTATCAAAACTTACCGCCGCAGCCTGCGCCGCGCTGTTAAGTATCAGCGTTTCTGTTACCGCTGCAGAGTATATGCCGAACTTCAAAGACACTGATATCAATGAATTTATCAATATCGTCGGCAAAAACCTGCAAAAAACAATCATTGTCGACCCCAATGTGCGGGGCAAAATCAGCGTTCGAAGCTACGACATGCTGAATGAGGAACAATATTACCAGTTCTTCCTGAACGTTCTGCAAGTGTACGATTTTGCTGTGGTCGAAATGCCCAACGGGGTATTGAAGGTCGTCCGCTCGAAAGACGCCAAAACATCGAATATTCCGGTTGTGGAAGGGTCGCTTAGAGACGGCGATGAGATGATTACCCGGGTTGTTCCGGTGTACAACGTGCCGGTACGCGAGCTGGCACCAATTCTGCGCCAGCTTAATGACCAGGCCGGTGGCGGCAACGTAGTGAGTCACGATCCGTCAAACGTAATGATGCTGACCGGGCGTGCGGCAGTGGTAAACCGGCTGGTAGAGATTATTGAGCGGGTGGATAAGGCCGGCGATGAAGAGGTTGAAATCGTTAAGCTGCGTTATGCCTCGGCATCTGAAATGGTGCGCATTGTTGATAGTATCAATAACTCCCAGGGCAAAAATGCGGCAAACGGCAAGTCAGCGCCGCGCGCAGTAGCCGATGACAGAACCAACTCGGTGATTGTCAGTGGTGAAGAGAAAGCCCGTCAGCGCATTGTTAACTTGATTAAGCGCATGGACCAGGAGCTGGAGTCCAACGGCAATACCCGCGTCATATTCCTGAACTACGCCAAAGCAGAAGATTTGGTAAAAGTGCTTCAGGGTGTGTCGGCCAGTATTCAGGCTGAGGAAAGCAGTGCGGGTAACAATGCCGCGCGCCGTCAAAGCAGCGCTAATCGCGACATTTCCATTGATTCTCACAAAGATTCAAATGCGGTTGTGATTACCGCCGAGCCTGACATGATGCAATCCTTAGAAGAAGTGATTCGTCAGCTGGACGTGCGCCGCGCACAGGTGCAGGTTGAAGCCATTATTGTAGAGGTCTTTGAAGGTGACGGCACAACCTTAGGTGTGCAGTGGGTGTCAGAAGAAGGCGGCGGCACACAGTTTAACAACGGCGTTGTGCCGGTTGGCGCACTGGGTGTCGCGTTAAGACAGGCAGAAGATCGTACAGTTGATGAATCCTACGTGACCGAAGAAGGCAACGTGGTACAGCGTGAGCGTACCGTCGAAGGAAACCTGACTCCCCTGGCAAATCTGCTGGGCGGCGCAAATGGTTTGATTGCCGGTGTCATTGAAAACGGCTGGGGCGCCGTGGTGCAAGCGGTGAGTACCGATACCAATTCAAATGTTCTGGCTACCCCGCACCTGACTACCATGGATAATGAAGAAGCCTTTTTCATCGTGGGTCAGGAAGTGCCGATTATCACCGGTACGACCACCGGTGATAACAACTCTAACCCTTTCCAGACCGTTGAGCGTCAGGAAGTGGGTATCAAGCTGAAAGTCACGCCGCAAATCAACGAGGGCGATGCAGTACAGCTGACTATTGAGCAGGAAGTGTCCAGTGTCAGTGGTGCCACCTCTGTCGATATTTCTATTAATAAAAGACAGATTAAAACGACGGTAATTGTTGATGATGGCGGCACGATTGTATTAGGCGGTCTGATCGATGAAGACGTTCAGGAAAGCGTGTCCAAGGTGCCACTGCTGGGGGATATTCCAATCTTGGGGCACTTGTTCAAAACAACATCCACCAGTAAGCGTAAACGCAATCTGATGGTGTTCCTGCGTCCTAAAATTGTACGTGATGGCGTGACGATGAACGAAATCAGTCATCGCAAATATAACTTTATTCGTGCCCAGCAAATTCGCCACCAGCAGAAAGGCGAAACCTTCCTGGACGCAAATGAGCAGCCTTCTATGCCAGAGTGGGATGATGCGCTGGCCCTGCCACCAACCTTTGAAGAATATATTCTGGAGCAGAATAGAAAGGAAGATAACGACTGATGGCAGAGCATGAAGAGCAACTTCAACAGGCCGCCATGCTGGCTCAGGAAGATGCACTGGATGCAGAACCTGAAGAACAGCAGGCTGATCCACGCCAGCTGAGTTTTGGCTTTGCCAAGCGAAACAGAGTGCTGCTTGAAACGAACAGCGAGCCGGCGGTGCTCTACTACACCGCGGCTACGCCCTTCACCGTCTTTGCTGAAGTACGCCGCTTTTTCGGTGAGCCTTTTACGCTAACAGAAATTGATGACGAAAAATTCGATAACCTGTTAACCCAGGCGTTTCAGCGTGATTCGTCGGCAGCCAAGCAGTTAATGGAAGATTTGGGTAACGAAAGTGATTTGTTCGCGCTGGCTGATGAATTACCGGATACCGAAGATTTGCTCGACAGCGAAGACGATGCCCCCATTATCAAGCTCATCAATGCCATGTTGGGTGAAGCGATTAAGGAAGGGGCGTCTGATATCCACATTGAAACGTTTGAAAATCAGCTGATTGTGCGTTTTCGCGTGGACGGGGTATTGCGAGAAATCCTGCGTCCAAACCGCAAACTGTCCTCTATGCTGGTGTCACGTATCAAAGTTATGGCAAAACTGGATATAGCCGAAAAACGTGTCCCACAGGATGGACGCATTACATTGCGTATTGCCGGACGGGCAGTTGATGTGCGGGTTTCAACCATGCCATCCAGCCACGGCGAACGTGTGGTGTTACGTCTGCTGGACAAGAATAATGCACGGTTGAACCTGGCTGGTCTGGGTATGACCAAAGCCAATCGCGATAAATTTGACGATCTGATCCGCAAGCCCCACGGCATCATTCTGGTAACGGGTCCTACCGGCTCGGGTAAAAGTACCACGCTATATGCGGGTCTTTCTGAAATAAACAGCAAAGACCGTAATATTCTGACCGTTGAAGACCCGATTGAGTTTGATTTGGCCGGTATCGGTCAGACCCAGGTCAATCCGCGGGTTGATATGACCTTTGCTCGTGGTCTGCGCGCCATCTTGCGTCAGGACCCAGATGTGGTCATGGTCGGTGAGATACGTGACGCAGAAACCGCGCAAATCGGTGTGCAGGCCAGTTTGACTGGCCACCTGGTTTTATCCACTCTGCATACCAACACGGCTGCAGGCGCCATTACGCGCCTGGAAGATATGGGTATTGAACCCTTTTTATTGTCTTCAAGCTTACTGGCGGTCTTATCCCAGCGATTGGTCAGAACGCTTTGCCCTGAGTGTAAGGAGCCGCATCAGCCAAGCGCCCAGCAAGCCGAGGTGCTGGGTGTTAGCGACCTGTCCTCCTACCCGGATATTTATATTCCCAAGGGATGCGCTGCCTGCAATCAAACCGGCTATCGCGGCCGGACCGGAATCCACGAATTGCTGACGATTGATGAAACCATTCGCGAACTGATGCATGAAGGTAAAGGTGAGCAGGCTATTGAACGGTATGTTCGACGTTCGACCCCAAGCATACGCGAAGATGGCTGTCGTAAAGTGTTGGCGGGAATGACCTCTCTGGAAGAAGTGCTGCGGGTCACGCGGGAAGATTAATTATGGCAGCATTTTCCTATAAAGCGGTCAATCACAAGGGCCGCAACAGCAGCGGTGTTATTGAAGCCGACAACGCACGTCAGGTACGGCAACAGTTACGGGAAAAAGGCCTGATCCCTGTGCAGGTCGAGCAGGTCGCTGAAAAAAATAAGCGGCAGAAATCCGGCTTCAGTCTGTTTGGCCCCCGGGTATCAGCCTCAGAGCTGGCTTTGATTACCCGCCAGATGGCCACGTTAGTAGAATCAGCGCTTCCCATTGAAGAAGCACTTCTGGCAGTTGCCGATCAAAGCAACAAGCCCACACAACGCAATATGATGATGGCAGTGCGCAGTAAGGTTGTTGAAGGCCACGGCCTGGCAGATGCCATGGGCGAGTTTCCCAGTGTGTTTGACGAGCTTTATCGTGCCATGGTGGCGGCGGGCGAAAAGTCAGGCCATCTGGATACCGTTTTAAACCGTCTGGCCGACTATACCGAGCGGCGCCAGCAAACCCGCAGCCAGATTATTCAGGCAATGGTTTATCCCTCCCTGATGATGTTTTTCGCTGTTGCCATCGTTGTGCTGCTGCTAACCATTGTTGTGCCCGAAATTGTTGGTCAGTTTGATAACATGGGGCAGGAACTTCCGGCGATTACGCAGGTACTAATCAGTACCAGTGAGTGGTTACAAAATTATGGCCTGTATCTGGCTGTTTTTATTGTATTGCTGATTGTCGGCATACGTCAGGCGCTGAAAAACCCGGCGTTGAGGCTCAAGTATCACAAAATGATATTGAAAACGCCATTGCTGGGAAAAATCTCAAAAGGCCTGAATACATCACGTTTTGCACGTACGCTCAGTATACTGACATCCAGCGCCGTGCCCTTGCTTGAAGCAATGCGTATATCCGGCGATGTGCTGGAGAACCGCTACATGAAACAGCAGATTGAAGCGGCAACCATTAATGTAAAAGAAGGAAGCAGCCTGCGGGCCGCGTTGGATCATACCAAGATGTTTCCGCCCATGATGATGCATATGATTTCATCGGGAGAAAAATCCGGAGAACTGCAAAATATGCTTAGCCGGGCAGCGGACAATCAGGACAGGGAATTTGAGTCGCTGGTCAATGTGTCATTGAAGACCTTTGAACCGCTTCTTATTGTGACAATGGCAGGCGTGGTACTGTTTATTGTATTGGCAATCTTGCAGCCCATTCTGGGCTTAAATCAAATGGTGAGTTAATAATGAAATACATGTCTCGTTCTTCAGGCTTCACGCTTATTGAGGTCATGGTTGTACTGTTTATTATTGGTATTATGGCAGCAATCGTTGCACCGCAGATTCTGGGTGAATCCGATAATGCGCGTTTGCAAAAAGCGGCGCTGGATATCCGTCAGTTGGAGAATACACTGCAGATGTACAAGCTGAAAAATAGCCGTTATCCCACCACCGAACAGGGGCTTGATGCGCTGGTAACCGCACCCACCATCGAGCCTATTCCACGTAACTACCCGTCAGATGGTTTTATTGATCGCATTCCAAACGATCCATGGGGCAACCCCTACGAACTGATGAGCCCGGGTGAAATGGGCACCATTGATATCTACTCTAATGGCCCGGACCTACAGCCAGGTACCGATGATGATATTGGTAACTGGAACATGCATGAGTATCTGGGTAACAACGCCGGCTGATGATGGCAGTAGCAACGCAGTTTCGGCACCCCCTGCGGGTGCGCGGGTTTACCCTGCTGGAAGTCATGATCGTGTTGCTACTGATGGGGCTGGCGGCAAGCTACGTCGTATTTAACGCGGTCGGCACAGAGCCTGCCGATGAGCTTGAAGAGCAGGTTCGGCGCATACAGGTCGTCACTGATATGGCCTCAGATTATGCGGTGATGAATCAAAAGCAGATGGGGATCCGCTTTGAACCTGATGAAGCGGTGTATTACTTTGTTTTTCTGAATGAAGAAAATGAGTGGCAGCGCCTTGAAGACAACGATATTTATGCTGAGCGCCAGCTACCCGAGCCGTTTTATTTCACCTTAAATCTGGACGATTTACCCTGGGAACAGGACTCACTAATGGCTGACCGGGAAATCTTTGACGAAGATTTTGCACTGGGTAATGCACAAACTGAGATTGGTAACGAAGAAGATAAGCGCCTGCCCCCCCCTCAGGTTTTAATCATGCCCAGCGGTGACATCACCCCCTTCGTTCTGACCTTTCACTTTGAGCCGGGATTTGGCAGCGATCTGCCCGTCTACTTCCAGCTTAAAAATGAAGATTTACCGCCACTAGAGCTGGCCGGCCCGCTGGATCAGGTGCCCGAATGAGATCGCTGGCATCCAGTCGGGGCATGACCCTGCTTGAGGTTATGATTGCGTTGTTCGTGTTTGCATTAGCAGGCACGGCGGTGATGAAAGCCGCCTCCTCACATCTTAACAGTATCTCTGAAATTGAAGATATCACCTTCGCCACCTGGGTGGCGTCTAACCGACTTAATCAGTTAAAACTTAATGACACCTGGCCGCCCAAAAACGATCAAAAAGGCACAATGGATATGTCTGAGCGCACCTGGTACTGGCGGCAAAAAGTTGAGAAAACCAATGACGACACATTGCGCCAGGTCGAAATTATTGTCGGCCTGGATGAGCTGTATACCGACTCAGTAACCAGCGTTAAGACCTTTGTGACCAAACCGGCACAACGCGGTGGCAACGATGGCTAAGGTGTCGCGCGGTTTCACGCTGATTGAAATTCTGGTCGCCATGGCAATCTTTTCGCTGATAGGCCTGGCGTCCACAGGCGTTCTTACCGCTGTTATTGATAGCGACGAAATCTCACAGGAGCGGTTTCAGAAGTTACAATCATTGCAGCGCGCGATGCTCATCATCGAACGTGACGTGTTACAGGCTATCCCCAGACCCGTAAGGCTCAATGGCGAGCGTACCGACGTTGTGATGAAAGGCGGAATGACTGAGGATAGTGATGCTGACGGTATCGGGTTTGTACGGGGAGGCTGGCAGAATCCGCAACTAATGCTGCCACGAAGCACGCAGCAGTTTGTCGCCTATCGGCTTAATGATGAGAAGTTAGAACGGGTCTATTCCAATTACGTTGATAATGTCATTGGCTTTGAACCTAAAGTGCGGGTGTTATTGGACAATGTGATCGATCTGAATATTGAGTTTTATGTTCAGGCTGAAGATGGTTCAGGCTTCGGTGATGACGAGCTAAGCTGGAACGAAAGTTTTACCGGCGCCAAACTTCCCCGCGCAGTTGCTTTTGAAATTGAAACCCGGGACTTTGGCATATTGCGTCGAGAGTTTGCTCTGACAGGAAACGGCTCATGAAGCGTTCTGAGCAACAGCGAGGTGTGGCCCTTCTTATCGTGATGATGATAGTGGCGCTGGTCACCATCATTGCGACCCAGATGGGGACTCGCCTGCAGTTACAGATTCAGCGCACCGCCAACCTCAAAGAGAATAATCAGGCGTATTGGTATGCCATGGGCGCAGAGGCGTTCGCGCGCCAGTCGCTGAAAAAGCTGATGGAAGAAACGGCCGATAAAATAACGCTGAATCAGCCATGGACACAAGCGTTTGCCTATCCGGTAGACGGCGGTACGATAGAAGCCAGGTTAGAAGATATGTCCAGCTGCTTTAATTTGAATGCCCTGCCGGGATCTGCGCAGGATAACGGCCAGTCGCCTACCAGTGATGCCATGGATGCATTTCACAGGATGTTGTTAATGGCTGAGATCCAGGACATGACAAGCTATGATGCCGATACGCTCAGAGACAGCCTGGCTGACTGGATTGATGAAGATAGCCAGATGCGCCCCTATGGCGCTGAGGACAGTGAGTATGAGTCAAGACCCTCACCCTATCTGGCAGCCAACAGCCCGATGACCGCCCAGTCTGAAATTCGTCTGGTTAACGGGATGAAACCGGGCTGGATAAGAACATTATTACCGCTGGTGTGTGTGGTACCGGATGTGACCGAGCTAAGCATCAATGTGAATACACTGGATGAAAGCAAAGCGGCGGTTCTGGCTGGTGTAACCGGCCTGTCATTGGCGCAGGCGCAGAACATCATCAGCTCGCGGCCGGCCGATGGATGGGATTCCGCCGAGGATTTCCTGCAGGACCCGGCCATCTCTGCGCTCGATCTGACTGAGGCACAACGAGGTTGGTTTACCGTAACGACGGAACATTTTCTTTTACATACAAAAGCCCGCTACAATGCAGCATCGTTTTCGATGACATCGGTACTTAAAGCCTCTGAGGCTGCGCCGGCAAAGGTCCTGCGACGTGAGTTTTTAGGAGTAGACTAATGGAACAATTGGTAGTGCGCCTGGGCGCCCGGTATGAAGAGCCGGTACAGTGGCTGGTACTTGATACCACCAGCAAAGAGGTGTTGTCGTCAGGTGAACTGGATTCAGCCGGTGCTCTGGACACGCTAACAGAGCGGACCGGCCATCAGACAGTCATCGCGCTGGCCCCCAGCAGTGAAATATTGCTGACCTGGGTCACACTACCGCCCCGGGCTGGCAGAAAAGTGCTCAGTGCTATTCCCTATATGCTCGAAGATGAGCTGGCATCAGATATTAATGAGCAGTTCTTCGCGCTTGGGCCCAAAGTGGGCGATGAACAAGCAGTCGCTGTGGTCAGTCGTAATCTGCTCAAAGAGTGGCTGCAGTGGCTCAGTGATGCGGGTTTACGATGTCACCATATGCTACCGGATGTGTTGGCCGTGCCACACAACGAAGATGGCTGGACGCTGGTCGCAATTGGCGATCAACTTATACTGCGCGAAGATCGCTGGAAGGGAATGCAGGGCGAAGGGACCTGGATTTTGCCGGCATTCAGCCACATGGCCAAACAACAGGAAACGCCGGTACAACTAACCACTTACAGCGATATGTCGCTGGAGAATCTGCCCAACGTGCATGCCCATCAGGCTCAGCTGGAATTACCGATGCAGGTGCTTGCCCTTGAGGCAACGCAATCTGATATGAACCTGCTACAGGGTGAGTTTAAAGTCAAAAGACAGCGCTCAGGCGCACTCAGACAATGGGCGGTGGTCGCGGTACTGGCTATAGCGGTATTGGTGACTGCGCTGGTCGACAAAGCAGCCACCCTGTATCAGCTTGAACAGGACACTGCCGCGCTGGATACGCAAATTGATGAGCTGGTCAATCAGGCATTTCCCAATATGGGCGCATATCGGGATGTACGGCGTAAAATCCGCAGCGAACTGGCGCGACTGCAACAAGGTGGCGGCGGCGCCTCGATGCTGGTGATGCTGGAACAGCTTCAGCCTGCCTTCAATGGTTCAAGTGTGCGGCCCCAGACATTACGTTTCGATGCGACCCGGACAGAAATTCGTATGCAGGCCCTGGCGGGTAATTTTGAAGCGCTGGAAACATTTCGCAGACAGGCTGAACAGGCGGGCTTTACCGTCGAACAGGGGGCTATCAATAACCGGGATAATGCGGTGATTGGTAACGTGACAATCAGGAGCGAATCGTGAATATCATCACTGAAAAGTTTAAAGGCTTATCCGATCGTGAGCAGAAGCTGGTTTTACTGTGCGGTATCGTTCTTATCGTAGGCATTTTCTATTTTGCAGTCTGGAATCCGCTGAATCAGGGCATTACTCAGGCGCAGGCAAAAAAGGACAGCCAGCAGGAATTGCTCGTATGGATCAAGCAAAATGCCGCCAAAGCCCGGCAGTTACGCCGCGCCGGTGGGGGGACGTCTCAGTTTTCAGGTTCTTTGGCGCAAGCCGTCAGTCAGTCCGCTGCGCGGTTTGATATTCCGGTATCGCGCATGCAGCCTATTAATGATGAATTACAGGTCTGGGTCGAACAGGCACCATTTAACGCTGTATTGGCCTGGCTAAATCAGCTTGAAGAGCGTGGCATTTCAATTCTTCAGGTCGATATCAGTGAAACCGATGAACCCGGCCTGATAAAGATTCGCCGGCTACAGCTAGGAGTATCATGAGAGCAAAAATTGGATGGATAATCGGTGGCATACTGGTTTTCCTGTTTTTCCTGATTGCGTATATGCCAGCCAGTCAAATCACCACACGGCTTTCGTTGCCGGACAACATCGCATTGTATGGGGTCTCCGGAACCTTATGGGATGGTGAAGCCGAGCAGGTAATAATTAATGGTTTGCCTGTTGATAATGTGCAATGGGATGTGCACCCGCTATGGCTGTTGATAGGTGATCTGCATGTCACTGTAAAAGGCGGCAATATGCGCTCAGCAGACGCGATATCCTTCGCCGGCCCCCTTACAACAGGCGTGCTTTCCACCGAGCGTATCAGCGCAAGCAATTTTACCGCTTACGTACCGGTGGACCGGGTGTTAGCCCAGGTCTCGCTGCCACTGCCGGTCAATGCGTCGGGTCGCTTTAAATTAACGCTTAAAACATTGGATTACGATGGCCAGTGTAATGAACTCAATGGTCAGGGTAGCTGGCTGAATGCGGCAGTTGCCGGGACGCAAGGCCCTATTGATTTTGGCACTTACAACGCCTCGTTGAGCTGTGCCGACGGCAACTTTGTCGTGAATGTGGAAGAGCCAAATAAACTGGGCTTGTCCATGCAGGCGCAGGCCGATGCACAGTTTACTGATATTACTGTTGAGGGCCGCTTTAAGCCTGATCAGGATTTGCCCAAAGAAGTGCATCAGGCCGCCAGATTTTTTGGTCAGCCAGACAGCAACGGCTATACGCAGTTTAAGTTGTAATGTAATGCCGGTTGATAGTGCGCAGAGTATGCTGTCTTTTGCGACGTTTGATGCTTAAGATGAAAAATCGCTTGCTCGAAAAGCAATAGCGTTAGGGAATAGCGGCTGTCAGTACACAGTAGGATTACTGAAAAGGATTTCAAAAAAGTCTATGCGAGCCATTAAATTACTTCTACTTTTACTGTTTGTCAGTGGCATTGTCTTATTTTTGTCTTACGAGAAAATTGTTTCTGATGTCTTGCTTCCGCAATATATTGACTGGGCGTATAAAATAGATAAAAAAGGACAGCAAGAAGGCACTGCGCTTTCTGCTGACCAACTAATACTGGCAACAGAGATCGGCATCAAGCATCCGGAAAAAGTCAGGCTTGTTTATATAGATGAAATTCCCTTTCCCCGGGATAACTATGCGCTGAAAGTCCTCGGTGAGGCGCTCGGGTTTATTGGTGAGGGGATTGTTAATAATGCGCAGGCTTTCGGTTATTCAATTTATATCCGAAATGGGTATCCCCTGGATACGCCCAAACTTGCCCATGAACTGGTTCACGTATTGCAAATCGAAAGGTCTAGCCTGGATAGTATTATCAGACAGCACATCTCTGACCTTGCCACGTATGGCTATGATAATGCACCACTAGAGGTCGAAGCGTTTAAAGCAAATAACGCTTATAAGGAAGAGTAGCCGAAGCGTGAGTTTGGCCACACAGCACTTACGTCGAAAAATGTAATATTCATTGATAGATGGAATATTGAGTACAAAAAAACGCGCGGTCTAATCTGACCGCGCGTTTTTCATAGACACTAGCTAAAACTTAGTCGGCAATGAAAATAGTCTTAGCGTTTACAAACTCCTTTATACCAAAGCCACCGTGCTCACGCCCGTAGCCACTTTCTTTAACACCACCAAATGGCAGGTTAGGCTGAGCAAGAGAATAACCATTGATATTAACCATACCCGTGTCGAATTCGGTGCGGGCAAGCTCTATAGCACGTTCTTTATCTGACGAGAATATGCCGCCCCCTAAGCCGTAACGTGAATCGTTCGCGATACGCATCGCATCACCATCGTCCTTGGCTCTTATAAATGAAGCTACGGGACCAAATAGTTCATCATCGTAAGCCGGCATGCCGGGTTTCACATCTTCAAGAATGGTCAGAGGATAGTAATAGCCGGTATCGCTGCTCATATCTCCGCCTAAGGTACAGGTTGCGCCTTTTTTAATGGACTCCTGAACCTGATCGTTCAGTTTGTCGCGTAAGTCTTTACGCGCCATTGGACCGACATCGGTATCTTCTGCGCGTGGATCGCCCACCTTCAGGTTCTTAAACTGCTGAACATAAGCATCACGGAATTTATCATAAACTTTGTCTGTGATAATAAACCGCTTTGCAGACACACAGGTTTCGCCGTTATTAATTACGCGCCCCTGAACGCAGGCTTCCACTGCTGTCTCAATATCAGCATCCTCGAGCACAACAAATGCATCGTTACTGCCAAGCTCCAACACACTTTTCTTGGACTGACTGCCGGCATTTTCACCGACTTTTTTGCCAATCTTGTCAGAGCCTGTAAAGGTCACGCCGCGTACTTTGTCGTGCTGGATTAATTCACTGGCTGTTTCACCACTGATTAGCAGTGATTGATAAACATTTTTCGGAAAACCAGCCTGTTCGTACAGTTCCTGAATCATTTCAGCCATACCAAAAACATTGTCGGCATGCTTAAGCACGGTCGTATTCCCTGCCATAATGTTAGGGACGCTGTAGCGAATAACCTGATAAAGTGGGAAGTTCCAAGGCTGAATGCCCAATATTACACCGATAGGCTGGTAAGTAATGATGGCGTTGCCACCGTCATATTCGCGCTTTTCGTCAGCTAACTGACTTTCTGCGTTTTCTGCAGTGTAGCGGCAAATGCCAGCGCATAATTCAACTTCCTGATAGCCCTGCGCTTTGACCTTGCCCATTTCTTCAATCATCAGCTCTACAATTTCATCTGCGCGCTCATCAATTTTATCTGCCAACGCATTAAATAATTTGCTGCGTTCGGCTAAGGAGGTTTTACGCCAGCTTGTATAGGCTTCATGAGAGGCATCAACGGCCTTTTTGGCTTCGTCGGTACTTAATAGTGAGTATTTCTTAAGTGTTTGTTCAGTTGCGGGGTTAATAGTTTCTACAGTGTCTGACATTATAGTCTCCTGATTTGAACATGTGTTCTAAGGAGTGCAACAACGACGCCAACACGATGGATTTAGCATATTTGCTGATTGATCATGGCGTTATCTGCATCGAATAGGTAGGGAACGGTGGTTTGTTTACATTTATATAAAGCACAAATTGCACGCGGGTGAGGCAGAATTTCATAGCACTTTTTTGGTCAGACGTTATATGCCGCCGTACAACTCAGGATGATTAAATTTTGCTAACCCAAGAATTAGTGCCAGCTCATAAACCGACTGGCGGGTAGCCAGGTCATTGGTAAGCAAGCTTATTGCGCCTCCTTTTTGCTTGATATTATCGGTCTCAAATACCTCATCCATCACATCACCGAGTTCGCGGCCTGCCTGCAATGCATCGAAAATGATGCCGGGCAGGGGTAAATTAGCACTGCGATTAACCGCCCAAAAACCATTATGGTAAATAGCAACATAGGCAAACGTTGCCGGGCCATCAGAAAAATCATCGACGCCACCCTCAATGGCAATAAACCAATAGGTTTTTCTCTCTTGCTCGCTGGCAACATCCACGCAGGCCTGTACACGATTAATCGCCCCCTGCCGCGTTTCCTTTTCGGTCATAGGCTGGTCGGCAACACCACTGGGTACGGAACGTGGAATGATGGTCACTGTCTCGTTTCGCGTCCGCTCCAACGCATGTCGGGCGGCATTTATTTTGACGGGATTTTCAGACCCCACCACGCAATAAATCATTCCGGGCTCCTCTGCGTATCTGAACTGACCGGCGTCGCCAGTATCGCATTTAACAACTGCGTGTAATCTGTAACGGCCGGGAACGCATGAATCGTTTTAGCGGGCTGTTTACTGTCTGGATTGGCTACCGCAAGCAGATGGGCAATACCAAATTCTTCGGCAGCACGAAGTATTGGCAAACTGTCGTCGACAAAAAGTGTACGCGCCGGATCGAAAGCTAGCCGGGCATGCAATTGTTGCCATAATGACTGTGATTCTTTGGTCACACCGAACTCATGGGTGGAAATAAGCGTATCTATGTGGGCATCAAGGTTTGTGCGCTCTACTTTAAGCGCCAGGCCTTGCGGATGAGAGTTAGTGACCAGAATGACGTCGCGACCAGAGCGTTTCAGTGCATCCAGAAATGCAATGGTATCCGGACGAAGCGCAATGAGATGTGCAATCTCACGCTTTGCAGCCATGATATCGAGATTGAGTTGTTCGGCCCAGTAATCAAGACAGTACCACTGGATTTGGCCACTGACCCGTTCATAATGATTCATCATTTGCGCTTTGCACTGTGACAGATCCTGGCCGGTGGCCTGCGCAACCAGTTGTGGCAGGTGATGAAGCCAGAAATGATTATCGTAGTGCAGGTCAAGCAAGGTGCCGTCCATATCAAGCAGAACGGTATCAATTTCGTGCCAGGGCAGGTTCGGCAAGCGCGTTTCCTTCTATTGCGATAAGCTTTAGACTAACAACATAATAGCGAAGAATAGCCACGATAAACATGAGTAAAATAGATCCAGCCAAAGTATTACCGCAGATCCATCATCGCGAAATAGTGGCCAGAAGCCGCTTGTTTAAAGTGGAGCGTCTTGATTTAGAGTTTTCCAATGGCGCAACCCGGCAGTTTGAGCGGATGGCCGGCACCTCCCACGGTGCAGTAATGATTGTGCCCATGTTAGATGATGACACCATGATTCTGGTACGAGAGTACGCTGCGGGAAATCACTCTTATCAGCTGGGCTTTCCAAAAGGTCTTATTGATCCCGGCGAAAACGCTGTACAAGCTGCCAACCGCGAATTGCAGGAAGAAGCAGGCTATGCAGCGAATGATTTGCAGGAAATTCACAAAGTGAATATGGCACCCAATTTTTTCAATTCTGAAATGCGTATCGTGGTTGCCAGAGATTTGTATCCACAACAGCTTGAAGGCGACGAGCCTGAGCCGTTAGAAGTCGTGAAGTGGAAAATGAGCGATGCCGCCTCATTACTTACCCGGGATGACTTTATTGAAGCGCGGTGTATTGCCGCCTTATTTTTAGCGCAACAGTGGTTAAAGGAGCGGTAACACTATGCCTGAAGATGACAGAAAGAAACTTTTAGAACTGGCCAAAGAGGTCGCGATAGAAGCAGGCAGAGAAGTGCTTTCTATCTATGATACGGGCGAATTTGATGCTTACCAGAAAGACGATGACTCGCCGGTCACCAGTGCTGATTATCTTGCCAATGATATTATCAACAAACGCCTTAAAGCTGCCACGCCCGATATCCCGATTTTATCCGAAGAAAACAAACACGCCAGTCTGGCTGAGCGTGAAACGTGGCCACGCTACTGGCTGATTGACCCGATTGACGGCACGCAGGAGTTTATTGCCCGTAGCGGTGACTTTGCCATCAATATTGCGTTGGTTGAAAACAATACACCCACAATCGGCGTTATATTCTGGCCGCCGGGTCAGTCGCTTTATTATGCAAGTAAAGGCGACGGTGCGTACAAAGAGGCTCCCGGAGAGCACCGCAGGATTCAGGTACGCAAGCTTGATGATCCGCACAATAGCGTAGTGATGATAGCCATCAGTCGTCGTCAGTCCCGCGATAAAATCATGTCTCGCATGACCGCTAAACGGGTTTATCAAACCTTACCGCTGGGAAGCTGTTCACTAAAATCCTGCTTCATTGCCGAAGGCAAAGCGGATGTATTCATGCGCATCGGTATTACCGGCGAATGGGATACCGGTGCATCACAATGCATTGTAGAAGAAGCGGGCGGACGTATTTTGGCGGCGAATTTTGAGCCTCTTACGTATAACCAGCGAAAATCACTGGAAAATCCTGACTTTGTAGTGATGGGCGACCAGCGCGTTCCGTGGCAGGAAATTGTTCAGTATGAAAAGGAGTAACACCATGCGCAATACTATTCTGGCCAGCCTTGGCCTGATGCTTTCACTGCCAGCCACCGCGGCCTGGCAGCTGGATGAAACCGAATCGACAATGCACTTTCTATCGACAAAAAATGCCCAAATTACAGAATTGCATACATTCGAATCACTTTCCGGCACCATCAGTGACAGTGGTGAACTGACCGTCACGATTCCGCTTTCCTCCGTAAATACGAATATCGAAATTCGTGACACCCGCATGAAGGAAAAGCTGTTTGAAATCAGCCAGTTTCCCAAAGCCGTATTCTCGGCTTCCTTAAATGAAGACATTCTGGCAATGAAGGCCGGTGATTCTGACACCTTCATCGTTGAAGGTGCCATTGATTTACATGATAAAAATGTGGCTACTACTTTCAATGTCGCGGTTTCGCGCTTAGATGACGCGACCTTTCGGGTGACCACTGTAGCACCTACTCTGCTTAGTGCGGGCGATTTTGGTCTGGCCGAGGGTGTTAAAACCTTGCAGGCCATTGCCGGACTAAAGAGTATTTCGATGACAGTACCGGTGACTTTCTCAGTGGTATTCGATAAGCAGTAGTCAGCTGGCTGGATGCCTGTAGCCGGTTATCGCGCTACAGGCAGCGCGCTTCGCATGGGTAACGGTTTCTTTTTAAAATCCTGCACAGGCATTGGCTGATGCCGTTCGGCCGGTAAAGCAGGTACTGGCGCATCAATTCCGGAAAGTGAAAACGACGGCATATCTTGTCTTACTCTGACCAGGCTGCTGTTCTCGTTATGTTCCTCGGCAATCACAAAAATGCCGAGGCGGCGACAGGTCAGCCCAAATGTTTCGCTACTGGTAAGGCGAATTATCGGTGCGCCAAAAAACATCCCGGTTAACACAGGCAGTAACCATAAAAACAAGGTTGGCGTATACCAGGCCGTCACCGCACCCCAGATGATGGCCAGCAGTGTCATCCACCGTGTGTAAGCAAACGCATCTTTCCAGGGCACCATACGCCCCTCACGGGCTTGCGCATCCCACCTGACTTTGTGACCAATCAGTACGCTTAATACGAAGTAACTGTGATAGAACATCATGACAGGCGCTATCAGTACCGCCATGCAAAGCTCAACCGTACCACCTTTAAACAGGGCAAACAGGCCACCGAAGTCCTTTCTGCGCTGTATCATCGCCAGCAGGATGCCCAGTATTTTAGGCAGAAATAATAAGGCGATGGTGCCCCATAATGTCCACAGCATCATTTTTTCTTTTGCAATAGGCCAGTCCGGAAACAACTGATACCGGGAGGCAAAAAAGTCGGGCAGGGTTGTCGCACGAATGATAGCGTCGGCGGTGCCCAGCATCAGTACTGCAAAAAGAATAATCGATGAGATATAGGCAAATGCGCCAAACAGAAAATGAAGGCGGTTGGTGGTTTTCAGCCCACGAATAGACAGCAAGCCAAGATGCTGAATATTACCCTGCACCCAGCGGCGATCACGGATAGCGTAATCAATCATATTCGCCGGCACCTCTTCATAACTGCCGTCGGTGTCAGTTATCAGATAGCATTGCCAGCCTGCGCGTCGCAGTAAGGCGGCTTCTACGAAATCGTGACTAAGAATGTCTCCGCCAAAGGGCGCGCGTCCCGGCACTTGCGGCAACCCACAATGAGCCATAAACGGTTCGATGCGGATAATTGCATTGTGACCCCAATAGTTGGCACTGTCGGTTTGCCAAAACGATAAGCCTGTGGCGAGCATAGGACTGTACAGGTGCGCTGCAAACTGCACAAAACGACCAAAAAAGGAATGTTGGCGCACCGGCATCGGTATCGTCTGTATCAGCGCAACATCGTCATTAAATTCCAGACGCCGTGCTAAATCACGCATACGGGTGCCAGACATTACGCTATCGGCATCCAGCACAATCATTCCCTCGTACTGGGCGCCCCAACGCTCACAGAAGTCGGTCACATTACCCACTTTGCGACCGATATTTTTTTCTCTGCGGCGGTAAAACAGTCTACCGCGGGCTTCGGTTATCCGTTTTTCCAGCGCCTGCCAGCTTTCCCGCTCTGCTTTAGCCAGCTCGGCGTCCCGAGTGTCAGACAGCATGTAGAAATCAAATTTATCAGCATCCGGGGTCGCAAGCATTTCCCTCACACAGGCCTCGAAGCCCACCATGATCCTTCGCGTATCTTCGTTATACACCGGCATAATGATGGCGTGACGTTTTTTGAGCGGAGCATCCGTTGCGACAGGTTTCAGTTCACGACGTAAACTCAGCGGATCAATGCGCAATAGTTTGAGCACGAAACCGATTATCGCAGTCCAGAAAGCCATGGATAACCAGACGAACAGCGTTACCGCAAGAATCAGCTGACCGGCTTCCAGCGCTGTTAATTGATTGGGGCGGAATATCTCAAATAAGCTGTAAGTGGCCAGTGCTGCGGTCGGTAATACCAGCAGCAGCATTATAATTAGCCGAAAGCGCCGTGCACGGGTAAACAGTCGATTAGGATTTTTCCTGTCTGCCGCCTTATTGTGGCTGGTAGACATAGTTCCATACCTCGCTGATTTGCTTATCCTGATGATTCAGGAATAACCGCATATCCACAGGCTTCTGAGAGTCCGGCATAAGAAGAAATGTCGCGCGTATTTCACTGTTACCATTGACCTTGAAAATTCGCGCCTGTTTCACTGAGCCGCGGTTTACATCCAGTATCAGATCGATTTCATCGGTATCCAGGCTGAAACCACTGGGTAGCGTAAAGTCAACCACGAAGCGTCTGACGGTCTGTTCATCAGAGGATTCAAACCCTGGCAAATGACTGACGCCCTGACGGGTTCGGACCACGACGGCTTTATCATAAAGCTTGGGTTCCTGATTGACGGTGCGGACCCGGTAAGAAAAATAGCGGCTCTGGCCTTCTTCCATTGATTGCTCGGGGACCCAGTAGGCTACAATATTGTCGTGGATTTCAGCGTCGGTAGGGATCTCCACGACCTCCAGCTTTCCTTTACCAAATCCCTTTTTAGGTACTACCCACAGTCCCGGGCGGGCATGATAATTGGCCTCTGCATCAAGATAACTGTTGAAACTGCCATCGCGCTGCAACATGCCAAACGCCTGTGGTGCAGTATCACTTAACGCGGTAATCTGTAGTCGTGACGGGTTGGTCAGTGGCCGCCAGATTTGCTCACCCTTTTCGGTAATCATCAGTACGCCATCGCTGTCGTGCACTTCGGGGCGATAATCATCATGGCGTTTTTCAGTATTTTCACCATACAAAAACATGCTGGTAAATGGCGCAACGCCCAGCTTATTGATGTCAGCACGAGCAAACAGCCACGCCTGAACATCGGCCTTCGTAGACTCACCCGGATAAAGGGTGAATGCAAATGCCCCTGCCACGGACTGGCTTTCCAGTCGGGCGTAAATGGTTATGGATTCGCCACTACCGGGCTTTATCAGCCAGAATTTGGTAAAGCGAGGAAATTCTTCACCTTCAGGCAGGGCAGTATCAATCGCCAAACCTCGTGCAGAAATACCATAGACCTGATTTTTGCCAATCAGTCGAAAGTACGAGGCGCCCTGAAACACCGCAAACTCATCTTTATATTCGCTGTCATTGAGTGGATAGTGGATGCGAAAACCAGCAAACCCGCTGTTCTTATTGGTTAGCCCTTTTACCTTTTTGGCTTTTTTCTCGTACCGGAACATATTGGCGTCGAAGGGGAATGCGGCAGTACTATTATCACGTTCTACAATGGTGACAGAGACAGGTTCATCATATAAAAAGCCCGGATGGAAGAACTGAATTTCGTAAGGGCTTTTGTTTTTCCACAAGGCTTCTTTGGGTTTAAAGTGAATTGCTTTATAAGCCTGGTAATCCATATTTTTGAGCTTGTCGTCCAGCCCGTGATCATTGGCCTGAAAATCACTTTTTGCTGACTCTCTGGCCTCTGCAATTACTGACTCAAGAATAGGTTTATTCTTTGGCAAATTTGTTTCATCTACTTTCTGCGCCAGTACAGGCGCACTACCTAAAAGCAGACCTGCATACAGCAGCGCTGTCACTGTTTTAGCGCCATTACCTAGCCGCCTGAGACTCGCCGACGTCGAAAAAACTATCCCCACAACATGGGAAAACGGGGAAGAGCGGCGTGGCAGCATGATAAGTCTCCGAAAAAGTCAGCTGGGAAATAAGAAAAGTGCTGTAGAACAACAAGAAGATATGCAATTTTCGGTCAGTCAGATCAGTTCACCCACAGTCAGAAAAACATCTCTTTCACAAAGTTATGTATGCCAACTGTCTGATAATTCAGACAGATACCAGGTTATTAAGCACATTTTGCCGCTGCCGTTTTAGCAACATCTCTCTGTCCCCCCTATACCACAGACGCCAGACACATACTTTCCGTTGTTGGCAAGTATGTTGCAATGCTCAGCATCTGAAGCAAAAAAGTAGTAAAAAAAGGATTAGTTATGCAAAAACGTTTACCTGTCATCGCAGCACTGATGTTCAGTGCGTTCGCTCCTACCACTCTGGCTGCCGTGAACTGGCAATTTGTAGAAGGTGGCTACAGCGATCTGGATGCCGGAAATTCTGATGCAGATGGCTTTACTATTGCAAGCAAGTATTTGATGGATAACAACATCTATCTTAATGGTGATTATAAGCATTTTGATGATTCTAATGCTGACTTCAGCATGCTGACACTGGGCGGTGGGTATCGCATGCCTTTAAGTAGCCAGACCGACGCCTACTTTGGTGCCAACTTCGAGCGTATTGATGCTGATGGCTATGATGATAACGGGTTCAGCCTGAATGCCGGCGTACGTTCCATGGTACTGCGTGAACTGGAATTGGCCGGTCAGATTGGCTATTACGATGTCAACAATGGCGATATCACGCTAAAAGTCAGCGCTAATTATTATTTCGCGCCACGCTGGGCGGTTGGTCTGAGCCACGAAGAGCTCGACAACGCAGACATTACACAACTGACTGCGCGCTACACGTTCTGATAGCTCCCACTTCTCCCGTAACTTTTCTGTTGGGACTACTTCGAGCAGGCCGCGTGCCTGCTTTTTTTCACAGGCGAAACATGTTCAGAACCGCCAGCCTGATAGTTATCGCACTCTTCGTTTGTGCATGCACATCAATTCCTGCACGTACGCCAGAGCACCTGGTCGGTTATACGCAGCATGGCCAGGCCAGTTATTATGCGATGAAATATCAGTTTCAGACCACCGCGAGTGGCGAAGCACTGAATAATCTGTCGAATACAGCGGCCCACCGAACTTTACCATTCGGCACAATCGTCAAAGTGACCAATCGTGATACCGGGCAAAGTGTTCTCGTGAAAATTAACGACCGGGGCCCGTTTATAAAGGAGCGTATTATCGACCTAACCCGTTCGGCGTTCTCTGCTATTGCCGACACCGATCAGGGCGTGGTGCCGGTGTCAATTGAGGTGGTTACTCCGTAGGCTCCTCTGCACTGGGGTCATAACTTTCAGCAGGGCGGATATCGACGGTTTCATGTAACTGAGAGTAAACCAGCACCGCCTCACCGCTGTTAAGCCGCTCGATCACATGGTCGACTTTTTCTTCAAAGCTGACCTCAACCTCACCGTAATCCGTGCCCTCACGCAACACAAATGCTTCTGCAATGCTTTTGATGGTCTCATTTTCCAGTTCAGATAACGGTACTATCATGGGTTTTCCTCACTGCGTGCTGACTGGCACTATGCCCCTGGTCACTACCAGGCATGAATTGTTCCAGAAAATGTCTGACCCGGGTTTGCAGCCAGACCTGGGGCCTTAAAATATTGCCTTGCATAAACCCTACATGACCTCCGCGGTCGCTTAATTCAACCGTTACCGCTTCGGCCAGTTCCTCTTGCTGTGGCACAATCAGATGATTCATAAAGGGGTCATCAATACTGTGCAGCACCAGCGTTGGACAATGAATAGCGCTTAAATAATGAAACGCACTACATTTTTGATAATAGTCTTCAGCATCAGAAAAATCATGTAGCGGCGCAGTCACCAGCTCATCAAATTGTCTGAAATCCTGAATTTTATCGACATCGTCAGGATTGAGCTGAATCAGCTTTCTGTAATCAATAAACGCCATTTTCTTTTTAAGCGTCGCCTTCATGCTTCCCAGTAAATATTTCTGATAAACCTTGGAGAACCCCTGATTAATGCTTCGCGCACATTCGCTAAGTTTCAGTGGTGCAGAGATCGCTACTGCGGCGTTCAGCCATTTTTGAGCCGGGTTTTCACCTAACAGTTTCAACAGCATATTGGCCCCGAGTGAGAATCCCACGGCTACTTTGGGTAACTCAGGAAACCGTTTATTCAGAAGATCCAGGAAAAATGCCGGATCTTCTGTTTCCCCGGAGTGATAAGCGCGTGGTAGCCGGTTCGGTTCGCCCGAACAGGATCTGAAATGCATCATCACCACCTGCCAGCCCTGGTGACTCAGCGCTGCCATCATGTCATTGGCGTAGTGCGAGCGAATACTGCCTTCCAGCCCATGGAACATCGCAACGATACCGGTGGTTTTAGCCGGTTTCGGCCCCCACGCCAAATCCAGAAAATCAGTATCAGGTAGCGTTACACGCTCCCATGTGTAGTCCAGCGGCAGGCGTTTTTGAATAAAACGCGGCCATATGGTTTGCATGTGTCGGTTCTTCGCCCACCAGGGCGCGGTAAAGGCGCTTTTGACTATTTTGCCATGGAGCAGGTTCTTTCTGTGCGACATAGTACGGTTAAACACTATCCTTGATGATTTGACGTATATCTGCAATTGCCATTGCGTTGTCCCGCAGATTAAAAGCATGAATAAAGGCAACCACGCTGGCATTGATGCCCGGCATATCGGTCGTATCGACTGTCATGTTGTTGTAGGCACTGACTAAATCTGCCTGTTGCTGCGCTTCCAGTTCCAGTTCAGACGCTTTGAGCTGCGCGTACTGCCCATGTTCTTCGCTGGCTTCATCACGCGCGGCGCGGCGGCGTTGTCGGTGCTGTTGGAGCTGATGTTCACTATGGGCGATGGCCGCTTTCAATGTGTGCCATTGTTTTAGCACCACCAGCTGCTGATGCTTCAGGCACCAGCATAAAAACAGCAGCATATTGACGTTTACCCCTGCGTTATCCTGCAAACGTAAGCACAGCGCGGCAATTGCCGGGTCGCTGTATAGCTGGGTAGAGAACGCCCAGAAATCGGACGGGGTTAAATCATGGGTTGCTGTCATAATCCTGCCTTGCCTGCTCAATTGCCTCCTGGGCTTCCATCCAGGCCATTTCGGTGTCTTCCTGCGCGGCGGTCAGCTGTTTTTGCTCATCCAGCAACGCCAGCAGTTTTGCTTTGTTTTCATCATTATAAAGCTGTGTATCTGATAAACGCTCTTCGAGGCCGGAAAGTTCAGCTGACAACTTTTCCAGCTGTTTCTCGTGTTTCTGTAGCGCCTTGGTATAGGGTGCAATTGTTTGACGAAACTCAGCATCTTTTCGTTTTTGGGCTTTGCGATCATCTTTAGCGCGCGCCTCTTTCGTCGGCTTCTGGTCGCCCTGCTGACTTAGAATCCACTCACGATAATCATCCAGATCGCCGTCAAAGGGCGCAGCATGGCCACTATCAACCAGATAAAAATCCTCACAGACTGACGCCAGCAAGAAGCGGTCATGGGATACCAGAACCATGGCCCCGTCAAACCCTTGCAGCGCCATATTCAGCGCATGGCGCATTTCCAAATCGAGGTGGTTAGTCGGTTCATCCAATAACAGCAAATTCGGTTTTTGATAAACAATAATCGCCAATACCAGGCGCGCCTTTTCTCCGCCGGACATCGGTGCAACAGAAGCCAGCGCAGCATCACCGAAAAAGCCGAAGCCGCCCAGAAAGTCACGCAGCTGCTGCTCGGTAGCGCGTTTATCCAGCCGCTGAAGGTGTAATAATGGTGATGCCTGAGGATCAAGGTACTCAAGCTGATGCTGGGCAAAATAACCGACTTTTAACCCGTGGGCAGTAGTAAACTCACCTTTCAAAGGATTGAGCACCCCTGCCAGCAATTTAATTAACGTTGATTTCCCCTGGCCATTTCGTCCCAGCAAACCAATCCGGCTACCGGGCACAAGGTTGAGCTTCACTTCATTTAAAATAACAGTCTCACCGTAACCCAGCTGAACATGTTCCATCCGGATAAGCGGATTCGGCAGATCGTCTGGCTTGGCAAACGAAAAGCTGAAGGCGCTGGCCGAATGCGCCGGTAAGATTGTTTCCATTCGCTCAAGCTGTTTAATCCGGCTTTGGGCCTGTTTTGCCTTGCTGGCTTTAGCCTTAAAGCGAGTGATAAAAGATTCCAGATGAGCAATCTTATCCTGCTGCTTTTCATATTCAATATTTTGCAGTCGAATACGCTCAGCGCGCTGTGTTTCATAGGCGCTGTAATTACCGGTATAGGCAATAAGCTGCTGATGCTCCACACTGATAATCTGTGACACCGTGGCATCGATAAATGCTTTGTCGTGGGATATCAGCATCAATGTACCGGAATAGCGTTGCAACCATTTTTCAAGCCAGATAACGGCATCTAAATCAAGGTGGTTAGTCGGCTCGTCCAGCAATAGCAGGTCAGAGGGACACAACAGCGCCTGCGCCAGGTTCAGTCGCATTCGCCAGCCACCTGAAAAGTCAGTAACCGGTGCCTGGAGCTGCGCGTTGCTGAATCCAAGCCCAGCCAGAATCGTCGCTGCACGCGCTTCTACATCGTAAGCCCCGGCCTGATCAAGCGCGTCATGCAGCGCGGCAATGCGCTCCCCCTCATGCTGCGCCTCAGCGTCAGCCAGCTCATGTTGCAATTTCCGTAAGTGTTTATCGCCATCGATGACATATTCAATGGCGCTGCGCGACACAGCGGGTGTTTCCTGCGCAACACTGACAATTCGCCAGTGTCCGGGTACGACACAATCCCCGGCATCCAGTGATATTTCGCCACGTAGCAGCGCAAACAGGCTGGACTTTCCACAACCGTTGCTGCCGATAAGTGCCACTTTATGGCCCGGAAAAATTTGCGCTGACGCCGTTTCAAGCAGTATTTTACTGCCCCGCATCAACGTAACATCTGAAAGCTTGATCATAGCTGCCGCTTTTACCCTTAATAATTGCGCGCAATATGGTAGCAAAAAAGCACGACGGTCGCTTGTATTACGCGCCTTTAACTCAACAGACTAAACAGCACGGCGGCGAATACGGTACACTATCAGGCAGAACTCAATTCATCGATTACGAGGCACCTATGACCAACCGGGAACGCCGCCGCTTTATTGCCGGCGCTATCTGCCCAAAATGTAACACCATGGATACCATTATGCTGTACTTCGAAAACAACGTTGAGAAGTTAAAGTGTGTGGCGTGTGACTATCAGGAATCACAAACCGATGATTCAGTAAAAGAACAAAGCAAGGGCAGCGACAATATTATCGGGGTATTTAAGCCTGAGTAAAAATTACGCTGTTGTAATCTGCCTTTGTAAATTTAGACCGCGTATCGCTGCCACTCACTTCAAGTATCTACGTACATCTCTGATATAAAATAACTTTCTTTTTATTTTTTATGGCACAAAACTTTCAATGTATTCAACTCGCCTAAATAAAGAGAAAAGCTATGGGAAAGCGAACCAAACGAACAACGTGGTGCATCATCAGTGTACTGGCAGTATTACTGCTTATTCGCTTTTCTCTTCCTTATGGTGCCCAGTGGTATATTAACCGGACTCTTGAAACGCAGCCCGGCGGTTATTCCGGCCACGTCGGTGATGTTGATATCATGTTATGGCGCGGCGCTTACAGCATAGAAGACATTACGATTGTCCAGGACGGTGGTTCCGTTGAAAGACCCCTGTTTGAAGCACGTGAAATTGAATTTAGCTTACTGTGGTCAGCACTGGCAGATGGCGCCCTGGTAGGTGATATTATCCTGACTGAGCCTGAAATTAATTTTATTGACTCGCAAAAAGACGATTCAAAGGATCAAACCGGTGAGTCTGAAAACTGGCTAAGTCTGGCAGATCAGCTATTCCCGCTCAAAGTTGACCATCTGCGTATTCAGCGCGGCAAAATTGCGTTTTATAACCCGGACTCAGCACCGCCTATTGATTTGGCGATTCATGACATTAATGGCGAGGCTCGCAACCTGGTCAATAGTCGCGATCTTAACAAAAACCTCGTAGCAACATTTGATGCATCAGCCCAGACAGCCGAACAAGGCACGCTGACTATTGCCTCATCGCTGAACCCCAGTACTAAAAAACCGACATTTGATATGGATATTCAGGCCAAAGATGTCGCTTTGGTAAACTTTGACAACCTGTTAAACACCTATGCGCCTTTTGATTTGGAAGCCGGGACTCTTGAACTGGCACTGGAAATAGCCAGTGATGATGGCTATGTCGAAGGCTATATAAAACCGATTTTAAGAGATGTAACTGTCTTTTCCTGGAAAGGTGACATAGAAGAAGATAACGACGGATTTTTTAAAGGCATGGTTGAAATGGCATCGGCATTTATTACCGAGTTATTCGAAAATCAGTCAAAAGACCAAATCGCAACACGAATTCCTATTGAGGGCCAGCTCAGCGAACCGGATACCGCCTTGCTGCCAGCCATTGGCGCGGTACTGAAAAACGCATTTATCTCTGCCATGAAAGGCGACGTTGAAAAGAGTATTGAACTTAAAGATGCCACTGAGCAAAAGCAGGAAGCAGAACAAGAGGCCGCAGAGCAAAATGAGGCTGAAAAGCGCGCTACAACCTCTGATGAATCTTCTTATCAATAATGCGGTGGCGGCGTCTCTTCACTGAGCCTTGCGACATTTGAAGGTTCCATAGCTTTCAGCTTATCCAGTAAATGCCGGGTTTGAACCTGCAGCTTTTCAATTTGATACTGCTGACCTGTCAGCGCATCGTTAAGCTCTTCAATTGTATGGTCCTGAAAGGCAACTTTTGTCTGCAATTCAGCAATGGCCTGAAGCGCATCAGACAGTGAATGTATTTCGCTTTGTTCACTCATGGTCAACATCCCATAATTCGGCTAAGCCGCTACTGCTTTCAGAAAGAATGTGTGCTGGTCCGGTAAACCCGACAGCATAAACGACCGCGCTGGGCGGCGATGCGCCTTCTTTCGGCGTCACCTTCCATTCCTGCACCGGCTCTCCGGTCGCCACACGCCACAGGTCTACACTTCGGGTCGGCGAGCCAGTGAGTAGGTACTCACCATCTTTTGAAAACACAGCGTCTGTGAAAATTTTCTGGCGCGCAATATACTGCAAGTTAGACACCGGCGCACCCGTTTGTGCATTCCAAATTTGCGATTTTTGCTGGCTATCGGCAGTAAACACGTAGCGGCCTTCATCATCCAGTGCCACCAGCGTCACGCGGCTGGGATGGTTGAACGTATGAATAATCTGTCCATTGTCTGTGCTCCACAGATAAGCAACATAATCGTTTGATCCTGTCAGCGCATATTTGCCATTAGGCGAGATATCAACGCTATTGATCTTTTCCTGGTGGCCGAAAAACTCCAGCCGCCGGCCGGTTTCAGGCTCAAAATACATCGCCTGGCCATTGGAACGACCGACCAGAATACCTTTGCCACCGTTTGCGACTGCAATGCCCCGAATGGTTGATTCATCAATCCGCCAGAATCCGACTGGCTCACCGGTCTGCAGATTCCACAACGCAAAGGCTTCGCGATCGCTGGTAACGACAGCCTTTTTATCCGCTGAGATATGCACTGCATTGACCAAATTGGCCGCTTCCCCCTGATGAGACCAATGATACAGTGGCTCACCGGCCTTTGCTTCCCATACATTGATGCCATTGTTCGCGCCCGAGACAACCGATAACTGCCCATCGGGTGAAATATCTGCGGCAAAAGCCCCTTTGTCGGCATGAATCCATTGTTTTTCAGGATCAAGATCAGGGCCGGTACAGGCGGTAGCACAACAAATACTAACCAGCAGAATCGATAGGCGATGGAACGATTTTAACAAGCTCATGTCGAAGAGTTTTTCCTTTTAACAGCCTGAAATACCATAACATGGCGTAAAGTAAATCGCGTAAAAGTCTTGTAATCGACACAATGCGCCTACACAGTATACATAATTAACATGCGGTTACGTGTTCGTAAGGCGTTAACGAACAGTGACTCGCTATTCAATTTACTTAAGATGGAGAATATTATGCGTAAGTCACTTGTCGCTTTGTCGACAGTTGCCGCGCTTGGCTTGTTTGCCTGCCAGCCGGACACAGCAGAGAAGAACACTACCAACAATAATGAAGAAACCGCGTCATCTGATGTGTCTAAATCGAATGATGATATGACCGATACTCAAAAACATGCTTATGCCATGGGCGCAAGCATGGGGTTGTTTGTCAGCAACCGTGCTGAACAACAGGAGCAGCTGGGTGTGCCTATGGATCAGGAAGCGCTTAAACAAGGCTTCGAAGACGGGTTAAATGACTCACTGAAGTATAGCCAAGAAGAAATTCAGAAGCTGGCCCAGGAAGGCGAACAGGTGCTGCGCGAGAAACAGCAAGCCCAGGCCCAGGAGCAAGCAGAAGAAAATGTTCAGAAAGGCAAAGACTACATGGCTGAAAATGCCAAAAAAGACGGTGTAAAGACGACCGAGTCAGGCATTCAGTACGAAGTACTTGAAGAAGGTGACGGCGAGAGCCCGTCTGCCGAAGATACCGTTCAGGTTCATTATCGCGGTACACTGATTGACGGTACTGAGTTTGATTCATCGTATAAGCGTGATGAGCCGGCAACGTTCCCTCTTAATCGCGTTATTCCAGGCTGGACTGAAGGTGTTCAGTTAATGCAGGAAGGTGCAAAATACCGTTTTGTTATTCCACCAGAACTGGCTTATGGCGAACGTGCAACTGGCGCAATTACACCAAATTCAACGCTGATCTTCGAAGTTGAGCTGCTGGATGTGGTTGAAGAAGAAGCGCAGGAAGAGACTGAGTAAGACTTTTATTCAGACGTAAAAAAGCCGATGTACTTACATCGGCTTTTTTGTTTGTAACGGCAAATCCGTGCCTGCCTTTGTTCCATCGTGCATAAACATTGGACGTGGTTTATAAGCGCGTGCCCGGATAGTAATACGGGCTTTTCAATTGGTTGTCTAATCGACTCTTTAAGTATAGACAGCGGCTCTCATCCTGCCACTGTCTGCTCAAACCAATTTGGAACAAAAAACAAATGGGTTATAGCTTTAAATGATTTCGGCGCTCACGCTTTACACGGTTGGTGGCACATTGGCGTAATACAATACCGCCCGCCTTATACAGAAAGAGTCCGCCTATCAGGTATAACGCTGTTGAAAGATGTTCAATTACTTTCAAAACCTCAATGACACCGACTGCTAAAAGCATCGCCCCGGTCATAAACAGCAATAATCCCATAATAGTCAGCCCAAACTTGCTGGGTACTGACGACTTATGATAATTAACCACTTTTACACTCTCACTGACCATAACGTTGCTCTCTTTAAATCATATCCATTGATATGGATAATAATGAGACCATTTCTTATACAGGTTGGTTCATTTTTACCCTTTGGCAACACAGATTTCCATGATGACGGCCGCGCCGTAAGTCACGCTGAGTTGCTTAACAAATAGTTTAAAATCATAACTTTGGCAAATAAACGTTGAAAACTCCTCTGATAACCCGTGGCGGATACCACAAACTGAAAGACGAGCTGGATTATTTATGGCGCGAGGAGCGGCCTGAGGTAACGCGCAAAGTTACCTGGGCGGCTAGCCTTGGTGACAGAAGTGAAAATGCAGACTTTGTATAAGAACCTCATTATCCATACTACTACGATCCCCAAGACTGTTTTACATAAACTTATTTTTAGTATGCATACTAAAAAATATACTATTTAAGAAATGCTTCAATCGATACTGCGAACGGATAAAGTATCTGACTGAAAATTAAGATCTACACCAGCCGCCCATTTTTCGATGATTTCTGACATTGTTAAATCAAACCAATTAAACTCATTCTCGAAGAAATGATTACAGGTAAACGATTCAAGCAATGGTGTATCCACACTCACCGGTAAGAATTTTTCATAGACAATATTCCAACCACGACTTTTTGCTTTTGTCAGATGAACATCTATCTCTTTGGCAAACAGTTTATTTTTGATGTATCCGGGAACGGGATTTTGATTAATCTGTGAAGAAACATTTAGCGCTCTTTGGTGCAAATAGTTGCTGATAACAGGAAGCTTAAAGTTTTTGGCAAGATATTTAAGGAGATTGTCGAGTTTCATCGATCTCTCAAAGGTAAAGTTAAACTCATCCGCGTATGCTCTTGCGACATCGTATAGTAGAGATATTCTTGATCTTTCGACAATATGCTGAAAGTCTTCAATGTCCGATTTTGTAAGTTTTCGTTCACAAATATCTGCGTATAAAGCGGTTTGCAGTTCCATTGCATTGTTGTAGTTCGAAAACCGGAGGTACATGCCGGAAGCGTATGTCTCCATTACTGGACTGTTGTAATTGACGCGCAGGCAAATGCTTTGCTTACTTTCATGAAACTTGAACTTTTTCTCGCGAATGAGATGAAATTCTTTCTTCAATGCTTTGATCTCTTCGCTTCTTTCTTCAATAACCAGAATGGCACCTTTTTCAACAAACTTTGCAATAAAGGCTCTATCTGTTTGTTGGCAACCAGTTAAACTAAATCGATTTGCATCGCAGTATAAAGGTCCACCATCTTCTCTGTGATATTCAGACAGTAAGAGAAACAAAGCTAACTTTTCCATGTAGCTTAATTCGTTACAGTCAAAAGTTGAGTTGTATAAGTCTTCTGTACAACTGTCTAAAACCTCAGTAAACCTGGCGAGTACGTTTTTCTCTTGCTCTTCAAGACAGCCTTCGCACGTATAACCATAAGAATTAGCCTGTTCTTTGAAATTAGAACGGATCCTTATCGTCTCACCTCTCCCACAACTCTTACATCGGAAATTTGACAAATCGCAGCAGTAACTTGATTTTGAACGTGCCAGCGATGCGATACTAGTAATTGCGGGTACAAATTCATTATTGATATCAGTCACTTTGTATTTGAAGCTCATTTCTTCAAATTCAACGTCCCAATACATCATCAGAGCTTCAGCCTCCGCCGTCGTGACTGTCTGCTCAAAACATACGTACCCTCGGTTAGTTGTAGATAACATTATATTTGCCTCTTGTAAGATTAGTGATTAAGACCCATTCAACTGCATCATTTGAAATGATGTCTTGAATTCAGTCTAAAACAAGAGTAATTTAAATGCATCATTCAAAATGGTGCAGCTATGAGAACGACTTTAAAAGCCGTCGCGAACGTGTCGCTAGGTCACCCGTTTCGAGGAAAAATAGAACCTGACAAATATGGTAACGGTAACGTCATACAGTTTAAGAATATTGCTGAGGATGGGGGGCTGCTTTGGCATGATGTACAACGCACCCAAGTGAAGAGCAGGCTTGAGGTAAACTGGCTTCAGCTGGGCGATATAATACTTCCAAATAGAGGAGCGAGGATCAGGGCCACTTGCCTTCTCAACCTTCCTGACAACACAGTTACGACACCACATTTTTATAACATAAGGGTTTGCGATCCATGCATAGATCCTTTGTTTTTAACTTGGCAAATCAACCAAAAGCCCACACAGCGCTATTTTGAGAAAACCGCCGAGGGCTCACGTCAACTGAGCTTAAGAAAAAGTATTGTTGAAGATATTGAAATAGTTATTCCAAGCATCGCTGAACAACAAAGCATCATAAATATCTATGCTGCGGCTCAGAGAGAAAAGGAGATATATACTGAGTTGCTTCAAAATAGAGCCACGCATTTAGACTGTATAGCTAAACATATACTGGAACCAAGTCAAACTTGTAAGGGGTAGAGAGATGTCCACAAAAGCTATAGACCAAAGTGACATTAACAAAGCAGTATGGGCTGCCTGCGATACGTTCCGTGGCGTGATCAGTGCTGACACTTACAAAGACTTCATTCTGACGATGTTGTTTCTAAAATACATCTCTGATTTATACAAAGACGAATACAACAAGTTGGTCGCACAATATGGAGAGAATCCTGAGCTCATCCGCGCCATGATGTCGAAACAGCGTTTCGTGTTACCAGAAGGTGCAAGCTTCTGGGACCTCTATGAGAAGCGCTATGAAGCAGGCAATGGTGAACGTATTGATAAAGCCCTTCATGCTATTGAAGAAGCGAACGGCAGTAAGCTTAAAAATGTATTCCAGGATATCAGTTTTAATACTGACCGACTTGGGCAGGAAAAGCAAAAGAACGACTTGCTTCGTCATTTACTGGATGACTTCGGTAAAGACATTTTAGATTTGAGCTCCGAGCGAGTGGGTAGTTTAGACATCATCGGTAATGCCTATGAATACCTCATCAAACATTTCGCGGCGGGTAGCGGTGCCACCGCAGGTGAATATTACACCCCCCCAGAGGTATCGACGCTATTAGCAACAGTGTTAGAGCCTGTCGAAGGTGACCAAATATGTGACCCATGTACAGGCAGTGGCTCATTGCTTCTAAAATGTGGCGCTATGGTTCGCAAGAATTCAGGCTCGAAGAAATATGCGCTGTTCGGTCAGGAAGCGATAGGTTCAACATGGGCCCTGGCAAAAATGAATATGTTTCTTCACGGAGAGGACAATCATCGTATTGAATGGGGAGACACAATCCGCAATCCATTATTAAAAGAAAAAGGCGGCTCGCGCTTAATTCATTTTGATGTGGTAACCGCAAACCCTCCCTTTAGTCTGGACAAATGGGGTTTTGAAGACGCAAGTAATGATCATTTTGGCCGATTCAGAAGGGGAATACCGCCGAAAACCAAAGGTGACTACGCCTTCATAAGCCACATGATCGAAACCCTTAAACCTGAAACAGGCAGAATGGGTGTAGTTGTGCCTCATGGCGTTCTTTTCCGCGCATCTTCAGAAGGGAAAATTCGCCAGCAACTGATTGAAGAAAATCTACTGGATACCGTTATCGGCCTGCCAGAAAAGCTCTTCTTTGGAACAGGTATTCCTGCTGCCATCCTGGTTTTCAAGAAACAGAAAACCGATAACAACGTCCTGTTTATTGATGCAAGCCGTGAGTTCAAAGCAGGTAAAAACCAAAACCAGTTAACACCTGAGAATATTCAAAAGATTATCGATACCTACAAAGCGCGAGAAAGCGTTGATAAGTATGCTTATCTTGCAAGTTTCGATGAGATTAAAGAGAACGATTTTAACCTTAATATTCCTCGCTATGTGGATACTTTTGAAAAAGAAGCCGATATCGATTTGGTCGCAGTGCGTAATGAGCGTGTACAGCTTAAAGGCGAGCTGCAAACCCTTGAAGCAGAAATGGAAGGCTACTTAAAGGAATTGGGTTATGGTGCCTAGTGACTGGAAAACGTTAACGCTTGGTGACCTAATCATCAATAGCGCTTTCGGGCCTTGATTTTCATCCGATTTGTATTCAGAAAAAGGGGCTATTGGAACTATACGTACCACTGACCTTTGTGATGAAGGAACAATAAATTATCAAACAATTCCTTACGCTAATTTAGATGTTAACGAATTCAGCTCACATATTCTTGAAAGTGGTGATTTACTAATTACCCGCTCTGGTTCGTGTGGCATCCCATGTATTTTTGAGAAACAAGAAAAGCCGATAGTTGCAGGAGCATTCCTAATAAGATTCAAACTTAAGGGTGATGTCGATCCTTCTTATCTACACTCGCTATTAAAATATGATGTGACACAGCATCACATTTCAAAAATGGCATCCGGGGGGGTACAAAAGAATCTTACAGGCACTAGTTTAAAGAAATTGAAACTACAGTTACCAGAGCTTTTAGAGCAACGTAAAGTCGCCAAAATCTTATCCACTTGGGATAAAGCGATTAGCGCTATCGAGCGCCTAATCGACAACAGCAAGCAGCAGAAAAAAGCTCTGATGCAGCAGCTGCTCACAGGCAAAAAACGCCTACTTGATGATTCAGGTATGCCGTTTGAGGGAGAGTGGGAAGATAGGAAGCTTGAGGACATTTCTTCTTTGATGACCGATTACGTGGCTAATGGAAGTTTTCAATCATTGAGAGAAAATGTAAATGTTACAGAGAGTAAAGATTATGCATTGTATGTGAGGCTGGTTGATCTTCGTGCTGGACTCGGACATTCAGAGCAAAAATACGTAGATAAAGAAAGCTTCAATTTCCTGAAAAAATCCTGTCTACAGGGAGGCGAACTCCTGATGGCAAACATAGGTGCAAATGTTGGGGAGGTCTGGCAGATGCCTAACGTTGATCTACCAGCCACCCTAGCACCAAATATGCTCATGACCAAATTCAAAAGTTACATCGATAGTGGTTATGTATTTTTTTTTCTGGCAAGTGATTTTGGTCAAAACCGTATTTCTAAGGTAATTGCGGGAAGCGGTCATCCAAAAATCAATAAAACTGAGTTAAAACAAGTAAAAGTTTTATTACCACCTCTTAAAGAACAACAAAAAATCACCAAAGTTCTCATCAATGCCGGCAAAGAAATAGAGCTATTAGAGCGACAGCTTGCTGACCTAAAGCAAGAGAAAAAAGCGCTGATGCAACAACTATTAACAGGCAAGCGCAGAGTGAAAATTGATGATAAGGAAGTCGCACAATGTCAAAAGGCAAAAATCAACACGTAGTGAAGCACCCTGATGGCTGGGCAGTGAAAGGTGCGGGAAATAGCAAAGCCACGAAGGTTACCAATACTCAGCGAGAGGCTATAGATAGAGCTGAAGATATAGCCAGGAATCAACGATCAGATACAAAAATACATGGAAGAGACGGCAAAATCAGGGCTGGTAATAGCTACGGTAATGATCCGCATCCGCCTAAAGATAAAAAGTAAGGACTTTCATGACAACTTCGGAAATGTTCTCCAGCTTTCTAAGCAATCTAGCTATAAATAATGCTGGGGCAATTACTTCTAGGTATGAAGAAATCACATCAGCGCTTAATAAAAAATTTAGGGAGACCGAATCTAAGACTGCCAACAGTTTACAAGTCGGTTCATATGGACGCTGGACTGGGATTAAAGGTATTTCCGATTTAGATATGCTCTTTGTCATGCCCGCATCTAAATGGGCCCTTTACGAGAATGGAAAGCAATCCAAGTTGCTAGACGATACTCGAGAAGCAATCAAAGCCAGGTACCCCGCAACTACGGTAAAAAAAGACCGATTGGTTGTTCAAGTTGTTTACAACAATTTCATGGTAGAGGTTCAGCCTGTATTTGAACAAAGCGATGGTAGTTTTAAATATCCAGACACATACAATGGCGGCAGTTGGAAGATCACCAAACCTCGAGACGAAATAAGAGCAATGAAAGAATTTGTTGCTCAGAAAAACAAAAATCTTCGAAAACTATGCAAAATGGCCAGAGCTTGGAAAAACAAGCATGGGGTCGGCATGGGAGGACTACTAATTGATACCTTGGCATATAACTTTTTGAAATCCAGAACCGATTACGATAATCGTTCAACGGCGTATTATGACTGGATGTGCCGAGACTTCTTTCTTTACCTCTCAGAAGAGCCAAATAAAGATTACTACCTCGCTCTAGGCAGTAATCAACGAGTAAGCGTTAAAAGTAAGTTTCAACGCAAAGCAAAAGAAGCGTATCAGCAGTGTTGTGATGCTATTGCTGCTGAAGAAACTAATTCAGCAAACAAGAAATGGAAAAAAGTGTTTGGCCGCCCATTTCCTGCAGCCCAAACTGAAACTAAAGCAGCTAAGGCTTATCGTGATACCGAACAGTTTATCGAAGACCTTTACCCAGTAGATGTTCGATTCAACCTAAAGCTTGAATGTGAGGTATCACAGAATGGCTTTAGAGTCGAATTACTTCGTAACATGCTCTCCAGACGGCTAAAACTTGCACCTTCCAAGAGACTCGATTTTTACGTCACCGAGATAGATGTTCCTGGTGAATTTACCTTGAAGTGGAAAGTTTTAAATCGCGGGGCTGAAGCTGAGCGCAGAGACTGTATCAGAGGAAATATTGTTGCTGATGCAGGCTACAGGAAGTTGCGTGAGAGGACGAGCTTCGCTGGTGAACATATAGTTGAATGTTACGCAATACAAAATGGCGTTGTAGTGGCGAAGGATAGGATTCACGTACCAATCCAGTGAGGTATTTATGGAAAAAAACAATTTACTAAAACATATTGCAGAAACTGGCTATAACGTTGGTTACAGCGCAAAACTCCACTTTGCCAGTTTTGAAATGATAGAAAAGCTTCCAGGCTTGATTAGTTTTGTCTCGACCGCTTTCGGTATATATGCGTTGGCATTTTCTCAATTATCCACCAAATTCATGTCATGCACACTATTAGTACTTGGTCTTATCGGTTTATACATTACGATGAAAAATGGTGAAAAAGCCAATTATGAAGAGAAAGGTATCCTTCTAACTAACTTGTTCAATGAACTGAAGCATCTCTTGTCCGAAGCGGAGAAAACATCGTCTGATTCGAGTCTTATAACAAGCAAACTCCAGGACATTGAGTCTCGGTACAACACGAGTTGCGCTTCTCATCATGTGATGTTCGCATCTTGGTTCGCACACTATAAGTTTTTTTGGGAACAACAAACTTCATGGATTGAAAAACACCGTTCATTTGGTTTTTTCAGAGACAAGGTTCCGTTAACTCTTTGGTTTTCACTTATCGTTTTAGTGATTTTAACCACATTTCATTACACCAGTTTGCTGGGAGTCTTTTGTCACCATTTGAATAATAATTGTGGTAACTAATGAACGTCTCTAATGTAACTTTCCAAGAAGAATTCAGCGCCAAAATTCCGGCTCTAGCACTGCTAGCTAATTTGGGTTACACATACCTGCCACCAAGCCAGTGTGAAGCGTTACGCGGCAACACTTTGGCGAACGAAAAAAAAAGTACCCATCAGGTTATTTTGCTATCTGTGATGCGAGCCTATTTAGCAAAGCAAACCTTTTCGTTGGCAGGGAAGCAGCATAAGCTATCAGAGGCAGGCATCAATAAGATTATCCATGAACTAAGCCCTGCAATGAACTTAGGTTTAAAGGCCGCTAACGAGAGGATCTACAACGCATTAATTTATGGTATTAGTGTTACTGAATTCATCGATGGTAAAAAAGCCTCACCCACCATTAAGCTTATCGACTGGCAAAACATTAATAACAACCAGTTCCACTTTACTGAGGAATTTGTCGTTCAAAATGCAGAAGCTACAGGTAATCGAATCCCGGATATTGTATGTTTTGTGAATGGTTTACCTCTTGTAGTCATCGAGGCGAAGCGCCCGGACTCTAATAAAGAGGGTAAATCAACCAACGCAGAAGCGGTCTCTCAGCATATCCGAAATCAAGGCCAGGCTGAAATCCCTCATTTATATGCATTCAGCCAGTTGTTGCTTGCAATTAATGGACATGATGGCCTGTATGCAACTTGTGGAACAAAAGTTAAGTTCTGGGCGAAGTGGAAGGAAGAGCAAATACCTGAAGCCGAATTTGCCAGGTTAAAAAACCTCAAACTGAGCGATGAACAATTGGAAGGTCTCTTTCAGTATCGTCCTATTAAAGCAAAAGATGACTACCTGTCACTTGTGGCTGCCGGGGACTTGGCCGTAACCGATCAAGACCGTCTCATTATCAGTTTGTTGAGCCCAGAACGGCTATTAGATATCACTCGCTTTTTTACCTTATTCGATAAAAAAGCAGGCAAAATTGTTGCTCGGTATCAGCAGGTGTTCGGTATCAAGGCGCTGATCGAGCGAATTAATACATTCGATAACTCAGGCGCTCGAGAAGGTGGTGTTATCTGGCATACCACGGGCAGCGGAAAGTCTTTTACCATGGTGTTCTTATCAAAAGCGCTCATTTGGCTGGAAGAATTAGCGCAATGCCGCGTGATTATCGTGACTGACCGAGTGGACTTGGAAGATCAGCTAAGCCGCACTTTTGCATCTGGTGGAGTATTAACTGACCGGGATAAAAAAGATGCAATGGCAACTACTGGGAAGCGTTTAGCCGAACAGATAGGTAAAGGAAATGAAAGGGTTATCTTTTCGATAATCAACAAGTTTGGCTCCGCGATTAAGTACAAAGAATGCTTCAATGACAGCCCGAATATTATTGTCCTGGTTGACGAGGGTCACCGTAGTCAAAATGGTGAAAATAATATCCGGATGCAACAGACTCTGCCAAAAGCAGCCTACATCGCTTTCACAGGCACGCCGCTGTTAAAAGAAGATAAGACCGAGAACAAGTTCGGAAAGATCATTCACTCCTACACTATGCAGCAAGCTGTTGAAGATAAGACCGTCACACCTTTGCTGTACGAAGAGCGCATCCCTGAGCTGAACGTTAACGACAAAGCCATTGATGCCTGGTTCGAACGCAGCACCAGTAAGCTGACTGACGACCAAAAGTCTGATTTAAAAAAGAAGTTTTCACAGAAAGGTCAGATTTATCAAACTGAAGGTCGCATCGAGTTAATCGCCTATGATATCGCCGATCATTTTCAGAACTTCAAGCAACAAGGCCTAAAGGGTCAGTTAGCATGTGACTCTAAGGCCTCTGCAATACGCTATAAGAAAGCTTTAGATAAAATAGGTACGGTAACTTCAGTTGTGACGATGTCGGCTCCAGATACTCGCGAGGGGCATGAAACTGTAGACCAGGAAAGTAAAGACATCGTCCAGAACTGGTGGAAGGCTAACGTCAATAAAATGGACGAGAAGGCCTATACCAAGGCAATTATCGAAGAATATGAAAGGGACGACGGCCCAGACATCATGATAGTGGTCGATAAGTTACTGACGGGCTTTGATGAACCCAAAAACACAGTATTGTATATCGATAAACCACTCAAAGAGCACAACCTCATCCAAGCAATCGCCCGTGTAAACCGTCTGCACAGTAAAAAGCAGTTTGGTTACTTAATAGATTACCGGGGCATTTTGAAAGAACTTGATACCACTATTGAAAGGTATCAAGACCTTGCTGAACGTACTCAAGGCGGATTTGATATTGAGGATCTTAAAGGTTTGTATAACCGAATGGATACTGAGTACAAGAAGCTACCGGGGTTACACGGTGATTTGTGGGCAATTTTCGATGGCGTAAAAAACAAGCAAGATGGCCCGGCACTTCGCCAGGCGCTAGCGCCGAAGGTGCAGGAAATCGACGGCAAGCTTGTTGATACCAACCTGAAAAAGCGTGATGACTTTTATTCTGTGCTGATTTCATATTCAAATTGCATGAAAGTAGCCCTGCAATCAGCTACCTATTTTGAAGACAAGTCATTTGATAATAAACGTGACGTATATAAACGTGATCTGAAAATGTTTATCGGTTTGCGCAAACAAGTTCGTGAAGATGCAGACGAAACGATTAATTACGATGAGTACGCGGAAGACATCAGAAGCCTGCTAGACAAGCATATAGCTGGTATAGAAGTTAAAGAGCCAGGTGGGGCGTATTTAGTCGGGAATCTAGGCAAAGACGTCAAACCACACGAGATGAGCGATGTTGAGGCCCGTAACCAAACTGACAAGATTACTGGTCGAATCACGAAAATGATTGAGCAGGATCTGGCGGATGATCCATATGCTCAGGAATATTTTTCGAAGATGCTGAAGAAGGCTATTGAAGATGCCAGAGCCATGTTTGATGCTCCGGTTAAGCAATACATCTTATTCGCTGACTTTGAACAGGAAGTTAAAGAACGTAAAGTTGCTGACCTTCCTAAAGACTTCGTAGATGAAACTGGCAAATTGAATAAGCACGCCCAGGCCTACTATGGTTTGTTCAAGCTCTTATTTGACTCTGAGTTTTTAACTGAAAAAGCACTATATGATGAAAAGCTGGTATCGCTAGCATTTGATATCGATTCTGTCGTAAAGGATGCCGTCGCCGAGTATTCAATAAACCCGTCGGAAATCGAAAATGCGATACATATGAAACTCTTGCCATCGTTGTTTGCTGAACTTGGCCTCGATAATGCTCAAAAGCTGATTGAGGAAATACTAAAAATCACTCGTTTAGGTTTAGCGAGAGGCTGATGAATGTGAATCACCAAGACGTCACTCCTGAGATGGTGGCAGAAACCGATGAACGTGGAGTTTTTATCTATGGTAATGACGTCATTCATTATGATGTCATTCGCAAATTAAAATCTTCTGATAACTCAGGAAAGGCGGTTCGGAAAGTCATTATTAAGGTACATCCCGATCAGAGAGTTGTTGCTGTTGTACCCCACGATGCGAAAGAAGATGCTATCCAAAAAGCGATGCTTAAGCGTGCAAGATGGATTTGGCAAAGTATTGACGACTTCTCGAAGCAGACCGATTCAGTCTTTCCCAAACGCTATGTAAGTGGTGAGACTCAGTTCTACTTAGGAAAACGCTATGTCTTGAAAGTTATTGTTGATAGCAACCAAGTACCCAGCGTAAAACTAAGTCGTGGCAAGTTAAATGTGACACTGAAGCAAGAGACCGTTAGCGGTACTGATCACAGGCTAAAAAAGGTAAAACCTCTAATTGATTCGTGGTATCAGACAAAAGCCAAGGGTATTTTTCATGAAAGACTGGCTGAATTGCTGCCGAAAACATCTTGGGTAACCGGGATACCTTCATTTCGCGTTATGGCCATGAAAAAGCAATGGGGTAGCTGTTCAAACAAAGGCAATCTGATGCTAAACCCACATTTAGTAAAAGCCCCCAAGGAGTGCATTGATTACGTAATACTCCATGAGCTTTGCCATATTGCTGAGCACAATCACAGCGAACGATTCTGGCGCTTACTTACCCAGGTGATGCCTGACTGGAAAGAAGTAAAAGCGAAGCTAGACGAAATGGCTGAAGCCTACCTGAATGAATAATCTAGCAAACCCAAAATAAGAATTTGTTTAAGAGAACACAGTGAAAACCAACTTAATTACCAGAGATGGTTATAACAAACTAAAAGAAGAACTGGATTATCTTTGGAGAGAATATCGCCCAGAAATCACCAAGAAAGTCACTTGGGCTGCCAGCCTTGGCGATAGGTCTGAGAATGCTGACTATAAGGAAAACAAGCGTTTGTTGAGACAGATCGACTCACGAGTAAGGTACCTCAGAAAACGTCTGGAAGTGCTTAAAGTTGTAGATTACAGCCCTGAGCAAGAGGGCAGAGTTTTTTTTGGTGCATGGGTTGAAATAGAAAACGAAGATGGTCAGAAGATGTCTTTTAAGATTGTCGGTCCAGACGAAATCTATAAGGGAGCGAAAAACTGCATTTCGATAGACTCTCCCATGGCTCGTGCTCTTATCAAGAAGGAAGAAGGCGATGATGTTTTAGTCTCAACACCATCTGGGCCTGTTGAGTGGGTTATTTTACGAATTGATTATTTGGCTTAGTGTCTCTTGAACCGAAGTAAGCCTACTCTTATTCCAATTCTACATTATAACTGCATAGACGATTCAATAAGAGACTGTGCTTACTTGCAAATGCATATAAATGAAAAAACCACCTGTAGGTGGCTTTTCCTCCCTCAACTTGCAAGTCGCTTTGCCTGCATAGTCTACGGGTGAGTTCAATATACTATAATTGAACTCGGCTACTTGCACAATGAGTTATTAGGGATTACAAAAAATACAGATTAAATCTAAACTGGCACTCGCACCAAAAAAACTGGATAACTGTCAGCTCGAGTCTGAGCTAGTACACCTTAGTTCGTTACGTAACGATCAGATTTCTATAATTCCTTTCACGTTCAAGCTTTCGATTTCTCCTTTAAGCTCATCACTTAGTTCTCCAACAAATAAAATTTTTGAATTTCTTGGAGCGCTCTTTAGGGCTTTTTTCACTTTTACTTTCGTTGGTGTTGGACCTGCTACTACTTCTTGAATTTTAAGAATGCTGTTATCTGATTCAACGGGAAGAGAATTTAAAACATCTAAAACAACATTCCCAATCAACGATAAAGAAACCTTCCCGTTCTTAAACTCTCCTCCGGCCCACCCAACATAAACAACTTTCTTATCAATATAAGTTTTATAAACTTGATAAACAGTTCTCGATTCCATTGGAAGTTTATATTTTAGTTTCAATTGAAACTCTAACCCTGCACTAGCGACAGCGTTACTTATCAAATAAGATTTAATTAATGCCATCTTTTTCATTCCAAAGAAAACTTAACAAATTTTCAAACTGTGTCTCTTCCCTTGATCTCATGTGATCACTAAAATACTTAAAAAGTTCGCGATAACTTTTAGATATTCTTATCGGTGTGCAATCGTCAGCTATCTCAATAAATCCTTTTTCATTTAATTTATCAATGGTGTAAAGCACTTTTTCTCTATGAAATTCATATTCTGCATCTGTAATTTTATCTTCGTAAAAACAAATTAGAGAAGCATCTAACAATTCCGATTTCATAGCTCTATACTCAATTCCTTTGATGTCGGTACAGTAGATCATTAAAATTGTTAAATAAAGGATAGGTTCTGCGTTAAGGATAAGTTCAGTAAATATTTCTTCAGCATTTTCATCACCGATTGATTCACTATCTTCCTGTTCCTCTGTATTGTATTCAAATTCTGGTCGATTACTGAGTTGGGTGCTTAAATCTGTACCCTTTGATGAAAGTAGATCTCTTTGAATTACATGGTGGAGAAATGCAGGTGGGGATAACGTTAGGTCACGTAATTTTAGCCTATTGTGTAAAAATCCGACCCAACCACTATCAATTCCATCAGCTTTAAGAGAGTATCCTGAAATGTTGTATTGCAGCATAGTGCTAGCGTACTGAGGTGAACCTATTCTTCTCATTACCTGTTCTAGCAGTTGGTTTATTATGAACCGTATAGAGTGTATATCCTCTTTAATAGCAACTGCATTACAATTTTCTTTCGGTATAGAAACCCCATCTAAGTCTTTTACTACTGCAATTTTATTAGTACTTATTGCTTCAGGTAAGTAATAACTATTGGAGTTTGCTCCTTCCTTAGAGGCATACCAATTTTGTAGGTGCTCTTTCGTTGTATTCAACTCTTGCCCAAAATACGCAAATATATATGTTTCTGGTGCAACCATTTGTTTGAAAGAAAAATATTCGGATGCGTTTAGTTCTGACTTTCTGGTTTTAAAAAAATATGACTCGTAAGTATGAATTACTGAATCGTCCACAAACGTTGGTTCAAGTTCCTTAACAGACTTCGAGTTTTCCAACGCTTTTATTAAATTATCTTTATCTAATTTAGACTTAACCTCTATTGTTGCAATTACTCCCTCAATTAGATAAACGTCTGCAGCCCCAAATGTTTTGAGAATAGGGAATTCTCTTCTATAAATAATGATGTCGACTTGTTTTGATCTTCTGCCATGCTGGTCAATTATTTGACCGCTTCCAATTGATATTGAGCTAGGAAGAAACTGCTCTAAAATGTCTCTTATGAAACTCTCTCTTGCATCTCCGAGTATAGTCGAATGGTCTGAAACAGACGCACCAACTTCAAAAGATACTTCAATCATTTTCGAAATTGTCTTAATCCAATCGTCGATAGCATTTTTACTCAAACTACAATCCTTTTAATCTCAATATTGGTTTTCAAATAATCCATAAAAACATTATATAGTTTTTCTCCGTATCTAAAAGACTCTTTAATCTTTGAATTTTAATGCTTTTTATACTATAAATACCGCAGAGCTTTTTTTAACGCATCCACAGTTCCAGGCTTAAAAACTACTTTCCCACTGTCATCAGTCATCTCCCCAAACTCTGTGGTTGTGAGATACCATTTTTTCATGAAAGAATCTGACAATATATAATCGAGTGCTCGCCTCTCGATGGGATTCAACCTCTCAAATTCGCTGATTGGTTCACCGTGGTCATAAACGTGAACAACTTTGTTGGGTGGCACAATCTCATTCACTTTTTGTTTCGTCTCAGCCAGCTCAGCAGCCATCATTTGCACTAATAGTCGATGCTTCGGGCTTTTGATTTCATCAATCCAATTTTCAGTAACTTTTGCTTTAGCTGCCTTGGCATTGTTCTGTGCGAAACACTCAATCAAAGCCCGATACTTTTCACCAGACTTATTCCGTATACTTTGTGCTTTTGGAACACCTCTATGAGCACCGATACGAGCAATAGTTGAAACTGAGAAATCATTTATCCCCTGTTTGACCTGTTCACCGCATACCTCATAAATCGCCTCAAGTGTTACTTGTACCTTTTGACTTGAGTTAATTTTTAGTTGGTCTAATAGCTCTTCTGGTTTCATATTAATTCAAAGCTTGAGAGGGTTTGTGCGTCAGCAGGTTAATATCAGTTTGGGTAATGCGTTCATCCTCGCCCAGTTCAGAAAACTTGATAGCTCCGGATACAACCTCGTTAACACGCTGCCAGGTTTTTAAACGGGACTTTAACAATTGAACCATTTGATTCCCAGCTTCTAACTGCATGTTTTCAGTTAACATGAAAAGAGAAGGCGCTAGATTGTTGATATGAGCCATTCTATCTAAAAGCTGAGACCTCGGGACAATTGCTAATGACGCGTTTGCAGATTCGAATATCGTTGCGTTCTCGCATACTTCATGGAGCTGCTGGAGTGGCGATACTTCATCAATCTCTATCTGTAATTCAGCCTCAGGCTGTCTGAGCAACGCGAATTCATTTGTGTCTGATTCAATACTTGCGTGCGTGAGAGCTTGTGTCTGCTTTACTAACTTGTATGTTGCCTGCAGATCACAGAGAAACATGTCCATTTTCTTCGCCGCACTTTCATATTCTGATTCAAGTTTCCTCTGATCAATTTCAAGTTGCTCGCGAAGTTCGGTATCAAATGCTTTATTTTGGATTTCGTGAAAATACTCTTCTTGGTCTAGTTTATTGATTTTTCTTTCTAGCACATCAATTTTGTGAGCCAGTTCGGCGCAAATGTCAGACTGCAAGTTGGCTTGAAGCAGGATCTCATTCGCCAGGGAGGTAAGTCCTCCGAGAAATGCAGGTCCAGTCATAAAGTGACGACACCTGACACAATTCTGCTGGCCTAAGTACCCACTTGTTACATGCGCGCGCAGTTGAGAGGAACCGATTTCTTCGCCTCCATCTTCACAGCGACTCGCCCCGTAAGGACAAATGCCATAATCGCGGAACATGAAATTGCCAGCGGGGATATCGTTAGATAGAGAGCTAAGTAACTCATCATTGTTAGCCACTAACTGATTTTTTACTTCTTCGATCTTATTTGACTCTATTTGGATTTGGGTTGCCCGGGCCTTTTCTTTTAATGCTAACTTTTCTCCCTTCTCCAACCTTTCACGTATACCTTGCTGAGTGACCTTACAGTAGTAAATCGACATCACTATTGATGAATGCCCGACTATCTTCATAACTACTTCAACTGGCATTCCCATTTCCATGACGTACGCAGTGATCAAGCTAACTCGCATGGAGTGGGGAGTGTACTGCGACTTATAATGATTGAGCGTGAAGCCTTTACTACCAGAGGCCAAAGTAGCCAATTTCAGTGACTTTGGCTGAATATGATAAAGAGCTGCAGCAAGACGAGGCGTCAGGGCGTTTCCAACATTGGATGGTTCAATATCTCCAAATGCCCGAAAGAGAAAACAGTTTACGCCTTTTTGTTTGCGCTGGGTCTCATTGAGGTTTGTGCGAATGCATTTCATCCATGGTGTAGGTGAGGAAAGTGGATTGTATTTTTGCTGCCATTTTCGGAGCTTTACAAGCCAATAGGCAAGATCTTCTGGAATCCACGGAATAATATATCCTTCTCCGCGATTACTTGTTTTATTCGTGGTGATGAACATTCCAAGTTGATCATCTTTCATTCGTCGGATGAATGATTGCTGCGAGGTAAACCCTGCTATGTCGGACTTATTTTTTTCCCAAATGATTTTTCCAGTATCACTCACCTCAGCAATAAATTGATCGGCTTCACCTGAATCGTTATATGCGATTTGCCGTCCTCTTAACGGCACTTTCGTAAGTGCGTAGGTGTGTATCCAGCTTATTGGCTGCCACAAGAAATATTGATTATGGACTTGCTTATACACGCAGTCCGCATCTAAGAAATCAATCTGAGATTTTTTAACCTTTATCCAATCGGCATCAAAGCTGTGCAGATGCTTTAAATCTCTGAACGATTTCGCGCTTTCCGGGATTATCCAGGATTGGGCTTTCTTTACGAAGTGATATTGAAGACAAGGCTTTGTCGATTCTGAACGCTTTGGAGAGGTAACCGTTTGAATGTTCATCATCAACGCAAAGGGATTTCTAGCCTCCATCACCCTTACAATTTCGCCGGTCTCCGGATCTTCTTCCGTTAAGTGATGGGTTATCACGTACTCGAGAAACTCATTTACAGCGATAATGACACTTCTTCGCATGTTGTCGGTTTTCAGTTTTTCGAGCTCTAGTTTGAATGGCTTGATGTTGGGCTTTTCTTTGGTAAGAAATGCTTCGGGAGATGGGCTATTGTCATATTTTTCAATGTAGTAACGCACAAACCGACAGAGATAGTTTATTTTCGACTCACCACCAAGAGCAATTTTCATGAACTCTCTGATTCTATCTGCCCATAAATAATACTCTGCTTGAATAAAATCCGGTTTGAAAGGCTCATCTTTCCCAAGGAAAACATACCAATTTTTCCACTCCGTCTCATAAACGCCTTGAGGATCTAGAGGTATTCTTTCATCACCTGATTCTTTTACGTAACGACTGTAAGCAGCTTTGGAGCTTAACTTTAGAGGCTGAATTAATCTTGTCAGCTCAGCATAGGTGTAGGGAATGGGCATATCCAGTAAGTCGTAGTAGCTTATCCACTCTGAGGGAAACATTCTCTCAGGATGTGCTGGCAATCCGGTGATCTGCTTATATTTCTGCCTATATTCAACGGAGTTCCGAATCCCATAATGTTTACAAATCATCTTCACATCAGCGAGACAAGAGCATCTGGTCGGGATATTTACGGCACCTGGATTTTCAAAGGTTTGAATATCTTTTTTAAGCATCATGTGCCTTCTTTAAGTAGTCTCTGACGTCATCTGAAGTCGGTTGAATATATACCAAACATGAAAAAGGACTTTTATGATGCATCGCTTTTTGAATTTCTACTTGTGTCAGACCCTGTTTGCGCAGCCTGTAACCATAAGCATGGCGATGTCCATGTTCTGTTGTCCCGTACTCCTTTTTACAAACAAGACCAATACGTTCAACAGCATTTTTGTGAAGTCTTTGGTAATTTTTGATAGTTTCAGGCTGGCCTGAACTATTAGTGAACGCGAAGGGATGCGGGTCGCTTTTAGGTGGCTCCACACGTTGATATTTCAGATAATTTGCCCAAACCAAGAGAAATTCCGAAGCCTTCTCAGCTGGGCTAAAAATGACTTCAAAGAAATACTGCTTACTTGTTAACAATGGAGCCTTCCATCCAGCAAAAAGTCGTTCAGTATTTCTATATTGAGTTCTGGGTTTGTACCTGGTCGTTTTAAGAAGATACTCGCTTCTGTTAGCAAAACTCGGATCAGGAGAGGCACCATACTCCGGATGATATACTCGCACCAATGCTTCATTTTTATGAATTGGATGCAAAGTGATATCACCAACAAAAAGGTGGAATACTTCGCTTTTCCTCAAGCCCCCATAGTGCAGTAACATCGTTATTGCCTGCGATTTAAAATCTTGCTTACCCCTTTTACTAAACCCTGATTCTAAAAGTGAATCAATTTTGTCTTTTGGAAACTGTACAACCTTTTCTTGTCTGATGACGGGCTCCAACAAACTGTTGATTTGCCGTACTTGCTGATTTTTTATGTACGCTTCACTTTTAGAAGATAAATGATTGAGAAAGACGTTAGCCTGCTTATTATAGTAAGCACACCAGTTAAGCCTGACTTCAACCGAAGTTGCTTTCCTGAACGGATTTATTCGCGAAGCTTCATAACCATCTTGTAGTGCTAAGTAATCAGTGTAATGAGTTATGTGGTGCAAAATATTATTGGCATCTGGTATTTTTCGAGCTTGCCAAAATAGGCCCGACTTATCGTCAACACTGTCGTAATCAATGGTGCCTGTTACCAGCACCTTCGAGAATTCCCTTAACAGTTTTGTAGATTGTTCATAAGCAGATTCATTTGCGTTGATAAAGCTAATGAGAAGTCTGACGGAAAAAAGCGATCTTTCTTTCCAAGATTCACTCTTAAAATAATTTTCTGCCAGATATCTCAGATGTGAGATCACAAGCCCTTTGTCTGTCAACAAAGCAGGAAGCAGTAACTCCTTTCCAACCTCAGAACTGTGATAGCTTACTTTGACTTTATGAACGTAGGGCATTTGCGAAATAGTACATATTAAGTAGTGTTTACCAATCCAGTATACACATATTGATTCTATTTGAAGTACTTTAGGTTCTAAAATAGTATGCTTTTGAGTGGGGTTATAATATCAATACAACAAAAAACGCTTACGCGAGATAGATCGTCGTGTACGCTATCTGCGTAAGTGCTTAGAACGCTTAAAAGCAATTGACTACAACCCGGAGCAGGAAGGTCGCGTATTTTTCGGCGCCTGGGTCGAGATAGAAAATGACGAAGGAAAGACGCTAACCCTGCGCATCGCCGGTTACGATGAGATATTCGGTCGCAAAGATTATATCTCAGTGGACTCACCGATGGCGCGAGCCCTGTTGGGCAAGTACCCTGATGATGATGTGGTAGTTCGCACCGAAGCAGGAGTATTTGAGTGGTGGATAAACCGTATCTGGTACGATAAAACAGATAAACTATAATTTTTCAGGCTGCGCCAGCGAGCGTGCAGATGTCGATACTACGGACAGGCCTGTACCGATATAAGGAAAGATGATGCAGTTTCGTAGCACGTTGATGTATGCAGGTTTATTGATGAGCACCTCGTTTACAGCCTCAGCCCATGATTTTTGGCTGGCCCCGGGCAAGTATCAGGTGGCCCCCTCCAGCACCGTTCCAATACAGTTCAAGGTAGGGCACAACGACAGCGCAGATGACTGGAATTTGCGCTGGGATAAAATTGTAGCGCTGCGTAATTACACGCCTGTGGGTGTGGCCGATTTGTCGGCCAGTATCATTCAGAAATCTGACTTGCTGCCCGGCGCTGCCAAAACACAGTCCCTTGAATCCGGCACCTATGTTATCGGGCTGGAAAGCTATCACAGCGTCAGCGAGCTCAGCGCCGATCCTTTCAACAGTTATATTGAGGAAGAGGGGCTTACTGAGATTCACGACTACCGTCAGCAAAAAGGTCTGACCGGCAGAGCCGGCACTGAACTTTACTCACGTAAGGCCAAAACCATCATTCAGGTTGGCGATAAACTGACGGAAAACGCCACCCACCCGATTGGTCATACGCTTGAAATTATCCCCGTATCTCATCCTTACGACTTAAATGAGCAAGCCGCACTGCCGCTTCAGGTTCTTTTCAAAGGACGTCCACTGGAAGGTGCCCTGGTAAAAACCAGCGCGCTTAAAGGTGCTAATCATAAAGCGCAGTCGGTGAAAACCGATGCCGAGGGCCGCGCGACAGTTTCATTTAGCGAAGAAGGACCGGTCAAACTCAGTGTGGTTTGGGGTGAGCCGTTATCGGGCAATCCTCGCGCCGACTTTGAAACCTACTTCTCCAGCCTGACCTTTTCGGTAAACAAATCCGCAAATTAGTGTTCCTTTCGTATCGAACTTGAATACTCAGACAGGCTGGTAAGCAATACACTGACCCAGCCTGTCAATATCAACGGCCAACTTTGACGATTTGTTCCACAGCCCATTTTTTACAAGACATTTCCATTCATGCTATCCCCAGTGCAGCTCGACGCCGGACGTCGTTAGCTTCCAGAAAAACACTCATCGGTTAATATTCTGAGAGTTTATAAATTCGCTGACATTGGATACCTGGGCTGAAAAGCTCTTCTGCGTCGGTGGAAATTTTTCAAAGCTTTTAACGAATTCTGCTATCTGATTGCCAGCAGGGCCAAGGGTCCAGGAGCGGTTTTCTGCCCACTCATCATAGCCTCTTGCTTCGATAAATCGTTCGAAAGGGTCCAGTTTGAGATTAATAATGTAAGGTGTGGTCATCTCCTGTTGCGAGGCGCGAAACCACTCTTCCTGATCAATGAATAAAAACTTCCAGTCTCCGTAGCGCATACCGTGGAAAGTTGTTTCTGTAAAATAATAAAACTCTTTTCGGTTGGACGGTCCCTGTTTTAAAAGAATATCTGTTTGATCATAGCCATCAATATGCGCTGTTTGCGTTTTGCCATCGACCTTCATTCCTGTAAGCAGCGACGCTTTGACGTCTTTATCACCCACTATAGCCATTAACGTGGGTAACCAGTCTTCCATTGTCATAAACTCTCCGGTGTGGGTACCGGCTGGAATATTGCCGGGCCATTTGACCAGCATAGGCACCCGAAATCCGCCCTCCCAGCCGCCGACACCTTTTTCACCATGAAATGGCTGATTGCCACCGTCTGGCCAGGAATTCGACGCAGCACCGTTGTCGGTAGAAAACATCACAATAGTTTCGTCTGCTATTTTCAGCTCATCGAGCAGATCAAGTAACTCCCCGACGTCATCATCCAACTCCATCATGCCGTCAGCGTAGATTCCATAACCGCTCTTGCCTTGATATTCTTCATTCAGATTGGTGCGATAATGCATCCGCGTGGTGTTATGCCATACAAAGAAGGGCGCATCCTTTTTGGCTGCCTCACGAATAAAACGCTTAGATTGCTCCAGGACATCCTGATCGAGGTTACGCTGGACATCCTGACCAAAGGGTCCTAAATCTTCTATTTTCTGCGTGCCATCAGGCATAGCTTTAGCGTGAATAATGCCACGCATTTTTAAATTCAGTTCATCCTGTTTTTCACTGTCTTTGGGATAGTCATATTGTTCGGCGTACTCCCCCGCATTGAGGTGGTAGAGGATCCCGTAAAACTCATCAAAGCCATGGTTGGTTGGCAAATGCTCGTCTCTGTCGCCCAAATGATTCTTGCCGAACTGTCCGGTAATATACCCCTTGTCTTTAAGCAACTCTGCAAGGGTGGGAACGCTTTCCTGTAGCCCCTGTTTTGCACCTGGTAGCCCGACCGTACTCAGCCCGATGCGAATAGGATACTGCCCGGTCAAAAACGCAGCGCGCCCTGCCGTACATGATGCTTGCGCATAATGGTCCATGAAAATCATGCCTTCCTGTGCAATGCTATCAATATTAGGCGTAGACCCGCCCATCATGCCACGGTGATAAGCACTAATATTCCACATGCCAACATCATCACCCCAAATAACAAGAATATTAGGTTGGTTGTCATCCTGTGCGACAGTCTGCGAGATTGACAGGAGGATAACGAGAGGAATAAGAAAACTACGCAGTAAAATACGTCCAAAGAGGCGATTCATAGGAAATCCCGTTCAGGTTGAATAAGTTTTTACAGCACGAGTACTTTAAAAAATAGTGTACATTTTTCAACCAGACAACTATTTGTTTGCTTTTTGATGTAATGGCCCCTTGAGCATCCTGATGGTCGAAAATGAAATCCTTTCTCTGCCCGTACGCGGACGAAATTCAACCAGTCATTATAAGCGCCAAATGCCCCCGAGCAGGCGATATAGGCAGGTAGGTAGGTAGGTAATTATCAGGGTTGGTAAGACTCGATTGAATTAAGAGTGGTTTTGAATGGGCCGCTGTCGGGCAACCCTCATGCCGAGGTTGAAAGCTATTTCTTAAGCCTGACGTTCTCTGTCACTCCTTTTAAAAAAATAAAGGGCTGGCATGTCTTGATCATAAATCCGCCAGGCGGCGCACATGTCGGGTTCGGTAAAATTCAGCCATCGGCCTCTTTTGGAAAAGCTGACGACGTAGACACTTGTATTCCCTTTTAGCGTTTGTGTTTAACAACCAGGGGGCAATCACTGCAATAGATCGCTAAATTGTTAGCTTAGCGCCAAAACAATCATCGCTTTTAAACCGTTTAAAATAAAAACCACCGACACGCCAATCATCAGCCCGGATACAAAGACGCGTCTTATGTCGCGATTTGAAAAATCGGCACAATCCTTTTCTTTTTTGAAAAGCACTTTCAACTCCTTATGACCCCGCTTCTTATGAAGCGGGTATTTAGCATCAAGACTGGCAAGTATTAAGGCCAATTGTGATAAAGGTATGAACCTGTAAGGGCCAGGCTGGTACCGATGAACAATGCCGCACCGAAAGGAGCTAGCGCGATCCCAGCAGCGTAAAGCCCGACACCGCTACCAATTAACCCCATTTGTGCTCCAATTTGAGTTGACTGGCTAATACCACCACTAACGGCAGTTATCTCATCACTATTCAATACTTTGATTGAAGTGCTGTTTCTGTAATCTTTGGAAGAATGATAGGTTTTGCCGTAATCCTTCAACATAAAAAATCCTTTTTATTACGATTTAAGATATGAAACTTGTGTTTCTTTGCTTGTGACACCTTTAACCGTGTGTCAACAGGATTACCTTAATACAAGGCGCGGCTTCACCACACCTGCCTTCATAGACAGATCGTGTAAGATAAAATGCCCGCTGCCGTCCGACACTGCCTTATTTATTTCCCGCGACATGACGGATGCCATATTAACAGCCTATTCTCTGGAAAAGATGTACTTACCACCAGCCTGATTTAACTCAAAAACCGAGTGGTCGACCTCTCCGTCATTTGTTTTAAATATCAGTACGATACCAGCTGCATCAAAATGAAATTTTGAATCGGAGTATGGAGTAAGGGGAAAAGCACCCTGACCACTGGCCTGTGCCATCAACCTTCCATCATTTACTTTTAGTGATATTTTAAGTGGTATTTGTGGTGAGGAATATACTCCCTCATAGTTAACCAGCTTCTCTTGTGGCAGCGAGACAGGCTTATCGTTGAAGTCCGGAATGTCGTAAGGGAGATCAAAATAAATACTTAAAATAGCAATGCCTATTTCATTTATCGAATAGTTCATTGCGTTTGAGGTGAGAGATATTGCAACTTTATCAGCTTCAAAATAAGCAGCCTGTGACGAAAATCCGTCGATTCCTCCGTCATGGCCATAGGCTGTTCTATCATTAAAACGATATTGAAAGAGACCTCGACCAAACCCCTGATTAATCTCCTTCATTTTGCTAAGAGAGGGCGCCGAAATCAGCTTTCCCGAAAACAAGCCAGAGAGAAACATTGAAACATCAGCAGGCGTAGATATTATTGCGCCGGCACCATGCGGAATACTCATATCAGTTTGGCTCGCGGGCGACCAGTCAAAGCCGGCTCTAACATAAGAATTCGCCTGATTGTCCTGCACATTTATGGGGCCACCATAAGCCGTTCTTTTGAGACCTAATTTATTGCTGATGCGCTTTTCTAGTTGTGAAGCGTAACTATCATTGGTGACATTTTCTAAAATGAAACCTAACAACACGTAGCCACTGTTAGAGTATTTTGCCTTACTACCTGGCAAAAACTCGCTATCCAATTTCTTAATCTTATTTATCATCTCAGCTTCGGTATGAGACTGAGTCATGTACTGGCTGTACTGGGGACTATCTGTAAAGTTAGGAATACCGCTTCTGTGACTCAACAGCATTGAAACTGTAATTTTATCGGCGTTTTCAATATTTGGGTAAAATTGGTCCAACGTCGTATCTAACGAAAGCTTACTTTCTTCAATAAGCTGAAAAATCATTACCGAAGTGAACATTTTTGTAATCGATCCAATTCGGTATTGTGTAGCTTCGTTAGCTGGTTGTTTTGTTTCTAAATCTTTAACGCCAGTCGATTTATGGTAAATGAGAGTACCATTTTCAACTATTGCAAGACTGAGCATCGCTTTATCATGTTTAGCAAGTGCTTCTACATAGCTGTCAAGCTTGGCATTTTCAACGCCCTGAGCTGTGGCACTGAAAATTAAAATGAAAATATAAAGTAGCAGGCTACCTGGCTTTTTCATCGGAAACTCCTTTTCACAAAGCGTTAAATGAAAAGATAGCCCGATAACTGACGACTGAGAAGTTCTAAAGAATCTTTTTCCTTAGCTGCTTGCGCTCGCCCTGCTGCTTTTTCGCCTTGATACGCTTTTCTTTTGCACCTTTACTGACTTTGGTGGGTTTGCGTGTTTTTTTCACCACAAGCGCCTGTGCTATCCAGGCCACCAGTCGTTCCTGTGCATCAAAGCGATTTTGCTCCTGCGTTCGGTAATTCTGCGCTTTTAATACAAACACACCGTCTGTGTTAACCCGGCTGTCAGGCTTGCTCAGTAGCTTTTCTTTAATCTCGTCCGGCAGTGAGGATGCTGCAATATCAAACCGTAAGTGAATGGCAGAATTCACTTTATTTACATTCTGGCCTCCTGAACCCTGGGCGCGAATTGCGGTCATTTCTATCTCATCCTCATCAATTTGCACCGATGATGAAATGTTTATCATATGTTTTGTCACACTCTTACTTTATTTGATGAAAGTCAGCCTTTTGACCTTTGTATAAAGGAAAATCAGGCTCTGCATACGATCATCCATGCGGTTTCAGATGCATTTGCTGACTATTTATAGCAGTTTCTATTTTACACTACAGCAATGCACCCGTATTATCGTTTTGTAGGTAACTTTACGTATCCACAAAATATAAACATACCTATATTATCATTAATAAGTATTTTCTTATCCCCACGGAGTGGGAGTTCTTTGTTTCAGCATGGTTACAGGGGGGTGCATGGTTGATACATCGAAAGTACCAGATTGTGAGTTATCCCGACGCCTCGGGGGTGACACTATGTTGGTCAGAAAGTTACTCAGCCGCTTTTCTGCCAACCTGCCTATTTTGATTGTACGTTTATCCCTGGCTATCAAAAGTAACGATGTCTCACGCGCCAGGTCGCAGATAACGATGCTGGAAGAAGTTGCCAAGGCGATCAGTGCCAGCGATCTTGAAGTTCAGTTATCGGTGCTTGGGGCGAAACTGACAGAGACCCCGTCAGATAATTCGAAAGCATTACAGGCTTATGTTGAAACTATTTTTGAAAACTTTCGTGAGCATTTACAAAAACGCTTTTCAATTACTCTGAAAGACCGCCCTGACGCTGCAGCATTATGAGACAAAGCCTCTGTTTCACAGGCATAACAATGCTATACTAACGGCCAATTTTTTCATTTAATCTTTTCTTTTTGCAGCAACGTTTAATTACGTTTTTTGCTGGCAATCTTCTGAGTACCGCACTGATATTATGATTACAAAGACTATCGCAAATGAACTGGCGGTAAATCCCGCCCAGATTGAAGCCGCTGTTTCATTACTGGACAGCGGTGCTACAGTTCCCTTTATTGCCCGCTACCGTAAAGAGGCTACGCAGGGGCTGGACGATACCCAGCTGCGCATGCTGGAGCAGCGTCTCACTTATCTTCGCGAGCTGGATGAGCGCCGCAACGTCATCTTAAAGTCTATTGACGAGCAGGGTAAGCTGACCGATGAATTGAAACAGCAGATTACCGGCGCAGACAGTAAAACCACGCTGGAAGATCTCTACCTGCCTTATAAGCCTCGCCGTCGTACTAAAGGGCAAATTGCTATCGAAGCCGGTCTGTTGCCGCTGGCAGACAAGTTATTTGAAGACCCGTCGCTTTCTCCGGAACAAGCCGCTGAAGCATTTGTTGCACCGGATAATGGTATTGCAGATACAAAAGCGGCGCTGGAAGGCGCGCGCTATATTTTGATGGAACGTTTTGCCGAAGATGCAGCGCTGTTAGGAAAAATCCGTAGTTATTTGTCTGAGCAGGCGTTTATCGACAGTACGGTCGTAAAAGGTAAAGAAAAGGATGCGCAAAAGTATAAAGATTACTTTTCCCATTCAGAAAAGCTGAAAAATGTCCCCTCACACCGCGCACTGGCGATGTTTCGTGGTCGTAATGAAGGCGTACTTCAGATACAGCTTAATGCGGATCCCAAAAACGAAGATCCTAAAGCGCCGTCGCACTGTGAGCACATTATCGCCGAGCATTACAATATTGCGAACCGTGGTCGTCCTGCTGATGCCTTTATGCAGCAGGTTGTTCAGTGGACCTGGAAAATAAAAATCGGGTTGCACATGGAAACAGAGCTTTTCAGCGCGCTGCGGGATCGTGCTGAAGAAGAAGCCATTACCGTTTTTGCTAAAAACCTCAACGATTTGCTGATGGCTGCGCCTGCTGGCGCCAAAACAACGATGGGTCTGGACCCTGGCCTGCGTACCGGCGTAAAAGTAGCCATTGTTGATAGCACAGGCAAAGTGGTCGCTACCAATACTATCTTTCCTCATGCCCCGCAAAACCAATGGGATAAAGCCGCCCGTACGCTGGCAACCTTATGCAAGCAGCACAAGGTTCAGCTTATCAGTATTGGTAATGGGACCGGCTCTCGTGAAACCGATAAGCTGGTTGGAGAAATGCTTAAGGCTAACACCGATATCGGCGCGCAGAAGATTATGGTCAGCGAAGCCGGCGCGTCGGTTTACTCAGCATCGGAGCTGGCTTCAAAAGAGCTGCCGGGCATGGATGTTTCCTTAAGAGGGGCAGTCTCCATTGCTCGCCGGTTGCAGGATCCGTTGGCAGAGCTGGTTAAAATTGAGCCCAAGGCGATTGGCGTGGGTCAGTATCAGCATGATGTCAGCCAGAGCCAGTTAGGCAAGTCGCTGGACAGGGTGATTGAAGACTGTGTTAACGCGGTGGGTGTAGATCTGAATACTGCTTCTCCGGCACTGTTAAGCTACGTATCCGGTTTAAACAAGACACTGGCGCACAATATTGTTCAGTATCGTGACACAAACGGCGCTTTTGATAACCGCAAAGCACTTTTACAGGTTGAGCGTCTGGGCCCTAAAGCCTTTGAACAGGCCGCCGGATTCCTGCGCATTTATCAGGGCAATAACGCGCTGGATCAGTCAGCGGTGCATCCTGAATCCTATGCTGTTGTTGATGCCATTGTGACAAAGACCGATGTGGCGGTGAATGATCTCATCGGTAACACCACGCTGCTCAAAGCGCTGTCACCGGAAGAGTTTATCAGTGACGAATTCGGGCTACCTACCGTTAAAGATATCCTCAAAGAGCTGGATAAGCCGGGTCGTGACCCGCGTCCCGAGTTTAAAACCGCGTCGTTTAAAGAAGGCGTAGAAACCATCAGTGACTTGAAGCCGGGCATGATTTTAGAGGGTGTGGTCAGCAATGTTGCTAATTTTGGCGCTTTCGTTGATGTGGGTGTCCATCAGGATGGACTGGTTCATATCTCTGCGCTGACCGATAAGTTTATCTCTGATCCCCGTGATGTGGTGAAGGCGGGCGATATTGTTAAGGTGAAAGTTATGGAAGTGGATACGGCACGTAAGCGTATTTCCTTCTCAATGCGCCTTGATGACACGCCAGGGGCGCCGGCCAAAGGGAATACCTCAGGACCAAAAGGGAAGGGTGCGGCTAACAAATCCGGCGGTAAAAAGCCGCGATCTGAAAAGTCCTCGCAACCGGGTAATCTGGCAATGGGAAATGCCTTTGCCGATGCGTTTGCTAAGGCCAAGCAAAAATAAACAGGTGGTTAGGCGCTGGTCTGAAAGCCGGCGCTTTTTGGGGTATAGGCCTGATGGTAAACATATTGTATTCGCTCAATATGTGATGTCAGCGGGCCCTGCTCACGACGTTGTCGATCATCAGCCTTTTCTGCCGCCATTTCGCTGTTAGCACGACTAATGGCCTGGCCAGCATCACTGGCTACCTTCATATCCTGCGCTGATGGCTGGACAGGCGCTAATGCCGCCTGTCTGACCTGCTCCATTTTCTGGACAGTTTTAGCCGGCGTGGTGGCCTCACTGGTATCGATGCTCACTTCACCATGGGTCACATAACGCTTGTTATCAGGGCCGGTGGTGTATTCATAACTGGGCGACGAAGCGTATTGCCCACCCGCTGCGCTATGTGCTTGCTCATGCGTCCGAACTTCTCTATCCCGCTTTTCCAGCGCTTCACTTTCTTTTTTCTGAGCCTGCTGCTCTTGTTCGGCGTGCTCACGACCTGCACTTTCCTGCTGTTCCTTACCGGATTTATCAGAGCCTGCTTCTGTTTCAGTGGCGGTAGGATCGGCGGTGGCTGGTCGCTCGTAGGTAGCTGCGGCACTATTATTTGCCGTCTGTCTAGCCCGATCTGAATCGGCACCCAGACCTTGTCCGCCTCTGCCTTTGTCCGATTCGGCTGATTGGGGGATAGTTTCACGCAACACATTATCTCGCCGCGCCGCCTCAGTATTCATATTACTGACAGGAGTCGCCAGCGAGGATAATGGAGGTGTGGTGATATTCATGCTCAGGCGAGCGTATCGATAAGATAACCCACGGTATCATCAGTCACCCGAAGCACATTGGCCGATGCCTGATGATAGGTCGTATTGGTCTGCAGCGCTATGAGGCTGTCTGTCGTGCTTTGTTCGGGCTGACTGTCAGGCTGGGCGACTGCGGCTGATGCCTGAGCCACATTGTCAGAGGCTTGTTGCATGCCAGCCCGCGCATTGTACATCGCTGACATTCCGCTGTTACTGATCCCATTTATCACTGTTTTGCCTACCCGTCTGTTCTCAGCCCTTTCTCATGCTTAATTATTAATCATTTCGAAAAGAAAGTAAAAAAGTACTAGCTTTGAATTCGCGTTGCCATAAAGCGTTTGATGATATCGGCCGTTTGTTGTGGGTGAGAAATAAAGGGGGCATGAGATGCTTTTGAGAGCACCACGGCATCAGACTGTGGCTGTAATTGGCAAATATTATCAATTGCTGTCGTTGGTACCAGACTGTCCAGTCTGCCGAAAATACGCAGTGTGGGTTGTCTTATCTGACCAATCACCGCGCGCAAATCCTCATCAGACAACAGTTGCAGTGCAGCTGCCAGCGCATCGAGTGAAGGATCGGGGAAGGCGGTAACACTGCGTTTGATTTTCTTTACATCCTGCCTTGCTGTTTCACTGCCCATGGCCTGAATGGATAAAAAGCGGTCGAGTGTTTTCTGAAAATCTTCACCCAGATCTTTTTGAAACTGGTTTAATACTGCCGGATCGATACCCGGCCAGCCCTTATCTGAAACAAACCTCGGTGATGATGCGATAGTCACCAGACCGATAACCTTCTCGGCGGCACTGAGCGCCAGTTGCTGCGCCACGAGTCCACCCAGAGACCAGCCAGCAACGACACAATCATCGGGTAGCGCAGGACGTATCATCTCGGCCAGACTGGTTATAGAGTATTGGTCAGGAATAACATTGTGATTATTACCAAAGCCAGGTAAGTCGACCACGGTAACGGTAAATTCTTCAGACAATAAAGGCCCGAATTCGGTAAACACACCGCTGTTCATACCCCAGCCGTGAAGGAAAACCAGATCTTTTCCTGTGCCCTGTGTACGGGTGACCAGCCCGTTATGATGAGTACGATGTTGCACTATGTTGTCCTCTTTGCAGCCATGCGAATGCTGGCATATCAAGGTGAATTTGCGAAAGACTATGCATCTGCTCAACTATTCCTGTTTACTGTGCAAGCAGTTCAGCCGTCAGAAAATATGTATCTATTGCAAAAACGATACCCGATTTATCTCACCGCACAGCGGCACGAACCTGTTGTTAAATCCGGCCATCGCCCGTCACATCAGACATACGCATTACTCGGCATTGTATGCCTGCGGTTACTATGAGTGGCCATTTGACAGGATGATACGCGCACTTAAGTTTAACCATGATTTACGTTACGCCAGTGAGCTGGCCAGATGGTTTTATGAACATTGTTGCGAAAATGCCACATCACTTCCCCAGGTTTTGCTGCCTGTTCCCTTACCGGCTAACCGATATTGGACAAGGCAGTTCAATCAGGCCGGGGAGCTGAGTCGCCAAATCAGTAGATTGAGCGGAATTCCCACTTACGCATCCTGGGCGCAACGCCACCGCGGTGCCGCGCAGCACACCCAAAACCGGGCTCAGCGGTTAATTAATCTCAGGCACGCGTTTAAGATAAATGCACTGCCGCCGGTTGAGCGCGTCGCTATTGTGGATGATGTGCTTACCACCGGATGTACGGCGGATGCGCTGGCAACTCTTATCCATCGCCAGGCACCTCACATGCAGATACAGCTATGGACCATTGCCGTAACACCCGCACCGCGCATACGCCCGGCTAATTAAGATGAACGGATTGATAAATTGCGTTACTCATCAATTTATCCGTGCCACGCCAGTAGCCTCTGAAGTGGATATCATCAACGAATCCGATGACAACACCCTGCCCCAATTCATCCGCCACCACTGCAGCAGTCTGACCGATCATTTTGGTCAGCTGAGAGGCGCTGTAGCCTGCCATCAATGGCGACTTGGTATAAGTTGCCGGTGTAGTGAAAGGAGAATTATCAGTTTCTACAATCATGTTCGTTGTTTTAAACATCGGTAACTGTGACTGCGCATAGCCGAAAAAGATGGGGTGCGTCGGATCAATATCAGTTTTATATACTGAGCCTGCAATCAGCTTTTTCGCGTAGCGGGCACCTTTGTCAGCAAAAGTAAGGTCGTCAGTTGGAAACGCCTCATCAATCTTTTCGTCTTCCATGATGCTTAACGGCAACCATTTCTCCTCAGCAAATAAGTGTAAAGCGGTACGCACACCAATGAGTGTCCCGCCACCTTTTACCCACTGACGGACTGACTTACGCGTTTTTTTGCCCAGTGAGTTATAATTTCCGCTGGCGAAAATGATGTGGCTGTAATCATTCAGGTTTACGCCTGCAAGACGATGGTCTTCCACCAGCGTTGCTGCAATACCAACACGAGTGTCCAGATAATGCCAGATTTCACCCACTTCGTATTCACTGGATGCACGGCCCCCCACCAAGAGCACTGAAGGGGCATTGACGGGCATCATAGAACGGCTGCCTAAATCGATGCCAGCGGTAGTGTGCCCTGAGCCGATGGCATAAACCGGCACCTCCAGATCTGACTGAATGCCTGACAGAAGATCGTGTAATGAATCAGGCTGCTCAAGCCCAGTCGGGATAATTACCGTGCCGGCGGCAAAGTCGTGACGTTTTCCCCCTGCCAGCGAGGCGGTGAAAGATTCTGCTGCAGAACGCACTTTTACCCCTGATTCGAGTAAGCGCTGCAAGGCGGCCGGCGTATAATAATGCTGCCAGTCCAGCGCATAAGCGTATGCATCACCAGCAACCGGATTAAGTGTCTTTTTCTCAGGGGCATCACCGGCTTCAACCTGCCCGACATTGCGTTTTGTTACCGGCGCATAATCGACATTAAATGCCAGAGGCAAGTTCCAGTTAGACACATCATAAAATGTGTTGTCCGCAAAATCAGTGCGCGTGGAAAACAACGATTTGACCAGGCGATATGCCTGCTGGTCCATTGGCACATAAATGCTGTTACCCGCCTTGTATCGTGCTTTATCAATTTTGATATCTTCTGCCAGCCATGAGTAGTCAATGTTATGTTGATCTAACAGGCTTAGCAGTGCATCAAAGCGACCTACATCGTCAGGTCGTGCGATGACGTAACCTGCTGTATCGTCGTTTTTGATTAGTTTTTGGGTACTCTGCGCAAACTCTCTCTGATAATTAAGAATGGCTGGCTTATTCGCCAGCGAGCCTTTAAAGGTGCTCAACGACGTGGTGACCTGATTGGCAATGGTGTCAGCAAACGTTAGATTGCCATTAATGGTGTCCTGTACATGACCCCGACTGCTGGCCTGTTCAAACAGGATACCAATGCTTCCCAGCGAGTCCGGATAGGATGACCCCTTGCCGTAATAGAAATCGTCAAAGCCTTCTTCTGAAAAATACAACTGACCCTGTTTATCAAACGCTTCGATATGAAACGCCGCCAGAGCTTCGGTCAGGCGTACATTACCTTCCGGTGTGTTCGGGTTTTTGCGGGAGGGAACGCCAGGCTGAAAGAAATAGGAGCTGTTTGACCCCATCTCGTGAAAATCGGTCAGTACATGCGGACGCCAGCGCTGCATTTGCGTAATGCGCGCCCGCGATTCAGGATGTGTCAGCAGCAACCAGTCACGATTCAAATCGAACCAGTAATGGTTTGTCCGGCCAGATGGCCAGCCTTCCTCGTGCTCGCGATGCTCTGGATCAGCCACTAATTGCTTGCCTTTGTGCATATTTGCCCATTGCGCAAAACGAGCCAGACCATCAGGGTTGAAAGATGGGTCCAGCAACACAATATTATCCTGCAACAACGCGTCAACGGTCTCTCCCTGACCGGCACTCAGGTAATAGGCTATCAACATTGAAGCATTAGCGCCAGAAGGCTCGTTACCGTGAATACTGTAGCCCATGTACAGAATAAGCGGTGCATCTTTGTTGTCAGCCTGGCCTTTTTTCAGGTTGGTTAAATGCTGCTGACGCAGTGTATCTATATTTTTATGGTTCGACGGTGCGGTGATTGTCAGCAATACCAGGGGGCGGTTTTCATGAGTGCGCCCGGTTTCAGTTAATGTCACCCGGTCTGATTTTTCTGCCAGCAGGCGCATATAGCCAACCAGTTGGTCGTGGCGGACGTGCCACGTGCCGACATTGGCGCCCAGATAAGATTCAGGGGTAGGGATACGCGGGTTATATTGGGTGTTTTCTGGCAAATAGTCGGCGGCAGGTCTGCCCTGGCCGTCGTCAGCCGAAATTTTGTCGATGACTGCATTTGCTGAGCTGCACACCAGTAGCGCAAGCAGTGCTAATGTTGCTCTAAGCGCCGTGTTACTTAGTAACGCAAATACTTTTTGCATAAATAAATTCCGTTATTGAGTCGTCGTAAGGCGAATGACCTGATAGGTAAAATGCATCAATACTTGACTGTTTTACTCAGGTAAATTTGTTATTATGTCGTCCAAATACGTTACAACGCAGGACTTGCTCATGATCACTATATCAGAAGAAGCACAGGCACATTTTGCAAAATTGCTGGAAAAACAAGAATCCGGGACGAATATTCGGGTTTTTGTTATCAATCCCGGCACGTCTTCCGCTGAGTGCGGCGTGTCCTATTGCCCGCCTAATGCAGTAGAAGACAGTGACCACAAATTTGAATTCAACGGCTTCAACGCGGTAGTGGATGACGAGAGCGCTCCCTATCTTGAAGAAGCAGAGATTGATTATGTTACTGACCAGATGGGTTCACAACTGACCCTGAAAGCGCCTAATGCCAAAGCTCGCAAAGTCGCTGATGATGCGCCATTGGTCGAACGTGTTAACTACATGATTGAATCTGAAATTAATCCGCAGCTGGCCAGTCACGGCGGACAGGTCGTATTGACTGAGATCACCGAAGAAGGCTTTGCCGTGTTGCAGTTTGGCGGCGGCTGTAATGGTTGTGCGATGGTTGATGTAACGCTTAAAGAAGGCATTGAGAAACAAATGCTTGAAGAGTTCGCGGGCGAGCTCAAAGGTGTTAAAGATGCCACTGAGCACCAGGCCGGTGAGCATTCTTACTACTAGCGCTATATCGTAATGGCATCGCTTCGCGAGCATTTTACCGATCCTCAGCGGTGCTGGCGCCGCTTTATCGCAGGCCTGGTAATTTTTATTGTGGGTGCCGGACTCTTGTTCGGCACAGCACACCTTTCCCCGGCGTTACTCTACCATCCTGTATTATACTGGTTTTCAGCCGCCGTGTTACTGACCGGCTTTGCACTGGCGATGTCAGGCTATCTGGGTATCTTCATTCAGCGTTTTACCGGGCTAAATCAAATTAAGAAGCGATCACGTGACGACGGCGATTAAGCCATATCAGTAAACCGCCCAGCGTAACCCCCCGGGCCAGCAGAAAGCCCAGTAACGCATACCATAGCGCCTCATTTCCATTATCTTTTAATACCCACCAAAGTGGGAAAAATACCACTGCAGCACTGAATATCATTGTGTCGCGCATAGCGGCAGAACGTGTCAGACCAACAAAAACACCGTCAAACAAAAAGCACCAGTGGCCGACCAAAGGCAGCCAGATCATCAAGGGCAGATAGGGCAAGGCCGCATTAAATAGCGCTGGCAAATCAGTCAGCAACCCAATGATATTGCTGCCGAACAACCAAAAGCCGATGGCATACAGCACGGCAAAAACCGATGACCAGAGTAATCCCCGCCAGGTTTGCCGGATTACCTGAGCGCGTTGTTTTTTACCCGCAGCTTCTCCCACCAGGGCTTCTACCGCATATGCAATACCGTCAAGGCCAAGAGCAATAAGCACAAAAAACTGCATCAGTATTGCATTCACTGCGGCCGCGGTTTCGCCGTAACGTGCTCCCTGCAGTGTTAAAAATGCCAGACACAATTGCAGTGCAAGGTTACGAAGCAGCATATCGCCATTGAGTTTGAACAAAATACGGCGGGCGGCTTTATTAAACCACTGTGCATGCGGATGCACTTCCCCGCACATTTTCAGCGCAACCCCGGCGGCCAGCAGCGCCATAGTGTATTCAGCAAATACACTGGCCAGTGCCACGCCCTGTACCGACATATCCAATCCAAGTACAAAGAAAAAATCTAATCCTGCGTTGAGCAGGTTACCAATTATCTGGATAGCCATGACGGCGCGGGTTTTCTGTTGCCCTACGAGCCAGCCTATAAGCGCCAGATTTAGCATGGCTGCGGGCGCTCCCCAGACCCTTACCGAAAAATATGCGTCGATATACTGACTGACCTGTTCGCTGGCGCCCGCAAGGTAAATACCCGCATTTAAAACCGGATATTGCAGGGCAAACACCAGCACACCTAAAATCAGCGCCATCGCACTGCTTTGATAAAATACTTTTGCTGAGGCCGTTACATTATCGTCCTGGCCCCTTGCCTGCGCGCTCAGTCCTGTGGCTGACATTCTTAAAAAGCCGCACACCCAGTAGATTTGGGTCAGTATCAACGCGCCGATAGATGCGCCAGCCAGCATGGCCGGTGAATCCATATGCCCCATCACTGCCGTATCAACGAGACCCAAAAGCGGTGTGGTAACATTGGCCAGAATCATTGGCGTTGCCAGGGTGAGCATTTGCCAGTGGGCGGGCCAGCCTTGGAGCTGTTTTTGCAATTTCCGGATCCCTGTTTATTCGTTAGTAGAGGAAACTGATGTGAAGTGTATCACGATAAAAAGTCTGTTTACGGTAGTGACAAGTGCATTGTTGCTGTTATCGACGCTAAACGCACAGGCTGGGCAAAACAGTGCACCGGTATTGCTTTACCATCATGTTTCTAAAGACACCCCTGCCAGCACCAGCGTCTCGCCTGAGACATTCTCAGAGCACATGGCATATATCGCAGAAAACCACACTGTTTTACCCCTGAGTGAGATAGTCGATGCCGCCCGCAACGGTGAATCGCTGCCTGACAATGCGTTAGCCATTACTTTTGATGATGGGTACGCCAATATTCTGAAAAATGCGCATCCCGTACTTCAACAACATGGGTTTCCCTATACGATCTTTATTAACCCTCAAACCATTGACTCAAGAGCAGACCAGCTCACCTGGCAGCAGGTAGAGACAATGTCAGAAGAAGGTGTGACCTTTGCCAATCATACCGCTGACCATTTACATATGCTTGATCGTAAGCCGGATGAGAATGAAAAAGACTGGTTACGTCGTGTCTGGCAAAATGTGGAGCAGGCTCAGCAGAAACTGGCCTCGCATATCAATGAACCCAAGAAGTATCTGGCATATCCGTTTGGTGAATATAACCAGCGCCTGGCCCAAAAAGTTAAGCAGGCCGGTTATGTCGGGTTTGGTCAGCACTCCGGGGCCATCGGGCCTCACTCTGATTTTGCTGCACTTCCACGCTTTCCCTCAGCAGGACCGTACGCCACACTGAAAAGCCTCAAAACCAAAATGAACAGCCTTGCCATGCCGGTATCCTCATCGACAGTGGCAAATCCGGAATTTAGCCGCGATCAGCAGCCTGAAACAGTGTCGTTAACGATCGAAGGTGATGATGTACGCCTAAGCCAGGCGAGCTGCTATTACCGGGGCAGCGCTATTGATACCCGGGTAGAGAAAAAAACACTCACCTTCACGCTCCAATCCGCCATTCCGACCGGACGCTCACGCGTTAATTGCACTGCGCCATCAAAAGCACATTCAGGCAAATACTACTGGTATTCGCAACCATTCTTTGTAGCCGGCAAAGACGGCAACTACCCGGACTAAATCAGGCAGAAAAGTATCTGCCTGATCTACAGCTGCTTTTTCTTACTCAAATTGAGTGATTGCAGAAGGCAGGTGCGTATTTAGATGGCGACAGAAGCTGACATAATGAGAAGGTGGAAAGCGAAAATCCCGCACTTTACCGAACGGAGTGAAGTTTAGCGGAAGCGAGAAACGCCCCTCACCGTCGCTCAAGTTCAGCGTGACTTTTCTCACACTGTCTATCCTGATTTTATTGCGACCGATGTACATGTAGTCGCCGGCAAAAGAGACGTGGGAAACCGGATCAGAGATGTAGTGTCGGCAGGATAAATAATTGATAGCAAGTGGCACCACCACCAGGCCAAGAGTGATCACCATGCTATTGATATCAAAACCAGCACCGGAAAAAAGCAGCCAGGTGAGATAAAAAAGCGTTGCGGTATGCCAGATAAGTAACCACAGAGAGCGCTTTTTAGTGTCTACAGCATCATTGTTTAGTAAGTAAGTTGATATTTTGTCAATGTTCACGCTTCCATCACCGATTTATTATTGTTATTTATTTTTTTTATCAGGGTGAGACACCTTTAGCCATTTGCAGAAAGGTGGCCACTGCCTGGCGCACTTCAAAGCCCTGCGCAGCATAAAATGCCATCGCCTGAATATTTGATTTATGTACATCCAGTACAATAGAAAATTTTTGTAATTCTCTGGCATGGCTTTCGATAAAACGCAGCAATGCCGTGGCGACGCCAACCCGGCGAAATGTCGGGTCAACAGCCAGATGGCCCACCGCCAGTTCTTTTATCAGCGGCGGGTGCAATGCCGCTGTGACTTCCTGGCTGCGAATAATCACTTCCATCGCACCATCCAACCCATAGAAGTGCGTGATAGATGACATGGTCTGCCGGTCAAAATCCTCTGGAAGGCTATCGTGCCAGCAGGTGATTAATCCTACTACCCGATCATCGCACTGTGCTACCCAGTGATTAGCATATCCGTACTGACCTTCGCCACCCGTCCAGGCCGTCATTAAAAAGCGCTCTGCCTGTTCTTTATTTTCAAGGCCGAATATTGGCACCAGCAATGCTTCACCGGCTGACAGCAATAAAGGCACCGCTTGCCCGCCATCTTCACTGACAGCCCGGCGCACTTGTATCTTCATATCTACTTCTTCGCGATTATGGCGGGCAAGTCGCTTAGGATATGCTTAGGATCTGCTACAGCGAGCTTTCCCGGCGTGGCCTGAGGCTTGAACCGCCCGACCACCTTCGCATCCGGTCCCACTAGAATAATCGATGCACTGTGGTCAACAAGATAACTTTCCTGATCTGTGCTTTCTGGCATTGAATACATCAGACCAAAACTTCTGACCAGAGGAAAAAGCTGGTCATGTCCACCGCTCACGGCGATGAAGTCCTCATTAAAATGAGACTTATAACTTGCCAGACGCCTGGCCGTGTCACGCTTTGGATCTACCGACAAAAACATGACTTTAACCGGATAATCGCTGTCTATCTCCTGTATCTGAGGATAGATTTGATTTAAAGACGCCAGCGTTGTTGGGCAAACATCTGGACAAAATGTATACCCTAAAAAAACCAACGTCCACTGTTCTTTTAAATCCTGTGTTGTTAGCTGGCCCTCTCCGGCCCGATAAAGCGTAAAAGCTGGCACATCCCGGCGCTTCGGATATTGCTGAAAGTAAGATGTCTGCTCAGCCTGAGCACCAATATTGCTTTCAGGGGGCGCGACATTAATTGCCGCCCAAATACCTGCGATAAATGCTATCGCCAATACGATACCAACAAGGGTTTTCTGCTTCATAAACTAACGGGAACATAATGATCGAGCAATAATACAACAAACAATATCATGAGATGGAGGATTGAAAAGCGAAATGTTTTCATCGACCAACCCGGTTCATCGTTAAATTTCAGCTTCCAGGCATAATATAAGAACGCAACATTAAGTATCGTTGCGCCTATCAGATAAATAAGTGCCGACATTCCTACCAGATAAGGTAAAAAGCTGACCAACAGCAATAAAAATGTATACCCCAGTATCCAGGTTTTGGTAAAGGCAATGCCGTGTGTTACGGGCAACATAGGCACATTTGCTTTGGCATAATCACGCTCTCTGTGAATTGCCAGCGCCCAGAAATGCGGGGGCGTCCAGGTATAAATAATGAGTACCAGCAACAGGGCATGGGCGTGAATGCTGCCAGTCACAGCCGTCCAACCCAGCAGTGGTGGTGCGGCACCGGCCAGACCGCCGATAACAATATTCTGGGAGGTAGCGCGTTTTAAAAACATGGTATAAACCACCGCATAGCCAACCAGTGATGCCAGTGTCAGCCAGGCAGTCAGCGCGTTAATCCAGAAATATAAAATGCCAAATCCGATGGTGCCAAGCGCAGCAGCAAAGTAGAGTGCGTTAGCCACCGGTACTCTGCCTTTAGCCACCGGCCGGTTGAAGGTGCGTGCCATAATGCTGTCGATACGATGATCCACCACATGATTTATCACTGCTGCACTACTTGCTAGCAAACCGATTCCCGTGAGACCGCCGATAAGAACGCTGGCCGGAATCCAGTTATTCGACGCCAGACACATTCCTACCAGCGCAGTAAGCAATAGCAACATGACCACCCGAGGCTTGGTAAGCTCGTAGTATTCGCGCCAGCGCGGGATCTTGCCGACAGAATCAGTGTAGTCCCGCGCATCAATGGATTTAGCCATTTGCCCTCCGCTGCATCAGTGACAGGTTAAATGTAATCCACACCATGACAAGCAGTAGCATGGCAGCAACAAAATTATGCGCAACGGCGATAGTTAACGGCAGGCTCATGACTACATTGCTTATCCCCAGCCCGACCTGTGCACTAAGCACGGTAATCAGGGCAACGCCAGCAGTATTCATCAGTTTTGACTGTACCCGAAGCAGCCAGATACCCAGTGTAAGCAAATAGGCAAACGTCACCAACGCGCCGGCCCGGTGAATGATATGCATCGTCATGCGCGCAGGGTAATCATGCACACCAAATTCATAGTTTTCAGCATGAGGAACACTGTAAGCTGAAGGCATATCAATTTGCGTCCACCACTGCCCCTCACATACCGGAAAATTGGTGCATGCCAGCGCTGCATAATTAGCGGATGTCCATCCGCCCAGCGCAATCTGACAACCCAGAATAATCATACCGACAAACGCAAATCCCAGCATACGTTTAGCAGACTTAAGTTTATCCCGACACATATTGGGGCTTAGCCGCAGATATAAAACAAACAGACAGGTCAGCACGCCAAACCCACCAAGAAGATGTCCCATGACCACCACCGGCAGCAAGTTCAGCGTCACCGTCCACATGCCCAGTGCAGCCTGAAAAAGCACCAGCGCGCACAGAAATAGTGGTAATCCCAGCGGCATCCTGGGGTCGCGTTTGACGGCTGCCCAGCCAGCGATAATAAAAATCATCAGTCCCAGCGCGCCGGCGAAGTAACGATGAATCATTTCGCTCCATGCTTTGCTGGCTTCGACCGGACGGTGAGGAAAGGCGCTGTTCGCTGCATCAACCTTTTCAGCAGTTGATGGAACGAACAGTTCGCCGTAGCATCCTGGCCAGTCAGGACAGCCCAGGCCAGCATCAGTCAGACGGGTATACGCACCCAATACAATGACGACTATCGCCAGCATCAGACTGCAAAAAATAAGTTTTCTCATGGCGCCAGCCTCCGTGTCAGCCTATGCGGGATAACTTCAAAAGTTTTTTCACATCAGCCAGCATGTCCCGGCTGTTCATAATTGCAGTTTCTCTGTCTGCGCTGACCGCATACCTGAGCATGGCCTGATTCAGGGTATCCACCAGATAAACGGTATTTTCACCGAACGTCTGCAAGCGTTTATCTTTGGAAACCGCCTGCGCATTTACAATGTTTAGTGGTCGGCTCTTTTCCAATTTACTGATGACACTGCGATCACTGTTTTCGGTCACTATCAGCGTAGCCTGCGCTCTGTCTGTTTCACGACCAAGTGCTAACCACACCTGTTGAATACTGTAAATCGCATTTTCACAGCCTTTATCGCAGCGCGCGGGCACCCGATAGACCAGTCGCCACTTAGGTGGTTGGGTATCCAGCGCCGCACTGAAATCCACCACCGGCTGTATAAGCTCCCCTTTATTAGTGGAACCGCGGCTAAACCAGTTGTTATCCAGCGCGACTTTGGCGACCAGAACTGGAATGACGAACGCCGCCAGGACGCCAAAAAACGTCAGACGTTTAGAATGATTGGTTTTTGTCATTGCGATTACCTCTGGGAAAGAAAACAATTAACGCGATGATGGATGCGGCCAGTGCCAGACCGAACCACTGAACCGCATAGGCCAGATGCTTCTTGGGTGGCATAACCACTGGCTGCCAGTTACGAACAAATTTATCGTCAACAGGTGCTTCTAATTGGATGATGTAAGGCTGAAGTTGTAAGTCGGTGTGAGCGTTTAGCACATCGATATCAATTTTTTGCAGGACCACTTCGCGACCGGTAAATGCTAAGGCAGTTTCTCGAACAACCGGGTTGTCGCCTGGTACGGATAAAATACCGCTGTATTTTATCTGCCCGACCGGCAGTTCTACGTGTGGCAAGACATCGCGATAAGCACCGGCTGGCACCCAGCCAAAGTTGAGCAAAACGTTGCCTGACTCGGTACGGACCGGAGCCAGTACGTGATAACCCACGCGCCCCTCAACAATTTGATTGTCCAGATAAAATATCGTGTTGCCGAAACGCTGTGCATTGAATGTCACCGGCAGATCCCGACTGTCACTGAGTGAAGCGGGAAGGTCAAAAAGCGAAATTGGTCCATTGGTCTGTTTTTGCGCTATGCTAGCCAGACGCGCTTCTTTTTGATGCATTCGATCCAGCTGCCAGAAGCCCAGTCGAAACATTAACGCTATGGCAAGCAATGTCACCACTATCGCGATCCAGCGTGTTACGTTAATCCGAGGGTGCTGAGGCTGGCCGTTATTCAGGGACACAGGATGATTGTAAAAATAATTTTGGTTGGTTTGCTCATTTTCATGATCGTTAACCTCTTCATGGCGATGCGAGTAATGATGAAGAATGACCCCAACGGGCAACCGATGAGCAAATACATTGGCCGGCGTGTACTCACTTCGGTATGTATAGTGCTCATAATATTGTTGGCGGTTGCCCTGGATCTGATTCATCTTAATCCCCGGCCTTATTAGTCATGCTTTTAAAGCACGTATACAAACAGGAACAACATCACCCAAACCACATCGACAAAATGCCAGTACCAGCTACCAGCCTGAAAAGCGAAATGGTTATCTGGCGTAAAGTGACCTTTTAGGACGCGAAAGAACAGCACCAGCAAAATGATGGTTCCCAATGTGACATGCATGCCATGGAAGCCTGTTAACAGGAAGAAGGTGTTCCCGTAGACCCCTGATTGCAGCGTAAGCCCTAGATCATTGTAGGCGTGGATATATTCCTGAACCTGACAATATAAAAAGATGCAGCCAAGCAAAATAGTTGCCCCCAGCATCCAGGTAAGTTGCTTGCGCTTACCTTTTTCCAGACCAACATGGGCAAAGTGAAGTGTCACTGAGGAAATTAACAGGATAACGGTGTTAATGGTTGGCAAGCCTGCCGGCCCCATCGCTTGTGTCTGGGTACCGTCAGGTGTTGTCACTAATGGCCATAGCGCCTGAAATTGTGGCCAGAGGACTTCATTGGTCATCGCGTTATTAGACGCGCCGCCCAGCCAGGGAACCGAGATTGTTCGTGCATATAGCAGCGCACCGAAAAAGGCAGCAAAAAACATGACTTCTGAGAAGATAAACCAGCTCATGCCCTGTCGGTAGGAGCGGCCCAGTTGCGCGCTGTACAAGCCAGCCATGGATTCATCAATCTGGTTTTTAAACCAGCCCACGATCATCACTAACAATACCGCCAGACCAAGCAGCAGAATATGCATGCCATATCCTGAGGCGTCACGGGTAGACTCAATAACGACATTGGCAGCGCCTACTGCGATTAAGAATAGCGCGACAGCGCCCACTATGGGCCAGGGGCTCTGTGCCGGTACATAGTACTTTTCATAAGACTGAGACTGCTGCATGACTTTTTCCCTCTCACATCGTAATTAGGTGGTCTTAATCGCTACGTCCGGCGCGGTTAAGGTATGGATTATCTGCATTTGGTAATTCGTCGGCGCGAGCCGTAACGTCAAAAAGGGTGTACTGAACAGTAAAATAGGAAATATCGTCGGGGATCTGTGGATCGACATAGAACGACATCGGCATCGTGGCTTCACCGCCGCCATCCAGCGGTTGCTGATTAAAGCAAAAGCACTCTGTTTTATTTAAAAATAGTGCAGCCTCACCCGGTGATACTGATGGTATAGCCTGTGCGACAAAGTTTTTTCGCATGGGATTTCGCACGTAAAAGTCGACAGTAGTCAGCTCGCCAGGGTGCACTTTTATCCGCTTGGTGTTTGCCCGAAACTCCCAGGGCATTCCCGTGTGGGTCCGGGTCAGAAACTCCACGGTAATTTGCCGGCTTTCATCCACCTCAGGTGCGGTATAAACCGCCGCGCTGGCATTAGTTTTACCATTGATGCCGGTAATATCGCAGAACACGTCATATAGCGGCACCAAGGCAAAACCAAACCCAAACATTCCAATCACGATCACCACCAGTCGGATGACCATTGAGCGGTGGCCGGAAGGCGAAGCCATACTTATTTCACCACCGGAGGCGTTTCAAACGTATGATAGGGCGCCGGAGACGGTATTTCCCACTCCAGACCATTTGCGCCTTCCCACACTCTGTCACTTACCGGTTCGCCCTGCTTGCGACATGCCTGAATCACAACCACTAGGAAAATAAGCTGTGACAGTCCAAAGGCAAAACCACCGATACTGATCCATTGGTTATAGTCAGCAAATTGCAGGGAATAGTCAGGGATCCGCCGAGGCATACCCGCCAGCCCGACAAAATGCATGGGGAAAAACAGCACGTTTACTGAAATGAGCGAACACCAGAAGTGCGCTTTCGCCAACCCCACGTTGAACATCTTTCCGGTCCACTTCGGCAGCCAATAGTAAACCGCTGCCATAATGGAAAATATTGCCCCGGTCACCAGTACGTAGTGAAAATGTGCGACCACAAAATAGGTGTCGTGATACTGAAAGTCCACCGGCGTGATCGCCAGCATCAGGCCGGACAGCCCGCCAATGGTAAACAACACAATAAATGCCAGCGCGAATAGCATCGGCACCTCAAAGGTCATAGAACCGCGCCACATGGTTGCCACCCAGTTGAAAACTTTGACGCCCGTAGGCACCGAAATTAGCATGGTGGCGAACATAAAGAACATTTCCATGTACACCGGCATACCAGTGGTGAACATATGGTGCGCCCAGACCACGAATGACAACAGCGCAATTGAGGCAGTGGCATAAACCATTGATGCATAGCCAAATAGCGGTTTTCGGGCAAAGGTAGGTACAATGTGGGAGATAATGCCAAAGGCTGGCAGAATCATGATGTACACCTCAGGATGCCCGAAGAACCAGAAAATATGCTGGAACATAACGGGGTCGCCGCCGCCCGCGGCATCAAAAAAGCTGGTACCGAAGAACTTATCGGTGAGAACCATGGTTACCGCACCGGCCAATACCGGCATAACCGCAATCAGCAGGAAGGCGGTAATCAACCAGGTCCACACGAATAACGGCATCTTCATCCAGGTCATGCCCGGTGCACGCATGTTGAAAATGGTGACAATAACGTTGATTGCCCCCATGATGGATGAGATACCCATAATATGAACAGAGAACACGAACAGCGCGGTGCTGTCGTTGCTGTAGGTGGTGGAGAGCGGCGCGTAAAATGTCCAGCCAAAATTAGGACCGCCACCTTCGGTGAACAATGACGCAAGCAAAATAGTGAAGGCAAATGGCAGGATCCAGAAACTCCAGTTATTCATCCTGGGTAACGCCATATCCGGTGCGCCTATCATCATAGGCACCAGCCAGTTGGCCAGGCCAACAAAGGCAGGCATAACGGCACCAAATACCATGATAAGGCCATGTACCGTCGTCATCTGGTTAAAGAAATCAGGCTCAACAATTTGCAACCCAGGCTGGAAAAGCTCAGCGCGAATGACCATCGCCATCGCACCGCCGGTTAAAAACATAATGAAGGAAAACCAAAGATACAGCGTGCCGATATCTTTATGATTGGTGGTAAGAATCCAGCGCATTACGCCTTTAGGTATATGATGCTCATGTTCATCGTGATGATTTTCATGATCCGCTGTCACATCGGCACCATGAGAAGGTAAATCAGTTGCTTTAGTCATGATGCTCTCCTATTGCCCTTTATTGAACGCGTCAACATCTTTAGGTTGCACAATCTCGCCGGTATCATTGCCCCAGGCGTTGCGCTCATAAGTGATCACCGCAGCCAACTCTTTAAGTGAGAGCATTTTGCCAAACGCCTGCATGGCCGTACCGGTTTTGCCGTTAACCACAATATCAAGGTGACCCTGCATATCCTCCAATGCGATTTTGCTGCCTTTTAGTGCCGGAAAAGTGCCTGGCAGGCCTTCACCGTTGGGCATATGGCAGGCTGCACACGTCGCGTTGTAGACTTTTTTGCCTTCCGCCATCAGTTCATCCATGCTCATGTTCATCGCTAACAAGCGCTGTTCAGCTTCTTTAGCCTTGCGCTGCGCTTCTTCCTGCTCACTCATCCAGGCATCAAATTCAGCAGGCTCTTTGGCCACCACAACAATCGGCATGAAGCCGTGGTCTTTTCCGCACAATTCTGCACATTGACCGCGATAGAGACCGGGCTCGTTAACCTTGGTCCAGGCTTCGTTAATAAAGCCGGGGTTGGCGTCTTTTTTGACAGCGAAATCGGGTACCCACCAGGAGTGGATAACGTCGTCAGAGGTAATCAGAAAGCGGACTTTCTGATCGGTGGGAATGACCAGTGGCCGGTCAACTTCCAGCAGATAGTTTTCGCCTTTTTCATAGCGGTTACTGATTTGCTCGCGCTGTGTCGCCAGCAGGGAATAATAAGAGACATCGGAATCCATATAGCGGTAGTGCCACTTCCACTGAGAACCAGTGACTAATACCGTGAGATCAGGCTCGGATGTGTCTTCCATGGCAATGAGAGTGTTTGCGGCAGGAACAGCCATAAAAATCAGAATGAGGAAGGGAACGATGGTCCAGGCGACCTCTACTTTCACGCTTTCGTGAAATTTTGCAGGTTTGACGCCGCGGGATTTACGGTGCAGATACATCGATACAAACATCACACCAAAAACAACCACTGCGATGATTACGCAAATAAGAAACATCAGCATATGCAGGTCGTAAACCTGTCCACTGATATCCGTCACTCCTTTTCGCAGGTTTATGTCAGAAACTGCCTGTGTATCTGCCAGACCGACAGAAGCTACCGATAGTGTTCCCCAAACCATCATTGCGATACTCACGAGCTTTTTCACTCAACACCTCCGTGATGGACGAATCATGGAAGGCGACTCAATCGACCATAGACCCGAATTATTTTGCAATCTCTTATTCTGGGATTGTTTATCTACTTGTTATCTTTATGTTAATAACAGTATAAGAATTAAACAAATTTAAGTCGGAGTCTAGTTATTTAGTAAAAAATTGTGCAAAAAGTTACCAAGCACTTGATATGCGGGTAGTCTTTGAAATAGCGGATTGCTTGTCAGGAATTACAGTAAAAAGGTAGGGGTTCACATGGAGAGTGCGGGTTGTAACACAAACCCTTCGCGCCAGAACACGCGATTGTGAGGGAAGGGGTGAAAGCAGTGCTCTCACTGCCAAATAGGGGCAGCAGTGAGAGTGATGATTTTTTACATCCAGTCTGCGTTACGAATTACGCCCACAGCCAGGCCTTCTATGGCAAGTGACTGAGAGGTCAAATCCACCTTGATGGGAGCAAACTCATCATTTTCTGCATGCAGCAGGACTTCATGACCACGTTTTTCAAAACGTTTCACCGTCACATCGTCTTCAACGCGGGCCACAACAACCTGACCATTGTGGATATCAGTTGTACGGTGTACCGCCAGCAGATCGCCGTCCAGAATGCCGATATCTTTCATACTCATCCCGTCTACACGTAGCAGAAAATCAGCATGGGGCTTAAACAAACTGGGATCCACCTGATAGTGACTCTCGATATGTTCCTGTGCAAGGATTGGCTCACCCGCAGCAACCCGACCAATCAGCGGTAACCCCACCTCATCATTGGTTGCTTCTTCTTCCAGCGGTGTGGTCAGTCGTATACCGCGCGACGTGCCGGGCAGAATTTCAATAACGCCCTTTCTGGCAAGTGCCTTCAGATGCTCTTCTGCTGCGTTAGCAGACCGAAAACCAAGGCGACTGGCGATTTCAGCACGGGTCGGTGGCATACCGGTTTCACGCATGTTCGCTTTAATAAGTTCAAGCACTTCTGTTTGTCGGGGAGTAAGTGGACGCATACACAGCCTGGTTTTTCATACAGTTATCTTACTGAGTATATACATACAGATAGATTTGGCAAGCACTGATCATTGCACGTATGACTTAATAACCTGCCGTACCGCAATCAATCATTGTTTCAGTCTGCTGATACCAACGTCTTTAAAGACGCTGATAGGCTTACAGATCGCGCCTCTTCTGAACCAAACGCCGGCTCTCTGCGTTCTTAACTCTTATGAAGACTAAATTTTCAACACTTGCATTGGCTTATCTGGCCGTGCTCATTGCATTTGGTGTGCTTGATGGTATTTGGCTGGGCGTTATTGCCATGCCCATGTACGTTGAGCACTTTGACGGAATTTTGCGTGACCAGTTTATAAGCTGGCCTTGGATAGTGTTCTATCTGCTGTATTGCCTGTCGGTAGTGATCCTGGCGGTAAAACCAGCACTGCACAAATCGGTTGGCGCGGCGGCAATAAACGGCTTCATTCTGGGTGCAACGGCTTACGGTACATACAACCTTACAGCGTATTCAATTGTCGCTGACTGGCCGCTCAATATGACATTAATCGACTGGCTATGGGGTTCTGTAGCAACCTGCATTCTGGCCGCAACAGGCAGTGCCGTGGCTCGCTTACGCATATAGCTTTTTGCTCATCAGACTGGCGCAAGTGTCCTTTTAAGTATTATTTAAAACTTATGGTACACTGCGCCGGATTTTTCTATACAGGACACTTTTCATGTCGTGGATACGCAAAACGCTTCTGTCAGTGTTTCATTATCCCGTTAAATGGTTGGTCAAGCCACACACTATCCCCACCAATCTGGAATCAGAACTGGGCATAGACAGTAATAAGCCAATTATCTATTTGCTTCCCAGTAATTCAATGACTGACCAGTTAGCGTTACGTCAGGCGACCAGGAAGATGGGGTTGCCCAGCCCGACAGAAGAGGTCACGCTGGCGGGTCACACTTACCCTACCTCTTTATTTTTGCGACGCACGCAGCCAGTACTCACAGGTGGTAGCAACCCGACTGATATCGAAGCGGTGTTTACCGACCTTTTCCATTTACATCGCGATAATCCCGAGCTGGATGTTCAGGTTCTCCCTGTTTTCATTTCATGGGGCCGGGCGCCGGGTAAAGGTAAGCCGGGTTTCAGTGATCTGATTGCTGATGTTGCGACGCCGAGTTGGTTGCGAAAGTTCTTCATCGTCTGTTTCTTAGGTCGCGATAATTTCATCAGCTTCAGCAAAGCGGTTTCGGCCAACGCAATGTCATCGTTACATGGCAGTGATGCACAGATAGCTCATAAGCTGGTAAGGGTAGCAAGTACTCACTTTTATCGTAAACGGCAAAACATGACGGGCCCCACTTTACTGGTGCGTGAGGAGCTGTATAACGCCGTGTTAGGCTCGGAATCTGTAAAGCGTGCCATTGCTGAAGAAGGCCAGAGCAAGAAGAGTTCACCTGAAAAAGCGCGTCAGAACGCTCGTGACTATATTGATGAAATCGCCGCCGATTATCGAGAAGGCCTCATCCGCTTTGGCGACCGGTTGCTCACCCGTATCTGGAATAAAATCTACAACGGAATCGGGGTAGCGCACAGTGAACGGGTTCGCGAGTTGGCCAGAAATGGTCACGAAATCATTTATGTTCCCTGTCATCGCAGCCACATGGATTACCTGCTCCTGACATACGTTATTTACCACGAAGGTATGGTCACACCGCATATTGCAGCTGGCATTAATCTGAATTTCTGGCCAGTCGGAAAGATTTTTCGCCGCGGTGGTGCCTTTTTTCTGCGGCGCAGCTTTGCCGGCAATAAACTCTACACTGCCGTTTTCCGCGAATATCTTGAGTTGTTGTTCAACAAAGGTTATTCGGTTAAATATTACCCAGAGGGCGGACGGAGTCGGACCGGCCGCCTGATCCCACCGAAAACGGGTATGTTAGCCATGACATTGCAGGCGATTCTGAAAGGCGTCAACCGGCCGGTGAGTATAGTGCCGGTCTATATCGGTTATGAAAACGTCATGGAAGTAAAAAGTTATCTGAAAGAGCTCAAAGGCAGTGGCAAGAAAAAAGAGTCTAACTGGCAGGTATTCTCAGCACTCAGAAAACTCAAAAATTACGGGTATGGCTACGTTAACTTTGGCGAGCCGTTGCAACTGAATCACTTTCTTGAAAAACAGATGCCAGACTGGCGTGAAAAGCTGCCGACGGATCCGGATAAAAAGCCGGGCTGGCTGACGCCCATGGTTAATGATCTTGCCAACGAGGTGATGTTGCGTATAAACCGCGCTGCGGCGATTAATGGGATGGCATTGTCAGCACTGTGTTTACTGTCTTCCAAGAATAAAACCATGAGTCAGGAAGAGCTCAGACACTCTTTGAGCGCGTTCATGACAATGTTGCGCGAAGCACCGTTTTCAAAAGATGCCACAGTGCCTGAGGAGTCCGATGAGCAAATACTCTCTCACGTCCTCCGACTGAACCGCTTTTCAATCAGTAACGATGGTTATGGCAAACTTATACAGCCCAAACCTGATTCTGCTGTACTGCTGACCTATTACCGCAATAATATTCTGCATTTGTTCGCGCTGCCTGGCGTTATTATGTCAGCAGTATTCACCCATCGAGCTTGCCGTCGCGATGACATATTACAGCTGGTGGCAGCGCTATACCCGTTGCTGCAACGGGAGCTGTTTATCCACATGAGTCAGGATCAGGCGCTGGCCTATACGGACAAACTCATCACCCAGATGCTTGAGCAAGGGCTATTGCGGCAAACGGATAACTGCCTGAATCCTCCTGAGCCCAATAAAAAAGATTATCACTCTGCATGGCTACTGAGCCGCTGCATGCAGGAAACCTTTCAGCGCTATGCGGTTGTACTAACCATTATTGAAAAAGAGCGTGTGATTTCCCGCAGCGAGCTGGAGCGAACCAGCCGGAAGGTAGCAGAACGGTTATCAACCCTATATGGCATGAGCTCACCTGAGTTTTACGATAAAAACGTTCTCTCCAGTTTTATTAATGCATTGCGCGAAAACCACTGGCTGGATTCAACATCAGATGGCAGCCTGAAGTACTCTGAAGAGAGCGCCGCTCTGCGTAAGGACGTAATGGTGCTGGTATGGCCGGAAATTATTCAACACCTTGAAAACGTAGAGTTACATTAGTGCGTATAAGGCAGGTGGTGCATTTACACCACCTTGAATAATAAAAACGGAAATTAGAAGAATACAGGACACCCATGGTCAAACACGCATTAACCAGTCTTATTCTGGCTGCCACACTTTTTCTAGGTGCCTGTGCAGATACCCAGACACCAGAAACCGCGCCACAACCCACTGACTACACGGCCGATATGCCCTTCAAGCTCGACACTGCTCGTTTTGGCGCAGGCGTCGCTAATGACGGTGATGCTATCTATGTGTTTGGCGGTTCCAGTGAAGACGAGTGGCTGGGCGATGTAGAAATCATTGACCCGCAGACAGAAAATATCCAGGTGCTACATGATCATATACTGCCGCGGCGGTATTTTTCCGCAGTTTATGACGGTAACCATCACATTTATCTAATTGGTGGGATCTCACATGAGGGTGATGATTATGCTTATGAGAGCCGTGTCGAGGTGTTTGATACCCGTAGCCGAACTATTTCTGAGGTGGCGCCTTTACCTTATCCCACCCGCATTAACGCTGCGGCATATCTGAACGGTAAAATCTACGTTATTGGTGGCGGACATCGCGACTGGAAGACCAAACAGATGAAGCGTTCTTCATTAATGGCTGTTTACGATATTGCTGCCAATGCCTGGTCTTTGGCTCCCCCGATGCCATCGGCAAAGGAAACCACAGCGGTAACATACGATGACAAGATTTATGTAGTGGGCGGCTATGATGGCGATAAGGCGGTAACATCGTTCGAGCAATACGACCCACAAACTAATACCTGGACCAGTCTGCCTGACTTGCCACATCCACTGAGCGCACATTCTGCTACGGTATGGCACGATAAGCTTTTCACGTTCGGTCACTATACCAACCTGACCGCGACACTGGTTTATGATTTTAAGACACAGCAATGGCAGGAGGCAGACTTGCCGGTCGCTGCCAGTCGCCATAATCAGGCAACCACCATCAATGATAAGGTTTACGTGATTGGCGGGCTTGAGCCAGCCGTTAAAGTATTGGATGCCATCCAGGTATTTGACGAGGCACAGCTGGAAAAAGCGGCCCAGTAGGCCGCTATTTTCAACTATTTACTGTGCAGCACCGGACAGAAAAAACTGATACGCCGGATCATCCGTCACATCGGTAAAGCTATAATTCAGATCCTGTAAGTGCTCATCAAATGCAGCCCGGCTTTCCGGCGGTATATCAAACCCGGCCAGCACCAGTCCCTTTGCAGCACCGTGATTGCGATAATGAAATAGCGTGATATTCCAGCGCTCGCCCAGCGTATTCAAAAATTTCAGTAAGGCACCGGGGTACTCAGGAAATTCAAAGGCAAATACGGTCTCATTCAGAATTGCCGGGGGCCGGCCTCCAACCATGTGCCTGACGTGCAGTTTTGCCAGCTCATTGCTACTGAGATCAAAACACGCGAAGCCTTTATCAGTCAGGCTTTCCTGCAATAATGAGAACTCTGGCTGCCCGCCTTTCAGCTTTACGCCTACAAATACATGAGCTTCGGCATCGCTGCCGTAGCGGTAGTTGAATTCGGTGATATTTTTACCGCCCAACGCCTCACAAAATTGTTTAAATGCGCCCGGACGTTCGGCTAATTTGGCAGCAAAAACGGCTTCTTTCTGCTCGGCTAATTCGCAGCGTTCTGACACATAGCGAAGTGTATGAAAGTTGATGTTCGCACCGCACAGAATGCCGCCGATGTTTTTGCCGGTAAGATTATGCGTTTTGGCGTATTTGCGAATGGCCGCAACGGATAACGCACCAGCCGGCTCCGCTATTACCCGGGTGTCATCGAAAATATCCTTGATAGCACCGCAAATCTCATCATTTGAAACGGTAACTATTTCATCAACGTATTCATTACAGAGCCGAAACGTCTCCTGGCCCATGGTTTTAACAGCCACACCATCAGCAAATATGCCTACTGATGGTAAAGCCACCGGCTCTCCGGCTTTACGGGCGGCGGCAAAACAGGCTGACTCTTCAGATTCAACAGCAATAATTCTGATGTCCGGTTTCAACTGTTTAAGGTAAACCGATATTCCCGCCGCCAGACCGCCTCCCCCAACGGCCACGAAAATCATGTCCAGGTTAGGATTTTGTTCCAGTAACTCACGGGCCACTGTGCCCTGACCAGCAATAACATCAGGGTCATCAAACGGAGGCACGAAGGTATAGCCATGCTGCTCTGCCAGAAGCTTTGCATGGGCACTGGCCTGGTCGAAACTGGTCCCATGCTGAATAACCGTGACCTGCTGACCACCAAAGCGCCGCACCGCATCCACTTTGATATCGGGCGTTGTCTCTGGCATGACAATCGTGGCCTTAATACCCTTTACGTGCGCACCGTATGCCAGACCCTGCGCATGATTTCCGGCCGAAGCGGCAATCACTCCGGCCTGCTGTTGTGCCTTTGTCAGCGTGCAAATACGATTATAGGCACCGCGCAACTTAAACGACTTTACCGGCTGCTGATCTTCGCGCTTTAAAAAGACCGAGTTACCAATCTGGTGTGACAGACCAGCCATCATGACCAAATCACTGGCTACCGCGACATCGTAAACCGGCGCTAACAGTATTTTTTTTAAATACTCGTGGCTGCTGATAGTCATATGTCTTCCAACTTAGCCGCGTCGCGCACGGCGCCCTTATCTGCACTGGTTGCCAGCATGGCAAAGTTTTTAAGCGACGCAGAAACCACACGCTCGCGATTAAGCGGCTTGAACGGACGAGGCCGTTGTTGCATTGCCTCGCGCCGATGCGCCAGCTCGGCATCGGTGACATCCACGTTGATGGTGCGGTTAGGAATATCAATAACAATGGTATCGCCGTCTTCCACCAGCGCGATACCACCACCGCTGGCTGCCTCCGGCGAACAGTGTCCGATTGACAACCCACTGGTGCCACCAGAAAAGCGACCATCGGTGATCAGCGCACAGGATTTGCCCAGGCCTTTTGATTTCAGGTAAGAGGTGGGATACAGCATTTCCTGCATACCCGGTCCGCCACGGGGGCCTTCGTAGCGAATAATAACGGCGTCGCCGGCTTTGACCTCATCATTAAGGATCCCCGCAACCGCGTCTTCCTGACTTTCGTAAATTTTTGCTGTACCGGTAAAGGTAAGTATCGATTCATCCACACCGGCGGTTTTGACAATACAGCCATTTTTAGCCAGATTACCGTATAACACTGCCAGACCACCTTCCTGACTGTAGGCGTGCTCAAGCGCACGGATACAGCCTGATTCCCGGTCTCTGTCTGCCTCATCCCAGCGGCACGACTGGCTGAATGCTTTTGTCGTCCGTATTCCCGCCGGACCGGCACGATAAAATTTATCAGCTATTTCGTTCTGAGAGTCAGTAATATCCCACTGACTGATGACATCGCTGATGGTGCCGCCCAGTACATGATGCGAATCAGGATGCAATAAACCGGCTTTATTCAGTTCTGACAAGATGCCCAGCACGCCACCGGCCCGATGCACGTCTTCCATATGGTATTTCGGAGTCGCTGGCGCGACCTTACACAAATGGGGGACTTTACGAGAAAGCCGATCGATATCTGCCATGCTGAAAGGAATCTCTCCTTCCATGGCTGCCGCCAGCAAGTGCAATATGGTATTGGTCGATCCGCCCATCGCAATATCAAGACTCATCGCATTTTCAAATGCCTCGAAATTAGCGATATTACGGGGTAACGCAGAGGTATCATCATTGCCATACCAGCGCTGGCAAAGCTCTACAATCAGCTCACCGGCACGTTGAAACAATCCCTCGCGGTCTGCATGGGTGGCCAGCATAGAACCATTGCCGGGTAGCGCCAGACCAAGGGCTTCTGTCAGACAGTTCATTGAGTTGGCGGTAAACATGCCCGAGCAAGAGCCGCAGGTCGGACAGGCAGAGCGCTCAATCTCACCGCTGTCTTTATCACTGACACTGTCATCCGCAGCTGCGACCATCGCATCGACCAAATCCAGCTTGATGAGCTGATCAGACAATTGTGTTTTGCCCGCTTCCATTGGCCCGCCGGATACAAATACAACGGGAATGTTCAGGCGCATGGCTGCCATCAGCATGCCCGGAGTGATCTTGTCGCAGTTGGAAATACAGACCAGCGCATCAGCACAGTGCGCATTGGCCATATATTCTACCGAGTCGGCGATAATTTCCCGGGACGGCAGGCTGTAAAGCATGCCGCTATGGCCCATCGCGATACCATCGTCCACTGCGATGGTATTAAATTCTTTGGCAACGCCACCCGCGGCTTCTACGCTGCGGGCGACCAGCTGCCCCATATCTTTGAGGTGCACATGCCCGGGTACGAACTGCGTAAAGGAGTTGGCGATGGCAATAATCGGCTTTCCAAAGTCGGTATCTTTCATACCGGTGGCACGCCACAGTGCGCGTGCCCCTGCCATGTTTCGTCCCTGCGTTGTCGTTGCAGATCGTAGTTTGGGCATAATTGCTCCTGAAAGTTAGGGTTTATTCATAAACGGGCGTCAGCCAGTTCCACTTATCTTCTGTTGTACCGTTAAACAGGCCAAAGAATTTTTCCTGTACCGCTTCGGTAATCGGGCCACGGCCACCATTACCCACAGCAATACCATCGACACTGCGCACCGGTGTGACTTCGGCGGCAGTCCCGCACATTAAGATTTCATCCGCCAGATACATCGCTTCACGGGCAATATTTTCCTCACGAACTTCATAGCCCATATCGCGAAGCAATGTCATTACTGTGTCGCGGGTAATACCCGGCAGAATTGCTGCCGTTTTAGGCGTGGTGGTCACAACACCATCGCGGATAACAAAAATGTTTTCGCCCGCGCCTTCACTGATATAGCCATTACGGTCAAGTGCGATACCTTCACCGTAGCCATGACGACGGGCTTCCATTGAAATCAGCTGCGACGACAGGTAATTACCTCCCGCTTTTGCACCAGTAGGCATGGTGTTCGCTGCCAGACGATTCCAGGAAGAAATACCGGCGTCGACACCATTTTTAATTGCCTCTTCACCCAGGTAGGCGCCCCATTCAAACGCGGCAATGGTCAGTTCCGTTTCCTGACCAAAAGGCACCTGCAGACCCATCCCGATATCACCATAAAATGCGATGGGGCGGATATAAGCAGACTGCAAATCGTTTTTGCGGATAATATCCAGCGTTGCTTCGTTAACCTGATCCAACGTGTAAGGAATGGTCATACGGTAAACTTTTGCTGAATCAAAAAGACGACGGTTATGCTCCTGCAAACGGAAAACACAGGTGCCTTTATCCGGCGTTTTATATGCGCGGATCCCTTCAAATACTGAAGAGCCGTAATGAATAGCATGGGTCATTACGTGAACGGTGGCGTCTTTCCAAGGTTTGATCTCGCCGTTAAACCAAATATATTCAGCAGGTTGCTTAGCCATGTTTATTCCTTATTTACGGGGCATGTGGCCCGGGTACTGCCCAAAAGCAGAAAATTAAAAGTTCAGCGCAAATCATACAGCAGGAGATTCAAAACGCCCAATGACAGACCGTTTTAAGCCACCTGAATGGACAGCATTTTTTACATCTGACTGACTTTTAAGACGCAAACAAGGCGTGGCCCCCTGAAAATACAGGGAGAAAATTGATGAGACCTGCTATATAACAGCAGGACAAAGATGTTCGGAAAAAAGAATTATCGGCACTTTTTAACCTTCACAACCGGCTGGCTGACCCGTTGTGAAATGCCTAAGACAAAGAATTAGCATGAAACGGTGGTCTTTTTCAACCAATTTAGCCAGACTATTTGTCTTTGGTATTCCTCAGTTCAAAGGTAACGTTGATGATAGAAAGCTGGATCCATGTGCTTAACCTCGCTGGTGTTGCGGTGTGCGCAATATCAGGAACGTTGATGGCGTTTCAGAAAAGAATGGATGGATTCGGCGTGGTGGTCCTGGCTTCGGCAACCGCAGTAGGCGGTGGCACACTTCGCGACATGATGCTCGACTTACCCGTATTCTGGATTGAAGATACCGATTACCTGTACGTTACCTGTATTGCAGCGCTTATCACCATTATCTGGTTAAGACTGACATCTTTGTTCCCCTACCATTATCTTCTGGTTGCTGATGCCTTCGGCCTGGCGTTATTTAATGTGGTAGGAATAGAAAAAGCCTTAGGTACTGGTGCGGGTATGGCTGTAGCCATTGCCATGGGTACTATCACCGGCGTGTTTGGTGGGTTACTGCGAGATGTTATCTGCCGTGAGGTGCCGCTGGTCTTATCCGGCGAGTTATACGCCATCACCTGTATTGTCGGGGGTGGCGCCTACGCATTGTTTTATACACTGCAACTGCCTGATATCTGGTGTGTTGTAGCAGCACTGGTAACTACCGTATGTTTACGTCTGGGCGCAATGCGCTGGCATTGGGAGTTGCCCGTGTTCAGAACAGAGTAAATCTGCACTGGCGGCCAGTACGTTACCCTTTCAACATGCCATACACTGAGCCCTTTTCGTCAGGACGATACTATGGGCTATGCAGTGGTAAACACCCGCGCCGGTGAGGGAATCGGCGCTCCCTCCGTGCAGGTAGAAGTGCATCTGGCAAACGGGTTACCCGCCTTCCATCTGGTCGGTATGGCTGAAACCTGCGTCAAAGAAGCGCGCGACAGAGTCAGAAGCGCGTTAATCAACAGCGGTTTTGAGTTTCCTGCCAAACGTATCACGGTAAATCTTGCCCCTGCCACAATTCCCAAACATGGCGGGCGCTACGACCTGCCCATCGCGGTTGGAATTCTCATTGCGGCTGGCATTCTTCCTGCGACCTGCGCCGATAACTATGAGTTTATCGGCGAATTAGGGCTAAATGGAAAAATTAAGGCGGTGAGAGGACTAATACCCGCGCTTTTAGCAGCCCGGCAGAGCGCCGCGCAGATTATTTTTCCTGCCGAAAACCGGCATGAAGCAGCACTTGTAAGCGGCATAATACGCCGCGCAGCACCTGACCTTACCGGCGTTTTCAATCACCTGAATAACACTGCATCGCTACCCGCTATTACTGATGCCTTGTCAGGCGCACCGGATACTGCCGCCCCCGAGTGGGATGATATCATCGGTCAGAGTCAGGCTAAGCGGGCACTGGTTATTGCAGCAGCGGCCGAGCACCATATTTTGTTTGTAGGTCCGCCGGGAACGGGTAAAAGTTTGCTGGCCAATCGCCTGCTCTCATTATTGCCGCCGCTGGATATTGAACAGGCACTACAGGTCGCCTCTATTGCATCTGTCAAGGGCATGGGAATTGATGCCACATCACTGTTTAGCCGGCCATTTCGCGCGCCGCACCATACCAGTTCAGCCATTGCACTGACCGGCGGTGGCACGCATCCCATGCCCGGTGAAATCTCACTGGCGCATCTGGGTGTGTTGTTTTTAGATGAATTGCCTGAATTTGGCCGTCGGGCGTTGGACGTGTTGCGAGAGCCCCTTGAAACCGGCGATATCTGTATCAGTCGGGCGCAAGCCCAGGCGGTTTATCCGGCACGGTTTCAACTGGTCGCTGCCATGAATCCCAGCCCAACCGGCGACATCCACGACGGACGTACCTCACCGGACAACATCCTGCGCTATATCAACCGTATTTCCGGTCCGTTCCTGGACCGTATCGACTTACAGGTGAATGTACCGCGTCTTGACGAGTACACCCTAAGCCAACCAGGCGCTGGCCAAACAGACTCTGCTCAGCGCGCTAAAGCGCAAGTTACTGTCGCCCGGGAGCGTCAACGTGACCGGCAGGGTAAGCTTAACAGTGCACTGCACAGTGCAGAGCTGACTGAAGCGTGCAGACTGTGTGCAAAAGATTTGGCATTTTTGCAGCAGGCCGCCCGACAGCTTAAATTATCGATGCGTGTTTTTCACCGAACCCTTAAAGTGGCCCGAACCATCGCTGATCTTGAGTCGAGCGACAGCGTTAAGCAACATCATATCAGCGAGGCCCTGGGCTATCGCGCACTGGATACCATCATTTCTCAGCTAAGCTCTAACTGAAACAACGCATCAATAAGCGGCTCGCTACGACGACTGTTCAAACAGCAAAGGCCCAATTGATAAGGCTCGATATTATCCACTTTAATGCGGGTGACTTTTGCAGCCATACTGGAATGATCCAGCACTACCTGGGGCACAAATCCCATACCGCATTCAAACGCCACCATGCTGACGATAGCCTCATTGCCCCCGACAGATGCATAAACATTAGGCCGAATCCCCGCCTCAGCAAACCAGTGGTAGACAATTCGGCGAGTCGGCCCATGTTCCGGCATAACCACCTGATGGTGACGCCAGTCTATTTGTGACAACTGTGTTATGCCCCAGCTTTTGGGCACAATCAAATCAAGGGGAATATTATCCAGCGGCGCGAAGTTCAAATCTTTGGGAAAATCCGGTGTGTGAATAGCAATGCTGACATCACAGCTTTTTTGCTTCACCCGTTCGATGGCCAGTGCCGGATCGCCGGTAACAAGGCGGATATCCACGGCCGGGTGAAGATTTCGAAAGGCGCGCAACAGGCCTGGCAGGTGGCTCTGGCTGGCAGTAACTGAACAGAAGATACTGAGTTGCCCCTGCAAAGTCTGCCCGTCCTGATGCAACTGTGCCTGCAGTTCGCGCCAATCCCTGACCACCTGCCGGCTGAAAACCAGTAATTTTTGTCCCGCCGGGGTCAGCGAGACCTGTCGGTTGTCCCGTTCAAATAACGGTGCACCGCACTCTTCCTCTAAACGCTGCACAATCCGGCTCAGGGTCGATGCCGATACAAACATCGCTCTGGCAGTCGCCCCGAAATGCAGACTGTCTGCCAGATGATTAAACAGCTGCAGGCTTTTAATATCCATAACGTTGCAAAAAATGAAATACTGTCTTGCAAATATATCATTTTGCAAAACAAAAGCGATAGGCTAGTCTTCATTACAAGTCGTCACAGACGAGGTCTCCGGTAGCGGCAACAACCGGGATTGATGAAATAAAAAAGATGTTCGGAAATCTTATGGCTAATTATTTCAATACATTATCGTTACGACAGCAGCTGGACCAACTGGGTCGCTGCCGCTTTATGAACCGTAGCGAATTCGCTGACGGTTGCCAGTATTTAAAAGGTAAACGCATTGTTATTGTCGGCTGCGGCGCGCAGGGACTTAATCAAGGCCTGAATATGCGTGATTCGGGATTGGATGTAGCGTATGCATTGCGTCAGGCTGCAATCGATGAAAAGCGTGATTCATACCAGCGTGCCACAGATAATGGCTTTACTGTGGGTACCTATCAACAACTTATTCCGGAAGCAGATCTGGTTTACAACCTGACGCCGGATAAACAGCATGCCAGCGTGGTTGAAGCTGTTATGCCGTTAATGAAAGAAGGCGCGGCGCTGGGATATTCCCACGGGTTTAATATTGTTGAAGAGGGTCAGCAGATCCGCAAAGATATTACCGTAGTTATGTGCGCGCCCAAATGTCCGGGCACAGAAGTGCGTGAAGAATACAAGCGCGGGTTCGGTGTTCCCACACTCATTGCAGTGCATCCTGAAAATGATCCTCAAAAGGAAGGCTGGGACATCGCTAAAGCGCTGGCCAGTGCCACTGGGGGTGATCGGGCCGGTGTGCTGGAATCGTCCTTTGTTGCAGAAGTGAAATCTGATTTGATGGGCGAGCAAACAATTCTGTGTGGTATGCAGCAGGTCGCGGCTATTCTGTGCTATGAGAAAATGGTGGAAGAAGGCATTGATGAAGCCTACGCCGGTGAACTTATTCAGCAGGGTTTGGAAACGATTACTGAAGCGCTGAAAATCGGTGGTGTCACTAACATGATGGACCGCCTGTCGAATCCGGCCAAGCTCAAAGCCCATCAGTTGTCTGAAACACTAAAAACCACCCTGCGTCCGCTATTTGAAAAACACCAGGATGATATTATCAGCGGTGAATTTTCTAAAACCATGATGCAGGATTGGGCTAACGGCGATGCGAACCTGCACAAATGGCGCGAAGAAACCGGTCAGTCCGCCTTTGAAAATGCGCCGGTTTATGAAGGCAAAATTGCAGAACAGACTTACTTTGATAAAGGCATTCTGCTGGTTGCTATGATCAAAGCAGGGGTAGAGCTGGCCTTTGATGTGATGGTTGAAGCCGGTATTTTGCCTGAGTCAGCGTACTATGAGTCATTGCATGAAACACCGCTGATCTCCAATACTATCGCGCGCAAACGTCTTTATGAGATGAACGTGGTGATTTCTGATACCGCAGAATACGGCAACTATCTGTTTGCCAATGCTGCAATTCCTTTGCTCAAAGAAAGCTTCATGCCTTCAGTAACCACTGAAATCATCGGCAAAGGACTGAGTCAGGAAAGTAATCAGGTGGATAACCGCCAGCTGGTGGAAGTAAATCGCGCGATTCGTCAACACGGTGTAGAACAGGTTGGAGACGTACTTCGTGGTTATATGAAAGACATGAAAGCCACCGTTTTTGAGTAACAATTTCTGTCGTTAGGTGCTTAAAGAAGCCCTCTTGCCCGGCCAGTTTGGCCGGGCTTTTTTATGTGCATTTCAAAGAGACCGCAACGATAAACCGATGTGTTACCTTTGGCCGAATTGTCATTAACACCTTCCCCTTACAAAAATTTTTCATCGATTGATAAAAGGGTCCGCTGCTACGGACTTATCAGCGTCTCTGCGTTCAGGTTTTTACTTATCCGATTAAGCCTTCTGACTTGAATACAATCTGGCACCCGTGAAACATTAACTTAAATTAATATACGCCGTGTTTTGTTCGCTCATGACGTACATCGCTGGTGCGACGTGGACTGGCGATGAAAAACCAGTCTTAGAGAAGGTGCGTTTTCACTTAATTTTCAGATGAACTATAAATTTTCACATCTGATAACGGGTCCTGCGCGTTTGGTCAGTATTGATGGTGGATTCCTGTCCAGGAAATATCAATATCCAATCAATCACGGAGACAAGACTATGTTGAAGAAAATTGCGATGTCGATTGCGCTTATCGGTGCTTCCGGTCAGGTATATGCAGGTCATACAAATAATGTTCTGGAAGCGTCACTGGATGGGCGTCAGGAAGTGAATAGTTCAGGTAATAAGCGTATTTCCGGCGACCCAAACGGGCGGGGTGAAGCCTATGTGTTTGGCATCGACGGCGATCCGAATACACTATGCTATGTGTTAACTGTCGATAAAATACAACTGGTGCCTGTAGGTGAAGGGATGGCCGCACATATCCATAAGGGTGCAGCGGGTACTAACGGCCCTGTCGTTGCAGCCTTGGCCGGTCCTGAAGATGGGAACGCGGCAGACTGTCTGACCGAGGGCGTGGAATCAGAGAAGTTTCCAATGGGCCCGGTGGTTCAGGAAATTCTTGAGCATCCGGAAGACTATTATATCAATGTGCATAATCCGGATTATCCTGGTGGCGCTATTCGTGGCCAGTTAATGCCTCAGGGCAACTAAACCACTAAACCAAGTGTGCCGCAGCCTGAATGAATGGCTGCGGCGTTTGTCTTTATTCCTCAGCCAGAATTTCATGCCGTTCACGCTCGGCAAAATATACCGATAACGCTGCTAATACGAAAAAGGCCAGAAACCCCAAACCGATGGGATACAGATTGGTTGTCAGAAAGCTGTCTATAGCCAATGCCACCGGCACTGCAATCAGACTCGACAGGGAGCCAATAATGGCTGCGCCTAAGCCAGCCATATCGCCTAATGGCTGCATCGCCATGGCATTCAGATTCCCGAATAAGATCCCTACAAAGAAAAAGCCACAGAACAGTGTTGTAATGGTGACGACCAGTGGTGGTAGGCCATCGAAGCTCAATAAGATAACGTTTAGCAAACAGGCAAAAACAATAACGCCCACAAGCGCAATGCGTACCAGCTTACTCATGCCAAAGCGCATTACCATAGTGCCGTTAAAAAACGATGCCAGACCAATTGAGAACGCCAGTGTGGCAAAGATGTAGGGAAACATCTCACCGGTATCGTAAAATTCCTGAAAAATAGTCTGGGAAGCGCTCAGGTAAGCCAGAAAAGACCCGAAGATACATCCCATGGCCAGCGTATAGCCCATTACTGACATGTGCGTCAGGATAAATGAAGATGAGCGACCAAACTGATTCCATGAAAAAGGTTGGCGCCGCGCCTTAACCAGGGTTTCGGGCTGACGCCAAAAATACCAGCTACCGGCAATCACCGCAAAAATCAGAAACAGACTGAAAATATGACGCCAGGTGAAAAAAAGCAGCACGGCCTGCCCGACCATAGGGGCCAGCATCGGAACGATAATAAATACCATCATGATAAACGACATAACCCGCGCCATACCGTCGCCGACGTACAGGTCACGAATAATGGCCATTGCCGCGATACGAGGTCCGGAGACACCAAATGCCTGAATCAGTCGTCCGGCGAGCATCGTATTCATATCATCGGCTTGCATACAGACCAGCGACCCTACTGCAAAAATACATAAACCAAGCAAAATGGTTTCACGCCGACCGCGGCTATCCGAGTATGGGCCAAAGAAAAGTTGCCCGAATGCCATACCACCGAAAAACACCGACACGATCAAATGCGCATCGTGCTCGTCTTTAGCATTAAGCGCTTCACCAATTTGAGAAAGCGCGGGTAGCATCGCATCAATACTCAGCGCCACCAGCGATGTCATCAACGCCATAAGGGCAACAAATTCCTGTAACGCCAGAGTAGGCTTTGCTTTAGTATTGGTGGCGGGTTTCACGCAGAGCAGATCCTTATAATGCAGACGCAGGCAGGCTGGTAAACTGTAAAGGCGTCAGTGTACAGTAAAACGGCTGTAAACATAGCGGTTTGCTATGCGTAGCCGTATTGATGCGATTAGACCGTAAAAAAAGCCGGCATCAAGGCCGGCTATGATCATTAATGCAGATACTGATTCAAAAATGCATCCATTTCTGCGAAGAATCGATGGCGGTTTCGTTGAATGGATAAGTAATGATCGCCGGCTTCAAGCTCTACATATTTGAAGGCGGGATGATCATGATCCTCTAACTCTTCAGCCATGGTTCTGCTGTGCCTGACCGACACACTGCGATCTTCTTCACCGTGTACCAGTAAAATAGGCGTGGTAATTTTCTTAGCATGATACAGCGGCGAACGGGCCTCTAAATCATCACTGTCATCACCTATCTGGTTTTTTACAAATTCATGATTAACAAAATTCCGGGCATTTCGCTCCAGATATTTCAGGTCGCTGACACCGTTAACGCTGATAGCACATGCAAACAAATCGGGCGTTTTCACTGTCGCCATCAATGCGGCATATCCACCATAACTGCCACCGACAATACAAATTTTTTCCTTATCTGCATGACCTTTTTCTATCATCCAGTGCGTAGCATCCGTAATATCATCCTGCATCTGCAGTCCCCAGCTTTTCATCTGCGCATTAGCAAATTCATAGCCATACCCTGTTGAGCCCCTGAAATTCGGACGAAGCACGGCATATCCGCGGCTGGTGAAATAAGCAATCCAATAGTTAAAACCATCAAAATCCCGGGCGCCCGGTCCGCCATGAGGATGAATGACCGTAGGGTACGGCGGTTCGCCGATAGCAGGCAGAGTAAGATAAGCTTCGATTTCCAGACCGTCACGCGCTTTATAAATGACTTTCTCATTGGCGGGAATAGTCTGTTCGGCCAGCTGCGGGTAGAGATTAAACAGCCCGTCTATTTTATTGGTCTTGGTATTACCCAGGCTTATATAAGGGGGCGTGCCGTCCATTTCTGAATGCAGAATGTAGTACGTTTCGTCAGCATTAAAACTTAAAATCGTATTACTGAACTCCGGTAATGCCTTATCCAGCATGGCCTGTAGCTTGGCCCAGCGCGGCTTCCAATAATATTCTCCATTTTCAGCCTGAGGATGATTAACACCAATCGCCTCGCCGGTTTTTGGTGAGTAAATCAGGCTGCCATCAACATCATAATTGTCATCCGCGTAGACTAGTTCACTTTTGCGGTCATCCAGCGTCATTTTATACAGCGCCAGAAAGTTTCCCTTGTACGCGGTGTAATACAGAATATTGGGGTCCAGCCCAAATCCTTTAGGATATATGCCTTTTTCATTCATGGCGTTATAGGCAAAAAGTGTTTCCCATTCTGCCTCTTCGTTTTTACGCACAATGACTTCTGTTTCGCCGTTGTCGTAATCTCTGGCGATGCCAAGTCGCAAAGCAGATTGCTGGTCAGTCATCCAGTCGCGGACTTTACGCTTGGCACGCTCAATACGAGTACGATGAAACGTGTTTACATTAATCTTGAAGACTGAAGGCATTGCTACAGTATTGGTATCGACTTGCATCAAAATATGCTCTGGGTCATGATCCAGCCAGTCAACAACACTGTCCAAATATTGAGGGTCGACTTTTAATCGGCTGGCTTCTCTCAACCGATCGACGTCAACGATTGTTCTGAGTTTCTCGTCAGGCTTTGTGTAATTCATAATATACATTCGGGTCTTATGAAACCTGACATGCCTCTGTTTGACTTCATATAGTGCACTAACAGCCAACTGTTTGTTATTGACCCAGCGATACCAGCTGATTTTTACTTTTTCATTATCTGAACGTAACAAATAAGCAGTCGATCCTTTTTCAAAGTCGTAAACCTGCAGGATGGATAGATCTTCGCCATCCATGGTCAGATTGTGGGTATAAGCAATGCGTCCCCCATCAGGAGAGAGACGAACTTTCTGAATTTTCGGAAGCTGACTGTAGGCGCTTACGGGTAGCTGCCCGGTGTTTTCAGCGGTTACGCTAAAACTTATAAAAAGTGTAAGAATAACGCCGATAGTTCCGGCTAAACTGAATCCTTTCACGTACTTATCCTTTTAATACTAGGTAGGACGGATATATCTTAAATAAGTTACAACCTGTCGCAGCTGATCTTCGCACTGCGTAAAGCGATAATATACTAGAGTCGAGCAGATAAACATCGTATTGTAGCCGGTTTTCTGACATGCCGCTGCCCATCGCAGTTGATTCATGCAAGCTACGCTTCTGGTTCGGCATCAACGTATCTCACCTTTTTAAAAGGACAAATAAGTAAATCCATGCCAATCGTTATTTTTTTGAAAAAGCGCTGTCTTTTAATGCTATTGGTTTTCTTACCAATGCAGGCGCTGGCTGAGTTGGAGTTTACGATTCAGGGGGTTGACGATGATACGCTTGAAGACAACATTCGCTTGCACCTGAAAAGTCTGGATATCGGTCAGGACGCACTTAGCGATCCATTCTGGCAGGAAGAAGTCAGCAAGACGGTAGCCACTGCGGTGCAGCCATTCGGGTATTACAACAGCACCACGCTTATCAATACCGATGAGGAAGGCGAGGTAGTCCTTGATGTATCCCTGGACTCGCCATTAAAGGTTACTAATGTAACCCGCGAAATTATTGGTGCAGGGCGTGCTGATAAAAAATTTCGCACCACGTTTAATAGCTTCCCGTTAGAAAAAGGCGACGTTCTGCTTCAGCAGGAATACGAACGTTTCAAATCCAGGATGTTCAACTATGCTCTGAATCATGGGTACTTTGATTTTCACTGGCAGGCAACACGGTTAGATTTAGTTCGCGAGGAACGTGCAGCCAATATTTTGTTAATTGCGCAGAGCGGACCGCGCTATGAATTTGGCAAGGTGACAATCAATGGGGAGGACAAAGCAGAGGATATTGTTCGCCGGCTTCAGCCTTTCACACTGGGCGAACCCTATACCGCCGATCAGCTTGCTGAGTTTAACCGCCGGCTCAACGCAACCGGTTATTTTTCCCGTGTAATTGCCCGTCCGGTGGTCAGCCAGGCGCAGGGAACACGTGTGCCGATTGAAATCACGCTGGCCCATAAACCCAGAGATAACTTTAATGTGGGCATCGGTGTTGCTACCGATACCGGCCCCCGCCTACGGTTGAAGTGGGAGCGGCCGTGGGTCAATGATAAAGGCCACTCGGCTAATGCTGAACTGTTTATCTCTGCACCGGAACAATCAATTACAGCTGATTATCTGGTACCGATGGGCGATCTGAAAAATGATTATCTGAAATACGAAGCGGGATACCAGTTTTTAGATTACGACAACACCAACACAGAAAGTGAGACCCTCTCCTTGTCTGTTCACCGTGTTACACAAGAGATTGAGTCGCCGTGGCAAAATGATTACTCGGTTACCTTTCTACGTGAAAAATATAAAGTCGATGACGATCCCAGTCAGACGACTCAGTTGCTGATGCCTGGCTACGCCCTGCAGTATCTGGTCAAAGACGACACCCTCAATATCACCCATGGCACCTATTTCAGAACCGGTATTCAGGTAGGTCGTGAAGGTATCGGATCAGATATTGATATTGTCAAAGGCACGGCCGAGGCCAGGGTTATCCGCACCATCGGAAAACACCGGTTTATGGTGCGCTCAGAAATCGGCGCAATAGAAACCAACAGTTTTGCCGAGGTGCCGGCATCGGTGCGCTTTTATGCTGGTGGTGACCAGAGCGTTCGCGGATTCGGGTACCGGGATATTTCGCCTGAAGGTGAAATCTTTAATCCTGTACTGGGTGCGGTGCAGGAGTCAGCCGGAGCAAAATACCTTGCTACCGTCGGCACTGAATACGCCTATCAAGTAGCGGAAAACTGGCGCGCTGCCGCCTTTTTAGATGTGGGTACCGCCACTAATGAGTTTGAAGAAGATCCGGCGTTTGGTATAGGCCCCGGTGTACACTGGTTATCGCCTATCGGCCCGGTACGCTTTTACATTGCCCGCGGGTTTTCAGAAAAAGAAAACACCTGGCGAATCCACTTTATGTTAGGGCCTGAGTTATGAAAAAACGTAAGGTGGCTCTGTGGGTTGTATCACCCATTTTACTGCTTATTCTACTTATCGGAATTTTGATAAGCCCACTGGGTAGTCCGCTGCTGGGTCCGCTGGCTTCTGCTGTCGTGCCCAACCTCGAAATTGAAGAGGTCTCAGGATCACCCCTGGGTACGTTTTCTGTAGAGGGCGTATCATGGAAAAATGAACAGTGGCAGGTTGAGGTGAACAGCGCGTCAATTAACCTGGTATTAGGATGCCTGTTTTCCAATAAAGTCTGTATAGACTTTGTCACTACTGATGGCGTTGCGGTCAGTCAAATTGGCGAAGCGCCCGAAGAAGAGCCGCCGGCTTCGGAAGAGCCTTTCTCAATGCCGATCACCGTCGTCATTCATCAGGCTAAACTGACGGACACACAATTTAAAATGGCCGGTCAGAAAATTGAACTGGCATCGTTGTTTTTAAAGGGCCGCATGGCGGATGCGCTAACGCTGAATCCTGTAGAGCTTGAAGGACTGCGCGTCACCCTGCCGCAAACTACCGAACCGTCCCCTCAGGCTAGTGATATGCCGGTAAATTACGCGCTCAGTTATACCGCGCCTCAGTTGCCGGAAATAAAAACACCTGTTCCGCTGAGTATTACTGCATTTAGCTTAAAAGATACCCGGATTATTACAGGCGAACAAACTCAAAAAATAGCTATTGTATCTTTTGATACTTATACATTTTCTGAATACGACATGGACCTCGACGGGTTACACGTGGAACATGAAATGGGGCAGGCAGATCTATCATTTGCTGGCACCTTAAACGAAAATTATCCGGTAAACAGCGACCTTATCGCCAAATTCACATTGCCTGACGGCAAATCTCAACAGGTAAAACTTAATATTGACGGGTCACTGAGCGCGCTTGAGCTAAATGTGCAAGCCGCCGGCCAGTATCAGGCAAATGTGCAGGCCACGGCAGATCTTCTTAACGATAACCTTCCGGCTAAATTGAATATTACCTGGCCTGAGCAGGCGCTGCCGGGCATGCCGGATAGCAAACTATATAAAGGCCAGCTTACCGCACGTGGTCAGATGGGAAACTATCAGGTGAAGGGAAACACCGCCGCAGATGCTCCTCAGGTAGGCAGGGTGCCGGTAGACCTCGACATCGTGCTGAACAATAAAAACATAACGGTTAACAGTCTGAACGCTGAGCTGCTGGAAGGCACTGTCAGTAATACCGGCACCTTGTATCTGAATGAGTCTGTAAGCTGGTCAGGTAAAACCAGGCTGAAAAATATTTCAACGTTGCCGCTGGCCAGTAGTGGGCCGACAGATGTATCGGGCGAATTCACCAGTTTGATGCAGTATGACCAAAAAGGCATTCAGGCAAGTCTGACAGATTTGGACATCAGCGGCATTCAGGGTGGATTTGACCTTAACGTTAAAGGCTCTGCTGTTTATTCAGGGCCGAATGAATTGTTAGTGACATCTATCCGGCTGACGCAGGGGGAGAATCAGGCTGAGGTGGCTGGACAGCTTATAAAAAACCGGCTTTTAAAAGGCACCGTGCAGGCGCAGTTAACCCAGTTGGATGCACTGTATCCGGGACTTGATGGCTCGGTTACGGCGGATATCGATGTATCTGGTGACTGGAAAGATCCTGCTGCTGAAGGTTCAGTCACAATTACCGATTTGCAGGTACCGGCATCGCTCAACCCGTCTGTGGCGCAGCAAGGGGCGGTAAATGGTGATTTATCGGTTAGCGGAAAGCTGTCTGATCATCATGTTGAGACCCGGATAAATATGCCCGAGCACTTGTTATCACTGGTTGTGGATGGCTCTTGGCAGGGCGAGCGCTGGAAAGGCACCATTACCGATAGCCAGATAGGCGTCTTTTCCACCCGCTGGGAGCTTGAATCCCCCTTTACCGTCGCTGTGCGACCGTCACCTTTTAGCACAAAAATTACTGCACATTGCTGGGACTCACGAAACGACGGCGAGCTGTGCATGAGAGACTTATTGTATAAGAACGATGTCGCCCGCTGGAATATAGACGCTAACCGTCTGCCGGTGGGTTTATGGGCCAGTGAGTTTTTAGGTGAACTTGTTCCTGAGCCGCCAGAGGCAACTGCATCGATCACTACCAAAGGAAAGATGCCATTAGGCGAGCGTCCTCAGGGTACATTTACACTAAACGTGACACCGGCCACCTGGGCACTTGGTAAAGACGGCAAGGTGGCTATTGATGTCGATGCAGTCAATGCCAGTGGCGAGTTGACCGAAGATGAACTGATGGCCTCAGCCTCGCTGGAAAGCGAGCAGTTGGGCAATATCAACGCGCAGGTAAAAACACGACCGTTTTCAGATAATCCCACCGTCGAGGGCAATATTTCTGTAGACGATATTAAAGTAGCGCCTCTTAAACCGATTTCGCCCGCGATACGCGAGCTTACCGGGGCTATCAATGGTGATATCAAAGTCAGCGGTCAGCTTGGCGCACCTCAATTAAACGGCGAGGTAAAGCTGGCCAACGGAAATATTGATATTGAAGATACCCCTGCGGCGATAAGTGACTGGACGCAGGATATTCGGTTCAATGGCACCAGCGCTGAATTTGACGGCCAGTTTTCACTTGGTCCGGGGCAGGGGCAGTTACAGGGCGATATTGACTGGTCCACACCGGAAATGCCTAAACTGTCATTCACCCTTACCGGCGATAGACTGGAAGTTCAGCAGCGTGATATCACGGTGCGTGTCTCGCCTGATCTCAAAGCGACAGTATCGCCGGAGGCAGTCGAGGTGAGCGGTGAGATCAACATCCCCTGGGCGCGCGCGATAATTGAAGAACTGCCGGAAAGCGCGGTAGCACCTTCAAAGGATGTCTATTTGCGCGGCGAGCCACCTAAAGAAGATCCGCTTAGCATTGTAAACGCGAATATCGATGTGCTGATCGATGATGACGAAACCGGCGAGGTAAAACTGGAAGCCTTTGGTCTTACTGCCAATCTCACGGGTCACTTACAGGTAAAAACACAACCTGCGCTGGTGGGCTTTGGTGCGCTTCAGATAATGGATGGCAGATTTCAGGCTTACGGGCAGGACTTACTTATTCGTACCGGAGAGGTGCAATTTAACGGGCCCCTTGATCAGCCGCAGTTGTTGGTAGAGGCAATACGCTCACCGGCCAAAACCGATGATGGTGTCATCGCCGGGATCCGGGTTGAGGGCTTAGCCGATAGCCCAAACATCAGCGTTTTCAGTACTCCCTCAATGGACCAAAGCCAATCGTTACTGTATTTACTGACCGGCAGCGGCAAACTGGGTGGCGATGGCGGGGAAACCAATTATGGTGCCCTGCTGGTGGGTCTGGGACTCTCAAATACAGAAGGCATTCAGGGGCAACTGGGTAATGCGCTGGGTATTGAAGATTTCAGTATAGGCACAACTTCCGGGTCAGCGGGCGATCCTAAGCTGTCACTGACTGGTCGCATTAATGACAGGCTGAGCGTTAAGTACAATTTTGATGTTGGCCTGGGAAGCGGTGATAGCACGGCTGAAACGGTTCGCAGACGTTCTGCGCCGCCCGATCTGGCACTACGTTATCGCTGGCTGCCCCAGTTCTATGCAGAGGCGATACAGACTACCATTGAGGAACAAACGGAGTTTGCCATCGACTTCTACTATCAGTTCTTTCTGGGCAAAGAGCCTGAATCCCGCATTGGCAAGAAACAGGACGATGATGCCAACAGTTCACAGGCGGCACAGGAAGAAGGTGATTAGCAGCCGGTAGTACTTATTGCGCCGGCTCGCTGGCTTCCAGCTGGGTGACGAGCTGCGCATATTCACGGGCAAATCGACGCTGACGACGGGCCGCCCACAGGTAGAAAAGCAGGTTAGCAATGCCAGCTCCGCCGATTGCCAGAGAAACCGAACTCAGTTTGGACGCGGGCAGCCCTCCAGAGAGGTATAGGGTCGCAAAAAACGCGGTGAGTGCAAGTTGTGTCACCCACGCAGAGTGTTTGGATACCTGTGCTATCCGAACATTGTTCGCTAGCTGCCTGCGCAGAAGGTCAAGATGGTCGCGGGTGGATTTTCCGCTGAATAACGATAAGCGCCGCAGCCAGGTCAGATAACCAGTATAAGTAACAGCCGCAAAACCAATAGCAATCAGAAAATACCATTGCGGTGAATTTGTCTTAATGGGCGACCAGAAAAGTAAATAGATGAGCGGTACCAGACAAAAGCAATCCAGCGCCAGGTACAGCCTGTGCCTGAGCTGAAATGTCCGCCAACGCTGCTTTACCTTTTTGATATCAATGGCGGAAACGGGCTGAGACTGCCACAGTTCACCTAAATCTTTATCGAATTCATTCATCTTTCAGACGCCTTTGTATCGCAGTCTTGGCACGATTGAGTAGCACCCCTACATGTGTACGCTGCAGGCCACACACATCTGCAATCTCGTCGTAGCTCAGCCCTTCCAGCGACAGGGTGATCACCTGACGACTCTGAATAGGCAGTAAACGAATGGCATCAAGCAATCGTTGTCGTGCCTGTGCCTGTTCAGCATGCGCGCCCGGTCCGCCCTGTTTCTGTTCACAAAACATTGTATTGTTATCTTCAAATGTATCTGTTGCGGGGTGTTTCACCTGACGTGAGACATGGCTGACTGCACGATTATGTGCCACTTTCAGAATATACGTTTTAATATTGCTTCGTCCTTCATAACGTTGCAGACTTTGCCACACCGCCAGGCTGATATCCTGCGCCAGTTCATCACGAAGAGCCGGCTGGGCTTCATATGAAGCAGCAACCCGGCTTAGCAATGGCCCGTATTGAGAAAACACCTGCTCAAAATCCACTTTTAAAACGAGTCCCTTTTGGTGTGAAATGTCTGGCTATTGATGTAGTCCACCGGAATCAATAAATATTACATGCTTAGCGTAATAAAGTGCGAAGAGTGGTGACTGTATAGTCAAACCAGTAGAAGGAACAACACCATGACCGCAATAATCACGTTTACACTTATTTTTGTCCTGTTGGGGCTGGCTTATTATCTTGATGCCCGATACGGCTGGCAGTTTGTTGCCTGGATGAACGGCACCACGGACAACCCGTTTGTTTCTAAACCACGAAAGAATGCTTTCGCTCGTTCTGCAGAAAAACAGCAGCACGCCGATAAAGATAAAGAAATCAAGGCTCTCAGAGAAAGAATAGAAACGCTGGAGGCGATCGTTACTGACACCACCTTTGAGCTTAACCAGAAGCTCAATCGTTTGTAGACTTCGCTATGTGGTGTGCTGCAAAAACTGCTTGATATTGGTTACCGCTTTATCTAAAAGCCGTTGCCTGGATTCGGTGGCGCCCCATGCTGAGTGCGGTGTGATAATCAGATTATCCAACGGCTCGGCCAGTAGCGGATTCTCTGATGATGGCGGCTCTGTGCTAAGCACATCCAGCCCTGCACCGGCGATACTGCCGCTGCGCAGCGCTTCTGCTAATGCATGTTCATCCACCAGCGTGCCACGAGCAGTATTGATAAGAAACGCACTGGATTTCATCTTGTCCAGTGCGGCTTTATCAATAAGATTTTCGGTGTCCGGGGTCGCCGGGCAGTGCAAACTCACCACATCCGCGTCACTGAGCAGATCGTTCAACGGCGGGCGAGGATCGTCATTGCTGCCAGGGCGCGCGCTAAAGCTTACCCGCATCCCCAGCGCCTGACATACCCGCGCAAGGCCGCTACCTAGCTGACCGCTGCCAACAATCACCAGATGCTTATCGCGAAGCTCGGAAATCGGATAATCAAGCAGACAAAAATGCTCAGCATGTTGCCAGTCCGATGCTTTTACCGCCTGATTGTAGCGCAAAAATGAGGTGGTCAGGTTAAGCAATAGCATCAGCGCGTGCTGAACAACAGAACCCGTCCCATAGCCTTCTACATTAGCCACACTGATCCCGTTATCTTGGCAGTAATCGGTATCTACATTGTTCATGCCCGTGGCCAGTACACCAATATAACGACACTGACTATCTTTAAGATTGTCGGCTTTCAACACAACTTTGTTGGTCAGGATGATCTGCGCCCCGTCAATGCGTGCGTTTACCTTCTCAGCCGGGGTGTTATCAAAATAGGTCCAGCTGACCGGTAAGGCCTCCAGTGACGTCAAATCAAGATCATCTGGCTTCAGCGAAGCCATATCGAGTATTACACCTTTCATTCCAACTCCTCACTTAGTGCATCAAGCTGCAATTTGATATGACTGGGTATAGGAACGACCTTATCTGTCGCTCGCTCAACAAACACCTGCATAAACTGACCATGGGCCGCGCGCCGCCCTGTTTCTCCTGCGTAGACCGATACGCCGTATGTTACTGCGCTTCGGGCTAGCTTTATCACACGTAGTCCAACGGCAACCGGTTCCGGATAGCTCACTTTGGACATGTACTGACATTGAGAGCTGGTGACAAATGGCACAATCTTACTTGTTGCGACATTCAGCTCGCAGCGCTCACTTAAAAACTGATTTACCACTGAATCAAAAAAACTGTAGAACACAACATTGCTGATGTGACCCAGGGCTTCGCAATCCTGCGCGCGGGTGGTGAGCTCAATATGGTAGGGATAATCGGCCAGAGAAGGGGCAAAATCAGTCATAGTCAGGCTCTGTCAAAAATAACAGCATACGTTGCCTGATGCAGAATTCCCACCCCGAGAGCCATTTTCAACGGATTAGTCTGATGGCGATGCAAGCAGAATCAAATCATCACGATGAACAATTTCCGGTCCACGTGTGAACCCTAAAAGCTGTTCAAAATCACTGCTTTTCGAACCTTTCAAGGTAAGTAAGTCATCACTACTATAATTAACCAATCCTTTAGCGAAGAACGTATTGTCACAGGCAATGGTCACTGCATCACCGACCCGAAACTTGCCCTCAACACCGACAATACCTTTTGCCAGCAATGATGCGCCCCGTCCCTTTACTGCTGCCATCGCGCCAGCATCAACAACCAGTGAACCACGGGATTTTAAGGTATGTTGCAACCACAATTTGCGTGCATGAACAGGCGCCTGCGAGGGACAAAACAGCGACCCGTCCAGCTTCCCTTTGATAAGGGCATCAAAGGCTGATTTGTGATGTCCGTTGATGATGCAGGTCTGTATTCCGCTCCCCATACAGGTTTGAGCGGCCTGCAACTTAGTCAGCATGCCGCCTGTTCCCACCGCCGAACCGGCACCGCCAGCCAGGCGCATAATTTTTTCGTCTATCCTGAAAATTTTATCAAGGCGGGTGGCTGCAGGATTTTTGCGGGGATCGGCAGTATACAGACCATCAACATCCGAACAGATTATCAGTGTATCAGCCTGAGCAACAAGCGCAGTGTAGGCAGCCAGATTATCATTATCGCCGACTTTCAGTTCATCCACCGCAACAGTGTCATTCTCGTTAATAATCGGGACAGCGCCGTGTTTGAGCAGCTGATTAATTGTATTTTTGATATTTACATACCGGGTTCGGTCGTGCAGGTCGCCCGCGGTAAGCAGAAGCTGGGCACAGGGGCGGTCAAATAGTTGCTGCCAGCACGCCATCATCTGAGTCTGACCAATCGCAGCCATTGCCTGCTTTTCAGCAATGGTAGGCCGATGTGTGACGGGTACCTGCTGACGGCCTGCCGCCACGCTGCCTGATGAAACGATAATCACATCTTTACCGGCCTGTTGTGAACGCATAACAAATTGCGCCAGAGGTTGTAAAAGCTTCGGATTACAGCCTCTGCCTTCAGGTGCAATCAGAGCGCTACCCACCTTGATCACGGCACGCTGCCAGCTCAGCCTGTTCATAAACGTTATGCCTAAAAAGGGAAGAAATTTAAGCATACGACAGAATACTGCAACGGAAAAAGTGCTTATTCTAATTAATTTTCACAGTCTGCCTTTGCGGTGAATTTTTGACTTATTGCGGCTAAGACCTCCAAAAGTGAGTCAACTAACGATAGAATGACAGTTTCGATGCCCTTAACTTAGCAATATCTAGCAAGGAATCTGCATGAGTAAACGACAAAACCGCCTGTTCTGGCTGGTGTCTGCAGTATCAGTGATGCTGCATGTACCGGTTGCCGCCAGTTCAGCGATAAAACAAACAAAAGGCGACTTTGAAGATAAATTCCGACAGCTGGAAGAAACCCTGCCCACACCAAATGTCTACCGCAACGCAGCGGGTGCACCAGGTCATCAGTACTGGCAGCAGGAAGTAGATTACAAGATCGACGTGAAGCTGAATGAAGAAAAGCGTCGCATCGAAGCCTCTGAGCAAATCACTTACAAAAATAATTCGCCTGACACACTGAAATATTTGTGGATTCAGCTGGATCAGAACAAATACCGCGAAGACTCCATGTCGGCGTTGACGACGACCTTTGGTGGTATTGGCAATCGCGGACCGGCAACGCAGTCTGCGTCATCAGACGCGCCGGCCCGGCTGAGCATGGGCGCGTTGCGTCGCCAGCAATTCGTAGAAGACACGGAACTAGGTTACGACATTAAGAAAGTAGCGACCGGTAACGGTAAAAAGCTGCACCATGTCATTGTTGGTACATTAATGCGTGTTGATCTGGATAAGCCGCTCAAAGCGGGTCAGCAGACCAGTCTTAACATTGATTTTGCCTTCAATATTGTAGAAGAGGATGCGGTTAGTGCCCGGGCAGGTTACGAGCACTTCCCTGATGATGAGCGCGAAGGCGGCAACGATATCTTTTTGCTGGCCCAGTGGTTCCCTCGCCTTGCGGCATATACTGACTATGAGGCCTGGACAAATAAAGAATTTATTGGTCGCGGTGAGTTCACTCTGGAATTCGGTGATTACGATGTGAATATTACCGTTCCTGCTGACCATATCGTGTCGTCTACCGGTACATTGCAAAACCCTAAAGACGTGCTGACGAAAACGCAGCGTGACCGTCTGAAAAAAGCAGAAAATGCTGATCGGGCCGTTTTTGTCGTGACGGCAGAAGAAGCTTTGGAAAACGAAAAAGCCGGCACATCAAAAACCAAGACATGGCGCTTTAAAGCGAAGAACATTCGTGACTTCGCCTGGGCGTCATCACGTAAGTTTATGTGGGATGCACGCGGCTTCAAGCAGGAAAATGAAGACAATCCACTGGTTATGGCAATGTCTTTTTATCCTAAAGAAGGCGGCGACCTGTGGAAGAAGTACTCCACTGAATCAGTGATCCACACACTGGATGTTTATAACCGCTTTACCTTTGACTATCCATATCCAACAGCACAGTCGGTGAATGGTCCGGTAGGTGGCATGGAATATCCGATGATTTCCTTTAACGGCCCACGTACTGAGTTGCAGGATGATGGTTCACGTACCTATTCGCTGGCCGAAAAGCGCTTTCTGATTGGCGTGGTAATCCACGAGGTAGGCCACAACTACTTCCCTATGATCGTAAACTCTGACGAGCGTCAGTGGACCTGGATGGATGAAGGCCTGAACAGCTTTCTTGATGGCGTTGCCGGGCGCGAGTGGGATCCGAATATCCCATGGGGCGTAGAGCCGCGTGATGTAGTGTGGTATATGAAATCATCATCCCAGGTGCCTATTATGACTCAGTCTGATTCGGTACTGCACCTTGGCCCTAACGCATACACCAAGCCAGCTGTCGCGCTGAACATTTTGCGTGAAACAATTCTGGGCCGTGAGTTGTTTGACTTTGCATTTCGTGAATATGCTCAGCGTTGGATGTTCAAGCGCCCTACACCAGCTGATTTCTTCCGCACTATGGAAGAAGCGTCAGGGGTAGACCTGGATTGGTTCTGGCGCGGCTGGTTCTACAGCACTGATCATGTCGATATCGCCATCGACCGTGTGTATAAACTACGCTTAGATACTGAAGATCCGGACATTGATTTGAAGCGCCAGCGTGAAGCTGAAATGGAAAAACCGATGTCGTTAACGGTCGAGCGTAATGAACAGGAAGGTCGCCAGCTGTGGGTTGAGCGTTTTGACGATATCAAAGATTTCTACGACGATAACGATCAATACACGCCGAATAACAAAGACCGCAACAAGTATCGCGACTTCCTTAAAGATCTGGAGCCGTGGGAACGTAAAGCATTTGAGCGCGCGGTTCGTGAAGATAAAAATTATTATGTGATGGAATTCTCTAACAAGGGTGGTCTGGTCATGCCAATCATTCTGGAGTTAGAGTTTGCTGACGGCACTAAAGAAATGAAGCGTATTCCGGCTGAAATCTGGCGTCGTACTCCTAAAGCGGTGTCTAAGCTTATCGTTACGGAAAAGGATAAAGAGCTGGTTAGCGTCGCGGTCGATCCTCGCTGGGAAACGGCAGATGTCGATGTGGAAAACAACTACTATCCACGCCGTATTATTCCTTCACGTATCGAGGCGTACAAGTCAGAAAAAAGCAGCAAGCGTGTCTACAAAGACCTGATGCAGGAAAGTAAGACCGAGCTTAAGACAGACGATGACGACAGCGACAGTGATGACGATTAAGTATGTGATGCAACGCACCTTGCAGTGGGGCCTTATGGCCTTACTGTTGGTGTCGTGCGCCCAGGCTCAGGCGCATCAGATTAAAGCCGCCATCACGACAGTGTTGTTTAATCCGCGCACTGAAAATATTGAGGTTATGCATCGCTTCAATTTGCATGATGCCGAGCACGCTGTTAAGCGATTGTTTGATAAACATGCTGACATACTGGACGATGAAAAAACGCAGCAGGCTTTTGCCGATTACGTTACAGAGCGTTTTTCAGTTCGTAATGCTGAAGGCAAGACGCTAACTCTAAATACAGTAGGGTTTGAAACGGAAGGTAAGTTCTTCTGGGTTTATCAGGAAACCGATCAGCCGCCCAAGCTCGAAGGCCTTCAAATCAAGCACGATGCATTGCGCGACCTGTGGCCATCACAGGTCAACACACTTAACGTTGAAGGCAAAGGTGACATCAAAACACTACGATTTGAAGGTAACGCCACGTTGCTCAAAGTAGAGTTTGAGGGTCATCACCACTAAAGTCTTACATTCACATCATTGCAACATCAGCCCGCTTTACCCATTATAAACAGATGATGGTTAACGGGCTGATTTTTTATGAGCGCATCAGAGAGCTTTTCGAACCGCAAGAATATTATCTGGGTCTACCTTTCCGGCGCGATGGCGCTTACATTTATCGTTCTGCTTTTCTTACCTGATTCAGGTACCGGCGGCGCGACCTTATCATTATATTCAACCATGTTGTGGTGCGGATTATTCGGCGCGGCGCTGTTCAGATACCTGCTTAAAAATACCTGGGCAGGATTTGCCGCAGGCAGCGCTATCGGCATGATGATTCAAATCGCTTCACAAGTGGTGTGACACGCTAATAAGGCAATTGCATAGTGAATGGCAGTGCGGTCTGCGTATCTGACTTGGGCGGATTGCCAATCATCTCTTCATATGGCGTGTCATGGATCATCACGGCCTGGGTAACCTGGCAGGATTCGAATGCCTCTCGAATATGTCCGGCACTGAAAAAGCGCATAGGCCGGTCCTTTTCATCGTAGACAAATCCGGTCTTCTCCCCGATGGTTATCTGCACCAGATAGACGTTCATCTCAAATGACTGAACCTCCAGATAATCAATATCAGGATTTCGTTGCATCAAATCTTTCATTAAAAACTTATGCATCATGGATTCCCGCGAGAGGTTTGAATTACTACTATACTAACTCTGTCACACTGGTGTTCATTAAATCTTCGCAAAGATTTCTCTGATAAGGTCATTAAACATTGAGTGTGAATGGTCACGACAATAAAGATTTTTGGCGTTAAAACGATCAAATTCTGTCTTTTTAATGTAGGAAAATGAACCAATCATGGAAATTTGCGTTTGTGCGTCCAACGCCCTTTCGTCATAAACGCATAGCAAGTATGATTCTTGTAAGACATTGTTCTGAGGATTAATTTTTATATGGTGGATATGTTATGAGTGACCCGTCAGAAAAACGCAAGGTAGCCCCGCACATTGTACTAATAGCCATTATCATCATTATTATTTTGGCCGTTGTGTTCTGGCCGTCTGATGATTCGTCTGAACAGGTAGAGGAAGCCGAGCCGACGGTTGAACCTCAAGACAACCTACCCTCCGACCAGGGCGATACAGAAGAATTCGAAGGAACGCCGGAACCTGAACCGGTAGAGATAGATCCTGAAACTGAGCCTGAGCCGATGCCTGAACAGGAAGAACCCGAGCCAGAGCCGCTGGATAGCAGCGATGAAGGGATTAAGAAGTCGCTTTCCGGATTGAGCGAACAACAAGATACCAATACATTCCTGGTGGATGAAGGGTTATTGCAACGCTTCGTTGTTTCAGTGACAAACGTTGCCAACGAAGAGATGGCTAATCAACAGCCACTTAAAACACCTGAGCAGACTTTCCGCGTTTACAGTCAGGCCGGCAAAGAATGGATCGACGCCGCCAGCTATAAGCGGTATACCCCTTATGTTGATATGATGGAGTCGATGGATAACGAGGAACTGGTAGATCTGTATAAAAACTATCGCCCTCAGATTCAGGAAAAGTATGCTGAGATCGGCAACCCCGACGAATCGTTTGATGCAGTCGCTGTTAAAGCCATCAACGAACTACTGAATACACCGGAAGTACCGGTACCAGTAGAAGTTTATAGTGATTCTGTAGCGTATAAATATGCAGATCCACAACTGGAAAATCTTAGTGCACCGCAAAAGCAGTTATTGCGCACAGGACCTGACAACATGCGTCGAATTAAAGCCAAGTTACGCGAAATAAAAGCCATGCTTGAGGAACAAGATGGATCTCAATAGATTCAGTCAGCAAATATCGGATGCTGCGGGAGATACCACCCGCAGTATTCCTCCCGTTGATAAATGGGATCCGGAATTTTGCGGCAACATGAATATGACGATCAAACTTGATGGTAGCTGGCATTATGAAGACAGCCCTGTGGGTCGCCAATCTTTAGTACGGTTGTTTTCATCTGTTATCAAAAAAGAGGATGACAACTACTTTCTGGTAACGCCGGTAGAAAAACTTGGTATTGTTGTTGAGGATGTCCCGTTTCTGGTTACGCAGTGGGAAGAGGATGATGACAGTATCGTGTTTACTACCAACGTCGGTGATCGGTTTACGTTATCATCCAATCATCCTATAGAGTTGCGTAATCCCCCAAAAGCGTTAGGCGCACCGGACAGTACGCCCATTCCCTACGTATGCGTCAGAACAAACCTCTGGGCGCGTATCAATCAAAATGTATACTATCAGCTGGTTGAGCACGCTCAGCGCCGGCATAAAAATGGCCGACAGCAGCTTTATGTAACCAGCGAGTACGAACCTTTTGTTATTGGTGAGCTTGCGGAATAAATTTCAGAAGTGGCCCACCCGGGCCATTCTTTACAATCACTTTACATATCCGTCCGCTCTGCCCTATTGTTACCTTCCACCTAATAAACGGAAAACCGCTTTATGAATAATAAACTGTCTTGCCTTTGCCTGTGCCTTGGTGGCTTGCTGACCGCCAGCGCTGCTGCTGATACCCTGATTCACGCAGGAAAACTGTTTGACGGGACCGGCTCTTCGCTGCGCAACAATGTCACTATTGTGATTGATGACAACAAAATTGTGGAAGTCAAAGACGGTTTCACCAAAGCCGGTAACGATGATGAAGTGATCGATTTGAAAGATAGCACTGTGCTTCCGGGCCTGATGGATATGCATGTACACTTATCCTCTCAAAGCGGACCTGGCGCCTATCTGGAAAGATATACAAAGAATGAAGCCGATTACGCGCTTACCGCCGCCAATTATGCAAAGAAAACCCTGCACGCTGGCTTCACCACCGTCCGAAACCTTGGTGATAGCTACAATGAGACGGTCGCGTTGAGAAAAGCCATCGACAAAGGGTTACTGGAAGGGCCGCGTATTTATACAGCCGCTAAATCAATCGCTACCACAGGGGGCCATGCCGATCCCAGCAATGGTATGGCCCGCGTTATCCGACCCGACACAGGACCGGCGAGCGGTGTAGTTAATGGTACTGCTGAAGCCCGTGAGGCCGTCAGACAACGCTATCAGGACGGTGCTGACGTTATTAAAATCACCGCCACCGGCGGCGTACTGAGTGTGGCAAAGAGTGGGCAAAACCCACAATTTATGGATGACGAACTTCAGGCCATCGTCGACACAGCCAACGATTACGATATGACTGTTGCAGTCCATGCCCATGGCAAGGAAGGCATGAAGCGCGCTATTAAAGCAGGAGTCACCTCGATTGAACATGGCACCTACATGGATGAAGAAGCCATGAATCTGATGAAAGAACACAATACCTATTATGTGCCTACGATAATGGCTGGCAAATTTGTTGCCGAAAAAGCCAAAATTGACGGTTATTTTCCGGATCTTGTTCGCCCCAAGGCCAGAGAGATTGGTCCGCTGATACAGGAAACGTTTAAAAGAGCCCACAACGCAGGTGTGAATATCGCCTTTGGCACAGATTCAGGGGTGTCAGCTCACGGTGACAATGCGCAGGAGCTAGGCTTTATGGTGGAGGCTGGTATGTCTGAAGCGGATGCACTGCTCAGTGCGACAAAACATGCAGCGGCAATGCTTAAAGTGGATGATCAGTTAGGTAGCGTAGAAAGTGGTAAATTTGCCGATATTATCGCTGTAAACGGGAACCCGATCGAAGATATCAGCGTAATGGAATCTGTTACCTTCGTAATGAAGGATGGAAAGGTCATCAAACAACAGTAGGACGCCATGGGCATACGCGCACAGGTAAAGGAAAGAACCCGACGGTTAAAAAACTCCAAAAACATGCTTTCGGGTGTTGCAATTGCTTCAATGCTCGAATCAACCATTGTACCTATTCCTTTAGAAGCGGTGCTCGTGCCTTTAATGCAAGCCAGGCGCGATAAACTCTGGATGATTGCTTTTATGGCAACGCTAGGGTGCCTGGTCGGTGCTATCATTGGCTATGGCCTTGGCTATTTCCTGTTTGATCTTGTAGGTGATTGGGTCATCGACACATTTTCAAGTCAGTCACAGTTCGATAGCGTTAAGCAACAAATGCAGCGCCAGGGCTTCTGGTTTGTTCTGACACTTGGCATTGCCCCCATTCCTTTTCAAATTGCGATGCTGGCGGCAGGCGCCGCCAAATACTCACTGTTTTTCTTCGTGCTGGCGACCGTCATTGCCCGCTCAATCCGTTATTTTGGATTGGCCGTCGTGGTGTTGATTGCCGGCAATCAGGCTGAAGCGTTAATTCGACAGTACAAAGCCAGTGCAGTCGTTGGGCTGACACTCCTCGTTTTATTGTTGTGGTATTTAAGTACGCTGTTTTAACTACACGCATCAACCGTATTGACGAATGAAATAAAGCACTTTATTATTGATAATAATTCTCATTTACATTAAATATGTTTAAGGAGATTCAGGTGCGGTCGAGTTTCTTAAGTAACAAATATAAGCAGTGGCTACAGGCTAATCCTGAGGATGCAAGACTTCAACGCATGCAAATGCAGGAGACGGCTAACCGTTTTTTAGAAGAGGGTGACGAGGCCAGCGCTATCCACTGCAGCGCACAGGCACTGGAAATCGCCCAGGCGATTATTCAGTCTCTACGTTGTCCTGAGGAAGGTACTACGCTCATCTCGCAGGATTTTATTGCTTACGGTGCACTGGCAATTTATCTGGCTAATCATTACCGAGCTGCCGGAGAAAAGGATGCGGCGCAGGAAATCATCCATGATGCGCAACAGCAGCTCATGGCACTAACACCACTTTATGCCAGTGAACCGCAGGTTGCACAGCTCATACAGGCCATTGTTCAATCACTGAGCGATGATCGTCCGGCACCCAAAACCGGTCCTGACGGACATATGCTTCATTAAGCCACAATGAAATCAGCCAATCACTCTTCTCATCCCGACACCAAGGTGCACATTACCTTGCGCCTTGACACGATCCAAAGGCTTTTGCGTCTGCAGGCACTTCATGTCAGCGATTTTAGCTGTAACAGTGATCGTACCAAATCCCTAATCCATGAAGCTCTGCTTAAATCATTACAGTCTTAATTTATATTTCTTGAATATAAAGTAATCATGAAAGGTCCATAAGCCGTAAGCAAATAATAATCTTTTTTACGGAGCAAGATCTTGACTGATAACTGGAAGTCCATGCTGGTCTTTGGTGGGTATGCCGCTAAGACAGTTGTTTATTGTCTGTTAGGCGTGCTGATTCTGAAAATGGCGATTGGTGTGTATGGATCAGACTCTCCGTCACAAAAAAATGTGTTTCTTTCTATTATTGAGCAACCGTTTGGCAGAATTATGCTGGGTTGTGTCATCGTGGGAATGGCATGTTATGTGGTTTGGCGTTTCGTTCAGGCGAGCATGAACATTGATAACCTGGATATGAGCTCGGCAAAAGACGTGGTTAAACGGGTATTTTATTTCGTTTCCGGCATTATTTACGCCTTTGGTACTTATCTGGCGATTAAGGTTTTTCACGGGTCAAGCGGCTCTTCCAGTGGCGGCCAAAGTAATAGCGAGGAGATGTCATCAACCTTAATGCAGCAGCAATGGGGCATCTATTTGGTGGCTGCTGTAGGCATCATCATCGTTATATTTTCTTTTATACAGTTTAAGCATGCCTTTAAAGCAGACTTCATGGATAAGTTCGATGTTCACAGAATGTCGGCCAAAATCAAAAAAATAAGCCAGGTGGTGGGTCGCATGGGCTTCTTCGCCCGGGGAATCGTCTATATTCTGGTTGGTGGTTTCTTTATTCAGGCAGCGTATAAAGCCAACCCTGAGGAAGCTGGAGGGCTCAAAGAGGCGCTGGATACGATTATTCAACAAAGTTACGGACAATATGCTCTGATGGTCGTGGGCGCTGGGATCTTCTTATTTGGTATTTTCTGCGCGATTGAGAGTCGTTATCACAAGACATCAGGCTAACTGATACATTTCGCTTCAGGCACTGACGTAGAAAAAAAGGGGGCTTAGCCCCCTTTTTTTATCAGGTATTCGTACGGTATCTCATCAGTTTGCGCTCTGAGCAAAGCATGCTGCATGAAACGACAAAAGCTGGGCACGTCGCGGGCCGTCGACGGGTCGTCAGCCGTAATATAAACCGTCTCCCCCTCTGCCATTTTCCTGACTTTAAGCCGAATCATCATCACGGGTTCCGGACAGCGAAGTCCTTTGGCATCCAATTGAAAATCCGCGTCATGAAAATCCATAAGGTCACTCACTGTCAGATTCCGTATTCATCGCGATAAGCATTAATCGTGTTTATACGATCCTGTTGAGCAGGCTGCTCACTCAGATAAGTAACCACGTCAGCCAATGTGACGATAGACACCACCTGGGTATTAAAATCACGCTCGACTTCCTGAATTGCGGATAATTCGCCTTGACCACGTTCCTGACGGTCCAAAGCGATCAAGACCCCCGCCAACGACGCATTATTCTGCTCAATAAGCTGCATAGATTCGCGAATCGCAGTACCGGCGGTAATGACATCGTCCACCAGCATCACTTTACCTTCCAGTGGACTCCCTACCAGATTTCCGCCTTCGCCATGCGTTTTTGCTTCTTTGCGGTTGAAACAATAAGGCGTATCAACATCATACTGATCAGCTAACGCTACCGCCGTGGTTGTAGCAATTGGGATGCCTTTATAAGCCGGCCCGAATAAGACATCAAACTTAATTCCGGCATCCATCACTGCAGCGGCATAAAACCGGCCAAGCTTGGCCAGATCACCGCCACGATTAAACAGCCCGGCATTAAAAAAATAAGGGCTCGTTCGACCAGATTTTAAGGTAAATTCACCGAATTTCAGTACCCCACGGGCAATCGCAAATTCAATAAATTCTTTCTGGAACGGTTTCATTGCCCTTCTCCTTATGCCAGCGCAGCTTTTTGTGCATCGAATAATTCACGCAGACCGTGTTTTGCGATCTCCAGCATCTCATTCATTTCATCAAATGAGAACGGCTCGCCTTCAGCAGTCCCCTGAACTTCGATCAGCTTACCTGTCTCTGTCATGACGATATTCATGTCAGTTTCAGCCGTAGAATCTTCTGTATATTCAAGATCAGCAATAGCACCACCGTCATGAATTCCCACCGACAGTGCAGCAATCATATGTTTTAACGGGTTGGCCTTGATAATTCCTTTAGCTCGCATGTAGGTCAGTGCATCAACCAATGCTACACATGCCCCTGTGATAGATGCTGTGCGAGTTCCGCCATCAGCCTGAATAACATCGCAATCTAAAGTGATGGTATTTTCACCCAGCAGTTTCAAATCGATAGCCGCACGCAACGAACGCGCAATCAACCGTTGAATTTCTAATGTGCGACCACCTTGTTTACCGCGCGCCGCTTCACGCTGGCTACGGGTATGGGTTGAACGCGGCAACATGCTGTACTCAGCCGTTACCCAGCCTTTGCCCTGTCCTTTCATGAACCGTGGCACACCTTCTTCCACCGTTGCATTACAAAGTACTTTGGTATTGCCAAACTCAATCAGCACAGAGCCTTCTGCATGGCAGGTAAAGTTACGGGTAATGGTGACCGGACGGATTTGACTGGCAGTTCTGCCACTTGGACGCATAGGTTTCTCCTGATTAGGCACATTTTATTTAAAATAATTAAGTGCGCTAAGTATAACGCACTTGCCGAATCAAGTTGAGCACCGAATGTAAGATTTATAGCGTGATACAAGCGGGCCGGATGGCCCGCCGGAAAGAAACTAGTTGAAGTTTGTTTGAAGAAACTTTGTCACCTCACCGTAAAATTCGGCGCGATTATTCTCATCATAAAATCCATGGGTTTCTTCATCCCGAACAAACCATTCATAGGGCTTCTGTGCATCATCCAATGCACTCTTCAATCGCTCAGCATGCTCAAACGGTACGCGGCGATCTCTTTTTCCGTGCGCGATAAGAACAGGACCATCCAATGACTGAACATGGTTCACCGGAGAAAAGTCAGCCAGCTGCTTCTGGTCAGTACCAATAACCCGCTTTAAGAAGCTTTTGCCCCAAAGCTCAGTGGGTGTATCGCCTTCTTCATACATCAGGTTCAGGTCATACACGCCAGCCATTGAGATAGCGCATTTAAATAGTTCAGGTGCCATCGAGGCAGACATCAGCGCGGAGTAGCCGCCGAAACTTGCGCCCATGATGCAGATATTTGATTTATCTATCTTACCCTGCTCGGCAGCCCAGCGGGTACCATCAATAATATCCTGTTGTACCAGGTCACCCCAGTGGTGGTAGCCTGCTTGCTGATAATCAGCACCATAGCTCCCCGAACCGCGGTAATTAACCTGCAGTACCGCATAGCCCTGACCGGCCAGCATCTGGACATCGCGATCAAATCCCCAATAATCACGAACGCCGTGCGGGCCTCCGTGTACCAGGGTTACCAGTGGCACCTTTTCATCTTTCGCCATCCCTACAGGATAAGTCAGATAGCCATGAATAGGCGTGCCATCAGTCGCCGGAAAGGTGACAGGCTGGGTCTCAGAAAAGTCATCAATGCTGATATGATTCATATTAGCAAGCAGTTGCGTCAGTTGTCCGGAAGACTTATCAAACAGATAAAATGTGCCCGCGTCGATATCATTACTAGCATATAAAACCCAATACTGACCGTCTCTGGAGCGGCTGGTCAGCGTAAGCGAATATCCCGGCAAAGCGCCAAGCAACCCTTTAAACAGTGCGGCTTCTTCCCCCGCATCTTCAAACATCACGTAAGCAGGACGGCCGTCGTCAACTCTGATTGCATAAGCGTCAGTATTATCAACCGTAACGTTAATACTACCAGGTGAAAGTGAGACTTTTTTATCAGTATAAATCTCTTCCCGTTTACCTGTTTCCAGAGACATTCTGAACAAGCCAACTTTGTCCTGTTCGAAGTTATCCAGATAGATGGCATCTTTAGCATTATTACTCAGTGCTATTGGCTGAAAAGCTTCGCCAAAATTATCTGAGACCTCACGCCACTCGTCGTCGATGAAACGGTAAATTTTCTTGTCGCCACTTTCGTCGGTACCTATCGCCATTTTCAGATTACCCTGCTTATCAGCAAAGAAACTGGCTTGCTGAGCCGGCGCAAGAGTCACCGGTTTGAGCAGACGCCCTGTATAAATATCCAACTTGTGAATTGATGCGTAGCGATAATTACCTTCCGACATAGGGGTGGAAGAGATAAGAATGTGCCGTTTATCATCTGGCAAAATACTGATTATTTCAGCCCAGCCCTCGGTTGCCTGTTTACGACGAATTTTAGTATCCATGCGCTCTTGCACAGTGAATCCGTAAATCATCTCACCTTGCGTACCATCGTAGTTAACAGCGTACAGCTCTCCATAGTTTGACGATTCCGTCTGCCAGGGTTTACGCCGCCATATCTCCAATACAATTCTTTCGTTATTTCCCCAATAGAAGTTTCCGACATCACCGCGGGTACCCAGACTAGCTCCTCCAAGAACAGAAAAGTCTTTAAGATTGAACACAGCAAGGTTTCTGGCTCCTTTATCGTCAAAGCTAACGGCAAGTTTGGTACCGTCGGGGGAAAGCTTCGCACTTTGATAGGTATAGTTTTTGGCTATATCCTTAACGGTAAATGTTGCTTCACTGGAAACTGAAAAAAAAGTAAGTGAAATTATGATAAGCAGGTGTAGATACTTCATGTTGACGTCCGTGTGCATGTTTTTTGCGAGTTTATTATTATATATCGAGCAAAGCATACGAAAAGGTGATTTGCGATTCAATATCCCCTGTACCAAATTTAATAAAGCGCGTGGATGGCAGTAAAAACAATGATTGCTAGTCATTATCTATCGACTTCACGTATCATCAAGCAATAGCATCTAATTCGCTGATCAAAAAAGGCTATTCCTATGATTTACAGTATGACCGCATTCGCCCGTAACGAAATCAAACAAGACTGGGGTTCGGTAGTGTGGGAAATCCGCTCTGTGAACCAGCGTTTTCTTGAAACTTATTTTCGTTTACCTGAACAATTTCGATCGTTTGAACCGATGCTCCGCGAGCGCTTTCGCAAACGCTTGCATCGCGGCAAAGTAGAATGCAGTTTGCGCTTTGCACCCTCAGAGAATGCGCAGTCCACACTTACACTCAACGAGGACCTGGCAAAACAGGTTTTGCATGCCGCGGACTGGGTGCAATCTCACGGTCAGTCCACCGGCGTGAATCCGATGGATGTATTGCGTTGGCCCGGCGTCATTGCGGCTGAGGAAACCGATATGGATACCATTCACAGCGACACAATGAGTGGCTTTGATACCGCACTGGATCAGTTTATTGAGGCAAGAGAAGCCGAAGGTAAAACACTGAGATCGCTTATAGAGCAACGTCTGGATAGTATTGAAACCGAAGTCGCTACCGTAAAAGAAAAAATGCCTGAAATCATGCAGTGGCAGCGCGAACGCATTCAGACACGTTTTGAAGAGGCAAAAATAGAATTAGATGAAGGGCGTTTTGAGCAGGAAATGATCATGCTCGCGCAGAAGGTCGATGTGGCCGAGGAAATTGATCGTCTAAATTCACACGTTAATGAAACACGTAACATTCTTAAAAAAGGTGGTGCGTGTGGTCGCAGGCTGGACTTCATGATGCAGGAGTTCAACCGTGAAGCGAATACACTGGGTTCCAAATCAATCAGCACAGCGATCACGCAATCAGCCGTTGAGCTAAAAGTTTTGATAGAGCAAATGCGCGAGCAGATCCAGAATATTGAGTAGCGTAATCACACCGATAGCGGCACACTACTGAAACCGTCTTTTAGTCAGATTTTGCTTTCGTCTGGGCGTTAGATAATTCTTGATACTGGCTGCATTTATAATCTTGCAGCCAGTGCATGCTTGGCGATACTTCTATATTATCAGAAACGATAATTGACGCTTACGCGGTAGCTTCGTGGCTCCCCGGGCATCGTCCAGATTGCCGAATAGGAGCTTGGATAGTATTTTTCGTCAAATAGATTAGTGACGTTTAACTGCAGTGTCGTATCGGCTGTGATCTCAAATCGCGAAAAAACATTTACCAGCGTGTAATCAGGCAGAATGTAGCTGGGATCGATGGTTTCTCCTAATCGTTTCCCCACATATTGCACGTTGCCGCCCCATGAGGTTGATTTTCCCATTAATACCGTATCGTGAATCAGAGACAGAGTAGCGTTATGCTTTGGAATGTTTATTAAGCGACTTCCTTTAGGGATATTCACTCCCCAGTCAGCGTTTGTAATCTGATTTGCAGTTTTTGCATCAGTATAGGCGTAAGACAAAGAGGTCCGAATATTCTCAGTAAAATACGCCTTAAGATCAATTTCTACACCCTGACTGTCTGCTTTTCCGAGTGCGGCGGAAAAACCGGAATTGAGTGGATCTGCTGTAAGAATATTACTTTTTTCTGCGCGAAAAAGCGCTACTGTGCCCTCAAACATCGCCGATTCAAACTTGCTGCCAACTTCAAAGGATTCGCTTTCTTCCGGCACGAAAGCATTACCTTGCGCATTCGCTCCTGTATTAGGCTGAAAACCTTCAGAGTAGCTTGCGTACAGACTCACAGCTTCGTCCCATAGATACACAATACCGGCACGGGGACTAAAAACACTTTGCTGCTGATTAACAACGGTCTGTGCTTTATGATTTTCAATGGTTTGCTTAAAATCGTCGAATCGGCCGCCGACCTGTAGCTTCACTCTCTGAGAAAGATCTATCTGGTTTTGCACATAAAAACCGTAATTTTCCTGTTTTTCGCTCTGGTCATACAGTAATGACCTTGCTGGCGCTTGTTGTCCGTAAACAGGATTAAAAATGTTGATCGCATAGTCGGTAGTCCCTGCAGCGGGACGGTAGCGTGTCCAGTACTTATCAAAATTGAAGTGATAGTAATCTGCACCTATCAGTAGATGATGAGTGATAATGCCGGTATCTACACTACCGCTGAGTTCAAGGCGACCTGAAAAATCAGATGTATCGAAGTTTCGATAGCTGTGCTGACGACTTAAGGTCTCTCCATCAGTAAATAGTTGCTGTCGCCCCTTTACCAGTTCAGCATCACTGGAAAATCCCGTTAGCTGCGTATCACGATAACTTAGTCCTGCCAGCAGGCTCCAGTCATTTAAATCATGCTCAAGAGTCAACTGATGGCCCAGAACATCTACCTGGTTGGGCCCATCCGACGGCTCTCCCAGAAACCGTTCAGCCGGTAGTAACTCAGGATTGCCTTCCAATGCAACAATACCTCTGTCAAAAGGCACTTGTTGATCTAAATATTCAGCTTCGTAACGCAGCCGTGTTTTCGCATTTACCAGCCACAACAACGATGGCGTCAGTGCAATCTTTTTAGAATCCACAGGCACTCTGAAACTGCCGTTGTCCTCATAAGCACCGTTCATTCGTACAGCAACATTGTCGCTCAGTGCAGACGTGTAGTCGCCTTCGAGGCGATACTGGTCCCAGCGTCCGACCGATGCCTGTAAGTAGCCCGCCCGGTCAAACTGCGGTTTCTTGGTGATAATATTGATAGTGCCTCCTGGTTCGGAGCGACCGTATAATGCTGAACCTGGCCCTTTTAGCACTTCAATGCGTTCAACGTTTGTCATGTCCCGGGTGCCACCAAACCCGCGCCCCGCATTGAAGCCATTAACCAGATAGCCGGAAGGAACGTTTTCATCTCCGGTAAAACCGCGTATCGCAAAGGCATTCCACATACCACCGAAATTGTTTTGCTTGCTCACCGATGCTGCGAGGGTTAACGCTGAAGAAAAATCGGTTATTGCCAGGTTTTCCAGCTGCTCAGATAAAACTGTGTCGACCGCCTGAGGTTGCGACTTTAAGGGTACATCTGCGCGAAAAGGCAGACGAACGCTGGTTACTCTGACATGCTCAATATCGCTGGTGTCACTGGCAAAAGAAAACGGCGTAGCGCCGATGATAAGCGATACAGTAAGAATAAGCTTCAAAGGGGGGTTAAAAAGCATAAAACGTTCGGCTCCACCATGAACATAATAAAGAGTGATGAATAAAAGTACTGCGAGTAATTAAACTGTCTTCAAGCAAGAAAATGACAGAGGCAATTTCTTGCTATAGATAATGCTACTGGCAATGATTATCATTTGCAAATGATAATCGTTATCAAGTGAATCAACAGGTGCGCTCTTTCTCAGACTTATTTTCAGGCTGTCCATATGTGCTGCCGGTTGGTAAGGCCAGAATAGACATAACGGATTAATCCAGGTCTGTTTTAGACAGTTTTTCAGGTAGATAAATGTTAGTGATGGGGCTAACTCAGATCACTGTAGCGGATGAATGATAAAAGTAAAAAGGGGATTGATGCGCACATTTTGAACGTTGCATTAATTACTTTAGCCGTGACTGCAAATACGATTCAGCAAATTGCCTGAGGCGCGATTTCGGCAGAGGCGTCCGGTGGTCGACCGCTAATCCAGACGTCTAGCCGAAGCTTAATCACGCCTTTAATGGCTGCTTGAGTAACTGCATATCCGATTACCTAATATACTCAGTGCCATATAAGGCTTATTAGCCGCCTGCTGCGTTTTTACTGTTGCTGCCTGATAACCAGTCTGCCGGGTTCGATTGCGAGCGTCAGCGGCATACTGGCGGCCATATTCATTAGTGTGCTTCGGGTATCAAGTTCATAAACAGGATGTGTTGCCAGATATCCGTTAAATAGCGTCATAAATTTATCACTTACCGGTGCCAGATTTCCCCGGTATCCATTTGCCTCAATCGTGCTGTCCAGTAATCGCAATGAGCGTACAAAAATGGCTTTTTTATCTGCATCGTAAAAGGGCTGTCCTTCTATCTGCAAATTCACATCAGCAGGATACGTAAATCCGAATGCTTTAACGGTCGCCGTTGCTTTGGTTTGAAGCATCACTACTTGTCTGTTGTCCGGCCCCACCTGAATATCCATTTCAGAAACATTCAGCTCCAGCGGAATACCAGCCAGAGAAACTTCCCTTTTGAGCTCTGAGACCTGGTCGTTCAATGACGATTTCAGTTCATTCTCGCTGATGCTGTAGCTTGATAAGTCATTAATAGCCGCACAACCTGACAGCATTAAAAAGACACTTAGCATTCCAACAAAATTTTTCATTCAGGTACTCCGTTCAGGTGGCGATGGCATTTGTCTGCTATGGTACGAATAACGAAAGCTACCTGTAATACGATCATAAGGAAACAAACGTGCTAAAACGAATCGCAATGGTCTTGCTACTTTTACAGATTGGATACGCCTACGCCGATGACAAAACTCAGATTGATAACGTGTTAAATGAATTGCACGACAGTGCCGCTAACGCCGATATGAATACTTATTTTTCCCTTTACGCTGATGACGCGGTATTTATTGGCACCGATGCTTCTGAAATATGGTCACTAGACGCTTTTAAAGCCTACGCTGAGCCAGTGTTTTCATCAGGCAAGGGTTGGACGTACATGCCTGCTAAACGACACATTACAGTCTCAGACTCAGCACAAACCGCATGGTTTGTGGAAATGCTACACAGTGAGACTTATGGCACAACGCGAGGGACAGGTGTATTAGTGAAGTCCGATGGCAGGTGGAAAATCGCGCAGTATCATCTGACCATTCCAATTCCTAATGCTATCGCAAAGGACGTTACATCAAAAATTAAAGCGATGGAAAACTGACAGCGCTGTTAAGAGTGATAATGAAAAAATCCTGGTCATTGAACAATTAAAAGGGCGCCATAGCGCCCTGGTCTCATCAGGTATTATTTTGCGTGAGAGGCTGAATCTGCAGCTCGACGCGCCGATTCTGCTGACGATTGGATGCGCTGGTATTGGCCACTTTGGGCTGATATTCGCCCATACCCACCGTGGTAATCCGCTTTGGATTGACATTAAACGATGTCAGCAGGTTCTTAACTGACATTGCGCGACGCTCTGATAAAGACTGATTATACTGCTCAGACCCCGTATCATCGGTGTGCCCTTTAATCATCAGTACCGTTTTTTCGTACTCATTGATAACTTTCGCAACATCGCTAAGAACAGGATTAAACTGCCCATTGATTGCGGCACTGTCCGTAGCAAACGTGATGTCACCCGGCATGATCAGGTTTAAATTATCGCCTTCGCGCACAACCTGAACGCCCGTATCAGATAACTCATTACGAAGCTCTTCTTCTTGACGATCCATGTAGTTACCGATAGCACCACCAGCAATTGCGCCTACAGCGGCCCCCCAGGCATATCGGCTTTTATCATTATCACCCGTTGCTTTACCCAACAGAGCGCCTGCCACAGCACCTATCGCTGCGCCTTTCTGAGTATTTGAAGGATTACTGGCACATCCAGCCAGGCTAACAGCAGCAGCGACTACGCCGGCAATAAGTGTTTTCTTCATAACATCCTCGTTAATCATGGTATATTAGTTACATTACTGACAATGTAATACATTGTAATGATTACGGTTTGCAAGAGCTGTTCCACCCCTCAAACATGCGTATCACCAACCATACCATGCGAAGATGAACGAAGTTTGAACGAAAAATACTTTCTATCGAAAAGTGGCGTAGGAATATGGCTACACCTGTACCATCCGGTGGAAAAAAGTATTGAAATCAATATTGTAATCGCTGGCAACAACTGCCTGTTCAATGTGGATGCGATCATCTGTTGAAAGGTCAATATCTTTGGGTTCAAGAAAATGGTTTCCGCCCAGAGAATAAAATACTTTCACTACGGGTTTAGCCAGGGATGCGTTTTGCTTTAGCACCATCGCGAGCTTTTGGTTACTGAGCTTTACAAGACTGCCTACAGGAAAGACGCCCATGCATTTGATAAACTGGTCCAATAGCGCCTTATCAAGGCGCTCAGGAGCCTCGCTGAGCAGAATTTTGATCGCCTTTTGCGAGGACATGCCCGCCTTGTAGCAACGATCGGCCGTTAGTGCATCAAACATATCAGCGATAGCCAGCATGCGACCATCCTGTGAGATATCTTCTGCTTGCTTACCCAATGGATAGCCACGCCCATCCAGACGCTCATGATGTTCGCTGACAACACGAATAAGATGAGGTGCGATAGTCGCTGATTTCAGAGCCTCAACACCATATGTGACATGCTTTTTCATCTCTTCCATTTCAACATCGGTCAGCCGGCCCGGCTTATGCAAAATTGCATCGTCAATCTGGATTTTTCCTAAATCATGTAAAAATCCAGCGTAAGCCAGTTCCTGGATCGCTTCATTATCCATTCCAATATGCCGTGCGAAATTAGCCAGAATAATGGCCACATTTAATGAGTGTTCTAACAGATAGTCATCTTTTTCTTTTATCTTAGTAAGACAAAGCAACGCATCAGGGTTTCGATCCATCGATGCCACTAGCTGCTGAGAAAACTCCCGGGGAATTTGCTCGTCAAAGGCTAACCCCTTACTCACCGCATTCAGCAATACTTTCTGAATATACTTCCCTTTACGATGTAATTTTTCTGCGGTAACAATTTCCGCAGCAAAGGTTGTTTTGGCCGTACTTTGCTTTTTTGATGACACGTTTGCAGAAGCAGGCCCGTCTTGCCGGGGCAATTCAACCTGAAGCTTTTTAACACCTTTTTTCTTGAGCGCCTGAATAACATCTTCTGAAGACACCCGGCCACTGGAGGTCACTTTAACGGACCCGTTTTGCTCGATAATCTTTTTGACTATCATGCCGGGTCGAAGCTGGTTGATGGAAATATTCTTTACAACTGACTGACTCATCGATTACTTAAGACTAAAAAAGTAAGTTAGTTGAGGGTAGCTTATCTTCATTACCCCGACAATTCATGGAGCAATAAATATAATGTTGGCTGCCACAAAAAACGTTTAATATTTACCCTTTTTGCGGTGACCACGACACCTTCTGCCAATAACTTATTTTGCTGCGTTACAGCGCTGTTACCATCTACGGCTATCTGACCATTGGCCCTCACCACCCGATGCCATGGTAAATTAAGATGCGAGGGCGCTGTTCTTAGCAATCGGCCCACTAGTCTGGCACGACCGGGCAATCCTGCCAGGTCGGCCACCTGCCCATAGGTCGCCACACAACCAGATGGGATAAGCGAAACAACGTGATAAATTTGCTGGTGGCCAGAACGCTGGGGCATAATTAAAGTAACTGTAGCTTCAACAGGTCGATAAGTAATGCGAATTTATTGCAGTGCATGTGGGTATCCTAAAACAACGTGCTTGTGCCCTTATGTAATTACCAGTGATGCACCTGCAAAAATTGTAATATTACAGCACCATCGTGAAGTCAGCCATGCAAAAAATACTGCCCGTTTGGTTTCACTGGGACTGCGTAATACGATCTTGGTCTCTGGCAGAACCGCGGAAGATTTCTCGCAAATTGCGAGTGAAATTGATTTAAAAACCAGCGCGTTGATTTATCCGGGCGACAAAAGCCGGTCAATTGAAAGCGCCGCATTTACTGCACACGTGCCCCGGACCCTGATATTTCTTGACGGCTCATGGCGTCAGGCTTATGCCTTATATTCACAACTGCCATGGCTTTCTGCACTGCCACAGTGGTGTTTTAATCATGCACCAGAAAGTGACTATACTATCCGGCACACCACACAGCCGAACAGCCTGTCCACACTGGAAGCGGTCGCTTACACACTGAAAACGGGCTATGCCTTTAATACAGCGCCATTGTTGGCCTTACAATCAGCCTTACAAAACAGCTGGCAGGGACCGGCGCATCACAGACGCTGAAACTCAGCCAAATAAAGACCACATCAGTACTGAAGACAGCAAAGCGCTTGAAAAGAGATACAGGTTTCGCTCTGTTACCAGCGTAAACGAGCTGGCTTTGACTTCATTGCGGTGCAGTTGCAGTTTCTTGATGGCCAATTGCAACGGCTGTTGAGGATACTGCCCTTTATTGCGCAGAAAGTGCAACTTGCGACTAATACTTTTTAATGCCGCATCGCGATAAAAGTGTGCTCGCTTGGTCTGAATCGCTGTTTGATACAACAGTGCGGCTATGATCACACATGTCAGTATGCTGAGAAATACAGTCACCGCGCTGAGTGCAGGGAATACTGCACTGATAACAGGCCAGAGGGACAATGAAAATGTTAGCTGTAAAAGGACCAGCTGGTTAATGTGGTGCAACTCACGACTTGTTGTTAATTCGCCGGTGGTACTTATCCTCACTGGTAAAAACTGTTTGAGAAGAAAGTACGGCAAGGCTGCACTTTGGCAAATGAACACACCTGTTACCAGAAGAAAAACGAACAGAATAATCCCGAAAATAGTTTCGTCAGGGTAGGGCGCCAACATCGTATTTTCACTGATTATGAAAAGCGTAGTACCGCTTATAAGCGCTGATAGCAGAAGCTGATTGCGAAGTCGGTTTACGGATTTTCGCTGGAAATAACGTAACTCGCACAGCTTATTTTGCTGTAGGAGATGTTGCATTAGAAATCGATGTTGTTTACGCAGAATAAAGCGCATTGATATCCATAGAAGGCTTGTCGCAAGCACAATAACAACAGGATCGCGAAGTCTGCCGAGATTCATGCTGCTATCTCTGAATATCTGGTTATGAAATACCACTATCAACATCTGAATGATTAACGCGCTCAGTAAATAGCACGCAGGGGGAAGCCATATACGACTTTTAGACGGCAGAGGGTAAGAGATTGTAATATTCATAAAGGGCTTTTTTCATACTACGATAAAGTCCCTAACACTGTTGTCTTGCTAACTGTCATCCAGCAGATAGCTTATTATTTTTATATTCTAACGATTGTAATTTTACGTCGTAAACACTTTTACTGATAGCTAAATTATTCTTTTTCCATGAATTATTTATGACCAGACATAAAAAAACCCGGTCAATACCGGGTTTTTACTCTCTAAACATGCTGAAAACTATTTACGCAGCTTTTGAATTAAGCGTAATTGCGCAATGGCTTCTGCCAGTTCCTGCGCAGCCTCTGCGTAGTTAAAATCAGCGCCTGGATTGGCGATGTGCTCTTCTGCACGACGTTTTGCTTCTTCTGCGGCCTGTTCATCCAGATCTTCTGCACGAACTGCCGTGTCTGCCAACACAGTTACGTTACCTGGCTGTACTTCAAGTACGCCACCAGCAACATAGATTACTTCTTCTTCACCGTGTTGTTTAACCAAACGCACCATACCAGGTTTAATTGCAGTGATCAGTGGCGCGTGACCCGGGTGGATACCCAGCTCACCTTCGCTGCCGGTCACCTGTATGGTTTCTACGCGACCAGAAAAAATCTGCTCTTCTGCGCTTACAACATCCAGATGAACTGTCATAGCTGCCATTTAAACCTCCAAAGTCGGTAGTCAACGTAATCGAACAGGCGGCTACGTGCAGCCGCCAGTAAAATTACGCTTTCTTGGCTTTCTCTGCAGCTTCTTCAATTGAGCCAACCATGTAGAAGGCTTGCTCTGGCAGATCGTCATATTCACCGTCCAGGATAGCTTTAAAGCCACTGATAGTGTCTTTAAGCGGTACATATTTACCTGGTGCGCCAGTGAATACTTCTGCTACGAAGAATGGCTGCGACAAGAAGCGCTGAATCTTACGTGCACGAGTAACAACCAGCTTATCTTCTTCAGACAGCTCGTCCATACCCAGGATCGCGATAATGTCTTTCAGCTCTTTATAACGCTGCAATACAGTCTGAACACGACGTGCCACATCATAATGGTCCTGACCAATAACCAGAGGGTCAAGCTGACGTGATGTAGAATCCAGTGGATCAACCGCAGGGTAAATACCCAGTGATGCGATATCACGAGACAATACTACCGTTGCATCCAAGTGAGCAAACGTTGTTGCTGGTGACGGGTCAGTCAAGTCATCGGCTGGTACATATACCGCCTGGATAGACGTGATTGAACCAGTCTTAGTAGACGTAATACGTTCCTGCAGAACACCCATCTCTTCAGCCAGTGTAGGCTGATAACCTACCGCTGAAGGCATACGACCCAACAGTGCTGATACCTCAGTACCTGCCAGTGTGTAACGGTAGATGTTATCTACGAAAAACAGAACGTCACGACCTTCGTCACGGAACTTCTCTGCCATCGTCAGACCTGTCAGAGCAACACGCAGACGGTTACCCGGTGGCTCGTTCATCTGACCGTATACCAGAGATACTTTATCCAGTACGTTAGAATCGTTCATTTCGTGATAGAAATCGTTACCTTCACGCGTACGCTCACCAACACCAGCAAATACAGAGTAACCACTGTGCTCGATAGCGATGTTACGGATAAGCTCCATCATGTTTACGGTTTTACCAACACCGGCACCACCGAACAGACCAACTTTACCACCCTTGGCAAACGGACAAACAAGATCGATTACCTTGATACCCGTTTCAAGAATTTCCAGACTGTTAGACTGCTCTTCGTAGCTTGGCGCCGCGCGGTGAATAGACATACGCTCTTCTTCACCGATAGGGCCCGCTTCATCAATTGGATTACCCAAAACATCCATGATACGGCCAAGCGTTTTAGTACCTACTGGTACCATGATTGGACCATTGGTATTCTCTACCGCAAGACCACGCTTAAGACCATCAGTAGTACCCATTGCGATTGCTCGAACAATGCCACCACCTAATTGCTGTTGCACTTCCAGGGTCAGCCCGGATAAGTCACCTTCGGTAACTCGTAGTGCGTCGTATACACCAGGAACCGCATCTTGTGGAAATTCAATATCCACAACGGCACCGATGATTTGGACGACCTTACCTTGACTCATAATTTGTCCTCGTTATCTCTTATAAACCTTTGCCTACACCGCTGCCGCGCCGCTTACAATCTCACTGATTTCTTGTGTGATTGCGGCCTGACGTGCTTTGTTGTATACCAGTTGCAGATCGTCAATAAGATTGCCGGCATTATCTGTGGCGGCTTTCATCGCTACCATTCGGGCAGCTTGTTCTGACGCAGCGTTTTCTACAACGCCCTGATATACCTGAGACTCAACATAGCGAACCATCAGTGATTCCAATATTTCTTTTGGATCCGGCTCGTAAATGTAATCCCAACGGTGCTTATATTCTTTGTCTTCCGACTTTGGCAAAGGCAGTAGCTGATTGACCACTGGTGTTTGTGTCATCGTATTAACGAAGTCATTGAAAACCAGATAAACCTTATCCAGTTTTCCTTCGTCAAATGCTTTAAGCATGACACGAACAACACCAACAACATCGCTCACAGATGGTTTGTCGCCCAATCCGGATTCAGCAGCAAGTAACTTACCCCCAAACCGATTGAAAAAGGCACACGCCTTAGAGCCTAAGGCTGCAAAATCCACCTCTACCCCTTTTTCACGCCATTCTTTGACGTCCTGGGTAACACGCTTAAATTCATTTGAGTTTAAGCCACCACATAGTCCGCGGTCTGTGGAGATCACAATATAACCAACCCGTTTTACTTCGCGCTCCTCAAGGTAAGGATGGCGGTATTCCAGGTTACCATTTGCGATATGACCAATCACTTTAAGCATGTTGTGTGCATATGGACGGCCGGTAGCCATACGTTCCTGCGCCTTTTTCATTTTAGACGCCGCAACCATTTCCATAGCACTGGTAATCTTTTGAGTATTCTTGATACTCCCAATCTTACCTTTTATCTCTTTACCGCTAGCCATGACTATCTCCCGTTAACCCAACAATGTGCCAACCATACGGTCAGCACCCGTGATTACCACGTTTGTGTCTCTTTGAATTTCTTCAAAGCTTCATCTAACTTGGCAGCAATCTCGTCGTTGTAGTTACCAGATTCATTGATAGTCTTCATCAGGTCAGCGTGCTCACTGTTCATGTAAGAATGCAGTGATGCTTCGAAGTCCAGAATCTTGTTTTGCTCAACGCCCTTCAGGAAGCCCTTTTCAACAGCAAACAATGAAACACCCATGTCAGCAATCGACAGTGGAGAGTATTGCTTCTGTTTCATCAGCTCAGTAACGCGCTCGCCGTGTTCAAGCTGCTCACGTGTTGCATCGTCGAGGTCTGAGGCAAACTGAGAGAACGCCGCCAGTTCACGATACTGTGCAAGGGCAAGACGAATACCGCCACCCAGCTTCTTGATGATTTTCGTTTGCGCTGAACCACCAACCCGCGATACTGAAATACCGGCGTTAACAGCAGGACGGATACCCGCGTTAAACAAGTCAGTTTCTAAGAAAATCTGACCATCAGTAATTGAGATTACGTTAGTTGGTACGAACGCAGAAACGTCACCAGCCTGGGTTTCAATGATAGGCAATGCGGTCAAAGAACCGGTTTTGCCTTTCACTTCACCGTTTGTGAAACGCTCAACATAGTGCTCATTTACACGTGCTGCACGTTCTAGCAGGCGAGAGTGAAGATAGAAAACGTCACCCGGGTAAGCTTCACGACCAGGAGGACGCTTAAGTAGCAATGAAATTTGACGGTAGGCTACAGCCTGCTTTGACAAATCATCATATACGATTAGTGCGTCTTCACCACGATCACGGAAGTATTCACCCATGGTACAACCAGAGTAAGGTGCCAAATACTGCAATGCTGCAGATTCTGACGCAGAGGCCGCTACTACAATGGTGTGTTCCATTGCGCCGTGCTCTTCAAGTTTGCGTACAACGTTTGAGATGGTCGATGCTTTCTGACCAACTGCAACATACACACACTTAATGCCTGTGCCTTTCTGATTGATAATGGCATCAACAGCCATCGCTGTTTTACCAGTCTGACGGTCGCCGATGATAAGCTCACGCTGACCACGACCAACCGGAATCATTGAATCGACAGACTTGTAACCTGTTTGTACAGGCTGGTCTACTGACTGACGATCAATTACACCTGGTGCAATCTTTTCAACTGGCTCGAAGCCTGCTGCATCAATTGCGCCTTTACCGTCGATAGGCTCACCCAGCGTGTTTACAACACGACCCAGCAGACCATTACCAACCGGTACTTCAAGAATACGACCAGATGATTGTACTTTTGTGCCTTCTGTCAGGTCCGCATAAGGACCCATAACAACCGCACCAACAGAGTCTCGCTCAAGGTTTAGTGCAATCGCGTAACGACTACCAGGAAGCTCAATCATTTCACCTTGCATGACATCTGCAAGGCCATGGATACGGATAATACCGTCTGTTACAGCAACGATTGTACCTTCGTTGCGTGCTTCACTGGTTACATTGAACTGTTCAATTCTTTTTTTGATCAGTTCTGCAATTTCAGTGGAATTAAGTTGCATGCTCTTATCCCCGTTATGCTTGCAACGTGTCCGCCAGACGTTCCAGTTTTGCTTTCACTGAGCCGTCGATAACTGTATCACCGGCTTGGACTACAAAACCGGCGAGCAGGGCTGGATTCACATTACAATTAAGCTTCACTTTACGTGCCAAACGTTCTTCTAATGTTGCCTTAATCTTAGACTGCTGCTGAGCGTCTAACTCAGTGGCAGAAGTCAGTTCTACTTCCACCTCTTTGTCATATTCCGCTTTAAATGCAGTAAACAGTTCACTGATTTCTGGTAAGGCAAGCAAACGTTCATTTTCTGCCAGAACCTTTACAAAGTTCTGACCGTGTTCATCGAGTTGTTCACCACAGATGTTGATAAACATGTCAGCCAGGGTCTCCGCTGCCACCGCGCCAGTCAGATACTGGTGCATTTCAGCGTTGTTAGCGACCTGGCCGGCAAAACTCAACATCTCGTGCCATTTAGGCACGGCGTTGTGCTCGACCGCAAAATCGAAAGCAGCTTTAGCATAAGGACGAGCAACGGTTGTCAATTCAGACATGGCTCATCTCCCTCGTTAAAGCTCAGCGACAAGTTTTTCAACAATGTCGTTATGTGCTTGTGCATCAATTTCGCGTTGAAGAATGCGCTCAGCACCGATAACTGCCAGGGCAGCAACCTGCTTGCGTAATTCTTCTTTGGCACGATTGCGTTCAGCTTCAATTTCGGCATAACCGGAAGCGATAATTTTTTCGCGTTCGGCCTGGCCTTTCTGCGTTTCTTCATCAACAAGTTGATTAGCACGCTTCTTGGCCTGTTCGATAATTTCAGCTGCTTGCGCTTTCGCCTCTTTCAATTGCTCGGTGGCTTTTTCCTGAGCAAGTTCAAGGTCTTTCTCAGCACGATCAGAAGCTTCAAGACCATCGGCAATCTTCTTCTGACGTTCTTCAATCGCGTTTAGCAACGGTGGCCAAACGTACTTCATGCAGAACCACACAAAGACGATGAACGCGATTAATTGACCTATTAGAGTGGCGTTAATATTCACAACCGCTCCTCCTCATAATGTTCGCTAATAGACTGTAAGTTTAAAAAATTAAGCACCAACAGCGAACAGAAGGTAAAGAGCGATACCAACACCGATCATCGCGATGGCGTCGATTAGACCCGCTACGATGAACATCTTAACTTGCAGTTGAGGAGCCAGTTCAGGTTGACGAGCAGCAGATTCAAGGAATTTACCACCTAGCAGACCGAAACCAATAGCAGTACCCAGGGCACCCAGACCGATTAATAGTGCAACAGCGATGTATAACATTTACGTCTCCGATTTAAGTTAATTTTAAAGTTGAAAGTTAAACTTGATGGTGCCCACAGATATTTGTCTGCAGGCACCGGTACTTCGTTAGTGGTCTTCGTGCGCCAGGCTCAGATACACAATAGTCAGCATCATGAAAATAAAGGCCTGAAGAACGATTACCAGAATATGGAACACCGCCCATGGGAAGTGCAATGGCAGCTGCCATAAGCCCAGGGTCGCGATAAGAATAAAGATAAGCTCACCAGCATATAAGTTACCGAATAACCGCAGCGCCAGTGAAAATGGGCGCGCCAGCAGGGTAACGCTTTCCAGTATGAAGTTAACCGGAATCATCGACCAGTGATTGAATGGCTGCATGGTCAACTCTTTAGCGAAGCCAGCGAAACCTTTCACCTTAATGGAATAGAACAGAATCAGTACAAATACACCCAGACCCAGTGCCAGAGGCAGGTTCAGGTCAGTTGTTGGTACCACTTTCATGTAAACATGGTGAGGATCAACACCGGTCGCTGCAGCGCCGATTTGTCCTGCTGCCCACGGCAGTAAGTCAACAGGGACAAGGTCCATCAGGTTCATCAGGAACACCCAGACGAAAATAGTCAGACCCAGCGGTGCAATCAGATTATTTTTACCATGAAATGAATCACGCACGTTGTCATTAACAAATTCCACAACCATTTCGACGAATGCCTGTGTTTTGCCAGGTACGCCTGTGGTCGCGGTTTTTGCTACCCGACGAAATAGCCATAAAAACAGCACGCCTAACAGAATAGACCAGGCCAGGGTATCAATATTCCATACCCAAAACCCCGCTTCCTGACACGCCGCTGACGCCTCTTCCAGTCCCTTACCATAGTTTGTCTGCAGACCATCGTCTGTCATACACATGGTGGCATTGGTCAAGTGGTGGAGAATATACTCTTGTGTTGTTTGCTCAGATGCCATGTTTTAACCCAAAGTTGAAAGTGTAAAATCTGTTTTTAACGCTTCATGGCCTCTGTCGTCGGGCCGGCAACTTTTTATTTATTGTTTATGCTGCTGAAGCAAAGCCAGCCAGTAGCTGACCGTTGCTATTGCAAATCCGCCGATTAGAGCGAGTGGGTCAACGTGCAGCCCTTTAAATGCAATAACAAATAAAATAAAACTCATCGCCAGTTTGATCTTTGCACCCTGGCTAAAACTCCGGGCTACCAGCTGATTTTGCCGGGCCCCGGCGTATCTAAACGCAAATACGGCGAATATGCTGTTTGGGAGAATGCTTATTAGTGACCCCATCGCCACTGAGACAGCCTGATGTAAATCATTCATCAGCCAGACCACAATCACCGAAACTGTTGATACCAGAAGCTGTGCAGTAAACGCTTTTCTGGCCAGGTTTTTGCCCTCTCGGGCCAGGTCGCTTCGCACGGCGTTTCTCTTTTACTTCTGCTCAACCAAAAAGCGTCAGAAGTATACTGTTTTAACGATATTTTTCAACAGCACATCGCGTTTTGTAAGTGATAATGAAAATTTTCTGTCTGTATTTCGTTACGGGACTTTTCGGTCACAAACGTTTCTGTACATTTTCCGAACAGATAATTAAACATTCTTCGTCATCTGTGACTAGTGGATTTTTGACAATATTCCGTCCAATTGCTCCAGGTCACTGAAACTTATTGTAATTTTCCCTTTACCTTTTGCGTTGTGGTCAATATTGACCGCGGTGCCCAGGTTTTCAGAAAGTCGGTTCATCAGATTCTGTACATCCGGGTCAACTTTCTTTTCTGGCTTCGGTGTGGCGGGTTCAAGGTATTTGCGTACCAGCTTTTCGGTATCACGGACAGTTAGCGCTTTACCCGAAACAACCTGAGCTGCCTCGGTTTGCTGTTCCCCCTCAAGCGCCAGTAACGCACGGGCATGGCCCATTTCAATGTCACCATGCTCAAGGAGCAGTTTTACATCATCGTTAAGATTATTCAGGCGTAGCAGGTTGGTTACCGATGTACGCGATTTACCGACAGCTTCAGCCACCTCGGCATGGGTCAGTTCAAATTCTTTCATCAGCCGGTTAAGCGCCTGCGCCTCTTCCATTGCATTGAGATCTTCACGTTGAATATTCTCAATCAGTGCGATTGCAACAGCGGCTTCATCGGGTACGTCTTTTATCAGACATGGCACGTTATCCAGCTGTGCCATTTGCGCGGCACGCCATCTTCGCTCACCGGCGATAATTTCGTAGCTGTTCTTATCAGTCTGGCGAACAACAATTGGCTGAATAACACCCTGAGAGCGGATTGAGGAGGCCAGCTCTTCCAGCGCATCGGGCGACATATCCTTACGCGGCTGATATTTTCCGGGCTTGAGATATTCAATAGGTAATTTGCTTAATTCAGATTCAACAGGTGTCAGGTCTGATGATGCGTGTTGCTGTTGTTTTTGTGCCGAAGACTGACTCGTCGCCAACAGGGCATCCAGTCCTCGCCCAAGTCCTCTTTTTTTCGCTGACATAGTTTCCTCAATAACTCACAAAATACGGCGTGTTGCTTAGCAACGGTAAATCAACTGGCTTTTGCTGCCTGCATGCCAGCTTTATCGCGTCTGCGCAAGATTTCTCCGGCTAATGCCAGGTACGCCTTTGCGCCCGTCGATGACTTGTCGTAATACATCGCTGGTGTGCCAAAGCTTGGCGCTTCTGCAAGGCGAACATTCCGGGGAATAACGGTGCGGTAAACCTGCTCTCCAAAATGCCGTTTCAATTGCTCAGAGACATCATTAGCCAGCCGATTACGCGGATCATACATCGTGCGCAGTACGCCCTCGATTTTAAGGTCCGGATTGACCACCGATGCCAGCTTGGAAATGGTGTCCATTAATGCCGTTAAGCCTTCCAAAGCATAATATTCGCATTGCATAGGCACCAGCACAGAATCAGCCGCCGCTAATGCGTTCACCGTCAACTGGTTAAGAGATGGCGGGCAATCAATAAAAATGAAATCGTAATAATCCATGACCGGTTTGAGAGAATTGCGCAGACGGACCTCGCGGGCAAACATTTCCATCAGCTTAATTTCTGCAGCGGTCACATCGCCATTGGCGGGAATAATGTCATATTTGCCCGAGGTGTCTTTTACCACGACCTCTTCAATCGGCCGTTCTTCAATCAGCAGCTCAAAGCACGTTGCAGGGACGTCATATTTGTCCAGGCCACTACCCATTGTGGCGTTACCTTGCGGATCCAAATCAATAAGCAGCACCTTTCGCTTAGTCGCTGCCATAGAGGCCGCCACATTTACAGCGGTGGTTGTTTTACCCACGCCGCCTTTCTGATTCGCAATTGCGATAACCTTAGCCACACTTAATCCTGTTATGCTTTATGAATTGTCACCAAATGGCGCTCGCCGACAAGATCCGGCACTTCTAGTGTCAGTACAGACTCAACACAAAAGTGATTACTTACTTCATCAATCTCGCTTTGTGGGAACTGACCTTTCAGCGCAAGGTATTTGCCATTTGAATCTACCAGATGTTCGCACCAGTGCAACATATCTTTTAATGAGGCAAACGCGCGGCTTAATACAATATCATAAGGCGCTTTCTCTGTGTGCGCTTCTACCCGATCGTGAATGCATTCAACATTATCAAGTTTCAGCTCGTGCACGCACTGTTTCATAAACCGTACCCGTTTACCCAAACTGTCAAGCAGGGTAAAACGGGTTTCAGGCAAAACAATAGCCAGTGGCATGCCGGGTAATCCCGGGCCGGTACCCACATCAATAACATTGCGCGCAGAGATATGCGGCATCACACTGAGTGAGTCAAGCAGATGCTTGATCACCATTTGCTCAGGATCGCGAACTGATGTCAGGTTGTAGGCTTTATTCCATTTGTGCATCAATGCCACGTACGCAATCAGTTTTTGCTGCTGCTGTTGCGTGACCATCATCCCCATGGACTGAATGCCAGCTGACAGTATGTCTGCCAATTTGCCTGTATCTACTTGACTGCTCACGCGCTGATACGCTCCTGCTTACGTAATAACCCATGTTTTTTCAGGTAAACCAGCAATAACGAAATTGCCGCAGGGGTAATCCCCGAAATTCTGGAGGCTTTACCAATGGTTTCGGGCCGTGCTTCGGTCAGCTTGGCCACAACCTCATTAGAAAGGCCGGAGATTTTGCTGTAATCGAAGTCATCTGGCAACAACGTATTTTCGTGACGCTGTGCTTTGGCTATTTCATCCATCTGACGGGCAATGTATCCGGCATACTTGATCTGTATTTCCACTTGCTCAGCGGCAATCGGATCGTCAATGCCCGGACCGAATGCTTCAATTTCCATAAGCTTACGGTAAGTCATCTCAGGACGACGGATCAGCTCTTCCAGCGAGTGCTCGCGACTCACCGGATTTTTCAGAATTTCATTAAGCGATGCGGCTGCGCTGTGCTCTGGGTGGATCCACTGGCCACGTAGACGCTGTTGTTCTGTCTCCACCGCTTCCATTTTCCGATTGAACGATGCCCAGCGTGCATCATCGACTAAGCCAATTTCCCGTCCCAGTGCAGTCAGACGCATATCCGCATTATCTTCACGCAGCAACAACCGGTATTCCGCACGGCTTGTAAACATACGGTAGGGCTCTTTGGTGCCCATCGTCGCAAGATCATCGATCAATACACCCATGTACGCCTGATCGCGACGCAGGACCATCGGATCTTTCTGCTGCACCTGCAATGCAGCATTGGCACCGGCTACCAGGCCTTGTGCACCAGCCTCTTCGTAACCGGTCGTCCCATTGATCTGGCCGGCAAAAAACAGACCCCTGATATATTTTGTTTCCAGCGTTTGTTTCAAATCGCGCGGATCAAAAAAGTCATATTCAATGGCGTAGCCCGGTCTGACAATGTGGGCATTTTCAAACCCGTTAATTGATCGAACCAGCGCCATCTGGACATCGAAGGGTAAACTGGTAGAGATACCGTTAGGATACACTTCCATGCTGTTAAGCCCCTCAGGCTCAACGAAGATCTGATGAGACGTTTTGTCTGCAAAGCGGGTGATCTTGTCTTCAATACTGGGGCAGTAACGCGGACCTACGCCCTCGATAACACCGGTGAACATCGGTGAACGGTCCAGGCCGCCCCGGATAATCTCATGCGTACGCTCGTTTGTATGCGTGATATAGCAAGGGATCTGTTGAGGATGCATATCCCGGCTGCCCATAAACGAAACCACTGGCACCGGATCATCGCCGGGCTGCGCCTGCATTTTGGAAAAATCCAGACTGCGTGCATCAAGACGGGCTGGCGTACCGGTTTTTAACCGATCGACTCTAAATGGTAACGCACGAAGTCGTTCAGCCAGTGCCACAGAAGGGGGATCGCCCGCTCTTCCGCCACGATAGTTCTCAAGGCCAATGTGGATGGTGCCGCCCAGGAACGTGCCTACCGTCAACACGACAGACTTGGCCCGAAACTTAAGACCCATCTGGGTAACCACACCGGTTACCTGATCATTTTCAACAATCAGATCATCACAGCTTTGCTGAAATAATGTCAGGTTAGGCTGCGCTTCAACCATTTTTCTGATCGCCTGACGATACAGGGTGCGATCGGCCTGCGCCCGCGTTGCGCGTACAGCCGGGCCTTTGCTGGAATTTAAGGTTCTGAACTGAATACCAGCCTGATCAGTGGCAAGGCCCATGGCACCGCCTAATGCATCGATCTCTTTAACCAGGTGCCCCTTGCCGATACCACCGATCGCAGGGTTACAGGACATTTGTCCGATGGTTTCAATATTGTGAGTCAGCAATAGCGTATTGGCTCCCATGCGGGCTGAGGCCATTGCAGCTTCAGTGCCTGCGTGACCGCCACCTACCACAATGACGTCAAATTCTTGCTGATAAAACATGATAAACCTCACAGATGCAGAAGATTCGAATGATCTTGGCCTTTCAGAAAAAGGGCGCGTATTTTAGCTGACTTAACGCCTAATGAAAACGGTTAAATTTTCCACACGAATACGTGTAAAGTCAGAAAGGACGAGGCTTATATATTATATGATCTTTTAAGATCTTATTTATTTTTACTATTATTAGGATCGCCCTGATCTGTTGATAAGCGATCATTCTCTTTAGATCACAGGATCTTACGCGATGAATAAGTGTTGTATGGGATCGATCATAACCGGGGTCTGATCTTGTGTATAAACCCCCTAGTTATCCACATAGCCAATCTTTGAAATTTTTATTCCTACTGTGATCAAAGCTTATACACAGAGGTCTGGGGGATCATATCCACAGCCGTGATCAAATTGTGATCGAGGTGGGGATAAGTTGTCGAATAGATCGGGATAATGATCAAAAAAAGCCCGCTATTAACGGGCTACAGAGTGATCACGCTATTTCCTTAGATCTTTTCCACATGGATCGAACCGCCTGATGTTTTCAGATCGACCTGCGGACCGCCGCCGTTAATTTTTCCTTCTATTTCTCGCTTAGACACTGAGCCCTGGACCGGCCATTCACTCTTGACCCGACCTCCGCTGGTATTTGCTTCAAGATCAATTTTTACGGTTTCGGGAAACATTGCGTTAATTGATCCGCCAGAAGTATGCAGACTCACATCCTCTTCAGGTTGCTCTGTCAGCTTAAGATCAATCCCGCCTCCCGAGGTGTGGCCATCAATATTGCCTTTTACATTGGTGATATCTAACGCACCACCTGAGGTTTTGATATCGATGTCGCCTGTTACGTCACTAATCGTGATGCGTCCGCCAGAGGTACGGGCTTCAACGTCACCGGTAAGCGCCTCAACCGATATTGCGCCACCCGCTGTATCCACATCAATGTTGTACTGCTCGGGTAAGGTAATGGCATAACGTACCCGCAGAGAGCCACCATACCACTGTCCTTCGCGCTCGCCGTCAATGGTTACACCATCATCGTCCTGTTCGAACTCAACGGTAAAATCACCGTCGTTTCGCTGGTCAATATCGACATCAACGTCAATGGTATTTGCTGAATGCGTGGTTATTTCAATTGCACCTGCGTCAGTGCGCAAGGTGAGGGTGCCGTCTGGTGAAACGGTGAAAGATTTTGTGATTTTTTCAGCCAGGACCTGTGTGCTAAGTAAAGAAAGTCCCAGAGCAGTACAGAAAGATAAGCGTTTTAACATAGTGTTTTTCCGGTTTTTGGGGGGATAAACACTATGTCGCAAAAACAAACGAAAAGGTTTAAAAAATTTATCGTACCTGATTAGGTTGATAGCGCGCCGTCGAAGCACTTGATGGCTCAGCTTCTTCGGCAGCTAAGCCTTTACGTCGGCTTGGGCCTGAAAACCGGACCCGGTAAGTGTCATATTCACGGATACTTTCAAAGCAATAACGTCCGATAGCGTGCTCCAGCTCAGCCAGATTGTGATTAGTGATTAGAATGCAGTTTTTCTTATTAACCAGTCGTTGTCGAAGCAGATTGCCCAACCAGCTTTGTGTATTTTTTTTCAAAACGGTCTCGTTGACACACACTTCATCGAGAATCAGCAAATCAACATCCAGCAGTTCCTGGTGAGCCTCACGAAATTTTTGTCCGATATTATCTTTGGCGCTGTAATCGTAAGAAAAATAGCGCATTTCCAGGAGCGTTGATAATTGTCGGTAGAGCACGCTTATCTCATATTGTTCAATAAGCTGATGGGCCATTGCGCCGGCAATGTGTGATTTACCACGGCCGTAATCACCGTAAAACAACATCATGTGTGAACCTGACTCACGCCATGAGGGATCATCATGCGCAGCAATAAACGACTGGGCAATGCTGACGGCCTCGATCACATCATCACTATCTTCCACCAGGTTTGCGAATGTCCAGTTAGGATTCAGATCAGAGCGACCGTGGATAGCAGCAATCCGATCTTTTTTCGATCGCATCTGAAGCTGTCTGATCTCATCATTGGCCTGCTGTTCATACTGCTTACGCAGTGTTTTGTAATCCACATACTCATTTTCCTGCACATTGGGCTTACCCATAGCGCGGGCGAGATTGTTAATACGATCTTTTATCGATTCCATATTCAGGACTTCTTGTGGGCGTGATATTTTTCAACCAATTTACGGGCATTATCGTCTGCTTCAATGCCCGCTGCAACCGGCACCTGTTGATTACCGACGCGACTTTTTGGTGTACCACCAGCAGCCAGTCGCTTGTAGCGCATCGCATAAGCAAACTTTTGCGTCCACTGAAAATGACTGAACACAGCGGACGGGCGGCCCAGCCAATAGGCAATAAACTCACCGACATCATCAGCATCAAAGGACTTATCAATCAGTCCTAACAAACTTGCCATTTGCTCAAACAGCGCCTTATCGGGTTGCCACGACGGTTTCATAGGCTGGTGCTGTCGATGAAGATGCGCGAAGTCGTCCTGTGCTTCGTTACACAGGGGTAACACCACGGTCTGGCCATTCAGGGTCTGGTCAAAACTTAAATGCTGGGGCAGGGCAATGAGCCCGGCCTGCTCAAGCTGACGCAATAAACTGTTTATCTGTCTGCCCCGGGTAAAAGGTTTATCGTCGTGCTGATCAGCATTTAGCAATGCTAGTAAGAACTTGTAATTAAGAGGATCACTGGTAGTTGTCGCCAGATTAGCGGTCGGCCTTACACCCAGACAATACAGCACGCGGGCATCATTACTCAGCCCGTTGCAAAGTGCATGATACTCTGCCTGTGTGAACATGAATTACTGGTCCGCCAGAACGTCTTCAAACCATTCTACCGCCTTATCCTCAGGAATAGGGTGGTTGAGAACATCAATGTGCAGTGGTGGATGGATTAGCGATGCACCGGATTGCAAAAGAATTTTTTCCATTTCTATTGCGCCGTAGCAATAGGTGTCATAGCTGCTGTCACCCAGACCGATAATATAAGTTTTCACCTGATCAAGCTCGGTCTCTTTCAACTGTTTGGCAAACGGCTGGATGTTATCAGGAAGATCGCCGGCACCATGAGTTGAAGTGCAGACCAGCCAGGTGCTATCGACTGAAATATCGTTCAAATTCGGCTCAAGATGGATGCTGGTCGTGTACCCGGCGCGTTTGGCGACTTCATCAAGTGCATCTGCGACATATTCCGCCGCACCCAGCATGGAGCCAACGATAATTGAAAGGTGTTTAGACATACACGAATTTACTCATATAAATTAGAAAGGGGCTGATAGCGAGCGTTTATTCACGATTGCTCAGATTATAAAATATCACGACCCCTGGTTCCTGCAAAAGCGAATCACTGGTAAAACGACGCGCGGCGAGCAGGCTACTTGCCGATACAAAATGATGAAAATATCCGGCCCAGAAGGTCATCTGATGTGAATTCACCGGTTATCTCAGTTAAGGCCTGATGGGCAAGACGAAGCTCTTCGGCCAGAAGCTCACCGGCCATGTTCTCTTCTAACTGGTACTGACCATTATCAACATGCTGCTGTGCCTTATTCAAGGCATCCAGGTGACGACGACGCGCGATAAACTGCCCTTCTGTGGTGGTGTCCAGCCCCATCGTCTGGGCCAGATGTTCACGCAGCAGTGTGATGCCTTCGCCGGTTTGCGCGGATAAGCCGATCACGGTGATATCGCCATGCGCCGTTTTGACAGTTTTGGTCGCAATCTGTTCGTCGGATAAGTCAGCTTTATTGCGAACCACTGTGGTAGGAATACCCGCTGGCAGCCGCGCCATAAAATCCGGCCAGATTTCGTAGGGATCAATCACAGCGGTACGGGTGCTATCAACAACAAAAAGCACCCGATCAGCCTGCTCAATAGCTTGCCATGCCCGGTCTATTCCAATTTGCTCAACCTTATCGGTACTTTCTCTTAAACCGGCAGTGTCGATAATGTGCACCGGCATACCATCAATATGAATATGCTCTTTAAGAATATCCCGGGTTGTGCCGGCAACATCGGTGACAATCGCGCTGTCGCGACCAGCCAGTGAATTAAGCAAACTGGACTTACCGGCATTGGGGCGACCTGCAATAACCACCTGCATGCCTTCACGAAGCAATGAACCCTGACGGGCGTCCGCTTTTACCCTGGCCAGTGAAGCAATAATGGCTGATAGATCACCGGCGACTTTGCCATCTGACAGAAAGTCGATTTCTTCATCGGGAAAGTCTATCGCGGCCTCGACGTACATACGCAGATGAATAATCTGATCTGACAGTTGTGTAATCGCGGCAGAAAATTCGCCCTGCAACGAGCGCAGTGCTCCACGGGCAGCTTGTTTGGAACTGGCATCAATCAAATCGGCAATTGCCTCAGCCTGGGCTAAGTCCAGCTTATCATTCATAAATGCCTGTTCACTGAACTCGCCGGGACGCGCCAGTCGGGTGCCCTCTACTTTAAGCACTGCGTCTATCAGCATATCCATCACAACCTGACCACCATGGCCCTGCAACTCCAGCACATCTTCACCGGTAAATGAGTTTGGCCCGCGAAACAGGATTGCAATACCCTGATCAATAACCTCACCCTTTTCATCGTTAAATGTGGTGTAAGTGGCTGTGCGTGGCGTAAGGGCTGTAGGCACCATCAGTTTAGCCACATCTTCTGCTTTTGGGCCAGAAACGCGGACAATGCCCACACCGCCACGGCCGGCCGCTGTGGCCTGGGCAACGATAGTTTCAGTATTGGATGGACTGTGTGCTGATTGCATAATTAATCGCGAAAATTATTAAACTGAAAAGGTTGCCCGAAATCTTCGGCTTTTATCAATGCCATCGCCTGCTGCAGATCATCACGTTTTTTACCTGTGACACGCAACTGGTCTCCCTGAATGGCCGCCTGTACTTTAATTTTAGAATCTTTGATGACCTTGACAATTTTCTTTGCCACTGGCTGCTCTATGCCCTGTTTAAAGGCAATGGTCTGACGGCAGGTTTTGCCATGCTGGTCCATGGGCTTAACATCCATCGCCGAGGTATCGATATTACGTTTGGCACAGGACCCACGAAACATCGACTCCATCTGCTGGAGCTGAAACTCGGCCTGAGCGACCATCAGAACGGTTTCATCTTTGTATTCGAAGCTGGCCTCAACACCACGAAAATCAAAACGGGTAGATAGTTCCCGATTGGCATTTTCGGTGGCATTACGCACCTCTTCCATATTGATTTCTGAAACAACATCAAATGATGGCACAGTAAAATCTCCTTAATGACAAATCAGCCCGCATAAGGCGGGCTGATAGAATATTTAACGGGTTTTGATGCCTCTTTTTTCCATTGAAGCGTAAATTAGCTTGGCCTGGATAAGTGTGATTACGTTACTGATAAACCAGTACAGTACCAGACCGGCCGGGAACCAGAGGAAGAACACACTCATTGCCACCGGCATAAACTGCATAATCTTCTGCTGCATAGGGTCTGTGACCGTAGTGGGTTGCAGTTTTTGCAGTAGCCACATGCTGGCACCAGTAAGAATAGGCAGTACGAAGTACGGGTCTTTAACTGACAAATCAGTGATCCACAGGAAGAAGTCAGCATGACGCAACTCAACACTTTCCAGTAGTACCCAGTACAGCGCAAGGAAGATAGGCATTTGCAATAACAGCGGCAGACAGCCACCCATTGGATTGACCTTTTCTTTCTTATACAGCTCCATCATGGCCTGAGACATTTTCTGTCTGTCTTCACCATAACGGTCTTTTAACTGCTGCATTTTAGGCGCCAGATTACGCAGGCGAGCCATGGATTCATACTGTTTCTTCGTCAGCGGGTACATAATCCCCTTAACAATGACAGTAATCAGAATGATGGCGACACCCCAGTTCCCGACCAGGCTGTGTAGCAGGTTAAGCAGGCCGAATAACGGCTGTGATATCCACCATAAAAAGCCGTAGTCGACGGTCAGATCCAGCCCTTTCGCCAAATCCAGCAGTGTTTCCTGATCTTTAGGGCCCATATAAAGCTTTGCACTGATGGTAGCACTATCACCGGCATTGACCGATACAGGCTGGCCTTTAAAACCAATAATGGCATATTGGTTAGCAGAGAGCTTTGAATAGAGCGCAATATTATCGTCTTGCTGAGGAACCCAGGCTGACACAAAATAGTGTTCCAGCATGCCGACCCAACCGCCTTTGCTGGTTAGATTCAGATTTTCATCTTCAATATCATCAAAGTCGTATTTTTCGTAGCGATCTTCTTCAGAGCCGTAAGCCGCGCCGCGATAGGTAGGCATAAACATGTTGCCACCTTCAGGGGCTTGCGTAGTTTGTTTAAGCTGCGCAAATTGTTGCAGACTAACCGCATTATCTGATTGGTTGTTGATGGTGTAGTTAATATCAACAGTATGCGAATCCTGGGTAAAAACAAAGGTTTTGGTGATGGTTACACCGTCTTTGCTTTGCCATGTTAACGGAATTTCGAGCGTGTCAGCTTCCATCACATAGTCAGACTGTGGCGCAGAATAGCGGGGGCGGCCATCACGGCTGCTATCCGGACCATTGCGACCGACCAGGCCACTTTGTGCGATATAAAGACCGTTAGAAGCGCGCAGCAAACTATAGGGTTCGTCTGAGCCCTGTTTTACCGGAAAATCCGGAAGGTCTGCGGAGATGACATCACCACCGCGCAGATCGATTTTTACATCCAGAGCGTCGGTACGTACCCGTATAACACGTTCGTTATTGGTATTATCCTGCGCTACGGCGCCAGGTACATCGGCATCACTTGAAGGCATATCGTCAAGTTGTGCATTTTGCGCCGAAGGCACACCATCATCCTGCATTTGCGAGGATTGTTCAGACTGAACTGGCTCCACGGGCTTTGGACCATACTCTTCCTGCCATTGTTGCCACAGCAGAAAACTGACCAAAGCCAAGCCAATTAACAGAAAACTACGTTGCGATTCCATATAGGTCTCTTTATTTTGAGTGTTTAGTATCGTGTTTACTGGGTACTGGATCGTATCCACCCGGATGCAAAGGGTGGCATTTTATAATGCGTTTAATCGATAACCAACCACCAATTACTAAACCATGCGTTTTTAATGCTTCTATGGCATAAAACGAACAAGTAGGATGAAATCGACAGCGTTGTCCCAACATCGGTGAGATACACCACTGATAAAACTTTATCAGTAGCAGGGGAAGCAAAATACTTACTTTGCGCAGCGCTTTACTAATTTTTTCCATTGCTTGTCTAACATGGCAAACACTTCATCATTTGTCAGCTTATCAGCGCCTGACTTTCCCACAATGACAATATCAATGTCCGGAAGCGTGCCAGCACGATGACGAAAACTTTCGCGAATAAGTCTTTTTAACCGGTTTCGGTCATGGGCTTTACGAATACGTTTTTTAGCCAACGTGATACCCAGGCGCGGATGGCCTAACTCATTATGGCGTGCTAAAAGTGTAAAGGCAGGAGATACAGCTGGTGTAGCGTCGTTAAACACATAGGTAAAGTGGGAGGGAGTTAACAGGCGTAACTCCCTGGAAAATTGATTTTCACCCACTTTGGAGATTACTACTTTAATTAAGCAGAAAGGCGAGCGCGACCTTTAGCACGGCGAGCTGCTAGTACTTTACGACCATTTTTAGTCGCCATACGAGCACGAAAACCGTGTGAACGCTTGCGCTTTAAGTTGCTCGGTTGAAATGTTCTTTTCATGACCAAAGTCTCACTTATCTAGTTAAACACAGGCGGTATTGAAATAACGCATTCTCAAAAGTTTAAAGACCAACTTTCTATTGATGCTGTTAGGTAACGAACACTGCCTACCCAAAAGGATGCCGAATTCTAGAGATCTCGCGGCCTCCTGTCAATGCATAATGCACGAATGCCCACTTAGTTTTAGCTATTTTTTGTTCAGTTTTTTTCAAAACCTGCTCAGCGGTGCATTTCAGCCTCTAATTTCTGTGAATAAAACAATTTTTCACTGAGTTTTATCCACAGTTGCCTGTTATAAACACGGGTAAAACATTGTGATATTGACGCTTTGATCGCTGCTGATCGCCTGTACAGGGGTTTGTTTTATTGAGATCGCCATTCGTATAGATAAATAAAATAGATATTACTTTTCAGTGGCTTGAGCTTTTGATCAAAAAGATCCTTACTGATGATCGTTTACTTTCTGTTAGTAAGATCAGATAATCCACAGCGATAAGATCAAATAATAAATTTTCCTGCTCATCATCTAATGATTATGTCGATTCTCGCCTGCACGTCTTCCCCGGGCTTTTTTCTGTGACATATATAGCATTGTTGGTGTCGTAGCGACTATCGGAGCTATTTATACATGTCCTTATGGAATCATTGTCTTGACCGTTTGCGTCAGGAATTGCCGACGCAGCAATTCAGCATGTGGATAAGGCCACTTAGCGCCCATGAAGAGGTAGAAGCTGTAACACTTTATGCGCCGAACCGGTTCGTGCTCGATTGGGTACGAGATAAATACCGCGATAAAATCACCGAACTCTTTGCTGAATTTTGTGGGCCTGAAGCGCCGCAGTTGCGTCTTGAAGTCGTTTCCAGAGATGTGCGGCCGCCGCAAACACAACGCGCTGACAGCGTTGAGAGAGCGCCGTCACAACCGGCATCGCAAAGCCAGCCTGCTGAATTCCGCGAGTCTGTAGCACCACCGCAGCCTGCTTACTCATCCAATCCGCATACGTATGCGCAACAGAGTCCATCTGGAAATTATGAAGCACGATCGGTAAGACAGGATGTTCCACCGCACGATGAGACACCTGCCTCGCAGACGACGTCACGTCCGGCGCCATCGCGTTCACCTAATGTCATTCCTATACCAGAGGGAATGAAGCATAAAAGTAATATTAATCCTAATTATCAGTTTGATAATTTTGTTGAGGGTAAATCTAACCAGTTGGCACGCGCTGCAGCGACTCAGGTTGCAAATAATCCCGGGGGGTCTTATAACCCACTGTTTATTTATGGTGGCACTGGCTTAGGTAAAACGCACCTGCTTCACGCAGTGGGAAATGGCATTGTTGCAAACCGTGAAAACGCCAAAATTGTATATATGCATTCAGAGCGGTTTGTGCAGGACATGGTCAAGGCGTTGCAGAATAATGCCATCGAAGATTTTAAGAAGTTTTACCGCTCAGTTGATGCGTTGCTGATTGATGATATTCAGTTTTTTGCGAATAAAGAGCGCTCTCAGGAAGAATTTTTCCACACTTTCAACGCATTGCTTGAGGGCAATCAGCAGATCATCCTGACGTCTGACCGCTACCCAAAAGAAATTGACGGGGTAGAAGACAGATTGAAGTCCCGCTTCGGCTGGGGCCTGACAATTGCTATCGAACCCCCTGAGCTTGAAACACGGGTTGCCATTTTAATGCGTAAAGCAGCAGAGAATCGTATTCACCTGCCCAACGAAGTGGCGTTTTTCATAGCTAAACGTTTACGCTCAAATGTTCGTGAGTTGGAAGGAGCCTTAAATCGCGTTATCGCAAATGCGAATTTTACTGGCAGACCTATTACCATTGATTTTGTCCGTGAAGCGCTAAGGGACCTATTGGCCCTGCAGGAAAAACTGGTTACGGTAGATAATATTCAAAAAACAGTCGCTGACTATTACAAGATAAAAGTGTCTGATATTTTATCAAAGCGCAGAAGCCGAAGTGTTGCTCGTCCTCGTCAGGTTGCGATGGCATTGGCCAAAGAGTTAACGAACCACAGCTTACCTGAATTGGGTAATGCTTTTGGCGGACGAGACCATACAACCGTTCTTCATGCCTGTCGAAAAATAGAGCAGCTTAGAGAAGAAAGTCATGATATAAAGGAAGACTATAAAAATCTAATACGGACATTGTCTTCTTAACCGGACAGCATCACGACGCGAGAAGAATAAATCGATGAAATTTACTATCAGCCGAGAAAACTTTCTACAGCCATTACAAATGGTATCTGGAGCAGTAGAGCGCCGTCATACGCTTCCCATTCTTTCCAATGTACTTATTAAAGTAAGGGATGGAGCAGTGTGGTTAACCGGCACAGACCTGGAAGTAGAGCTGGTCTCCAGTGCTGCACTGGAAGGTGACTACACCGAAGGTGAAATCACTGTGCCAGCAAAAAAGCTTTTCGATATTATTCGAGGGCTGAGTGACGGTACACAAATTCATTTTTCGGTTGATGAAAACAAAGCTTTGATTCGAGCCGGAAGAGGGCGATACACCCTGTCTACCTTATCGGCTAACGACTATCCGAATCTTGAAGATTGGGAATCAGAGGTCGAGCTGGATTTATCGTGCTTAGATATAAAGCGTTTGATTGATAGCACGAGCTTTTCTATGGCACAGCAGGATGTACGCTATTACCTCAATGGTATGTCACTGGAAACCGAAGAAAATCTGGTAAGAACGGTTGCCACCGACGGTCACCGGTTAGCGCTTTGTCGTCAGTCTTATGATAATGCTTCGTTATCAGCGCGTCAGGTCATTATTCCTCGCAAAGGCGTTATGGAAATTTCCCGTCTTATCGGCGACGATGAAAGTCTAATCAAAGTGCAAATTGGTGCAAATCATATTCGTCTGCATGCCAGCGCATTTATCTTTACCAGTAAGTTAGTCGATGGGCGTTTTCCTGATTATCGACGCGTGTTACCCCGAGATGGGGACAAAACTATCATCGCGGAGAAAAGCACGCTTAAAGAAGCATTCTCTCGCGCCGCGATTTTATCTAATGAAAAATTTCGTGGCGTACGCCTGAATCTTTCAAGTGGTGAGCTGAAAATCACGGCGAACAATCCAGAGCAGGAAGAAGCTGAAGAGATCGTCGATGTAGATTATCAAGGCGATGACCTGGAAATCGGTTTTAATGTTGCTTATCTCATCGATGTGCTTAACGCGCTTCCAAGAGATAAAGTTAAAATTACATTGTCTGATTCTAATTCAAGTGCGCTCATTGAAGATTCGGAGGACGATGCTGCACTGTATGTCATCATGCCGATGCGTCTATAGTTATGATGTTGAGCAGACCAATGAAATGTTGGTTTGCTCGTCTCCCCGCCACTTCCTTCTATTTACAGAGTTTATCTATTTATGAAGCTGAGCAATTTGCAGCTCACACAGTTTCGCAATATTGATGCTGCTCATATTTCTCCCTCGCATCAGCTTACCGTTGTTACTGGTAAAAACGGGAGTGGCAAATCCTCTCTCTTGGAAGCGATATATTATCTCGGGTTCGGCCGTTCGTTCAGAACCAAGAAACATCATTCCGTTATACAGCATGAGGCCTCGTCATTTAATGTCTTTGCGTCCGGCGAGGATGAGCAGGGGAATATCTTTAAACTTGGATTAGAACGTAGCCGCGAAGATAATTTTAGATGTTCAGTGAATGGTGAACATTCTCATCGGTTGTCTGATTTGGTGAGTTTGCTGCCCGTTCAGTTGTTTACGCCTCAAAGTACAGATTTGATCCTGGGGTCTCCTTCTGAACGTCGCAGGTTTTGTGATTGGGGATTGTTTCACGTGGAACATTCCTTTAATTCACTCTTTCAAACCTATACAAAATTGCTTAAGCAACGCAATGCACTGCTAAAACAGAATTCAAATCTCAACGCGCCAGAGCACGCATATTGGCAGCAACACTTAGTAGCTACTGGGGATAAGCTAAATTTAATGCGAGAGGGCTATATAAGCGCGTTAAAACCGATATTTAATCGCATTTGTAGTGATTTTTTACCTGAGTTTTCCTTAGAAATCTCGTATTATAAGGGGTGGGAAAAAGAGGCTTCATTATCTGAGTCTCTGGATAAAAAATTAGATTATGACAGCAAGGTCGGTCATACCTCCGTTGGTCCCCATAAAGCGGATGTAAGATTTAAAGTTAATGGAATAAACGCTCAGGAAATTCTATCCCGCGGACAATTGAGGATGGCTGTTGCTGCGTTGCAACTGTCACAAACCGCACTTTTTTCCGAACAGACATCGCGTAAAAGCATTTTCTTACTGGATGATGTGGGTGCTGAACTGGACCTCGATAAGCGAGAGCGATTTATTGATGGGCTGCTAACTATGGATACGCAGATATTTGTGACCGCGATAGAAAAGCAGCAACTTGAATTTGTAGATAAATACAATGATAAAAAGATGTTTCACGTGGAACATGGTCACGTGAAAGAGGAGTAGAAGCTAATTATGTCAGAGCAGAACAATTACGATTCATCCAGCATCAAAGTGCTAAAAGGACTTGATGCTGTGAGAAAACGTCCCGGAATGTATATCGGTGACACTGATGACGGCACCGGCTTACACCACATGGTTTTTGAGGTGGTTGATAACTCCATCGATGAGGCCCTGGCAGGACACTGTTCAGAAATCAATGTTCAAATTCATGTTGATGGCTCAGTATCAGTATCAGATGACGGGCGCGGAATTCCTACAGAATTACACCCGGAAGAGGGCGTATCTGCCGCCGAAGTCATTATGACCGTTCTTCATGCTGGCGGTAAATTTGATGATAACTCCTACAAAGTATCCGGTGGTCTTCACGGTGTTGGTGTCTCGGTAGTTAACGCACTTTCCAGTAAATTAAAGCTACGTATAAGACGTGGTGGAAAAACCTACGAACAAGAATATCAGCATGGTGTGCCGCAAGCGCCGCTAGAAGCAAAGGGCGAAACGGATAAGTCAGGAACAGCAGTACGTTTCTGGCCCAGTGATCAGACGTTCACTAATCTGGAATTTCACTACGATATTCTGGCTAAACGACTTCGGGAACTATCGTTCCTTAACTCCGGTGTCTCTATCCGGCTGACTGATGAGCGTGACGGAAAAGAGGACCACTTCAAATATGAGGGTGGTATTCGGGCGTTCGTTGAATATCTGAATCAGAAAAAGACACCAATGCACGACAAAGTGTTTCACTTTTCTACAGAGCGCGACGATGGCATTTCTGTTGAAGTTGCCATGCAGTGGAATGATAGTTTTCAGGAAAACATATTCTGTTTTACTAACAATATTCCTCAGCGCGACGGCGGTACCCACTTGGCAGGATTTCGCGGCGCGCTCACTCGTACGCTGAACAACTACATGGAGCAGGAAGGGCTGAACAAAAAAGCCAAAATGAATGCGACAGGTGATGACGCCCGTGAAGGGTTAACGGCAGTCGTCTCTGTGAAGGTTCCGGATCCTAAGTTCTCTTCTCAGACAAAAGATAAGTTAGTGTCTTCAGAAGTGCGTCCTGCGGTAGAGTCATCGATGAATGAAAAGCTGGCCGACTTCCTGTTAGAAAACCCCACCGAAAGTAAAATCATCGCTGGTAAGATTCTTGACGCTGCGCGAGCGCGTGAAGCAGCGCGTAAAGCGCGCGACATGACCCGCCGTAAAGGCGCACTGGACCTGGCTGGTTTGCCGGGCAAGTTGGCCGACTGCCAGGAAAAAGATCCTGCGCTAAGCGAACTATATATCGTGGAGGGTGACTCGGCGGGTGGTTCTGCTAAGCAGGGGCGCAACCGTAAAAATCAGGCAATTCTTCCATTGAAAGGTAAAATCCTGAACGTTGAAAAGGCGCGGTTTGATAAAATGCTGTCGTCTCAGGAAGTCGCAACGCTTATCACAGCGTTAGGATGCGGTATCGGAAGAGATGAGTACAATCCGGACAAATTGCGTTATCACAGCATTATCATCATGACCGATGCGGATGTTGATGGCTCACATATCCGTACACTGCTACTGACATTCTTCTACCGTCAAATGCCAGAGATTATTGAGCGTGGGTACGTTTACATTGCTCAGCCTCCACTTTATAAGGTGAAAAAGGGTAAGCAGGAGCAGTACCTTAAGGACGACGATGCATTGGTAAGCTATTTGACCAACATCGCATTAACCGGTACGTCGCTGCATACCAGCGAAGATGCGCCAGGAATCAGTGGTGCGGGACTTGAAGCGCTGGTGAAGCAGTATCAGGGCGTCGAGAAAATGATTGAGCGACTGTATCGCCTGATGCCTCCGGCCATTCTTTACCGTCTGATTTACTCGCCGACTTTGAATCTGGAAGACCTGAAAAACGAGTCTACGCTCAACAGCGTTGCAGATAAATTCATTCAAAGTATGAATGATAAAGAGAACGATGGTGCAACGTATCGCTATGAAATCAGACGTGACGAAGAGTTAAGCGAATTTTATATCGCGATAATCATGCGAATGCACGGTATTGATTACGAGTATAAGATTGGTCATGACTTTATCGAGTCCAGCGAGTACGGTCGCATCAAAGCCCTGAACGAGTCTATCAACGGCATGATGGGTGATACAGCATACATCCAACGTGGCGAACGCAAACAGCCCATCGACTCGTTTAAATCAGCTATAGAATGGCTAATGAACGAAGCGAAAAAAGGTCAGTACATTCAGCGCTATAAAGGACTGGGTGAGATGAACCCGGATCAGTTGTGGGAAACGACGATGGATCCGGAAAGCCGCCGGATGCTGCAGGTGACCATTGAAGATGCAATCGGTTGCGATCAGCTGTTTACAACTTTGATGGGCGATCAGGTTGAACCTCGCCGTGAATTTATTGAGGCCAATGCCCTGAAGGTTGAAAACCTAGACGTGTAGTCACTTAATAATTAATTAAGCCAAAAAGCCACGCTTCTACTGCGTGGTTTTTTTTGCTCGTGAAAGGAGGGGGTCCTTTCAATTGCTTTTATTACTCTGATTAACGTTACAAGGTGTTCGTTATTAAATAATAACGCAATACGTTATCCTGCATATAGCCAATGTATACTCAACCATGTACGTGGTGATTCAAGCCACTACATCTGCTAAAGGAATATAGTTCAGCTAATCTAAGGACACGGATGTGACAAATAAGAAAGCGGTTCAGATATTAACAACTATCGTAGCGGCGCTGCTGACTGGCCATTTCTTTCTGGCCGAACCAAAAGATGCTCCTGAAAGGCTAAGTAGGGCGGCCACAAAAGTGCAGGCGGCAACTGCTGCAAATGATACGGTCATCACAATAAACCCGCTGAACCTTGCGGAACAAAATAATAATACAGTGTCTCTTAATGACACTGTGAACAGCAAGCAATGGTGCAAGGCGGAGCGTAACCTTACAGAGCAGCAACGCATTACTCATCGGAAGGCTGCGCTTGAGTGGGACGCTAGCAGAGGAAACATCCTCATACCGGATTACCGCTCGGCATTTGAGTCCAAGAATAGCAATTTAATTGCTCCATATGTGGGTATGCAACTTGATAAAGTAATCAGACATGCACAAAACGATGATGAATTTGCGCTGCTGACATTGCTCCAACGCAAAGATGCGCCGAAAAAGGCTAAAGACCGGTCAGCGCACCGACTGATGGTTCTCGGCAATACATCACTGGCGCTTAGTCATTTAGTGATGAAAGAGCTGTATCTGGCGAAATATGAATTTGCCAAAGAGGGCACTGTTAGTGACGCGGTGAAATCACACCTGTTGAATAGTCTGGCTTATGTCAGTTATGGAATAGAAAGGCTCGATGCATCCGCACTACGCGCCTATGTCATTGGCACCCAACCAAAAAACCTGAACCGCGATTTTAACCCTGATGAAGCGCTTGATGAGATAAGTAGCGCAAACATCACCGACAGGAAAAATCATCTCATCGATTATATCAACGCAGAGAGACTTCAAATACATCTTGAGCCTGTTGGTAACTCTCATATACCAAAAATAGCACAAAGAGAATTCGATATATCAGTTGCTATTCTATATGCGAACTTTGCCTCTCAAATTGGCGAAAGCGAGAGCCTGAGCAAAGTGTCGGTATATGACTTCTCCAGGAAATCGGACTGTGTTAGTGAGTATATTTCAAAATTAACACAGTCAGACTCTGCGAGTGTTCAGTAATTAAAAGACGAGAAAACCGGGCAGCTATGGCAGGGAAGAGCTCAGGAAACCGGCGTAATCTCCAGCCTAATCTCGTCACCGCTGGCGCGCGCAAATGAAAACCGATAGGTACCTGTGGATGAGGGAACAAACTGAATATTTTCCGCGTCGCTTCCACATACCAGATAAGTTGTTTTATTTGTTATTGCCGGCTGGCCTTTATATTTTCCACCGCAGGTTTGCGACGCTGTCCAGACTTTATCGGCCAATTTAAAATCGTAAGGCTGGCCATCTGCAATAAGCTCAACATCGACATACCAGTCAGCACGACCTTCCTTAAGTTGATAGGCTGGCGTTGCCTCCCACCAATTAAAAACCCCTCGTAAGTACATTTCATCAAAAGAAATGTCGGATGACATATTCGTGCCGGGCAAACTATTCACGATGCTGTTACTTGAACAGCCACTCAGTAATGCGACGGCGAATACTACAAGCGCTTTTTTCAACACACTCACCTTATAAAAAAATGCCCAACGAACTGCTGGGCATAGTTAATACTTATTACAGCGTTTATTGCTATCAGGATTTTGCTAACAGAGAGATATCAGCTGTTTTAAGAAACATACTGCGCAACATTAGCAAAATAGCCAGTCGATTTTGACGAACACCCTCATCATCTGCCATCACCATAACATTATCAAAAAAGTCATCAATGTCATTTCTTAATGTGGCCAGAGTAGACAATACAGCGCTGTATTCCTGTGAGCGAGCAGATTGCTCGACTTCATCACTTACGGCGCGTAGCGAGCTGTACAGAGCTTTTTCCGCCTCGTCATGCAGCAATGACTCATCAACAGGGAGTTCGCCGCTGACACCTTGCTTAGTCAGAATATTAGCCACACGCTTATTAGCGGCTGCGAGTGCCTCAGCTTCTTCGCGTTGCTTAAATTCAGCTACCGCTGAAACCCGGGCGGCATAATCAGCAGGTCGGGTGGGACGGCGTGCAGACACTGCCTGTATGACGTCCATGGAAATACCCTGTTCCTGGAACAAAGAAACAAAACGTCCCAGTACAAAATCAACAACCTGAGTTTGCGTTTCAGCATTTGTCAGCTTGCTACCATAAACATCCACGGCTTTACTGACTAATTCTTCCAGATCAAGGTCGAGGCCTTTTTCTGAGATGATCCGCAGTACCCCGATGGCGGCACGACGCAACGCAAACGGATCTTTATCACCTTTAGGCAGCTGACCGATACCAAAAATACCCACCAGCGTGTCCAGTTTATCGGCAAGCGACACTGCGGCGCTGACATCCGATGCTGGCAGAATATCACCAGCAAAGCGTGGCATATATTGTTCGTGAAGCGCCTCAGCCACGGCCGCATCTTCACCATCGTTCAGGGCATAGTATTTACCCATGACACCTTGAACTTCAGGGAACTCCATGACCATTTCAGACATTAAATCTGTCTTACTGAGCAGACCGGCGCGCGATGCCTGCTTTGCATCTGCGCCAATTTGTCCGGCGATAAAACCGGAAAGCTCAGAAATTCGATCAGACTTGTCTTTCAGTGTGCCCAGCTGCTTTTGAAATAAGACGGATGCTAAGCTGTCTAAACGACTTTCCAGTGTCGTTTTCTTATCTGTCTCGAAGAAAAACTCAGCGTCGGCAAGGCGAGGGCGGATCACCTTCTCGTTGCCTGAAATGATGGCCGTTTCATCACGGCTTTCGATATTGGTCACGAACAGGAAAGTATTGGCCAGAGAGCCGTCTGCGTGTAGCAAAGGCACATACTTCTGGTCATCCTTCATGGTATAAATCAACGCTTCTTTGGGGACATCAAGAAACGCCGCATCAAATGATGCAGTAAGTACAACCGGCCATTCTACTAACGCCGCGATCTCTTCTAGCAAGGCGGTATCGTAATCCGGAGTCAGTGACAGTTGCTGAGCGGTTTGCTCAAGACCGTCACGAATCGCATCTGCGCGCTCGTTGAAATCGGCAATAACATATTGCTCTTTTAGCGCTTGTGCGTAGGAGTCAGCATGGGCCAGATCAAAGCGCTTCTCACCGTGAAAACGGTGACCCTGAACGACGCGGTCACTGGTGAGTCCCAACACGGACACCGGAAGCACTTCAGAGCCATACAGAACAGTCAGCGTGTGAACCGGACGAATAAATTGTGTAGAGTAATTTCCCCAGCGCATTGGCTTTGGAATCGGCAGTTTGCTGATAGTCTGATTCAGAAGATTCTCAAGCAGGGTGCCTACCGGCTGGCCAGGTGTATTAGCTTTATGAAGCAGCCATTCTCCCTTATCGGTAACCATGCGCTCAGCGTCGCTGACGTCGATGCCATTGCCCCGAGCCCAGCCTAACGCCGCTTTGGTAGGATTTCCGTCGGCATCAAAAGCCGCGCTGACTGCAGGGCCGCGCTTCTCAACGACCTTATCATGTTGTGACTCTGCCAGTGCACTGACATAAACTGCCAGACGGCGCGGTGCTGCAAACCAGCTTACCGAATCAAACTGCAGTTCAGCGCCTTCAAGCGCCAGGCGAAAATTAGCGGCAAAGCTCTCAGCTAGTTGCTTTAGTGCTTTTGGCGGGAGCTCTTCGGTTCCCAGTTCTATAAGTAAATTCTCAGTGCGCACCTTACTGCTCCTTCTGACAAAGTGGGAAGCCTAATTCTTCGCGCGACTCGTAATACGTTTGCGCACACCCCTTGGCCAGGGCTCTCACCCGCAATATATAACGCTGGCGTTCAGTCACCGATATTGCATGGCGCGCGTCCAGCATATTAAACGCGTGCGAGGCTTTCATGACCTGCTCATAGGCAGGCAGGGGCAGGTTGTTGTCTATCAGTTTCTGTGAGGTGGCTTCACACTCATCAAAGGTTTTGAACAAAAAGTCCACGTTGGCATGTTCGAAATTATATTTCGACTGCTCGACTTCGTTTTGATGAAAGACATCACGGTAGGTGACTTTACCCATCGGGCCATCTGTCCATACCAAATCATAAATGCTGTCTACACCCTGAATATACATGGCCAGACGCTCCAGGCCATAGGTGATTTCTCCGGTCACCGGCTTACACTCAAGTCCGCCGACCTGCTGAAAATAGGTGAACTGTGTGACTTCCATCCCGTTTAACCAGACTTCCCAACCCAGGCCCCATGCACCAAGTGTGGGTGATTCCCAGTTATCTTCAACAAAGCGAATATCATGCACCAGCGGATCAAACCCCAGCTCCTGTAATGAGCCCAGATAAAGCTCCTGGATATTGTCAGGAGAAGGTTTCATCATGACCTGAAACTGATAATAGTGCTGCAGACGGTTAGGGTTTTCACCGTAACGGCCGTCAGTGGGTCGTCGGCAGGGCTGAACATAGGCGCTGTTAATCGGCTCCGGGCCTAACGAGCGTAGGAATGTCATCGGGTGGAAGGTGCCTGCGCCGACTTCCATATCCAAAGGCTGGATGATGACGCAACCCTGACGGGCCCAATATTCCTGTAGCGCCAGGATTAACCCCTGAAAGGTTTTAATATCGTAATTGTGCATACAGTCGCTGCTTTGTTATTCATGATTTAAAGGTGGCATAGTATACAATTTGTCAGGCACTGTATGTAGGGCTAAGAGGCTAAAAGCTTATTAATTAAGCCTCTGTGGAGGAGAATACACATGAAATCGCACCAAACGCGCTGTGGCTGGGTTACCGATGACCCTGTTTATCTGGATTATCACGATACGGTGTGGGGTAGGCCTGAAGAAGACAGCCAGCGTCTCTTTGAAAAACTGTGCCTGGATGGCCAGCAGGCGGGGCTTTCGTGGCTCACAATTTTAAAAAAACAAGCCAATTACGAACAGGCATTTCATCAGTTTGACCCAGAGAAAATCGTAAGTATGTCAGAACAGGAGCTGACAGCACTGCAGCAGGATAAAGGAATTATTCGTAATAAGCTGAAAATCCAGTCCGTGGTAAAAAATGCAAGAGGGTTTCTGGAGATAGAAAAGTCACAGCCGTTCAGTGAATTTATCTGGCAATTTACGGACGGAAAAACCATCGTAAACGCATGGACAGATCAATCACAAGTACCTGTTAGTACACCTGAATCAAAAGCGATGACCAAAGCATTGAAAAAGCATGGGTTTACGTTTGTGGGTGAAACAATATGTTATGCATTTATGCAGGCGGTAGGTATGGTGAACGATCATGAAACAGGCTGCCACTGCTATGAAGCAGCCTGTGAACAGGCGATCCGCTAATTAAACTGTCAGCGTTTCACAATATTGGCGAATATGGGGAAGTTCGGCAAGAACCTTGGTCTCATGTTCAGACTCAATTTGTTCTCGCGCTTTATCCTGTTTCATTTTTTCCTTAGGTGAAAGTTTCTGGCGCTCTTCCAAAATGGCAAAACCGCTGACATCAATGAACAGTGCGTAAATGTGAGGAAATTTTGTTTTAAATTCCGGGGGGGAACTGAGCGGCAGGGCTTCCAGAAGATTACAGATACGGATGGCGCCTTCGGATAACTCACACTGCTGCTGCTCCATGGCTTTTGCTATCAGGATAATGCTATCGGTGATGGTTACCGTGCGCTTTTCCCGTGCAGCGGCCTGACGGGTGTTCTGCTGTTTTACCATAAACAACAGGCGACCGGCATAAATCCCCAATGCCAGTATTATCAACACGCCTACTGCTGCAGCAATCGCCCATACCATATCGTTGTTCCTTATTTTTTGAAATCGTCAGGATTGATAGCATCGAGCTTATCAAGCGGATCGTCATCGTCTGACTCTTCATCATCATCAGCGTTCAGATCAATACCCATCAGGTCACAAAGCACAGCATGACGGTCCAGCCGCTCATCGACATATTGCTGTTCTTGCGCAGAAATCGTGTCACCGTTATCCAGCTTATCCAGTAACAATGCCAGTTTGTTGTCTGCCTCTAACGCAGCAAGTTCCTCGGCTGGCGTGGCGTATTTTTTTGCCTGAGACTTGACCAATGGGACAGGGCGTTTGCTGCCTAACCGCGGGTCCCGTTTTGCTTTGCTGCCACCGCCTTTTGATTTGGCTTGTTCTACAGCATTCCGGTTACCGGGCTGTTTACCTTTACCTGGCTTTTTACCTGTGGGAACACTAGGGCGTGCAGGCTTCCAATCTGGATCTTTACGAACGCCTATCTGCCCGACTTTTCTGGATTTTTTGCTGCGAGGCATAATTCCTCTGTCTGTTTGGTGAAATTAAGAATGGCTATTATAACTTTGCTTGTGCATTAATACGACATCCGATGCCACCAGGTGCACAGTATAATGATACTTTTCGCCCAGATAACGAAAGGTTTCATCACTAAAGAAGCTTACGTGGGTGGGATCATTTTTATAATGCCAGCTGGCAAACCGGGTTTTGTCTAGTACCCGCTTGGTCATAATGCATAACCAGCCTCCCTGCTTGAGCAACGAATCGAGTAGCATCAGTTCCTGATACGGCGTGTGAAAGTGCTCGATCGCCTCTGTACAGGTTATGAAATCATAGGAAGGTGCAAGGACACTGTCATCCGGATGAAAAAAAGGATCATAGACTGACATGGTATGTCCCTCTTCTAAGAGCATCTGTGCCAGCACCGGCGCCGGTCCGCACCCGAAGTCCAGTCCGCGGGACAGCGAGGTTACTCGCTGCAGTAAAGGTAACGCCGCTTTTGATAAGAACCGCCGATAACCCGGGTCATCGTTATCATTTTCATGTAACTGATATTCACTAAGTTCACGCTTTTGCGAAGGGTGGTGCGCAGGAGGAACAAATACCAGCGAGCATACCGTGCACTGATAATAATCGCGCTGTTTATCCTGATGGTAAAAAACGGGTTCGTGGTGAAGACAAAGAGGGCAGTTTAATGACATATCAAATTTCAGATAAGAAAAAAGGTGATGACCAACGGCCATCACCTCTATATTTTAGTGTCAGATGACACTTCTCCCGTTTGCACCTCATGTGCTTTTTGTTGCTTCCAATGCTAGAAGTGCTCCCCTTTTTATTCTTTTTTACAGAGCGGCATTTGTTGTTTAGGGCCTTCCTGACGCTTTTTCCGTTCATCCATGGATTTCTTATTATTATTCATTTTGCGGTCAACACTGTGTGAATCCCTCAAAACTCGCAAAATAGCTTACACGATCTGCGAGCGATTACAACACCTGCGTTAACAGATAATTAACATGTTGCTGTTGTAAAAGGTTTTTTTAATGTAATCCAGCCAGATATTTCGACAGAATATCGATATCTTTGTCGGATAACTTCATCGCAATATCACGCATCATGCCATTCATATCATTATGGCGGGTGCCATTTCTGAAGGCTTTAAGCTGAGCGGCCAGATAATCAGTATGCTGTCCGCTGATGTCCGGGAAACCGGCTAATTGCATACCATTACCCCGTGGTCCGTGACAGGCCATGCACGCGGTAATACCACGCTCCAAATCTCCACCCCGATAAAGAGCCTCACCCGGTTCGATAACGTCTTCTGGGGTAGTCCCTTCTTTTAAGGTCTGTTCAGAATAATAAGCTGCAATATCCTGCATGTCCTGTTCAGAAAGGGGGGCTGCCATGCCATTCATAACAGCATTATTTCTGCCTTCTTCACCACCGGTTTGTGAAGCCAGCTTGAACTCTTTTAGCTGCTTAACCAGATAGTTGGCGTGCTGACCTGCCAGCTTTGGATTCATCGGAATTGCACTGTTACCATCAGGCCCGTGACAGGCCGCGCACGTGGTAGCCTTTTGCTTTCCTGCTTCAGCATCACCAGGCGTTTGTGCTTCTGTTGTCAGACTAAAAGTTAAACACGCTAACAAACACAGTTTTTTCATAAGTAATCTTCCGTAAAGGATCCAGCGGTTCAGCGGATATACGTGGTATTATAGTTATTTAGCACATTTACTATGCCAGAAAAACCTTTTCCATACTAAAGGGTAGGTGCAAAAATGTACAATTCTGGTGACAAAATTAACAAATAATTTAAGTAGTCCGGTTGGAGACAACGATGACGTATTTTACCAAAGCCACTTTTTCTACCAGCGCGCCTGACATTCGTCATCTAAAACATGATGAAGGTGTCGAAGTTGCGTTTGCAGGCCGCTCAAATGCGGGTAAATCCAGTGCGCTTAATGCCTTAACACGCCAGAAAAACCTGGCCAGGACCAGTAAAACGCCAGGACGTACACAAATGATAAATGTGTTTGAACTGGATGAAGAGCGGCGCCTGATTGACTTGCCAGGGTATGGGTTTGCTCAGGTCCCTTTGGCGATGAAGAAAAAATGGCAGCAGTCTTTAGGTGAATATCTGCAAAAGCGCAAAAGCCTTAAAGGTTTGGTGGTATTGATGGATATCCGTCACCCGTTTAAAGATTTAGACCAGGATCTTATCTATTGGGCTGTTGATGCGGGCATTCCGGTACTGGCCGTATTGACCAAATCTGACAAGTTGAAGTCGGGCAAACGCAAAGAACAGTTAATGATGGCAGAAGAGGCCGCGTTGGCATTTATGGGTGATGTCACCGTTCAAACATTTTCTGCCCTGTCCAAGCAGGGGCTGCCAGAACTTGAGCGTATGATAATGAAGTGGTTTTCACTGGATAAAAGCGAATAACGTGTTGTGGATAAAAGAAAGCCCCATCAAAAGATGGGGCCAAAATAATGAGAGAAAACACATAAAAACCACAAGTAAGAGTGGCGTGTCTGGCAATTAGTTCCATAAAAATGAAGAAAAGTGATAAAAATTTTTAAATGATTGATAAATCATAGAGTTAGGTCGTTACTTTTCTTCAGGCATAAAAAAACCCCGGCAACATAGGCCGGGGTTAAAGCAAAGGTTTGAAAACAGCTTTCTCACCTCTGTACCCTACGGTAATAAGGTTACAATACACACTCTAAAACGCAAGGATTTTGTGTAATTTTATTACCAAAAAGGTACGGCTTGTTCCACGTGAAACGTTAAATGTGTAATATTATTACCATTTAATGCGCTTCGTCCCAGTTTTTACCTTGACCTGCCTCGACCTCTAGCGGTACAGAAAGGGTGGCAGCATTCTCCATCAAAGAGACAATTTTCTCAGATGCTGCGTCTACCTGGTCATCTTTGATTTCAAATACCAGTTCATCATGCACCTGCATCATCATGTAGATATCATCGGTATTGTTTGACTGGATCCACTCATCCACTTTAATCATGGCCATCTTGATGATATCCGCTGCCGTTCCCTGCATTGGCGCATTAATGGCGGCACGCTCTGCGCCCTTGCGTCTTGCACCGTTACTGGCCTTGATATCCGGCAGATACAGTCTGCGACCAAATACGGTCTCTACATAGCCTTTCTCTTTGGCCAGCGCGCGGGTATCGTCCATGTATTTCAATACGCCCGGATAGCGTTCAAAATAAAGGTCCATATATTCTTGCGCTTCATTACGCGGAATATTCAGTTGTTTCGACAGCCCAAATGCCGACATGCCGTAAATTAACCCAAAATTAATTGCCTTAGCACTTCGACGCTGCTCAGCGGTGACATCATCAAGCTTTTGAGCAAATACCTCAGCTGCCGTCGCCCGGTGAATATCTTTGCCCTGAGAAAAGGCATCCAGTAATCCTTTATCCTGGGATAAATGCGCCATAATGCGTAGTTCTATCTGTGAATAGTCCGCCGCCACAATCTTGTAGCCCTCCCGCGGAACGAATGCCTGACGAACACGCCGTCCTTCTTCATTACGAATGGGAATGTTCTGAAGGTTGGGCTCTGTAGAGGACAACCGCCCGGTAGCTGTAACGGCCTGATGATAAGAGGTATGAACACGACCGGTACGATGACAAATCATCTTGGGAAGCTTATCGGTGTAGGTGTTCTTCAATTTCGTTAAACCCCGATATTCCATGATCATCTTAGGAATAGGGTATTCCAGTGCCAGTTCCTGCAGTACTTCTTCAGATGTAGACGGGGCACCTTTTGGGGTTTTCTTGATAACCGGTAGCTCCAGCTTCTCAAACAAAATCTGTTGCAGCTGTTTGGTTGAACCAAGGTTAAACGGTTCGCCAGCTTCTTCATGGACAGTCTTTTCAAGTTCATCAATGCGCTTGGCGAGATCCTGGCTGTGCTGACCAAGCTGCTGGCTGTCAATATAAACACCAAGCTGTTCCATTCGGGACAGCACACTGGCAAGTGGTACCTCAACATCCAGCAAAATCGCTTTAAGCTTGTCTTCTTTGCTCAGTTTTTCCCACAAAACCTGATGAAGACGAAGCGTAATATCAGCATCTTCGGCGGCATACGGCGCAGCCTGCTCTAAATCAATCTGATTAAAGGTAAGTTGCTTAGCGCCTTTACCGGCAATATCTTCAAAATGAATCGTTTTATGGTCAAGGTGAGCGAGCGCCAGTGTATCCATATCATGACGACTTGCTGTGCTGTTGAGCACATACGACTCAAGCATCGTATCAAATGCGATGCCCTGTAGATTAATATCGTAATTGGCCAGCACATTTTTATCATATTTGATGTGCTGTCCGACTTTCTTAATGTCCGGATCCTCCAGCAGGGGCTTGAATTGTTCCAACACCCAGTCCCTGTCCAGTTGATCCGGCGCGCCGGGATAATCGTGTGCAACCGGGATATACGCCGCTTTGCCCGGCTCGGCGCAGACACTGATACCGACCAGTTCTGCTTCCATATAATTAAGGCTGGTGGTTTCTGTATCAAAGGCAAAAAGCGGTGCTTTTTTCAGTGTTTCAATCCACGTTGAAAGTGTGTCTTTGTCAAAAATGGTTTCGTATTCACTGTTATCAATTTTTTGTGCGGGCGTGCTCGTCGTCGTTTCTTCGGACGCTTCTGCCGCAGCCTCAGAAGACACTTCATTCAACCAGCGTTTAAACTCATATTCAGTGAATAAGATTTCCAGCTTGTGATTGTCCTGCTCGGTGGGAATGAGTGTTTCCGGGCAGAACTCCATCTCGACATCGCACTTTATCGTCGCTAACTCATAGGACAGGCGGGCTTGTTCCTCGTGCTCCTGCATTTTGGCCGCCATGGATTTGCTGCCCCGAAAGTTCAGCTCGGCAATTTTATCCAGATTCTTATAAATCTCATCAATTCCGCCAATACCATTTAGAAGCGCCTGAGCACTCTTATCGCCTACACCGGGAACCCCTGGAATGTTGTCGACTTTATCTCCCTTGAGTGCCAGAAAATCGATAACCAGTTCAGGAGGAATACCAAACTTTTCTTTAACGCCATCAACATCCATCACCTGGTTGGTCATCGTGTTGATCAGGGTAATGTGTTTGTTCACCAGCTGCGCCATATCTTTATCGCCGGTACTGATCACCGTATCAATGCCTTTTTCTGTGGCGATCCGGGCGAGGGTACCAATGACATCATCGGCTTCAACACCTTCCTCAACAATAATCGGCAGCCCCATGGCGCGAATTATTTCGTGCAAAGGTTTGATCTGAGAACCAAGCTCCTCCGGCATAGGAGGGCGATTAGCTTTATACTCTTTATAAATATCATCGCGAAAGGTTTTACCTTTAGCATCAAAAACGACAGCGATATTAGAAGGATTGTACTGCTTTATCAGACTGCGAAGCATATTGATCACACCATAGATCGCACCCGTATCCTGACCTTTAGAATTCGTCAGGGGCGGTAACCCATGAAATGCTCTGAACAGATAGGACGATCCGTCCACCAGAATAAATGGAGGTCTTTGAATAGTTGCCATAAGCCTTCGTTATAGGGACGAGAATAGACGCAAGCATGCCATAGGCGGTGTGGGATCGCTACAAAGAGCATGAATAACTTATGATCGCCTGTGGATAAGTTTGTGATCTAACAGACAAGCGCGATCCACACAAGCCTTGATTCAGGCAAGTGGTAAAGAAGGGAAGATCAGAAATCTCTTGGTTTGTAGAGGATTTTGTGATCCGCTGCCCTGCGTAAAATTTATTCCTTTAAAATGTGGATAACTTAGTGATTATTCTTATTCTCAGGTTTCGTAAGTTGCCGAAACGGTGAAGTAATGTAGCATACTGATTTTGTCAGGCTAAGCGATATCTAAGATCTTTTTTTAACCGCTTTGTTCGTTTTTTTTACTGAAACGGTATAAGGCAACGGTACAAACGGCTAGGAGGCAATAATGAAAAATGTAGCAGTCATATTAAGCGGAAGTGGTGTTTTTGATGGCTCTGAATTGTATGAAACGGTCATTTCGTTACTCGCCATTCGCCGGGCTGGCGCACAATATCAATGTTTTGCACCGGACAAAGAGCAGCTTCATGTTATTAATCACCTGAGCGGTGAGGTGGCAGAGGGCGAGAAACGAAACGTTCTGGTTGAGTCAGCACGACTTGCACGCGGTGAAATCAAGCCAGTCACCGAGTGTGATCCTGAAGCCTTTGATGCGCTAATTATTCCCGGTGGTTTTGGTGCCGCTAAAAACCTGTGTACGTTTGCCGTAGATGGCGCGGACAGTCAGCCAGATGAGGACGTACTTAAAGTATGCAAAGCCTTCGCGCAAAGCGGTAAGCCTGCCGGCTATGCCTGTATTGCGCCTGCTCTGGCAGCTTCTGTCTATGGTAATAAGGTAAAATTAACCATCGGCAATGATACATCGACAGCGCAGACAATTGAGGAATTGGGGGCGCAGCATGTCGAGTGTGCTGTTGATGAGATCGTGGTAGACTCGGACCGAAAGCTGGTAACGACACCGGCGTATATGCTCGCAGAGGACATTTTAGAGGCAGAAGCAGGCCTGAACAAGATGGTTGAAACCGTTCTGTCGATGCAATAAAGCCTTTTTCTGGGCGAAATACGCTTTTCCTTTCGCCCGGTTCTTCGCATAATAAAAACCGCTGTCTTTAAAAAACACAAGATGGTGATTTTTTACTAATAATAACAAGGCTTTTGAGAAAACATGCACTATCGTGCGATTGTACGCATACTTGGACTGTTGGTCGCACTGTTTAGTGTCACCATGATACCGCCCGCCCTGGTGTCGCTGCTTTATCAGGATGGCAGCGGTGTGCCTTTTATTATGGCGTTTATTTTGTGTGTGCTCACTGGCACGGCCATGTGGTATCCCAACCGCGAACACCGTCAGGATCTGCGTGCCAAAGAAGGCTTTTTAATTGTCGCTTTATTCTGGGCGGTACTGGCAAGCTTTGGTGCCATTCCTTTCATATTGCTTGAACAACCAAGCATGACGGTGACGGATGCATTTTTTGAATCGTTTTCAGGACTAACCACCACCGGTGCCACGGTGATTCAGGGCATAGAGTTTCTCCCACACTCTATCCAGTTTTATCGCCAACAGCTTCAATGGTTCGGCGGGATGGGTATCATCGTATTGGCCGTCGCTATTCTGCCGATTCTGGGTGTGGGGGGAATGCAGTTATACCGTGCCGAGATGCCTGGCCCGGTGAAAGATTCTAAAATGACGCCGCGTATCGCAGATACTGCTAAGCATCTTTGGTATATCTATCTGTCACTGACTATCGCCTGTACGGTGTCGTACTGGCTGGCCGGCATGAGCTGGTTTGATGCTATATGCCATGCATTTTCGACCGTTGCCATCGGCGGGTTTTCCACCCACGATGCCAGCCTGGGCTACTTTCAAAGCCCGACGATCAACGTCATTTGTTCGGTATTTCTGCTGATTGCTGCACTAAACTTTTCACTGCATTACACCGCGGCAACCGCGCGTTCCTTCAAAAACTACTTTCAGGACCCAGAGTTTAAGGCGTTTTTCACTATTCAGGCGACGCTGATTCTGGTCTGCTTTTTAACACTGGTACTGACAGGCTATTACACTTCAGCAGAAGAAGCGCTGGATCAGGCGATGATTCAGGCGGTCTCAATTGGGACCACCGCTGGCTTTGCCACCACAGATTTTGCTTCCTGGCCGACATTTCTGCCCATCCTGCTTATCTTTGCCAGCTTTATTGGTGGGTGTGCCGGTTCAACCGGTGGCGGGTTAAAAGTGATTCGTGTGTTTCTGCTTTATCTTCAGGGCAAGCGCGAAATAGACCGTCTTATCCATCCTAAAGCAGTGTACTCCGTAAAGCTGGGCGAGCGGGCCATGCCAGACAGAGTGGTGGAAGCGGTATGGGGGTTCTTCTCAGCTTATGCCATCGTATTTGTCATCATCATGCTGGGGATGATAGCCAGCGGGCTGGACAATATCTCTGCTTTTACAGCAACCGCGGCGACGCTTAATAACCTGGGCCCCGGACTGGGCAGTGTGGCGGCAAACTATTCTGAAGTATCAGATTCAGGGAAGTGGATTCTGGTCAGTGCGATGTTATTCGGGCGGCTGGAAGTATTTTCGCTTCTGGTGCTATTCTCGCCCACATTCTGGCGCAGCTAAATCCCGCTGCGCCACCCTGGCTTTTTAACCAAAGAAAAACGCGCTGGGCTGGAAGATTTTTTCCACATCATTAATGTATTTCTTATCTACCAGAAACAGGATCACATGGTCATTGGCTTCAATGACGGTATCACTGTGAGCAATAATCACCTGATCATCGCGCACGACCGCACCGATGGTGGTACCAGGTGGAAGCTTAATATCGCCAATCTCGCGGCCAACTACACGCGAGGTATTTTCATCGCCATGCGCAATGGCTTCTATAGCTTCCGCGGCACCGCGGCGAAGTGAGTACACATTAACTATATCGCCGCGACGAATATGTGTCAGCAATGCTGAGATGGTTGCCTGTTGAGGTGAAAACGCAATATCAATTTCACCGCCCTGCACCAGATCAACATAAGCACTGCGTTGAATCAGCACCATCGCTTTTTGGGCGCCCATACGTTTGGCCAGCATCGCAGACATAATGTTCGCTTCATCGTCATTGGTCACCGCGATGAACGCATCCACATCTTCAATACTTTCTTCGGTAAGCAGTTCCGGATCTGAGGCATCACCGCAAAACACAATGGTCTTGTCCAGATGCGCTGAAAGATACTGAGCGCGCTCGCGATCAAACTCGATAAGTTTAACGTTGTGATTATGCTCAAGCCGCTTTGCCAGCCCGGCACCAATCAATCCCCCGCCGGCGATCATAATACGCTTGTAGCTGGACTCCAGCTTTTGCAGCTCACTCATTACTGCGCGGATATGCTTGGTTGCGGCGATGAAAAAGACTTCATCATCGGCTTCTATGACCGTGGTGCCCAGGGGACGGATAGGGCGGCCACGACGATAAATGGCGGCTACGCGGGTTTCAACATTGGGCATGTGTTCTTTTAATGCTGATAACGCATGGCCCACCAGCAGACCGCCATAATAGGCTTTAACGGCTACGAGACTGGCTTTGCCTTCAGCAAACTCTACAACTTGCAGCGCACCCGGGTAATCGATAAGACGCTTAATAGCCTTTGTCACCAGTTGTTCAGGTGCGATGATGTGATCAACAGGGATATCCTGCTGCTTATATAGCTGTTCCTGATAGATAATGTATTGCTCAGAACGCACCCGGGCGATTTTGGTCGGTGTTTTGAATAAGCTATAGGCGACCTGACATGCCAGCATATTACTTTCATCGCTGTTGGTCACAGCAATAAGCATATCAGCGTCTTCGGCGCCGGCCTTTTTTAAAATATCAGGGTGCGAACCAACGCCCACGACGACCTGTAAATCCAGGCGATCCTGCAGTGAGCGAAGTCGGTTGGGATCTGAGTCGATAACAGTAATTTCATTTTTTTCACCAACCAGGTTTTCCGCCAGTGTACCGCCAACCTGTCCGGCTCCAAGGATGATAATTTTCATTAGACTCTGTTATCGCTCTACTGATTGATTTAATTGGAAGACTTTAACAGTCTGCAATAATAGAAACCATCCATTTGTTGCTCGCCGGGTAGAATTTGTCTGCCTGGCATTTCCATGGTGTCTGTTGCTGTTAAAGGCTGTAATGATGCATCTTCATAGCGTGCTAAGAAGCGCCTCATCTGCTCGCTGTTTTCAACCTGTAACACTGAGCAGGTCGCATAGAGCAATGTGCCGCTTGGTTTTACAAGAGGCCACAGTGCATCAAGAATGGATGCCTGCAAATCTATCAGAGCGTCAATGTCGCTCTTTTTTCTTAACCAGCGGATATCCGGATGTCGGCGTATCACACCGGTAGCAGAGCAGGGAGCATCCAGCAGAATTCGGTCAAAGTGTTTGCCATCCCACCAGTCAGCAGGCTTGGCTGCATCACCTTCTACAATGGTGGCAGTGTGCCCCAGCCGGCGCATGTTCTCTTTAACTCTGGTTAGGCGCTTACCGTCAGAATCTAGCGCAATTATCGACTGCAAATGCGTTGTTGTTTCAATAATATGGCCGGTTTTACCGCCCGGGGCTGCGCAGCAGTCCAGTATTCGGTCGCCGTCCTGTGCGCCAAGATAATATGCTGCCAGTTGCGCTGCACCATCCTGAACCGCGAACAGGCCGTCAGTGAAGCCAGGCAAGCTGACAACATCAGTGCGACTTTGTACGATAATGGCCTGGGGGTGATCACCGCTCAACGAATGCTCAACCCCAGCCTCTGTGAGCATATCCGAATACGCCTGACGTGAAATCTTTCGCGCATTAATGCGCAACCAGAGGGGGGCAATAGCATTAGCCTGTGCCCGCAATCCATCAGCATTATCTCCATACTGCTTGGATAGCGCCTGATAGAGCCATTTAGGCAAGCCGCTTTTTACAATCGGATCGTCACTTAACTGTGTGTGCATTTCCTGACGCTGAAAATTGCGTAACACCGCATTTACCAGTCCTTTGAGGCTATCACCGCCCAGTGCTGGCGCCGCGTTTACTGTTTCAGCGACGGCGGCGTGAGGTGATACGCGGGAAAATGCCAGTTGATAAAATCCCAGCATCATCAAATGCTCAAGGATTTTTTTGTTGCCTTTTAACGGTTTATCCAGCAAGTGGCGTAACCAAATTTGTAACTGAGGAAGCTGACGCATGGTGCCCATGGTCATTTCCTGCAACCAGGCGCTATCTTTGCTACTGTGGCGCTGCTGAACTTTAGCCAGACAATCCCGGGACGATTTGCCGTTTTCTAAGATCTGAAAAATAACCCAGGCGGCGTCGCCGCGCAGGTTTTTCTTACGAGGTAGTGGGGCGTTCATGCCTGAGTTTTTCCACCTATTATCTGGTTTACTGTAAACCACTCTTTTCTGGCGTTGAGTACTTCGGCTGCATTCAGTGGTTTTTTACCGGGAATTTGCAGGCTGGTGATCTTCAGTTGTTGTTCACCACATGCCACGACAATACCGTGTTTATCTGCATGCGAAATGGTACCCGGGGGCAGGTTCACAGAAGTAGGCTCTACATCTGCCGCCCAGATCTTTACCTTGTTTCCGGCAATATCTGCCCAGGCGACAGGCCAGGGGTTAAACGCCCGAATATTCCGTTCTAACTGCACAGCAGGTTGCGTCCAGTCAATTTTAGCTTCTTCTTTAGACAGCTTTTTGGCATAGGTGGCTTGTGCTTCATCCTGTTTTTCCGGGGTCAAAGCGTCAAGACTATTCAGTACATGAACGAGTGCTTCGGGACCAAGAACCGCCAGCTTGTCATAAAGGGTTGCACTGGTGTCATCGGATGTTATTGGCAGGGTATCAATATGCAGCATGTCACCGGTATCCAGCCCTTCATCCATCTGCATGATGGTGACACCGGTTTGCGTATCACCGGCCCACAGAGCACGTTGTATTGGTGCTGCACCACGCCATTTGGGCAAAATAGAGCCGTGAACATTGATACAGCCCAGCGGCGGTGTAGTGAGCACCGCTTTGGGAAGAATCAGACCATAGGCCACCACCACCATAATATCTGCCTGGATATTTTGAAGCTCAGACTGCGCCTGTTCGTTTTTCAACGATGACGGCTGATAGACAGGGATATCGCGGGAAGTCGCTAATTGCTTTACCGGACTGGCGGTGAGTTTTTTGCCTCTGCCTGCAGGGCGGTCAGGTTGTGTGTATACCGCTAAAACCTGGTGCTCTGTATCCAGCAACGCCCGCAGATGATCAGCGGCAAAATCCGGGGTGCCGGCAAAAATAATGCGAAGAGAATTTGCCACAGAACTCCTTATGCTTTCGCTGCCAGACGGGCTTCTTTCTCAAGCTTTTTACGAATACGCTGGCGCTTTAGTGGCGACAGATAGTCGACAAAAAGCTTACCTTTCAAATGGTCCAGTTCGTGTTGAATACAGATTGCCAGTAAGCCATCTGCCTCAAGCTCGAAAGACTCGCCGTGTTCATTCAGCGCGGTTATCTTAACAGCCTCAGCACGCTCTACCTTAGCGTAGTTACCGGGTACAGAAAGACAGCCTTCCTCGCTGATAGTGCTGCCTTGCTTTTCAGTAATCTCCGGGTTAATAAAGACCCGTGGCTCATCCTGATTTTCAGACACATCCATCACGACTACCTGCACATGCCGATCGACCTGCGTTGCCGCAAGACCAATGCCTTTTTCATCGCGCATGGTTTCGAACATGTCTGAGACTAACTGTTTTATTTCATCGTTTACCGTTTCAACCGGTTTTGCAACATTGCGCAACCGCTCGTCGGGGAAACGTAATACGTCTAATATCGCCATCTGTCGTTATTACACTCTCGCTTATGAATTAATATACGATCCAACTGCCAGCATTATTTACACCGGAATAATGAGTACTATTCTACCGTATAACAGCTATACGTGCAGTTTTTTATCCGGCAACTGAATTATCTCATTATATAGCCGATATAGAGGCGCTGCGTGAAAAATCAACAATAGGAAAGGTAAACAAGCATGACTGGTCGCCCGCAAAACGTAAAAGGGAAACGCGCATGGCGTCACTGGCTGGTGGCGTTGGTGCTATTGCCCCTCTCAGTCGTACAGGCCGCGGTAACGCTCAAAGACGATGCGCCCAAGACCTATACGGTGAAAAAAGACGATACTCTTTGGGATATTGCTAACCTGTTTTTAGACAAGCCCTGGTTATGGCCTCAGTTGTGGCGAACCAATACGCAGATTGTTAACCCGCATTTGATTTATCCGGGCGATGTATTACGAATTCGTATGGTGGATGGACAGCCGGTCCTGGAAGTTGCCCGTGAGAAAAAACGTCTGACACTGACCCCCAGCACCCAGAAGCAAACCAAGCCAGCGCCTATCAACACCTTACCCTGGTCTGCGATTGCCCCTTATGTGAACCAGAATGAAATTATCGCTAAAGATAAATACGAAATACTGCCGCATTTGCTGGGTAACCAGCGTGGCGGCATTCGTTTTACCAGTGATGATTTGGTACTAAGCCGCAGTTATGGCCGTCCTGAGGATCAGTATCGTGTGGTAAGAAAGCAGTCTACTATCGAAGACATGGACGGCAATGTATTAGGCATTCAGATACACCACATTGCCAATGCCAAAATGGTAGAGAGCAACATTCCAAGCCAATGGCTGGTAAAAGTCGATAACTCAAACCTGGAAGCGCGTCGCGGCGATCGCCTTTTCTCAGGTAAAACGCCAGAACCTCAGGATATGATCCTGCAGCCGGCGACCTCGCATCGGGCGCATGTTGTGGGCAACCTGCATCAACATGAGTTACTGGGCAAAAATGATGTCGTTGTGGTCGACCTGGGCCAGGAAGAGATTCAGCCAGGTACGGTGATGGGCATTTATGCGCAGGGCCCTGACATCATTGATGGTGATGAGCCGCGCTATGCCAGTGAGTCAAATGCGGTGAAAAGTACATTTAATGATGGCTCTACCGTTATACAGCCAGCTCTCAAAGTCGGAGAACTGGTTATTTTCAAAACCTTTGAAAAAGCAAGTTACGGCATTATTACCCGTGCCAGGGAGATGGTTAAAAACGGCGATATCGTGGCTAACCCTTAACACCCACTGATACCTTCTGAATCTATGAAGGTAATACCGGGCTAAGCATCGTATCTTGCCGATATGAGATACGATGCTTACGTCTGATTCATCCTCGCAACTTTACAGCTATCTTGCTTTGGCCTCAGTGCCAAAAATGTCTCCTGCCCGTTGGCTTAACATTCTTAATACGCTGAAAATCAGCGCAGATGACCTTGTTGCCCGTAACTTCGGGGACATTGATGAATCACTTCGCTCAACGCTCAACACGTTATTGGATAATATCGACCATCGCAAAATTGAAAGCGCCATGGCGTGGCAACAACAAAGCCCGGCACATCACATTATCAGCTATGACAGTGAGTGGTTTCCGGCAATGCTCAGGCAACTTAGCTCGCCGCCGCTTGTCTTATTCATTAGCGGGAACATAAATGCATTGCTGAATCATTACCTTGCCATTGTGGGCAGTCGCAGAGCTTCCCCCCATGGCCTGGCGCTGGCTGACAGAATGGCACGTCAGCTCAGTCAGGCAGGCGTTGGTATAATCAGCGGACTGGCTGCCGGTATTGATGCCGCTGCGCATCGCGGCGCGTTAAACGGTGAAGGGGTAACAGTAGCGGTAGTGGGGACGGGGCCTGATAGCGTTTATCCTCGCCGCAATCAGCATTTGTACGAACAGATATTGCAGAGTAACGGTGCCATTGTTTCAGAGTTCTGGCCCGGTACGCCGCCACGGGCACAGCACTTTCCCAGACGTAATCGCATCATTGCTGCCATGAGTCACGGAACGCTGGTGGTTGAGGCAACGATTAAGAGCGGCACCTTGATAACTGCAAATATGGCCGCAAATCTAGGGCGTGATGTTTTTGCAATCCCCGGAAGCATTGATAACCCGCTTACACAGGGCTGTCATCACTTGCTCAAACAAGGTGCTATACTGGTCACAAATGTTCAGGATATTCTGATGGAACTCGACTTTCCTGTACAAAAAGTGCTGCCAGAGGAAGGTGTTACAATGATGAGCGAACAAAAAACTCATGGGGAAAGCTTGGCAACCGATAAAATATTAGCTAGTGTGAATCATGATGTCACGAGTGTGGACATCATCTGTGAGCGCAGCAACCTGCCGGTATCACAAGTGCTGGCAACATTATTACAATACGAGCTGCGTGGCCTGGTAACCACTGTTCCTGGTGGCTACGTTAAGTTGAGGGGGAAATAACATGTTCGACATCCTCATGTATCTTTTTGAAAACTTCATTCACAGTGAAACGGAAATTCGGGTCGATCAGGACGAACTCACCGATGAACTTGTGCGTGCGGGTTTTCATCACGATGAAATCTATAAAGCGTTAGCGTGGCTTGAAAAGCTTGCTGCGTTACAGGAAACGGATATAAAGCCCTATTTTTGCAAAGGGATCTCTTCTAGCCTGAGCCGTATCTACACGCATGAAGAACAGATGCGTCTGGATGTTGAGTGCCGCGGATTTTTGCTATTCCTTGAGCAGGTTGGTGTCATTGATGCCAGCACCCGCGAAATGGTTATCGATCGGGTGATGGAAATCGACTCAGCAGAATTCTGTCTCGAAGATCTGAAATGGGTTGTGCTGATGGTATTGTTTAACGTACCCGGTAAAGAAAACGCGTACGCTCAGATGGAAGATTTGTTATTTGAAGAATCAGACGGCGTACTGCACTAATGCGGAGGGTCTTCTGACCACGTAATGTCAAAAATTGATCATTCCCTGTTTGACGGACCGGCGCATGACTTTGGGACATGCCCAGAATGTGAAAATCCACTTCATATTCGAAACGGTAAAACCGGTCCTTTCCTAGGCTGCTCAGCCTATCCAACCTGCACCTTTAGTAAGCCATTACATGATAACCCGACGTCAGTTTTAAAAGAAATTCCTCAAACTGCTTGTCCGGATTGTGGTGCAGTCATGGCAATTAAAAATGGTCGTTACGGTATGTTTATCGGCTGTACTAACTTTCCGGAATGTCATCATATAGAGCCGATTAAAACGCAGGAAGATACTCAGCTTTCCTGTCCGAAGTGCCAGAAAGGGCACATCATCGAGCGTACAAACAAATATGGAAAGCGTTTTTTTGCCTGTGATAATTATCCTACCTGCCGATATGTGGTAAATTTCGCGCCGGTGGCGGGCTCGTGCCCAGACTGCGGCTGGCAACTGCTGATCAAAAAGAAAGGCCAGGTGTGCTGTCCGCAGCCATTATGTGATTACAAACAAGCTGAATAGTGAAACAGAGAAATATCGATGCAAAGTGAGTCGACCAGCGAAGATCCCATTGTTGCCGCATTTGCTGCTGGCAAATTACTTGTCTATCCCACCGAAGCTGTGATGGGAATTGGTTGTGATCCTGATAATAAAGCAGCGGTAGACGCGCTGCTGGCGCTTAAAAACCGGCCTGCAGAAAAAGGCATGATACTCATTGCCGATACGTATTCGCGGCTATTGCCCTACGTCAACGACAATGCCGTCAGGCTGGATAAGCGTACGGAGATATTTTCCAGTTGGCCAGGTCCCGTGACATGGCTTCTGCCTAAGTCAAGCAGTGCCCCGGCTTGGATTACCGGTGAGCATGACACTATTGCGGTTCGGGTAACTGACCATCCTGTGGTCAGGGAGCTCTGCGAAAAACTGGGCAAGCCGCTGGTATCCACAAGTGCCAATCCGTCAGGCGAAGCGCCAGCGAAGGATATAGCGCAAGCCAGGCAGTATTTCGGTAACAATGTTACTTATGTTGAGGGTAGTGTTGGTGGACATAATCGCCCTAGTACTATTCGGGATGGACAGACCGGACACGTAATCAGAGATTAATATGACCAGTGATGTAACATCAGAACAGGTTGAACAGGTAAAGGCTTACCTGTTAGCCCTGCAGGATAATATTTGCCAGACCCTGGAGCTGGTGGATGGCAAAGGCCACTTCGAAGAAGATACCTGGCAACGGGAAGAGGGCGGCGGCGGTCGCTCACGGGTGCTCAAAAACGGTGCTGTAATAGAGCAGGGCGGCGTCAACTTTTCTCATGTAAATGGTGAGCAACTCCCGGCCTCGGCGACCGCGTCACGGCCTGAATTGGCGGGGCGTAGTTTTCAGGCAATGGGCGTTTCGCTGGTGATTCATCCGCATAATCCTTATGTGCCTACCTCTCATGCCAATGTGCGATTTTTTATTGCCGAAAAGCCTGATGAAGAACCTATCTGGTGGTTTGGTGGTGGATTTGATTTAACACCCTTCTACCCGTTCAAAGAGGATGTTCAGCACTGGCACAATGTTGCTAAAAAAGCGTGTGCTCCTTATGGTGAAGAAGTCTATCCTACTTACAAGAAATGGTGCGACGAATATTTCTATCTTAAACATCGCGGTGAAACCCGTGGGGTGGGCGGATTATTCTTCGATGATCTGAATGACTGGCAGTTTGATTCCTGTTTTGGCTTTATGCAGGCTATTGGTAACGCGTTTCTGGATGCCTACGTGCCCATCGTGGAGCGTCGAAAGTCTACAGCATATGGTCAGCGCGAACGCGAATTTCAGTTATACCGGCGCGGCCGGTATGTTGAATTTAATTTGGTTTGGGATAGAGGGACATTGTTCGGTTTGCAAACCGGAGGGCGCACAGAATCTATCCTGATGTCTATGCCACCGCTTGCGCGCTGGGAATACTGCTATCAGCCGGCGGCAGGAAGCCCGGAGGCAAAACTCACTGACTGGCTCAAACCTGCCGACTGGTAATGGAAGTGGCAGGTTGATCTATATCAATGAATTTTCCTGCCATACCCGTTGGATCTGTTGAAACTTGTTCCAGATCAACACGCTCAACCAGCAAATTTTTTAGGGTGTTCTCAGACTTCTAAACAAGAGAATCATCATGAAATTTGCACTACTTTCATCATTGTTCGCCCTCTCCGTCGTTGCTTCTGGCTTCGCCGCTGCTTATGAGCAAGGCGATATCGTCATTCGCGGTGGCGCAACCACCGTCGCGCCGGACGAGTCTTCCTCCACGATCATTGCAGGTGATACTGATTTGGGCGTAGGCCTGACTATCGACAGCAATACGCAGTTGGGCCTTAATATTGCGTACTTTTTTACCGACCATCTTAATCTTGAGTTGTTGGCAGCCACGCCTTTCAAACATGATGTAGATTTTGACATCGCAGATCCGCTGGGGACTGGCAACCAGTTGGGAGAAGTCACGCATTTACCGCCCACACTTACAGTGAATTATTACTTCAATGACAGTGCCTCTGTCCTGCAGCCATATGTGGGGGCGGGCGTAAACTACACCTTTATTTACGATGAAGAGTTTACGGGCGCTAATCGTCAGGCAGGTTTGTCTGATTTGTCACTGGATGACAGCGTAGGGCTTTCTGCCCAACTTGGGTTAGATGTCATGCTGGCCAACAACTGGCATATCAATACCTCGGTCAGATGGATTGATATTGATACTGAAGCATCCTTTAACGTGAGTGGTGCAAGCGGCCACGTAAATGATATCGAAATCGATCCCTGGGTATATACGATTGCGATTGGCTACACATTCTGACGCTTTGCTTGTCCTGGCATCGCCAGTTTGCGCTCTGAATCTTCAGGGCGCTTTTTTAGCATCATCGGGTTGATTTATCATATGCTCTGCCAGGCTATCTAATGCCTCCAGTAAACGATTAGCCAGGGTTAAGTCAGATACGTGAGTCATCATTGATTTTCGCATGCAATACATCCACTGTGCCTTTAGCGAAGGGGTAACCGTAAAAGGCAGATGGCGGGCTCGCAGACGAGGATGTCCGAATTGCTTTTCAAAATCATTCGGGCCGCCCATCCACATTTGCAGATACAGAAAAAATACGTGCCGGATTCGGTTCAGCGGTTGCGGATGTATCGCCAGTAATTCTGACGCCATCGGGTCCGTTTCCATAATATCGTAGAAAGTATTCGCAATAGCCTTGACAGTGGGCTCTCCTCCGATAGCCTCATAAACACTGTTTGATGCAGCTGCCGGCTGCTTATCTTTTTTCAAAAAGCTGAATAACCCCATGAATAAATTTGCCGTATTTGGAAATCCAATAGCACACAGTTTATCACCAACCATCCACCAGATGTTTGCCGAACAACATAACTTGTCTATCAGTTATGAAAAAATCGGGCCTGATGATAATGACTTTGAAAATGCCTTCGCGACTTTTTTTAATGACGCTGATGCGGTGGGCTGTAATGTTACCGCGCCGTTTAAGGGCAGGGCGCTGCAGCAGGCCGACACATTAAATAAAGCGGCTGAACTGGCCGGCGCGGTAAATACCTTATACAAAAAGGACAGCCAACTTCAGGGGTTTAATACTGACGGTATCGGGTTGGTGGCTGATATTCAGAATCAGGGCGTTGAACTGGCTGACAAAAAGGTGTTAATCATTGGTGCCGGTGGCGCCGCGCGAGGGGCCATACATCCGCTTCTGGAGGCCGGTGTTGAAACACTGGCTATCACCAACCGAACAATGGCGCGCGCCAGTCAAATTTGTGACGAGGTGAATGTTTCTCACTGCATTGCGCTGGATAAACCAGGATTAATGTCTTTTGACGCAGATATCATTATCAATTCAACATCAGCCAGTCTGCACAATCAATTGCCTGACTTACAACATATTTCCTTTATTCACTGTGAACTGGCGTACGATATGGCATATAGCAAAGATCCGACACTATTTATGCAACATGCTAAGAAACAGGGCGCTACACAAAGCGCCGATGGATTGGGCATGCTGGTGGAGCAGGCTGCCGCGGCTTTCACTATATGGACAGGAAAACTGCCCCAAACCAGACCGGTTATCGAATCATTAAGAAAGCGCTGAGCTACTCAGCCAGATAATCGTTCTTCAGTTCAACGTAATTAATGGCTGACCGCTTAAGAAACGCAATTTCTTCTTCTTTAAGCGGTCGCTTCTTTTGCATCGGATTGCCAACATATAAATAGCCGCTTTCAAGCGTCTTGTTGGGGGGGACGAGTGTACCTGCACCAATAAAGACATCATCTTCTACCACCGCGCCATCCATTATGATTGCACCCATCCCGACTAAAATACGGTTTCCCAGTGTACAACCGTGCAGCATACATTTATGACCGACGGTGACATCATCGCCAATAATAAGTGGTAAGCCCTCAGGAAGGTTTGACGAGCGGCGGGTTACATGCAAAATGGTCCCATCCTGTATATTGGTGCGCTCACCAATTCGAATGTAATTTACATCACCGCGTCCGGCAACCATATGCCAGACGCTACTGTCTTTTCCGATGGCGATGTCTCCGACAAGACGAACAGAATCTGCAATGTAACTGCTAGCATCTACAACAGGGGTAATTCCTTTAAATGCGCTTAATATCTGTGACATAAGATCCTCTCTATAAGCCGACGACAATAGTGATAACATCGACGGGTATTAAAAATAACAACAACTGCCATATAATCGGTACATCTTCGCGCGCTTTCTATAAGGCTAAAATAACGTAATGACAAAAAATTATCTTCTCTTTGCTTCGTTGTCATATGGATATTCAATAATGAGACCTCTTCAGGAGGAGATTAGAAAGCGGGGCGATAATGTTGCATGGTATCTGGAACCCGGATGTCCCGACTTATTGACGGAAGACGAACTCAGGCTTACGACATTTGAACAGGTTGCTGAATTTGATGCATGTGCAACCTTTACGCCCGGTAATGTTATATATCCCTGGTTTCCGGGAATTCATGTTCAGCTATTTCATGGTTACCCTATAAGTAAACGTGGAGAGAAGAGCAGGTCAACCGATGATCACTTTGCTGTTAGGGGATGGTTTGATATGTATTGTACCCAAGGCTCTAGCAGTACTGAGTACTTTAAGGAACTGTCAAAAAAACATGGTTTCTTTAAAGTTTATGAAACAGGCTGGAGCAAAGTAGATCCTTACTTCGAACACTACGAACTTGAGAAGAACCACAAGCCGACCGTATTGTATGGAACGACCTTCACCAAAGGTATTTCATCTGCTCCTGTACTTGTTGATACGATAGGAGCATTAGTTGAGGAAAAGGACTGGAACTGGATTCTCACTTTCCATCCAAAAATTAAAGACCAGTCATTATTAAACAAATATAGGGCTCTGGCTCAGGAGCATGAGAATGTTAAGTTTGTTGATAATGTAAGACTCAAAGATTTTCAAAATGCTGATGTCATGTTAAGCGATAGCTCATCCATCATTCTTGAATTCATGCTGATGGACAAGCCAGTAGTAACATTAAGGAATACCACGCCTGGTTCGCACCTTATAAATGTCGATTCACCTGATGAAATACGAAGCGCACTTGAAACAGCCATGACAAGACCTGATGCCTTAATGAATAAGGTGAAACACTTTGCCGAAAAGCATGAAGCGCACAGAGACGGTAATAATTGTGAAAGGATTTTGGAGGCAGTAGATGACTTCATTACTAACTATAAGGGCAGGCTAAAAGCCAAACCGATGAACTTACTGCGCAAGTTTAAGCTTAGAAAACGCCTCGGATACTGGAAATTGAACTAAAAATAAGCAAACAAACGCAATATGACAGTTTTTTGAAATTAAGTGTTGACGGCGCGGCTCAGATCTCTAGAATGCGCACCACTTCGACGGGACAGGCCAACAGGCAGGACAGTCGAAGGGCTTTATCAGACAGGCGCAAGCCGACATGAAAAGCGGTTTTCCAAGACCTTCGAAATTAAGTTTCAAAAAGGTGTTGACAACGAAAACCAAGCGCGTAGAATGCGCGTCCCGCTTCGGGGAGAAACGAAGCAAAATGTTCTTTAACAATTTATAACAAGACAATCTGTGTGGGCACTCGTTAAGAGTGTCAACCGACGATTCATAAAGTTTTT